>CAWEYJ010000025.1:0-144651 GCA_963813165.1 uncultured Pseudomonadota bacterium | reverse complement strand
ATACCCATCGATGGCAATTCCCTCACCTGATGGGTTTCGCCAAGAGCTCAACCCATCCTACGGGCTACCTCACGCGATGGTCGGCAAACGCGGAGAACTGGCCGACGGAACCAGGATCGTTGATTCGACGCCCAGGATGTCGGCGACGTCAAAGCCTCTGGCATCGTTGGTCGCCTCCGGGCTTTGTATGTAGCGCTGCGCGACCTCACCAGGATCGTCGCCCTCTGCATAGGAAACCAACACAAAGACCCGGTGCGCTACATCGTCTTTTTGGGTCCATAAGCCATGAGCCTCGACACCGAACAATCCAAAGTTATGGAGGTGGCGCGGATAAACCGTGGAAACGTAGAAATCGAGCGTCTCTCGGGTGCGCAGCGTGTATATTCGAAGCTCAAAGGTTCGCATGGTGGCCTCCTGTTTGAGGTTTCAGTTTGAAGTTTCAGCTGATGCCGACGATGAGACACGCGCCCGTTGCGACAATGACCAGCCCCGTCAGACCATGCATGCCGTAGGCGAGCGCCTTGCTTCCTCCCGAGCGAAGGACTGTCGCCATATCGCCAAATGCGATGAGGCTTGCCACCAGCATGAATTCGCCGAGCAAGCGCGGCGATCCATTGGCCATGAGCAGGATGACAAACAGGCCCGATGCGATATCTCGCGTGCCTTTCGCCGACAGCCACGCTGAAAATCCGGTCGAGGGCGGTGGTGAGCCGGCGATGCCGAAGTCGGCCGACGCCGAAGCCGGCGCAAACCAAAAGCGCGATCCGAGGAAGATAATTGCGAGTGCGATCAGGCCAGAGAGAACGTTTCCGATTAAGATCATTGAGAGCTCCTTTCAGTTGCAGATATTCTAGCAGCGCTAGATTCAGATCGTCAACGAAAATCTAGCATTGACATATTTTCTTTCAGTGCTATGATTTGCGGATGTCGATCGAGGACCGCAGAGAGCGCCAGCGTGCGGAGCGCTACGAACTCATCCTGGCTGCGGCGCTCAAACTGGCCGAGGCCGAGGGGTGGGACGCTGTCACCACTCGCCGTCTGGCGGGGCTCATCGACTATAGCCAGCCGGTTCTCTACAGCCATTTCAAGAACAAGGCCGACATCATGGCGGCCGTGGCCAATAGAGGATTTGAGGAACTTGCGACGCGATTGAAAGCGGCAACGGCGCGCGGCACCGGTAATCCAGACGTTTTGCGTAACGTCTGTGCCGCCTATCTCGATTTTGCCCGTTCGCGGCCGGTTGTTTACGAGGCGATGTTCGTCTTGCCGACAAAGATCAAATTCGCCAGCGAGGAAACGCCGCCATCGCTCCGTGCCGCCTTCGCCGCGTTGGTAACCGCACTTGGACCAGACCGAAAGGGCTCGGAATTTCTGGCCGAGGTGTTGTGGAGTGCGTTGCATGGACTGGTCGTCCTCGCGCAGTCCGGACGTATCCCAGCTACAGGCGCCAAGGCTCGATTGAACGTTCTCGTGCAAAAATTCAGCAGCGCGTAGGATGGGTGGAGCGGCTCGTCCGCCGTAGCTCAACGAACGAAGGCGGAAGCGATACCCATCGATGGCAATTCATCACGTGATGGATTTCGCAAGAGCTCAACCCATCCTACGCCTGCTGCTAACATCTCCACGAATAAACCGTTTCTCAACTATTCCAGCCGTTCTTTCCGGCCCCCCATGACCGTCATCTCCATCCAGTCCCAGGTCGCTTACGGCCATGTCGGCAACAGTGCGGCGGTATTTCCGCTGCAGATGCACGGCATCGACGTCGTATCGGTGCCGACCACGCTGTTGAGCAACCGGCCGGGTTACCCGACCATCCGCGGACGGGTGCTCGATGCATCTCTGGTCGCCGATCTCCTGCGCGGGATCGAGGAGCGCGGTGCGGTCGTTCGCTGCCGGATGATCCTGTCGGGCTATCTCGGCTCGCCTGAGATAGCCGCCGTGGTCGCGGACTTCGTCGCGCGCGCCAAAGCGCGCAACGAAACCGGGCATCCGTGAGGTCATTGTCAAAGGCGGAGTCTGGACCCTAATGCAAGCCGGCCGCTTGCCTGACTACAACGGTGGTGACGTACATTTGGGCAATTGCAGCGTAAACGAGTGCCTTGTCCAATAGCGCTGTATTGGTGTTGCCTCCCGTCACTACGTCGAGCTCTTCGGTGGTTAGTACGCGGTCATCATTTCGGAACTCATGGTTGATCGTCGTCATGTCACAGTTTCCTTCGATGGTTTTCACGGGCGGGGACCATCCCTGCCGCGTTGGCCCATCCCGTAGCGCAAACCTTCCCCAGCTTTCGTGAAGTGTATCACGTTCTTCCAGCGCTCCGTGATGTGCATCACGAGAGGCAATCGACACAAAGATGGTCAATTGATCGGCCGCACCGATACACTCGCGACCGAACGCCGGGTGTGTGGCTCTGGAATGTCAGCTCGTAGGATGGGTTGAGCGAAGCGATACCCATCGATAGCAACTCCTCATGTGATGGGTTTCGCAAAGGGCTCAACCCATCCTACGCTCTTCCTGATAGGCCTCCTCGAGGAGTAGGCTTGCGCGTCTGACAAATTCCAGCCTTCAACCTGGGAGGATCACCATGAATGGAAATCGATACTACGGGGTTCGGGTGGAGGGCGCGAAATACGGCGTGGGCTTCGGCTCAGCGCTCGCCATCGCGATCTCCTATACCAACAACCACTCGATCCTTTGGGCGATCATTCACGGCATCCTGGGCTGGCTCTACGTCATCTATGTCGCGCTGTTTGGATGATCGATCCCCATGACCGTCATCTCCATCCAGTCCCAGGTCGCTTACGGCCATGTCGGCAACAGCGCCGCGGTGTTTCCGCTGCAGAGTGCATGGCATCGACGTCGTATCAGTGCCGACCACGCTGTTGAGCAACCGGCCGGGTTACCCGACCATCCGCGGCCGGGTGCTCGATGCAGAGCTGGTCGCCGATCTCCTGCGCGGGATCGAGGAGCGCGGCGCGGTCGATGGCTGCCGGATGATCCTGTCGGGCTATCTCGGCTCGCCCGACATTGCCGCCGTGGTCGCGGACTTCGTCGCGCGCGCCAGGGCACGCAACCCCGCTTTGCTCTATTGCTGCGATCCCGTGCTGGGCGATCGCGATCGCGGCCTGTTCGTTGAGGCCGCGATCCCGCCGCTGGTGCGTGACCGATTGTGCCCGCTCGCCGACATTCTGACCCCCAACCATTTCGAGTTCGAGTATCTCGTCGGGGCCAAGACGACGACCAGGACCACGACCGGGGCCGCGACATCGGGTGAGGTGATCGCGCAGGCGCAGACGCTGCTGGCGCGCGGTCCGTCGACGGTGGTCATCACCAGCACCGAATTGTCCGACACGCCGGACGGCGAGATCGAGACGCTCGCCGTCGAGCGGTCGCAAAGCTGGCGCGTGCGCACCCCGAGGCTTCCGATCAGCCCGTCCGGGACCGGCGACCTGTTTGCCGCGCTGTTCGCCGCCGCGCGCGTTCAGGGCGCGAATACGAGGGACGCGCTCGGCCACGCCGCCTCCGCCATCTTCGCCGTGCTGGAGCGCACGGCGATCAGCGGCACGGAGGAAATGCGCCTCGTCGAGAGCGCCGAACAACTTGTTCACCCGTCGCGCCGGTTCGATGCCGTCGCCATCGGGACGTAGCGTCAGGATGGGTGGAGCGGAAGCGATGCTCGGCAATTGCTTCCAATTTGCCCGACGGGCAAATCGGCAAATGAGTGTCCAGCCCCTGCGCTAAAAATATTCTCCCTTCACTTCCGAGCCAAATCACCTGCATAAATCTTGCCGTCTCGTCCCACCAGAGGGGCGGCTCGCGATCGTCACGGACGCGGGACGGGATGCGGTGGACGCGGGCGATGTCAAGAGACGAATGACATTGCTTGCGGACGGCGAAGCCGTGTGGTCCTGACGCCCCGACGCTGGCGTCAAGTTCTCGAGCAGCAAGCTTCTCGGGGGCGATGGTGGCAAACAAGCCCGGTCACCAGGGAGAGCCCGGAGGAAACCGTTAAAACCATTGCGCAGGGAAAGGCCGGGGGTGTCCCGGTGAACCTGTGGTGACGACCCGTGTGCTTTCTACCTTTGCACACGGACTGCGGGTGCAGCGGGCACCCGGCTTTCCCTGCGCCCTCTCTCGAGGGTCGCCTGCGCCCTTTCTCTGGGCACACGTTCAAGCACGCCTCGGGCGCTTCGCGCCGCGAGAATGCGGACGGTCGCCTGTCTGGCTGTTTGACATGTGAATTGGTTATGGACGGTAATGGCTCTCGCGAGGACTCGACCCGTTCTGTGGGCGCGACGGAAACTCTCGCGTCTCCCACGCGCGATCCGCATCGCCGTCGCCATCGCGGTCCTGCTTCCCCTCCTCGCGCTGACGAACCTCGTCTATCACGTGATCCGCAAGCCGACCGAGCTGTTCTTCTTTGTCGGCCACCGGCTCGACAAGGAGCCGGCCGAGACGTGGCGGCAATACGGGCCGCTGTTCCGCGCCTATTCCACCAGCACGATCACGCCCGAACTATTGGCCGCACTGGCGCAGGTCGAGAGTTCCGGCAATCCGCTGGATCGCACCTACTGGCGCTGGCGATGGAGCCTCAATCCGTTCGCGATCTACCAGCCCGCCTCCTCGGCCGTCGGCCTGTTCCAGATGCTGGATGCGACCGCCGCCGAGGCCGCGCGGTTCTGTATCCGGGGCAACGCGGTCACCGATACCGGTTGCGGCTTCACCAGTCTTTATGTCCGCGCGATCCCGAGCCATGCCACCGAACTGGCGTCCGTGTATCTGGATCGCAACGTGGCATGGGTTCTGGCCCGCGCGGGCGACGTCAAGGCCAGCCCGCGCGAGAGGCAGGACCTGGCCGCCTTCATCCATCTCTGCGGCGCGGGTCCCGCCACGGCTTTCGCCCGCCGCAACTTCCGGATGATCGCCGGCGAGCGCTGCGGCGATCATCTCGTTGCGGCCTATGTCTTGAGGGTCAACGCGATGAAGCGGGAGTTCGTGCGGCTTGCAGCCGATGAAAGGAATTAGCTCGCACTCCGGTCGGCGCAATACGCTCACTATTGCGCCTCCCCCTACCCTCCGCCATCGATCTGGCGGCCCATGATCGCGATGGCCTTCTGATAGACCTGCGCGGCGTTCCAGGCCTCGATCACGGCGAAGTTCGGCTCGCCCGGCTGATACCCCGCGCCGGCGCGCCAACCGTGCGCCTTGAAGAAATTGGCCGTCGAACTCAGCGCGTTGGCGGCGACGTCGAGATTACCGGTGCCGTAGGCCAGGATGTTCTTGGGCATGAACTGGGTCTGGCCGACTTCGCCGTGCATCGACCCGCGGGTGCTTGCCGAGAGCGCGCCGCGGTCGATCAGCTTCAGCGCCGCATAGAGCTGATCGGTGAAAAACTCGGGCCGGCGGCAATCGTAGGCGAGGGTTGCGATCGACGACAGCATGTTCTGGTTGCCGCGCTGGCTTCCGAAGCCGGTCTCCATGCCCCAGATCGCGATCAGCGGGCCCGGCGGGACGCCGTACCGCTGCTGGATCGAGGCGAACAATGCGGCCTGCGACTGCTTCAGTGAACGGCCCCGGGCGACGATCGTCGAGGCGCCGCGCTTGGCGAGAAACTGGTCGAGCGACAGGCCGAAGCTGTGCTGGCTGCGATCGGCGGCAATGGTCGCACTCGCGTAGTTCGTCTGCATCAGCGCGGCGACGGCGGTGGCGCCGACGCCCCTGGCCCTGGCCTCCTCGCCGAACTCCCGTTTCCAGGACTCGAAACCGCCGGGCCCGTTGCCGCATTGCGCGGCATCCGCCGATCCGCTCCCCCACGCCACGACCGCCACCGCCGCCAGCATGGCCGCAACCAACTGCCTGCCCCTGATCATTGAGAACTCCCTTTCCAGCCTCGTCCGGGCCGCAACATGCGGAGTTTATCATCCGGCTGCGCACGCGCGCGACCCGTCGCCGGCTTCGCGGGCAATTTGACCTGCGAGGTCATGGAATGGCGAAAATCGGGGTGATATTCAGGGTTTCATGGACGTCCGACATGTACCCTTCGGCGTGCTGCTTCGGCGATGGCGGGAGCAGCGACGCGTGACGCAGACCGATCTCGCCTTCGCGGCCGAGAGTTCGACCCGGCATCTGTCATGTCTTGAGACCGGCAAGGCCGAGCCGAGCCGGGAGATGGTCGGCCGCCTGTCGGAATGCCTGGACATCCCGTTGCGGGACCGGAACACGCTGTTGCTGGCCGCCGGGTTCGCACCGGTATTTTCCGAGCGCTCGGTGAGCGAACTGGAGGCGGCCAAGGCCGCCCTCGACACCGTGCTAAAGTCCCACGCCCCTTATCCCGCGTTCGCCGTCGACCGCCATTGGAACATCGTGCTCTCGAACGCCGCCCTGCCCCAGCTCTATGAGGGCTGTTCGGCGGAGCTGTTGCAGAAGCCGGTCAATGCGATGCGCCTCATTCTTCATCCCGAAGGGATGGGCCCCAGAATCCTGAACTTCGCGGCCTGGCGCGCGCACACGCTCAGTCTTTTGCGCCAGCAGCTCGCCGCGCGCGTCGATCCTGTGATCAAGGCGCTGCTGACGGAAGTAGCCGGCTATCCGGTCCCGCCCGGTTCCGAGCCGATTGACAGCTTCGGCGCCGCGCAGCGGCTGGCGACGCCGATGCATCTTTCGACGCGCTTCGGCGTCGTCTCGTTTCTGAACACGCTCACCGTTTTCGGCACCCCGAATGACGTGACACTGGCCGAGCTCGCACTGGAAATGCTGTTTCCCGCCGACGACCAGACCATCGAGATCGTCAAGGAGATGGTGCGTGAATCGAATGCAGCGGCCCAAATGAAAGCCGCCGGCTAGCGCCTTCTCCGTTCCGATTGAATTGGTTCTGCTTACTTCACCTCTCCCGTCGGGGAGAGGGTGAAGTCGCCGACCGATGCCGAATCGAATTCCGAAAAAGTCATCATGCTCTGGAATACGTCACTCAACCGCGCACGAACTTCAAAAGATCAAGCGTGAAACGATCGCGGTGCGTTAACACGATGCCGTGCGGCGCTCCGTCATAGATCCTGAGTTCGCTGCCGGATATCGCCTCGGCGAGTTTCCGCCCGGTCAGTTCGAGTGGGCAGACCTTGTCGTTGTCACCCTGGATGATCAGGGTCGGCACCTTGATCGCGCCGAGATGCGCGCGCTGGTCGACGGTCGCGATGTGGCGGGTACACTCGATACCGGCGCGTGGAGACGATCGCAGGAACATGTCCAACACCCATTGGCCCATCGCCGGTGAAACCGGTGATGGCTGGCCGAGGAACAGCGGCAAGGCCCGCCGCCAGGAACGCCGGCCGATCCTTCTTCAGAGCCGAAACAATGCTGTCGCTGATCTCGCGGCTTCCCGGTATCGGAGGGCTCGGGCTGGTGAAAAGCACCCGGGCGACGCGGCCGGTCCCGTGACGAGACACATAGCGAATGATTTCACCGCTCCCCATCGAATAACCGACGAGCGTGATATCGCGCAGGTCGAGCTTCTGGATGACGGCGGCCAGATCTTCGCCGAGCGTGTCGAAATCATAGCCTCGCCCGGGATCTTCGGATCGTCCGTGCCCACGCCGATCATAGGTGATGCAACGCAGCCCCTGCTCGGTCAGCTCGTTCAGTTGATATTCCCATATATCGGCGTTCAGCGCCCAGGGATGGCAGAACACAACGGGGCTTCCGCTACCCCAATCGCGATAGAACAACCGGGTGCCATCGCTCGTCTCAATGAACGGTCCCGAAGACGCCGGCGGCTGGGCCGGGTTCGACGCGGCAAGGGCCGGTTGACCCGACGCGGCCAACGTCGTGCCCATGACACCCAGCGCGACTGATTTCATAAGTGCTCGACGTTCCATGGTTCCCTCCAGGCAAACTCTTGAGTTCGTCTCCGGTGACGTTGTGCCATCGGCCATTGCGCCACAGCGTCGTTGTGTACGGGAAGCTTGTCGGCGATCCCATGACCTCACGGGTCAAATTCCGCATGCGGCGGCGAGCCGGCTGAACGGCCGCTCAACATCACCCGCGCCGCTCAAAGCGCGGGCACATTGCCACCGGAATTGGCAAGACGCCGTTGTCGAAGCGCGGGAGTTCCTTTTTGCATCAGGGAATATCCGACTTGTTTGACAGCTCCGGACATTTTTGATCATCTGGTCAAATCCGGTTGCGCCAACATCGGCGGGCCAAGAGTGCTTTGCGATGCGGGACTTCAACAACGGAGTGCAACGTTGAGCAACGAAACCAGCGGCGGGCTCGCAACTCACAGGATCTCGGCCGACGCGTGCCGCGAGAATTTCAGCGATCTCCTGCCTGCGCTCGGCCGCAACGAGGCCCGTATCGCCGCCGAGCGCTGCCTGTTCTGCTATGACGCGCCGTGCATCACGGCCTGTCCCACCTCGATCGACATCCCGCTCTTCATCCGGCAGATCGCCAACGGCTCGGCGGTCGCCGCCGCCAAGACCATCCTCGACGCCAACATCATGGGCGCGATGTGCGCGCGCGTCTGCCCGACTGAAAACCTCTGCGAGGGAGCCTGTGTCCGGGAGACATCGGAATCGCGCGCCGTGGAGATTGGACGCCTGCAGCGCTATGCGACCGACGCCGCATTCGCGAGCGGACGCCAGTTCTATCGCGCTGCCTCCCCGAGCGGCCGGCGTGTCGCCGTGGTCGGCGCCGGACCGGCAGGGCTTTCCTGCGCCCACGCGCTGGCGCGGGCCGGTCATCAGGTGACGGTGTTCGAGGCGCGCCCCAAGGGCGGCGGCCTGAACGAGTATGGCATCGCCGCCTACAAGACCAATGACGACATCGCGCAGAAGGAGATCGCCTACATTCTCGATGTCGGCGGCATCAAGATCGAATTCGGCAAAACGCTCGGCCGCGATTTCACGATTGAAAGCTTGCGGGCCGGCTATGACGCGGTGTTTCTCGGCATCGGCCTCGGCGATACCAACGCACTGGGCCTCGGCGCCATGCCCGAAGGCGTGATAGACGCCGTCGACTTCATCGCTGCCCTGAGGCAGGCTCCGGACAAGACGGCGGTCCCGGTCGGGCGCAACGTGCTCGTGATCGGCGGCGGCATGACGGCGATCGACGCGGCGACCCAGGCCAAGCTGCTCGGAGCCGAGTGCGTGACCATCGCCTATCGCCGCGGCAAGGTCGACATGCCGGCATCGCCCTATGAACAGGACGTGGCGCAGGTCCGCGGCGTGCTGATCCGCGAGAACCTGATGCCCGTCGCGGTCGAAAGCCAGAACGGTACGGTGAGCGGCGTGACATTCGAACACACGCGCAGCGAAGGCGGCAGGCTCGCCGGCACCGGCGAGCGCATCACGCTCGCCGCCGACCAGGTGCTGACCGCGATCGGCCAGTTGCTGAAAACAGCGGACCTGTCCGGCGCCGGGCTCGTGTTCGAGAAAGGCCGCGTCGCGGTCGATGGCGACCGCCGCACCAGTGTCCCCGGCGTGTGGGCCGGCGGCGATTGTATCGCCGATGGCAGCGATCTGACCGTGGTCGCCGTGGCCGACGGCAAGAAGGCCGCGGCTTCGATCATCGCCGCCTTGCAGGCCACCGCGTCCACCCTTCGCGCAGGAGCGTAAGCCATGGCGGACCTTCGCACCACCTTCGCCGGCATCCGATCGCCGAACCCGTTCTGGCTCGCCTCCGCGCCGCCCACCGACAAGGCTTACAACATCGTTCGCGCCTTCAAGGCAGGCTGGGGCGGCGTGGTGTGGAAGACCCTCGGAGAAGACCCGCCCATCGTCAATGTCAGCGGTCCGCGCTACGGCGCGATCCACGGGGCGGACCGGCGCGTCATCGGGTTCAACAATATCGAGTTGATCACCGACCGTCCGCTCGACGTCAATCTGCGCGAGATCAAGCAGGTCAAGCGCGACTGGCCCGACCGCGCCCTCGTCGTCTCGTTGATGGTGCCCTGCGAAGAGCAGAACTGGGCCGATATCATCAAGCGCGTGGAGGAAACCGACGCCGACGGCATCGAGCTCAATTTCGGCTGCCCGCACGGCATGAGCGAACGCGGCATGGGCTCGGCGGTCGGCCAGGTGCCCGAATACATCGAGATGGTCACGCGCTGGTGCAAGACGCACAGCCGCATGCCTGTCATCGTCAAGCTCACACCCAATGTCACGAGCATCCTGCCGCCGGCCGAAGCGGCGCAGCGTGGCGGCGCCGACGCCGTCTCGCTCATCAACACCGTCAACGCCTTGATGGGCGTCGATATCGACCTGATGGCCCCCTGGCCGCATGTCGACGGCCTCGGCACCCACGGCGGCATGTGCGGACCGGTGGTCAAGCCGATCGCGCTCAACATGGTCGCCGCGATCGCAAGGAACCCGGCGACTTCAGGCCTTCCGGTTTCCGGTATCGGCGGCGTCGAGAACTGGCGCGATGCCGCCGAATTCATGGCGCTCGGCGCGCGCAACGTCCAGGTCTGCACCGCGGTCATGCTTTACGGGTTCAGAATTGTCGAGGAGATGATCGACGACCTTTCCGCCTGGATGGACGACAAGGGCTATGCGCGCGTCGATGAGTTTACCGGCAAGGCGACGCCGCGCATGACCGAGTGGCAGCATCTCAATCTCGACTATGTGGTCAAGGCCCGTATCGACCAGGAGCTTTGCATCAAGTGCGGCCGCTGCCACATCGGCTGCGAGGACACCTCGCACCAGGCCATCACCAGCATCAAGGACGGCAAGCGCCATTTCGAGGTGATCGAGGAGGAATGCGTCGGTTGCAACCTCTGCGCGGTGGTATGCCCGGTCGAGAACTGCATCACCATGGTGCCGCTCGCCGAAGGCGAGATCGACCGCCGCACGGGGCTGAAGGTCGGCGGCCACCGCACCTGGCTCGAGCACCCCAACAATCCCTTGGCGAAGGACCCCCGGCCTGCGAAATTCGCGGGAGAATAGCCGGTGCGACGGCTCTCAGCCCGGCTCCGGCCCCAATACCGCGTCAAGGATGGATTGCCGCGCGGCCGCGAAAAAACCCGGGTGGTGAAGCGTGCGCTCGGTGATAGCCTCGACCTGTGTGGAGAAGTCGGCGTAATGCTGTGTGGTCGCCCAGATCATGAAGATGAGGTGATGCGGGTCGCGGCGCGCCAGCCTGCCTTGCGCCATCCAGCGCCGCAACAGCGTCACCTTGCGGTCGACCAGCACCTTGAGTTCTCCGCTGAGGACGCCCTTCAGCACCGGGGCGCCGCGCATCACCTCGATCGCGAACAGGCGCGACGCCTCGGGATAATCCCGCGCATATTCGAGTTTCTCGGTCACGTAATCGGTCAGCGCGGCGCGCGGATCGCTGTCGGCCTCGATGCGGGCGAGCGGCACCAGCCAGGTATCCAGCGTCCGCCTCAGCGCGGCGAGATAGAGTTCCTGCTTGGTGCGAAAATAATAAAGCAGGTTCGGCTTCGACAGGCCCGCCTTCGCAGCGATCGCGTCGATCCGCGCACCGGCAAATCCTTCGGTCGCGAACACCGAAAGCGCCGCATCGAGGATGCGCTGCACGTTGGCCTCGCCGCCACGCGTCTTGGCCCAGGTCTCTTTGGGTCGCGCCTCTTTGGGTCGCGTCTCCGGCAGCGCCGTCGCCGCCTTCCGCACCTTGCGCCGCTGGGCCGCGCGCCATGCCGTCATGTCGTTTTCCGCTTCAGCTCGACTCGACCGGCCGACGCATCGGCCACACTGTCCGATTCCGCGCGAGGCAGGTGCGCAATGGTTGCAGCACTATCGCCTCCGCCATCAAGGGGCAAGGCTTCAAGGGGCAAGGCTTCAAGGGGCAAGGCTTGGCGCACAACTTGCATCGAAACATGCATCGATCAGGCCAATCCGGTCACGCCTTGGAAGGATTGCTCGTGAACTCCGAAATCGCGATCGATATCCGCAATCTGTCGCTGACATTCGAGACCGGCGATAGCGCTGTCCATGCCCTGGACAATGCCAATCTGAGCGTGGCCAAAGGCGAGTTCGTTTCCTTCATCGGCCCCTCGGGCTGCGGCAAGACCACGCTGCTGCGCGTCATTGCCGATCTCGAGACGCCCACCCTCGGCAGCATCACCGTCAACGGGATGTCTGCGCGCGAGGCGCGCCTCAACCGTCACTACGGCTACGTGTTTCAGGCGCCGGCGCTCTATCCCTGGCGCACCGTCGAAGCCAACGTCACGCTGCCGCTCGAAATCTTCGGCTTGCCCGCGGCCGAGCGCAAGACGCGCGCCAGGACGAACCTTGCGATGGTCAATCTGGCGGGTTTCGAGAAGAAGTATCCGTGGCAGTTGTCGGGCGGCATGCAGCAGCGCGTATCCATCGCGCGCGCGCTGTCGTTCGAGCCGGAGCTGCTGCTGATGGACGAGCCGTTCGGCGCACTCGACGAGATCTCGCGCGACCGGCTCAACGAGCAGCTGCTGAAACTCTGGAAAAAGACCGGAAAGACCGTGGTCTTTGTCACCCATTCCATCCCGGAGGCCGTGTTCCTTTCGACGCTGATCGTGGTGATGTCGCCGCGCCCCGGACGGATCATCGACGTGATCGACTGCGACCTCGGAGCCGAGCGCACGCTCGATATCCGCGAAACGCCGGAGTTCCTGAAGCTCGCGCATCGTGTAAGGGAGGGCTTGCGTGCCGGCCATTCCTACGACGACTAGCGCGCGGCTCGCCGCGACCGAGACGATGACGCCTTTCGGACAAGTGTGGTCGGGCGTGCGGCACGGCACGCTGCTGCCCGTCGCCACGATCGCAGCGATCATCCTCGCGGTCTGGTACCTCGCCTGTCTGCCGATGAACCGCGACTTGCCGCAGCTTGCCCACGTCGACGGGCTCGTTAACCGCTACCGGGTGGCATGGAGCCTGGAACGGCCGCTGCTTCCCGCGCCGCATCAGATCGTGACGGAGCTCTTCGCCTCGACGCTCGGTACACCGCTGTTGCGCGAAACGGCTGACGGCATGGTGCTCAATCCGCGCAACCTGCTGACCCATGCCTGGGTCACCGTCTCGGCGACATTGACCGGATTCGTCATCGGCCTCGGCCTCGGTATCGCGCTTGCGATCGCGATCGTGCACATCAACGCGCTTCGCACCAGCCTGATGCCATGGATCGTCGCGAGCCAGAGCGTGCCGATCCTTGCCATTGCCCCCATCATCATCGTCGCGCTGGGCTCGATGGGGATCGTCGGCCTGCTGCCGAAAGCCGTGATCTCGGCCTACCTCTCGTTCTTTCCCGTCACCATCGGCATGACCAAGGGCTTCGCCTCGCCCGACGTGATGCTGCTCGACCTCATGCGCACCTACAGCGCTTCGCCGACCGAGATCTTCCTCAAGCTGCGCTGGCCGGCGGCGATTCCCATGCTGTTTTCAAGCCTGAAGGTGTCGATCTCGATCAGCCTGGTCGGCGCCATCGTCGGCGAACTGCCGACCGGCGCACAGGCCGGGATAGGCGCGCGTCTGTTGTCGGGCTCCTATTATGGCCAGACCGTGCAGATCTGGTCGGCGCTCACCATGGCCGCGATCATGGCCTCACTCCTGATCGCCGTCATCGCACTCGCCGAGCGGCTGACACTGAACGCGATGGGAGCGCGGCCATGAGCAGCGCGCAGATGGCTAACGCGGGCAACCCGGCGATGCGCCTCGTCGCAGCGCTGGCGCTGGGGACGGCCGTTGCGATCGCCGCCGTGCTGCTGGCGCATCGCGGCGCCGGCGGGCTTCTCGCGATACCGGTCATCGTCGCCTGGGCCGCGCTGTGGTACGCGAACGTCCTCTGGAGCCGATCCCGGTCGCTGCCGGACATGCTGGCCAGCCTTACCGGCAAGGGCGTGCCGCTGGTGTTCGGGCTAACGCTCCTGTTCCTGTGGGAGGTCGCGTGCGTCGGCCTCAACGTGCCGAGCGTGCTGCTGCCGGCGCCCTCGCTGATCCTGCACAAGCTGCTGTCGTCGCTGCCGCAGCTTGGCGCCGACTTCGTCCAGACCTTCATTCGCGCGGCACTTCCGGGCTGGCTGATCGGTTCGGCCGCCGGCTTTGCCGCGGCCCTTGCCTGCGACCGCTACGATTTCCTGCGTCGCGGCCTGCTTCCGATCGGCAACTTCGTCTCGGCCCTCCCGATCATCGGCATCGCGCCGATCCTCGTGATGTGGTTCGGGTTTGATTGGCAGTCGAAGGCCGCGGTGGTGGTGGTGATGACCTTCTTTCCGATGCTGGTAAACGCGGTCGCGGGCCTGACCGCTGCCGGCCGCATCGAGCGCGACCTGATGCGCAGCTATGGGGCCTCATGGCTGCAGACCTTGCTTGCGCTCAGGCTGCCGGCGGCGATGCCGTTTCTGTTCAATGCCCTGAAGATCAACGCGTCGCTGGCGCTGATCGGCGCCATCGTGGCCGAGTTCTTCGGCACGCCGACACTGGGCATGGGCTTCCGCATCTCGACCGAGGTGGGACGGATGTCGCTCGACATGGTGTGGGCGACGATCGTCGTCGCGGCGGTCGCAGGCTCGACGTTCTTCGGCGTTCTCGTCCTGATCGAGAAAAAGGTGACCTTCTGGCATCCCTCGAACCGCCGCTGAAGAAGGGCTCATTCATTGCACTGACCAAAAAGGGAGACGACGTATGACGAAGCGTTTGATGATCGGCGCCATGCTGCTTCTGGGATCGTGGCTTCCCGCGGCCGCCCAGGATAAGGTAACGTTGCAATTGAAATGGGTGACGCAGGCGCAGTTCGCCGGCTACTACGTCGCCAAGGACAAGGGCTTCTACAAGGCCGAGGGTCTCGATGTCACCATCAAGCCCGGCGGTCCCGACATCGCGCCGCCGCAGGTGATCGCAGGCGGCGGAGCCGACGTCATCATCGACTGGATGCCCTCCGCGCTCGCCGCGCGCGAAAAGGGCGTGCCGCTCGTCAACATCGCCCAGCCCTTCAAGCGCTCCGGCATGATGCTCACCTGCCGCAAGGATTCCGGCATCGCCACGCCGGCCGACTTCAAGGGCAAGACGCTCGGCGTCTGGTTCTTCGGCAACGAGTACCCGTTCATGGCCTGGATGGCCAAGCTCGGTTACAAGACCGACGGCTCCCCGGGCGGCGTCAAGGTCGTCAAGCAGGGCTTCAACGTCGATCCCTTGATTCAAAAGCAGGCGGCGTGCGTCTCCACGATGACCTACAACGAGTACTGGCAGGTCATCGATGCCGGCTTGAAGCCCGAGGACCTCGTCGTCTTCAACTACACCGACCAGGGCGTCTCCACGATGGAAGACGGCCTCTACGTACTCGAGAGCAAGCTGTCGGACCCGGCCTTCGTGACCCGGATGGCGAAGTTCGTGCGCGCCTCGATGAAGGGCTGGGATTTTGCCCGCACCAGTCCCGACGAGGCGGTCAAGATCGTGCTCGACAACGATGCCACCGGCGCCCAGAAGGAGCCGCACCAGAAGCGCATGATGGGCGAGATCAACAAGCTCACCGCCGGGAGCAACGGCAAGCTCGATCCCGCCGATTATGAGCGCACGGTGACGACGCTGCTCGGCGCCGGCGGCGAACAACCGGTCATCACCAAGAAGCCCCAAGGCGCCTGGACCCATGCCGTGATCGACGCCGCGCTGAAGTGATCGCGCCGCGGCGAATCCAACAACGTCGTTGCAGCGCCGGACCGGCGCTGCAACGACCAATTCCACCCAAGAGACGATCCTATCCGGAGGACTACCCATGGCCATGCTCATTCGCGGCGGCACCGTCATCAACCACGACCACTCGCGCCGCGCCGACGTCCTGATCGAAGCCGACAAGATCGTGGCCGTCGCCGAGAAAATAGCGGCGCCCACCGGCTGCGAAATCATCGACGCCGACGGTTGCGACATTCTCCCCGGCGGCATCGACCCGCACACGCACATGGAGCTTCTCTTCATGGGCACGGTCTCGGCCGATGATTTCGAGTGGGGCACCAAGGCAGCCGTCGCCGGCGGCACGACCATGATCGTCGACTTCTGCATCCCGGCCCCGGGCGAATCCATGCTCAGGGCCTATCAGGACTGGCGGCACAAGAGCGAAAAGGCCGCCTGCGACTACTCTTTTCACATGGCGGTGACGTCCTGGACCAAGCAGGTCTTCGACGAGATGGGAACGGTGGTGAACACCTACGGCATCAATACCTTCAAGCACTTCATGGCCTACAAGGGCGCGCTGATGGTAAACGATGACGAGCTCTACAACTCGTTCTCGCGCTGTGCAGCACTCGGTGCGCTGCCGATGGTGCATGCCGAGAACGGCGATGTGGTGTTCCGCCTGCAGGAACAGCTGATGGCGAAGGGCGCCACGGGTCCGGAGAACCACGCCTATTCCCGTCCGCCCGAGGTCGAGGGCGAGGCAACCAACCGCGCGATCATGATCGCCGACATGGCGGGCGCCCCGCTCTATGTCGTCCATACCTCCTGCCGCGAAGCGCACGAGGCGATCGCGCGGGCCCGCGCGGCCGGCAAGCGCGTCTATGGCGAGCCGCTGATCCAGCATCTCGTGCTCGACGAGGAGGAGTACCGCAACCCGGACTGGGACCACGCCGCAGCCCGCGTGATGTCGCCGCCTTTCCGGCCGAGGAAGCATCAGGATTTGCTGTGGACCGGGCTCCAGGCCGGCTCGCTGCAGGTGGTGGCGACCGATCATTGCACCTTTACGCGCGAGCAGAAGCGCCTCGGCCTCAACGACTTCCGCATGATCCCGAACGGGACCGGCGGCATCCAGGACCGCATGCCGCTGCTGTGGACCTTCGGCGTGAATGCCGGGCGTCTGACCAAGGAGGAGTTCGTCGCCGTCACATCCGCCAACATCGCGCGCATTCTCAACATCTATCCGCGCAAGGGAGCGGTTGCTGTCGGATCGGACGCCGATCTCGTGGTGTGGGATCCGGCCGCGACCAAGACCATCTCCGCCAAGAAGCAATTGAGCCGCATCGACTATAACGTGTTCGAGGGCATTACCTGCACCGGCGTGCCGCACCTCACGCTTTCGCGCGGCCGGATCGCCTGGCGGGAGGGCGAGCTGCGGGCCGAGAAGGGAGACGGACAATTCATCGCGCGACCGCCCTTCCCCGCCGTCCATGTCGCCAACAGCACGTGGAAGGAATTCTCCGCTCCGAAGCCAGTCTCACGGGCCTTGCCGGTGGTGCCATGACAAGCGGCGGCAAGGCTGACCTCACCAACCTCACCATTGATGCGAAGCGCCTCTGGGACAGCCTGATGGAGACGGCGCGGTTCGGTGCGACCGAGAAAGGCGGCATCCGCCGGCTCACGCTGTCGGACGAGGATCGTCAGGTGCGCGCCTGGTTCAAGCGCGCTTGCGAAGCGATCGGCTGCACCGTCACGGTCGATGATTGCGGCAACATGTTCGCGCGCCGCGCCGGCAGGCGCGACGACCTGCCGCCGATCTGCATGGGCTCTCATCTCGATACGCAGCCGACCGGCGGCAAGTTCGACGGCGTCCTGGGCGTCCTCGGCGCGCTGGAGGTCATGCGGACGCTGCATGCGAGCGGCTACGACACCAACGCACCCCTCGAAGTCGTGAACTGGACCAACGAGGAGGGATCGCGATTTGCGCCCGCGATGCTGGCCTCCGGCGTTTTCGCCGGCGCCTTCACCCGGGATTATGCCTATTCGCGCGAGGATCGCGAGGGCAAGACGTTCGCCGCGGAGCTTGAACGCATCGCCTACCGCGGCACCGAGCCGGTCGGCACGCGCAAGATCGGCGCCATGTTCGAGCTCCACATCGAGCAAGGCCCGATCCTCGAAGCGGAGGGCAAGACGATCGGCGTCGTGACCGGCGTGCAGGGCATGCGCTGGTACGAGGTGACGGTGCATGGCCAGGAAGCGCACACCGGCGCGACACCCATGCACCTGCGCAAGAACGCCCTGCTGGGGGCCGCTCGCATGATCGAGGAGGTGCACGCCACCGCCATGCGGCACGCCCCCGACGCGGTGGGCACCGTTGGACTGGTCGAGGTGCAACCGAACTCGCGCAACGTGGTGCCGGGCGAGGTGTTCTTCTGCGTCGATTTCCGTCATCCTGACGAGACGGTGCTCGAAGCGATGGAGCGAGAGTTCCGCGCGGCGCTGCCGGCGACGCTGCAACCTCTCGGCCTCACCTTCGAGGAAAAACGCATCTGGAATAGCCCGGCCGTGCGCTTCGATTCCGAGATGATCGCGTCCGTGCGCAAGGGAGCCGAGAAGGCCGGATATGCCACGCGCGACATGGTCTCGGGCGCCGGCCACGATGCCGCCTACATCGCGCGCATCGCCCCGACCACCATGATCTTCGTGCCGTGCGCGGGGGGCGTGAGCCACAACGAGGCGGAATCCACCTCGTTCGATGAGTGTGGCGCCGGCGCCCAGGTTTTGCTCGAAGCCGTGCTCGCCTATGATCAGCGCTTCGGCTGAGCTGCGAAGCCTGCGCTTTCGCTATTGCGCCCTGCACGCGGCCGGCATCAAGCCGCCAGCAGCTGATCGAATTCGGCAAGGGCGTAGGATTTCCCGTCCGCGTCGGTGATGATGACCTGCCAGCCCTCGCTTGCCCAGATTCGGGCCTTGGCGACGATGACAAAAGAACTCATTCGCTCGATTTTTACGGTCTCGTTGTCGCGTTCCGCGATCATCTTGTAGGTCAACTCGGTTTCCCCGCACGCATCCACGTTGGCTCGCGTCATGACAGCCGGCTTTGACCGCAATTCGCCGAGAACGTGACGATTTGGTGCCGCGGCCAGCGGCGATGGCGCAGCTGATTCGGCCGCCGTAACGACCGCGCCGGCCGCGTGGCAAGCTGAAAAAAAGCGGCTGGGGCATGCAACAGAGCAGCGCGCGCAACAATGCTGGCACGAACCCTGCATAAGCGGAATGTGCCGGGTTCCCTGATCAAGCAAAGGTCGCCATGCTCGTTACTCTTGTCGCCGTTCTCTGCAACGGCCCGCTGTGCCTGGAGAAGGTCGTCACTACCAGTGAGCAGTCGGGCATCACCATGACTGCCTGCCAGATCAATGGACAAATCGGCATTGCCGAATGGCTCGCCAATGGCCCCTATCACGAGTGGAAGTTGCAAAAGTATAAATGCGTCATGGGCAAATACATTCCCAAGGGCGAAGCCTGAGCTTCCCGTCGGTTTGTAGAGGCAGCAACATCGCAATCGTCATTCCGGGGCGCGCCAACGCGTCCGCGCAAAGCGCGGTCCGATGACAGGCTCAGCGCCGGGCATGCGCCAAGGGGCGCATCCCGGAATGACGATTCGATTTGATGTTTCCAGCTTGTAGGACGAATTAGCGGAACGTCATCCGCCGTGGCGCATTCGCGCCGCCCTCCGCCTCCCCGGCCCCGCTTCCCGCAATCTTGCTGCCACAAGTGGCCTTAACCTCTCCATCCCGCCGCCTTGCTTTGGTCAAACCTGACTGGCGTCTGAAGCGGGCAGAGGATCGTTGACGTTGCGTTAATCCGCCGGCCGCCCTGTTGCGGGTGACATTGGAACCAGTAAGGAGCGCCAATGCAGTCCACGCTGACACCACAAGATACCGATCCGCACGACGCCTTTGTGATCGAGCCCGACGTCGTTCTGGCCGCGCGCAAGGCGTCGCCCGACCCCGTGCAGGAGCTCCTGAGCCATCTTGCGCAAAAGGCGGCCCAGGAGGCCCAGACGTCGCCCGAGGTTTCCGTTGTGCCCGAGGCCTCCGCTGCCGCACTGACGCCGGCGGTCGATACGACGTTTCGCGCCGCCGCCATCGACACGACGGACAGGCCAGCGGCCCCGGACGACCGGCCAGGAATTGGCTGGTGGGTGAAGCGCGCTTTCGTCGCCTTCATGTTCGCCCTGTGCAGCGCCTTCGCTGCCGCGGCCTGGACGCATCACGGGGCAGCGGCCAGACAGCTGATCTCAAGCTGGCTGCCGCCGTTCGTGCTGGCTGCATCGCCTGTGACCGACAAGCCCGTGACCGACAAGGCTCCGGCGGCCGAGCAACCGGACTCAGCACCGGCTCAAGCAGCCGCCGCGGCCGATCAGACGCCGGCGCCACCGGCGTCTCCGGCCCAGGCTCCGGTTCAACCCTCGAACGCCGCCGCACCGGCGGTGGCCGCGGCCACGCCCGCGATGGCAAGTGCCACGCCGGAATCGACGGAGTCGATGGCGCGCGATCTGAAAACGATGGGTCAACAGATCGAACAGCTCAAAGCCAGCATCGAGCAACTCAAGGCCAGCCAGGCCCAGATGTCCCGCGACATGGCCAGGAATCCCGAGCCAAGCCCGCGGCCGAGAACATCGGCGCTTCCGCCACGGCCGATGGCAGCGATTCCGCCGCGGCCGATTCCAGCGCCGCCGCGCAAGCCGAGGACGGCCTACTTGCCGCCACCGGCCGTGATCAACTCGCCGCCACCGACCTACGCCGTGCCTCCCGCGCCGCCGCCTCCACTGCCGCAGCCCGTGGTGTCGCAGCCCGCGCCGCTGCCGGAAGCAACCGATCAGTCGTATGACGGCCCGGTGGTACGGCCCCCGATGCCGCTGCGGTAAGACAGCGCTTTCATCGCGACGCGGCTCACACCTCACCCAGATCCGGCGGATCGAACCAGTTCGTCAGCGACAGACCGCCGTCGACCACGATCGCGGCTCCGGTGACATAGGCCGACACCCGGTTCGACAGCACCGCCAGCGCCATCGCCGCCAGGTCTTCGCTGCGGCCGATGCGGCCGAGCGGAATATGCTTCGCAAGCGACGGATCGGCGACGAAGCCGCCGGTGGCGATGGCGCCGGGCACCAGCGCGTTGACGCGGATTCCAAAACGGCCAAAGGTCTTTGCCAACTCCCTTACCAGCATGGCCATCGCCGCCTTGGACGTCGAATAGTGCGGCAGGTTGCGCGGCGTGCCGGCGTGCAGCGAGGTCAGGAATAAGAACGAACCAGGCTCATGCGCCGCAATAAGTTTTCGCGCGAGTTCACGCGCGAGATGAAAGCCGGCATCGACATTGACCGCGCGCATCTGCTCCCAGGTCTCGCAGCTGACGGCGAGCGCATGATCGGCCTCGCGCCGCGCCGGCGACGCGCTGTGAACGAAGTGCGTCACCTGCCCGACCGCGGACTGCGCATCGGCCAGCAACGCATCGCAGGCGGCGCGCTGCGCGAGATCGCCAATCCACGGCACCGCCAGCTCGGGCCGTGGCGAAGCCTTGACTGCGGCTGTGACCGTATCCGCGTTCACATCGGCGAACACGGTCCGCACGCCCTCGCCGACCAGCGCTTGCGCGATCGCGCGTCCAATGCCGTTTCCCGCACCGGTCACCAGGGCCGCCTCGCGCACGGCATCGAACGGATGGTTCAGCAAGCTCATAGCGGTCGTCGCTCCCTGCGATAAATTTCAGCGCGAGCCTTGCGGGCAGCTCGCTGGCGCGGCCAGCCTAGCACGCGATGATGGCCAAGACCGCCCGAACATCGCTGCCGCGCGTAGCCTTAGGACAAGGCGCGGCGCCTGTCGCCGCGGCCGGCGCGCCGCTTTCGCCGGGCTGAGCCCGGACAATTCGGCTTCCCCGCTCGATCACATTTTTGCGAAATTTCCCGAACGTTAAACATCCGGCTGCGTGGAGCAGACTGCGGCCAAAAATTGTCACAATCCTTTTTATTAAGAAATGCACTTCCTTCGAGAAGGAGAAGCCCTATGCGGATCGCCCCCTTGATCTTCGGTGGTTTCACTGCGCTTACCGTGCTGGCGGCGCCGGCTCTGGCGAAGAATTCCCACACCCAGAAGATCGACGACCAACCGGCTTCACGGTCGTGCCAAGCCTACCAACAGGCGGCTGACGGGTCGTGGGCACCGCTTGCATGCCAGGAGCTCGGCACAGGTGCACAGGGGCAGCACAAATCCGCCGCGCGAAAGACCGACGACGACGCGCGCTGAGAATTTTGGCGCAGCGCGTCGGCTCGCGCAGCCATAAGGGCGTCGAAATCCGGAGCGCCCGTCGGGCGGTTGTCGCGCTATCCGCTGGAGTGGCGGCGCATGCTGATTGCCCGTCGGGGCAAATCAGCAAATCAGTGTCCAGCCTTGAATCGAAAAATATTCCCGTTCTCTTTTGACCCAAATCACTTCTATATCGTTCGCCATCCCGGCCCACACAGAGGGGCGTTTCGCGATCGTCACGAACGTAGGGCACGGGATGCGATGGACGCGGAAGCACGCAGCGCAAACATTTTGCGCGGACGAACGGCGCTGACGCGGACGGCGAAGTCGTGTGGTCCTGACGCCCCGACGCTGGCGTCAAGCTTCGTGGAAGTAACCGCGATGCGACGGTGGCAACAAAGCCCGGTCACCGAGGAGAGCGCGAAGGAAACCGTTAAAACCATTGCGTGCGGGAATGCCGGGTGATCCCGGTGCGACCGTGGTGACTAACTCGTGTGCTTTCTACTTTGCGCACGAGGCTGCGGGTGCATCGGGCACCCGGCATTCCCCACGCCCTCCATTTCAGGGCGGATCGTTCATGCACAACTCGGGCGCATCGCGCCGCGAGATCGCGGGAGTGTGGAGGCGCATTGAATTGGCATGGCACGGCGTCGCAACGACGGCCGAGTCTCTGGATCGCTCGCCGAGCCTGTCATCGGGCGCGCGTTCGCACGACCCGTTGCGCTTGCAATGGCGGTTTTGGCTTTCGTCGTGCCTGCGTTGACGGGACAGCCTCTAAACTCTTTAAATTAATGTCGGGATCAGGCGCGTCGAGATGTCCTTGAGGCGAACTCCGTCCCTCCCGCAGGAAAGAGGCAGCTCATGCTCTACGCCATTCTGGCCTATCACGTCGAAGAAGAAGTCGCATCCTTTACGCCGCAAGAGGATGCGGCGCTGATGAACGATCTGAACGAGGTCCATGAGCACCTGCACCGGGAGAAGCGCATGGGACCGGCGGCGCGGCTGGCCGCGACCAAGCGCGCCTGCGTGTTACGCGGTCCGGGCAAGGGCGTGGTGATCGATGGCCCCTTCACCGAATCCAAGGAGCAGTTGCTGGGCTTCTACGTCATCGATTGTGCCGATCGCGGCGCCGCCATCGCCGCCGCACGCAACCTGCGCCGCGCCAATCCGACCGCAATGTATGAAATCCGCCCGGTGTTGCTCTATCGCCCCGGCGTGCCGTTTCCGCTGACCGAGGCCAGCATCGACGGCGTGGCTGTTTCGTCATTCGGCTCCGAGAACGTCGATCGATAGACACCGCGCCGAACTGGAACTTCAAAATTCACGTCCGCTTGAGATCAACGAAACCCGGGAACGTCCCTTCCGCCGGCTGGTTTTTCCTGCTCCTGCAATCAAGGAGAACGCTGCAATGACAAAACTGAAACTGCTAGGCGCTGCCGCCATTCTTTCGGCCACGATTGCTTCTCCGGTTCTGGCGCAGGAAGGCGCGATGGGACCGGGGCCCGGCTACGGCCAGCCCGCTCCGACCTACTACAATCAGGGCTACCGGAATCATCGAGGCTATTGGGATCAGGATGGAAACTACCGGGACGATAACGGGTTCGCGCCTCTTGATGCGGCCGCGGGAGTCGTCAATGGCGCGGTGAATACCGCAGGCGCGATAGCGACCGCGCCGTTCCGCGCGATAGACGGCGATCGCTCCTATGCCATGATGCAAGGCGATGCGAGCTACTGCGCCCAACGCTATCGCTCCTACGATCCGCAGTCGGGCACCTTCATGGGATATGACGGACGGCGGCATCCATGCCAGTAAGCTGATGCGCCGCCGTGTTTCGGAAGGAGCATTTCCAAGCGAAATATCCACCCCGGAGTTGGTCCGGGGTGGATATCAGTTTGCGTGAGAAGGCGTCAGCGTGAGACCATTCCCGCCTTTAATGTGGAAGCTTGACCTTGAAGATCGTGAAGGGACCGGAGCGCGGCAGGTTGTTCTTGAAGGCGACTTCCCAAAGATGGGAATCGGCAATGTACAGATAGCCGCCGCTGATCGCAAAACCGTCCGCCCAGGAGAGCTTGGAGGGATCGCTGACGAAAACCTTGGTGCTCAACGTGTGACTTGGCGTCCTCGTTATGGCAACCACGGTACCGTGTTCGAGGTCGCCGCCATACAGCGTGCCATGACTATCCATAATCAGGCCGCCGCTCAGCGCCGAACTGCCGAGGTACTCGACCTTCTTGGTAAGATCAGCATCGGAGAGTCTGGCGTCGCGCAGGGCCGAGGTCGGCACCCGCCAATAATTATGGTCGGTGAGCGGCCGATAGTAGAGCCATTGCGAATCCGGAGAAAGGGCGATGCCATCAGCCTGGATCGCCGCCACCGAACCGTCCGGCCGCAACGCGATCTCGTTGCCGAACATCAGATGCTGTTTGGGATCGGCGAACGTCGAACGGCCATCGACCAGCACCTGCCGGGCCGCTCCGGTTTTCAAATCGAGCACCACCAGGCTGCCCTTATTCCCGGCATTGGTGAGGTAGGCATAATGATGAACGAGGTCGATCCGCACGTCGTTCAGAGAATCTTTCGCCGACACCACGCCCTTGAAATCATATTGCCGGATCACCCTGTTGGTGGCGAGGTTGAACTCGACCAGCTTCGGCGGCAGGCGCTCCTGATCCACCTTGGCCAGCGAAGAATCCAGCGCCCAGAGATGGTCCGCTTTGTCGACCCAGAGCGCCTGAACCGAGATCCATTCCGACTTGCCATCTCCCTGATCGCTGAAATTGTTCCAGGCCGCGTCGGGATATGGCGTGATCTCACCGGACCTGGGATCGACCTCGACCATGCTGAAGTGCGAACGGACGTTGGAGGACGGCGCGGTGGCGAAGACCCTGCCCTTGGCCGAGACACCGATGCCGACCAGCCGGAAATCATCGGTGAACGCCTTCACGGTTTCCAACGGCGGACCGACCTTCTCACTCGATTTAAACGCGTTTTGCGCCGCCGCCGGGGCAGCCACGAGCATGACCGCCGCGAAAAGAAGGCTGACGGATTTACGGACCCTTCTGATTTTCATTGTCATGGACGCTCATGTTGTGACGGATGCGCGGATCATGGGGCGACGACCTGCCGCAGGACTGTCTGCACTAATCGCCATTGCCGCTCCCTTGTTCCGCTGCGCTGGACGCGCCAACCGAACCCGGATTGGCCCGGGCGGCGATGCACAACAGGGAACATTTCACCGTTGCAAACTGACCCGTTCCTAAAAGCAAAGGTTGGTCACCAGATTTCCGCGCTTATCCTTGATCGCATAAGGACATTCCATCCGCTTCAGCGCTTTTTTGGCGTCTTCATCGCCGAGGGCCGCGGCCCGCTCGTAATAGGCCTTGGCGGCGGCCGCATCCTTTGGCCCGCCGCGCCCCTCCTGCGCAAACGCGCCCATTCGCTCCAGCGCGCCGGGATGATTTTGCGCTGCCGCCTTCTCGAACAAATTCCGCGCGCCGGTATCGTCCCTGGCACCGCCGGTGCCATCAGCCAGCATCAACCCCAGTTGATATTGCGCTTCGGGATTGGTTTCGGCGGCCTTCGCCAGGAGCTCGCGGGACCGCGCCGGTTCCGGACCCGCGGCACCGCCGCCGGACAGCGCGGCAAGATTGGTAACGCCGCGCGGATTGCCCGCTTGCGCCGCGCGTTCGAACAGCTTGCGCGCCTGGGCTTCGTCCCTCGCCACGCCCGCACCGGTCCCGTAGAGCACGCCGAGTTCGACCATCGCCGAGGTCGAGCCCTTGTCCGCCGCCTTGCGCCAGGCGCCGATTGCTTCCGGTATTTGCCGGTTGGCGGCATAGGCGCGGCCGAGCTGGTACAGCGCGCGTCGCGACGAGGCGGCAGCGATCCTGCAATATTTGATCGCGGTGGCGATATCCGACGGCGCCACATCGGGCGTGCCCTTGACGTCGGCGGGCTTGTCCGGATCGGCGGGATCGGCGGCCAGCCGGTCGCACAATACGAGATCGGCCGATTGCCCCCTGACGAGAGATGGAGCGGCCCACATCGCCACAGCGATCGCCATCGCAGGGGCGATGCGGCCCATCGCAGCGAACGAACGCGTGTGAAGATGTTTGGTCAGGACGCGCATTTTGAAGAGAAGAAGCTAGCTTTGAAGTGCGGGCGGATTTAAGGCTGGGGTCGGCAGCCGCGCAGCACCGGAACCGCTTGCGCGGCCCATCGGCGGCAAAAAAAGACCAGCCCGAGCGGGGCCAAAGCCGTGCGCCGGGCTGGTCAGGATCGGAGGAGAGGCTCAAATAGGTCCGCGCTGGAGCGGAAAGTCACGGCCTGGACGCCCCCAGATCCAGGTCAGCGGGTGGAACGCGTCAGGCCGCGGCCGCCTTGGCCGAGGTCGGAACCGATGCGACGGTCTTCAGGATCTGCGAAGCGATCTGGTACGGGTCGCCTTGCGAGTTCGGACGGCGATCCTCGAGATAGCCCTTGTAGTCGTTGTTGACGAAGCTGTGCGGCACGCGGATCGACGCGCCGCGATCGGCGACGCCATAGCTGAACTCGTTGATCGACGCGGTCTCGTGCTTGCCGGTCAGCCGCATATGATTGTCAGGACCATAGACCGCGATATGATCGGCCCGCGCCGCATCGAACGCAGCCATCAGCTTCTCGAAATACTCCTTGCCGCCGACTTCCCGCATATAGGCGGTAGAGAAGTTGGCGTGCATGCCGGAGCCGTTCCAATCGGTGTCGCCGAGCGGCTTGCAATGATATTCGATATCGATGCCGTAGCTTTCGGTCAGGCGCTGCATCAGATAACGGGCCATCCACATTTCGTCAGCGGCCCTTTTGGATCCCTTGCCGAAGATCTGGAATTCCCACTGGCCCTTCGCCACCTCGGCGTTGATGCCTTCGTGGTTGATGCCGGCGGCGAGGCAGAGATCGAGATGCTTCTCGACGATCTCGCGCGCGACTGCGCCGACATTGGAGTAGCCGACGCCGGTGTAATACGGGCCCTGCGGCGCGGGATAGCCCGAGGCGGGAAAGCCGAGCGGACGGCCGTCCTTGTAGAAGAAATATTCCTGCTCAAAGCCGAACCAGGCACCGGGGTCGTCGAGAATGGTGGCGCGCTTGTTGGACGGATGCGGGGTCTTGCCGTCGGGCATCATCACTTCGCACATCACCAGAACGCCGTTGGTGCGTGCTGCATCCGGAAACACGGCGACCGGCTTGAGCACGCAGTCCGAACTTTTTCCCTCGGCCTGCATGGTCGAGCTTCCGTCGAAGCCCCACAGCGGAAGCTGCTCCAGCGTCGGGAATGAATCAAAGGCCTTGATCTGCGTCTTGCCGCGTAGATTTGGGATCGGCGTGTATCCGTCGAGCCAGATATACTCGAGCTTATACTTTGTCATTGAGCTCTCTCATGGGGTTGATGATGCGAAAGGCGGGAAACCGAAATCTTTGGTCCCCACAGTTGGACCCGGCCACCATCGGCCGTTCGTTACCTAGCAATTAAAGTGCCAAATCGCTGCGCTGCGGGAGGCTGACCAGGAGGGTAAATCGGTCCGGCGTCCGGTCCGGTTGTCGTTTTTGAGGTGCGGCAAAGGCGCGCGGGTCGCAGCCTGCAAGGGGTGCCGGAGGCCCCGGTTGCGCCTGATTTCACGGCAGTCCGCGGCCCGTTTTGCGGGTTCGATTAAAGCCGCGCCACCAGCCAGTAATTTTCTTCAAGAAATGGCGGTGCCGTCGCAACCTTGGCGATGGCTCAAGCCTTAACCAGTCCGCGGTTGCTTCCCAGGGTGCAAAAGCAGAAATGCCTACAAAATATACACGAAATGATTTGGTTTTGATCAGGTTGCACCCGCGGCATGCACCGACGATATCCGTTTCAGTAACCAGTCGCGAACGAGTTGGGCGCAGCATGAGTTCATGCGCTGTGGCGCCAGGGAGATACCAAGATGAATACCAGTTTGAATCACGGGTCCGCCAAGATCTACCAATTCCCCGTCGGAGGCCGCGCGGCCCTCGGCGTGCGCCGCCCCGACGAGACCAAGGCATCAATCGATCTTGCTTCGCGCGTCAGCGAAACGGTGTTCGGTGACGCCTGGTATCACGAGGCGGCCATCCAGGAGTCCAAGCCGGTGCGGGAGTGCTGATGCCGATCGCACGCGTGTTGCCGATGCGGACTTTGGTGCGACATCAAAAGCGGAAAAAAGGGTCGAAACAAAACGTTTCGGCCCTCAGACCGCTGACAAACCCCGCCGATTTGGCGGGGTTTTTTTGTTTTGGGTGTTGGTGGGGCGATCAACGAAGCTGCTCAGGCCCAGACGGGCTTTGGAGCGAGAGCAAGGGCGATTTTCTTGATGTTCTGAGCGGCGGCGGCGAGCAGGCACTGGGCGGTGACAGCCAACAGACCGCGGAAGCGGGCGTAGCGGTGGCCGTGAAGTTGTTTGGCGTCGGCAAAGGAACGTTCGACCGTCTCCTTGCGCCGCTTGTAGATGCGCTTTCCCCAGGGAGTAAGACGATGGGCGTCGGTTCGTTCGCGCGCGTCGGCCCAGACATGGCGCGTGATCAGTCGGGTGGCATTGCGGCTTGAGGTGCATGAAGCCAGCAGGGGGCAGCTTCTGCAGATATTTGGATCACTTTTATAGTGCCGGTAGCCGTTCCGGTCTGTGGTGGCGTAGTTGAGCAATTGACCTTGCGGGCAGCGGTAGCCGTCAGTCGCGGCCTCGTAGCGGAACTGCCTGCTCGCCATCATGCCAGGTCGCGGCGGGGTCGGACGGCGATAGCCGATCACTCCCGGAATGCCGCGCTCTTCGAGCCCCCTGGCAATCCCGCTCGTGGCGTAGCCGGCATCCAGGCCGACGGCGCCGACGTCAAAACCGAAGCGCTCGCGCTGGCGATCCAGCCGGCCGAGGTAGACGATGGAGTCGTGGACATTGGCCGGTGTGGCGTAGGTGTCGGTGATGATGCCGAGCCGGCCATCAACCGTTCGGTGGTCGAGATAGAAGAAGCCCTTCGGCTTGCCGTCCCGCACCATGTAGCCACTCTGGGGATCCGTGCGTGAGACCTTGGTCTCTTTGGCAACGGGATCGCGGGGTTTTGGCTTCAGGGGTGGCTTGTCGTGAGCTTCCCGATCCTGATCGATCGCGTCATCCAGGGCGTCCCAATAGTCTGAGCGGGACTTGGCGACCACGGCCAGATCGTAGCGGTTCTTATTGGCGTTGGCCTTCAAATGCGTGGAGTTGGTGTAGAGCACTGTGCCGTCTACCAGACCCTTGGCGATCGCTTGCTCGACAATGGCGTCGAAGATGTCCTGGGCCACCGTTGTACCGTTGAAGCGGCGGCGGCGGTTCTGGCTCAGCGTCGAGGCGTCGAACACCGGCTCGGTCAGTTGCAGCCCTAAAAACCAGCGGTAGGCGACGTTGACCTCGATCTCACGCACCAACTGCCGTTCCGAGCGCACTCCAAACAGATAGCCGATGAAAAGCGCCTTGAACATCAGTGTCGGATCAAGCGGCGGGCGGCCGTTGTCCGGGCAATAAAGTCCGGCAACTCGATCATGGATAAAGGAAAAATCGATCGCCGCTTCGATCTTGCGGAGCAGGTGATCCTTCGGAACCAGACCATCGAGACTGACCATCTCAAATGCGGTCTGTTGCGGCGTGGGTTTGCGAAGCATGCCTCAGTGAATCAAAAGTCCTCGCCAATGGCGAGGACTTTGTCATCAGTCTGAGGGTCGAAACAAAACGTTTCGGCCCTTTTTCATATCTGCCCAGCGGCCCAGCGCGATCCAATCCAGCTGTAAGTCATTTATCTGCCGCACAGCGTGGCTTATGCTGAACCGATGCAAGAATCCCCCGCCCGCCACTTCAATCTCGCCGGCGCCAGCAATTTCCGCGATCTGGGCGGCTATCCCGGCAAGGATGGCCGCGCCGTCCGCTGGCGGCAGATCTTCCGTTCCAACCATCTCGGCCATCTCACCGAGGCCGATGTCGAAGTGCTGCGCGGCCTCGGCCTGAAGAGCGCGTTCGATCTTCGCGGCACCGAGGAGCGCACAACGGCGATCTGCGCGCTTGAGAAAATCGCGGTTCATTCGCTGCCGATCGAGCCGACGGTGGTCGGCGAGTTGCGGGCGCTGCTCGACGCCGGCTCGCCACTGTCATCGGCCGAAGCGGCAGATGCCATGCGCAATTCCTACCGTAGCTATGTGCGGCAAAACACGCCGAGATTCCGCGCGCTGTTTACTCGCTTGCTTGAGGATCATGCCCCGCTGGTGATTCATTGCACCGCCGGCAAGGATCGCACCGGTTTTGCCTGCGCGCTGATCTTGCACGCGCTCGGCGTGCCGGACGATCTGATCTCGCAGGATTATCTGCTGACCAACCGCTTCTATCGACGCGATCCCTCCTCCGTCACCGATCTGCCGGAGGCGGTCACGCGGGTGCTCACATCGGTGGAAGCATCTTTCCTCGCGGCCTCATTCGAGGTGATCGGCGCTGATTACGGCGATCTCGAAAGCTATTTCCGGGAGGGACTCGGCGTTGGACCGCGCGAGCGCGCCGCGCTGGAAGCTTGCTATTTGGAACCCTGATACCCCACGTCACGGCGACCGGAAACAGGACAAACCGCCTTACGCCGCTGCCTCCATTTCTGCATCGAGGTCCGCGATGACGTCCTCGAATGCCGAGATGGCCTGTTGAACTGCCGCAATCTGCATCAATTCCCAGCCGCTGACCGGGCCGTTGCGGTTTTGCAGCGCGACAATCAAATCTCGCCGCTGCTCCTTAAGCTGAACCAGCGGTAAACCGTGATCAGGTAGGTATCTCATGATGCTTCCCAGCCCTTGAGTGGAACGAACGCGAAAGTGTAACCGGGATGCTCTGCATTCCGCTTACAAAACTCCGGCAAATTTTAGCGATCCTTGCGCCGCAGCGGCTGGCCGGATCTTTGCCCGCCACGGCATTGCAATTCAATTTCGCCCGGCGGTACTGTGAAATCCCCTCATCTGCCCTGGCCGGAGACGCCATCATGAACGGAAAAGTAATCGTCGTGACCGGCGCCTCGGGTGCGCTCGGCAAAGTGGTCGCGACGGTGGCGCAGGCCCGCGGCGCCCGGGTGGCCGGCATCGATCACGCGGCATCGCAGATTCCGGCGACGCCCAACCGGATTGAATTCGGCGGCGTCGATCTTTCGGATCCGGCCGAGGCCAAAAAGGCGATCGACGCCGCCGCGACGCATTTCGGCAGGCTCGATGCGCTGATCAATATTGCCGGCGGCTTTGCGTTCGAGGCGATCGCCGAAGGCGATCCAAAAACCTGGCAGCGCATGTATGCGCTCAACGTGCTTACCGCGCTGAATGCCTCGCAATCGGCTATTCCGCATCTGGCCGCTTCCAACGCCGGACGAATTGTCAATATCGGCGCGATGGGCGCGCTGCAGGCGGGCGCCGGCATGGGCGCCTATGCCGCATCCAAAGCGGGAGTGCATCGGCTCACCGAGGCGCTCGCTGCCGAATGGAAGGGCCGGATCACCGTCAACGCCGTACTGCCATCGACCATCGACACGCCGGCCAACCGCGCCAGTATGCCCAAGGCCGATTTCAAAAAATGGGTGACGCCGGAAGAACTGGCCGAGGTGATCCTGTTTCTCGCCAGCGATGCCGCCAGCGCCATCACCGGCGCGCTGCTACCGGTGAGCGGGCGGGTATAGCGTCGCGCGTCCGCCCGCATTCAGTCCGGAACCAGCAGACGCAGCTTCGATTTGAACCGGATGCTCTGCTTGCCGGCGAGCGCCATGCCGTCCGTCTCCGCGGAGACATCGTCATAGGTTCCGGAAAATCCGATGGTCACAACCTTGCGCTCCCATACCGGCCGGGCCCCAAAAGTCGGCGAATGTTCCTGGTTGGTCACTTCGCCCTTCCATTTGCCGTTTGCGCAGGTATAGGTGCCGAACGCATAAAAAAACGAGTTGCCACCACGCAATGTGCCATCGCGCACTACCATGACGCCTTGATTGCCACCCTCGATGCCGTCGAGCATCTCGATCACGATGTGGTAGAGTCCATTCCTGATCATAATGCGTGTCGCGCCGTCTCGTCCCGGCCGTACGATAGCCGTTCCGGCGCCGTTTGATCAAATTCCGTGCGGCAATTCGGGTTAGACTCGGACACTGAGTTGCAGCCACGACACCGGAGACACCGTGGAAACTGCCCTTTATCTGCCCGTCAAGCGCTTCCTCGAAAGCCTCGGCTTCACAGTCAAGGGTGAAGTCGGCGGCTGCGACCTCGTGGCGCTCAGCGGCGACGAACCACCGATCGTAGTGGTCGGTGAGCTAAAGCTTTCCTTTAATCTTGAGCTGTTGCTGCAGGCGGTCGACCGCGCTGGCGCCTGTGACGAGGTCTGGCTTGCCGCCAGGATGTCGATCCGCGGCAAGGGGCGCGAGAGCGACGCGCGCTATCGGAATTTGTGCCGCCGGCTCGGCTTTGGCATGTTGGCGGTCACCAATACCGGCAATGTGGAGGTGATCGTCGAACCGCCCACGACAAGCCCGCGGCGCAATCCAAAGAAACGCGCCCGCCTGATTGCGGAGCATCGGCGCCGCAAGGGCGACCCGGCGATGGGCGGAAGCACCCGGGCCCCGATCATGACCGCCTATCGCCAGCAAGCGCTGGCCTGCGCATCAGCGCTGTCACGGGGGCCGCGGCGCGTGCGAGAGCTGCGGCCCGAGATACCGGACGCCCAGAAAATCCTGCGGCACAACGTCTATGGCTGGTTCGATCGCGCCGAACGCGGGGTTTATGTCCTGACCGATGCCGGACATGCCGCGTTGAAGCGGTGGCCGCAAACACCGGTGGATTTGGCTGGCGCCGCCGATTTACTTCCGTGATGACGATAACGATGTCGAGAAAACGCTGGGGGAAAAGATGATTGTAGTGACCGGTAGCGTGACGGCTCGAGAAGAAACCTTCAATGAGGTTCGCCAGTTGAGCCTGCAGCATGTGCATCGCTCGCGTAACGAGCCTGGATGCATCTCGCACGCGGTGCATGTCGATTGCGAGGATCCGATGCGGCTGGTGTTCATCGAGCAATGGGCCGATCGGGCCGCGCTGCTGGCGCATTTCGCCGTGCCGGCCTCGCGCGACTTCGTCCGCGCCCTGCAGCCGCTGGCAGCGGCCGCCACAACCATTCAGCTCTACGACGCCACCAAACTGGAAAATCTTTGAATCAAGAATGCATGGCTGGATTGCCATACGATTTTCATATTGCAATGCAACATATAGCGCCCTAGGTATCCGAAGATCAAACGAGAGACACCATGAGCGAAGATTGGAATACCAAGTACGGGCCACGGCGCGTCCGGCGCGATCCACCGACACTGGATGAAGCGATCTTCGCCGCAATCGGGATCACCGACGATCAGGCGGCGCAGGCCGAGATCGCCGCTTCGCTGATGGGACTGCCGATCGAATCCGTCACCGCTGAAGTCAAGAAAGCCGGACGTCTATCCGCTCGCTCTTCGACGCGGGTGATTGCCGGCGAGCAAGGCGCGCAGCGCTCGGTCGTGGTCGAGCGCCGCGTGATCAGGAAGTTCGGCAACGACAAGCGCACCGGGACCTGACGCGCGCTCAAGGCGGCGCCGGCTGAGCCATTCGCACGATCAGAGATCAACGAATGGCAGGTCGGACGCCTCTGGTCAGGCTGTTCGCCCCCAACCGTACATTCGAAACAGCAGCTTCCAATACGCGCGGTTGAAATTGGCCATTGCGCGCCAAGCCTCGGCCGGTGTTACGATTTCGAATCTTGCAGGTTCGAGTTGGGGCTGCCGCTCTAAATCGATGCTTCCGGTGGATTTGCCGTAACGGAACGTCAGATGCGCACCGAATTTGTTGGCAAGCGCCCGCATCGCATGGTTCTGCGCCCCGGTGGTGACGCGCAGGCTGCGGTAGCCCTTCAATCGCGCTTCCGCGATCAGCTTTCTGAACAGGATGCTGCCGACGCCTCGCCGTCGCACGCTTGCCTCCACGCTGAAGGCGATCTCCGGTAACGAATCCCCTGATTGCTCGGGCGGATGGAGTTCCGCCGCGCCGCGCACCACGCCGTCCTCGAGATAGGCGATGATGACCGTGCCGTCGCCAGCGCATTTCGCGGCATAGCGTTCGATGAAGCTGTCATCCATAAAGCCGTGGAAGCGATCATGGCGGCTCGTCGGATCGAGCCGTAACAAATGGTCGCGCAGCAGCGGCAGTTCTTCCTGCTGGCTCAGGGTTCGCACGCTGCCTCTGGCGGACATCGAACGGCTAATATCGTCGTGGCGCATCTCATAACTCCTCTTGGATAGCCCTCGAGGAGGCGTCGAATCCCTAGACCAGAGATATTGTGCGTCGCACCATAAAAAGCAAGGCTGCTTCCGCCTTAATTAGCGGCATAAACAGCGATTTTCATTAACGAATCCTTAACGATAGGCTGGTCAGAGCACCATCTGGGTCTGGGTCACCACCGCGACCAATTTGCCCTCTTCGGTCTCCAGCCGCGTTTGCCAGACCTGGGTGCGACGGCCACGATGCACTGGCGTCGCGGTCGCGATCACGGTGGCGCCCTCTTTCGCGCCGCCGATGAAATTGGTCTTGCTTTCGATTGTGGTGGTGCCCTTCGCATCGTCGGGCAGATTGATCACGGTCGCCGCGGCGCCAACCGAATCCGCAAGCGCCATGATGGCGCCACCGTGAATTGTATGTCCGAGCGTGCAGAGATCCGGCCGTACCAGCATCCGCGCAACCACACGATCCTTTCCGGCTTCAGTGAATGCCACCCCCTTCAACTCGGCAAACGGCATTTTCATTGCATTGATCCTCTCAAGCGGCGTCATGGTCGGCATCTCTCCCAGCTTTATCGATCGCGTCATCCCGGGTTCGTTTCCCGATGGGCGCGGAATGACGGTTATATCCCCCTCAAATGTTCTTGAAGCGATTACCTGCGACGTCAAGCCCGGCAATGGCTTTTGAAGCCGGCGTGAGTCGCGGGCATCCTGGTGATGATCCGCACCCTCGGCGCGCTTATCGGCGCAGCGGAGCGAGCCGATCAACTCGCAACCACGTATGAGAAGCGGCTTGCCGGATTAGCGTCGATCGCGCGGCGCTCGCCCAAACCAAAGGTCTGCCGGGCTCGCCGACGCGCTGGATGCGATTGTCGCGGCATTGGGGCCCGCTGGCTGAACGTTCACCGGATGCGGCGCAGCGCCGGAGCGCTGCACCACGTCCGGGACGAGATAACCTACAGCGCCTCCACGCCGCACCATTCCGCGATGAACAGCGCGGTCGCCTTGGTCGATTTCCGCAACGAATTGAGATCGACATATTCGTTGAAGCCGTGCATCGCGGCACCGCTGGCGCCGAAACACAGACTCGGAATGTTGTAGTTCAACCCGTAGAATCGCGTGTCGGTGAGCGCCGTGAACACGAGGTCGGAAACGGCGCCGCCATAGACCGCGCTATAGGCCTTGCCAAATGCCGCTTCCGCTTCGGCCGAATCCTTCAGTTCATATCCCTCCGACAAAAATCCGGACCATTCCACGCTGGGCGGATTGTTGGAGAGGAAGCGATGATCGCGCGCGGCGTTGGAGACGCAAGCCAGAATCTCGGCCTGGCAGTCGGCGACCGACCAGCCCGGCAGGATCGCGATCCGGCAGTCGACATCGCACCACGCCGGCACGCTGGAGGCCCAATCGCCGCCCTTGATAATGCCGGGATTGAAGTTGATCGGATGCGTCAATTCCGCAAAATGGCGGTCGCTTTTTGCGCGCGCGTTCCACTCGGCTTCAAGCTTTTCCAGTGCCTGGATCAGATGGTAGGCGGCCGTGATCGCGTTGGAGCCCGAACCAGCCTCGAACACGTGCACGGGAAAGCCGCGGACCTTCAGCCGGAACCAGATCACGCCGACTTGCGAGCGGACCATGTTGCCGGACGTCGGCTCGGGAATGAAACAGCAATCGGCACGATAGCCGCGCTGCAAGGTCGAGAGCGCACCGACGCCGGTGCTCTCCTCCTCGATCACGGACTGAAAATGAATCCGCGCGGTCGGCTTGAGGCCCGCGGCCCTGATGGCGTCGAGCGCATAAAGCGCACCGATGGTGCCGGATTTCATGTCGCAGGCGCCGCGGCCATACATCTTGCCGTCCTTGACGACGGGCGAAAACGGTGGCGTCTCCCACATCTCAAGCGGACCGGCCGGAACCACGTCGCAATGTCCCTGCAGGATCAGCGATTTTCCGGCATTGGTCGCAGGCCGGTAGGTGCCGACCACCGTGCGCGCTTTCGAGAAATCATGCTCGATCGGACCAAAACCGCGCAGGTCTTTCAGATCGTTGACGTCGATATGCCAGTCGTCGACCTCGTAGCCGCGCTGACGCAAGAGGTCGGCCATCATGTCCTGGCACGGCCCCTCCGCGCCACGGGTAGAGGGAATCGCGACGAAATCCCTTGTCGTGGCAAGCTGGGCGTCGAAGCCGGCATCGACGGCATCGAGGATTTTTTTCTTGGTATCGATGGCATTCATGGCGTCGCTTTTCCTGTTGTTTACCGCCCCGCGAAGAGGCGCCGTCCCGATCAAATCATACTTTGTCGGAACGCGCAGGGCTGCGATCGGCAAAAATGCGAGCGGGCTTTGCCGGACAAGCGACGTTGTTTGTCCCGGAGTCCAGTCGGGGAGCGCGTGATCGCCAAACCGCTGGTATCCTCGGAGCACACACCAGAGGCCCGCTTTGGCGGATCATGCGCATGGATCGCTTTCAGAATTGCTCCCGCGCCAATACACTCCGTCAACCCGCGGAAACGCCGGCAGACCAATGTCGGACCGAGCGGCGGGGTACTACAGGACAAGTGAGACCGTTCAACCGATGACGAAGACTTCGCGCGTCAGGCTTGTGTCGATTCTGCTGCTCGGCGGCATCGCAGTGTTCTTGCTTGCACCCTATGCCATGGCGGAGCAGGTGGCGCGGGAGCAGGATATTGTCAATTTACGGCTCGGTCAGCGCATCAAGGTCGATGACGGCACCTGCCCTGCCGGCCAGATCAAGGAAGTCTCCGGCGCCAAGATGGTCGCAACGGGCGTCGTTCATACCCGGAAATGTATTCCGCGATTGGGACCCAAGATAAAATAAATGTGTCCGCACCTTAGCATGGCCGTGAAGCGGGCTTTCAGCCCTTCGCGGGTTCGCTCGGCGGCACCGGCGAGCCCGCGCTGCCCGCGGTCGCACCGCCATCGATCGGCAAGGTGATGCCGGTGATCCAGCGTGACTTATCGCTGGCGAGAAACAGCGCGCCGTAGCCGATATCCCAACCGGTGCCCTCGGTGCCGAGCAGCGTGCGCTCGCTGCGCGCCTTGCGCATCTCCGGTGTCATGCCGCGCGACGCCACCATCGGCGTGTAGACTGTGCCCGGCGCAATACAATTGACGCGGATACCTCGCGGCCATGATGCGCCGCCATCGCGCGTGTCAAACTCACGATGGCGCCTTTCGATGTCGGATAGAGCAGACTTGGATGGCCGCCCAACAAGCCCGCCACCGAACTCAGATTGATGATCGATCCGCCGCCGCTCCTGATCATTTCAGGAATCGCGAATTTCGCCATCAGCATCATGGAGGCAACGTTGACACGCATCGCACTGTCCCATGCCTCGACATCGACCTCGACGGCGTTGCCGCGCGGGCCGGTGATGCCGACATTGTTGACCAGAATGTCGAGCCTGCCCCATGCGTCAATGGTACGCGAGACGATCGATTGACAGCGGGCGGGAACGCTGACGTCGCCCTCGACGATTTGTGCCGTACCGCCTTCGGCGTCGATCAGCCGCTTGGTCTCTTCCGCCCATGACGCCGTGGTGTCGACCAGCGTCACGCGCGCGCCATGCCGTGCCAGAATGACCGCGGTGGCGCGGCCATTGCCGATGCCCTCGGCACGCGATCCCGCGCCGGTGACGATGGCGGTCTTGCCCTTGAGGCGGTCGTCGCGGTGAATGGCCGTCATGGTTTCCCCTGTTCTGTTCGACGGCGGACGATAATCGCGACGCCATCCGGCCGCCAGCAGGCAATCGCAGCAAAACGCCGGCGGCCGGCACCCCGGATCTGGAGCTTGAAAGCTTTAAGGAGGCGAGCCTAAGTCGCCGGCTCGAACATGCATTGCAAGGTCGGCTTTGCGATCTTCGTGAACGTGGCGCCGATCTCGGAGCGTTTCGCCGGGGGCACCCAATCCGTCTCAATGCTGGGCACGCCGGTCTCGCTGATGCCGCGCAGCAAGGCCTCGCGAAGGTCGCGGTCTTCAACAGCGGCGGCGGCATGGTCATGCAGGCAGCCGCACACGGCTTCAGGATGCGCCCAGCGTCCCATCATATGGGGAGCGCACAGGCGCACGAACTCTGCACGGGGATCGGGCAACTTGGTCGGCAGGCGGACCTGGGCCTGCGCCGAGTTCCCCATAATCACAAACCCAACCATCGCGACTGAGGTGGCGAGAAAAAACATGCGCGCCTTTTCGGCAATTTTCATCGCGGGACGGTCCGGCGGCCTAGCGGGATGCAACAAGCACGGCTTGGGAAGCCGAAATGGCGATCGGTGAGCCGTTATAGGCAAAGGTACCGATGCCCGGCAGGCTGCCGTCGGACGATCCGGCCATGGACGGACCAACCAATACGAAGGCGAAGGCGAGGATGACGCTGAGGGTTCGCATTTGACTGTCTCCGGTTTTGGCCGGCGCGGTCCGCCGTTTTTTTGTTATTGGGTTGATAACCAACCGGTGTTTCCGGACGTCTACGCCGAAAGCGGGAAATGGTTTCGTCGTGCGGCTAAATGGTTTCGTCGCCGCGGCCGGACGAAACAATCTTCCAAAAATTCAATGGTTTCAGCTCAATGCAATTAACCGAACGGTCCTGGGGAGGTCCTTAAGCAGCCCCTATCGTTCATTGGGCCAGACGTTCAATGGCCGAGTGCAGCCACAATCTTGGGTGCAGGCACCTGAACCGGAGTTCCGTAATAGCTGAAGTTTCCGATTCCCGGCTGGTCGCCGTCGGGCGAGCCCGCCAAAGAGGGCCCGGTCAGAAGCAAAATGAGGGCGATCACGTAGCTGATGGCGCGCATGTGACGTCTCCACTGACGATCTGGAAATAGGACGCCCGCAAAGACCTGAGGGTTCGAAGCCCGGTGCGACTTTTTAACCTTTCTTGGTGGAGAACTCCTGTTTGCGGCGCAACCGCGGTGAACCGAAGCACTGGTACGTCCGACTTACACAAGCCATTTGCAACCTTTCCCTGCAGTCATGCGTTGTGATGTACCTCCAACAAAGGATGGCAGTCGTGGGCAATGGCAGCATCGATGTTGGCAATGAAAACCTGACCCGCAAACCCGGCCAGCCAGCCGTTGAACCTCTGGGTGGCGGCTCTTCCAAGCCGCAGATCGACAAGCAAAATCTACTGAGGACGGAGCGCCCCAGGATTTCCGGGGCGATGGCGCAGCAGTGCGGCGACATCGGTCGTGGCAACCAATCGGCGCCGCAAAAATTCGTGCGGCTGGTGGGCTGCCGCGATCCCAAAGCCCGGCCGCAGCCGCGGGTCCGTCCGCACCCGGAGCCGCGGTAATCCGGACTCCCGGTTCAGAATTCGCTCACCGGATGAACTCGCCGCATTTTTGAACGGCAGTATCGCCGCCGCCCCAAGGCATGATCGGCACCGAAGAGGTCGAGTTCTTCGGCGACCCGTCGATCAGCTTGTCGGAATAAACCATATAAACCAGCACGTTCCGCTTGGCATCGCAGCCGCGGACGATCTGCATCTTCTTGAAGAACAGCGAGCGGCGCTGCTTAAACATATCGTCGCCCTGCTCCATCTTGTCCTTGAAACGGATCGGACCGATCTGCCGGCAGGCCAGCGAGATATCCGAGACCTGCTCGGCGAGCCCCATCCAGCCTGTGAAGCCCCCCTTCTCCGGCACAGTGAAATGACAGGCGACGCCTTCGATCTCCGGGTCGTCGACACCATAGGTCGCAAGCTTGTCGTTCGGACTAAGCAATTTGAACACGGTCGAGCGGCGGAAGATCAAGTCCGGTTCGTCGGCGGCCGATGCAGCCGAGCCCGGCCATAGCAGCAGCGCCAATGCCAGAAGGATCCAGCGTCGCACCCTAGTGTCACATTGGCTTAAGGCGCGGGATGTCATGATGATCTCCGTTGGCGACGCTTTCAGCCATGTAATGCGTGCAAACTTTGCCGGAAGGTACCCGACGACTGAAACCCTGCGCCGTTTAACGGAATATGAGGCTTTTTTGTTACGCTCGGCACGAAAATCGCTGGAATTGAGAGCCCTACGCTGGTGAACGCGTTTCGCCTCTGCGACACTAAATTTCAATGGCTGGGATTCGGAAATGATACGCGTGGGCGGGCTTGGCGCTTCTATGGCGACCGGAAGACTGGATCCGTTCAAGGCCAAAGATCGTTCTTCGAACTGCGCGGCTTTTTCAAATTCGTTTTGGCGAATTGCCGTTTTGACGGCAGCCGGGGCCATCGGCGTCGCCTCGCAAGCGGAAGCGACCATTTATTGGCCGGATTCCGACCTCGGATTTTCGCAGCCCGCGCCGGAGACCGTGGCGCCGCCGCAGCAACGAAGGGTTCGCCATCGTTCGGACGGCCGATCGCAAAAAGGGCAAAAAGGGATCGAGGCGCCGGGCAAGGAAGCCGCTAAACCGCACGGGCCGCTGCTGATCGCGATCTCGATCAACAAGCAGAACATGAAAATCTACGACGCCAACGGTTTCTTCGCGGAAACTCCGGTATCGACCGGCATGCGCGGTCATCCGACGCCGATGGGCGTGTTCAGCGTGATTTAAAAAGAGAAGCTGCACCATTCCAACATCTATAGCGGCGCGCCGATGCCCTATATGCAGCGGATCACGTGGTCAGGCATCGCCATCCACGCCGGCGTGCTTCCGGGCCACCCGGCATCGCATGGCTGTATCCGTATGCCGATGGCTTTCGCGGTGAAGATGTATGGCTGGACCAAGATGGGCGCGCGGGTCGTGATCACGCCCGACGAGATGGTTCCGGCTAATTTTTCGCATCCGTTGCTCATCGCGCAAAAAATAGTGCCGCAGCCGATCGCCGCCGACGAGCCGAACGCGGCCGCAAAGGCCGACAAGGCGTCGAACGTGGCGACGACGAAGCCCGCAGCTTTGGAAGCGAACCTTGAACTGAGGTCAACCGTCGGGCACGACGACAGCGCGAAGTCCCTGGCGGACGCCGCGCCGGCCTCCGCGCTATTGCGCGAACAGACTCGCACCGCGGATGCCAGCGTTTCTCCGATAACAAAATCCCGGGTCGCGATGTCAGACGCAACGCCCTCCGGTGATCATTCGCCGGCACGGCAGCAGCCCGTTGCCGGCACCGACAGCCCGCCATCGACCGCCGAGAATAGTGTTTCCGCGAAATCCGGCGATGCATCGAGCGCCGAATCCGGAGTTGCAAGGTTAGAACCTGCAAAGTCGGAGGCTGAATCGGCTACCGCGGAAGGAGCCGAAATCGCTTCGGCTGATGACAAGGCGGCCGAGACCGGTGCGTCGCAAGCCGCATCTGCTGAAGACATAGACGCCGACAAGGCTGGCAAGAAGCCGGATCAGACCGGTGTCCCCGTGCAAGCAAGCGACGAAGCTGCAAAAACCAAGGCCGCCGCACGCGCCGACGCGACCAAGGCCGAGGCAAGGGCGGATGACGTCAGGACTGAGGCGACGAAAATAGACGCTAGCGTCAAGCCGGCAGCGAATATCACCGCCGGCGTTCCCGATCAGAAAAAAGATCAGGGCCGCTTGCCGGGCACCGAAAAGGCGCCGGCCTCGAAATCTGATACGGCCGCGCTGGCAGCGCCAAAGCGTGGCGGTCAGATTGCGGTGTTCGTCAGCCGCAAGGACTCAAAGCTCTATGTGCGGCAGAATTTCGCGCCGCTGTTCGATGTGCCGGTGACGATTGCGCCAAGCGATCGGCCGCTGGGAACGCATGTATTTACCGCGGAGGTCGACAAGGACGACGCCAATGTTCTGCACTGGTCGGTCGTTTCGCTTCCCACACCGACCCGGTACGCCGAGCGGCGCGACGAGGACGAGCGTGCATCGCGCCGGCGAAAGATGGCGGGCGCGGTCGAGATCAAGGCGCCGGAGCCGGACAGCCCCGCCGAAGCATTGGATCGCCTTACCATTCCTGCGGACGCAAGGGCTCGAATTGCCGAAGCGCTTTCGACGGGCAGTTCGATCATCGTCTCCGATCAAGGTATCGCCGGTGGCGAAACCGGCGAAGGAACCGATTTCATCGTTTCGCTGCGCTAGACGGCCAGTCGGGCCCAGCGTCTGCTTGACGAGAAAGGCGGATTTCCCCGGCAAATCAGCCGACGGGGCCGGTTAAACCGTCGCCCCCTGACAAAGCCGTTGCCGTGGCAACGCCGGTCCAACTACGTTACAGTAATCGGGGGGCGGACAAGGTTCGGACGATGGCAGAGAGCCACGACCGAACAGGGATCAACGTGAGGTAACAAGATGCGCATAGCGGCAGCATTGATCTTGGCAAGCGCGATTTCGCTGGGTGCACCAGGCGTGGCTTGGTCGCAGGCCGCCGCCACCAAGGGCGCGGCCGCCCCGCAGGCGGCTCCTGCCGCTCCTGTTCCGGTGCCCGCTGCCGCCCCAGTTCCTGCAAAAGCGCCTTGCGCAAATCCCGACGCGCTCGGAATCTCCCGGGTGGTCGAAATCGACACCACCGGCGGGCCCGGATTCGGTTTCGAGCATTTCAAGCAACTCGATTTCCTGCGCGACAAGGAAGTGGTGCTGACCTTTGACGATGGCCCGTGGCTGGTCAATACGCCCTCGGTATTGAAGACGCTGGCGGATCAATGCACGACCGGCATTTTCTTTCCGATCGGCAAGCACGCCACCTACTATCCGGAAATCCTGAAGCAGGTTCTCGCGGCCGGTCACACCATCGGATCTCACACCTGGTCGCATGCGACGTTGACCAACAAGAAACTGACCGAAGAGCAGCGCAAGGACGAGATCGAAAAAGGCTTCAGCGCCGTGAAATGGGCGCTAGGCGGCGTTTCGCCCGCGCCATTCTTCCGCTTTCCGGCGCTGCAGCATCCGCCGGAAATGGTGACCTATCTCGGCACCCGAAATATCGCGATGTTCTCCTGCGATCTCGACTCGTTCGATTTCAAGGCGCGCAATGCCCAGCAGGTGATCGACGTGACCATGAAGAAGCTCGACAAGCTCGGCAAAGGCATCATCCTGATGCACGACTTCCACAAGCACACCGCGGAAGCGCTCCCCGAACTGCTGCACAGGTTGAAGGCGGGCGGCTACAAGGTCGTTAAAATGATACCCAAGGCCCCCGTGCAGACGCTGCCGCAATACGACGAGGAACTTCTGAAGGACGCCAAGCTGCCCACGGTCAGCGACCGCCCGGTTTCCAGCGTGGTGCAGACGATTTCGCAATAGCCTTGCCGCCCGTGACAACGCAGGTGCCGACGCTGCGCATCGAAGGTTACGTGATCGTGTCGGCCGACGGCATGCTGGCGAACGCCGATCGGGTAATGCCGGACGAATTGAAATTCGAGGGCGACAAGCGGTTCTTCACCGCCGCGCTGGACCGCGCCGACCTGATCGTGCACGGCCGTCATTCCCAGGAAGATCAGCCGAACTCGCCGCAGCGAAAGCGGCTTGTCCTGACCGGCAAGATCGGCGCAATCGCGCCCGATCCCTCCAATCCCAGGGCGACGCTGTGGAATCCGGCGGGAGCCCCGTTCGAGGCGGCCTGCGAGCGCGCCGGTGTTGATTCCGGCATCGTCGCGATTATCGGCGGGCCGGAGGTGTTTGGAATGTTTATGGACCGCTACGACACCTTCTGGCTGTCGCAGGCGCCGCGCGTGCGGCTGCCGGGAGGTGAACCGTGCTTCCCCGGGGTGCCCGCACGTTCACCGCAGGAGATTCTGGCGGCCCATGGCATGAAGGCCGGCGATGCCCTTATCCTGGACAGCGCCGATGCCGTCAGCGTGACGCCCTGGCGGCGAGTTACCTAGACTAGACGTCGCTGCTATAGGCGGGTTCCCCCGCGTGCGACACCTTCCTGTATCCCGCGATCATGAACAGTGCGCCGATGAGCGACAGGTTCTTCAACGCGTGGATCAAATTGTTCGTGCCGTCAGCGCCGGTTTGATTCCAGAAGTCGTGATAGTAGAAGGTCGCCGCGGCGACGAACAGGATCAGCACGATCGCAAAAAAGCGCGCGCCGAAATTCAAGGCGATCATGATGCCGCAGATCAATTCAACCGCACCGGCCGCAATCGCGAGCATTTGCGGCGTCGACATGCCCGTTACACCCTCAAGTTGCGAGGTGTAGGTCGCCAGTGCCGCCGGAATAACAATCTTTTCCGTCATCTGCGCCGTCGCCGTCAAATTCAGGAGCTTGGAAGCTCCCGAAAAAATAAACAGCACCGCGAATAGAATTCGCCCGAAGGTGATGAACGCTGGCATTGGTCGGCCTCACTGAAATGCTGCAGATGCGGGGTCGCTCTATGGCGGAACGATTATGAGGGGTCCGCCGCAGCTTTTCAAACAGTCAAATCGAGGGAATGCTCATTGTCGGCCGTGACTGGATAGATTTTTCCTGCTCGATTTCGTTATTTTGACGCGTTTTCTTCATGCGAAGCGACAGCCCCCGCACCCGGCGTGGAGCCGGCTTTCGCTGGAAAACACGCTAGCCAAACAAGGTCGGCTGCTGACGGCCGGCTCGCTCCTGGGCTTCGACGGCGGCGACCGCGGTCATGTTGAGGACACCGCGCGCGGTCACCGACGGCGTGAGGATATGCGCCGGGCGCGAGGGGCCGATCAGAATCGGACCGACCGGAAGGGCGTCCGCCAGCGACTTGATCATCTGATAGGCCACATTGGCCGTATCGAGGTTCGGCATGATCAGGATATTGGCGACGCCTTCCAGATTCGAGTGCGGCAGGATCAATGCCCGCGCGGCCTCCGACAGCGCGGTGTCGCCCTGCATTTCGCCGTCCGCCTCGATTTCCGGATGGTTCTGTTTCAGAATTGCAGTGGCACGGCGCATTTTGCGCGAGGAATTGGTGTCGTAACTGCCAAAATCGGAATGCGACACAAACGCGATTTTTGGCTTGATGTTGAATCGCTGGACATGAACCGCCGCCAGCGCCGCCATCTCCGCAAGCTCCTCGGCGCTTGGGTTCGGCCGCACCTGCGTATCGGCGATGAAATGAGCACCCTTGCTGGTAATCATCAGCGCAAGGGCGGCGAAATCGCTCACCCCCGGAAGAAAGCCGATGATTTCGCGTACGTGGCGCAGGTGGCTCATATAGCGGCCTTCGACGCCGCAGATCATGGCATCGGCCTCGCCACGGATCACCGCTAGCGCCGCGATCACGGTGGCGTTGGTGCGGACCACCGTGCGGGCGGCATCGGGGGTCACGCCGTGCCGGCCGGCGACATCGATGTAGGATTGGACGTAAGAGCGATAGCGCGGATCGTCCTCGGGATTGACGAGATCGAAGTCCTGGCCGGCCTTGATCGCAAGGCCAAATCGCTTGATCCGCGCCTCGACCACCGAGGGACGTCCTACCAGAATCGGCCGCGCCAGCTTCTCCTCCAGCACCACCTGGGTCGCGTGCAGGACGCGTTCGTCCTCGCCTTCCGCATAGATGACGCGGACGGGTTGGGTTTTGGCCTTGGCAAACATCGGCTTCATGACAAGGCCGGAACGGAACGCGAAGCGCTCCAGTTGCGCGGCATAGTCCTCGAAATTCGCGATCGGACGGGAAGCGACGCCCGATTCCATCGCCGCCTTCGCAACCGCGGGCGCAATGCGCAGGATCAGCCGCGGATCGAACGGGCTCGGGATCAGCGAACCCGGGCCGAAGCCCTGGGCTTCGCCGCTGTCGAAGCCGGGCGCGATCGCATCCGACGGCGGATCGCGGGCAAGCTGCGCGATCGCTCCGACCGCGGCGTGCTTCATGTCCTCGTTGATCGCGGTGGCCCCGACATCGAGCGCGCCACGAAAGATGAATGGAAAGCACAGGACGTTGTTGACCTGATTGGGAAAATCGGAACGCCCGGTGCAGATCATCGCATCGGGCCGCGCCTTGCGGGCCTCATCCGGCATGATTTCCGGCGTCGGATTGGCCAGCGCCATGACCAACGGCTTGTCCGCCATCGCCTTGACCATCTCAGGCGTCAGCACGTTTGGCGCCGAAAGTCCTAGAAAAATGTCGGCGCCGCCGATCACCTCGGCCAGCACGCGCTTGTCAGTCTTCTGCGCATAGACGGACTTCCAGCGATCCATCAGGGTATTACGGCCCTCATGCACCACGCCATCGATGTCGCAGACCCAGATATTCTTGCGCTGCGCGCCGAGCGAAACCAGGAGATTGAGGCAGGCGATCGCTGCGGCACCTGCGCCGGAGGCGACAATCTTGACGTCGGTGAGCTTCTTGCCGTTCAGCAACAGGGCATTGGTGATCGCGGCCCCGACGATAATGGCGGTGCCGTGCTGATCGTCATGAAATACCGGGATCTTCATGCGCGCCTTGAGCTGGGCCTCGATCTCGAAACACTCCGGACCCTTGATGTCTTCGAGATTGATGCCGCCAAACGTCGGCTCCAGCGCCGCCACGGTTTCGACCACCCGCTCGACGGTGTCGGCGGCGATTTCGATGTCGAACACGTCGATGCCGGCGAACTTCTTGAACAGAACCGCCTTGCCTTCCATGACCGGCTTCGATGCCAGCGGACCGATATTGCCAAGGCCGAGCACCGCCGTGCCGTTCGACACCACCGCGACCAGGTTGGCACGGATCGTCAGCGATGCTGCTTCCGCCGGATCGCCGGCAATGGCCATGCAGGCCGCGGCCACGCCCGGCGAATAGGCCAGCGCCAGATCGCGCTGGTTGGCGAGCGGCTTGATCGCCTGAATTTCAAGCTTTCCCGGCCGTGGCAGCCGGTGGTAGGCGAGCGCCGCGGAATGGAGATCTTCAGAATAGGACGCCATGCATTTCCCCCGCGGCTCCCCCGACCCCGAATTCAGACTTCGGCGACTGCTTCATGGAAGCTCAGTTTTGTGGCAGATTGAGCCGGATGTGAAGCTCGCGCAACTGCTTCGGGGTCACGTCCGAAGGCGCCCCCATCAGCAGATCTTCGGCCCGCTGATTCATCGGAAACAGCGATATTTCGCGCAAGTTGGTGGTGCCGCAAAGGAGCATGACAATGCGATCGACGCCGGCCGCCATGCCGCCATGCGGCGGCGCGCCATACTGGAACGCGCGGTACATGCCGCCGAAGCGCTCGACCACATCCTTCTCGCCGTAACCTGCGATCTCGAACGCCTTCACCATGGCCTCGGGCCGGTGATTGCGGATACCGCCGGAGGCGATCTCGTAGCCGTTGCAGGTGATGTCGTACTGGAACGCCTTGATGGTCAGCGGGTCCTGCCCGTTGAGCGCATCGAGGCCGCCCTGCGGCATCGAGAACGGGTTGTGCGAGAAGTCGACCTTCTTGTCTTCCTCGTTGTATTCATACATCGGGAAGTCGACGATCCAGGCCAGTTCGAACCGATCCTTGTCGATCAGGTTCAGCTCCTCGCCGAGTTTGGTGCGGGCGAGGCCGGCAAATTTCCAGAACTTTGCGGGATCGCCGGCGACGAAGAACGCCGCATCGCCCTCCTTCAAGCCGAGCGCGGCGCGAATGGCGGCTGTCCGTTCCGGGCCGATATTGTTGGCAAGCGGACCTGCGCCCTCGCCACCCTCGCGCCACATGATGTAGCCGAGGCCGGGCTGGCCCTCGCCTTGCGCCCAGGAGTTCATGCGGTCGCAGAACGCGCGCGAGCCGCCGCCGATGCCGGGGATCGCCCAGACTTGATTCTTCGGGTCCTCCAGCATGCGCGCAAACACCTTGAAGCCGGAGCCGCGGAAATGCTCGGAGACGTCCTGCATGAGAATCGGATTGCGCAGATCCGGCTTGTCGCTGCCATATTTGCGCAGCGCCTCCGCGAACGGAATTCGCGGCCACTCTTTGGTGACGGGTTTTCCCTTCGCGAACTCCTCGAACACGCCGGTGATCACCGGCTCGACCGCTACAAAAACATCCTCCTGCTCGACAAAGCTCATCTCGAGATCGAGCTGGTAAAACTCGCCGGGCAACCGGTCGGCGCGCGGGTCCTCGTCGCGGAAACACGGCGCGATCTGGAAGTAACGGTCAAAGCCCGACATCATCAGGAGCTGCTTGTACTGCTGCGGCGCCTGCGGCAACGCGTAGAACTTGCCCGGATGAATGCGCGACGGCACCAGGAAGTCACGCGCGCCCTCCGGTGACGAGGCCGTCAGAATCGGGGTCTGGAATTCGAAAAAGCCCTGCTCTTTCATCCGCTTGCGCATCGAATCGACGATCGCGCCGCGGGTCATGATGTTCTGGTGCAGCTTCTCGCGACGGAGGTCGAGGAAACGGTACTTAAGTCTTATATCTTCAGGATATTCCTGTTCTCCGAACACCGGCAGCGGCAATTCGCCGGCCGGCCCCAGCACCTCGATGGCGCTGACGTAAAGTTCGACCGCGCCGGTCGGCAGGTCGGGATTGTCGGTACCCTCGGGACGACGGCGCACCTTGCCGTCGATCCGCACCACCCACTCCGAACGGAGTTTTTCGGCATCCTCGAAGGCCGGCGAATCCGGATCGGCCACGCATTGCGTCAAGCCATAATGATCGCGCAGATCGATGAACAGCACGCCACCATGGTCGCGAATCCGGTGGCACCAGCCCGACAACCGCACGGTCTGGTCGATATCGCTGTCGCGGAGCGCGCCGCAGGTGTGGGACCGGTAACGATGCATGGATGTTCCAAAAACAGATGTCGGAGGATGGGGGGCCAAGGCAAGCCCGCAAAAAGGCCAGCCCGCAAAGAGGTTGAGGGTTTACCCGAGGCTTTGGGGCGCGGCAACCGGATGAAGGCCAGATCCCAGCGCGGCAAACCCGAAAAAGTGACGGAAAAACAACGGACCTTTGGACAGCGTCGTGGCAAGCCGATTGTCTATTTCCAGCACACGCCTATCTTGATCCCATGACGGTCCATTTCCCCTTCGAAAACACCTACGCGGCCCTGCCGGCCAATTTTTTCGCGCGGGTCGCACCGACGCCGGTCGCCGCGCCGAAACTGGTCAAATTGAACCGGCCGCTCGCCCTTCATCTCGGCCTCGATCCGGATCGGCTGGATAGCCCGGAGGGAGCCGAAATCCTCGCCGGCAAGCGGGTCCCCGACGGGGCGGACCCGATCGCGATGGCCTATGCCGGCCACCAGTTCGGTCATTTCGTACCGCAGCTCGGGGATGGCCGCGCCATCCTGCTCGGAGAGGTGATCGACGCGGACGGCGTGCGCCGCGACATTCAGCTCAAGGGATCGGGCCCGACACCATTCTCGCGGCGGGGTGATGGCCGCGCGGCACTTGGTCCGGTGCTGCGCGAATACATTGTAAGCGAGGCGATGGCGACACTAGGAATTCCCACCACCCGATCGCTCGCCGCTGTGATGACCGGGGAGCGCGTGATGCGGGAAACGCCGTTGCCCGGGGCTGTCCTCACCCGCGTCGCCTCCAGCCATATTCGCGTCGGGACGTTCCAGTTTTTCGCGGCGCGCAACGACATCGAGGGCGTGCGACGGCTGGCCGATCACGTCATCGACCGGCACTATCCGGAAGCGGCCAACGCCGATCGCCCCTATCACGCGCTTCTGGAAGGCGTGGTGGCGCGGCAGGCGAGCCTGGTCGCGCGCTGGCTGCTGGTCGGATTCATCCACGGCGTCATGAACACCGACAACACGTCGATCTCGGGCGAGACCATCGATTACGGTCCGTGCGCTTTTATGGACCATTACGACCCGGCAACCGTGTTTTCTTCGATCGACGAGCAAGGCCGCTACGCTTACGCCAATCAGCCGCGGATCGCGCTCTGGAATCTGACGCGGCTTGCGGAATGCCTGTTACCGCTGCTTTCCGATGCGCAGGACAAGGCGATCGCCGAGGCGCAGGCGGTGCTGGGGAATTTCGCCGAACGATTCAACACCGCTTACCAGGCTGGCCTTCGAAGCAAGCTCGGCCTGTTTACCGCGCGCGATGGCGATCCCGTGCTGGCGCAAGACCTGCTGCAGGCGATGGCCAAAAACCAGGCCGACTTCACCCTGACGTTCCGACGGCTGAGCGATGCCGCGCGTGATCCCGCCGATGATCGCGAGGTCCGGCAATTATTTGCCGAGCCCGCCGCCTATGATGAGTGGGCGGTACGCTGGCGGCAACGGATCGGCGAAGAGCCGCAGGACGCTGCCGCACGGCAGGCCGCGATGCGGGCGGTCAATCCCGCCTTCATTCCGAGGAACCACCGGGTTGAAGCGGTGATCGAAGCTGCCGTGAACCGCGACGATTTCGCACCTTTCGAGCAGCTTCTGACGGTCCTCGCAAAGCCGTACGAGGACCAGCCGGCGCTGTCGGCCTATGCCGAGCCGCCCGAGCCCCATCAGCGCGTTCTGCAGACGTTTTGCGGGACGTGAACCGTTAACCGTCAATACGGTTTTGCCGGACCGCGCCGCGCCCGCTCCCGGAAATTAACAGACCGTCAATCGCTTCCTCGCAAATCTATCGATTTGCTGGGGGAATTGCCGTGTTTGATGCGCTCGTATTTGAATTCATGGGATTGGCGATACTCGCACTCTGCGTCATCGTGCTTGTCGTTCCGGCGCAGCGAAGACCCCTCCGGCACACGCGCGACGCCTGAACCGGCCCGCTTCACGGATCAGTCCCGCGACCTGATCGCGCAGCGCGATCAGCCGTGTCCGGCTGGACGCTTCCTGACGAAAGGCCCCCGTCAAGCGGAAATGCAGGGCTAGAATTCGCCGCAAGACCCTTGACATATCAGCGCTTTCGGCAGAACGCGGTCTCAGAAGCGTTATGGACCGTTCATGAATTTGATCACCACCACTTCGGAGCTCGCCGCCGTTTGCGAGCGTCTCGCCAAACACCCGGTCATCACCGTCGATACGGAATTCCTGCGGGAAACGACCTATTATCCCCTGCTCTGTGTCGTGCAGATGGCGAGCGCAGAGGAAGCGGTCGTGATCGATACGCTGGCCCAGGGCATCGACCTCAAGCCGTTCTTCGCGCTGATGGCCAACGAGAAGGTGCTGAAGGTTTTCCACGCCGCGCGCCAGGATATCGAAATCGTCTGGCATCAGGCCGGGATCGTTCCGCACCCGATCTTCGACACCCAGGTCGCCGCCATGGTGCTGGGCTACGGGGATTCCATCGCCTACGACCAGCTGGTCGAGCGCATCACCGGCCATCGGCCGGACAAGACCCATCGTTTCACCGACTGGTCGCGCCGGCCGCTGACCGAGGAGCAGATGCACTACGCGGTCTCCGACGTCACGCATCTGCGCGACGTGTTCGCCGCACTGGACGCCGACCTCAAGAAACGCAATCGCAGCGACTGGGTCAGCGAGGAAATGGAGGTCCTGACCTCGCCAAAGACCTATGACTTTCACCCCGAGCGCGCATGGGAGCGGCTGAAGACCAGGGTGCGCAAGCCCAAGGAGCTTGCGGTGCTGATGGAGGTCGCCGCCTGGCGCGAACAGGAGGCGCAGGACCGCGACGTTCCCCGCAGCCGCGTCCTGAAGGACGACGCGGTCGGCGATATCGCCACCCACGCACCGACCAGCCTCGAACGGCTGGCCAATCTGCGCTCGCTGCCGAAGGGGTTTGACCGGTCCAAATGGGGCGCCGATATCGTGGCCGCCGTGCAGCGCGGACTGGCGCGCGATCCCGCGACGTTGCCGAAAATCGAAAAGCCGCGCGGCAATTCAAACGGCGCTGCGATTGTCGAGCTTCTCAAGGTCCTGCTGCGGATGACGTCGGAACGCCACGCCGTCGCCAGCAAGGTCATCGCGACAGTCGACGACCTGGAGCAGATCGCGGCCGACGATAATGCCGATGTCGGCGCCCTGCACGGCTGGCGCCGCGAGCTGTTTGGCGAGGCGGCACTGTCGCTAAAGCACGGCCGGCTGGCGCTGGCGATCGAGAAGGGCCGGGTTATCAGGGTCGATCGAGGTTAGGATCGCAGCCCGACCGCCGGGACACGCCCGCGCACATCAGCCACGCTACCACTTCACCTCGACGCCAAGCGTGCCCTGATGCGACTGGTTGGTAGCTCGGAACTTGCCGTCATAGTTGACATAAAGACGCACGGTATCGTTCAGGCTGAGCGAAAGGGACGCGCCGGCATCGGCACCATACCTGCTCTCGGTGATGCCCTGCACGGTGATGCTCTCCGGACCGAGGCTGACGATCGTCGAGGAGAAATCCTGCGTGAGGTTGTCAACGAATTTGCCGTAGCCGGACAGGTCGAGAATCTTCTGGTCGATAATCCAGTAATGCCCGATCTCCGCTCCGACCAGGATCCGCGAACGCTCCAGGGTTGTGCCGGTCGCCGTCACCGGGTCGAGACCGCCCATTTCCTGGAACGATCCGGTCACCGCGCGCACATATTCGAAAGCGGCCTTTGGCACGATGCGGCTCTGGTCCAGGCTCCAGTAGTAGCTGAGCTCGGTCAGCGCCCCGTCGATATGAGCGCCGTAACCGGCGCCCGCGAAGCCGGCACCGGTGTCGCGGGTCGAGTTGATTTGTCCGAAGCCGTGGACCAGCGCGATCGCCCATGTCCACGGCCCCTTGTCGACCGAGGCATTAAATCCGAACTGGGTGAGATCGAGCCCCGCCGACTGCAGCGCGAGCGGAACGTCGATCGCGGTATGACTTTGGTCAACCGAAATCCCGACATTGACGCCAGGCGCGATGCGTCCGCCGAACCCCGCAACGCCACCCCAGGTTTGACGCCGGTCGCCGGCGAAATCGCCTTGCGCGCCATTTGTCGCCGAGATTCCGTAGGTCTCCCCCCACATTCGAAAAGCCGGCGCGTCGGTGGCTTCCGAGGCCCCGCCGCCGCCCGGATTTCTCCGCAGCGCGCTGCCGAAACCGTAGCTCGCCTGCTGTCCGAGGCGCTCCAGGAAATTGCTGCCGAGATTGGTCATGGCCGATCCGGTCGACATCTCGGAATTGACATCCGAAGGCATCGGAAAGGGCGTCGGGGCGGGTGTCACAACGGGTGTGATAACGGGCGGCGGCGGAGGGGGCGGTGGCGGCGGTGCGACCTGGGCCCGGGCGGATGTTGACGCGGCCGCAAGGGCGAGCCCGAAGACGATCGTAGCTGCCGTTATGGGCCTGCGCCCTACCCCGCAACGATCCCTTGCTCGTGAAAACCACGATGAGCAGCGCATGAATGCATTCCCAAAAACGGAGCGCCAGCTCGACAAAAAATGCAAAAAAATCGCCGTCGGCCGGGCCGATTTGCCCCCAATTTTCCTGGAGCGTCAATCGGTCGTGATCCCCGCCAGTGGGCGATTGCCGGGTATTGTTGTTCGGCTGCCACAGGTGCCGACGGGCCGGCCCCATCGCTGATCTGATTTCCTCAGCCGTACCAGAAGCTTGCTAACGCGCAAAATTCGTGTTGCAATATCAGGTACAATCGGATCTAGGCCGTTCGACTGTGCGTTTCGCGACCAAGAAATTGAGCAGACATCCGGAAGCCCGCTTGTGGCGTGGCACGCAGATAGCGTGGCCGCGTCTTTTTTTCGTCTAGACTAGGAGACAGGCGATGCAAAAAGGCACCGTCAAGTGGTTCAACCCGACAAAGGGTTATGGGTTCATCAAGCCGATGGCCGGCGATAAGGACGTTTTCGTCCATATCTCGGCAGTCGAGCGTGCCGGACTCTCAACCCTCAACGAAAATCAGGTTGTTGAATATGACCTTGTAGAAAATCGCGGCAAGAACTCCGCAGAAAATCTCAAGGTCTCCTAACTCGTCACGATCCGCGTAAGCCATCATGATGCAGCCCCCGGCTCTCGCCGGGGGACTATTTTTTAACCGTGCATGCTCTGGTTTTTTGTTTGACGCGTTTTCTTGCGCGAACCGAATCCGGGGCAGGCTTTCGCTCGAAACCGCTCCAGTTCTGCCCAGACAATTTATGCGCCGCCTCCTGATGCGAGCAGCCGGCGTTCGCGGGCTCTGATAATGCCGACCACCGTCTCGTTGACGGGTGTTGCCACGCCGAGCGGCTTGCCCAGCCGCGGGATCGCACCATTGATGGCGTCAATCTCGCATCGGCGGCCGGCGTTATAGTCCAGCAGCATCGACGGGCGTGCATCCGGAATTTTGCCGCCCAGCTTGCGGATGTGCTCGATCGGATCGCCGACGTTGAGCCGAACCTTCGCGGCGGCCGCCACCGCAACGGCTTCCTCGGCACAACCCCGCGCCACGTTCCAGGCGTCCGGATCGGAGAGGATTTCGCCAATCGTCAGCCCGGTCGTGCAGGACGTGCCGGAGAAGGCGACGTTCATGATCAGCTTTTCCCACACCATCTGCTTGATGTCGTCGAACAGCGCGACCTTGAAGCCGGCCGATTCCCAGATCTTCGCCGAGGCTTGCAGAAGCTGCTTTGGCAGCCCGGCAAATGCGCCGAACCGGATCATCTCCATCCCGTTGTGATGCGCATGCCCCGGCGCTCGAATCGAGGCGCCGAAACCTCCGACAACGCCGACGGCAATACGATCGGCGCCAAGGATCGGTGCTGCGATTTCCGGCGATCCGAGACCGTTCTGGATGGTCTGCACGATTGTCTCCGGACCCAGCAATGGAAGGCAGGAACGCGCCGCCGCCTCCACGTCGAACGACTTGGTGGCGATGATGACGAGATCGCACGGCCCGATCCCGTCCGTCGTGGTCGAGGCATGAATCGGCACCGTACGGTCCCCGCTGGCGCCTTCGCAGCGCAGGCCCTTGGCGGCCATCGCCTCGGCGTGATCGGGCCAAAGCGTGACGGCATGGACCTCGTGACCGGCATCCACCATCAGCGCGGCATAGACCGATCCCATCGCGCCGCACCCGACAACCGCTATTTTCGCCATCTTACTCTCCGTACAAGAAGCCCGACGGACGCGATAATTTTCTGCACCACCGCCCTAGCTCACGGCGGGTGAAATCAGGGCACCGTCGCCACCGGCGCTGCCTGCCGTTTTGCAAACATCGCCCTCGATCCGAATTTTGCCGCTGGCAACCAGCCGCAGCGCATCGGGATAAATCCGGTGTTCGACCTGAAGAATCCGCGCCGCGAGCGTATCGGCGGTATCGTCATCGCTGACCGCCACCGCGCCCTGCATCACGATCGGACCGGCATCGGTCTCCGGAATGACAAAATGCACGGTGGCGCCGGAAATTTTGACGCCGGCGCGCAGTGCCTGACCTTGCGGGTCGAGGCCCGGAAACGACGGCAGCAAGGAGGGATGAATATTGAGCATCCGTCCGAACCAGCGTTGCACGAATTCGGCCGTCAGCAATCGCATGAACCCGCCGAGGCAGATCAGGTCGATCCTGTGCTGATCCAGCGCGGACTGCAAAACCGCCTCGAACCCCGCCCGATCCTTGCCAAAGGGCCGGCTTTCAATGGTGACGGCCGCGATACCGAGTTGTCTCGCCTTTTCGAGACCACCGGCATCGGCCCGGTTGGAGATCACGAGAGCGATCTCGGCCGGGAAATCCGCAAGCCTTGCCGCCTCGATCAGCGCGGCCATGTTCGATCCGCGCCCGGAAATCAGGATGGCGACCCGGCGCTTCATCGCTTCACCACGCCAGATCGAGATGACCGTTATAGACCACGCGATGCTCGCCCCCGGCCTTGATCACCTCGCCCAGCAGCACGACGTTCTCTCCGGCTTCGGTCAAAACGTCGGTGACCTCCGCAATGGCGTCCGATCTCACGATCGCAATCATGCCGATGCCGCAATTGAAGGTGCGCAGCAGTTCCAGTTCAGCGATGCGCCCCTGCTCCGCCAGCCATTTGAAGACCGGCAGCACCGGAAGGCGCTCAAGATCGATCCCGACGCCGAGATGCTTTGGCAACACGCGTGGAATGTTATCGGTAAAGCCGCCGCCAGTAATGTGGGCGAGGCCCTTGACCGCGCCGGTTTCGCGGATCGCGCGCAGGCAAGATCTGACATAGAGCCGCGTCGGCGTCAGCAGCGCGCCGCCCAGCGTCATGACCGGCGAAAACGGCGCCGGCGCCTCGAAGCCGATACCCGACGCCGCGACAATCTTGCGGACCAGCGAAAATCCGTTGGAGTGAACGCCCGACGAGGCAAGACCGATCACCGCGTCCCCGGCCGCAATGTCAGGCCGCGGCAACAGCGTGCCGCGCTCGGCTGCCCCAACGGCAAAACCCGCAAGGTCGTAGTCGCCGTCCTTATAGAGACCCGGCATTTCGGCGGTTTCGCCGCCGATCAGCGCGCAACCGGATTCGCGGCAGCCCTCCGCTACTCCGGCAACGATGGCGGCCGCCGCCTCCGGATCGAGCTTGCCGCAGGCAAAATAATCCAGAAAGAACAGCGGCTCAGCGCCCTGCACGACCAGATCGTTGACCGACATCGCGACCAGGTCGATGCCGATGTTGCCGTGCAGGCCGGTTTCGATTGCGATCTTGACCTTGGTGCCGACGCCATCGGTTGCGGCGACCAGAACCGGGTCCTGGAAGCCGGCGGCCTTCAGATCGAACAATCCGCCGAACCCGCCGATTTCGGCGTCGGCGCCCGCGCGTGCCGTCGCCCGAACCAACGGCTTGATCAGATCGACCAGCCGATTGCCCGCATCGATATCGACGCCGGAATCCGCGTAAGTGAGCCCGTTGTTGCGGTCGACCATGGCCTGTTCCAGATGATGGCGGCTGGTTACGTCGGAATCCGCCAGTGTGCAATGCCTCGCAAGCCGCCGCTGCATATACTATGTAGACAACAACCGGTCCGGGCTGCAAAGGGCCGGATCTTGCACGAAATCAGGCCGGTAGCCGGGAAGCGCCGCGTGAGTATTCCGAACATTATCACCCTTGGCCGCATCCTTCTGGTGCCGGTCATCATCTGGGCGATTGCCTCCAACCAGATGGAGATCGCATTCGCGATCTTTATCGTCGCGGGTGTCAGCGATGCGGTCGATGGCTTTCTAGCCAAGCGGTTCAATATGACCAGTGAACTTGGCGCGCTGCTCGATCCGCTGGCCGACAAGGCGCTCTTGGTCTCGATCTACATGGCGCTCGGAATCTGGGGGGCGGTGCCGCGCTGGATCGTCATCCTGGTGGTCTCGCGCGACATCATGATCGTTACCGCCGTGATTGTGTCATGGTTGTTCGGCAAACCGATCCCGATGAAACCGCTGATGGTATCGAAGCTTAATACGGTGGCGCAGGTGGCCTTCGCGGCCCTGGTCCTGGCGGCCCTCGGCTTTGGTTTCGATTCAACGCCCTATGATCTGATCCTGATGGGCCTTGTAACGGTCTTTACTTTGGTTTCCGTATCCCTCTATCTGGTCGAGTGGGTGCGGCACATGAGCACGATCGAAGCAAGCTAAAGCGTTTTCGAGCGAAAGCCTGCCCGGGACTTGATCCGAGGCGGATGCTGGTTCGCGTGAAGAAAAAGGCTGCAAAACAAAAGACTGGAGCCCCGGTTCTGATTCAATCCGAACCGATGCTGCTCTAGACTGCCGAAATCATGCGCCGGTCGACCCCGGCATGGAGACTTGCGTGGCAGGCCGCGTTCAACCTCGTCAGCTTGCGTTTGCGCTGCCGCATGCGGAAAGTCTTACCCGCGACAACTTTCTCGAAGGTCCGGCCAACGCCGCGGGGCTGGCGCTGGTCGACAGCTGGCCGGAATGGCCCAACCGGATCATGCTGCTGGTCGGACCAGAGGGTTCCGGCAAGAGCCATCTCGCCGCCATTTGGGCCGAGCGAGCAGGCGCACGCTCCACCAGCGCCCGAGCGCTGACGGCGGCGGCGGTGCCGGGCGCGTTGGCGACCGGCGCGCTGGTCGTCGAGGATCTGAGGCCGTCAGACTTCGATGAGCGCGCGCTATTTCACCTGATGAATCTCGCCCGGGAAGACGAGGCGTCGGTCTTGATCACCGCGCGGGCGCCTCCATCCGCGTTTGAGGTCGAACTGCGCGATTTGCGGTCACGTCTTCGCGCCGTGCCCGTGGTGTCGTTATTGCCGCCTGATGATCACCTGTTTCGCGCGCTAATCGTCAAATTTTGCGCAGACCGCCAACTGGTCATCGATGAGACGGTGGTGAGCTATCTCGCGACCAGGATCGAACGGTCTTTTGCAGCCGCACGACGGGCCGTCGAACTCCTGGACACCGAAGCATTGCGGCTGGGCCGCCCGGTAACCCGGGCGCTGGCGGCCGAATTGCTGCGCAACGCCTGATCCGCCGCCTGTTCGCATCTTGACGACGCAGGTGATGGAAACGTCAATGTCATCGAAACGTCATGGCGATAACACATGGTTTGCGCCGCCTTCGCCGTTATCATGCTGCGGTCTGCCCTGGAATGGACTGAAACTTCATGGAATCCGCACAAGCCATTGTAATTAAAGAAAAAGAGTCGGACGTCGAGGTCGGCGTGGCCATGGCCACGAGCCCCGAACGCTTCATCAATCGCGAGCTTTCCTGGCTGCACTTCAATCGTCGGGTGTTGGAGGAATTGGTCAATTCCGGCCATCCCGCCCTTGAACGGGTGCGATTTCTGTCGATTTCTGCCAATAACCTTGATGAGTTCTTCATGGTCCGGGTCGCCGGCATCAAGGCCCAGGTGCGGGAGGGCATTGCCGAGCGCAGTCCGGACGGCCTGACCCCCGCCGAACAACTCGTCCTCATCAACGAGACGGTTTCGAAGCTCGCCTCCGACCAGCAGGCGATCTGGCGCGATCTGCGCGGCATCCTCGCCGAGGTCGGAATCGTTCTCGTGGATGGCCGCGACGTGACCAAGACCGAGCGCGCCTGGATCGAGGATCATTTCCTTCACAATATTTTCCCGCTGCTGACGCCGCTGGCGATCGATCCGGCGCACCCCTTTCCGTTCATCCCGAGCCTCGGATTTACCGTCGCGCTGCATCTGGCGCGCGTCTCCGACGGCAAGCCGATGAACGCGCTGATCCGCATGCCCGGCAAGATCGATCGCTTCATTCGCATGCCCACGGGCAAGGACGGCGCCGTGCGATTGATTACCCTGGAGCAAGCGACCGGCTTGTTCATCGGCCGGCTGTTCCCCGGCTATACCGTCAAAGGCCAGGGTGCTTTCCGCATCATCAGGGACTCCGAACTCGAGATCGAGGAAGAGGCGGAAGATCTGGTCCGGCTGTTCGAAACCGCGCTGAAGCGGCGGCGGCGGGGATCGGTGATCCGGCTTGAAATCGAAGCGAAGATGCCGGAAGAGCTGCGCGCTTTCGTGCAACGCGCCCTCTCCACCGCCGACGACGAGGTTCTGCTGGTCGACGGCGTGCTGGCGATGAACGAGCTGTCGCAACTGACCCGGCTCGACCGGCCCGATCTCGAATTCGTACCCTATGTGCCGCGTCATCCCGAGCGCGTGCGCGATCATGGCGGCGATATCTTCGCCGCGATCCGGCAAAAGGATCTGATCGTTCATCATCCCTACGAATTGTTCGACGTCGTCGTGCAGTTCCTGCAACAGGCCGCCCGCGACCCCGACGTCGTCGCCATCAAGCAGACGCTCTATCGCACCTCGAACAACTCGCCGATCGTGCGGGCGCTAGCCGAGGCCGCGGAGGCGGGAAAGTCGGTGACCGCGCTGATCGAACTCAAGGCGCGGTTCGATGAGGAAGCCAACATCCGCTGGGCGCGCGATCTCGAACGCGCCGGTGTGCAGGTGGTGTATGGATTTATCGAACTGAAAACCCACGCCAAGCTGTCGCTGATCGTGCGCCGCGAGGGCGGCAGCCTCACCACCTACGTCCACACCGGCACCGGCAACTATCATCCGGTCACCGCGCGCATCTACACCGACCTGTCCTATTTCACGTCCGATCCGGTCATCGGGCGCGACGCCGCGCGGGTGTTCAACTACATCACCGGCTATGCCGAACCGAGTGATATCGAGAAGATGGCGGTTTCGCCGCTCACCCTGCGCAAGCGGATGCTCGAGCACATTCGCGGCGAGACCGGGTATGCCCGTCACGGCAAGCCGGCGGCGATCTGGCTGAAGATGAACTCGCTGGTCGATCCGGATATCATCGACGCGCTATACGAGGCGTCGCAGGCCGGCGTGTCGGTCGAGCTGGTGGTGCGCGGAATTTGTTGTCTGCGGCCGGGCATTCCCGGACTTTCGGAGAATATCCGCGTCAAATCCATCATCGGCCGTTTCCTCGAACATGGCCGGATCTACTGTTTCGGGATGGGACAAGGGCTGCCCAGCGCAAAAGCTGCTGTGTATATCTCGTCCGCCGACATGATGCCGCGTAACCTCGACCGGCGCGTCGAAATCCTTTGCCCGCTGCAAAATCCTACGGTGCATCAGCAGGTTCTCGAACAGATCATGGTCGCGAATCTGAAGGATACCGAACAGAGCTGGCAGTTGTTGCCGGACGGGTCGTCAACGCGTATGAAGGCCGCGAAGGGCGAAGAGCCTTTCAATCTGCATAATTACTTCATGACCAATCCGAGTTTGTCAGGCCGTGGAAAGTCGCTTAAGGAATCTTCGCCGCGCCGCCTCACGCGCCGTACCGAACGTCAGCAATCATCACCATAAGGGGTTTTCACGGTGAAGCGGCCGCGTAAACGCGCATCCAGCGTCGCGGTCATCGATATCGGTTCGAATTCGGTGCGTCTCGTCGTCTATGAATTGATGACGCGGAGCCTCGTCTCCATCTTCAACGAGAAAACCCTCTGCGGACTCGGGCGCGAGGTCCAGACCACCGGTCTGCTGGCGCCGGACGCGGTCGCCAAGGCCCTGACGTCGTTGCGGCGTTTTCGCGCCTTGTGCCGGATCATGAAGGTCGGCAGCGTCCACGCGATCGCCACCGCAGCGTGTCGCGACGCCACCAACGGTCCTGATTTCATCGCCAAGGCGGAACGCATCTGCGGCGTGCCCATCGAAATCCTGTCGGGCCCGCGTGAAGCGAAATTATCCGCACTCGGCGTTATTTCCGGCGTTCACAAGCCGGACGGCATCGTCGGCGATCTCGGCGGCGGCTCGCTGGAGCTGATCGACGTGCGCGGCAACCGCGTTCATAGCGGCGTGACCCTGCCGCTCGGAAGTCTGGCATTGCAGGACGCATCGCAAAAATCGCTGAAGCGCGCCGAACGTATCGTCGAGGCCGACCTTTCGGAGGTCGCCCAGCTCAAGGCCGGCCGCGGTCGCGCCTTCTATGCGGTCGGAGGTACCTGGCGATCACTGGCGCGTATCCACATCATCCAGAGCGGTTACCCGTTGCGAGTGATGCACGGCTATTCGATACCGGCGGCGGACGCGCTCGACTTCGCCCAACGTCTGCGCCGCCTCGCGTCGGCAAACATGCTGGCCAATATCGAAATCGTTGCCGACGCACGGCGGCCATTGCTGACCTATGCCGCGCTGGTTCTCGAACACGTCATCAGCGTCGCCAAGCCGAAGACCATCGTGTTTTCGACTTTCGGGGTGCGCGAAGGCCTGCTTTACGAGATGCTGCCTGCGGCCGAGCGTTCCAGGGATGGGTTGATTTGCGCTGCGCAAACCCTGAATGAGCTGCTGTCGCGGTCCGCCCGTCACGCCGAAGAATTGATCGGATGGACCGATCGTTTCGTCAGGGTGGTCAAGCTTCGGGAGACCGACGAGGATCGCCGGCTGCGCCACGCCGCTTGCCTGCTGTCGGACATCGGCTGGCGGGTGCATCCCGACTATCGCGGCGAGCAGACGCTCAATCTCATCACCAACGGCAATTTCGGCGCGATCAGCCATCAAGGCAGGGCTTTCATCGCGCTTTCGGTATTCTACCGTTATGCCGGCCTGAGTGAGGAAAACGAACCGCCGGCGCTGATTTATGAACTGGTGCCGCCCGCGATGGTCGAGCGCGCGCGCGTTCTCGGCGCGGCTTTTCGCGTCGCCCATCTGATATCGGCGGCGCGACCGGGCGTCTTGCCGGCGATCCACTTTCGAAGCCGCGGCCGTAAGCTGATGCTGGTGTTCGAACACAAAATGGTCGATCTGGTTGCCGATCGCGTCGGCAGCCGTTTCAAACAGTTGGCGCGATTGGTCGGCCGCTCCGGATCGATCGTCAGAAGCTGAAGCACCGTTCGGACGAACAAGCTGCCAGTATCCGATCCGGTCGCGCGTCATCGCCGCTCGATCGGCTGGGTCGCCTCGGCCCGCCGCGCGGGATGTTCGGAATGGCGCAGCCGGCGTTTCCGCCAGATCGATCCCGCCGTCAGTACAGCGATCGCGCCCAGCACCGAGCAGATATATTCGGCAGTATCACCGTCCAGCGTGATGCGCGGCGGCGTGCCGAAAATCGTCGAGGTCGCCTCGAGTTGGAGGCCGTCGAGAAGTCGTTGCAGGAACGGATGAACCGCCAGATCGGTCGCGATCACGCCACCGGCGATCCACCCAAGCAGGATCGCGCCGAGCCAGACCAGAATCGGAAGCCGGTCCAGTACCATCATGATCAGCGCGGCGCCGGCGATAATCATCGGGATGCTGATGGCAAGGCCGAGGATCAATAGCGGGAGCTGTCCGTTGGCGGCCGCGGCGACCGCGATGACGTTATCCAGGCTCATGACGATGTCGGCGATCACGACGATCCGGACGGCTTGCCAGAGGCTGGTGCCGGCGGTGACGTCGTCGCCCTCATCGTCCGGCACCAGAAGCCTGGTTGCGATGACGATGAGCGCGAGGCCGCCGACCAGTTTCAGATAGGGCAGCCCCATCAAGGTCGCGACGATGCCGGTGAATGTGATCAGCAGCACCACTGCAATGCCGGCGCCGATTGCCATGCCCCACAGCCGCTGCCGGCGCGGCAGACCACGGCAGGCCATGGCAATCACCAGCGCATTGTCGCCGGACAACAACACGTTGATCCAGATGATCTTGCCGACCGCAAGCCAGAATGCCGGTTTCTGCAGGTCGGTTTGAAATTGCGCTAAAATCGCACCGATGTTTGCGGGATCAAAGACCTGCAATAGTCCGTTCACAGCGACCCCCTACCGACCCAACGGCCGCCGCCGTTATGATCGACTAGATTGCGCGCCGACCTCGGTGTCAATCAACCGACGATTTCGTTGCCTGAGAAAAACTGGGCAATTTCAACAGCTGCCGTTTCAGGTGCATCGGAGCCATGCACCGAATTTTCGCCGATCGACTTTGCGTGCAGCTTGCGGATCGTGCCGTCGGCCGCCTTGGAAGGATCGGTCGCGCCCATCACCTCGCGGTGCCTGAGCACGGCGTTTTCACCCTCAAGCACTTGAACAACCACGGGGGCGGAAATCATGAAATCCACCAGTTCGCCAAAGAACGGCCGCGACTTGTGGACGGCATAGAAGGTTTCCGCCTGCTCGCGGGTCATGCGAATGCGCTTCTGGGCAACGATTCGGAGTCCGGCCTTCTCGATCAGTGCGTTGATCGCGCCCGTCAGATTGCGTGCGGTCGCGTCCGGTTTGATAATCGAAAAGGTGCGTTCAATCGCCATGATCTCGTCCTTGAAAAGCGCTGGTGGGAGTGCGGCGCTTATATCGACGCCGTCAGCGAACGGCAAGCGATCAGGCGAGCGACAGCCAATGACCGAGCCCGCAATACAGCCACCCTTTCGATGCCCAAAATTACAACAATTTCACCAACATGAACTCTCTCTGAAACGCCCGTCCGGGATTCATTCAGTTTCTCAGGAATAACCTGCCATCAACCGAACGCCTCTCCAGTTCAGGGGGACGCCAGGGACAGTGACTTCACCGATGGCGCCAACAGCGCCTAACCTGAGGAGACGACCATGTTACGCAAACTCTCGCTTGTTGCAGTTGCCTCGGCTTCGCTGGGTCTGGCCGCATTGGCCCCCACCTCCGCTTCCGCTTGGGGCGGTTGGCACGGAGGCTGGCATGGCGGGTGGCATCGCGGCTGGGGTTGGGGCGGTCCGCGCTTCTTCGTCGGTGGTCCGGCCTATTACGGGTACGGCTACGGCTACGGCGGCTGCTACGTGCGGCAACTGGTTCCGACGCCATGGGGCCCGCGTTGGCGCCTGGTAAATCGCTGCTATTGACCTCAATCGTCCGATCCGGATGTCAAAAAGGCCCTGGCCGGCAGCGGCCGGGGCTTTCTGTCCGATTCCGGTCGAGGGAACCGGGCGCCGCGTTCATCGGATTTTTACTGGAAAGGAACGGATTCCACCGGCACCGGGAAACCATTTTCGTCGCGGCGACTTGTTTCTGCGTCATCACGTTGAAATGAACGCGAAGCGGAACCCCCCAATGGATTGCCAACACATCGATCGCACCACCAGCCGATCGATCTGCGACGCCGTCGGCGAACGGCTGCAGCAGGATCTCCGCCCGGAGATGTCGCCCCTGCCACCCCATCTCCAGCATCTAATCGAGGCGTTGCGCAGGCGGGACGGCGAAAGCCCCCGGAGGTCATCGCACTGGCTCGGCGTATTGCGTGATATGTGAACTCCCAAAGGCGATATTACCCACAAACCGGTTGCGTTTGGCGGCGGCTCCGGTGACAACGCCGCATGCTCTCAATATCAGATATTTCGGTCCGGATTGCCGGGCGGCTTTTGATCGATAACAGCTCCGTGCAGATCGTGCCCGGCGCGCGCGTCGGCTTTGTCGGCCGCAACGGTGTGGGCAAATCGACGCTATTCAGCGCGATCCGCGGCGAGTTGCCGACGGAAAGCGGGACCATCACGATCCCGCCGCGCTGGCGCGTCGGCAGCCTGGCGCAGGAAGCGCCTGACGGCCCCGAGAGCCTGATCGACGTCGTGCTGGCGGCCGACCTGGAGCGCGAGGCGTTGCTGCGCGAAGCCGAAACGGCGCATGATCCGCATCGGATCGCTGAGATCCAGACCCGGCTCGTCGACATCGACGCCCATTCCGCCCCTGCCCGCGCAGCCTCCATTCTGAGCGGCCTCGGATTTTCCACCGCCGACCAGGCCCGATCCTGTTCGGAATTTTCCGGCGGCTGGAGGATGCGCGTCGCGCTGGCGGCGACGTTGTTTTCGGCACCCGACCTTCTGCTGCTGGACGAGCCCACCAACTATCTCGATCTCGAGGGCACGCTATGGCTCGAAGATCATCTGGCGAACTATCCGCGCACCGTGATCGTGATCAGTCACGACCGCGACCTGCTCGACACCTCGGTCGACCAGATCCTGCATCTCGATCGCGGCAAGCTCACGCTCTACAAGGGAACTTATTCCTCTTTCGAAGAGCAGCGCGCGACGCGGGAAATGCTGGATGCCAAGCACGCCAAACGCCAGGCCGACGAGCGCAAGCGGCTGCAGGCCTTCGTCGACCGCTTCAAGGCCAAGGCCTCGAAAGCCCGTCAGGCGCAGTCCCGCGTCAAGATGCTGGAAAGAATGAAGCCCGTCACCGCGCTGGTGACGCAGGACGTGCGCGAGATTTCGTTTCCGGTGCCCGAGAAGATGCTGTCGCCGCCGATCATCGCCGTCGACAATGTTTCGGTCGGCTACGATCCGAAAAAGCCGGTGCTCAATCGCGTGACATTGCGCATCGACACCGACGACCGAATCGCGCTGCTCGGGTCCAATGGCAACGGCAAGTCGACGCTGGTCAAGCTGCTCGCCAACAAGCTGCAGCCGTTCTCCGGGCAAGTCACCCGCGCGGACAAACTGTCGGTCGGTTATTTCGCGCAGCATCAGGTCGATGAGCTCGATCTCGACGGATCGCCCTACGATCACGTTCGCAAACTGATGCCGGACGCCACCGAAACCAAGATCCGCGGGCGCACCGGCGCGATCGGCTTCTCCGGCAAGGCCGGCGACACACTGGTCCGAAGCCTGTCGGGGGGCGAAAAGGCCCGGCTGCTGCTTGGCCTGGCGACCTTCTTCGGCCCCAACATGATTATTCTCGACGAGCCGACCAACCATCTGGATATCGACAGCCGCGCGGCACTTGCCGAGGCGATCAATGAATTTCCGGGCGCAGTCATCATGGTTTCCCATGATCGCTATCTGATCGAGGCCTGCGCCGATCAATTATGGGTCGTGGCCGATCATGCCGTCACGGCCTATGACGGCGACCTCGACGATTATCGCCGCAGCGTGCTGTCGACACGCGGCATGCGCGCGAATTCGCGCGAGACGCGGCGACCGCGAACGCGGCAACGGCCGCGACAAGCCTCAACGCAAGGTCGAAAACCGCGCGCCGCTGAAGCAGAGGATTTCAGACGCCGAAGCGGAGATCGCGCGCATCAACGGCATCATCGCCAAGATCGACACCGCGCTCGCGCTTCCGGATCTATTTCAGCGCGATCCGAAACAGGCCGCCCAGCTCAGCAAGGCGCGCGCCGGCGCGGCCAACGCCCTGCGGCAGGCCGAGGAAGCGTGGCTGACCGCCAGTTCGCAGTATGATGAGGCGACCGGCTGATTACAGCTTTTCCAGCGAAAGCACTTGATGCGGGGTGATGCCAGCTCGCGCGAAGAAACGCGTCAAATAGCGCCACCGATCATTCCACAGAAGGATCCGATCCTCGCAGGAAACCGTCAGGTCGCCGCCGGCTTTTTCTTCGGCTTTGTGGGCTTAGGCTGCACCACCGCACCAGGCGCACGCTCAATCGATGTCAGGCGTCCACCCGTGAAGGTATAGATTCCAGCGCGCTGGCCTTGCGCATAGTTGATGACCGCCACCCGATCACCACGCTGATTGTTCGACAGACTGACGCTGCCCGGTGCGCCGATGCCGCGCACGACATCGCATTCGGTGTGACCAAGCGCCACCGTTCCGGTGGTCGACGGCGGGGGCGACGCGGCGGGTCCTTCGGCCAACGCGTTGGAGGCTGGGCCACCGGGAGGCGTCATTCCCGGGCAGTACCCTTCGGCGCTGACCAGATCGTCGGCCGTAATCGGCTTGTTGGGGGTCAGGGGCGGCGTTTCGATCGAAACGTTTCTGATGAACAGTCTGCCCGAACGCGAAAACCACTCCGCGTCCTTCGACAGAAGATCGGACGAAAACATGTCGGACGCGCCTGAGCAGCCCGCGATGACCGGGGCAAACAGCAGCAACGCCAGCAGGCGCTTTCGATGAGCGTTCTTGTCTCGCACGATGAACTAGGTTCCTAAAACGCCCTAAGCGGTTGTCCCAACATCACTTTGCGGCACGACCGTGGCTATGCGCAAGCCCATGGGCCGAAACCGCAGATTATCATTAATTGTCGCAGATCGCTATTCCCGCCGCTGCCACCGGCCCCGCTCATCCGCCTGCCAGTAGGTAACCTCGAACCCCCGCGTCTTGCAATCTGTCCAGGCGCCCCGCGCTGCGGCAAGTGCATCCCCGTCGTCGCCGTTGAAAACCAGAACCAGCCGCTGATAGGCGTCCGAATCGACAGGCAAAGCGGCATTGTCGACCAGAAATCTGACGTTGGCCCGGTTCGGATTGCCTTCCTCGGCCGTCAGCACGATCGGCTGATCCTGCGCATCGCTGGCGCGCCATGTGGCGTGCGGCAAGAACGAATCATCGCGATACGTCCACAAATGAGCGTCCAGCGCGTCGGTGCGCTCTTGCGACGTCGACTGCACGACAACTCGCCAACCGCGCTCCAGCGATTTTTCCAGCAAGGGCGGCAAAACGCTCTCAAGCGACATGTTTTGCAGATGATAGAACAAGACTTCCGTCATCAGGTTTTAGCTACTTCCCGGCTTCGTAATATTCCGCGACCAGCCGCTCCAGCAGGCGCACGCCATAGCCCGAGCCCCAGCTGTGGCTGATCTCGGATTTCGGCGCGCCCATCGCGGTTCCCGCGATATCGAGGTGCGCCCACGGCGTATCATCGACGAAGCGCTGCAGGAACTGCGCGGCGGTGATCGAGCCGCCGTTGCGGGTGCCTGTGTTCTTCATGTCGGCGAATTGCGAGTTGATCTGCTTGTCGTATTCCGGACCGAGCGGCATGCGCCAAACCCGCTCTCCGGTCGCGATCCCGACCTTCGTCAGCCGCTCGGCCAACTCGTCATTGTTGGAAAACAAGCCGGCATATTCGGTGCCGAGCGCAACCATGATCGCGCCGGTGAGCGTCGCCAGGTCGACCATGAATTTCGGCTTGAACTTCTTCGCCACATACCAGAGCACATCGGCCAGCACCAGCCGGCCTTCGGCGTCGGTGTTGATGATCTCGATGGTCTGGCCGGACATCGACGTCACGATGTCGCCGGGGCGTTGCGCGTTGCCATCGGGCATGTTCTCGACAAGGCCGATCGCCCCGACCGCATTGACCTTCGCCTTCCGCGCCGCCAGCGCATGCATCAGCCCAACCACGCAGGCAGCACCCCCCATGTCGCCCTTCATGTCCTCCATGCTTCCGGCCGGCTTGATGGAAATGCCGCCGCTATCGAAGCAAACGCCCTTGCCGATAAAAGCAACCGGCTGGTCGCCGCGCTTGCCGCCGTTCCAGCGCATGATCACGGTGCGGCCGGGCTGCGTGGAGCCCTGGGCGACCCCGAGCAGCGCACCCATTCCGAGTTTCGTCATGGCCTTGATGTCAAGAACCTGGACGTCGACGCCGAGTTTGCGCAGCTGGCCGGCGCGACGCGCGAATTCCACGGGATAGAGCACGTTCGGAGGCTCGTTGACCAGTTCGCGCGCCATGATAACGCCGTCGACGACGTGTGCGTCAGGAGCGAAGGCCTTTCGCGCAGCGGCGACATCCCCGACCGCGATTGAAACGTCAGCGCGCAACGCGGCGTCCTCGCCATCTTTCTTCTTGGTCTTGTAGCGGTCAAATTTATAGGCGCGTAGCCGCACGCCGGATGCGACCGCCGCGGCCTGGTCGGGCTTCAAGGCCCCCGTCGGCAGTTCGGCGATGACCGTCACCGCGTCATTGCCGGCGCGCAATTTGCCGGCGACCGCGCCGCCAAGCTTGAGAAAATCGAAGTCCTTGATAGCCGATAGCTTGCCGGCGCCGACCACGATCAAGCGTGAGGCCTTGAGACCTTCAGGCGCCAGAATATCGAGCGCGGATCCGCTCTTTCCCTTGAACTGGTTGGTGGCCGCGGCGCGTCCGACGACATCGGTCGCATCCCCCAGCGCCTTGCGGGTCGCGGCGCCGAATTTCAACGTGTCGTCGCAGAACACCACGAGAATGCCGCGCGGCGCGGTGGAAAACGGAACGAAGCCGACCTTGACGGCGTCGGGCATAGGCAAATCCTCCAAAATAGGGCTGTAACCGGGTGCGAAGAAACCCGCGGGGCGGTGCTGGGAATGCTCACTTGGCTGTGATGCACATACATTTAGAGCGTGGTCATGGCACTATGGCCTGTCAGCGGCGGCGCTGCCAAGCGTTCCCGTGGCCGAGAGGCCACATAGCGCGAATTATTAACCATATCCTAAGGGTGCCATGGCGCAGCCATTTTGTTGACGGATCAAAGGGATGGTAGTGAGAGTGTGGGGCCGGCCGGATCGATGGCGCGCGACCAAAGGGGATCCCGGTTTCGGGATTGGTCGCAGCGGCAGTTCCGGTTCGCAGGGTGGGGTCGTGCGGTAACGATGGGGTCGATCGACAAATACATCTTTCGCACGACGCTTGCGTCGCTTGCGCGGGTTACGGTCAACCTGGCAGCGCCGCTCCGGATCGCCCGGGTTCTGGCCGGCATTGATCCGATGACCCCGCATTGGATGATCCTAGCGCTTCTCGGCTTCGACAGTCGGACGATCCCATCGTTCGCGATCGGCGGATCGAACGCCCGTCTTGTGCGGCTTTTGGGGCGGGCGGTCACAGCATGAGCATGATGACCAACACGCTTGGGCGTTATTTTGCGGGCCGCTTCGTGGTCTCGGCGATCGGCGTATTTGCCAGCATCTTCGTCCTGCTGGTGCTCGTCGATTACATCGAAATGGTCAGGAAGACCTCGGGGCTGGCGACGGCATCCGCCATCACCGTCGCGGAGACGTCGCTGTTCCGGGTTCCTCAACTGCTCGAAAAAATGATGCCGTTTTGCATCCTGATCGGCGCGATGACCTGCTATCTGGCGCTTTCGCGGCGGCTGGAGCTTGTGGTCGCGCGGGCCGCTGGCGTTTCTGCCTGGCAGTTCATCGCGCCGGCACTCGCCAGCGCGATCGTGCTCGGGATTCTGGCGACGACCGCCTACAATCCGATGTCCGCCAATTTGCGCGAAATCTCCAAACGGATGGAAGCAGAGCTTTTCGGCTCCGCCCCTGGAGGTGGAATACAGGACGCAGCCGGTTTCTGGATCAATCAGGTCAACAGTGATGGTCAGGCCATTATCAATGCCGCCCGCAGCGAGCAGCAGGGCGTGCGGCTGACCGGATTGACGGTGTTCAGATTCGATACCGACTACCAGTTCAAGGAGCGAATCGAAGCCCAGGAGGCGACGCTGGAGGATGGACGCTGGGTGTTCAAATCGGTACGGCGATACACCCTTGATCGTCCTGCCGTTGATCAGGACAGCTTCGTCCTGCCGACCACCCTCACCCCGGCCCAGGTTCGCAACAGTTTCTCTACCCCGGAGACTGTGTCCTTTTGGCAACTCCCGAGCTATATCCGCTCTTCCGAGAGCTCCGGATTCGCGACCGCCGGATATCGGTTGCAGTACCACAAGCTCATCGCACAGCCGTTTTTATTGGCGGCAATGGTCATGGTGGCGGCCGCTGTCAGCCTGCGGTTCTTCCGTTTCGGCGGCGTGCAGAAGATGGTTTTGAGTGGCGTGGGTGCAGGCTTTCTGCTCTACGTTCTGTCGAAAGTAACCGAGGATTTGAGCAAGGCTGAGTTGATGCATCCGATCGCTTCGGCGTGGCTGCCCGTATGCGTGGGCGGCCTCACCGGCTTTTTGGCCTTGTTGTACCAGGAGGACGGGTAGTGGCCGTTGTCGCCGCCCGCCAGGGAAGGTCGTCTGTGTTGCGGTGGAGCACCCGTGTGCGCCGCCACCGGAGTCGTTTGGCCGGATCCGTCCTCGCGCTCGTCTTCGGGGTCATTTTCGCCGCCGCGCTCGGTATTGTCCTGGCAACCCCGGCGTCGGCGCAGGGTTTCACCTACAATCCGCAACCGCCGCATCCGAGACCGCCGCGTCCGCCCAACGACGGACAGATGCTGGTCCAGGCGATCGAGGTCGATTACGACTACAACAACTCACGAGTGTCGGCGGTCGGCAACGTGCAGCTGTTCTACAACGGCACCAGCGTCGAGGCCGACAAGGTCATCTACGATCAAAAGACCAAGCGGCTTCATGCCGAAGGCAACATCCGCATGACCGATGCGGACGGCAAAATTACCTACGCCAACATCATGGATTTGAGTGACGACTACCGGGACGGTTTCGTCGACTCGCTGCACGTCGACACTGCCGATGCGACGCGAATGGCTGCGACGCGCGCAGACCGCTCCAACGGCAACTACACCGTGTTCGAGAACGGCGTCTACACGGCTTGCGCACCCTGCAGGGATGATCCGAAGAAGCCGCCCCTGTGGCAGGTCAAGGGTGCGCGCATCATTCACGACCAGACCAACAAGATGCTGTACTTCGAGAACGCCCAGTTGGAATTCTTCGGCGTTCCGCTGGCGTATGTACCGTATGGTTCGGCCCCCGACCCGACCGTCAAGAAAAAGACCGGGTTCTTGATGCCGGAGATCAAGACTGGCGTTTACGGATACAGCATTGAAACACCGTTCTTCTGGAATATCGCGCCCGACTACGACGCAACCTTCGACCCGCGCTACACAACTAAAGAAGGCGTGTTGCTGCAGGCCGAGTTCCGTCAGCGGTTACTCAACGGATCCTATCAAATCCGCGCCTATGGTATCGATCAGCTGGATCCCGCAGCCTTCGCCGGTCAGCCAGGAGACCGTCAGTTCCGCGGCGGCGTCGAGACCAAGGGTCAATTCGCGCTGAACGATAAATGGGTCTGGGGCTGGGACGGCGTCGCGCTCTCCGATTATATGATGATGTCCGACTACAACCTGTCACTGTACAAGGACCCGCTAGCTGCATTTCTGACGCTGCCGACCGAAGCCGTTTCCGACCTCTATCTGACCGGCGTCGGCAATCGCAGCTACTTCGACGCGCGCGCGATCTACTTTCTCAGTCTTTCCGGCAGTCAGTCCCAGGTACCCGTCGTTGCGCCGGTTATCGACTATTCGAACGTGATCAACCACTCGGTGCTGGGCGGCGAATTCAGCTACAAGGGGAACTTCACCAGCCTGACCCGCGATACCGCGGCTTTCGATCCAATCACCGCAGCCGCCCTCGCCAACGGCTCATGCCTGGCAACGTCGGCCGACCCGGCCAGGAATATCACGCCTGCGAACTGTCTGCTCCGGGGCATGCCCGGCACCTATACGCGGGCGACGGGCGAGGTGGATTGGCGGCGGTCGTTCACCGATTCGGCCGGCGAGATCTGGACGCCATTTGCCAGCGTCCGCGTCGATGCAACCGATGCCTCGGTTGCGAATCAGCCGGGCGTGTCCAACTTCCTTCCGACCGGCGAAACCCAGGCCCTGCGGGCAATGCCCACGGTCGGCCTCGAATATCGCTACCCCTTCATCAACGTTCAGCCGTGGGGAACCACGACGATCGAACCGATTGTGCAGGTCATCGCTCGCCCCAATGAACCCTATGCAGGCAAGCTTCCCAACGAAGACGCGCAGAGCATGACCTTCGACACCAGCAACCTGTTCAGTGTCGACAAATTCTCTGGTTATGATCGCGAGGAAGGCGGTGGCCGCGCCAATGCCGGCGTACAGACGACAACGCAGTTCGACCGCGGCGGCTCCGTCACCACGGTGTTCGGACAATCCTATCAGCTGTTCGGCATGAATTCCTTTGCGGTGGCCGACGTCACCAACACCGCGCTGGATTCCGGTCTGGACAAGCCGGTATCGGACTACGTCGCCAGCATCAATTATTCGCCCAACAGGACCTACACCTTCAGCACACGGGCGCGGTTCGACGAGGCGACCGGGAGCGTCCAGCGCTTTGAGGCTGAAGGCCGCGCCAACTTCGATCGCTTTTCGGTCAGCCTGCTGTATGGCGACTATGCCCCGCAGCCCGAGTTGGGATATCTGACGCGCCGCGAAGGTGTTCTCGGCACCACCAATATCAAGCTGGCGTCAAACTGGGTGCTGACGGGAGCCGCCCGTTGGGATCTCATCTTGAACCAACTCAACCAATACGCCATCGGCGTAGGCTACGTGGACGACTGCTTCGTGCTGGGGGTCAACTACGTCACATCCTACTCCTACGCCACTACCACAGCGCCGCCGCTTCTCGACCATGTTTTTATGCTACAGCTTGGCTTGCGGACGCTTGCTAATACATCCACGCAATAGAGCCGCGGCGGCATCTCCCGACGGATGACTTGCCAGCACGTCGGGGATCGAACTCGAATCGGTTGATACGGCGAATATGATCATGACGACGACCACGTCCCTTCAGTGCCTTTCGTCTCTCCGCCTCGGCTGTGCGGCAGCGCTATTCCTGATGCTTTGCGTAACGCCGTCCCATGCGCAGACCGTCGCCGTCATGGTCAACGGCGAGCCCATCACCAATTACGACATCGAACAGCGCAGCAAGCTGAACTTCCTGTCGACGCACAAGCCTCAGGTCCGACAGCAAGTGATCGACGAACTGATCGACGAAAAGGTAAAAATCAAGGAAGGAAAGAAATTCAGCATCGACCCTTCCTCATCCGATATCGACAACTTGTACTCTGGGATGAGTTCAAGGATGCACATCACGCCCGATCAGCTCACCAAATCTCTGGCAGCCTCGGGCATTCGGCCCGAGACGCTCAAGGAGCGCATGCGGGCGGAGATGGTCTGGTCCAGCCTGATCCGTGGGCGGTTCAAGGAAAGCCTCCAGGTCGGAGAGAAGGAGGTCGCCGCCGCCGTCAAGAGTACCGAGAGCCCCGACAAGCCGGACACCGAGAGCTTCGAATATAAAATGCAGCCGATAGTCTTGGTCGTCGAACGAGGATCGCCGCCGGCCGCCACCGAGGCAAGGCGCAAGGAAGCCGAAGCCCTGCGCAATCGCGTGCAGACGTGCGATGAGGCGAACACCTTGTTCAAGTCCATGCAAAATGCGGCGATCCGTGAAGCTGTGACAAAAACATCGGCCGACCTGCCGGCAGCCCTTCGCGACATGCTCGACAAGACTCCGATCGGTCATTTGACCGAGCCCGAAGTAACAAAACAGGGCGTCGAGATGGTCGCGCTCTGCGACAAGAAGCCGACCACCATCGACACGCCGAAGAAGAAGGAAATCCGCGACAAGATGTTTGCCGAGAAATACGAGGCGAAATCGAAAGCGTATCTGCAGGAAGTCCGCAAAGCCGCGATGATCGAATACCGTTGATGCATGGCAAAGCCCCTCGCGCTGACATTGGGCGAACCAGCGGGTATCGGGCCCGATATCACCATAAAGGCGTGGCTGCGCCGGAATGAGCTGAAGCTGCCGCCATTCTATCTGCTCGGCGATCGCGACTTGCTTGGCAGGCGGGCGGCGGCTCTCGGACTAAAGGGCAGGTTTGCCGACGTCCGGGCCGAGGATGCGTTCGATGCATTTGCCGACGCATTGCCGGTCGTCGCCACCGGCCATGCGGCCTCCGCGCAGCCCGGCCTGCCCGACGACACCAGCGCGGACGCCGCCACGGCCTCCATTCGCCAGGCGGTCGGTGATGTCCTCGCCGGACGGGCGAGCGCCGTTGTCACCAATCCGATCGCCAAGAGCGTGCTCTACCGCACCGGATTTCGACATCCCGGCCATACCGAATTTCTCGCCGAACTCGCTGCGACCGGCGGCCACACGCCGCAGCCGGTGATGATGTTGTGGTCCCCTGCCCTCGTCGTGGTGCCCGTCACGATCCATGTTCCGCTGCGGGAGGCGATCGCGCAACTGTCGAGCGACCTGATCGTCACGACGGTTCGCATCGCGAATGCGGCATTGAAAGCCCGCTTCGGGCTCGCCAATCCGCGCCTCGCGGTATCCGGCCTCAATCCGCACGCCGGCGAAGACGGCACGCTCGGCACCGAAGACCAGCAGATCGTGAAGCCGGCCATCGAAATCCTGCGCGCCGAGGGCATCCGGGTCACGGGACCGCTGCCGGCGGACACCATGTTCCATGACGCCGCGCGCAAAACCTACGACTGTGCGATCTGCATGTATCACGATCAGGCGCTGATCCCGGTCAAGACCCTGGCGTTCGACGATGCGGTCAACGTCACGCTGGGATTGCCATTCATTCGTACATCGCCCGATCACGGCACAGCCTTCGATATCGCCGGCACCGGCAGGGCCAATCCGTCGAGCCTGATCGCCGCCTTGCGGCTCGCCGCCCGCCTGGCGGCAGCGCAGCCGGCATGAGCGCAATCGACGACCTTCCGCCTCTTCGCGAAGTTATTCGCCAGCACGCGTTGTCGGCTCGCAAATCGCTTGGACAGAATTTCCTGCTGGACCTCAACCTCACCGCGCGCATCGCGCGCGCCGCGGGCCCGCTCGAAGACGCCACCATCATCGAGATCGGCCCGGGTCCCGGCGGCTTGACGCGCGCGCTGCTGGCACTGGGCGCGCGACGCGTCATTGCGGTGGAACGCGATCAGCGCGCGCTGGCGGCGCTCGAGGAAATTTCAGCACGTTATCCGGGGCGGCTGGAAATCATCTGCGCCGATGCGCAGCATTTCGATCCACGGCCGTTGCTCGGCGGTACCAGCGCCAAAATCGTTGCCAACCTGCCCTACAACATCGCGACCGCGCTGCTCATCGACTGGCTGTCGATCGAGCCGTGGCCACCATGGTATGACATGATGGTGCTGATGTTTCAGCGCGAAGTGGCCGAGCGAATCGTCGCGCGCGCCAACGACGAAGCCTATGGCAGGCTGGGTGTACTCGCGAACTGGCGCACTGAACCAAAAATCCTGTTCGACATTTCGCCCGCGGCATTCGTGCCGCAGCCCAAGGTCACCTCGTCCGTCGTGCGATTGGTGCCCCGCGTCGCGCCGGAGCCGTGCGACCGCAAGGCGTTGGAGATGGTGGCAGCGGCGGCGTTCGGCCAGCGGCGAAAAATGCTGCGGCAAAGCCTGAAATCGCTGCCGGTCGATCCGACCCGGCTGGCTCAGGCTGCCGATGTCGATCTGACGCGACGCGCCGAAACCATTCCGGTCAGTGGCTTTGTTGCCATGGCCCGTGAATTGACCAATATACGGAACGGAAAATCCTAAGGAGAAAACCCATGGCGCTGATGCGTCGCCAGTCATTGATCAAGTTCGATGCCCCCCTCTGTGAAACCATCGTCGAAACGCCGAAGCCGCAGGGCAAGGAAGTGCTCGTCCGTATCGAGCGTTGCGGGCTGTGCCATTCCGACCTGCATATTCAGGACGGCTATGCCGACCTCGGCGGTGGCAAGAAACTCGACACCACGCGCGGCATGACGCTGCCGTTCACGTTGGGACACGAGATCGCCGGGATTGTCGAGGAGGCTGGTCCCGATGTTTCGAAGGACCTGATCGGCGCAAAGAAGGCCGTATTCCCCTGGATCGGCTGCGGCCAATGCCGCGACTGTCTCAATGGCGACGAGAATCTCTGCGCCAAGCAGCGTTTTCTCGGTGTCGCAATCGACGGCGGTTTCGCCAGCCACGTGCTGGTGCCGGACGCAAAATACCTGTTGGACTACGATCCGTTGCCGGTCAACCAGGCGGCGACCTTGATGTGCTCCGGGGTGACTGCCTATGGCGCTCTAAAACGCCTCGTCGACCGCCCCCGGCAGCGCAATCTGCTGCTGATCGGCCTTGGCGGCGTCGGCATGATGGGGCTGGCCTTCGCGCAAGCCATGTTCAAGCAGAACATCTCGGTCGCGGATTTGAGCTCTGCGGCACGCGAAGCGGCGCTCAAGAACGGAGCTGCTGTTGCCTACGATCCTTCCGAGCCCGATGTGGTCAAACGGATCATCAGGGAAACCGAGGGCGGTTTCGACGGTGTGGTTGATTTTGCCGGGAACGAAAAGTCGATGGGCTTTGCGGTCGCCACAGTCGCGCGTGGCGGCAAGATCGTGGTCTCCGGCCTGATGGGCGGCAACTTCAGCCTGCCGATGGTGCAATGGATCTACAAGCGCATGACGATCGAAGGCTTCATGGTCGGAACGCTGGCCGAGGGCCAGGAACTGATGGCGCTCGCCCGCAGCGGCAAGATCAAACCGACGCCGATGAAGGAGGAGCCGATGGGCGACGTCCAGAAATGGATCGACGAATTGCGCGCCGGAAAGGTGGTCGGGCGCATCGTGCTGAAAAACTGAGGCGAAGCGACTTGGGGCTTCGGCAACTGCCGCCGCGTCCTGCGGTTGCAAAAGCGAGCCCGAATTAAGCCTCATGCTGTCCGGAATTGCGGCGCATTACGACCCAAGTCTTTGCAGAGATTGGGGAACTAAGTGCTGCGTATCACCGGAGATTCACATGCCAGGCCGAACCGCGAAATTCGTGTCAGCCATCTTTGCCAGCGTTCTCGCGGGCATCCCGCTGGCAACGATTTCGCATGGCGCGACGCCTGCGACGGAGGATTGCCTTTCCGGACCGAAGGATCAGGCGCCCCATGGCAGCCATTGGTACTATCGCATCGATCACGCCACCAAACGTCACTGCTGGTATCTCAAGGACGAAAAGCTTTCGCAAAACGCTGCTGCGGATTCCGCTCCGTCGGCAAAGCCGGCTTCTTCGAATGCAGAAGCCGCGACGCAGCGTTCGATCGCAGACGCTCACGCCGAACTGCCCGCGCAGACTGCTATCGAACAGCCGAAACGCGCCGACGGGCTCGCGCCGGCGCTAGCCGCCGACGCCTCGGTCGCAACGCCGGCTGCGGAGACGCAAGGATCGCTCGTCGCCGCGCGTTGGCCTGAGCAGTCGGGAACCGGTTCCCCGGCCGTTCCGGCGTCAACCGTGGGCAATCCGGGTGTCGCCGCTCCACCAGATTCGGACGCGATGCCATCGCCCGCCCCTGCCGCGGGGACCCTTGCCGCAGCGGACTCATCGCCTGAAAAGCAGTCCGGCTCCATTCAGACGCTGTTGCTCGTCATTCTCAGCGCATTGGCGCTGGCCGGCCTGATCGGAAGCGCGGTTTTCAGGTTCGGAAACCTGCGATGGACCGGCCGGCGCAAGATTCCGGTCGATCGACAGGCGATATGGGAGTCGGCCAACATCGATCGTCGATCGTCGCCGGTTGGCCTGGACTCCGGCGCTCGCATCCGCAGGGACGACATCCCCTGGGAGTTGCGTACGGCGGATGATCCAAACGGCAGGATCGAGGAAATGCTCGCGCGGCTGGCTAGAAGCGCGACCAACTGACCGCTCCGCTATTTCTCCAGTTGCCGCTGCAATTCCCGCACGAATGTCGTGAGACCGGAGCGACGTTCGCGCTTCAGCCGCTCAGCCTTGAGAATCGACTGCACCTCGGCGAATGCCTGATCGATATCGTGATTGATGACGATGTAATCGTATTCCGCCCAGTGGCTCAGTTCGTGGGTGGCGCGGCTCATCCGTCCCCGGATCACCTCGTCGGAATCCTGTGCGCGGGTATGAAGCCGTTTCTCAAGATCGGCCGCCGACGGCGGCAAGATAAACACGCTGACAACATCCGCTCGCGCCTTTTCCCGCAATTGCTGGGTGCCCTGCCAGTCGATGTCGAACAGCACGTCCTGCCCGGCTGACAAGGCTGTTTCGACCGGCGCGCGCGGCGTGCCATAGCTATTGTCGAAGACGGTGGCCCATTCGAGCAACTCATCACGACTTGCCATCTGTTCGAAGCGGGATTTGTCGACAAACAAATAGTCACGTCCATCGACTTCGCCGGGCCGCTTCGGCCGCGTGGTCGCGGACACCGACATCTTCAGGCCGGGCATCCGTTCGATCAGCAGGCGCGACAGCGTGGTCTTGCCGGCACCCGACGGCGATGACAGCACGAACATCAGCCCGCGCCGCTCCACCCCGTCGAAGCCGTGGCCGCCAGCCGTCATGCCTTACTCCAGGTTCTGAACCTGCTCGCGGAATTGCTCGACCACATTCTTCATCTCGAGGCCGGTGTTGGTCAATTCGAGATCGTTCGACTTGGAGCAGCAGGTGTTGACCTCGCGATTGAACTCCTGCGCCAGGAAATCGAGCCGCCGCCCAACCGGTCCGCCCTTGCCGATCATCTCGCGGGCCTGCGAGATGTGCGAGGCGATGCGATCGAGTTCTTCGCGAATGTCGGCCTTTGCCGCGATCATGATCGCTTCCTGATTGAGCCGATCAGAATCAAAGCGTTCGGAGGCCTCAAGCAGCGCCGCGATCTGCTCGGCAAGCCGCGCCCTGATCGCTTCGGGCTTGCGGCCGGGGGCGGCCTCGGCCTTCTTCGCCAGCCTTTCGATCTCGTCCATGCGTTGGGAGAGGATCTGGCCGAGCGTCACGCCCTCGCGCTGACGCATCTTGACCAGGTCGGCGAGCGCCTGCTCGAACGCCGCCGCGGCTGCCGCCTTCGCAGCCTTGTCCTCCGCCTCGTTGCTTTCCGGTTCGACGACCTCGATGACGCCCTTGATCGCCAACAGGCCATCGATGCTCGGTGCCACCGCATCGATCCTGCCGGCGAGCGCGCCTGCCACCTTCACAATCGACGCCAGCACCTCTTCATTGATGCGGATGGTGGAGACCGCATTGGCGCGCTTGACGTTCAGATTGGCATACACCGTTCCCCGCGACAGCAACTCGCCGGCGCGCTTTTTGGCCAGTGCTTCAAGGTCGTCCCATCCAGGCGGCAGCCGCATCCGAAGGTCAAAGCCCTTGGCGTTGACCGACTTCAATTCCCATTCGAACGCATACGGTCCGCTGGCGCCGTGGCTTCGGGCAAAGCCGGTCATGCTCGACAGCGGCATCGCGTGAATTTCTCCAGATGGCAGGGCCGCAAGATTTCGCAGAAAGATGGCGCGACCTTAAGACGTTTTCGAGCAAAGTGGAATTCGGTTCGGGCTTGCTGCAGGCTCCCGCGCTATCGCTGAACCACCGGAGGCGACGTCGTCGATTGCGCCGCACCCTGCCGCGCCGGACGTGCGGGCTTTTTCGGCCCAGCCGGCTTCGGGGTGGTCGTAGCGGTGGGGTTGGCGTCGGCCGGCGCGCTCGCGGCGGGTGGCGGAGGATCGTCAGCCGGCTCGACGGTGTCGTTCTGAATTTGCTTTTCCATCGCGCGCAGCTTGGCGACGTTCTTCTGATGCTGGTCGTAGGTTTCGGTAAAGGCGTGGCCGCCGGTGCCGTCGGCAACGAAGAACAGGTCACGGGTGCGCGCGGGATTGGCCGCGGCTTCCAGCGAGGCGCGTCCTGGATTGGCGATCGGCCCAGGCGGCAGCCCTTCGACCACGTAGGTGTTGTAAGGCGACGGCTGCTGGATTTCGCTGCGCTTGATCGGCCGTCCCAGCGTTCCCTTGCCGCCGACCAGCCCGTAGATGATGGTCGGATCGGATTGCAGCTTTATCTTTTGCCGCAGCCGATTGACGAATACGGCGGCGACGCGACTGCGCTCGTCCGCCTTGCCAGTTTCCTTTTCGACGATCGAAGCAAGTATTACCAGCTGCTCCGGCGTCTTGACCGGAACGTCCGGATTGCGCCGTTCCCAGATCTCCGCGAGCACGCGCTTCTGCGCCTGCTGCATGCGCTGGATCACCTGATCGCGCGTGGTGCCGCGCGGGAATTTATAGGTTTCCGGCAGCAATGTACCCTCGCGGGGAATTTCGCGAACGGTGCCCGCAAAAATATCGTTCTCGGAAAGCCGGGCCACGATCTGCTCGGAGGTCAAGCCTTCGGGAATCGTGACGGCGTGCTGGACCACCTTGCCCTCGACCATGGTGCCGATGACATCGCGCAGGCTGGCGTTCTTCTGAAATGAGTATTCGCCGGGCTTGAGTTCGGAACGCGCCTTGAGCGCGAACACGCTGCCGATGAATGCCCAGCGGTTGTTGTCGATCACGCCTTCACGCTGCAGGATATCGGCAATGTCCGTCATTCCCGCACGCGCCGGAATGTTGACGATCTTGTCCTCCTGCAACGGGCCTGGAGCCTCGATCTTCTGCCTGCCGTAAATGTAGCCGCCACCCACGCCAAGCATCAAGACCAGCACGATGGTAATGATCGCATTGCCGGCCACGACGAACGGATTGCGGGCGCGCTCGGAACGCTTTGGCGGCGGCGGGACCTGCTCGGGCTCCAGCGCGGCGCGCGGGCTCCGTGGCGAAATGGGCGGCCTCTCACTCATCGATGCAACCTGAATCCTGTCGGTTCAATCGCGGCCTTGCGGAAATTTCCGCATCGGCCGGTAGTCTACGCCCAAAACTAGGATTTATCACCGAATGCGGCGAAACGGTGGACTCTTGGTGTGACGCGTTAGCTGGCCACGCGCTGCATGATCACGGATGCGTTGGTGCCCCCGAAACCGAACGAATTCGACAGCGCGACATTGATCTCGCGTTTGCGCGGTATCTGAGGCACGAGATCGATCGCTGTTTCCACCGACGGGTGGTCAAGATTGATGGTTGGCGGAGCGATATTATCGCGAATCGCAAGAATACTGAAGATTGCCTCGATCGCTCCGGCGGCGCCCAAAAGGTGCCCTGTCGACGATTTGGTTGACGACATCGACACCTTGGAAGCCACGTTCCCCAGCAGCCGCTCCACGGCACCGAGTTCGATTTCGTCACCGACCTGCGTCGAGGTTCCATGGGCGTTGATGTAGTCGATGTCGGAAGAAGTGATTCCGGCGCGTTTCATGGCGGCGCTCATGCTGCGGAATGCGCCATCGCCGTCGGGCGACGGCGAGGTGATGTGATAGGCGTCGCCGGACAATCCGTAGCCGGTCACTTCCGCATAGATTCTCGCGCCGCGCTGTTTCGCATGCTCGTATTCCTCGAGGATCACGATGCCCGCGCCCTCACCCATCACGAAGCCGTCGCGATCCTTGTCGTAGGGCCGCGATGCCTTTTCCGGAGTATCGTTGAAGCTGGTCGACAATGCGCGCGACGCGCAAAATCCAGCCATCGACAACCGGCAAATCGGGGATTCCGTTCCGCCCGCCACCATGACATCGGCGTCGCCGAGCGCGATGAGCCGGCTTGCATCGCCGATCGCGTGGGCGCCGGTCGAACAGGCGGTCACGACCGAATGATTGGGGCCCTTGAGGCCGTGCTCGATCGACACATAACCTGAAGCCAGGTTGATCAGACGGCCGGGAATGAAAAACGGCGACACCTTGCGCGGACCACGTTCCTTGAGAAGCAGCGCGGTATCGGCAATGCCCGAAAGGCCGCCGATTCCCGAACCGATCATGGTCCCGGTGGCGCAACGGTCCTCCTCGTTGGAGGGATGCCAGTTGGCATCGTCGAGCGCCTGGCGCGCCGCGCACATTGCGAAAATGATGAAATCGTCGACCTTGCGCTGATCCTTCGGCTCCATCCACTGGTCGGGATTGAACGTGCCGCCGGTGCCGTCGCCGCGTGGAATTACGCAGGCGATGCGGCTGGTCAGATCGGAGACGTCAAAGGTGTCGATCTTCCTGGCGCCGCTCTCGCTGTTGAGGATGCGCTTCCAGGTCGGCTCGACGCCACAGCCGAGTGGCGAAACCATGCCGAGGCCCGTGACGACAACCCGCCTCATATCCAGCACTCCAGCCCAGCATTCGCGGCCCACAACAAGAAGCCGGTGGACCGCTCGATCACGGCCCGTCCGGCTTCGTCAACACCGCGCGGGGACGTCAGCTTTTCGCGTTTTTTTCAAGAAATTTCGTAGCGTCACCGACGGTTAAAATCGTCTCCGCCGCATCGTCGGGAATTTCACAACCAAATTCTTCTTCAAAGGCCATCACCAGTTCGACAGTATCGAGGCTGTCTGCACCGAGGTCGTCAATGAAGCTCGCGTTGTCGACAACCTTTTCGGGTTCGACACCAAGGTGTTCGACCACGATCTTCTTAACTCGCTCGCCAATCTCACTCATCGTTCAACCTCGCGCTTGTTCCATTGGACCCGACCCCAAGACGATACGAGCCATCGTGATCGTTAAATTCTCTTCGCAGCCGCACGTCGTCTTGATTTGGCCCCGTCATAGCCGACAAGGGACCGGCGAACGACGGCAGGCTCCGCACCGCCAATATACAGGGTTTCAAAATCCTGCAATGGCGTTCTTTGCCCATCCGTTGGTGGTTCGGTTATCATACTTCCCAAGCCTTGACTACAAGCCTCAATCGGCGACCGGAACGGCCTTTCACCACGCCGGAACGAACCGGCAGACGGCTCAAAACATAGCCATCCCGCCGTTGACGTGAATCGTCTGCCCGGTGACGTAGGCCGCTTCATTCGAACTGAGATACACCGCTGCCGCCGCAATATCCTCGGGCGTTCCAAGCCGGGCTGCAGGAACTTTCGAAAGAATGGTTTCGCGCTGCTTGTCGTTGAGCGCATCGGTCATCGGCGTCGCAATAAATCCCGGGGCGATGCAGTTGGCGGTGATGTTGCGCTTGGCGTATTCGGCCCCCAGCGTCTTGATCATGCCGATCAGTCCGGCCTTTGATGCGGTGTAATTCCCCTGGCCCGGATTGCCGGTGACGCCGACGACCGAGGTGATCGCGATAATGCGGCCGAAGCGCTTACGCATCATCAGCTTGGTCGCGGCTCGGGCCAGACGGAAGGTCGCCGTCAAATTGACCTTGATGACCTCATCCCAGTCCTCGTCGCGCAATTGCACGAACAGATTGTCCCGGGTGATGCCGGCATTGGCGACCAGAATATCGACCTGTCCCATTGCTTTTTCAGCCGCCGGAACCAACGCCTCGACCTCGGCGGTGTCAGACAGATTGCACGGCAGCACATGAACCTTCGCGCCGAGTTTGCCGGCGAGCGTATCCAGCACCTCGCGCCGCGTCCCCGAGATGGCGACCGTTGCGCCCTGCGCGTGCAACGCCTGCGCGATCGCGCTACCGATGCCGCCGGTTGCGCCGGTAACGAGCGCCGTCCTGCCAGTCAGATCGAACATCCTCGTCTCCCCCTCGCTCAGGCCGTCTGCGCGGCAGCGAGCGCGTCTTTCGCCGAAGCAATATCACCGGGACCGCCGACCGAAACACCGACGGCACCGTCGGCGATCCGCTTGACCAGCCCGCTTAACACCTTGCCGGCGCCAATTTCGAAAAACCGCGTAACCCCGTGGCTGGCCATGTAGGCCACCGACTCACGCCAGCGCACGGTTCCGGTAACCTGCTCGATCAGGCGGCGGCGTATCTCGTCCGGATCCGAAATCGGCGCGGCCAATACGTTCGATACCAGGGGCGAAACCGGCCGTTCGATGGTGACCTCGGCCAGTGCTTTGGCCATCACGTCGGCCGCTGGTTGCATCAGACGGCAATGGAACGGCGCGGACACAGGCAGCAGCATCGCACGTCTGGCACCTCTGGTTTTCGCAATTTCAAGCGCGCGCTCGACCGCGGCCTTGTCGCCGGAGACCACGACCTGGCCGCCGCCATTGTCGTTGGCGGCCTGGCAGACCTGCCCCTGCGCGGCCTCCTCGGCGACGGCCACTGCGGCCTCATAGTCGAGACCCAGCAGCGCGGCCATGGCGCCGACGCCCACCGGCACGGCCTTCTGCATGGCAACGCCGCGGGTGCGCAACAGTCGTGCGGTGTCGCTGATGCTGAGGCTGCCGGCGGCGGCGAGCGCGGAATATTCGCCGAGCGAATGTCCGGCAACGAATGAAGCGTCCCGTCCCACCGAGAAGCCGGCTTCGGTCTCCAGCACGCGCAAGGTCGCAAGCGAGACCGCCATCAATGCCGGCTGGGCATTTTCCGTGAGCTGCAGGGTTTCGGCCGGACCGTCCCAGATGATGGTGGTCAGCTTCTCCCCGAGCGCCGCATCGACCTCGTCGAACACGGCCCGGGCCGCCGGAAAAGCCTCGGCCAACGCCTTGCCCATGCCGACCGCCTGGGAGCCCTGCCCCGGAAAAGTGAATGCTGCCGTCATCGGCGCCCCTGAATGCTGGAAATCCCCAAAGTTGAGCCGAAAGACACCGCAGGAGCCGGTTGTGTCAAGCCGCCCGCCGGCTCCCGCCCGGACGGTTCCCCGATTGGCTCGCTTTCCCTTGCCATTGCGCTCAAAATCCGTATAAACCGCGCCATCCGTGGATCCCGGCCGGGAGCTGAACGGACGGTCTCAGCAATTTCACCTTTTCGGCGATGTTGATGTGGCAGGGCCAGTCGGTCCGTCGTCCCGTGCTTCCGCCTTCTGAGCATATCGAGTCCTTTCCGAAGGGTTCGAAGGGCTTGCCGCCGGGAACCGCGCTAACATTGGAAAGGACATCCATGCCTCTTTATGAGCATGTTTTTCTCGCGCGTCAGGATGCGAGTACCCAACAGGTCGAGGAATTGACCACCCAGATGACCGGCATCGTCGAGCAGCTCGGCGGCAAGGTCGTGAAGATGGAAAACTGGGGCGTACGTTCCCTCACCTATCGGATGAACAAGAATTGAAAAGCACATTTCGTGCTGCTGAACATCGACGCCCCGTCGGCGGCAGTGGCGGAGATCGAGCGGCAGGAGCGGATCAGCGAAGACGTGATTCGCTATCTCAGCGTTCGCGTCGACGAGCACGAGGAAGGCCCCTCGGCGATGATGCGCAAGGCCGATCGCGACCGCGACCGCGATGATCGTGGCGGCGGTTTCCGTGGCGACCGCGATGGCGGTTTCCGTGGCGATCGCGACGGCGGCGGCTACCGCGGCGACCGTGGTCCGCGCCGCCCGCGCGATGATGCCGACGCTGTGAGCGAGGAGTAGGAATCATGGCTGAAGCTGGTGCACGCCGTCCGTTTTTCCGCCGCCGCAAGACCTGCCCGTTCACGGGTCCGAATGCGCCGAAGATCGACTACAAGGATTCCAAGCTGTTGATGCGTTACGTGTCCGAGCGCGGCAAGATCGTGCCGAGCCGCATCACCGCCGTCTCGGCCAAGAAGCAGCGTGAACTCGCGCGCGCCATCAAGCGCTCGCGTTTCCTCGGTCTGCTGCCTTACGTCATTCGGTAATATAAACCTTCACTCCGCGGCGTTCGCGCCGCGGAGTGAAATCTTCATAAGGCTTCCGGGTCGTCCGGTTGCCGATGGTTGGGGTTCACCGAACCTCTAACCGCTCGAAAGGAGCGGGACAGCTGATGATCGCGATCGTTCTCATAGCCATGGCGGCCGGCTGCGCGGCGGCGCTGATGTTCGCCTCGATCATCTCGGGCGCGCTGATTTCGTTGCTGCTGTTTTATCTGGCGCCACTGCCGCTGATGGTGGCCGCCATCGGATGGGGCCCGCTTAGTGCCACCATCGGCGGCATCGCCGCAGCGATCGGTCTCGGCGCGATCTTCGGCCTTCCCTATTGCATAGCCTTCGTCGTCACGGTCGCGCTGCCGGCCTGGTGGCTCGGACACCTCACGTTGCTGGGGCGGCCGCTGACCGGCGGCATCCCGCCGGGCAACGGCGCGTCGCAGGTCGCGCCCGATCTGGAATGGTATCCGGTCGGCCGCATCCTGCTCTGGATCATCGGCTTTGCGGCATTGACCACGATGGCCGCGCTGCTCACGCTGGGCAGCGACGCCGATGCCATCACCGGCGCGCTGCGGCGGGGCTTGCTGCGGATCATCGGCTCCAGCGATGCTGCTTCGACCGGCGAGACCGAGCAATGGATCGAGGCTTTGGTCGCCATCGCCCCGGCCGCAGCCGCCATCGTCGCAATGATGACGTTGACGCTTAATCTCTGGCTCGCTGCGAAAATCACAGCGACCTCAGGACGCCTGCAGCGGCCCTGGCCCGATCTGAAAAACACGGCGCTGCCGCCGATCACGCTCGTCCTGTTGTTTGTCGCCATTGCGCTCTGCTTTGTTGGCGGATTGCTTGCGATCCTGGCGCTGATCGTCGCCACTGCCCTGATCATGGCCTACGCGCTCACCGGCTTTGCGGTCCTGCATACGTTGACGCTGGCGCTGAAAAACCGCTCGCTCTGGCTCAGTTGCGCTTACGCCGTCGTCATCGTTTTCAGCTGGCCCGTTCTCGTCATCGCGGCCCTCGGCCTTGCCGACGCTGTTTTCGGATTTCGCCAACGCTACCTGCAGGGCAGGCCTCCGCCTGTCCCCGCCCCCTGAGTTCTAGGCTTCAACCCAATCCCACAACGCACATCATCTCAAAGGAGAACCACTATGGAAGTCATTTTGCTGGAACGTGTCGCCAAGCTCGGTCAGATGGGCGAAGTCGTCCGCGTCAAGGACGGATTTGCCCGCAATTTCCTGTTGAAGCGCGGCAAGGCGTTGCGCGCCACGGCAGACAATCGCGCCAAGTTCGACGGCATGAAAGCCGAGCTCGAAGCCCGCAACCTGCAGGCCAAGGGCGAGGCAACCAAGGTCGCCGAGAAGATCGACGGCCGCAACGTCGTCGTGTTGCGCCAGGCGTCCGAAACCGGCCAGCTGTTCGGTTCGGTGTCGGTTCGCGACATCATCGCGTCGTTCGAGAACGACGGTGTCACCATTAACCGCAGCCAGGTCATGCTGGACGCCCCGATCAAGACCATCGGCAAGCACGAGATCGCCATCGCCGTTCATCCGGAAGTCGAAGTCGGCGTCACCGTGACTGTCGCGCGAAGTGCCGATGAGGCCGAACGCATCAATCGCGGCGAGGATATCTCTACCCGTCAGGAGGACCAGGACGCCGCAGCCGAAGCGCTCGCCGCTGCCGGCGAATTCTTCGATCCCGAAGCGCGCCACGACGACGTCGAGCCGCAGCCGGAAGCCGCTTCCGAGAAGTAACGGGCTTCCTGCATCGAACCTGCCCAAGCCCGGCCAATCAGGCCGGGCTTGGGATTCTGGCCGACACGCTCTCCGCGAGCATCGCAATCGACGCCAATGCCGTTGCGGTGTGCTTCTCGATCCCGTCAATCACGCAGAAGACGTCAGCGCCAACAACCGCGACCTGACGTCCGGGCTTGATCACGCGCGCGCGGCAGATCAGGCGCTCTCCGGATGCCGGCGACAACAAGTTCAGTTTGTATTCGGCTGTGAGCGCGGGTTGGCCGCGCGACGTTGCGGCAGCGATCGTCGTCGCATTGTCGACCAGGAAGGCAGTGACGCCGCCGTGGAAAAAGCCATGCTGCTGCAACAGCTCCGGCCGCCGATCGACCACCAGCGTACATGTCCCGCGCGCCAGTTCGGAAAGCTCTGCGCCGATATGGGTCATAAACCCTTGCAAACCAACACCGTCGCGGATTTGCTTGGCGATCGGCGCGAAGTCCAAATCGGGTTTCAAGTCGGGTTTAGCGGTCATAGCGTGGCTCCGGCTTCGCAACGGCTTCCGAAGCGACCAGCGCCCGGATGGCGCAAGCGATCAGAACCTCGGCCTGAAGCCGTGGATCGGAACGGTCGCGACCCGATAACCATGCGCGGCAGAAAATCTGCGCAGGTCCGATGATCTGGCTGAAGAACAGCGTGGCCGTCATGGGCAACAATTCACCCCGCGCGACCAGCGGCGCGCGCCAGCCCTCGATGCCATCCGCGAGGCGTGAGTTCTGGATGCGCTGCGCGGCGCGAATTCCTTCGGTCCATTCGCTGCGGGAAATCTCGAACAGATAGCGCGCCTCGCGCCGGTTGTTCACCACCCAGTCGAGATGCGCGCGGATCAGGCGATCGATGCCATCCTGCGCGCCCAAGGAAGGGTCGATCGCTGCGAGTATCGCCGCATGATAGATCTGCAGCACCCCCAGAAACAGGGTGCCGGCCAGCTCCTTCTTTGATCCGAAGCAATGGAAGAAACTGCCGTTTGAGGCTCGCGCCCGGGCGCGAATGGCCGCGACGGTCGCACCTTCAAGGCCGTCGCGGTCAAACACCGCCAATCCCGCGGCCAGTAAATCCTGTCGAACCCCGACCGCCATCACTCGTCTCCCGGCACCTAGATCTCTACTCTAGAGTAATGCTCTAATATTGGTCAAATTCTGCCGCCGGAGGCAAGCCGGGCTTGAAAGAGTTTATTGAGAGATCGGCGGCACCGGTGGTCCGGCCGGGGCCGGCGGCGGAGCCGAGGCCGTCACCGATGCCGGCGCAGACGGCGCAGCGGGTGCCGGCGGCTCCGGGACCCGTTCTGAAGCTGCGCTGGAAGGCGCCGCCGGCGCGGCCGGAGCCGCGGCCGGCGCGGGCGTGACGGGGGGAACCGGATCGGCCCGCAATACCGGACGTTCCCCGCTACCCGTCCCCTTCAGCGCCTCGATCTTGGCGGTATCAGGCTTGCCGTCGCCCGACGGTCGGGTGCCTTCGGGTTTGTTCGGCTCGGGTCTGCTGTCCTCGCCTTTGGCAGTCTCGCTCGGCGGCTTGTCGTCCTTGGCCGGCTCACCCTTGGAGGGCTCGTCCTTGGCTGCATCGCTCTTGGAGGTATCGGTCTTGGACGTGTCAATCTTGGAAGCGTCCGTCTTGGCAGTGTCGGTCTTGGCAGTGTCGGTCTTGGCTGCATCGGTTTTGGGCGGTTCTTCGTTACCCGGCCTGCCGCGCCTCAGCCTGGCAGCCGATTTGCGGCCATCCGGGCCGCGCTCGCCTGCCGACGACTGAGCCGGAGTTTGGCCATCCGCTGGTTTGCCGACGTCGGGCGCCTCTCCCGGGCGCGCCAGCCGCTTGCGGCCCTTACGCTCGTCCTGTGGCAAAGGGCCATCGGCATCCGGCCTCGCGGCCTGTCGTGGCTCTGCGGCGGGCTTGGCAGCCTCCTCCTGCGGGGGCTCGGCCGGGCGCAGCCTGCGGCCCCGGCGGTCGGCCTGATCAGCGGGCTTGGTTTCGTCGGATTTGACATCCGTGCCGGCTTGGCATCCGTGCCGGGCTTGGGCTCGCCGCCGGATGGGCGCCTATCGGCCGCCCCATTGGCGATCAGGTAGGCGCTGAGCACCGCGGCCATTTGGCCGCCGGTGGTGTAATGCTGACGCAGAAAGCCCGGCAGGGACCCTGCGGGGACCTTCCTCAGCAGACCCCGCGAGCTCTTGTGGCATTCCGAGCAAGTACCCGCGAAAATCTGGGAAGGGCTCTTGCCGGCGTCTAGATTTTCCGCCTGGGCGTGGATCGCCGCGAGACAGCAGATCAGAAACATCACCGTCGCTAAACTGAGCGCTCGGCTCGACATTCTTGTTCTCCAGCTGCGGAAACCGCTCCAGCACCCTGATCCGGGACTGATGGCGGCGGTCACCTTTTAGCCCATTGTGCCGCGAATGGAAGCGCGCTCATGGGGAAACGACACAAACGTCATATTTCGGAATATCCGCTTTGTGAACAGCGCACTAGCGCATCCGGTTCACCGCCACTATGATACCAACAAGGCACTTGGGAACCGTTCCGTCGGGTATAACAACAAGTATTTTGCCTCTGCGGGATCGCTTATCTGGTGGTTTCGATGGATCGTTTGTTGCGTTATTTCCTGAAGAAGTTCATCCGCCGCGGCACGATGCGATTTACGACCGCGAGTGGGGCCGAATTTAGTTGTGGTGACGGCACCGGAAGGCCGGTCTCCGTCCGGTTCCTGACCACCGAAGCCGAACGCCGGATTCTGCTGAACCCGGAACTGACACTCGGCGAAATCTACATGGACGGCACTTTCGTCGTCGAGAATGGCTCGATTGCCGATGTGCTGGCGATCCTGCTGGATCAACCCGAGATATTGCCGCGCTGGGCCAAGCTGCAGTGGTGGCTGCGTTACCTGGTCAGGCATGCCCAGCAATTCAACCCGCGCCCTCGCGCGAGGGACAATGTGGCGCGCCACTACGATCTCGACGGGCGGCTCTATTCCCTTTTTCTCGATGCCGACAAGCAATACAGTTGCGCTTATTACGAAACGCCGGACGCAACGCTCGACGATGCCCAACTCGCCAAGAAGCGACATCTTGCCGCGAAGCTGTTGATCGAGCGCGGCGACCGCGTGCTCGATATCGGCTCCGGCTGGGGAGGCCTTGGACTGTATCTGGCCGAAATGACCGGCGCCAATGTCACCGGCGTCACGCTGTCCACCGAACAATTGCAGGTATCGAACGCCCGCGCCGCCGAGAAGAATCTGGCGCAATCGGCGAAGTTTTTGCTCGAGGATTATCGTGACATTCCAGGCCCCTTCGACCGCATCGTATCGGTCGGGATGTTCGAGCATGTCGGCGTCGACTTCTACGAGACCTATTTCAGGCGCTGCGCCGAGCTTCTGACCGATGACGGTGTCATGGTATTGCACTCGATCGGCCGCTCGGACGGCCCCGATGTCACCAACCCCTGGATCGCGAAATACATTTTCCCTGGCGGCTACATCCCCGCTCTCTCCGAAGTGATCCCCGCGATCGAACGCTCCGGACTTCTGGTGTGCGACATCGAAATCCTGCGGCTGCATTACGCCGAGACGCTAAAAGCCTGGCGCGAGCGCTTCATGGCGCGGCGCGAGGAAGCGGTGCGGCTCTATGACGAGCGCTTTGCGCGGATGTGGGAATTCTATTTGGCATCGTCGGAAATGTCGTTCCGCAAGCAGAACATGATGAACTTTCAAATCCAGATCACCAAGCGGCAAGGCATTGTGCCGATGACGCGCGACTACATCGCGCGTGAGGAGGCCAAGCTGCGCGGGATCGAGCGTGGCAAGCAACCGCGGCTGCAAATCGCCGGCGAATGAAGCCTGCGCGGTCGGATTTGCCGGATCCGATTCGACAAGTGTCGTTTTTTGCCAAGTCTAATTTTGCCAAGTCTAATTTCGCAGGCTGAAACGGGATGCGCCATGTGCGCAAGGTGACACCGGCCGCGCCAACTGCGCGCGTACCGCCACCAACAGCGACGGATGGCAGGGCAAGCTGCGGATATCGGGCCGGGAAAATTCTTCCATGGCCTCGACCAGCATCGAGAGCCACAGCCTTTCGCCATTTCCCGACCGCCAGGACTTTGCTGACGGCAAAGACTTCCCCGATTGCCATGGTTGAAGTCGCTGACCCATCGCCTGTCCTTGCCTGAGCCGGTATCCACCGACCCCATTACCAACCCCGAAGTCGCCGACTGGTTCCGATCGACCCTGCCGTAAAGAAAACCTGCCGGGTGTGACCTGCTTCACAAAAGACCCCCCGGCCTTGTCGTAAATCACCCAAATGGCCCAGAAAACAGACCCATCATTCGGCTCCCGGGGCGACATCGGCACCGATTATGCCTTGATCGTCACCGGGGTCGCCGCTGCCCTGATCGCGCTGATCTATCTCATCCTGATCTGATCCAGCGCCAGGCCGCGGCCCGGGACGTTCGTTCGCCCTCGGAATGAGTATGCCGGCGCGCGAATAAGGTTCAGGCGGCGCTGCAACTTTCCTCGCTTGCGATCGACCGACCAGGCGACGTCGCCCGAAATTTCCAAAAAAGCCCGTCAAGCGGAATGCGTCGGCGTCGGGTTTCATCCACCGAAAAAAATCAGAATCGTGCATAATGGAGGATGCTGCTTCCACTGCGAGCGGGAGTGGCGCTTTATTCGCGCCCCGCATCCAACAAAATCCAAGAACACACAAGAACCCATGGCGCCACTTGATTCGAACGTTCTCAAACTCGCTCCCGACGCGGGAACTCCGGCCTATCGGAGCGCACCGCACAATATCGAGGCCGAGCAGAGCGTGCTGGGCGCCATCCTGGTCAACAACGATGCGTTCTACCGGGTGTCGGATTTCCTGGAGCCGAAGCACTTCTTCGAGCCGATCCACCAGACCATTTTCGAGACCGCCGGCAGCCTGATCCGGATGGGCAAGGTCGCGACCCCGGTCACGCTGAAGACCTTCGTCCCTGCCGAGACCGACCTCGGGGCGGGCATAACGGTCGGCCAATACCTCGCCCGCCTCGCCGCGGAAGCGACCACCATCATCAACGCGCACGATTATGGACGCACCATCTATGAGCTGGCACAGCGTCGAGACCTGATTGGCATCGGCACCGACATGGTCAATGTCGCCTTCGACGCGCCGGTGGATTTTGCCCCCCGGGCGCAGATCGAGGATGCCGAGCGCAGGCTGTACGAACTGGCCGAAACCGGCCGTTACGACGGCGGATTCCAGCGTTTCGCCCAGGCCCTCACGATCGCGGTCGATATGGCGGCGAAAGCCTTCCAGCGCGACGGCAAGCTGTCGGGCATTGCCACCGGCCTGCGCGATCTCGACATCAAGATGGGCGGCCTGCAGCCCTCCGATCTCATCATCATCGCCGGCCGTCCCGGCATGGGCAAAACAGCGCTTGCGACCAACATCGCCTACAACATCGCCAAAGCGCATCGCGCCGAAGTGCAGGCTGACGGCACGATGAAGTCGGTCAATGGCGGCATCGTCGGCTTCTTCTCCTGCGAAATGTCCGCCGAACAGCTCGCCACCCGTATTCTCGCCGAACAGACCAGCATCGCGTCGAGCTCGATCCGCCGTGGCGGCATCACCGAGGCGGACTTCGAGAAGATCCGCAACTACTCCATCGAATTGCAGTCGCTGCCGCTCTATGTCGACGAAACCGGCGGCCTGTCGATTTCGCAACTGACCGCGCGCGCCCGGCGGTTGAAGCGCCAGAAGGGCCTCGATCTGATCGTGGTCGACTACATTCAGCTGTTGCAGGGATCGAGCAAGCGCTCCGACAATCGCGTCCAGGAGGTGACCGAAATCACCACCAGCCTGAAGGCACTGGCCAAGGAACTCAACGTCCCCGTGATCGCGCTGTCGCAGCTGTCGCGTCAGGTCGAAAGCCGCGACGACAAGCGCCCGCAATTATCCGACCTGCGCGAGTCCGGCTCGATCGAACAAGATGCCGACGTCGTGATGTTCGTGTTTCGCGAGGAATATTACCTCGCCAACAAGGAGCCGCGCATCGGCACCCCCGAATACGAAAAATGGCAGCTCGACATGTCGCTGGTGCACGGCAAGGCCGAAGTCATCATCGGCAAGCAGCGCCATGGTCCGACCGGCACGGTCGAATTGTCGTTCGAGGGCCAGTTCACCCGGTTCAGCGATCTCGCCAATGAAGGCCATCTGCCGGATCGGACCTACTAAAGCGTTTTCCAGCGAAGCGGATACCGGTTCGCGTGAAGAAAACGCGTCGAACAAAGAAACAGAGCCTTTTCCGTTCCGATTCAATCGGGACGGAAAAGGCTCTGACCCCGCCTGCCCGGTTGAACCGCCGCTGGCCCGCGCGTAAAGTGCGGCATGAACCTCGTTTCCGACCCGAAATTGGCCCCGCCAGGCAGCGTGCTGTCGCCCGAAGCCAATCTGGCGGCAGCGCTTGCCACCGCCAGCGGTGTGCTGACGGTCGACCTCGACGCCATCGTCGCAAACTGGCGCAAGCTTGAGAAAACCGCAGTGCCGGCCGAATGCGCCGGCGTGATCAAGGCGGACGCCTATGGTTGCGGAGTCGATCCCGTCGCGCGCGCCCTCGCCGGCGCCGGCTGCAAGACGTTTTTCGTCGCCACGCTGGATGAAGCACGCGCCGCCCGCGCCGCGCTGCCGACAGCGGCCATCTATGTGCTCGACGGTTTTTTCCAGAATAGCGGCGATGCCTACGCCAAGATCGACGCGAAACCCGTGATCGGCGATCTCAACGAGTTGGCCGAATGGGATGTGTTTTGCCGGCGCTCCGGCTGGGCCGGAGGCGCTGCCATTCACATCGACACCGGCATGAACCGGCTCGGCCTGACCCTCACCGAGGCGCAAGGTATCGTTCCCAGGATCAACGCCGGCGACCACGGCATCACGCTGGTCATGAGCCACCTCGCCTGCGCCGAGAGCCTCAATCATCCGCTCAACGCCAGGCAGCTCACCACCTTCCGCGAGATCGCCAGTCTTTTTTCCGGCGTGCCGGCCTCGCTGTCGAATTCCTCCGGCATCTTTCTGGGCGCGGCGTTCCAGTTCGACCTGGTGCGCCCGGGTGCCGCACTGTTTGGCGTCAATCCGACGCCGGAAGCCGACAATCCGATGCAACCGGTCGTCGAGCTGAAGGCCCGCATTGTGCAAATCCGCAATATCGAGAAGGGCGAGAGCGTCGGCTATGGCGGCATCTGGACCGCGCGACGGCCGACCCGGCTCGCGATCGTTGCGGCGGGCTACGCCGACGGCTATTTCCGCGCCGCCGGCGGCGGCGACGGCACCCGCAGCGCAGAGGTGATGGTCGCGGGCAAGCGCTGCCCGGTGGCCGGCCGCATCTCGATGGACCTGATGGCCATCGACGTCACCGACCTCGACAAGACCGCCGTGCGGCGCGGCCATATGGTGACGCTGATTGGCGAAGGCATTACCGTCGACGAACTGGCGCACCATTTCGGCACCATCGGATACGAAGTTCTGACCAGCCTCGGGCCGCGTTATGCGCGGGTCTACAAGGGCGGCGCGGCGGCGACCGAGCCGGCATCCCCGATACCGGCCTGACCATTCAAAGATGATCCGGAAAAGTGGGAACCGGTTTTCCGAGAAAGATCATGCTCAAACAACGAGATCAGATCATGATCCGATTCAATCCAATCGGAGCATGATCTGGTCAGCGCATGAAGGTCGCCACGTTCAACATCAACAATGTCAACCGCCGCCTGCCGAACCTGCTGCGATGGTTGGATCAGACAAAACCCGACATCGTCTGCCTGCAGGAGCTGAAGGCGGCCGACAACGATTTTCCGCTGCGCGCCATCAACCAGGCCGGCTACGGCGCGGTCTGGCGTGGCCAGAAGACCTGGAACGGCGTCGCCATCCTGGCGCACAAGGCCGAGCCGGTGCTGATCAGGACCGAATTGCCCGGCGACCGCAACGATCACGAGGCGCGCTATATCGAAGCCGCCGTCAAAGGCATCATCGTCACCAGCCTTTACCTTCCGAACGGCAATCCGCAGCCCGGCCCGAAATTCGACTACAAGCTCGCCTGGTTCAAGCGGCTGCGGCTGCATGCCGCGAAATTCCTGAAACAGGACATTCCCGTTGTGCTGGCGGGCGACTACAACGTCGCGCCCACCGAGCTCGATATTTATCCGACGCGGTCGTGGGACAAGGATGCATTGATCCAGCCGAAGAGCCGCGCGGCGTTCAAGTCGCTGGTGGCACAGGGCTGGTGCGATGCGATCCGCGAACTGCATCCGTCAAAGCCGATGTTCACGTTCTGGGATTACAAGCGCAACCGATGGCCGCGCGACGCGGGATTGCGGCTCGATCATCTCTTGCTGAGCCCGGCACTAGCGCCGCGCCTGATCAAGGCCGGCATTGACCGCAAGCTGCGCGGCGAGGAAGGCGCCAGCGACCATGCCCCGGCATGGATCGTGTTGCGGTAGATGCACAGCAATGACGTCGCTCCAATTCAACATGCGCGTCCACGATCTCGCCGCGCATTTCGCGCGAGTTTTGCTCTAAGATCTGCCCTCTTCCTACAAAGGGCGCAGGGAATGCCGGGCGCTCGACGCGCCCGCAGCCTCGCGTGGTGAAAAAAACACGCGAGTTAGTCACCACGGTCACGCCGGTTCGCCCGGCATTCCCCGCGCAATGGTTTTAACGGTTTCCTTCGTACTCTCCCCGGTGACCGGGCTTTCTTGTCACCGTCATCGGTGAAATCGGCGTGTCGCGCCCGTTAGGGCCGACATCGCCTTCCACCAACTTGACGCCAGCGTCGGGGCGTCAGGACCACACGACTTCGCCGTCCGCGTCAGCGCCGTTCGTCCGCGCAAAATCTTTGCGCTGCGTGCTTTCGCATCCCCGCCCTACGCCCGTGACGATCGCGAAACGCCCCTCTGTGTGGGCGGGGATGGCGAGAGATGTAGAAGTGATTTGGGTCAAAAGAGAACCGGAATATTTTTGCAAGAGGGACTGGACGACCCAAATCAGATTGAACCCAAAGGAGAATTTTTTCTGCTTGAAGCGCCGAAACCGGCTGATACGCTTCACGGGTTTTCATACCAACCGATAGGAGCACGGCAATGCGTTATGCAATTCTTGGTGCATTGATCCTGAGCTTGGAATTACTTGGAGCGTCCATCGCCGCCGCAGCAATGCCGGCCAACGGAAATGCTTTCGTGAAGGCCAACACGTCGAGCGATGTAATTCAGGTCGGCATGGGTTGCGGAAAGAGGTACTGGCGCAATCCGAAGACGGGAAAGTGCGAGCCGTAAGCAAGGCGCCATTCGTGATCGGATTTTCGTTCGTCCTGATGTCGTAATTGAGTATCGGCGGCAAGAAACCGGTCTCAGGGTTTCTTGCCGCCGAGATCGCGCCGCGCACATCCGGCAGCACCAATTTGTATTGTTCAATGTGGTCCTGCGCGTCCTCGGCTTTGCGCGATGACCGCCGCCAGGTGCTCCGCATCTTCTAAATGACCGTGCATGTCTTACCTTGAAGAAATTGACGCAGGCCAGTCGTGTCGAGCAAGCTGCTCGGTACATCCGCGCGCGGCTGGATTACAAATTGGTATGATGGATTGCCGGTGCGGTGATGCCCACTGTTGCGATCCCCGCTTGTCTCGACGCTATTGCGCGGGGGCGGTCATGGCGCGGACATCGCGTTTCCCAAATCGGACATCACGCCTTTCCGAAATCTTCAGATATTTGCGTCAGTTGTCGCTCCGCGGCGATATGTCCCGAGCCGGGTGTAAAGCGAACTCCTCGCGCCTCGCGCGCCAAAATATCGAGCGGACATTGATCTGGATTAAAACCGATTGCGCCCGTTCGTAATAGAAAGAGCGCCTTTCGTCATTGGGTTTAAGATCAAAGCCACGCGCGGGAGATATTGCGATGGGTAACGTCCAGGCTCTCGAAATCGAAATTCCCCGGGAAATTGTTCAGTATTGGGGATGGTTCCTCGCGTTCGGGATCGGATTGGTGGTCCTGGGCGTTGCCGCCGTTGGCCGGGCTATCACAGCTACCGTCGTCTCGATGCTGTTCTTCGGATGGCTGCTGCTGATGGCTTCCGGTATCGAAGTCGTCCAAGCCGTCATGGTCGGACATTGGGCAGGCTTCTTTCACCACCTGCTGGCGGCGATCCTCTTTGGGGTAACGGGCGCCTTGCTGGTAACCAGGCCGCTTGTCAGCGCCGAAGTAGCGACCGTCTTCATGGCCATGTTCTTCATCATCGGGGGGCTCTTTCAGGTCATTGGCTCGTTCGTTCTCACCCTGCCAGGCTGGGGATGGCAGGCGCTGGACGGCGCTATCACCCTTCTGCTCGGTCTCCTCGTTCTCGCGCAATGGCCCGTCTCGGGGCTTTGGGTGATCGGTCTTTTTATCGGGATCGACCTGATTTTTTACGGTTGCGCGTGGATCGCGCTGGCGCTCGGTTTGCGCGCGGCTTGAGAAGACCGCATGCTCGAACGAGACTTCGCGTCCGGAACGTGAGGCTCGTCTGGCTGACTTGTTGCAACAGTTGGGATGACCGAATGGGTCACTTTCGGTACTTGCACCTTCGAAGGCGGGCCCGACGATGATCGGGCTTGATCTTGATCCATGTCAAACTAGCCGAGCGGGATGACATGCTAGTCAATGACAGGGCGCGCCTATCCTTTTCTAAATTGTGGAGATGAGCAAATGCCTACGCAAAGCAATATCCACTTCTATGTAAATTGGGCCAAAGAACGCCTCGATGAAATGGAGGCCGTACTGACATCGCTTGAAGGCAAAGCCGGAGAGATGCAAGCCGACGCCCGCGGCAAGGCTAGCAAAGCGCTCGCTGACTTGCGCAAGAGCCGTGATGTCTTCCGGGAGGCCATCAAGAAGCAGGCGGAATCCAACGAGGCCGCATGGACCAGCGCAAAGGCAAAACTGGAGCCAGAGTGGAACTCGTTCGAGGCCGAGGTCAAGAAATACGTCGAGGGTTTCGGCAAGCAGGTCGAGCAGCAGCAAGCCATATTCAAGGTTCAGGCCGCGGCCCAACTGAAGGCGTGGCGAGAAGCCGCCGACAAGCTTGGCAGCGACGCCAAACATTTTGCCACCGAGCGTCAGGCCGAAATCGATGTCGCCGTGAAGCGCATGCAGGTCGACGCCGGCACCGCGGAGGCGAAACTCCAGAAGCAGCTGGACCAGATCGGGTCACAGTCATGGTCCGCACTTATGGCCACTTTGACGGAGACGCGCGCTGCCTTTGATCGTGCCAATCAGGCAGCGCGGGAGGCGTTCAAGCGAGCTGCCTGATTGAGGCAGCAGCTGGTTGAATTTGGAGAGACCGCCGCGAGGCGGTCTTTCTTTTTGCGCTGAAGGATCAAGAAATGACGTTTGGCCGATGACCGGTGTTGGCACGAAGCTGCCGATCCGGGATGTCCGCTACCCGGTCGCTAACAGGGGTAGACCGGACATGGTGCCGACAGCCCAATTCGGTCGAGATTGACCCAGAACGGAGATGGCGTGACCATTGACAAAATCGTCTCGGCGGCACGGCCCCATAAAAGCACAATCAGGCTGGTGGAAGGGCTGCGCGCTCAACGTTTCGGGTTGCGCCCGCGGATGTGGTCAAATCCTTGCTTGATTGCGGCGAAGCGCGCTTCGATCATCGGCTCAAATTCGAGGTCGGTGAAGATATATGGCCAGTCCTTTTCGACGCCTTCGCGGACGAGTTCACCGGCATAGAGGGGATCTATGCCCTGAGAGACGCGTGCCCGGACCATATTGATCTGCAGGGCAAGTGGGCTGGTCCCCGAAGTCGGCAAGGCAGGGACCGCCCCCTCGAAGCGCTTGGGGAGATTGCGCCTTGAGTTCATGATTTGAGTGCGGATGAACCCTGGACACAGCACCGATACGCCAATCCCGCGGGGCGCAAGTTCACGCCGCAGGCCCTCGGACAGCGCGACAACGCCATACTTGGAAACGTTGTATGCGTTGCTCTCCCCTGAAATAAGGCCAGCGATCGAGGCTGTCGAGACGATGTGTCCACCCTCGCCATGCTGCTCGATCAACGGCCCGAAAATCTCGATCCCCCAAATGGTCGCCATCAGGTTGACGCCCATGACCCAATTCCACGACGCCTCGGTCCAAGTGCCATAGGGCCCACCGCCGCCGACGCCCGCGTTGTTGACGAGGATATGCACCTTGCCGTAGCGGGCAGTCGTGGCTTCGGCGGCCGCCACGAGTTCGGCTTTGAGCGAAACGTCTGCCTTCACGCCGTCGACATCGACGTTGGTGAGCCTCAGTTGCTTGAGCGCTGCGGACAGAGCCGCTTCTTCAATGTCGCAAAGCATGACTTTCGCCCCCGCCTGGGCGAAGGCGGTCGCGATCCCCAGTCCGATGCCTGACGCTGCACCGGTCACGAACGCGGTCTTTCCAGCGAGTTCCTTCACGCGCATTCTCCCCGTGCAAGCGGACAACTTCGTCCAAAACGCCAAGTATCCCCGACGGCATATGACCGCACTTTCGAGCGATTGGGAAGCGTGCCGGATGTTCGCTTCTGGCACGAATGCGAAGTGACGACTTCATTGAGTATTGTCCGCTTTCAGGGGTAACCCGGAAGACATTTGTTCACACTGAGTTCTTCGCAGCGTCGTAGCCCCGCCTTATCTTGCGGGCCTTGTCCCTCAATCGAGGCTCGGTAGCCGGGTGGCCGAATACTCTCCTTGGGTTGAGCGCTGCCCGGCTATTTCGGACCATCCCGGAATGACGATCGTTTTGTCGAAGAGTCCTGTCGCATGAGCCGACGGCTCCGGTCGTGACGCCGCCGCTCCTCATGGTGAGGAGGCGCATTTTGTCATTGCGAGGAGCGGACGCGACGAAGCAATCTAGCTAGCACTTTCGTTTCGCTTTCCGGATTGCTTCGCGGAGCCTGTCATCGGGCGCGCATTCGCGCGACCCGTTGGCTCGCAATGACGATGGATTCTAGCGCTCGCCTTTCCACGGAATCAAAACCCTTGAGCTTCCTCTTCGTCCTCACCGTCGGGCTCGTCGCCGGCACCATCTCGGGCATCGTCGGTACCGGCTCGTCGATCATGCTGATGCCGGTCTTGGTCTATCAATACGGACCGAAGGAAGCGGTGCCGATCATGGCGGTCGCCGCCGTGATGGCGAACCTGTCACGCATCCTCGCCTGGTGGCGCGAGGTCGACTGGCGCGCCTGCGCCGCCTATTCGATTACGGGCATCCCGGCCGCGGCCCTCGGCGCCCGCACTCTTTTGGCGCTGCCGTCGCAATCCGTTGACATTGCGATCGGCCTGTTTTTGATCGCGATGGTGCCGGTGCGGCACTGGCTGGCGCGGCATCACCTCAAATTCTCGCTCTGGCATCTCGCCATCGGCGGCGCCGCAATCGGCTATCTCACCGGCATCGTGGTGTCGACCGGGCCGTTGAGCGTGCCGCTGTTTCTGTTCTATGGCCTCACCAGGGGCGCCTTCCTCGCCACTGAGGCGGCGAGTTCGCTTGGTCTCTATTTAAGCAAATCCGTGACCTTTCAGCGTTTCGGCGCGCTGACACAAGATGTCGCGCTGAAAGGCCTGATCGCCGGCTCGTCGCTGATGTTCGGCGCCTTCATCGCCAAGCGTTTTGTGCTGCGGCTCGACGCCGATGTCTTCCGGCTGGTCATGGACGCGATCATGTTGGCGGCGGGGCTTTCCATGCTGTTCGACGCCTTGTGGAGCGCGCCGGTCGTAAGCTAAAGCGCGATGGCTTTTGATCGAATCGATCTGTCGGCGGACTCACTTCACCTCTCCCCGTCGGGGAGAGGTGTAGGCTTCCGCTAGTGGGGCTGTATTCGGCGCGGCGAAATCCGCCGACAAAAAAATCGATTCGCCTGTCGGACTCCCGTCCCCCCGTTCGTCCTGCGAACTCAACCAACAAGGAAATCCCGTATGACTTCCATCACGCCGTTCCTCTGGCTCGATAACAACGTCCCCGAGGCCGTCGCCTTCTACACATCGGTGTTTCCCAATGCCAGGGTCGAAACCGTGAGCGATTTCATGGCGAGTTTCGAACTCGAGGGACAGAAATTCCATGCGCTCAATGGCGGACCAAGATACAAGTTCAACGAGGCGGTTTCCTTCTTCATCAGCGTCGAGACCCAGGAAGAGGTGGACTACTTCTGGAGCCGACTGACCGCCGACGGCGGCAAGCCGTCGCAATGCGGATGGCTCAAGGACAAATTCGGCCTGTCCTGGCAGGTGGTGCCGGCGGCGCTCGGCCGCTACCTTGAACGATCCCGATCGCAAGAAGGCCGATCGCGTCATGCAGGCCATGATGAAGATGCACAAGATCATCATCGCCGATCTCGACAAGGCCTATGCCGGCTGATGATGCTGTGGGGTACGATGCAATCCGTTGCCGCATTTATGACGACGAGGCCGCTAAGTGAGGCGGCCTTTAGGCAGCATACCCATAAAGGATTCCGTTTTGCGGCGGAATGTGATTCAAGCTCCTTGAAGGAGTTTGGCCATGGCTCGCTACGAACTGACGGAGTTTGAGTGGAAGGTCATCCAGCCGCTGCTGCCCAATAAGCCTCGCGGTGTGCCGCGGGTTGATGACCGGCGGGTTCTGAACGGGATTTTCTGGGTGTTGCGCTCGGGCTCACCCTGGGCCGATGTACCGGAGCGCTACGGCCCGCCAACGACGGTCTACAATCGGTTCAACCGCTGGCGTAAGGCCGGGGTCTGGGACAAGCTGATGGATGCGATCATCGCGGCCCACGACGGCAAGGTTCAGATGATCGATTCCAGCGTGGTGCGGGTGCATCAGCAGGCCGCCGCCCAAAAAAACAAGCTGGAGACGCTTGTATCGGTCGAAGTCGTGGAGGACTGACCACCAAGCTGCACCTCCGGGTGGTCGGTAACGGTCTGCCGGTCCAGATCGAGCTTTCGCCGGGCCAGATGAACGACGCACCAATGGCCGAACTCCTGCTCAACGATCTGCCCACAGGCGCGGAAGTCATCGCTGACAAGGGCTACGACGCCGACTGGATCAGGGACCTGATCGAAGATCAGAACTGCACCCCACACATCCCGCCGAGATCAAACCGCTACGACGGCATCACCTACAGCAAGGCCAAATACAAGAAGCGCAACCTCATCGAGCGCTGCTTCAATAAGCTCAAGCAGTTCCGCCACATCGCGACCCGATACGACCGCAGCGCCCTTAACTATCTTGCGATGATCAAAATCGCTTGCGTCCGTCTCTGGCTCAGGTTTTATGAGTTCACAACCTAGCTAAGCGCCTTAAGTGCCATTACCGCGCCAGCCATGACAAGAACGGCCAGGATAAAGATAGGAAATTCAATGCTTCTCCACGCGGCAAAGGACGACATCGGATTGACAAGCCAATAGCGATAGCCCGCCTCCCGCATTCGCTTCATCAGCCGCGAATTGGCCCACATGCACGTTAGAAAACTCGCAAAGAAGGCTACGAACAGAGTGCCCTTGGCGATTGTCGTGAGTATCGGAAGCATCCCCTGATTGTAGTCAGCTACCTAGCAAAATCAAATTCGGCCACTAGGGGCCAAAACAGGCCAGTACCGATGGTTCAAAAGAACAAAATAGGAACTTTTTAGGATTTCATGCTATGTAGCGTCGCCCCACACGGAAAGCGACTCACCCCTCCATGGCCAAAAACACCCTCTCTTTCGTCTGCCAGAACTGCGGCGCGGCGTATAACCGCTGGGCGGGCAAGTGCGAATCCTGCGGTGAGTGGAACACGCTGGCCGAGGAAGATACTACCGGCGCGACCACGATGCCGGTCTCGATCCGCAGCAAACGTAAAGGCCGGCTGTTCGCGCTGGAAACCCTGACCGGCAAAAGCCATGACGCCCCGCGCCTGCCCTCCGGCATGGCCGAGCTCGATCGCGTCACCGGCGGCGGGTTTGTCAGGGGCTCGGTGCTCCTGGTCGGCGGCGATCCCGGCATCGGCAAGTCGACGCTTCTGACGCAGGCGACCTCCCTTTTGGCGCGGGCCGGCCATCGCGCGGTGTACATTTCGGGCGAGGAAGCCGTGGCGCAGGTGCGGCTGCGGGCCGAGCGTCTCGGCCTCGCCGACGCGCCGGTGCAGCTTGCCGCCGAAACCTCGGTCGAGGACATCGTCTCGACCTTGTCGGAAGGTGCGGTGCCGCGGCTCATCGTCATTGATTCGATCCAGACCATGTGGACCGACACGGTCGAATCCGCGCCCGGCACGGTGACGCAGGTGCGGGCCTCGGCGCAGGCGCTGATAAGATTCGCCAAGAAATCGGGTGCGGCGATCATCCTGGTCGGTCATGTCACAAAAGACGGCCAGATCGCCGGCCCCCGTGTCGTCGAGCACATGGTCGATGCGGTCTTGTCGTTCGAGGGCGAAGGCTCGCAGCAATTCCGCATCCTGCGCGCGGTGAAGAACCGCTTCGGCCCCACCGACGAGATCGGCGTGTTTGAAATGACGGGCCTCGGCCTGCGCGAGGTCTCCAATCCGTCCGAATTGTTCCTGTCCGAACGCGACCTCGGCAGTCCCGGTACCGCGGTATTCGCCGGGATCGAGGGCACCCGGCCGGTGCTGGTGGAATTGCAGGCGCTGGTCGCGCCGACCTCGCTCGGCACGCCACGCCGCGCGGTGGTGGGCTGGGATCCGAGCCGGCTGTCGATGGTGCTGGCGGTGCTCGAGGCCCATTGCGGCGTCAAACTGTCCGGCTACGACGTCTATCTGAACGTCGCGGGCGGCCTGCGGATCCAGGAGCCGGCGGCCGACCTCGCCGCGGCCGCCGCGCTAGTCTCGTCGCTGGTCAATGCGCCGCTGCCGACCGATGCGGTCTATTTCGGCGAGATTTCGCTGTCGGGCGCGGTCCGGCCGGTGGCGCAGACCTCCGCGCGCCTCAAGGAAGCGGCCAAACTCGGGTTCGGCCGCGCCGTGGTCCCTGAATCGGCGCGCGGCGATGCCGGCGGCGACGCTGGTTTGGTCCTCAATACCGTCGGCGGATTGACCAGCCTGGTCGCGGATATCGCCGCCCGCGCGCCTCCCAAAGGAAACAGGGAGGCCAACCGGGAAGCCGCGCCTGAGAAAAATGCCACACCTGCCAGATTCCGGCGTCAGGAAGGCTAACCGGTTTCCACTTTCGGGGATCATGCACTATACAACCCGCGCGGCCGGGGATGACACGATTGCCGGCCTTGCGGGATGGGCCATATGACCCTCACCTAGGGCGGCACCGACCACGCCGATTTGCGGTTTTGTACTTTGATGCGGACCTGACCAGCCGATGCCGATAACGATCCTCGATCTCGTCCTGCTCGCCGTGATGCTGATCTCCGGCCTGCTCGCGATGGTGCGCGGCTTCATGCGCGAGATCCTCTCCATCGCGGCCTGGGGCACCGCGGCACTGGTCACGCTTTATGCGTTCGGGAAGCTGCTGCCGACCGCCAAGACCTATTTCAACAACGATACGGTCGCGAGCGTGGTCGTGGTCGCCGGCGTGTTCATCGCCACCCTGATCGTGGTTTCCATCATCACGGTGCGGATATCGGACATGATCCTGGATTCCCGGATTGGTGCGCTCGATCGCACCCTCGGATTCCTGTTCGGGCTGGCGCGCGGCCTGCTGATCGTGGTCGTCGCCTTCATGTTTTTCAGCTGGCTGGTGCCGGACAAGCAGCGGCCCGAATGGGTGACGGGGGCGAAATCCCGGGTGGTGCTGCAGGGAACCGGGGATTGGCTGATGTCGCTCTTGCCGGACGACCCCGAGAACACCATCTTGAAGAGATTCAAGAAGAATAAACCAGAAGATGAACAGACTGACACCGACTCGGCGGCAACGCCGGCCACCGGTGATGGCTACAGCAAGCCTGCCCGCGACAGCCTGAAAAAGCTGATCGAGAAGCCCGCAGGACATTGATACCAGGCCAAAAGAGAGGCGCGATGGACGAGATACAGAGCCCTTCCGGCGAGGCCGCACAAAGCGAACTGAACCTCGGCGATCTGAACCTCGGCTTGCCTGATCTCGATCTGCTGGACTCCGATCTGGAAGGCGACACGTTGCGCGAGGAGTGCGGCGTGTTCGGCATCTTCGGCCACCCCGAGGCCGCCGCCATCACCGCGCTCGGGTTGCACGCCCTGCAGCATCGCGGCCAGGAGGCCGCAGGCATCGTCTCCTTCGACGGAACCCGATTTCACAGTGAACGCCGGCTCGGCCTCGTCGGCGACACCTTCTCCCGCCGCGAGGTAATCGAGCGCCTTCCCGGCAACACCGCCGTCGGCCACGTCCGCTACTCCACGACAGGTGCGACCATCCTGCGCAACGTGCAACCGCTGTTCGCCGAGCTCAATGCCGGCGGGTTCGCGGTCGGCCACAACGGCAATCTCACCAACGGGCTGACCTTGCGCCGCGAACTGGTGCGCAACGGCGCCATGATGCAATCCACCACCGACACCGAAGTGATCCTGCATCTGGTCGCGCAGTCCAAGCGCAACCGCTTCATCGACCGTTTCATCGAGGCCCTGCGCGCCATCGAAGGCGCCTACTCGCTGGTGTCGATGACCAACAAGAAGCTGATCGGCGCGCGCGATCCGCTCGGCATCCGCCCGCTGGTGCTCGGCGAACTCGACGGCTGCCCGATTCTCGCGTCGGAAACCTGCGCGCTCGACATCATCGGCGCGAAATACATCCGCGACATTGACCCCGGCGAAGTCATCGTTTTCGACGAGCACGGCGCCCAGAGCCACAAGCCGTTTCCGCCGATGCCGCCGCGGCCCTGCATTTTCGAATACATCTATTTCGCGCGCCCGGATTCGATCGTCGGCGGCCGCTCGGTCTATGACGTGCGCAAGGCGATGGGCGCCGAACTCGCCCGCGAGAGCCATGTCGAGGCCGACGTGGTGGTCCCGGTGCCGGACTCCGGCGTGCCCGCCGCCCTCGGCTATTCCAGGGAATCCGGCGTGCCGTTCGAGCTCGGCATCATCCGCAATCACTATGTCGGCCGCACCTTCATTCAGCCGACGCAAAGCGTGCGCGAACTCGGCGTGCGCATGAAGCATTCCGCCAACCGCGCCGCGATCGAGGGCAAGCGCATTGTGCTGATCGACGATTTGCTGGTGCGCGGCACCACCTCGAAGAAGATCGTGAAGATGATGCGCGACGCCGGCGCGCGCGAAGTGCATTTCCGGATCGCCTCGCCGCCGATCACGCATCCGGATTATTACGGCATCGATACACCCGATCGCGCCGGGCTGCTGGCGGCGACCCATAACCTCGAAGAGATGCGCCGGCTGATCGGCGCGGATACGCTGGCGTTCCTGTCGGTCGATGGCATCTATCGCGCGATGGGCGAGCCCGGCCGCGACCCCGCGCATCCAAAATTCACCGATCACTGCTTCACCGGCGACTATCCGACTCCGCTCACCGACATGACCCAGACCGAGCCGCAGCCGCGGCAATTGTCGCTGCTGGCGGAAGCGAGCTGAAGCGAAGCGTTGTGGCAACGGCAGCGTGCTCCCTCTCCCATAGGGAGAGGGTTGGGGTGAGGGGTTACGGTCTCTCGTAGTTCGCGCGCCCTCACCCGATTTGCTTCGCAAATCGACCTCTCCCCGGCGGGGAGAGGTGAAGTGAGCCAACTTGCGGCGTATAGGTCCCGGCCTTCGCCGGGACGACTACCGAGAATTACTCCGCCGCCATCGCATGCAGCGTCGTCACGGTCTTCCAGTTTCGCGTAGTGGCGCCGACGCCAAGGACTTTTTCAATCGCGCCGTTGGACAATTTGGTCTCGCCGTAATTGATCGGACAATTCAGATAAAGCTCGGCCCCGTTGAGCCGATACTGGTCGCGAGTGCCGGCCAGCGCATCGAGCCGGTCGAGCACAGGCTTGACCGGAGCCTTGCCCAGAAAGGTGACATGCAGCTTTGTCACGTCGATGCCCTTCTGCTTTAAAAAGGGATTGCCGGCGATGACTTTCTCCATGTCGCCAGCGCTTCGCAAGACGACCGTGACCGGCAGCCGCGTTTGCGCATCGATCGTCTGCTTGAGCGTTTGCGCCAGCTTGGCAGCGCTCGCACGCGATGCGAACACGATATTCCCGCTCTGGACATAGGTCCGGACATCATGCAATCCGAGGTTCTCGCAGGCCTGCCGCAACCAGTCCATCTTCAGCGAATTGCCGCCGACATTGACACCCCGCAACATCGCAACATACACGGTCATATCGAACCCGCTTGCCGAACGCTTTCGGACGTTTGATTTCCCCAGCATATCGTACCATAAATGCCCGCGATCATGACCCTTCCCCTCGCCTCCCGTATCGCTCTGGTGTCCGGCGCCTCGCGCGGCATCGGCTACGCCACCGCGCGCGCGCTGGCGAAGGCTGGCGCGCATGTGGTTGCGGTGGCGCGAACCCAAGGCGGCCTCGAGGAGCTGGACGACGAGATCCGCAAGGACGGCGGCAGTGCGACACTGGTGCCGCTCAACCTGACCGACTTCGACGGCATCGCCCGCCTCGGCGCCGCGCTGCATGAACGCCATGGCAAGCTCGACATTCTGGTCGGCAATGCCGGCGTTGCCGGCCCTTCCTCGCCGCTCGGCCACATCGAATTGAAACCGTGGAACGACGTGATGGCCGTCAATGTGACGGCAAACTTTCAGTTGATCCGCTGCATGGAGCCGCTGCTCAGGAAGTCCGACGCCGGCCGCGCGGTGTTCGTCACCTCCGGTGTCGCGAACAAGGCCAGCGCCTATCTTGGTCCCTACGCCGCCTCGAAAGCAGCACTCGAGACGCTGGTGCGGGTCTGGGCCCATGAGACCGCCATCACGCCGATCCGCGCCAACCTGTTCAATCCCGGCCCGATCCGGACGCGGATGCGCGCGACCGTGTTTCCCGGCGAAGATCCGTTGACGCTCGACACGCCGGATCAGGCGGCGGAATTTATTGTGCCGATGTGCGCGCCTTCCTGGACCGAGACCGGCAAGCTCTATGATTACAAGACCCGCACGCTGATGAATTTCAGACCGCCGATGTGAGGCCGCGCGCCGTCGCACGCGCGGCGATCAGCCACGCCAGCACCAGCAGCACCGAGGCCAGCAGGAACGGCGCTCCCGGCAATTTCAACGGCGCCTGCGCGCCGATGAAATAGGCGAAGGTCAGGTTGAACAGAAACGGTCCCACGAGCTGGGACATGCTTTGCACGCTGGTGGTCGCGCCCTGCAGCTTGCCTTGCTGATCCGGCGCGACCAATTGCGTCATCAGCGCCTGGATCGCCGCACCCGAGACGCCCCACAATGCCATGACGGGAATGCCGAGCCAGAACAGCGCGCCGCTGGGTGCTGCGCCGAAAATCAGAAAGCCGACGGCGCCGCAGCCGAGCCCGAGCAGCAGCGCACGACGTTCGCCGAGGCGCCTGACGATCGGCCCGATCGCCGCTCCCTGCACCACCATGGCGCAGATCCCGACCATCGCGAGCGTCAAGCCGACGGTCCTCGCATCCCAGCCATATCGATAGGTCGCATAGAGCACGAAGGTTGAGGGCAGAACCACATGCGCCAGCTGGGCAACGAAATTCACCACCGACAATCCGGTAAGAACCCGGTCGGAACGCAGCAAGCCGAGGGCGCCGAGCGGATTGGCACTTCGCCATCGAAACCGGGCGCGGCGATCCGGCGCCAGCGATTCCGGGAGGATCAAAAAGCCGTACAGGGAATTGGCAAAGCTCAAGCCCGCAGCGACCCAGAACGGCAGCCGCGGATCCATGCCGCCGAGCAGACCGCCGACCGCGGGCCCGAGAATGAAGCCGGCGCCGAAGGCCACGCCGACCTTGCCGAACACCGCCGCGCGCTGCTGCGCAGGCGTGATGTCGGCGATATAGGCAAATGCCGTCGACACGCTCGCCGAGGTGATGCCGGAGATCACCCTGCCGACGAAAAGCCAGATCAGCGACGGCGCCAGCGCCATCAGGACGTAGTCGAGCGCCAGCCCAAAATTCGACAATAGCACCACCGGCCGCCGGCCGAAGCGGTCCGACAGCCCGCCGAGGATCGGCGAGAAGAAAAACTGCATCAGCGCCCAGGCGGTGCCGAACAGGCCGAAGATTCGCGCAGCCCTCGCGGTGTCGTTGCCGACGAAGCTTTCCACCAGTTTCGGCAGGATCGGCATGATCAGCCCGAGCGCGAACATGTCGAGGAGAAGGGTGACAAAGATGAAGGCCACCGCGCCACCGCGCAAAGGCGCCGCGGCGACCATGCTATCGGAGGCAGCCCCTTCGCTCATGACGGCCGCTTGCGCTTGTGCGCGAACGGATTGGCCTTCTCGCGGAGCGTGATCCGCACCGGCGTGCCCGGCAGCTCGAAAAATTCCCGCAAGGAATTGACGAGATAACGAAGATAGGATTCCGGCACCGCATCCGCGCGCGAACAGAACAACACGAAACTCGGCGGCCGCGCCTTGGCCTGGGTGATGTAGTTCAGCTTCAGCCGCCGGCCCGACACCGCGGGCGGCGGATTGGCATCGACGGCCTGCTCGAACCAGCGATTGAGCGACGCCGTCGGCACGCGCCGGTTCCATACGGCATAGGCATCCTCGATCGCGCTCATCAGCCGATCGATGCCCTCACCCATCAGCCCGGAGACCGCGACGATCGGCATGCCCTTGACCTGCGGCAGCAGGTGGTCGGCGTCGGTGCGCAGCGCCGAGACGAGCTTGGACTGCCGTCCCATCAAATCCCATTTGTTGACCGCGATCACCAGCGCGCGGCCCTCGCGCTCGATCAGGTCGGCGATCCGCAAATCCTGTTCCTCGAACCTGTTCTGCGCGTCCATCACCAGCACCACGACTTCGGCGAAGCGGATGGCGCGCAGCGCGTCCGCCACCGAGAGCTTTTCCAGCTTTTCCTCGATCCGCGAGCGCCGCCGCAGGCCCGCGGTATCGAACACGCGAAAGTCCCGGCCCTGCCAGTTGATCTCGACGGAAATCGAGTCGCGGGTGGTGCCCGCCTCGGCGCTGGTCAGCAGGCGCTCCTCACCGAGCAGATGATTGATCAGCGTGGATTTGCCGGCATTGGGGCGGCCGACGATGGCCACGCGAATCGGCCGCTTCGACAGATCCTCATCGGATTCGATGATATCGTCATCGTCGAACTCCTCGCTCTCCTCGACCGGCTCCGGCATCAGCGCGCGCAGCGCGTCGTAGAGATCGCTGAGGCCTTCGCCATGTTCGGCTGAAATCTGGATCGGCTCGCCAAGCCCCAGCGCGTAGGCTTCCATCGCGCCGGCATCGCCCTGCCGGCCCTCGCTCTTGTTGGCCACTAAAATCACCGGCTTGTTGGCGCGGCGCGCGAAATCGGCAAAGGCGCGGTCATTCGGCGTCAGGCCTGCGCGCGCGTCGATCACGAACATCAGGGCATCGGCAAGCCCGATCGCAGTCTCGGTCTGCTCCTGCATTCGCGCGGTGAGTGAGCCCTTCGCGCCCTCGTCGAGGCCCGCGGTGTCGATGATGGTGAATTCGAGATCGCCCAGGCGTCCCTCGCCCTCACGGCGGTCGCGCGTGACGCCGGGCTCGTCATCGACCAGCGCCAGCTTCTGTCCGACCAGCCGATTGAACAGCGTCGATTTTCCGACGTTGGGCCGGCCGATAATGGCAATGGTGAAGGAGGACATCGGCGACCCGTGCGCGCCTGACGCGCGTATTTTCGCAAAACTGCATAGTGGTTTGGTTTCGCAATCAGCTTACGCGGATTGGGCAGACTTATCTGCGGTAAAACACCCGCAGATCATTGAATCGTGGCGTGTCTCAATCAGACAAACATTAGCAAACCAGCGCGCGAAGGCCTGTGACTGAATCGGTTCTGCCGGCGGCTCACTTCACCTCTCCCCTTGTGGGAGAGGGGGCTCGCTGCCGTTGTCTTTGCGTATCAATCTAATCTCATCTCGCTCTAGCGCGTGAAGGTGCCGCTCGGCATCGGCGCGGGGAATGGCGCGGCGGATTGTTGCGGCTGCGCCGATTGGGCGGGCTGTGCGGGTTGTGCCGGTTGGGCGGTCTGCTGCTGATCCGGCGGCGGCTTCGTGGTGCGATGGTGGACGACTTTCTTGGGCTTGGGAGGGGTGCTGCCGTCTTCCCCTGCTGCGGCCGCGGCGGGTTGCGTGTTCCTGGATTTCGCTTGCTTCGATTTCGGTGCCCCTGCGGAAGCCGAGGCCGCCGCTGCAGCCTGGGCGTTCTGCTGATCGATCTGTTCCTGCGCCGAGCCCTTGTACAGTTCCTTCGGCACGCCCTGCTCGAGGCCCGGTACACCGTCGGGGAAAACCGGCTTGCGCTCGCCCGGAATCTTCTTCTTGGTATCGAGAAAATCGAGGAAATCAGTTGGATCCCAGTTGCTCAGGCTATCCGAGCAGCCGGCCAGCACGACCGACAGCGAAACAAGAACGGCGGCAGCGATCAGACGTTGCGAGCGGCGCATGGTCGATTTCTCACTCAACTCTTTTTCTGCCGTCAGCTCTTGGCGACCGGCGGAAGCAATGCCTGCAGCGCTTCGGCGCGCGAGCGCAGGCTTGACGGCGTCTCGCCGTCATTGGCAATCAGATCGAGCCACTTGCGTGCCGCCGCGGTATCGTTGGCGCGCCAGGCCGACAACGCCAGCAATTCGCGCGCGGTGTGGCGAAAGGTCGCCCCCGGTGCTGCTTCAGCCTCTAGGCGCTCGAGCATGTTGGGGTAGCTCGCGCTATCCAGCAGCAATCCCGCCGCGCGAACCTTTGCCAGTTCCTGCTCCAGCGCCCCGACGCTGCGATCGGCCGATATGTCGTCGTACAATTTCACCGCGGCTTGCGGATCATGGCTTGCGACTTCCGCCGCGGCGCGCAACCGCGCCAGCATGCGATATCCTGATGGCGCGGTGGCGGCGAGATTGTTGAAAGCCGCTTCCGCCTCGGAATGCTTGCCTTGCTCAGCAAGCTCGGTGGCCTTGTCGAACGCGGCACCGGCCTCGGCCGCCTTCTTCGCCTCCAGATACTGGTAACCGCGCCAGCCGCCGACCGCGGCGATAATCAAGAGCGCGCCGGCAATGATATAGATCGAATACTGGTCCCACAGCTTTTTGAGCTGGTCCCGGCGTACGTCTTCGTCAACTTCGTCAAATAATTCAGACACTTAAAGCTGTCCCGTCCCCGATGAGCCACGCCAAACCCGAAAAGCTCGCGCGCCACGCCTGCTCCCGCGTGGCGGCGGCGATACCCTAGCGATATGGCGGCGGCAAGGCAAAACCAGCCGGTTCAAGGCGTTAACGCTTGTTTGGGGTTCCCCGAAGCCTGGGCTGCGCTTCGCCTCAGCGCTTGACCTCAGCTCTTCGCCTTCATCCCGTAAACATGTTCCGGGCCCGGGAACGCGCGGGCGCGCACGTCGGTGGCATAGCCCTCGATCGCGGCCTCGATCATCGGGCCGAGATTGCCATAGCGGCGGACAAATTTCGGCGTCCGCGAGGACAGCCCCAACATGTCCTCCAGCACGAGGACCTGCCCGTCGCAGGCCGCACTGGCGCCGATGCCGATGGTGGGAATGGCGATGGTTTCGGTGATTTTCCGCGCCAGCGGTTCGGCGACCGCCTCGATCACGACCGAGAAGGCGCCGGCTTGCGAAATCGCGCGGGCGTCGTTTTCGATCGGCTCCCAACTGCCCTCTTCGCGGCCCTGGGCGCGAAACGAGCCGAGCGTATTGATCGATTGCGGCGTCAGGCCGATATGGCCCATCACGGGAATGCCGCGCTGGACAAGAAACGCGACGGTCTCCGCCATCCGTTCGCCGCCCTCCAGCTTCACCGCGCCGCAATGGGTCTCTTTCAGGATTCTCGCCGCGGAATGAAACGCCTGCTCCTTCGAGGCTTCATAGGAGCCGAACGGCATGTCCACCACGACCAGCGCGTGCTGCGAGCCGCGCATCACGGCATGGCCCTGCAGGATCATCATCTCGAGCGTGACCGGCACCGTGGTCTCGAAACCATGCATCACGTTGCCGAGGGAATCGCCGACCAGAATGACGTCGCAATAGCGATCGACCAATGCCGCGGTATGCGCATGGTACGAGGTCAGCATCACGATCGGCTCGCCGTTCTTGCGGGCACGAATATCCGGCGCGGTCTTGCGCTTGATCGCGGACTGAACTGACATTTACTTAAGCTCCAACCACAGGGACGCCGATCACGACGGGATGAAACACGAAAGCCAGCGCCAGATAGGCGACGACGCCGACCGCCACCGCGATCAGGTCGTTGCCGATGCCGCCGATCGGGATCGGCGGAGCTCCGGCGTCGCTGCGATGTTTCAGCGAGATCCGGTCGAACACCGCCCATGCGAGGAACGAGCCGAACAGGATGATCGAGCCGAGATCGCCGTTGGCGATTAGATGCGCCGCCGCCCAGAGCTTGACGCCCGCCAGCATCGGATGCTTCAGCGTGGTGTAAATGCGGCCGCGGATATAGGACGCCACCACCAGGATCACCGCGGGCAGCATCAGCGCCACGGTGATGTGTTTGAACACCTTCGGCGGATGCCAGAGATCGATCCAGCCGGTCGCGCGATAATCGGCAAAACCCCAGACGATCAGCACGAGACCCAGCAGCGACACCAGCGCATAGCCGATCTTGTAGCCAGGCTCGCCCCATGCCGCGATCAGGCGCGCGCGCAAGGCGCGCTGGGTCGTGAGCGTATGGACGCCGAGGAACAGCACAAGGCCCAGGATCATCACCAGCAGTCCCACGACGTTCTCCTCAACAGGCCCGGGTTTTCAAGCCCCGGATATCACTATAGGCGCTCGCACCGCAATGCACCAAAGCGGACCAATGGGTCATTCCCGGGCCGAAAAACCAGGTCTCGGCGGGCCCTACCCGGATGGGTTTCGATGATGCGATGGCCGAGGCGTCGTCGAAAGTGGTGCGCGGCAGCTCGATTAGAAGCGTGGCAGGCGCGTCAGGGAGCATGGGAGGCTTTCTGAGGTTGCTCGGGCGGGGCGCGTCATCACCCCTATCAGTTGGAGAAACCCGCGCGCCTTGAGAGATTTCGTCGACGCGCGAAGCGCCCCTGGCCTTGGTGCCGGGCGCGGCTCAGGCATGCGGCGGCTGCAGGATAGTCCGCGCACGTGAGACAGCGTCGCCAACCTCAGCCCGCTCTCAAATCCACCGTCTCACCCTTCGCGTATAATCATCATAAGCCTCGCCGAATTGGCGGCACATCTTGGCCTCCTCGAACGGTATATGCACCCAATTCACCGTTGCGAAAAGCGCGATCGGGACGAGGAACATCGGCCAGGCGCCGACCGAGAAGGCGATCCCCAGCGCGATGGTCACCAGGCTGAGGTACATCGGATTGCGGGTGAAATTGAATGGTCCGAAAGTGACGAGCTTGCGATTGGTCGGCGAGGTCGGATTGATTTCCGTGCCCTCGCGCCGGAAAAGCCTGGCGGCCGTGACGGCCAAGGCGACGCCGGCGATGATGAGCAGGACGCCGAGCGGCACGAGCGGCAGGCCCGGAATCCGCGGCCAACCGGCAAGATAGCTCGCGCCGGCCGCGATCAGCACATAGAGAACCGTCCAAACCGGCGGCGGCAGTTTCACCATGGCCTCCTCCCTTCCAAAATTGGCCGCGAGATAATCATGGCGCGGCCGGAACTCAGTGCAATTGCACATCGGGAAATCCCGATGTTTAGCTTCTGTTTACCGGCTTGGATCAGATTTATCGGCCTCGAGCCTTTTCCGTTCCGATTAAATCGGCACGGAGGCTCTACTTCTTGACTTGACGCGTCTTCTTAGCGCGAACCGGTATCCACTTCGCTGGAAAACGCTTCGGGAACACGAGGCCCAGCCATGTTCAAGGAAGGCTCCCCGATCGCCTACGACGCCCCTGCCGATCTCAAGAAATGGCCGTCCCTGAACGGCCAGCGGCTTAATGGCGGACGACAGCCCTATCTGGTCTTTAACGGAACGCTGGCGGAATGCATCCGCGAGTTGATGGCCAAGCCGGTCAAGCAGATCTCGCTGTACGACATCGTGACGGAACCGCAGCCGGTTTTTGATCGCCCGGTGCTATCCCCCGGCGACGCCGCCGAGATCGCCATGCGCAAGGATTTTCCGAAGGGCTGAGGCCGCGAGAACGATTGTTCGCGGCGCTCCAGGACACGCGCCGTCACCACGGTCCCCGCGTCATCTAATTAGCGAAAGCCTTCTCGGCGACGGAGAGGACGCTGTCGTTGGGCTGCTTGGAACAGTATTGCGACAGCGCCTTGGTCTTCTCGGTAAACTCCACGGGGTCGAGTACGGAAGAGTCTTTCTTGTGGCCAAAATAGCCGCTCAGCCAGAATAGAAACGGGCCTCGATCCGCCGCCGTGGTCTTCTCCCAGAACTGCTCGCAGGTCATGGCCGAAAAGTCGACCGGTTGCAGTTTTGCCGCAGGCTGCGCCCTCGCCTCATGAGCGAGGCATCCCAATAAAACGAAACACGCTGCGGTTACCGATTTCATGCTGTTTCCTTCCGATATTTTATCGTCCAACGAGCTTGGAACGTTTTGCGGCGATCCAATACCGCATGTTGTCCGGTTCGTGTCTTGTCTCGGAGCGAACGGAAGATCAATTTACCTCACGGCGTTCCCGTCTGCTTTGCCAGTTCGCGATTATCGACATAGCGGATCATGATCGGGCGCCCGGCGATCGCGCCGCCAAGCCCGCTGGTGAATTTCAGGGGTATGCAGGCGTCAAGCGACGAATTGATCGCCCTGAGATAGGTGTCGCGGACATCCGCGGCCGCGCCCACCGTGGCAAAGGTCAGGCGCGGGGGGCCGATCATGTCGCCGGATCGCCTGAAACTGAAGCGCACCGTCATCTGCATGCCCTCCTTGGCGGACTCCGCTTGCGGTGGCGTCCAGCAGGACCGCAACTCTGCAAACAGGTCGCCGATGCTGTCGAGATCGTGGTCGGGCTTTTGATACTTGGCGGCATCTTCCTGCGAGGGCACGGTCTGGATCGTGAGCTGCAGATTCTCGCCATAGGGATAATCGATGTCTGGGATGCACGGACCGTGATTGAACACGCTGCAGAAGGACGGCGTGCATGGCCGTCCGTCCAGCACGCTGCAAGGCGAGTGCGAAAACGGGATGGGATTGATTTGATGCCGATGCCGGGCACTGGCTGTTCCGGCAACGACTAATCCCGCGACGACGATGAGACCGAACCCGATCCAACGGAGCATGAAACGAGCCCTCGGAGGCAACACACCCAAGGTGTACGAACGAAAAAATGATGCGTTCAGCGAGCAGTATCAAGCCGCACTGCGTTCACATCCGCGCGTTCATGGCTGGTTCCTCGTCGTCACCGGGCCCTGCCATGACGAACCGGAAGACCGGCCCAGACAGCAATTCCGTCTGCTCGCCTTACGCCTTCTTCTTCACATCCTTGATGCTCGAGAACGTAATGCCCTCGGCGCGTTCCTTGGTGTAGCCGAGATAGAACTCGTTTTTGGCCAGGAACACCGGATCGCCGTCGACGTCGTCGGCGACGCCGGAGCCGTTGGCTGATATGAACGCCTCCAGCTTCTTGCGGTCGTCGGATGAAATCCAGCGCGCCAGTTGAAACTCCGAAACCTCGAATTCCACCGGCAGCGCATATTCGGCATCGAGCCGCGCCTTCAGCACGTCAAGCTGCAACGGACCGACCACGCCGACCAGCGCCGGCGCGCCGTCGCGGGGGCGGAACACCTGGACCACGCCCTCCTCCGACATCTGCTGCAAGGCTTCCTTGAGCTTCTTGGCCTTCATCGCATCCGTGAGCCGGACGCGGCGGACGATTTCCGGCGCGAAGCTGGGCACGCCGACGAAGGTAATATCCTCGCCTTCGGTCAGGGTATCGCCGATCCGCAGCGTGCCGTGATTGGGAAGGCCGACCACGTCGCCGGCAAAGGCTTCATCCGCCAGCGCGCGATCCTGCGCAAAGAAGAACTGCGGACTCGACAGGCTCATATTCTTGCCGGTGCGCACGAGCTTGGCCTTCATCCCGCGCGTCAGCTTGCCCGAACACAGCCGTGCAAAGGCGATGCGGTCGCGATGGTTCGGGTCCATGTTGGCCTGGATCTTGAACACGAAGGCGCTCATGCGGGGCTCGGCGGCTTCGACCTTGCGCAAATTGCTGTCCTGCGCGCGCGGCGGCGGCGCGAAACGCCCGAGGCCCTCCAGCAAATCGCCGACGCCGAAATTGCGCAACGCGCTGCCGAAATAGACCGGAGTCAGATGGCCCTCGCGAAAGGCCTCGAGTTCGAACGGCTTGCAGGCTTCCGATACCAGAGCCAGTTCATCCTTGATGGCGCCGACATCGAGATTGGCGTTACGGCCGGCGAGATCGGCGATGTCGATCTGCTGCGCAGCCCCGGTCTTGGCGCCGCCGCCTTCGAGCAAGCGCACGCCGCCGTTGACGACATCGTAGGTGCCGAGAAAATCGCGGCCGCGGCCCACCGGCCAGGTCATCGGCGTGGTGTCGAGCGCCAGCGTCTTTTCGATTTCATCGAGCAGATCGAAGGTGTCGCGGCTCTCGCGGTCCATCTTGTTGATGAAGGTGATGATGGGAATGTCCCGCAGACGGCACACCTCGAACAGCTTCCTGGTCCGCGCCTCGATACCCTTGGCGGCGTCGATCACCATCACGGCGGAGTCGACCGCCGTCAGGGTGCGGTAGGTGTCTTCGGAGAAATCCTCGTGGCCCGGCGTGTCCAGCAGGTTGAACACCAGACCCTCGAATTCGAAGGTCATCACCGAGGTGACGACGGAGATGCCGCGCTCGCGCTCGATCTTCATCCAGTCGGAACGAGTGTTGCGCCGCTCGCCCTTGGCCTTGACCTGCCCGGCGAGATTGATGGCGCCGCCGAACAGCAGCAGCTTCTCCGTCAGCGTGGTCTTGCCGGCGTCCGGATGCGAAATGATCGCAAACGTCCGCCGCCGCGCCACCTCGGTGGCAAGCGGCGAGCGGGACGGCGATTCGGCTGAAAGAGCGAGGTCGGACATCAGCGAGCCTGTGGCAGGGAAACCGGGCCGGATCAAGGAGGATCCGCTCCGTCCATATAGGAATTGCAGGGTTTAACTCCAATCCGGGGGGCGTTGGATTATCGCAGCGCCGACGCCAACCCGTAGGCCACCGCCGCGACAATGGCCGCGGCGGGGATAGTGATCACCCAGGCGTAGACGATCGAACTCGCCACGTTCCAGCGCACCGCCGAGACCCGCCGCGCCGCGCCGACGCCGACGATGGCGCCGGTGATGGTATGCGTGGTCGAAACGGGAACACCGAGAAAGGTCGCTATGAACAGCGTCACGGCACCGCCGGTCTCCGCACAAAACCCCTGCATCGGCGTCAGCTTGGTGATCCGCAACCCCATGGTGCGGACGATCCGCCAGCCGCCCATCAGGGTGCCCATCGCCATCGCCGCCTGGCACCCCAGCACCACCCAGAACGGCACATAAAAGTGCTCGCCGAGAACGCCTTGCGAATAGAGCAGCACCGCGATGATGCCCATGGTCTTCTGCGCATCGTTGCCGCCATGCCCCAGCGAATACAGCGACGCCGACGCGAATTGCAGGATCCGGAACGCGCGATCGACCGCGAACGGCGTCGAGCGCACCGACGCCCATGACACGATCGCGACCAATACCAGCGCCAGCAAAAATCCGATCACCGGCGACAGCACGATCGCCAGCAATGTTTTCGACAGCCCGCTCCAGACCGCGGCCGAAAGTCCGGCCTTGGCCATGCCGCCCCCGACCAATCCCCCGATCAGCGCGTGCGAGCTTGAGGACGGTATCCCCAATCCCCAGGTGATCAGGTTCCAGACGATCGCCCCCGTCAACGCGGCGAAGATCACCTGCGCATCGATCACGCTCGGCTCGATGATCCCGGTGCCGATGGTTTGTGCGACGTTGAGTCCGAACACCGCGAAGGCGACGAAATTGAAGAACGCCGCCCACAGTACGGCATATTGCGGCCGCAGCACGCGGGTCGAAACGATCGTCGCAATCGAATTGGCGGCGTCATGCAGCCCGTTGAGGAAGTCGAACAGCAGCGCGACCGCAATTAATCCGACCAGAACCGGAAGACCAAGCGTGGCATCCACTGCGCGGCCCTGCCCTATACCTGTTCGATCACGATGCTGTTGATCTCGTTGGCGACGTCATCGAATCGGTCGGCGACTTTCTCGAGATGATCGTAGATTTCCGCGCCGACGATGAAATCCATCGCGTTGGCGTCTCGATGCTTGAGGAAAAGCTCCTTCAGGCCGATGTCGTGAAGATCGTCGACGCGCCCTTCCAGTTTGGTCACTTCCTCGGTAATCGCGGTCAGCATCGAGACATTCTGGCCGATCGATTTCAACAGCGGCAGCGCGCGGCCGACGAGATTTGCACATTCGACCAATAGCGTACCCATTTCGCGCATCGGCGGCTCGAAGGTGCGAACCTCGAACAGCACCACCGCCTTGGCGGTCTGCTGCATCTGGTCGATGGCATCGTCCATCGAGGTGATCAGGTTCTTGATGTCGCCGCGGTCGAACGGCGTGATGAACGTTCTGCGCACCGCGGTCAGCACCTCGCGGGTGATATTGTCGGCGTCATTTTCGAACTGATTGACGCGCTGACAGAATACCGGGGTCTCGTCGCCGCCTTGCAGCATGTCCCGCAGCGCCAATGCGCCTTGCACGACGGTTTGGGAATGCCGGGCGAACAGATCGAAAAACCGTTCCTCCCTTGGGAGAAAGCCGCGAAACCAGCCCAGCATGATATGTCCATCGTTTGCGAAATGGCCGGCTTGAGCCAGCTGTCACATGGCTGTCATAAACCATTTTGCCGGGAAAGCGTAGCAAGCAGCCCGGGGAACCCGGTCATCCACCGCTTTATCGGTGGTGGAAATGTCGCGAAGTCGGTCCGGCTACAGCGAGCGCCGGAAGAAATGCGCGATCTCGCCGATCACGCCACGGCGGAAGGTCAGCACGCAGACCACGAAGATCACGCCCTGGATCACCGTCACCCATTGCCCGAACCCGGCCAGATATTGCTGCATGGCGATGATCACGAAGGCGCCCACCACCGGGCCGAATACGGTGCCGAGGCCGCCAACCAGCGTCATCAGCACGATCTCGCCCGACATGCTCCAATGCACATCGGTCAACGAGGCGTTTTGCGCAACGAACACCTTCAACGCGCCGGCAAAGCCGGCCAGCGTTCCGGACAGAATATAGGCGAGCAGCTTGTATTGGTCGGTCTTGTAGCCGAGCGAGATCGCCCGCTGCTCGTTTTCCCGGATCGACTTCAGGACCTCGCCGAACGGGGAATTGATGGTACGGAAAATCAGCAGGAAGCCGAGCAGGAACCCGGCGAGGATGACGTAATAAAGCACCGTCGGGTTCTCAAGATTGAAAATCCCGAACAGATGCCCCTGCGGAATACCCTGGATGCCGTCTTCGCCATGGGTAAACGGCGTCTGCAGATAGATGAAATACAGAAGCTGCGACAGCGCGAGCGTGATCATCGCAAAATAGATGCCTTGCCGCCTGATCGCGACGAGGCCGGTGATAACGCCAAGTGCGGCGGCGGCAGCGGTGCCGATCAGAATTCCAAGCTCAGGCGTGACGCCCCAGACCTTCAGGGCGTGGGCGGTGACGTAGCCCGCGGTCCCCAGAAACATCGCGTGGCCGAACGACAGCAGCCCGCCATAGCCGATCAAGAGGTTGAAAGCGCAGGCCAGCAGCGCAAAACACAGCGCCTGCATCACAAAGAACGGGTAGACGCCGGTCAGAGGCACGATCAAGAGCAGCGCCGTCATGACGCCGAACGCGATCATCTCATCGCGGATGGCGCGCGGGGTCGTCGGCAACGTATCGTCGGTGGTGACTGTCATGTCAGGTCGCCCGCCCCGTCAGTCCCGAAGGCTTCACCAGCAACACCAGCACCATGAGGACAAAGACCACGGTGTTGGAGGCTTCCGGATAAAAGTACTTGGTCATGCCCTCGATCACGCCGAGCGCGAAACCGGTGATGATCGATCCCATGATCGATCCCATCCCGCCGATCACCACCACCGCAAACACGACGATGATCAGATCGGCGCCCATCAGCGGCCGCACCTGATTGATCGGCGCCGACAACACCCCGGCCAGCGCGGCGAGGCCGACGCCGAGGCCATATGTCAGCGTGATCATCCGGGGCACGTTGATGCCGAAGGCGCGCACCAGCGTCGGATTCTCAGTAGCGGCGCGCAGATTGGCGCCGAGCCGGGTCCGCTCGATCAGATACCAGGTGAGCAGGCACACCACGAGAGAGAAGACGACCACCCAGCCGCGATAGACCGGCAGGTACATGAATCCCAAATTCATGCCGCCCTTGAGTTCATCGGGGATCGAATAGGGCAGACCGGACGAGCCAAAATAATTCTGAAAGACGCCCTGAATGATCAGCGCCAGCCCGAACGTCAGCAACAGCCCGTAGAGATGATCGAGGCCGGACAGCCATTGCAGCATCGTCCGCTCCAGGATCATGCCAAATATTCCGACGGCGACGGGGGCAAGGATCAGCGCCGGCCAATAGCCGATATTGGCCACGTTGAGCAGGAAATAGGCGCAGAACGCGCCCATCATGTAGAGCGCGCCATGGGCGAAGTTGATGATGTTGAGCATCCCGAAGATCACGGCCAGGCCGAGACTGAGCAGCGCGTAGAACGAGCCGTTGATCAATCCGACCAGCAGTTGGGCGTAAAGGGCCTGCATGATTTTGTCTCGCGCTCAACGACTCAAAACGAAGGCTTCGGCGGCGCAATGCCGCCGAAGCTCGGGGTTACTTTTTCAACAAGCGGACAAGTGCTCTTGTCCAGCGGCGTAAAGGCCTCGTCGCGCCGGAATGGTGGCGACCAGCTTGTAGTAGTCCCAGGGCCCCTTGGATTCCGAAGGCTTCTTGACCTCGAAAAGATAAGCCGGATGGATCGTGCGGCCGTTCGGCTCGATGCTCGCCCTTGCCGAACAGCGGATCGTCGGTCGGCAATTCCTTCATCTTGGCGACGACCTTGGCGCCATCGTGCGGATTGCCGCCGAGCGCTTCCAGCGCCTTGAAGTAATGCAGCAGGCCCGCATAGACCCCGGCATGCACCATGGTCGGCATGTTGTGATTCTTCATCGCGCGCCTGAAAGCGCTTCGAGAATGCCCGGGTCTGGTCGTTCATGTCCCAATAGAAAGTTTCGGTGAAATTCAGGCCCTGCGCGGTGTTGAGACCGAGCGCTTGACGTCGGTAATGAACAGCAGCAACGCCGCGAGCTTCTGGCCTCCAGCGACGATGCCGAATTCAGCCGCCTGCTTGATCGCATTGGTGGTATCGGCACCGGCGTTGGCAAGACCGATGATCTTCGCCTTCGAGGCCTGCGCCTGCAGCAGGAAGGAGGAGAAGTCCGACGTGCCGAGCGGATGCTTGACGCCGCCAAGGACCTTGCCGCCCGCAGCTTTCACGGCCGCAGTGGTGTCACGCTCGAGAGCGGCGCCGAAGGCATAGTCGGCCGTGAGAAAGAACCAGCTGTCGCCGCCTGCCTTCGCCAGCGCCGTGCCGGTGCCGTGAGCCAGCGTGTAGGTGTCGTAGGCCCAGTGGATGGTGTTTGGGGTGCATTGCGCGTTGGTCAAATCCGAGCTTCGCCGCACCTGAATTGATGCAGGATCGCCGTTCTTCTCCTTCACCATATTGCTGACTGCCAGCGCGACGCCGGAGTTCGGAATGTCGACGATGACATCGACCTTGTCGACGTCGAACCATTGGCGCGCGATGTTCGACGCCGACGTCGGGCTTATTCTGATGATCCCCGGAAATAATGTCGATCTTCCATCCCTTGGCCGTCATGCCGGAATCCTCGACCGCCATCTGGGCGGCCAGCGTCGAGCCGGGACCACCGAGGTCGGCGTAAAGGCCGGATTGATCGCTCAACGATCCGATCTTGACGGTCTTGTCCTGCGCGACAGCAAGGTTCCCGGTGGCAAGCGCCACGGCCGTTCCGAGTAGCAGCGCCGCAATCTTGTTCTTCATAATGGCCTCCTCTTATTCTTTTTCTCGTTGCTTTCAGACGCCGAGATAGGTGTGAAGCTTCGTCATATTGGCTTGCAGCTCCGCGCTCGCAAAACCGTCGATGATCTTGCCGTGTTCGACGATGAAAAAGCGATCGGCGACCGTCGCTGCAAATCGGAAATTCTGTTCGACCAAAAGGATGGTAAAGCCCTCCGATTTGAGCCGTGCGATGGTGTGACCGATTTGCTGGATGATGACCGGCGCCAGGCCCTCGGTCGGCTCGTCCAGCATCAGGAATCGCGCGCCGGTGCGCAGGATTCGCGCGATCGCCAGCATCTGCTGTTCGCCACCCGACAATTTGGTGCCCTGGCTGTTGAGCCGTTCCTTGAGATTGGGAAACAGGTCGAAGATCTGGTCGAGCGACAACCCGCCGCTGCGCACGATCGGCGGCAACAGCAGATTCTCGCGGACGTCGAGGCTGGCGAAAATCCCGCGCTCCTCCGGACAAATCGCGATGCCCTGGCGGGCGATCTTGTCCGACGACGCCCGGATGATTTCCTGGTCATTGAAGCGCACCGAACCGGTGCGCTTGCCGATGATCCCCATCACCGATTTCAGCGTCGTCGTCTTGCCGGCGCCGTTGCGGCCGAGCAGCGTGACCACCTCGCCGGCATTCACGTTGAAATCGACGCCGTGAAGGATGTGGGACTCGCCGTACCAGGCCTGAAGATTCTGGACCGAGAGCACCGGTTTGCCGGCACCGGTCGCTGGCGCGGGCCTGGTCGCGGCGGCTTCAGGCGTTTTCAAATCAGCCATGACCTGCCCCCAGATAGGCTTCCTTGACGCGCTCGTCCTTGGACAAATCGGCGTAGTTGCCTTCCGCCAGCACGTGACCGCGCGTCAGCACGGTGATGATGTCGGAAAGGTTCGCAACCACGCTCAGATTGTGTTCGACCATCAGGATGGTGTATTTCGCGGAGATGCGCTTGATCAGCGCCGCGATCTTGTCGATGTCTTCGTGTCCCATGCCGGCCATCGGCTCGTCGAGCAGCATCATTTCCGGATCGAGCGCCAGCGTGGTCGCGATTTCGAGGGCGCGCTTGCGCCCATAGGGCATCTCGACCGCCGCCGTGGTTGCAAACTCGCTCAGGCCGACGTCGTCGAGCAACTCATGGGCGCGGCTATTGAAGCGGTCGAGCACGGTTTTGGAACGCCAGAAATCGAACGAGTGGCCGTGCTGGCGCTGCAGCGCCACCCTGACATTTTCCAGCGCGGTCAGATGCGGGAACACGGCCGAGATCTGGAACGAGCGCACCAGGCCGAGGCGCGCCACATCGGCCGGCGCCATCGCGGTAATGTCCTGGCCCTTATAAAGGATCTGGCCTGCCGACGGCTTCAGGAACTTGGTCAACAGATTGAAGCATGTCGTTTTGCCGGCGCCGTTCGGCCCGATCAACGCGTGAATGCTTCCACGGCGGACCCGGAGATCAACATCGCGAACGGCGTAGAATCCCGCGAATTCCTTGGTCAATCCGTGGGTTTCGAGAATGAACTCATCGGCCAATCAAATTTCCCCCATTAGCCATCGCCGCGCGTGCTGTCGCGCGTGGCCAAATTTCTTCCAACCTGGCAGGTTTTCCCAGACGCCTTTGGGAAGTCCCGTCCCCGGCCGGCCGCCTCCGGCCGGGAATATGCCGTCAACGGCATGGTTTAGGCAAGGCGGAAAGCTGGGCATAGGGCAGAGCGAACACGTTGCGGATTCGCCAATAGTCGAATTGCGTGAGGGCCCGATTAGCCGGTTTGCCGGATCCTGGGGGCGCCCCGCCGCGCCGCCCGGAAAGCAGCCGTTAACGTTGTTTCGACGCAATCCGGCGTTTTCACCAAAAATTTGCGCCTGAGGCCAATGCTAGGCTGTTTTGCATCGGGATCGGATTGCAGCCTTGGAATTCCAGAGCGCCAACCCCACGATCGTCAAATCGATCAAGCAACGGGATCTGTTGAATACCTGGTTGCGGCTTTACGCCCGCGAACGGCTGATGCCGTGCATCGAGGAATACCAGCCCTCCCGGCTCGCCGACGAATTGCCGGATCTCGTGTATTATACGGTCGATTCCACCCAAGTGCCTCCGCGCCTGACGATCCAGAGCGATGGTACGCGCATGTCGAGCGCCTACGGCAACACCGGCAAGGGCCGCTATCTCGACGAATATGTCGGAGCCAAGCTCGTGCCGATTGTGATGCCGGTCTATTATGAAGCCGTGCAGCGTGGCCTTCCCGTCTACACCATCTCCAATATCGATGACATCTACGGTCGAATCGTCGCATATGAGCGGCTGCTGCTGCCGTTTTCGGATGGCGGCGGTGTCACCCATGTGATCGCATCGCTAAAGACCATCAGCGAAGACGGCGGCTTTGAGATCAGGAATCTGATGCGGGCAAATGATACCCTGCCGACCGCAAAGCTTCGCGCCGTCATCGATCGCGACCTTTTCCACCGCGCGCCCGGCCGCATTCCGGCCGGCGACGTGATCGAATTCGGCTAGCGAATGAAATTCGAGAGCGCCGATCCCTCGGTGATCCGATCCATTAAGCAGCGCGAGTTGCTCAACGCGTGGCTGCGCACCCGCGGTAAACTGCGGACCCTGCCCGCGCTTGGGGATTATCGACCCGACGGCATCGCGGACGAACAGGCGGACCTGATGAGCTTCGACGTCGCCGGCGGAGGCGACAACGCGCGATTCCTGATCACCCATGAAGGCACGAGGCTGACCGCGACCTACGGCAACGAATACGTCGATCCCGACAAGAGAACCAACCGCTATCTCGACGACGCCATCGGACCGGAACGATATGCCCGCGTGGTCGCCCCCTATCGTGTTTGCCTGATGCGAAAGCGGCCCACTTATTCGGTGTCGATGGTGCAGGATCCGGACGGCAAGGATGTGTCCTATGAGCGATTGCTGCTGCCGTTCGGAAGTGCCGATGCCGTCGAACAGATCATCGGCTCCTATAAGTCCATCAGCATCGAGGGCAATTTCAAGATCAACAACCTGATGGGTATCAAGGCCAAGGCCACGCCCGTCAGCGTCGTCAATACGGTCATCGATCTCGATTTCGTCCATGTTCCCGGCGGACCCCGTACATCCGACGATGTCATCGAACTTAGCTAGTCGGACTTGACTAGCCCTTTCGCGCGCGGCCCGAGGGGGTGACCTCCTTCGCATAGGTTTCCGGCTTGAACCCGACCAGCAATTTGCCGCCGAACTCAAGCACGGGCCGTTTGATCATGGAGGGCTGCGCCAGCATCAAGGCTGTGGCCTTGCGCTCGTTCAGACCTTCCTTGTCGGCGTCGGGCAATTTGCGGAATGTGGTGCCGGCACGATTGAGCAGGGTTTCCCAGCCAAGTTCATCGCACCAGGTCTTGAGTTTGTCCTTCGCGATACCTTCGGTCTTGTAGTCATGAAAGCTGTAAGCCACGCCGTGGCTGTCGAGCCAGCCGCGCGCCTTCTTCATGGTGTCGCAGTTCTTGATGCCGTAGATGGTGATCGTCAAAGCCTGGCCCTCATGTGGATTTGCGTGTCAGGCTAATCCCGCAACGGCCACCGCGCCAACTCGATGTGTTTCTGCTGACCTATCATGCTGTGGACAAGAATGAAGTCCCGCACGTTTACGAGAATGGGCTCGACAGGCAGTTCCCGCACTGCCTAAGTGTCGTCGGTAGCTCCGCTCAACTCCCCTTCGATTTTTTCTTCGCGGATCTTCGCTCACGGCGTTGGTGCTTTGAACTCACGGTGAGGCCGAGCAGTAATTGCTCCAGCCCGAAGGCAAACCGGCGGTCCAGTCCGGGCTGGCTTAGCACCCTGGCGCTGCGGGTAACATGCGGGAATTGTTTTTCCGGCAAAGCCAGCAGGTACTGCTCAATTCTCTTGAGCGCATCGCTCCGGTCATTTGTGGGAACCGGTGTCGGCACGATTGTCTCCTGATACGAGAAGCTCGTGACATAGCCAAAGAAAAGATAAGCGCCGTGCGCCATTTCTTCCCGGTCAAGTCCCGCCTCGGCAAGCGCTGCCAGCGCTAACTCCGTGATCTGAAGACCATGCGGACCCAGCGGGAACCGGCCGACCGCCAGTTTGGCGGCATCGCGATGCGCGGCGAATACTGCCCGGATGCTGTTTGCCAATAACCGCAGCCGGTCCTGCCATGGACCGGATGACGGGCGTGCCACCTCGCTGCACAGGCGGTCATAGAGGCGCTCAAGCAGGCCCTCCTTGTTTTCGACGTGCCAGTAGATGGTTGGCGTCGTGACCCCCATGCATTCGGCCACGCTACGCATGGTGACGGCATCCACTCCCTCGCGGTCAAGCAGGCCGAGCGCGGCCTCGACCACCGCCAAATCGCTGACGGGAGGAAGAGCGCGAGGGATGCGGTGGGGCCAGATCGGAGACGGAAGCTTACGAGGCATCCGCATACCTACCATTGTCAGCGATGTATATCTACACTAGATTATATAGCAATGTTATATAAATGGTGGGCTCCCGGTGCCCTCACTCTTGCGGGCGCGGACTGCCCCCAGCAGCCATGATGCAAGGGATGCCGGATGACCGGAGACACACGCCGATCAACCACCGCGGCGGAGCATCGGAAGATCATTCGTCGCGGCGACTATGGCTTTGATGCCCCCCACGTCCCGATCGCCTTCGCCGTCGCAACCTTTGTCGGCCTCTGCGTCGCCGCAGCGTCCATCGCATTTTCGATAGTGTGGTTGACCGGCGTCAGCCTGCTTGTTTCCATTGCGTTCGCATTTTCCGCGTTGAACTTCATCTGGACAACGAGACGCGGCAAGTTCGCGGTGTGGACCGAATTGCTGGATACATTTGGGTTGCGAGGCGATGAGCGGCTGCTCGATGTCGGCTGTGGTCGCGGCGCGGTTCTGCTGCTTGCCGCCGAGCGCCTCCCCAGGGGACGAGTTGTGGGGATCGATCTATGGTCCACGATCGATCAATCGGGCAACAGCGAACGCGTAACACAACGGAACGCGGAACTCGAAGGGGTCCGGGAGCGCGTCGAATTGCATACCGGGGACATGCGAAAGCTCCCATTTCCCGATGCAAGCTTCGACGTCGTGACAAGCAGCCTTGCGATCCACAACATCCGTGACGAGAAGGGCCGCGAGCAGGCGCTCTCGGAAATATGGCGGGTGCTCAAACCCGGCGGCACCGCGCTGATCGTTGACATCCTTTATACGGCGAATTACCGGCAATTCCTTGCAGCCCAGCGTGGCACGACCGCCGAACGCCGGCGTCTCGGTTGGCGCTTCTGGTACGGTGGCCCGCACGCGGCAACCAGCTTGGTGACCGTGCGCCGATGATCGCCGCGCGTGAGGTAGCCATCAACGGATCGCGGAAAACGCGGGCGCCACGCTGACTTCGATCACGCGGTCTTTTCCGCCTACCGTTCTTGGGCTCGTTTTTCCCCGAACGGCAGATCCTGCTCGTTCCCTGCAAGCGCTCTAACGATACCCGCGATCGGGACACCGAACAGGACGGTGTGAGCCAGAAGCTCTTTGACGATCATGCCCGGCGAAAAGTCCGGATTGGCAGCATTGGAGAGCGGCACGACAATCAAATTCATCACCAGATAGGCCAGAACGCCGAACAACACACCACCGACCAGCCAGTGCCTGATCAGTGCACGATGACGGAAGGCGGCCCAGAGATAGAGCGCCGCGGCGGCGATCGATATCGCAAAGTGCAGCAATGCGCCAAGCGTGGCGGCCGTGGTCCCTCCGCTGAAGGCCCGTTCGCCCTGCAGTCCGGACGCGATCATCTGGAAGCCCTGCATCGGGGTGCCCCCGAAGATGAGCGCCGCGGCCACAAGATTGGTCGCGCCTGCCACCATTCCAGCCGTAACGGCGATCAACGCTGTTCGTGGTAACGCTTGAGATGCCATTTGGGACGACATCATCCGCCTACCCGCTCGCCGCGGCGTCGTGGGACGCTTTCTTCATCATCCCGGGATCGAAGAAAAATTGTTCTTCGATCAATTTCTCGCCGCGCCAAGTCTGCCACGCCACCTCCTCCATCACGCGCTTCGATCCATCCTTTGCGGTAAACTCGAACCGCCATCGGATGGCCGAGTGGTCGCCATCGAGCAATGGCGGCCCCAGTCGGGTGGTCTTGACGCTTGCGACCGACGCCAGGACCCGGCGCTCCTTCTCGGCCAGCACATCGCGACCCACGATGGGCGGCTGGTCGTTTTCGCGGGTTATCGCATCGGGCGCATAAAACTTCTCGATGGCGCCGACATGGTCGTTCGATTCGACTGTATCGGCAAAAGCATGAAGGGTTGAAAGCGTGGGCATTGCTGGCTCCTATACCGACCAATGGTCGGTATTTACCGACTATCGGTCGGCAAGTCAATTGCGAATACGCGCGGGTCGGCTAGAATGGCGGCATGGCAACACAATCCGAGCGGCGCGAGGCGACCCGGGCCGCAATCGTCAAGGCGGCGAAACGCCTGTTCGGCGAACGCGGTTTCGCAGGCACGACGATGGACAACGTCGCAACCGCGGCACACGTCGCCAAGGGCGCTGTCTACCACCATTTCGAAACCAAGGAGGCATTGTTCGAAGCCGTCTTCGACGAAGTCTCCCAGGATCTCGTCGCCGAAGTCGACCGGGCAGCGCGTTCCGAAAACGATGCGCTGGCGGCGATGGCCGCGGGAACCCAGGCCTATTTCGCCGCCTGTGCGAAAGACGCAACCGGCCAGATTATTCTTCGCGATGGGCCGGCCGTTCTGAGCTGGGAACGCTGGCGAGAAATCGATGCCCGGCATTTCGGCGGCGGATTCCCTCGCGCAATCGCCCGGGCGATGGATGATGGCTTGATCGCGCGGCAAGCGGTAGAGCCGCTGTCGCGCTTGCTGATCGGCGCGGTGACCGAAGCGGCCGTCGCCTGCTCTGCCGGTGGCGACCTGCACGAGACCGGAGCCGAATATGCGCGCGCGTTCCGGACCCTGCTCGATGCATTGCGAACGAAATAGCAGGCACACGCATCGATCAGATCGCCGCGTTTGAGATGAGGCTTTCGGCCGGCTCCCGCTCCCGCGATGATGCGGGGTCGCGTCGCGGCAACAGCAGCGGCGTCGCCAGCAGCAACACGCCGGCGATCGCGATCGCCATGCGCGGGCTGGTGATGCCGGCGAGCAGGCCCCACAGCGCGGTCAGGGCCGCAATGGTGGCGTTGCTGGTGATCGACCATGCGGACAGCGTGCGAGCGACGCGGTCCATCCCGATCTGCTCGAGCCGATAGCTGACGAACACCGGGTTGAACACGCCTATGGAGGTGACGAGGCCAAACTGAACGGCGATGACCAGGACGATCCCGATGGCGCCGGGCTGAATGAAGGCCAAACCGAGCGGCCAGCACGCGCGCAACGCGCCGGCGGCGAGCACGACCTTGTGCTGTCCGAACCGCGCAACCAACGGCCGCGCCAGCCGCGAGCCGATCAGGCCGCCGACGCAAGGCGCTCCGAAGGCAAGGCCGTATTGCCACGGTGTGAAGCCGAGACGGCCGAGCATGAGCAGGGCGATTACCGGCGCGGTCGCCATGATCAGGCCGTTGACCAGGATAGTGTTGAAGAACAGCGGGCGCAGTGCCGGATTGGTCAGGATGGTCCGCCAGCCTTCGAGCAGGTCGCCGGCGCGCAACCACGGTGCATCGGTTCGCACCGGATGCGGCTCGCTGCCGCCGATCGCGCGGATTGCTGCCGCCGAAAACAAATAGCTGACGGCGTCGATTACCACGGTCGTCACCGGGCCAAACAGCCCGATCGCGACCCCGCCGAGCGGCGGTCCAAGTGCAGTAGCGGTCCAGGTGGTGGACTCGAACCGTGCACTGGCGACGACCAGGTCCTCCGGCCGCACCAGCGCCTTCAGACATGCGCCGCTCGCCGCCTTAAAGGCGATATTGGCCGCGGCAACGATGACCGAAACCACCAGGAGCTGAACAAAGCTGAGCCAGCCGAGCGCGAACGCGGTGGGGACGCTGATCAAGGCCGCGAAACGGATCAGGTCCATCGCGATCATCACCTGCCGCTTGCGACGGAACTCGACCCAAGGGCCGAGCGGCAGCGACACCACCGCCCCCACCGCCAGCCCCGCCGCCGCCAGCGCCGACACCGCGGTCGGCCCGGAGTGCAGTACCAGGATCGCGATCAGGGGAAACGCACCGAACCCGAGCCCGGTGCCGAACGTGCTGGCGGCATACGCCGCCCAAAGCCATCCGAACTGCCTCCCCAGTGGCCGTCTAGCACCCATAGTCGGCAAATCCCCTGCGCTCTCGCCGGAATAACCTCGCGTGGATCGGCAAGATCATCGCAAGCGGACGGCCTCCGAATCAAAATGACCGTTCCGCCATTAAGCCATAACGACGCGTCGCTGGGCCTTAACTTGATGGGCGAAAGGCACCGCTTCGCCGGCTCAAGATCAGCCTCAGCCAGGGCGCCGAATGGAAGGCGCTCATCAGCAGGTACATCGCGGCCATTCCGCTCAGCGGTGATGCATTGTGCGCGGCCGAGCACATCATCGCCATCTGCCCGCCACCCCAAATGCCCGTCAGCAGCGCCATGATGGCGAAGGTTGGCGCAGCCGCGAGGCCTAGCCAGTCGACTGCGCCGAGGGTGGCTGCATTACCACTTTCATGGCAGATCGCGTCGCGGACGCCTGCGCCGGTATTCATCGTTCTTCTCCTTTGGGTTCCTTGGCAGATCGGCCTGGGCCGACGGCAAGCACGGTCACAACGGCGCCAGCCCACTCGACGGCGGCTGTGAGAAACGTTGGGGAAAGGACTGTCCAGTCAACCATGACCCTGGCTCCTCGCTACGCCGCATTGGTTTGCCTTCGTGTGATAGAATAGGACCGGAGATCGAATGGTGAGAGTTACAAGTGTGACGGGATTCCAATGGACTCGTTGATCACCGCTGCGGCGCGCGCACTCGCCTCAGGTGATGCCCTCGGCGCATTGAAGCGCGTTGCCTTGCGCGACGACGCGCCGGCGCTTGCGCTGCGCGGCATCGCGATGGCGCAACTCGGCGACCTCGTTCGGGCCAAGGCCCTGCTGCAACGCGCGGCGCGCGCCTTTGGTCCGAAGGAGACGGTGGCCCGCGCGAGATGTGTTGTCGCCGAGGCCGAGATCGCCCTCGTCTCGCGGGATCTCGGCTGGCCTGCGAAGGCTCTCGATACCGCGCGGGCGACGCTTGAGGCGCATGGCGACCGCGTCAATGCCGCGCATGCCCGGAACCTCGCCATCCGGCGCCTGCTTCTGATCGGCCGCCTCGATGAGGCCGAGCAGGCACTCGCCGAATTCGACCCGGCATCCTTCCCACCGGCATGGAAGGCTGCCTACGAACTGGTCGTTGCCGGGATCGCGATACGACGCCTTCGGACCCAGGCGGCGCGCGCAGCACTCGCCCGCGCCGAATGCGCCGCGCGCGAAGCAAATATCCCGGTGCTGACGGCGGAAGTGGAAAGCGCATCTTGCGTCCTGAACACCCCCGCGGCGCGACTGATCGCCCACGGCAAGGAGCGCCCTCTCCTGCTCGAGGATGTCGAAGCGCTGCTGGCGTCGAAGGCGATGGTGGTGGACGCGTGCCGTTATGCCGTGCGTGACGCCGGCACGGTGGTCTCGCTCGCGACGCGTCCGGTATTGTTCGCGCTTGCCCGCGCACTGGCTGAAGCCTGGCCCGCCGACGTGTCCCGCGACGCGCTGATCGCGCAAGCCTTCCGGGGAAAGCACGCCGATGAATCGCACCGCGCAAGGTTGCGGGTCGAGATCGGGCGGCTTCGCGCCGAGCTACGGATGCTGGCGGATGTGAGCGCGACCAAGCGAGGCTTCGCGCTGGCGCCGCGCCGCGCCGGTGAGGTCGTCGTGCTGGCGCCATCGGTCGAGGAGCAGCATGCGGAGGTGCTCGCCTTCCTCGCCGACGGCGAGTCGTGGTCGAGTTCGGCGCTGGCGATTGCGCTTGGCGCCAGCCCGCGCACCGTGCAGCGCGCGCTCGATGAGCTTGGCGCCGCGGGCAAGGTGCAATCGTTCGGTCGCGGACGCGCGCGCCGCTGGATGACCCCGCCGGTGCCGGGCTTCCCGACAATCTTGTTACTCCCCGGTCCGCTCCCGAGCGACTAGAACGGTTTCCGTTCCGAATGAATCCAGGATGAACGCATGAAACATTCAGCCGCAGAAATCCTCCGTGAATATGGCCCCTTTCCGGATGCCGACCGGGTGAATGGCGTGACGTTTGACGGTCAGCACGTCTGGTTTGCGTCCGGAGACCAATTGCACGCCTTCGATCCCGTGAGCGGAAAGACGGTACGCTCGATCGATGTCGCTTCCCATGCGGGGACGGCCTTCGACGGCCAGCATTTGTTTCAGATCGCCGAGGATCGCATCCAGAAGATCGATCCGAAGACCGGCGATGTGCTGGCGACCATCCCGGCGCCCGGAAACGGCGGCGACTCCGGGCTTGCCTGGGCCGAAGGGTCGCTTTGGGTAGGACAGCACCGGGGCCGCAAGATCCATCAGATCGACCCCCAAACGGGAGCGATTCTTCGCACCATCGAATGCAGCCGGATCGTCACCGGAGTGACCTGGATCGACGGCGAACTTTGGCATGGCACCTGGGAAGGCGACGAGAGCGACTTGAGGCGCATTGATCCCAAAACGGGAGAGGTGCTGGAGAAGCTCGATATGCCGCCCGGTGTGGGTGTGTCGGGGCTCGAGTCCGATAGCGGCGACCGGTTCTTCTGCGGCGGCGGAAGCAGCGGCAAGGTGCGAGCCGTGCGTCGAACCAGACGAGGCGGTTGACGCCCTTGACCTCATTGACAGTGCCCCCGCACCTCCGACGCCGCGACGCAAAGGGCAGTCGAAATCGCGCGCTCCATTTCATTTCATGGCCATGAGCGCGTTCGCAGCCACCTCGCTATCAAGGTAAGCGCTACTGAGCGAAATAGGCCGGGTGATCGATATCGGCGATGAGCCCGGGCTGTTCCGGCTTCCAGCCGAGCTGCGCGCGGGTGCGCGCGCTCGAGGTCGGGGCGTCTATGCCTGCAAACATCGCGAACCAGCCGAAGTGCTCGGCCGCCTCTTCGGGCGACTTCGAGACGACCGGAATGTTCAGACGACGGCCGATCAGCTCTGCGATCGCCTTGAACGGCACGCCCTCTTCGGCGATGGCATGGAACGGGCCGCCGGCGGCGCCCCGCTCCAGCGCGAGCCGATAGATGCGGGCGGCGTCGAGCCGATGCACGGCCGGCCAGCGGTTGAGCCCGTCGCCGATATAGGCGGACACGCCCTTCTCGCGCGCGAACTGGACGAGCCGCGGAACGAATCCGTGATCGCCATGGCCATGGACCGACGGGGCGAGCCGGACGGTCGATGCCCGTACGCCGCGTTGCATCAACGCGGCGGTCGCTGCTTCCGATTTGCGGGGATAGGAGGGAGAGTTGAAAGGCGGCATATCTTCCTCAGTCGCGGTGCGGCCAGGGGCGAGGAGCGCCACACCCGACGTCGCGAGCAACGGACGGTCGGAGCCTTCGAGCACGGCGCCGATCGCTTCAATGGCATTGCGGTCCTCTGCGCAGTTTTCAGCGAATTTTGAGAAGTCGTGGTTGAAGGCGGTGTGGATCACGCCATCCGATTGGCTGGCGCCGCTCCTGAGGCTCTCGATATCCGCGAGCGACCCGCGATGAACCTCGGCGCCCGCAGCGGTCAGCGCCTCCGCGCCCTTGTCCGAGCGGGTCAGGCCGAGCACCCGATGGCCGGCGGCGATCAAATCCTTCACGACGGCCGAGCCGACCCAGCCGGTGGCCCCAGTGACAAACACGCGCATAGCAAAATCTCCAGGTTTCGGTGGAGACATATCTGTGCCCGCAAGCTATTCTGGTAAAGTAGTGACGTTATCATGGTATAATGGCTAACAGGATGAGTGAGCACGTCACCGCCGGAAATCGGCTCGGAACCTATCTGAAGGACCGCCGCGCGAAGCTCGATCCGGTTGCGCTCGGCTTTCCGCCTGAGCGTCGCCGCACATCCGGCCTGCGCCGCGAGGAAGTAGCCCAGCGCGCCAACATCAGCCCGACCTGGTACACTTGGCTTGAACAGGGGCGTGGCGGCGCGCCCTCGGCCGACGTGCTCGACCGGATCGCCCGCGCCCTGATGCTGACGCATGTCGAGCGTGAGCACCTCTTCCTGCTCGGCCTCGGCCGCCCGCCCGAGGTGCGCTACCGGAAGGACGAAGGCGTTACGCCAAGGCTGCAACGCGTACTCGACGCGCTGGAGCCAAGCCCCGCCCTCATCAGGACCGCCACATGGGACATTGTCGCCTGGAACCGGGCGGCGACCGTGATGCTGACCGACTATGGATCGCTGCCGCCCGAGCAGCGCAATGTCCTCCGCTTTATCTTCCTCGATCCGCGCGTCCGCGCTGCCCAGTATGATTGGGAAAGCGTGGCGCGGTTCGTGGTCGGCACGTTCAGGGCGGATGCCGCACGTGCGGGGGCGGCGGCGGAGGTGCAACCTCTTGTCGATGAACTCTGCCGGCTCAGTCCCGAATTCAAGGCGATGTGGCGCGACAATGACGTCCGCGGCCATGGCGAGGGCGTCAAGCACATACGGCATCCGGTTCTCGGCCCGATCGCGTTCGAATATTCGGCATTCGCGGTCGATGGTCGGCCGGATCTCAGCATGGTGGTCTACAATCCGGCGACGGAAGCGGAGGCGGAGAAGATCAGCTCGTTGATGAGATCGGCGCCGGCACGCGAACGAGCATGATCGTCGTTTCCGATTGCCCGGCTCGTCCGCGTGAGCAATGCTGCGCCTCACCGCTCTGATCTAGCCGTCGCGTCTGCGAAAAGCGGCCTCTCCGGCGTCCGACACCTTCACCCATTTCGGGTCCGGCGCGGCGTCGGGAACGTAACTGTCGTGCCAGTTCCACCACTTGTACGGCCGGCTCTGGGGATAGCCCTCCGGCGAGTCCTCCCAGGTTTCCTGACGCCCGAGTGCCGTCATGTCGAGGTAGCTCCAGATGGTACCCATCGCCTCGTCGCCGCGGCTGTTGATGAAGTAGGTGCGGAACACGCGCTCGCCGTCGCGGATGAACGCGTTGTGGCCATGCCATTCATCCACCCCGAAGTCGGCATCGAAGCTGTCCGAAATGGAAACCCAGGGGATTTCCCAACCCATCCGCGCCTTCAGCCGCGCGATGTCGGCCTGCGGCGCACGCGAGGCATACACCAGCGTCGTGTCGCGCGCGTTCAGGTGGGCGAGATGGCCGACCTGATCGGCTCCCAGCGAACAGCCGATGCAGGCATGCTCCGGCCAGCCATGCACGCCGGGCTCGAAGAAGGCGCGGTAGACGATCAGCTGACGGCGGCCCGCGAACAAATCGAGCAGGCTCGCCTTGCCCTCGGGCCCGTCGAACCTGTAGGCCTTTTCCACGGCGACCCATGGCATCCGCCGTCGCTCGGCGGCCAGCGCGTCACGGGCGCGGGTCAGGGCCTTCTCCTTGACGAGAAGCTGCTCGCGCGCAGCCTCCCACTCCTGCGGCGACACGATCTTTGGCATGTTCATGGCGTGCTCTCCTGCTTCGCTGTTGGTCATGGGCTCATTTTGCCGGCAGACCTCGAAGGGTGGGAGTGACAAGTGTGACGCGATTCATGTCGAACGAATGGAACACCTGCGCGCGTTCGATCCCGCGGCGCGATGCGCCCGGGTTGTGCAAGAGCTTCTTCCCTCCAGAAACAGAGGGCGCAGGAAACGCCGGGTGCCCGTTGCACCCGCAGCCTCGTGCGCAAAGTAGAAAGCACACGAGTTAGTCACCACAGGTTCACCGGGATCACGGCGCTTCCTGCGCAATGGTTTTAACGGCTTACTCCGCGCTCTCCTCGGTGACCGGGCTTTCTTGCCACCGTCATCCCCAGGAAGCTTTTGCTTCCTAGGAATTTGACGCCAGCGTCGGGGCGTCAGGACCACACGACTTCGCCGTCCGCAAGATCAGCGCCTTCGTCAACGCGCCGCCTGCGTCCACCGCATCCCTGCCCTACGTTCGTGACGATCGCGAAACGCCCCTCTGTGTGGGCCGGGACGGCGGTGGATGTAGAAGTGATTTGGCTCAAAAGTGAACCGGAATATTTTTCGATTCACGGCTGGACACGAATGGCTTGATTTGCCCGGCGGGCAGTCCTGTGCGCTAGGCCGGATGCCGGCTTTCCCGCAGGCCGGGTTCATGTTGATGCTGCAGAAGAATCCGGAACACGAGTCCGTGCGTGATCAGCAGCAGCGGCACCACGAACGTCGGAATGAAGTAGCCGGCTCCCAACTGCCCCGCCAAAAGGCCGCTGGCATTGCCCTGGTAGAACGCGCCCAGCAGATCGGCCGAACCCCAGAGATTGAAGATCCACACGATGACAGCACCGGTCCTGGTTGGCAGCGCCAGCAGCGAAAGCAACGCCAGCACCGCCGCAATGATGTCGCCATAGGCCGCCGAATGCGCAAAGGCCGGCGGCAGATCGGGCGAGACGACGCCCGGGACCAGGAAGGCCAAGCCCATGAACCGGAAGCTGTGCAGGACGAGCAGAGGCCGCAACGCGTCGGCCCGTTGCCGGAGGCGCAGTTCCGGCCAGATGTATCTGGCAGTGACGATCCCCCACGCGATGAAGCTGAATGCGATGCTCAGGAAAAAGCAGAGTTGTGGCAGCATGAGCGATTCTCCTTCTGACGGCCCGCCTATTTTGGTACGATATGGTACCCGTCTGGTACCTATTGGTACCACGACACGAGTAGAATTGGTACCATCTGGTACCAATGTCAAGGGAGACGATGATGGCGCCGTCGACAACAAATTCGCGTGAGGAAGACGGCGGCGAGACCGCCGTTCGCGCGCGCATCCTGGACGCGGCCTTCGCGGCGTTCATGAAGAATGGCTATGCCGCGACCAGCACGCTCGAGATCGCCACACGGGCGCGGGTTTCGAAACGCGAGATTTACGCGACGGTTGGCAACAAGCAGGAAATGCTGATCGCCTGCATCAGCGAGCGTGCGCGGCGACTGCGGGTGGCCGCCACCCTGCCCGTGCCTGATGACCGCGAGACCCTCGCACGCGTGCTGGTTTCTTTCGGGACTCGGCTCCTCACCGAGATCAGCGATCCAGCGGTCATTGCGGTATTCCGGCTTGCGATCGCCGAGGCGGTCCACGCGCCCGCGGTGGCGCGGGCGCTCGATTCCATCGGGCGCGAGGCGAGCCGCGCCGCCCTGCGCAACATCATGGCCCAGGCCCAGGCGTCCGGACTGCTCAAAGGCCGCGTCGCCGAATTGGCCGAGCAGTTCAGCGGGCTGCTCTGGGGCAATTTGATGATCAGCCTGCTGCTCGGTGTCGCCGAGCGACCGAACCCGCGCGCGATCGCGGCACGCGCCCGCGACGCCGCGGCCGCCTTCCTGCAACTTCATCCGCCGCCGGACGGCGCTGCGACACCCGCCTGACTGACCATCGCGAGCAACAGCTCGCGGTTCAGTTCGGCCCGGCTTGTGGCAGCATCCCTGCTGACACCATGCTGTCAGCAGGGCTCTGCGACTATCCGAACCTACAGCGCGATATCGCGCTACGCGAAGCGTAGGACAGAAAGGGCTTGTTATGAATTTGGTCTCGATACGGTTGATCACCGACGACATCAAGCGTCTGGTTGGATTTTATGAAGCGGCCATCGGCCTATCGCCGAAATGGTACACGGAGGATTATGCGGAGCTGGCGACGCCGTCCTGTACCCTGGGATCGCCAGCAAACGCACCATGGATCTGTTCGGCGCCGGAGCGGCTCGCTCCGCTGACAACCATAGTGCGATCCTCGAGTTTCGCGTCGATGATGTCGACAACGAATTTGAAAAACTGGAGAACGTGGTCGGCGAGTTTGTGCAGCGGCCGACGACCCAGCCATGGGGAAACCGCTCTTTGCTGTTTCGCGACCCGGATGGAAACCTGATCAATCTCTACACACCGGTCAGCGCCGAGGCGATCAAGAGGTACGCTGCCTGAGGCGTTTTCCAGCGTAGGCCTGCCCCGGACTCGATCCGGGGCGGCTATCGGTTCGCGTGGACACCACCGTCAATATCGGCTTCACGCCGCCATCGCCGCTGCCTGCGTCTGCGCCCTGGCAAACGGCCTGAACGTCAGCGCGATCAGGAACGCGCCAAGTCCCACCGCCCAGGAACCGATATAGAGCCAGGCGTAGCTGGCGAAGGTGTCGTAGATCAGACCGCCGGCGAGCGGCCCGGTCGCCATGCCGAGGCTGCCGGCCATCGCCGTTCCGCCGATCATGGTGCCCATGATCCGTATCGGAAAATTCTCGCGCATCAACACCGCATAGAGCGGCATGGTGCCGGCATAGATGAAGCCGAACACCGCCGCCACCGCGTAGAACGCGGCCAGATCCCGCGCGAAGACATAAGCGAGCGCGCCGAAGGCCTGCGCGAGCAATCCGGCGACCAGCACACGCTTGGCGCCGAAGCGGTCGCCGAGCAGGCCGAAAGCGATGCGGCCGCCCATCCCCGCCAGCCCCTCGACGCTGTAGATCGTGACGGCTGATATCAGCGGGATCCCGCAGGTGACCGCATAGCTCACGGTGTGGATGATCGGCCCCGAATGCGTGGCGCAACACAAAAAATTCGTCGCGAGCAGGATGATGAATTGCGGCGAGCGCAGCGCTTGGCTGCGCGACATCTCCGCCGGCGGCGCACCCTCGCCGGCCGCAGCGGCCTGCCCGCTGTCAAACGCCGGCGGACGGCGCACCAGGAGCGCGACCGGGATCATGATGGCGGCTACCACGACGGCCATCACCTGCATCGAGGTTCGCCAGTCATGGTGCGAGACCAGCCAGGCGGCGAGCGGCGCCATGGTCATCGGCGCCATCCCCATGCCTGCCGAAACCAGCGAGACCGCGAGGCTGCGATGGGTGTCGAACCAGCCGGTGACGCACGCCATCATCGGCGCAAAGATCGCGGCGGTCGAACCGCCGACCATCAGCCCGAACATGATCTGGAACGACAGCAGCGACGGCGCCCGGCTGGCCAGCGCGAGACTCGCCGCCAGCACGATCGATCCGGTCAGCACCACCGGCAGCGGCCCGAACCGGTCCGACAGCGTGCCCCAGGCCATGCTGGTGAACGCCATGGCGAGGAAGCCGATCGTCATGGCGCTGGACACGCCGGTCACCGACCAGCCGGTATCCTGCGCGATCGGCCGCAGGAAAACCGGCAGCGCAAACATGCCGCCGATGGCGACGCAGCCCAGCACGCCGCCAGCCGCGACGATTACCCAGCGGTAGGTGGAATTGGTCATTCGTGATCTCCCAAATGGCTCTCGGGGTGAAAGACGAACGGGATAGGGTGGAACCGACAAATTGGTGCGCGTGCCTGATTATTTTTTCGCGCGAGGTCCGCTGCGACCTTCACTGGCATAAGATAATAGGGCACATGCCCATTCGTCCGGTTATCCGTTATCCCGACCCTCGCCTTGCGCTTCCCGCGCAGCCCGTGACCGTGTTCGACGGCACACTGCGCGACCTGGCTAACGACCTGATCGAGACGATGCACGCCGCGCCGGGCATCGGAATCACCGCACCGCATATCGGCATCTCCCTGCGCGTCGTGGTGCTCGACCTTGACCCCGTCGATGGCGCGCGGACCTATGTCAATCCGGAGATCATTTGGGCATCGCCCGAGACCATCCTGCATCAGGAAGGCAGCGTCTCGATGCCCGGTATCAACAACGAGATCAGGCGTCACGCGCGCATCCGCATCAGCTATCACGACATCCACGGCAACCTGCAGACCGAGGAATCCGATGGGCTGCGGGCGGTCTGCCACCAGCATGAGATCGATCAGCTCAACGGCGTGTTTTGGATTAGGCGGCTGTCCCGCGTCAAGCGCGAGCGGTTGATCAAACGATTTGAGAAAGCACGAAGGTTGGACTAGCAAAGCATAATCCACCCATCCGTGCAGTGGCAACATCGAGCCTATCGCAAAAACCGGTGTCCACCTTTGCAGGGAATTAGTGTTCGACCCGGTACAGGCGCCATCGCTCCGGCACGCCTTTGAGTTGATGAACGCCGCGATCCTTAAAGCGGATTCCAGACTGCGACATCATATCCTTGACCGCGCTCGAGACCAGGACTTCGCCGGCACGCGCTTTCGCGGCGACGCGCGCGCCGATGTGAAACGCGAGACCGAACACCTCAGCCCCAATCACCTTGTATTCGCCGGCGTGCAGCCCCACCCTGATCTCCAACCCAAGTGTGCGCACTGCCTCGCGGATTGCGGTCGCGCAACGGACCCCGGCCGCTGGCGCCCCGAACGTCGCAAGCAGTCCGTCCCCCGTCGTTACGACTTCCTTTCCGCGCAAAGCCTTCAGCTCTTTACGGACCGCGGCGTAATAATGATTCATCACCTGTGTCCAACGCGAATCGCCGAGCCGCGCGGCTTTTTCGGTGGACCGGACGATATCGACAAACAGGATCGTGGCGAGCGCTTGCTCGAGTTCGGCGCCACGATCGGCGCGTCGGCGCCGGATCGCAATATTTCCGGCCACCGGTTCATAGCGATGATTTCGCCGCCGCGCGATTGCGGCTTTTGCATAGTCTTTGGCACGCTGCACCGTGCCGCAACGAATTGTTTTCGCCCTCGGTGGAAGCGTCCAGTAAATCTTTCGCCCGTCTCCGACGCCATGGACCTCGACGGCGCCCCACTTCAGGGAAACCGTCGAGCCAACCCGCCGAACGCACCATGCCTTTGACGTGTATCCGGAAACGTTCGACTGATGAACTCCAATGCGAAGGAATTTTGGCATGTGCGGTCGCCCATCGAAAGACAGTTTATGCCTGACAAGGGCGAAACGTATTCGGACATTCCGGAGTTGACAACAGTACTCCCGATCGAAAATTTGCCTGTGGCTCGCGTGTTTATTCTCATTGGCAATCGACCCCCACGCGAGCGCGATCGAACGAGCTGGCCTCCCGACGAGAACAATCGAGCGGGGTGAACGTTCACGCAGCGGCCCGCCGTCTCGTCGACGGCTCGGCCTCGTGCAGATAGGTCGTGAAACCATCCTTCGCCGGCGTGACGGAATTGAGCAGCATGAGCGCGCTGACCTGTCCCCGGTGACCGACGCCGTGGGTGATCACATGCATGAGCATCTCCTCGCGCGACATGCGGCCCGGGACGCCATCCGTGAACGCGAAGTCGATCTGTTCCGCCAATTGGCCGCGATCAAGCACCGCCACATAGTCGATATATTCCCGATCGCTTTTTCTGATGTCTGCGGACAAATCTTCCAGCGTCGGCATCTCGCTCAGATTGGCCGAGCTGTACGCGTGAGCCTTTCGCCTCATGTGCGCGACGAATATCCGGTCGACGACATAGGTGTGGCTCAAGGCCTTGATGGCCAATCCCGTTATCGGGGATTCGGGGCCGAGCCCGGCCAATGCGGTCAACAGCTCGTCATTCGCCCAGGCCTTGAATTGGAACAGGCGTTGCAGTGTGTCGTGCATGTCGTGGCCTCCTGAATGGGTTGCACCTTTCGTGGCGCAAGGTGTTGCGCCATCGTTTCCAGGCGTGGCACAATACGAGCGATCATTCGCTTTTGATACTCGCATTGATGGCGCGGAAAATGGCGCGAAAGCCGCTTACGAAACCCAGGAAAAACGCCTCCCAGGCGCGGTCGCGCGCGACGGTGGACGCGCTGGTTGAAGCGACCGCTCGCATTCTCGTCCGGGAAGGGTTCGACAGGGCCAGCACCAACCGCATCGCGGAGGTGGCGGGCGTGAGCGTCGGTTCGCTCTACCAATATTTCCCCGGCAAGGAGGCGCTCGTCGCCGCCGTCATCGATCGCCACAATCAGGAGATCATGCAGACCGTCCGCAGCGAATTGGCTGATGCGATGCGCCAGCCGGTGGAACAAGCGGTGCGCAAGCTCGTCGCCGTGGCCGTCAAGGCGCATCGCGTCGATCCCAGGCTGCATCGCGTGCTCGCGGAGCAGATTCCGCGCGTGGGCAAGCTTGAGAATGTGGAGACCTTCAACCGGGAAAACTTTGCGCTGTTCAGGGGCTACCTCGAGAATCATCGCGATGAGCTTCGCGTCGACGACCTGGAGCTTGCTTCATTTGTTTGCGTAACCGCGATCGAGGCGCTGACGCACAGCGCGGTCCTGCATCATTCCAGGACTCTTTCGGACGACGCCATGGAATCGCTGGTCGAAGCAGGCACACGCCTCGTGGTCGGATATCTGACGGGCTGACAATCACGCGCTCATCGGCGGTTCAGGCGTGCGTCGCGCCGGTCAGCGTTGCAATCCCGTGATCTCGGCAAACTGTTCGGCGTCGACGTACTGCCGCCAGCGCATCGCCCTCACTCCCACTCTATTGTTCGGAGCCAACGTAACACATTGATCTGACGGAGAAAATATTTCCGCGCACGATGAAGAACCGTCTCCCCGATCCATCAGAAATTTGCGCTCTTGAATTCAAAGGAGATTTTGGCGATCCGCGATTTGCTCGGTTTCAAAGACTATCGATATCGGCTGGTCTATTTTCCGCGGAGTTCTCCGCAAAAGCGGCGTCTCCAGCTTGCCAAAAGCGACCGTCAGCGATGGTGAAGTCTTCCGGCCGCATTACGGCAAGTGT
>CAWEYJ010000024.1:0-384312 GCA_963813165.1 uncultured Pseudomonadota bacterium | reverse complement strand
TTTTAACGGCAGTTGTGGATTCTTAGTCCTCCGAAAATTTCGTTTTTCCCGCTGCGGTTCAAATCCTTCTTCCATTAGAAGGTTTCTAATGAAGGGGAAAAGTTGCTGAGCCAAATTTTGCGCCTTACGATATTCTGATACCTCACCGACTGATTTAGGTTGGGAATTGGCGCGGGGAGCATCCAGTTTTCGCTCTTCCTCGACGAGCGAGAGCTGAGTAACGACTCCTAACCGAAGTGAAACAGATGCAGATTGACGCGACGCGGTTCTAAATCTTGCCCCCCGCCGATCTGGACCCGCGAGTACAAACAATTCGTCCGCGGAAATATCTGAGCTAGGTGGCTCGCAAAGATCGAATGACCTCGATAGTTCGCGCGCAACTAGACGTCCAATGCCGCCAAATGCGTCTGACCAATAAGTCGTTGCCCCTAGCCCACCTAAGATAGCTGCCCAAGTCAGTACGCTGGGATAGCCCTCGTCGAATGTTTCGGCCAATCGCAAATCGCGCTCAGCTCCACCTATCCTACTAATAATATAACCAGCAGAGAAATGTATGATCTGAAGTGCCTCACTAGAGGCTGTACCGGCCAGCATGAGGAGATCGCGAAGTACTTTGACTCGCTGTTCCGCAGAAATCTCATCAAGTGATTGCAGGCCGCTGAGCTGAGGCGCGATCTCACTGACTTCCTCGAAGACTCGAGGCGAACTATTCATCGGAGACTGTTGAATGTGCTTGCATGCCTTCACCAATCTCTCTTGCAGCTGAGAGGCTATGGGCGGCGCGTCAGGGAGTAATCGGAGCAAAACACTCGATGGTAAGTTCGCGAACGGCTTGGGTCGTGACACCGAGCTTTTGAGCAATTCGCGTACCTTGTCCACTTTATCTATTGTCTCATCCGACGCGCTCCTTGCTCCATAGAGGGAAGCTGAACGGGCCAAGGCAAAGGTATCGGTGGCGAGACAAGAGGGCAGTGAAATGCTGTTGTAGTCGCGTTGAGACAATATCGTCGCCTCCGCGATCGATGCTCCTGCCCATGCCGCTTCCAGACCAAAAAGATCAGAATGAGTCTTGCCGGTATCAAGTAACCGTTCAGCTTCTCTTAGCGAAAGAACGTGACACCAACTCGTTAGAGGAGAGAGGTCGCGATGGAAGGTCGTGGTCCAATTGAATAGTTCTTCACGTTCGTCGTCCGCGATTATGATCGCAATGGGACGTGTCGAGGAGCGCGTCCAAAGCACAAATGTGTCATGGCGATAGAGACGGGGTAAAGATTGCGAGAGCAAAGAGATCGCCGCGCTCTTGCGCTCACCTCGCAGGTATTCTGCGAGATCATCTCGGGGCGCTATGGAATATAGAATTTCGTTACTGTTCATGTATCGTCTTCAAAGAGGCTAGCGGGTGGTGCCGGGAACGCGCCGGCCAAATAGCTTGGCAAGCTATCGTTATAATAGACCGCGAGCGATGATTTTGCACGCGTAACCACAGTATAAGCGCGCTCGCGCGAGCGTAAAAAAGTGTCTCGTTCCGGCATTAGCCAATGTAGAGCTCGAAATTCGAGTCCCTTGCACGACTGGGTAGTGACAACGCAGATGCGCTGTCCGCCGGCAAAAGACCGATTTTCGATGTCAGAATGGAAGACTTTCGACATAGGCCCAAAACGGGTGTTGTCTAGTCGCTCCTTAATGGCGTCGCAATGCGTGGTTTTTGCAGCTACAATTCCGATCATATCACTAGGATCGTTATACGCGTCGAGTTGAAGATCGAGAGCTTCAATTACTCGACCTAGTTGCTCCGACGCGTTTAGTCCAGAGTGAATTACAGGAGTGCTGGGGGTCGGTCCCCGGTAGTGACAATACTCTTCCAATCTATAATCACCCGGCAATAGTATTGAATCTGCGACACGCGCAATTTCTCTGCTAATCCGGAAGTGATGCTTTAACGCGATCGTGTTATAGCCGAGCTGCTCGGCGGCCTCCAATCCTCCTCCAGCTTCGAATAATTTTTGACGAATGTCGCCGACCATCATGACTCGATCCGAGAGCGAATCAAATAATTCAATTTCTTCCGATGAAAGATCCTGAATTTCATCGATAAGAAGTGCATCATACTCCACCTTTTTTCCTTGGGTCTTGATTAGATCAAAGGCGACCGCAGCTCTGAGTCTATTTTGTTCGGACAGTGGCGTTCCGTCAGGAAAAGAGGGCCTAGGAGCATTGTATATTTTAAAGATTTCATCGACGAACCCCTTCACTGTTTGAATGAGCTCAGGGGGGAAGCGCTCGTCGCCATTCACGGCGATAAACTCCCTCAAAGTTCTAGTGAATGTTATAAGACGAACATTGGTCAGGTTGTGAGGGGCGAGGCGTAAATATTGTCCCCGATGCAACAAGATACTTGTTTTGCCGGAACCGGGGGGCCCTAGAAGAAGATGTTTGCCGCTAGGTGGTAATCCATTGATTGCGTGCAGTTGATCCTTCTCCAACGCGCGTTGAGATAGCAGTACCAAGTCAAGCGGGGCGGAACCATCGTGGATCACCGCAGGGATTTTTGTTGCAACCGCATGAGCTATTAAATACCTGTTCTCTTTTGCCTTTTCGACAACGTCGGCAAAAAGCTTCTTCTTCATTATGAGGTCGTGCAGAAGCCCGCCCAATTGATAGTAGGTAAGTCCCCGCCAAAGTTCGGGTCCAGAGGGAATTAGTCGGAACATATATTCGGGCGAGCTATATTGGGCGGTTGCAATGAACGGCAATTGACCCTGATCATCGGTGCCACCGCTGACTTCCTCGTCCAACCATCTGACAACTCCAAGATCGAGAAGCGTGGTGTGTTTGAAATCGTCTGAAATGACGACGTTGTCCGACTTGATGTCGCGATGGCAGAGACCTTTTTCCTCGAGGAAATGTGCTGCGACAGATACCTGACGAATAATCTCACGGATATTTTCCGACGGAACAGAGTACAGAACTTTACCCAAGCATTCTCCCGGCGCTCTTTGCATCAAGAGGAAGACCGTGTCGGATGTCGGGCCACCGTCGAATATCGAGACGAGGTAGGGACAGTCGTGCCCCTTTAAATGATCTAATACGATTGAGAGTTGTTTCTTGACCTGATCTCCCCTTTTGCCTTCTAAGAAGCTCGGTAAATAAATCTTGAGCGCTCGCAGACCGTGAGCCGTTACAACTTCGAAAGTTGCTGCGGTGGCACCGGCACCCAAGAATCTCCCCAACGCCCATTCTCGATCTTCGCAGAGCCGTTGCCCATAAGGCTCCAAGAGGGATTTAATTTCATCCTCAGACATCTGGTACAACCTACACGAAAACTGAATGAACCCGTAGCAGTTTGGCTTGCTGACAACGTGGGATTGAGAGATTATTTTCCCATATATCTCTTCTCAGTCTATTGCTAGGGACATCTTCCCGTCTTGCGAGCACTTCGCGGTCCTCGGGAACGCTTCGGATCGAGGTTAAGTGGTTCACCTAGAAAGCAAAACTGCTATACGGTGCAAAAGGTGCGAGGCTGGCAGTGCGAGGTTGGCATGAAGCGGTACCTGATTTTCGCGGCGCTGGGCCCGTTCCTCGGCGGCTTCTTGCTGCTGGTAGCGACCACGGTGATGTCGGGATACTGGCATCAGACCGATCTGTCCGAGGTGACGAAGCTGTTCGTGGTTTTCCTCAAGACGCTTCAATACAGCTACCTGTTCGGCGTCCTGCCCGGCCTGATGATAGCGGCGGTGGACGACATCCTCTTTCACATCCCCCGCATCGGCTGGGTGGTCAGGATGCTGATTGTCGGCTTGATCGCCTTTTTCGCCGCCGAACTGCTCTATGGCTCGCGCGGACCGGACAGCGGCGTAACCCAGTTCTTTTTGTACGGCCTGGTCGGCTTTGTGCCGGCGACGCTCTCGTCATGGTTGGCCCATAAAGCGGTCGAGCCGCAGCCATTGCCTTCCTCCTAGAGCCGTTTCCGTTCCGATTGAATCGGAACGGAGGGCTTTACTTCTTTATTTGACGCGTTTTCTTCACGCGAACCGGTACCCACTTAGCTGGAGAACGCTCTGGTCATCCGCCTGATTTGTGCGGCAACGGTAAACTGTTGCCGCGCGACCCAACTTGCGCCGGCTTCTGGGGTACCCCATCTGATGGCCATGTCGAACGACCCAATTTATTTCCGCCGTACCGCTAACCGCCAGGGCGCCACCGCCGCCACCTTTGACGGCGCGGATGCGCTCGGCCCCATCATCGATCAGGACGGGCGGGAGATCCCGGCGGAAGCGCTCGGTCCCAGGTTTCGCGGCTTCCGGTTTGATTTCGGCCATCCCGGCGCCAATCCGTTCGCCAATCTCAGCCGCGAGCAGCGGCTGGCGCGCCTCGATGCGGTCGCAAGGCTGCTGGACGTCGCCTTCGTGCTGCCCGGCACCAATATCCGCTACGGCATCGACGGCATCATCCGGTTGATCCCGGTGGTCGGCGATCTCATCGCGTCGGCATTCTCATTGTGGCTGGTGCGCGAGGCGCGCGCCATTGGCGCGCCCTGGCATGTCACGGCACGGATGCTGGCCAATGTCGCGCTCGAAGGCGCGGTCGGGATGGTGCCGGTCGCCGGCGACGCGTTCGACGTGATGTTCCGCGCCAATATGCGAAACATGCGCATCCTGCGGCAGTGGGTCGACCGGCAGCCGCGTTAGCACGTCAAATTTGGAATCGAGGGCGTGCGTTCAGCGACACCCCTCCCGATCGAAGTCGGATATATCCGACTTGGACAATTTTTGGATGCCCAACCCGGGTAAATCCGAGTCGGGTGGGAGGGGGAGCAGGCTTTCGTTCGAGCGATGTGGAATTATGCCGCGTCGGCGTCCGTATTTTCGCTGGCAGGCGCGGGTTCGGGCGCACGTGGGCGGCGCGGCAGCGGAAAATCCTGGCTCTCATACAATGTGCGGATGCCGCTTTGATCGAAGCGGGCTTCATCGACCTGGAGATAGGCGCCGTTCAGCGAATCCGCCGGCAATTCCTCGATCGCGAATTGCACCGCGGCGGCCGCGGTTTCGAAGCGGCGATACGCGAAACCTGCCCGCTTTTTCTTGCGGATCGCGGCGGGGAATAATTCGGCGGCGGTGTTGTAGCTGAAGGAAGCCATGGTCAGTGACCTTTATCTTTTTTGGGCGAGGACGCGATCGAGACCGCGAACGGATCGTGCGGGCCCACCAAGCGGTGGCGCGCCGGCACACGTCATTTCAGGACAGACCTTAATATAAGCTCGTTTGACAGAAATGCGACTCCTCACCGGCCTGATGATGAATTCGCATGCGGCGCCGCCAGTTCCAGGATAAATCCTGTTATTTCAGTAGCTTGCTGGTTTCAGAGTTTGCCGAGCAACCACAGGATGATCAACACCACCAGAATCACGCCGCCAAGGCCCATTCCGGAGTGGCCCATGCCATAGCCGTAGCCGCCGAACCGGCCGCTGAAGCCGCCCAGCAGGATGATGATCAGGATAATGACAAGTATCAGGCCAAGCGACATCGCGTTCTCCCCCAAGGAAGGCCGGCGAATGGAAATCCGCCGCCTCACTACCCAGAGAAAAGCATATCCCGGCTATTGGTTCCAGCGATGGAACCGGAAGTTTATTTCGGCTGCAATTTTAACGCCGCCGAATTGATGCAGTAGCGCAGTCCGGTCGGGCCGGGGCCGTCCTCGAACACATGCCCGAGGTGGCCGTTGCACTTCGAGCACAGCACCTCGGTCCGGATCATGCCGTGGCTGACGTCGCGTTCCTCCTCGACATGGCTCTCGACCGCCGGCGCTGTGAAACTCGGCCAGCCGCAGCCGGAGTTGAATTTGGCGTCGGATTCGAACAGCGTCTGGCCGCAGCCCGCGCAGGTATAGGTGCCCGGGGTTTTCTCGTGCTCGTATTCGCCGGAGAATGGCCGCTCGGTCGCCTTCTCGCGCAGCACCGCATATTGCATCGGCGTCAACAGCTTGCGCCACTCGCTGTCGCTCTTCTCGACCTTGCCGGTCATCGTCTTGGTGTCGGACATCAAGCCTCTCCTTGGCCATTCATGAGGCAGCCGTCAGTTGGTGACCTTTGCTGTGTTCACCAGTGTCGGCTTCTCGATGTAGTTTTCCGCGAAAATCTTCTTCAGGTTCTCGACCTTCGGAATATCGTTATAGGCAATATAGGGCTGGTTCGGGTGCAGCGTCAGGTAGTCCTGATGATAGGCCTCTGCCGGATAGAACCCCTCAAGCGGTCCGACCTTGGTCACGATCGGCTTCTTGTAGACCTTGGCGGCGTTGAGTTGCGCGATATAGGCGTCGGCTACTTTCTTCTGCTCGTCGCTGGTCGTGAAGATCGCCGAGCGATATTGCGTGCCGGTGTCCGGACCCTGGCGGTTCAACTGGGTCGGATCGTGCACCACCGAGAAGAAGATCTGCAGGATCTTGCCGTAGCTGATCTTCTTCGGGTCGTATTTGATCTGGACGGATTCGGCATGGCCGGTGGTGCCGGTTGAGACGACGTTGTAGTCGGCGGTGCTCTTGCTGCCGCCGGCATAGCCGGACACGGCGTTGACGACGCCGGCGGTATGCTGGAACACGCCCTGCACGCCCCAGAAGCAACCGCCCGCGACGACCACGGTCTGGGTGCCGTCGGACGCCGGAACATCGGCGGTTGGTGCGGGAATGATGACGGCGTCCTCGGCGGCGCGTAAGGGCGCGACCGCGAAGGCCGTGATCGCCAATGCGCCAAAAGCCGCGGCGCAAAGCGAAAGGCGGTTGAATGAGCTGCGGGACATCAGGGCTCCTTTTGGTGACCGGAGGTGACCATAGTTGACGGCAGTCTAGAGCAGGAGCCGCACTTCGCAACCGGTGCGGCTCGCCCGATGCCCCTAGATACGCGGCGAGACCGGCGACGTTACAGCCCGATGCACACGAGTTCGTGAATAAATCCGGGCATTTTCATCCTGTTGTGACAAGAACGGCGCGGACGATCGAGGTTGCGCGCGCAAATGACGAAATCGCCGAAACCGGCTTTCATGTGAACCCCGGCCGCGATCAACCGACCAGCCGCTTCTTCCCAGGAGCGCGAGCGACGAAGAAATCCAGCTTCTTTTGCGCTGCGAGATGGATTGCTTCGCTTCGCTCGCAATGACAGAGGGGTTCGTCGTTTACGCCAACGTCACACCACCACGCTGAGCCGCTTCGCCGCCCGCGTGATGCCGGTGTAGAGCCATCGGGCACGGCTGTCCTGGAACGCAAAACTCTCGTCGAACAGCACCACGTCGTCCCACTGCGAGCCCTGCGATTTGTGCACGGTCAGCACATAGCCGTAGTCGAATTCGTCATAGGGCTTGCGCTGCTCCCACGGGATGGTCTCGATGGCGCCGCCGAAACAGTCGCCGCGAACCGAGACCTTGGTCACCTTGTGGCCGAAATCCTCGTCGGGTGACAGCCGCATGGTGATGATCTTCGATTTCGACTGCGCGCGCGACTTCACCCGCCACAGCCCGCCGTTGAACAGGCCTTTCTTGCGGTTGTTGCGCAGGCAGACCAGCTTGTCGCCGGCGACCGGCAACGGATCCTCGATGTTCTGCCTTTGCCGCACCCGCATGTTGTAGGAACGCCGCGTGTTGTTGCGCCCGACCAGCACCTGGTCGGCACTCATCACCCGCTCCGGATCGAGTTCGGCGCGCGATACCACCTCGCTTTCGCCGTAGCGGCCGATGTCGAGGTCGCGGCCCTCGCGCACATCCATCGACATCCGCACGATCGGATCGTCCTGCGCCTGGCGATGCACTTCGGTCAGCATCGCGTCGGGCTCGCAAGCGGTGAAAAAGCCGCCGCCCTGGATCGGCGGCAATTGCGCGGGGTCCCCGAGCACCAGCAGCGGACATTCGAACGACATCAGGTCGCGGCCGAGTTCGGCATCTACCATCGAGCATTCGTCGATCACGATCAGTTTGGCCTTCGATGCCGGCGCGTCGTCCCACAGCTCGAAGCTCGGCTGCTCGACGCCGGACTCGCGGGCACGATAGATCAGCGAATGAATCGTCGAGGCGTTGTCGCAGCCCTTGTTGCGCATCACCAACGCGGCCTTGCCGGTGAAGGCGGCGAATTTCACCTCGCCGTCGACCCCGTCGGCGATGTGCCGCGCCAGCGTGGTCTTGCCGGTTCCGGCATAACCGAACAGCCGGAAGACCGGCGGCGTGCCATTCCTGCCGGGCTTGGCCTTGAGCCAGTCGGCAACGGCTTTCAGCGCGGAATCCTGATGCGGCGTAAAAGTTGTCATGAGGTCTCGATGGAGGGCCGCGGAGGGCAAATGCGACCGCGACTCACAATCGCAAAACTAACCATTCGTGCGGCCAGCACAAGCGGCCTTCCGTACCGCGGAATTGCGGAACGCTGGACTCGGCCCCTGTTGCGAATACACTCTTTCCGAAATCAATAAGCCGATCGCGGGAGAGACGTCATGAAATTCGGCATCTTTTATGAGCTGCAATTGCCGCGCCCGTGGCAGGAAGGTTCCGAACTCAAGCTCTACCAGGATGCGCTGACGCAATTGGAAACCGCGGACCGCTGCGGCTATGACCATGCCTGGGTGGTGGAACATCATTTTCTGGAAGAATATTCGCACTCGCCGTCGCCGGAATCCTTCCTCGCCGCCGCCAGCCAGCGCACCAGGAACATCCGGCTCGGCCACGGCATTTTCCAGCTCACCACCAATCATCCCGCACGCGTCGCCGAGCGCGTCGCCGTGCTCGATCTGCTGAGCAACGGCCGCTGCGAATTCGGGATGGGCGAAAGCGCCTCGATCACCGAACTGACGCCGTTCGGCCGCGACATGGAAACCAAGAAGGAAGTGTTCGAGGAAGCCGTCCGCGCCATCTTTCCGATGTTCAGCGCAGGCGGCAGCGAGCATCACGGCAAGTATTTCGATATTCCCCTGCGCAATGTGGTGCCGAAACCGGTGCAGAAGCCGCATCCGCCGTTGTGGATGGCCTGCTCGCAGCTTCCGACCATCGAGCGCGCGGGCCAGCACGGTTTCGGCGCGCTCGGCTTCCAGTTCGTCAGCGCCGACGCGGCCCATGCCTGGGTGCATGCCTATTACAACGCCATCACGAAGCGGCTGAAGAAGCTCGCCGATTACCAGATCAACCCGAACATGGCGCTGGTGTCGTTTTTCATGTGCGCGAAGACCGACGAGGAGGCGAGGGCGCGCGCCGATGGCGCGACCTTCTTCCAGTTCGCGCTGCGCTTTTACGGCGCCTCGCAGAACCGCCAGCGACCGGCGCCCGGCACCGTCAACATGTGGGACGAGTACAACAAGTGGAAGCGCGAGAATCCGCAGGCGCAGGAGGCCGCATTGCGCGGCGGCCTGATCGGATCGCCCGAGACCATTCGAAAGAAGCTGCGTCGGTTCAGGACTTCGCACATCGATCAGGTGATCCTGCTCAACCAGGCCGGCAAGAACAGCCATGAACATATCTGCGAGTTGCTGGAACTGTTCGCCACGGAAGTGATGCCGGAATTCCGCAGCGATCCGGAGCACGACGCGTGGAAAGCCGGCGTGATGAACGGGGCGATCCAGCTCGAGGAGATCGATACCGAGGCATTCAGCGATCGCTACGGCAAACTGGCCGTCGACGTTGCCAGGCCGGCGGTTGCGGCGGCGGGGTAGCCGTTTCCGACCGCCGCGATCATGATCGCCACGGTCTTGTCAGATCGGATTGATTTGCGCCAGCCAATCATGGGGTCTCTGGCGACGCGCAATAACCCTCGCGCTCAGGATCAGAACCGGAAGCGCAGTCCAACGGTCGGATCAAGGTTGTTGCGGACCAGATAGCCGTTCGACAAGCCGCCGTTCACGTTCGAGTACATGATGCCGAAATAAGCGTCCCACTTCGCGGCGAACCGCCAGTCGATGACGCCGGAGATCGCATCCAGGGTGCCGCCGCACTGCGAGTGTGCCGCCGAGCTGGCGATGCAGTTCGAGGCCTTGGTCGCAACCAGATAGTCGTTCTGGATGTAGTGATAGTAACCGGTCGCGATGTCGAGGTTGTCGTTGACCGAATATTTGGCGCCTGTCCACATGATCTGCAGGTGCTTGTCGCTGCCGCTGCCGGGTAGGCCGCTATAGGCCGTGCCGCTGACGGCCGTCAGCGGATAGCCGGCGCCGACCCATGTTCCGTTCGCGGCCTGGAGGCTTGTGGGAACATCGCTCGGTGGCGCGAAGTCGATGTATTCGTAGCCGGCATATAGCTTCAGCTGGCCGACGGCGTATTTCGCCAGGCCAACCCATGCGGTGTTGTTGGAGATCGTCGCCGTCACGGTTTGGCCCGGGAAGGTGATCGGCACGCCGGCGAGGTTGGTCGCTCCGCCGCCAAGCGCGAAGCTCGCGGCATCCTTTTCATAGCTGTAGATGCCGTCGAGCGAGAGAGTGCCGGGCCCGAGGTTCTGGATGTCGCCACCGAGCTGGAACTGCACTCCGCTGTCGGCGCCGTTATCGAGCGCATAGCCGCCGAACTGGTAGAGCACGGCGGCGCGGAAGTCGCCATATTGATAGCGGTACTTTACCGCGGTGGTGTCGCGCGCGGTTTCCGTGATGCCAGCGCCCGTGCCCACCGACTGGAAGCCGATCTGCGAGAAAGCGTAAGATAGCGCCAAGGGATCATAGGCCGCGAAGGCGTCTAGAGTCAGCGAGTTCTGGCGGAAGACGGTCAGCGTGCCGTAGGTCGGCGAGCTGACGCCGAGGAAGCCGACCGAATTGTAGAATTGCCCGCCGCGGCTGGAATTGGCATTGGCGGACTGCTGGTTGAGCGGAACACCCTTGTTTTCGAACAGGGACTGCGTGCCGTTCGACAGTTGCATCGAGTAGGGATCAAATCCGGCTTCCAACTGGAAGATGAACTTCCAGTCGCCGCCGATACTCTCCGCCCCCTTGATGCCGATGCTCGACGCGCCAACGCCGCTGGGCGCGAGCGTCCACATCGCCTGCCGGTTCATCTTCTGAATGCTGTAGGAAGCGCCCTGGGGGTAATAGCCATTGAACGGTGCGCCGTGAGTCTGGTAACCGCCACCAGTGTCGACGGTGCCGTATACCGAAATGCCGTACCAGCTGAGCTGGCAGTCGGTGAGAAAAAATTGAGAAACGCCGACGCAGGTCGCAGGCATCGATGGCGCCACGAGCGGTGGCGCCTTGGTCGCCATGATCGACATCGGCAGCCAGCGCTCCGTTCGGCCCAGACACAATTCCCGCGGCGAAGATCGCCGCAGCCATACCGCTTTTCCGCACCACAAATTCTCCCCCGAGAAAACAAAACCCCGCAACTGCCATCGACAAAGAGCATTCGCGTGCCTGCCGTCGACCGCATGCTTCTGTGCCGATCTGGCCAGCGCGCCAACTGCACAGCGGGGCAAAGTATGGAGGGACAAAAATTCCGTCACAAGATCGTGCGGAGGCGAACTACTCACATAAATATCTAAAGTTTACTGATTTTATAGAATATATATACTTTATGCATGTCTTCGAATTACGCGAGATTAAAACGTCCGAATATCTTCAGTGGCGACAGATCATGATCGTCGCAGGCCGAACCGTGTCGATGATGACGCGGCCGCTTCGCGTTCGCCGCACGAAGAACCGCTTCGCGGGCGGCTCGGCGTGCAGTTCTGTCGTTAGATTGACTGAATCATCACGATGACGGCTTCGCCAAGAATGCCGGATCAGAACCGCGACGGTCGAGGATTCGAAAAATCAATTCAAAGAAATCAATTCACGCCGGTGCGATCATGCTCAGCACCGGCGAGAATATTGCTACCTGAACCAGCAGATCAGCCGTTATAGCCATGCTGCATATGGTCGCGGGTGAGACCCGGATTTACCGTGCCGCCCGTCGTGCCGCCCTGGGTAATGGGATGCGCGGCGCGCGCAGCCGCCTGGCTGGCAAAATATCCGTTGGGTCCGATGTTCTGGGACATGGTGCGGGTGCGATGTTGTTTCACGCCCGGATTGGCAAGGCCCTGTTGCGCGCTGGCGACCGACAACAATGATGCCTGAAACGCAGCCGCTGCCATGATCGCAAGTGCTAAAATTCGAATTGGATGAGTCATGGGACACTCCTGCTTCTTTGCGAAGTGGTGTGATCGCAAATCAGTTTCCAGGAGGAAAGTGTTGCTCCAAAGCCGCGTTCGATCAACTAAATTCCTCCTTAGAAAGGGTGATTTGAAGACCGAAGTTTTGTTTATGTGGAACAAGAACGGGCCGCTATCGCGGCGTGCCATTCGAAGCGGGCAAGTCGTTTTGGGGCAACTTTTGTTGGCTCAGCCAACCACCGCTGATGGTCGATATCGGTTTCGCACATCTCGAACGAACGTCTGCTGCTCGTTGTTCGAAGTGGTCGGCGCGGCACCAGTTACGAATGACGCTTTTCCCTGAAAGGGCAAAAACTGTTGCATCGCGGAATGAGATGATTGTGGAGATAATCTCTCTGTTCGCTTTTACATTCAAAATTCCATTTCATTGACGATCGCGGCGCTGCAGCGCATCATTCGTATCTGATTTCAACGGAGCGAGAACCGGAAGCTCGCCGGGATTGAACCCATTCACTGATCGTCACGTGGAATATGCCGGGCCGCCGCGTCACAGCGTTGCGCCGATGGCGGCTCCGTGCCGATCGAAGGCAGGAGATAATGGTGTGAGAACGATGCCGAGAGATATCAAGCAGGACAACGCGTCACTGGATCGCCGCACCTTGTTGCGTGCGGCAGCCGCAGCGGCGGTCGCCGCACCCATGGGCGTGTTCGGCGCGCAGGCATTTCCGTTCCGCTCGGCGGCGCCCGGTATCGATTTCTCGGAATTTCCAATCTGCAAGACCTCGTCCGATGCGCCGCCGCTGACCGGCGCTCCGCGGAAGCTCAAATTGTCATGGAACGCCGGCGCGGTCTGCCTGGCGCCGCTCCCGGTGGCGATCGACCACGGCTTCTTCCAGAAGCAGAACCTCGACGTCGAATTGGTCAATTACAGCGGCTCGACCGACCAGTTGCTGGAAGCGATTGCGACCGGCAAAACCGATGCCGGCCTCGGCATGGCGCTGCGCTGGCTGAAGCCGCTGGAGCAGGGATTTGACGTCAAGATCTCCGCGGGGACGCATGGCGGCTGCATGCGCGTTCTGTCGCGCGCGAATTCGGGTGTGGAGAAGCTGGCCGACCTCAAGGGCAAGATCGTGGCGGTCGGCGATCTTGCCGGTCCCGACAAGAATTTCTTTTCGATCCAGCTCGCCAAGCAGGGCATCGATCCCAACAAGGACGTCGATTGGCGCGCCTATCCCGGCAATCTGCTGCAGCTCGCTGTCGAGAAAAACGAAGTGCAGGCGTTTCTTGCCTCCGACCCGATCGCCTATCTCTGGCTGAAAGACAGCGCCTACCGGGAAGTCGCTTCCAATCTGGACGGCGACTACAAGGACAAGACCTGCTGCATCGTCGGATTGCGCGGCAGCCTGGTGCGCGAGGAGCCGCTGGTCGCCCGCGCGGTTACCCAGGCGTTGCTCGATGCAGCGATGTTTTCCGCGCAGAACCCGGAGCTGGCCGCTGCGTCGTTCCAGCCCTATGCGCCGAAGTCCGCCAGTCTGGAGGACCTGCAGGCGATGGTCCGGTACCACACCCACCGTCATCACCCGGTCGGCGCCGTGCTCAAGCAGGAACTTAAGGCCTATGCGGACGATCTGAAGCTTGTATCCGTGTTCAAGCCAGGTACCGATACGGCAAAATTCTCGGAGCGCGTTTGTGTCGACGTATTCGCCGTCTAGGACCGTCGCGATCCCGCAATCGGTCGAGGAGGGCGCGGCGTTTGCCGGTCGTCCGCTTTTGTTTCCGACGTCATTTCTCGCCAATGGAGCCGGCCTGTTCGCCAGCGTGGCATGGGTTGGCTTCGGTCTCTCGTGCCTGCTGTGGGAGGATTTGGGCGACTGGTCGCGAACCCATGCGCTTGCGGTAAGCGCGTTCATCATCGCCGGCATCATCTTCGTAGTGACGCTGAGCGGAAGCTTGCTCGGCCGCTTCGGAACCGGCCTGCGCAAGCGCGCGCCATGGCTACTGGTGCTCGGGCTGTTTCTGACCTTATGGGAAGTCGCGACGGCGAAATTCGCCTGGTTGCCGCTGCCGTTCTTCCCGCCGCCGCAGGCGATCGTCGAAGTCTATACCGATGACCTTCCCAAACTGCTCGAGAGCGTTTTGGCATCCGTGAAGCTTCAGCTCGGCGGTTACGCGATCGGGGCGGCGGTCGGCTTCTTGACCGGCGTGTCGATCGGATGGTCGCGCAGCGTCGGCTATTGGGTGCACCCGGTGCTGCGGTTCATCGGGCCGCTGCCGGCGACGGCATGGCTTCCATTCGCGTTCTTCACCTTTCCATCGAGCTGGAGCGCGAGCACCTTCCTGATCGCGCTGGCGACGGGATTTCCGGTCACGGTACTGACCTGGTCCGGCGTGGCTGGTGTCAGCAACGCCTATTATGACGTGGCGCGAACCCTCGGCGCCAAGCCGTCGTTCCTGGTGCTGAAGGTCGCCATTCCCGCGGCGCTGCCGCACGTCTTCGTCGGGCTGTTCATGGGCCTCGGATCGTCATTCGCCGTGCTGGTCGTGGCCGAAATGATCGGCGTCAAGGCGGGTCTTGGCTGGTATCTGCAATGGGCGCAGGGCTGGGCGGCTTATTCGAATATGTATGCCGCGCTGATCGTGATGTCGCTGTTGTGCTCCGGCGCCATCACCCTGCTGTTTCGCACGCGCGACCGGCTGCTGGTCTGGCAGAAAGGCGTTGTCAAATGGTAGCGCTGGCGATCGGGGAGCGCGTTGCACCGGCCGCAATCGGCGCGTCGCTGGATGTCGAGGGCGTCAGTCATGGCTTCGACATCGATGGCACCGTGCTCCCGGTGCTGGATAATGTCAGCTTCCGTGTGAAACCCGGTGAATTCGTCGCCTTGCTCGGTCCTTCCGGATGCGGGAAATCGACCTTGCTGCGCCTGGTCGCAGGACTGGAACCGCCGCGGTCGGGTACGCTACGCGAAAATGGCGATCCGATCACGCGGCCGTTTCCGTCGCGGGTGGTGGTGTTTCAGGATCCGACCCTGTTTCCGTGGCGAACCGTCTGGAACAATGTCGCGCTCGGTCTGGAAGCCCAGGGCATCCTCAAGAGCCAGCGTCACCGCGTCGATGCGGCGATCGATCTGGTCGGCCTCTCGGCATTTCGCAACGCCTATCCGCATCAGCTTTCGGGCGGCATGGCGCAGCGGGTCGCACTGGCGCGGGCGCTGGTCAACGACCCCAGGATACTGATCCTCGACGAGCCTCTCGGCAAGCTCGATTCACTGACGCGCATCACCATGCAGGCGGAAATCGCCTCACTTTGGCAGCAAAGCGGTTTCACCACGCTGATGGTGACCCATGATGTGGAGGAGGCGGTGTTCCTGGCCAATCGCGTCATCGTGTTCAGCGACCGGCCCGCGCGCATCAAGGCCGATATTGCGGTCGATCGTCCCTACCCGCGGCACCGGGGCGATGCCAAACTGGCGGAGCTGCGCCGGAACATTCTGGAGCTACTCGGATTGGACGCGACGTGGTAAGTGCGAAGGGCGGTTCGTTACGCGAAGAGCTTTCGATGGATGCAACGCCGACCATCTTCGACACGGCCCATGTGCTCGCCGCCGGGTTTGCCGCTGGCGCGGCCGGGCATGATCGCGACGCGAGCTTTCCGTTCGAGAACTTCGATCGGTTGTCCGAAGCAGGCTTGCTGGCGCTCACCGTGCCGACGGCTTTGGGCGGCCTCGGCGCCGGTGCGCGCGATGCGGTGCGCATTGTCGGCATTTTCGGAAAAGCCGATGCATCGACCGCATTGGTGCTGTCGATGCATTACATCCAGCATCTGTTGATGGCGCGCAGCACGCACTGGCCGGGCCGTCTTGTCCGCAAGCTCGCCCGCGAGACGGTTGAAGGCGTGGCGCTGATCAACGCGCTGCGGGTCGAGCCCGATCTGGGGTCGCCGTCGCGCGGCGGCCTGCCGGCGACAATCGCGCGCAAGACCGAGACCGGATGGCGGCTCAGTGGCCGCAAGATCTATTCGACCGGCGCGCCGATTCTGAAATGGTACACGGTATGGGCAAAGACCGATGAGCCGGACGTGCGGGTCGGCCAGTTTCTGGTGCCTGCGGGATTGCCGGGCACGCGCATCGTCGAGACCTGGGATCATCTCGGGCTGCGCGCCAGCGGCAGCCATGACGTCGTGTTCGACGACGTGGTGTTCCCGCTCGACCATGAAATCGATGTCCGCAAGCCGGAGGAATGGCTGGTCCCGGATTTCACCCAGGCCGCGGCCCATGCGGTCTTCATCGCGGCGATCTACGACGGTGTCGCCCGCGCCGCCCGCGACTGGCTGATCGGGTTTTTGAAAACGCGGGTGCCGTCCAACCTCGGCGCATCGCTCGCCACGCTGCCGCGGTCGCAGGATGTCGTTGGCGGCATCGAAACGCGTCTCGCCGTCAACGCCCGTCTGATCGACAGCTTTGCCGCCGATTACGACAATGGCGTTTTGCTGAGCCCGTCCGAATCCAACACCATCAAGCTGACCGTCACCAATAACGCCGTTGCGGCGGTCGAGGACGCGTTGTCGCTGGCAGGCAATCACGGCCTGACACGTGCCAATCCGCTCGAACGGCATTATCGTGACGTGCTATGCGGACGTGTCCATACGCCCCAGGATGACTCGACGCGGGTGAGCGCCGGGCGGCTGGCGCTCGGCATCTGAACGTTATGGGATTAACTGGACTGGAGCTGCCAATGTCAGTGGAATTCATCGGGTTCATTACCAACAACAATTCGTCCGAGACCATCGTGCGGACCGGGCCCGTCATCGACCGTCCCTACCTCGAGACCGTGGCGAAGGCCCACGAGGTCGCCGGCTTCGATCGCGCGCTGCTGGCCTTTCATTCCACGACGCCGGACTGCCAGCAGATCGCCCAGCACGTGCTCGGCATCACCGACCGGCTCAAGGTCCTGATCGCGCAGCGGCCGGGCTTCACCGCGCCGACCCTGATCGCCCGCCAGCTTGCGACCATTGATCAGCTTTCCGGCGGCCGGGTGGCGCTGCATGTCATCACCGGCGGCAATGCCGCCGAGCTGAGGCAGGACGGCAACACCATCGATGACAAGGACGAGCGTTACGCCCGCACCGACGAGTTTCTCGATGTCGTCCGGGCCGAATGGACCAGCGAGAAGCCGTTTTCCTATAACGGCAAATACTACAGGGTTGAGAACGGCTTTTCGCAGGTGAAACCCTATCGCAGCACGGGCATTCCGATCTTCGTCGGCGGCGCGTCCGATGCCGCGATCGAGGTGGCTGGCAAGCATGCCGATACATTTGCGCTGTGGGGCGAATCCTATGCGCAGGTGCGCGACGTGACCTCGCGGGTCCGCGCCGCCGCGGCGAAGCATGGACGGCCCACGCCGCGCTTCAGCCTGTCGATCCGTCCCATCCTCGCCGACACCGAGGAAAAGGCATGGGCAAAGGCTGAGGAGATTCTGGCGCGCGCCACCGCGCTGCAGGACAAGACCGGTTACCGCAAGCCGGCTGACGGCCACGCGACCGCCGGCGCGCGGCGGTTGCTGGCGCTGGCCGAACAGGGCACCCGGATCGACAAGCGGCTGTGGACCGAAATCGCCAAGCTCACCGGCGCCAACAGCAACACCACCGCGCTGGTCGGAACACCCGAGCAGGTCGCCGAAGTGTTCGGCGACTATTACGATCTCGGCGTCAGCCATTTCCTGATCCGCGGCTTCGATCCCTTGATCGACGCCATCGAATATGGCCGCGAACTGATCCCGCTGACGCGCAAGTTGATCGCCGAACGCGACAGCTCCCGGGGAGTAGCTGCGGAGTGATGCGCCATCTTGTTGTTGCGGGCGCATTGCCGGGCGCGATCGCTTCCGCAATCGTCAAAACAAGGAAAATGAGCTTCCGTTCCGATTCAATCGCGACGGAGGCTCCAGGGTAGTGATTCCTTCTCCGCCGCCGCGCTTTGCGAGAAGGGCATTATTTCAAGGCTGACAACAAAGAAATTTTGTGGGATTGCTGTCAGGCTTCTTTCGTCCTCATATTGCCTTGAATTGCCGGGCGCGAATTGTGGCTGCAGATTTTTTAAGCATCGGGTCGGGGAAGTCGAATGTCGGATCTCGCGGTGAAAGTATCGGAGCCGATTGCGCTGAAGGCGCGGTTGAACGAGGACTGGCTCGCGGTCGTGATCGGCCTGTTGGTGTTCGGGTCGGCCCTCGTCAGCATCACAGGAACCGACCTTTTGGGTTGGGCGGTGTCGACATCGGTTTATATCGACGCTGCGCGAGCGCTGAGCCCGTTTGCCAAAGCCTATGCCTGGCTTGGCGGCGGCGGCGCGCTGCTGGCGACCTATGCCGCGCTGCTCGTGGTGTTGAGCGCCGGCGTGGTCACGCTGGGAGCCGATGTCAAGAAATTCGCCGCCGCGTTCACGGCGGTCTTCGCCATTGCCTATGCGAGCTGGGTTTTCGGCAGCTACGCCTATGTCGCCGCGGTGACGCCGGCCGAGCAACAGAAATTCGGCATCGCCTGGTCGCTCAAATTGACCAATGAAGGCGGTTACATCGTCGCGCTTCTGGTTGGACTCATCATCGCCAACTTTCTTCCGAGGTTCGCCGAATGGTTGAAGGAAGCGATCCGGCCGGAACTCTATATCAAGATCGCGATCGTGATTCTCGGAGCAACCGTCGCCGTCACGGCGGCTGGCCGGCTCAATCTTGCATCGTCATTGCTGCTGCGCGGCGCGGCGGCGATCGTCGAGGCCTATCTGATCTACTGGGCGGTGATCTACTACATCTCGCGCAAATGGTTTGGCTTCAGCCGCGAATGGTCGGTGCCGCTCGCATCGGGCATCTCGATCTGCGGCGTGGCGGCGGCGATTGCCACCGGCGGAGCCATCAGGGCGCGGCCGGCGGTGCCGATCCTGGTGTCGTCGCTGGTGGTCGTGTTTGCGGTGGTTGAAGTGCTGATCCTGCCGTTTCTGGCCCAGACCTTTCTTTGGCAGGAGCCGCTGGTGGCCGGCGCCTGGATCGGGCTTGCGATCAAGACCGACGGCGCGGCGGTTGCCGGCGGCGGCATCACCGAGTCGCTGATCATGGCGAAAGCGGCCGCGGAAGGCATCCGCTATCAGCCGGGCTGGATTCTCGCGACCACGACGACGGTAAAGATCTTTATCGACATCTTCATCGGGATCTGGGCGTTCATTCTCGGCTACATCTGGACCAACTATATCGACAAGGGGCCGGACAAGGCCAGGCCTGCGGAGATCTGGCAGCGCTTCCCGAAATTCATCCTCGGCTTTATCTTCGTCTTTGCCGTCTCGCTCTGGCTCGCGGTCGGATCGACGCCGGAGATTGCGAAAGCGCTTCCCGCGGCGGCAGGCGAGGCCAACATCTTCCGGGTCATCTTCTTTATCCTGACGTTCTTTTCGATCGGCGTGCTCTCGGACTTCCGCAAGCTCTGGCAGCAGGGCTTCGGCAAGCTTGCCGCGGTTTATTTCGTCAGCCTGTTCGGATTTGTGATCTGGGTCGGGCTCCTGATCTCCTGGCTGTTCTTCAGCGGCTTCAAGCCGCCGCTCGCCAGCTGATCGATTGAAAAGGAAAACCGATGCCGCAACCGGACCTCAAGAACGAAATCAACGCGGCGGCCGAGCCGCTGCTGCCGATCGAGAAAAAGCTGATCGGCTGGAGCCTCGGCCTCGGCATTGTGTTGTTGGTCATCCTGATCGCGATCAATCACTTTTTCCCGATCAAGCTTTGAGACGAGGCGTCGCGAACGCCGACCAGCGCGCTGCGTGACAGTTGGATGAAGGCGGGGCCTGTGTGCCCCGCCATTTGCATCGCGCTCGTCGTCTTGACGCCGGCAGCTAAAAGCCCCGCGCTCCATTCGCAAATATCCGCTAGCCGGGTTCCGCTGCCCAATTTAAGATTAACGAATTGGCGCGACGTCGGTGCCGGGAAAAATGCGCCTCGGCGGAAGGTCGTTCGGTAATAAACCCATCGCCGCACAGCCGCTGAGCAGCGGTGTCATTGCTATTTTTGCCGAGCTCTCGACACCTCCCCGGAGCAGCACCATCATCATCGCTGAATGGAAATGATGTCGCGACCGTCGCGACACCGGCGCGGCGCGGCCGATCTTGCGGCGCTGGAAGGTTCGATCCTGCGCGAACTGCTCCGGTCCGCGGACGAATCATCAAACCTGTGAGGCTGCCATGAACTCCGCCGTCCGCAACATCAGTATCGATCGCGAGGTCTCCCCGGTCGATTTTCGCGGCGCCATGCGCCATCTGGCCGGCGGTGTCAGCGTGATCACGGTCGGGCGCGGCAAGGATATCACCGGCATGACCGTCACGTCGGTGTCGTCGTTTTCGGTGGACCCGCCGACACTGATCGTCAGCATCAACCGGGAAGCCTCGTCCTGGCCGCTGCTCAGGCGTCACGGGTTTTTCGGGGTCAACCTCCTCGCCGCCGACCAGCTCGACGTGGCCGAGCGGTTTGCCGGCAAGGATGGACTGAAGGGCGCGGACCGCTTTGCGGGCGCGCAGTGGACCACGCGCGTATCCGGCGTGCCGCTGCTGGTGGGCGCCTTGTCCGCGATCGACTGCAAGGCCGAGGACATCATCGAGCGGCACTCCCACGCCCTCGTGATTGGGCGCGTGCTGGACGTCCGGACTTCGCAGCGCACGGCGGCACTGGCTTATTGGCAGGGACGGTATGTTGCGATCGATCAGGACGAGGATGTGGCCAGACTGGCGGAAGTCAGCCTGCCCGCCACGCGCGCCGCGCGCGGGACATGACCTGACGGCCTTACGACGCGGCTCCTGAAGAGGTGGCCGTTTCCAGCCTGGAGCCTCGGTCCTGATTTTGAATCAGGGCCGAGGCTCTGGTCTTTTGTTTGACGCATCAAATAAAGGAGTAGAGCCTCGGTTCCGATTCAATCGGACCGGAAGAGGCTCTAACCGATGAAACGGATCTGGACCTGGATCTTTTACGGGATCGGTGCGCTCGCGATCGGTTATCTCGCGCTCTACGCCTATGCGGCATTCACCGGGCGCGACCTTGAGCTCGAAAACCCGATCCACATCTTCCGCAGGCCTGACGCACCGGACTATTCGTGAGGGTCGGCGTGGTCCGCTCACGCCGTCGCGGCGATGCGGTTATAGTCGCCGGCGCCGGCGGGGGTGATCGGCAATCCGCCGTCCGCATATTCGTTGAGCTTGTTGCGCAGCGTGCGGATCGAGATGCCGAGGATATTCGCGGCATGGGTGCGATTGCCGAGGCAATGTTTCAGCGTTTCCAGAATGAGATCGCGCTCGACGTCGGCCACCGTGCGCCCGACCAGCGCGCGGGTGACCTGTTCGGCGGCGAAAGTGGCGTGCGCCACCGCCGGTACGGTCTTGGCGAGGTCGAGGCGATCACCGTCGGGTGTCAGGATGGCGTCGACGCCGATCTCGTCGCCCTGCGCCATCAGCACCGAACGATGCATGGTGTTTTCCAGCTCGCGGACGTTGCCCTGCCAGCGGTTGGATGTCAGCACTCGCCTGGCTTCCGCGGAAATCGGCCGCAACGGCACGCCGTTGGCTTCGGCGTATTTCTTGGCGAAGTGCTGCGCCAGTTCGAGAATGTCCGCCGGGCGTTCGCGCAGCGACGGTATTTTCAGGTTCACGACGTTGAGCCGGAACAATAGATCCTCGCGGAAGCTGCCGTCGCGCACGGCGTCGGCCAGATTCCGGTTCGAGGTCGCGATGATGCGGATATCGATCGGCACCGGCCTTGTGCCACCGACACGATCGATCACGCGCTCCTGGATGGCGCGCAGCAATTTGGATTGCAGGCGCACATCCATTTCGGAGATTTCATCCAGCAGCAGGGTGCCGCCGGTGGCTTCCTCGAATTTTCCGATGCGCCGGGCGACGGCGCCGGTAAACGCGCCCTTCTCGTGGCCGAACAATTCCGACTCCAGCAGATGCTCGGGGATCGCCGCGCAATTGATGCTGATGAAGGGCTTCCGTGCGCGGTTGGAGCGGGTGTGGACATAGCGCGCCAGCACCTCCTTGCCGGTACCGGATTCGCCGGTGATCATCACCGAGGCGTCGGAGCCTGCGACCTGCTGTGCCAGCTTGATGACCTTGGCCATCGCTTCGTCGCGGTAGACCATGTCGCGGGAATCGTTGGCGACGGCGGCGAGCACCGCGGCGATCAATTCCGGGTCGGGCGGCAGCGGGATGTATTCCTTGGCGCCGGCATGGATCGCGGCCACCGCGGCACGGGCATCATTGGAGATGCCGCAGGCGACGATCGGCACGTGAATGTGTTCGGCTTCCAGCCGCATCACCAGGTCGCGGATGTCGAGGGCGACGTCGACCAGCAGCAGGTCGGCGCCCTTGCCGCCGCGCAACACCCGCATCGCCTGTTCATGGTCCTCCGCATGCGTGACGGAAGCGCCGTTGTCCATGGCGATCTTGGTGGCCGTCGTAAGCTGGCCCTTCAATGTGCCAACGATAAGAAGCCGCATGTCAATCTCCTGTTCGTCTGTTCGCGCCCGTCATGCGCGGTATCGTCAAAGAGCCTCAGGCGCGTTCCGCCTTGATGATTTCCGTCATGGTGACGCCGAGCTTGTCTTCCACCAGAACCACTTCACCACGCGCTACCAGCCGGTTGTTGACATAGATGTCGATGGCCTCGCCAACGCGGCGGTCGAGCTCGAGCACGGTACCGGGCCCGAGCTTGAGCAATTCGCCGACATCCATCTTGGAACGGCCGAGCACGGCCGAAACCTGCACCGGCACGTCGAACACGGCTTCCAGATCCGCGGCAATCCGCGAGGCGTTCTCGTCATCGTTATATGCCACGTCGTCGATCTTCGGCGTATCGGCGGCGTTGAGATCCGGAAGCGGGACCTGTGCGTCGGTATCACTCATGGTTCAATCCTCATCGCCGTCGTTTTGGCCTGCCCGCGGGACGCCATGTAGCGCCCGACAAGTTCGTCGATCTTCGCCTCGATCGCCGCACGCTCCAGCACCACGCCGCCATCGGCCCATTCGATCCTGCAATCGCCGGTGTCGATTTCCGGTTCGGCCAGGATCACGAGCCGGCCCGCGAAGCCGCTTTGCTTCGCCAGCCGCTCGATCCGCTCCCGGGCGGCCTCGTAGAGCGAGGCGTTGATCCGGACCACCAGATGCGGCGTCGAGACAAGGTGCGAGAAACAATCGCTGACCAGTCCGGTGATCTCGCCGAGCGGCTCGCTGGCAATCAGCGCGCTGCAAAGCTTGCGCGCGACCGCGACCGCGACATCGACTGCCTCGGTCTCCATTCGGGTCTCGATGCCGGAAAAGCGGGTCGCGATGGTCTTGAGCGCAATCCCGATCTCTTCCAGCGCCAGCGCGGCGCGGCGGTCGCTTTCCGCCTTGGCCTCGCGCTGGGCCGCATCGAAGCCGTCGCGATAGGCGCGGGCTTCGGCCGAGGCGATCTTCTGCGCGATCTCCGACGGCGTGGCGGGCCGCTCGCGCGTCCGGTCCGGCGCCGAGAAGTCCATGTCGAACAGGAATTTTGCGGGTGCGGCCATCAGTAAACCAGCTCGTCGTCGGCGCGGTTCTTGGTCAGCATGATTTCGCCCTTGGCGGCAAGGTCTTTTGCGAGATTGACGAGCAGTGCCTGGGCCTCGTCGACATCGCGCAACCGTACCGGCCCCAGCGCCGCCATGTCGTCGAGCAGCATCTTGCCGGCGCGCGACGACATGTTGCCGAGGAAGAAGCCGCGGACATCCTCGTTGGCACTCTTCAGCGCGATGCCGAGCTTGTCCTTGTCGACGTGGCGCATCAGCGTCTGCGCTGAGGCAGCGTCCAGCTTGACGAGATCGTCGAAGGTGAACATCAGCGCCTTGATGCGTTCGGCGGACTCGCGATTTTCCTCTTCGAGCGAGGTGATGAAGCGGGTTTCGGTCTGGCGGTCGAAATTGTTGAAGATTTCCGCCATCACCTCGTGGGCGTCGCGGCGTCGGGTCTGGGAGAGGTTCGACATGAATTCGGTGCGTAGCGTCTGCTCGACGCGTTCGATCACTTCCTTCTGCACCGCCTCCATTCTCAACATGCGGCCGATCACGTCGAGCGCCATGTCCTCGGGCAGGATCGCCAGCACCCGCGCGGCGTGCTCCGGCTTCAGCTTCGACAGCACCACCGCGATGGTCTGCGGATATTCATTCTTGAGGTAGTTGGCGAGCACCTCTTCCTGGACGTTGGAGAGCTTCTCCCACATGTTGCGGCCGGCAGGCCCGCGAATTTCGTCCATGATACCGCTGACGCGCTCGGCAGGCAGGTATTGCTGCAGCAGCCGTTCGGTGCCGTCGAACGTTCCCATCAATGCGCCGGATGCCGACATCCGCGATACGAATTCGAGCAGCAGGTCTTCCACGACGTCGGCCTCGACGGTGCCGAGCGTCGACATCACCATCGACAATTCGCGCACCTCATCGTCGTCGAGCAGCGACCAGACCTTGCCGCCATACTGTTCGCCGAGCGCCAGCATCAGGATCGCGGCGCGCTTCGGGCCGCTCAACGGCTTGCCCTTCGGACGGCTGCCCTGGCGGCTGGCCAGCGTGGCGATGACGTTGGCGATTTCGTTGGCGGTTGTGGTCTGCGGTACGGCCATGTCAGATCACGCCGGTTCCGTGAGCCATTGACGAATGATGGATGCGGTTTCGTTCGGGTTTTGCTCCGCCAGTGCGCCGACGCGATGCACCGACTGCGCGTGAACCTGACCCTGGACCTGGGCCACGTCGATCATCTGGCTGGTGGCGTTGGGACTGGGCACGAGACTCTGGCCGGTAGCGGCGGCGGGTGACGCATTGCCATCGGTCAACGCCGGCGTTGACCCTTCGCCTGAGAGCGAGGGTATCATCTCGGAAGCGATGATGCGCTTGACCAGCGGCCGGACCACCATGAACAGCACCACCAGACCGAGCAGCATCATCACGCCGAGTTCGATGACGTACATCACGTCGTCCTTGGTGAACTGCAGCATGCCGAACAATCCCGCCGGCTCGGCGATCGGCGCGACCGCCGGGGCTTCCGCGAATTTGAGGTTGACGACCTCGACCTGATCGCCACGCTTCTGATCGAAGCCGATCGCCGAGCGCACCAGTGTGGCGATGCGGTCGAGCTGCTCCTTGCTGCGTTCCTGATAGACCATCTCGCCCTTGTCGTTCTTGGCATAGCTGCCGTCGACCAAAACGGCGACCGAGATCCGGTTGACCCGTCCAGCCTCGGTCACTTCGGTCTTGGTGGTATGGGAAATCTCGTAATTGTTGGTCTCTTCGGTCTTCTTGCTCTGGTCGCGCGCGGGTGCCGCATTGTCCGCGCCGCGCTGATTGCCCGGCAATTCATTATTGACGGTGACCTGACCGTTGGTCTCGGCGGTCGCGCTGGATTCTTCCCGGGTCTGGCTGGAGCGCAACACCCGGCCTTCGGGATCGAAACGGTCCGAGGTCTGCGTGGTCCGGTTATAGTCGAAGTCCGCTGACAGCTGGACGCGCGCGCGGCCGGCGCCGACCACCGACGACACGATCGCCTCTACCTCGCTGCGCATCCGCTTCTCGAAAGCGGCACGGCGATCGTCGCCGACGGCGTTATCGTTGTCGGCGGCGGCGCCGTCGGCGAGCAATTGGCCGGATTCGTCGACGATCGACACCCGTTGCGGCTTCAGGCCGCTGACGGCGGAGGCGACCAAATGGCGGATGGCCTTGATCTGCTGCGGCTCGAGCGCGCCGCGCACCCGCACCACGATCGAGGCCGATGGTTCGGGGGTCTCGCGCGAAAACAGCGGCCGCTCCGGCAGCACGAGATGGACCCGGGCCGCCTGGACGCGGTCGATGGCGCGGATGGTACGGGCAAGTTCGCCTTCAAGCGCGCGCAAATGGTTGATGTTCTGGACGAAGCTGGTGGTGCCGAGCGCGTCGGATTTGTCGAAAATCTCGTAGCCGACGCCGCCGCCCTTGGGCAGGCCGGACTCGGCGAGCTTCATGCGCAGCCGGGTGACCTTGTCCTTCGGCACCATGATCACGGCGCCGTCGTTGCGCAATTCGTAGGGAATGGCCTGGCGTTCGAGGTCCTTGATGATGCCGGAGGAATCCTCGGCGCTGAGGTCGGTGAAGAGGGTGGTCATCTGCGGCGTGGTGACACGCATGATGACGAACGCAAAGAAGCCGATCAGAGCGGCTGTCACCGCGACCATCGCCAACAAACGCGAAGCGCCCAGACCCCTTAGGAAACCCACGAGCCCCTGCAAACCAACTGCCCCCCGAGATTCGGCCCGAAGAGCCGACTGGGCAATTATTGCCTATGGGATGGTTTCGATATGGTTAACGAAGGTTAAGAGCCGTGGCAAAAGTTCGGAATGAAAAAGATCGGCTTCGCAGAACGAGGCCGATTTTCGTCAAATTCGATGGGCTCTGGAAGTGTTTCAGCAAAAGCCTGCCCCGTACGTGATGCGGGGTGGACGCCGGTTCGCGCGAAGAAAACGCGCAAATAAAGAAGCAGAGCCTCCGTTCCGATTCAATCGGAACGGAGGCTCTGAACATCGTTTATTGGCGATATTGCTGGATTCGGGTGGTACGCAATCCGGCAAGGCCATGCTGATCGATCGAGAACTGCCAGGAAAGGAATTCGTCGACGGTCAGCGTGTAGCGGCTGCAGGCTTCCTCAAGGGAGAGCAGGCCGCCGCGGACTGCGGCAACGACTTCGGCCTTACGGCGAATAACCCACCGTTTGGTACCGGGTGCGGGTAGGTCCGCAATTGTTAACGGACTGCCGTCAGGCCCGATGACGTATTTTACCCTCGGGCGATGGGGTTCTGTCATGGCGTACTCACAAACTCTCAACCACTGAACTCACGGTAGCAACCTACGCCCGGCGGCTTAAAATTTGCCTAAGCCCAAGGCTCCAATAAGAATCTCCTTGAAAATGCCTGCAAAACAATTTGCCCCCGGGGGCTGCGGCCGCCGGGGGATCAAAGGTTGTGGGCGCGGTATGGAACGCCGGATCGGTGACGTCAGGCGATCGCAGGGTGCGGTCGCCGTCAGCTCGCGATGCTCTGGATCTGGCTGACCGTGTAGGTTTTGCCGCCGATCGTCAGCAGCGGCGGCGACTGGGTGAGATCGACCGAGGTGACCACGCCCTGGACCTGGGTCGTCACAGCGACGGTGTTGTTCGCGGAGTCCTTGGCGGTGGCGGTCATGGTGTAATTGCCGGCGGGCCACTGGGTGCCGTCATTGCCTTGACCGTTCCACGTGAACGGCTGGTTGTTGCCCGCCGCCACGCTGTAGGTGCCGGAGTAGACCGTCTGGCCGGTGTTGTTGGTGATGGTAACGGTGACATCTGAAGCGCTCGGGACACTGAGCTCCCATGTCGCGGTGCTGTTGGACAGTGCGGCGGTGCTGCCATTGACCACTGCGGTCTTGCCGACGAATCCCAGCGCCTGGGTCGATTGCGCGGTCTGCTGCAGGGATACCAGCGTTGCCAGCGAATTGTTGGTGTTGAGCTGCTGCTGGACGCCGGCGAATTCGACAAGCTGTTGGGTGAACTGGTTGGTGTCCAGCGGATCGAGTGGATTCTGGTTCTGCAATTGGGTCGTCAGCAGGGTCAGGAAGCTTTGAAAGTTGCCGGCGATCTGCTGGGAAGCCAGCGCGTTCGCGGACGAGGCCGACGAACTCGACGAAGATGAGGCCGGTAAGGGAGTTGTTCCCGAAACGACCGGGCTCGCGGTGCCTGATGTTGCTGTCATGTCCGTCTCCTCAGACCCTGATATCGACGCCGCTGCTCGATCCGAGCATGCGGCCGTAGGTTCGTCCCGCGACTGCCGCGGGAATGGTGTCTTCTTCGCTCACCACCAGTCGCTGGGCGTTGCTGCCGGTCTGGTTGCCGCTGTTCTGATTGGATGAAGATTGGTCGCGCAGGCTGAATTGCAGGCCGCCGCTGCCGGTCTTGAGGCCGGCGTCGTCCAGCGCGCGCTGCAATTGCGGTGCGTCCTGCTGCAGCATCGACAGCGTTTCCGGCTTTTCGACCGTCAAATGCGACGTCACCTGGCCGCTGCGATCGACATCGATGCGGACATCGATGCGGCCAAGGTCGGCAGGATCGAGCCGGATTTCGAAGCTGCTCTTGCCGTTCTTGACCGAAGCGGCGATCTCGAGCGCGAGCCCGCTCAATGGCACAGGCGCGTTCGTTGCCGCCGTGACGCTCAGCGATCCTGTGGGAGCAACGTTCGTCGTCGCGGAGGGAAGCTGTGGCCCAACCGCGCCCAGCGCCTGCACGCCAGCGTCCGATCCAGCGGCTGGCGTATGTGCCGTCTCGGTGCCCGTCGAGCGCTCGTGCACCGTGCCGGCAACCACCGATGTCAATGAGGGATTGGCGGAGGTATCGGCTTTCGCGGCGTCCACAGGGCCATTGCTTGCGGCCTGCGTGCCGCTGGCAGCGGCCGGCTGCGCGGTCGCTGCGGCTGGATCGGTCGTGCCCGGCGTGGTCCCCGAATTGTCCGATGTCGCCGTCGCGGTCTGCGTCGCGCTTGCGGTCTTGGAGGATGTGGTTTTCGGTGCCACCGGTGCGGTAGCGGCAACGGCGGTCGTCACCGTCGTCGCGGCTGCGGCGGTTTGCGGTTTCACCGGCGTGGCGGTTGGCTGGCTTGGCGCCGCTTGAGTTCCGGTCTTCGGCGTCGCGGTGGTACCCGGAGCGATCGCAGCCGCAGCCGCGGCGATTGCGGTGGGATCAGCGATGACAGCGGCGGCAACCCCGGAATTGATCTTGGCCTGTGCCGACGAAGCCGCCGATGCGGTAGCGGTGGCCGGCATGCTGGCGGCAATGGCTGCCGCCGCGATCGCCAACGGTGCCGTGGCATTGCCGGAGGTCGGCGATGCCGTGGCATTGCTGGGGGTCGGCGGTGCAGCCGGAGCATTCGTCACCGCGACCGTGACGGGGATCGCGGTCGCGATGGCGTTCGTCGCCGTCGCGGCATCCTGCTGTGCCGAGGCGGCAGGATCGGTCGAAGAACCGGCAGCAGCAGTGTCGCCGGACGACGGCTTTGCGGCCGATTTCGCAGCGTCGGATTTTGGGTTGCCGGACTTCGCCAGGGATGGCGGGGTGGTATCGGCGCTGGTGCTGGAATTACCGTTGGAACCTGCGGCGGCGGAGACGTTTTGATTGCCGGAATTGTTGTTGGCTGACGGGTTGGCGGACGCGGCGTTCTGCGATCCGCCGTTGTTCGCGGCAGGAGCGTTGTCGGAGGACGATTGCCAGGACGGTTGCGGCGGTGCCGTGGCGGCGGAATTGCCGGCATCGCTGGCGGTGTTGCTATCGACCAGCGCGCCGAAAATATCGTTTCCGGGGTTGGAGTCGGGCCTCGCAGCCCGCGGCGGCGCGCTCGGAAAGGGCACGTTTGTCGCTGCTTCTGACGTGACGCTGTACACCGGCGGCCTCTCGCAATGATACCGGCCCATCATCAGCAAGGACCGGGCCACGCCCTTCCATAAAAAATACCATTATATTTCAATTAGTTATGTAATTGTTCCGAATCGGAGGCGCGGCTTCGGGGAGGTCCCTTTTCTGCCCCGCGGCAAGATTTGCCGTTCGTGGTTGCAAAAGGGTCGAGCATGATTGCGTGACGGGAATCCGGCCTATATTAAAGAATAGCTTTTCAGCCGCTCTGGCGAACCCGCTTTCCAGGGAATGCTCCAAGGCTTCCTGATCGCGCGGCGTTTCGAGGCCGTCGCGGTCGCATCGATGACCGGAACCATGCTCAACAGTCTGGATCTCGCAGGCCGCCCGCAGGACACCAGGATCGTCGTCGCCATGTCCGGCGGCGTCGATTCGTCGGCGACGGCTGCGCTGTTGAAGTCCGAGGGATACGACGTCGTCGGCATCACATTGCAGCTTTACGATCATGGCGCGGCCACCCATCGCAAGGGCGCCTGCTGCGCCGGCCAGGACATCCACGACGCGCGCAATGTCGCCGAGCGGATCGGCATTCCGCATTACGTGCTCGATTATGAGAACCGCTTTCGCGAATTGGTGATCGACAATTTCGCCGACAGCTACGCCTCGGGCGAGACGCCGGTGCCGTGCATCGAGTGCAACCGCTCGATCAAGTTTCGCGATTTGCTCAAGACCGCGCGCGAACTCGGCGCCTCGGCGCTCGCGACCGGGCATTATGTGGCGTCGCGCCGCGCCGGCGACGGATCGCGCGCGCTGATCTGCGCCGCCGACGCCGATCGCGACCAGAGCTATTTCCTGTTCGCGACCACGCGCGAGCAACTCGATTATCTGCGCTTTCCGCTGGGCGACATGACCAAGCCGCAGGCGCGCGAATTGGCGCGCCGCTTCGGCCTTGAGGTTGCCGACAAGCACGACAGCCAGGACATCTGCTTCGTACCGACCGGGCGCTATACCGACATCATCGGCCGGTTGCGGCCGAATGCCGTCGAGCCCGGCGACATCGTCGACCTCGCGGGCCGCGTCATCGGCCGGCATCAGGGCATCGTTCACTTCACCGTCGGCCAGCGGCGCGGATTGGGCATCGCCTCCAGCGCGCCGCTCTATGTGGTGCGGCTGGAGGCCGCCAGCCGCCGCGTCGTGGTGGGACCGCGCGAGGCCTTGCGGATGGACCGCATCGTGTTGCGCGACGTCAACTGGATCGGCGACGGCGAGCTTGATCGCGCGGTCGGCCAGGGTCTTGAGATTTTCGTGCGGGTGCGATCGACCCGGGTGCCGCAGCCGGCGTGGCTGCGCGCGGCCGATGGCGGTTACGAAGTCGAACTGGTCGCGGGCGAGGAGGGGGTATCGCCGGGTCAGGCCTGCGTGTTCTACGATGCGCCGGCGGGGCGGGCGCGCGTGCTCGGCGGTGGATTCATCCAGCGCGCGACCGCGAAGAGTGCGACGGCCAAGGGCGCGATTCGGCCGCCGCTGCTGGTCGAGGCAATGCGCGGTTAGGATTCCAAGGCGGGGCATGGCTGCAGATATCGACCGCGCGGGGGTCGCAAGGGCTTATGGTCGCTGGGCGCCGGTCTACGATCTGGTGTTCGGAAAGGTATTCGATCACGGTCGCCAGTCGACCATCGCCGAGGCCGACAGGATAGGCGGCCGGGTTCTCGATGTCGGCGTCGGCACCGGACTGTCGCTCTCGGATTATTCGCGCACCACGAAATTATGCGGCGTCGATATTTCCGAGCCGATGCTGCGCAAGGCGCAGCAGCGCGTGCGTGCGCTGGGTCTCGGCAATGTCGAGACGCTCGCGGTGATGGACGCCAGGAACCTCGCCTTTGCGGATTCGTCCTTCGACGCGGTGGTGGCGCAATACGTCATCACCGCGGTTCCGGATCCGGAAGCCACGCTCGACGACTTCATCCGCGTGCTCAAACCCGGCGGCGAACTCATTCTGGTCAATCATATCGGCGCCGAAAGCGGCCCGCGCCGCATCTTCGAGCTGGCGTTCGCGCCGCTGGCGCGGCGGCTCGGCTGGCGGCCGGAATTTCCGTGGGCGCGCCTGACCGACTGGGCTGCAAAACATGGCGGCGTCTGCCTGGCCGAACGCCGCCCGATGCCGCCGATGGGGCATTTCTCGCTGATCCGCTTTCGCAAATCCTGAAATTGCGGAACGCTCGCGCGGAACCTCCACGCCGGCTCGCCGTTTTCCCTGCATGGGAACGAAAAGCTCGCTCTTTTTCTGCTGCGTGCTGACGGCGGCAACCGGCGCGGCAGCTGCCCAGGCGCCGCCGCTGCCGGCGACGCCGCCGGCGCAAACCGCCCCGCCGTCGCCCGCGCACACCGGCGAATGCGCGCCGATGCCATCCGCGCCCCGAAATGGCGCCCTGCCCCCGCAGGGCACGACAACCGGGCGAAGCCCGCGAACCGCTCGGCGACAGGCTGGCGCGGTCCGACGGCGTATTGTGTCCGCCCGCGGGCGTCGACCCGCAAATGCATGCGCCGACGCCCGATGCCGGCAACACGCCGGTGATCCCTCCGCCCGGCGGTCCCGGCGGCGATCCCAGGGTCCGGCCGAAATAACGGCGTTTTGCAGGGATTTTTCAGCGCAAGAACCGGCGGTGCAGCGAGCTGCGGAATGGCCGGGTTTGCTTGACATGCCCTAGACCGGCTTCTTATATGCCGCGCGTTCGCGACTGCGGGATGTGCAGACGTGACGGTGAACTGTGGCGGGGTAGCTCAGCTGGTTAGAGCACGGGAATCATAATCCTGGGGTCGGGGGTTCGAGTCCCTCTCCCGCTACCAGAAATGGGTTAGATATCAATAAATTAGAACACGCCTTGCCCACGCTTCGAAGCGGGGAGTCGTTTTGTACCAATTTTGTACCAACGAATGGGTTTGAGCCCTGCGGTCAAAAGGAACTGCAAAGCGAAATCGAGGCTCGGCGGTGTCATATCGTCAGAACCGTGAAAAGCCTCCACGGCGCGTTCCAAGCGGCCGGTGAAGTACCGTGACGGTGAAAGCACCTGGACCGGCGTAGGGAGTGTGCCCGCCTAGGCGAAACTTAAGGGCGATATGCTGGAGAATTTCCGCGAGTGATTGCTTGAGAAATCGGCCCCGACCACCCACATAAACGGGACCAGTTTGTGCTGGGTCACTTACGTCAAATCTTTCGTTTCGGCCGCGTGGGCGGTGGCCATTGGGCTCTCTGCGTCAGTAGTTGTTCTCTTCAATCTGACCCTGGAGGTTACTATGGTTGCTCACGTTGACATGCGATTGGAATTGCTTGCGGTGCTGTGGAGAGCCTTTCTTTGGCCAGCGTCCTCGCAGTTGAAGCGATCCTGACAGGTTGGCTCACACCAGAGTGCCGTAAGGGGGCCTAAAGCCCCATCTCCACACCAATTCAAAGGGCGCCCTCCGTGGCGCCCTTTTTCGTGGGGCCGCTGGGTCACGGCCACAGGCACAATGCCAGTTTGAGCCCGTGTCGGTCCGCCGAAAAGCCACGCGGGAAGTTTGGTGCTATCACCACGTCCAAGCGATCATCGTCGCGATAGGCCAGTACGCGGAAGTAGCGACGGGGAATTGGGAGTATTTCCTGAACAAGCCGTACTCAATCGGCGGAAGCTGGAAAGCTGGGGACGTTCTCTAAGAGTTGTCCGCCGCAGATATTCTGGCAGTCTCAAGCGCGCTCTCAATCCGGCCATGCCACGTGTGCGCGATAGCTGCGATTTTCTCGTTATGCGCTTTGATGGTCGGCAGGTTGATTGTTGACCATTCCTTGAGGTGCTGATCACCTTTTATGCTTTCGGGATACCTGAAGGTCTGGCCATTGGTTGGGTCAACCTCGTCGATGCAGGTAACGGCCTTCTCGAAATAAGCTAGGTCCTCGTCGGTTGTCTCGATTTGTCTAAGGAGGCTTTTGGCCGCTCTCCAGTTCTTGAGCAACGTGTGGTGCGTCTTAAATTTATGAGCTGTGCCTTTGACCTTTGCGAGGTCTGTGATGACGTACTTGATGTATAGCTCGATGGCGTGGCGAAAGTTGAAGCAGATAGGATAGACGATCAGGTCGATCAGGTTTCCTTCGTCCCTCACGTGCGCCAGAAGTGTTTTGGTCGCGTCGAAGTAGCCCTTCGCGTAATCGTAGAGGTCGTAAGGTCCGCCGTTATTCCCGACGCAAGCGTTCAACTGGTCCAGGTCTACGTGCTCGAAAACGTCATTCTGCTTGAAGGGCTCTTTCATGGTGGGGCGCCAGCGGTTGTGTCCCTGACAAAGGGCTACTGACATGACCTTAGGTGCTCGGCGCGAAATCGAAAAGTGACGGTTCTCGAAATTCCTCTGGCGTCGTGATGCCGTAAAGCGCGGCGGCGAAAACACACACCCTCACGCCGAACGGAAAATTTGCGGTCAAATAGTTGACGGCCTTTTCGCTTGGACTTAGGCTCCAATCACCAGCAAAGGAGAAAACCATGAACAATGAGTTCGGAATGAAATCCTGGCGGCATCTGAATGTGCGGAAAGAGGTCAGCGTGCTCGCAATCGTCATGCGCAACCTGCGCCGCTTTATGGACGAAGTGTGCCAATGAGCAATCAAAAGCGCCATACACTGGTGAAGACGGCTCGCGAATGGTTGCCGCTGGCGATCGCTGGCCCGGGCAGTCCCGTGCATCTTTTTCAGCCAGAACCTGTGAATGGGCCATTTCCGGCTATAGAGGAGCGGCCGGTTTAGCGCTACCTTAGGTTTGGCCGAGCTTAAGTCTCGGCCTTTTTCTTAACCGGGGGTAGGCATGGCTGAGGATGAGGTCGTAAAGGCTATTTCGACGGTAATGGATGCCCTGTCTCCGCTGGACGCAGAGGCTCGGGAGCACGTCCTTGAGTTTGTGGTGAAGAGGCTCGGCATATCCATAGTGACGTTGCCCCCGCGGTTTAATCCATGTTGAACTGGAGTTTGGCCCTTTAGGGAAGGACCAGACGATGAAGCGGAAGCGGTTTACGGAAGAGCAGATCATTGGGGTTTTGAAGGAGCACGAGCTGGGCGCGAAGACTGCCGACGTGTGCCGCAAGCACGGGATCAGCGAGGCGACCTTCTACAACTGGAAGAGCAAGTTCGGCGGCATGGACGTATCCGAAGCCAAGCGGCTGAAGCAGCTTGCGGACGAGAACGGCAAGCTGAAGAAGCTGCTGGCCGATGCCATGCTCGACAACGCGGCTTTGAAGGATCTGTTGTCAAAAAAATGGTGACGCCCGCTGTGAAGCGAGAGGCGGTCGCGCATCTCAGAGCTGAACACGAGATGAGCGAGCGGCGGGCGTGCCGGGTGATCGGCTGCCAGCGGATGACGGTGCGCTATCGCTCCCGGCGTCCGGATGATCCTGCCTTGCGCGAACGGCTGCGGGCCTTGGCCCGAGAACGCCGGCGATTCGGCTACCGGCGCCTTCTGATCTTCCTGCGCCGGGAGGGTTTCGTCGTGAACCACAAGCGGCTTTTGCGCATCTATCGGGAGGAACGTCTGATGGTACGCAAGCGGGGCGGTCGCAAAAGGGCTTTGGGCGTACGGGCGCCGATGGCAGTGCCGCGGCGGCCCGACGATCGCTGGTCGCTCGACTTCGTCTCCGACCAACTGGCGAGCGGTCGCAGATTTCGCATCCTGGCGATCTTCGACGATTGCACCCGGGAATGCCTTGCCGCCGTAGCCGACCTCTCGCTGTCCGGCCTCCGGGTGGCGCGCGAACTCGATCTCCTGATCGCCAGGCGCGGCAGGCCCAGGACGATCCTGAGCGACAATGGGACCGAGCTGACCAGCAATGCGATCCTGGGCTGGTCCGAGCAAACCCGGGTGGGATGGCACTACATCGCACCGGGCAAGCCCATGCAGAACGCCTTCGTCGAGAGCTTCAATGGGCGTCTGAGGGACGAGTTTTTGAACGAGACACTGTTCACGTCCCTGCCACAGGCGCGCCTCGCGCTTGAGGACTGGCGACGCGACTACAATAATGTTCGGCCCCACTCGGGCATCGGCTGGCTGGCGCCAGCCGTCTACGCGGCCACATTCTCACCGCAACGGGACCAAGCCGCTGCGCTCGAAAGGGGCTCCGCGCCTTGGCCCATTGCTCAAACTGTGCAGGATGCCAACCGCCAGACTCTAGGTTCTACTGGATAAAAGTCGGGGGCAACGTCAATAGCCAAAGCTCCAGCCGCGCCAACACCTCCGGCTGCTCCCAGTTTTACGCCACCGTCGCCGAATCCGGCCGGTACGCCTCCAGCAGGTGACATGGATATCAGGACTTTCGCCGGATTGAAGTCACCCAAGACGCTGAACGAAAAGGTCGCCGTGGTCGCATTCTTCCTCGCTCAGGTGGCGTCGCCAGCAGAACGACGGGATTTCATTACCAGCGAAGACATCAAGCCATATTTCATTCAGGCCGGTTTTGAGCTGCCGACCGGGCCAATCAATATGTCGCTGACAAACGCAAAGAATGCAGGCTACTTGAATGCTCTGGAGCGGGGTCAGTACAAGCTAAATTCCGTAGGTCACAATCTGGTCGCGCACAAGCTCCCGAAGAAAGATGGAGCGTCAAGAACCACTCGGAAGCCTAAGCCGGTCAAGAAGACAGCGAAGAAGGGCACGCGATGAGCGACACCGTCGATGACTGGCGGGCGCTGATTGGCGAGGTACAGAAGACACAACGTAGAATCAACGCCACCAATGGCCAGATAAGGTCCGCAGCCCTCAGGGAAGAGGTTCGCGGTCTAGCGCAAACCTTCTTCCAGCAGCTTCGCCTAGGCTTAATTGGGGCCGGACTGGATGAAGAGGTCCAGGCCCTTACGGATCTGTTCGAAAACCTGATCCGTCTGTCAGAAGCGGCCAGCACCAAGCCCAAATACCAGAAGGCGTTTAAGACTATCCGCGACATATCCCCGGACGTTGTTACCCGGCTGGAAAAGGATAGAGGTAAATCCCTTCGCCCAGAACTCACAATCACAGCGGAAGATGAAAAGATCATCGAAACCCTGAAGGGACTGGTACCCGCGGCGGCGCTTTCATACCAACAGGCAATCGCCGATCTGGCCGACGATAACCGGGTGTCCTTTCGTGGGCCGGCCCTCGAACTGAGGGAAGCTCTCCGCGAAACGCTGGACTACCTCGCCCCAGACAAGGACGTTACGGAAGCCCCAGGTTACAAGCAAGAGCCGGAGCGGAACGGACCAACGATGAAACAGAAGGTCCGCTTCATCCGCACCGCTCGTGGTCTCAGCAAATCATCAGGTGCCGTCCCCGAGCAAACAGCTACGACTGTCGATGAGCTGGTGGGCTCACTTACGCGCTCCGTGTACGACATGTCGTCTGTAGCAACCCATGTGGCAAAGGAACGAAAAGCGGTCGTAAGGATCAAGCTGTACGTTGTCGCCGTGCTGCACGAGATGCTGGAAATCTGACACGCCTGGAGTGGACGATGGTCAAAATAACCGTAACCGGCGTGGGCGACAAACCGATTGAGGTCAACAGCGTTGATGAAGCGTTCGAGATAATCCAATCGGAGGAGTTCTACAGAGCGATAGGCGAATTCATTTTCAGATTTTCGCAACTCGAATACCTGATTAAATCAGCCCTCGCTTCGTATCTGAAGCTGAGAGACGGCCAATTTGACGCGGTCGTTGGACCATACGACTTCGCCATGCTTTGCACTGTCGCGGAAAAGACGATCAAGTTGGACTTCGACGCTGAATACCATCCAGCCTTGAAGTCGTTTTTCAATAAATGCAGGAAGCTAAACCAGGAAGTGCGAGTTGTGGTGGCGCACGGCAGTTGGAGTATTGAGGGTGCCCGCTATGCGAGTAGGCAGTCTCTAGAGGCAAAAATGCATTTCGAAAAGCCGGAGAAACTTTTAAAGGCAATGGCGGACGCGAAGCGCCTGATGGACGAGTTCGGGCAATTAGGCGCCGTCGCGAATAGTTAGCTTTTGTGCTGTCTACCGTCTGGGGTATGTCGCTGGTCTTCTGGGGGCTCACATGAAGATATTCTGGGCTTGGCAATTTGACCTGCCGGGAAAGATCGCGCGGCATTTCATTCGCAATGCCTTGGAGACGGCGATTGCCCAGGTAAACCAGACCGATGAAATCGACGAGCCTGACGAGGCCTTTCAAGACGGTCGACTCCAACTGGACTATGGGCGTAAAAACCTCAAGGGCAGTCCAGACCTGGCTATCGAAATTCTCAAAAAAATCGACGCCGCGACCGTCTTTGTTGGAGACGTGACGCCTGTGGGTAGGGGCGCGCCGCACAAGACAGACGAGGGCGTTGAATTTGAAGGGAAACTTCTGATGAACCCCAATGTCGCGATCGAGCTGGGGTATGCCCTAAAAGCCCTGGGCACCGATCACGTCTTAATGATTATGAACAGCCATTACGGCAAGCGCGCTGACATGCCGTTCGATCTCGGCGGCAAGGGTGGGCCGATTATGTACAATCTGCCGCCCGACGCGACGCCCAAGCAAATAGACGTTGAGAAACGCAAGCTCGTAGCTGTGCTGGTGGATGCCCTTAAAGAGTACGTTCCCAAGCCAGTCATTGTCCCGTTCGAGGGCATGAAGCCCAAAATCGGGCAAGGGATCTATTTCGACGACGGGGAGATCCTGGGCGAGGACAAAGGCAGCCCTGAGAAGACAAAATGGGTGATGCCGTTTCGGAAGATTTTCTGGCTTCGGCTCACGCCAAGCACTCCCTTGCCCCATCCGCTTCCAGTGGACTTGCTGACGGGCAGTGTCGGCCGGTTTGGGCCGTTCGGCATTCCCCAAGGTGACGAGAGGGTGCGAGTCAATAACTATGGAGTTTGCTATTTCACGCCGGCCGGTAGCACGAACAACATCGATGCGATTGTGCAATATACCCGTGACGGCGAGATTTGGGGCATCAATGCCGACTACCTACGGCAAGGGGAAATGGGCCAGCACCAGCTCGTCCTGACGCTCCCGATAGAAAATATCCTGATTACCGAACTAACGCTGTTCATGAGGTTCATGCGTGAAGTGTCGCAAGTCCCGTTACCGATAAACGTAGAGTGCGGCTTAGAGGGTATTGCCGGTCACCAAATCGCTCACAACGGATACACGCTTGGCAAAGCGCCCGTGATGCACCGCGATATCCTCCAGCACAGCGGAGTTTTACGATCATTCGATCAGTCGGAGCAGGACGCCTTTCTGATGCAGTTCTTCAATAAGCTGAATGAAAACTCCGGTGTGTCCCGCCCCAAAGGTCTCTATGGGCGCGGATAATGTTGGTCTGTTACCTCGACGACGGCGGGAAAGACTCCCAAAACCCCATCACCACCATCGCGGGCTATGTCGCGAGCGAGGATGCTTGGGCGTCATTTGAAAAGGAGGTCGAGCCGTATTTCGCCGAACGAAAGGTCTCAATTCTCCACGCCGTGGACCTCAACAATACACGTGGTGAGTTCAAGGGCTGGTCCGTCCTCAACAAGGAAGCCCTTATCGCCCGTATCGCTCAAGTGGCGTCGAGGCATGTGAGCTTCGGTGTCAGCATGTCAGCCCAAAAGGGCAATTACAAAGACCGCGCGCTGTACCGCTCGGGAACAGCAAGAACCACCGTTGCGCCGTATACCTTCTGCTTTCAGGTTATCTGCGACTGGGCCTAAACCTAGGTATGCTCTTCTCAACCAAAAGGAACGTCCGGATCAACCCTCCGTGTAATAGCCCGCTTCACTTCTCTTTGATTATGGTTAGGTGCGGCCGCCGATGCGTCGGGCGGTGAGGCGATCCGAGGAGTTCACCGATGACAATCATATATGCAATCGTATTCTCAGGTCTTGCCCAACAAGCGGCGGAGTCAGTCTCAGACTTCGCGAGCGTCGTTCGCAACCTGATCAAGGACGTGCGCGACTGCTACCGGCCGGAACTGCACTACATGCGTGGCCCCGGCCCGAAATGGCGCGCCAAGCATTGAGACAGAGGTGCAAGCGATCGGACCTGCAGCTTTTCGGGTCGCGAAAGAACCAGCGAAAAGGGAAGTTGGCGCGGTCGGTTTGCCGCTTTAGAGCGGCAGCGCGCGGGCTCACGCAGTCTAAGAGCGGTGGGCGTTGAAGTCGGGATGATGGCCGACGCCGCTGGCCGGACCCGGGTCTCACAGCGTGGACGCCCTCATTTGTCGCGATGGCCATGAATGTGAGCTTGCTGGCGACGCCGGGCAGCGTGGAGCGCGGTACGCGCTCGACGGAGGAGTTGTCGGGGGGCGGAATTCAGCGAAGCATGATCCGCGTTAGCGCGCGGTGCTTGTGGGGGACGGATGATGCAAAATCATCAATTCGCGGTCATGCTTCCCTTGGCAGTTGGCGTAGGCGCAGTCGAATGTACGATTTTCGTCCATGCGCTCGCTTTGACGACGACGGTGAATCTTTTTCGCTACGAGAAAAGGCGCGGGCGCTTGGGCGCAGCCGCCTTGAACGATTTTGCAATCATCGCACTGGTCATGTCAGTTGCGTTCGTGGCACATCTGGTTGAGATCGGTTTGTGGGCAGTCTTGTTCGTCCTGTGTGATGAATTTCCAGAACTCGGGACCGCCTACTACCACTCAGCGGTCAACTACACGACATTGGGCTACGGGGATCTGCTTCTGACCCCCGCGTGGCGTTTGCTCGGGCCGTTGGAGGCAACGAACGGAGCCCTCATGTTCGGTCTTTCGGCCGCAATGGTCTTTGCCGTTGTGCAGCGGCTGGTTCTGGCCAGGTTTGAGGATCTCAGAAATTGAATGGTTGTCGGAACGTTCGTCATCCGCGTGCGATACAGCCATCGGTCGCTTGTGTTCGCGATTAGCTTTGCTTCTGCCTTTGGCAGTTTTGAGACATGCCGACGCCGACGCGCGCTTGAGAATGTCCGGAGTTGGAGGCAGGTCGGAAGTGAGCGGCGGATGGTCAAACCGGCGCAAATAACCCAACTCGGAAGCCGCCCCTAGTCCAGCAGCGGCCTAACATGCTTGGATGCGCGGGGGTTGAAACTACAAATCTAGGAGCATTTGGTTTGGCCATCGGGCGCGTGGAACGGCGGTTAGCGGCTGTGCTGGCGGCTGATGTCGCCGGGTATAGCCGCCTCATGGGTCTGGAGAGGAAGGCACACTGGCGCGGCTAAAGGCCGTCAGAAAGGCTCTTGTTGATCCTGCCATAGCCTCGCCAACCCGGGATTTCGTCAGTCGCTCGGTCGCTCACGGCGGTAGACCGGACGTCGCTCGGACTGCCCAATTCGGCGAGATTGACCCTGCGCGGACATCGCGCTCGCCCCTGCCCTTCGCGTACATGATCCCGAGCACAGCCGTTTTTGGCGAAAAGTTCCTCTCCGGTGAAGGGCGGCCCGTTTAACGAGGAGGCCGGAGGAAATCTGGAAGGCCTGCGTCCGCCCTTTTTTTTCGAGTGAGGTTGAGAATTATCTCAAGGCCGCGTGCTTCTGCGTTCCCTCCGTACCATCCTAACGTATAGGTCAGTCTATCCGTCGAGTCAGCGAGACTAAACTCACTGCATGATACCGCAGCGCGGCATTTGCCGTCACTGTGCGCGGAGAGGAGAGGCAGCGGCTCTGCGCCTCGTTGGCCCACAGATAGGCCCATGCGGAATGAGCGCATGGCTTTGCTGACACGAGCACAAGTCCATGAACAAGCCGATGTTGGACAATCAGGTTGTGCCCGATACGCCGGTGGCTGAGGCGCCGTTCGTGCCCAAACCGCGCGAAGCGGACAAGGGCAACGGCCGGAACCTGCGCGCGCGACTCCCCTTCGATCGTGTCGCGCTGCTGCTGCAGGGGGGCGGCGCGCTCGGCGCCTATCAAGCGGGTGTCTATGAGGCGCTGGCCAAGACCGGGCTTCATCCCGACTGGGTCGTCGGCATATCGATCGGCGCCATCAACGCTGCGATCATCGCGGGCAACGCGCCCGAGAGAGGCGCCGACAGGCTGCGCGAGTTCTGGGAGGAAATCACCGCCCCTGCCATGGGCTTCGACGCCGACGTCGTCGGCCTCTTTGGACGAGGCGAGGCTGCGCGGGCGTTCGCCAATCAGGTGAGCGCCGCCATGGTTGCCACCGCCGGAACGCCGGGCTTCTTCATGCCGCGACTGTCCAATCCATGGTTTCATCCGCCCGGCACGATCGAAGCGACGAGCTACTATGACACGCGGCCGCTCAAGGCGACGCTCGAGCGCTTCGTCGATTTCGACCGCATAAACTCCGACAGGAAGGACACGCGTCTCAGCCTCGGCGCCGTCAATGTGCGCAGCGGCAACCTCGTCTATTTCGACAGCGGGACGCAGGTGATCGGACCGGAGCATGTGATGGCCAGCGGTGCGCTACCGCCCGGCTTCCCCGCCATCGAGATCGAGGGCGAGCATTATTGGGATGGCGGCCTTGTCTCGAACACGCCGCTTCAGTGGCTTGTCACGAACACGCGCGTGACGGGCCAGCGGCTGCCTGACGCGCTCGTGTTTCAGGTCGATCTGTGGAGCGCGCGCGGCGAGTTCCCGCGCAACCTCGCGGAAGTCGCGACCCGGCAGAAGGAGATCCAATACTCGAGCCGCACGCGTGCGTTCACGGATTTCATCAAGCGGCTGAAGAAGGTGGAATACTCCGTCGCCACGCTCCTGGACGAGCTGCCGGACGAGTTCAAGCAAAGCGAGGAAGCCAAGTTCCTGGCCTCGGTCGCGCAACGGCATGCGTACAACCTCGTGCACCTCATCTATCGCCCGAGAGGCTACGAAGGCGATTCGAAAGATTATGAGTTCTCCCGGCTGTCCATGGCGGAGCATTGGCGTTCGGGCTACCACGACACCATGCGCACGCTGCGCCATCCCGAGGTGCTCGAGCGCGCCGGCAACGGTGAGGAGTTGACCATTTTCGATTTTGCCGGTGACGGCAATTGAGCCGCCGCCGTGAGAGGCGTCGGCCCTTTGACATACCCATATGAGGAGCTTCAGCGATGAGAGAAAGCGACGTCCGCGAGCGAGCGTTTGCGATGCCCCTGACGAGTTCGGCCTTTCCGCCGGGGCCCTATCGCTTCGTCAATCGCGAGTATCTCATCATCACCTATCGCACCGACCCGGAGAAGCTGCGCGCGCTGGTGCCGGAGCCACTCGTTCCCGACGGCGGCATCGTCAAATACGAGTTCATCCGCATGCCGGACTCGACCGGCTTCGGCGACTACACCGAAACCGGCCAAGTCATCCCGGTCAAGTTCGGCGATCGCAAGGGCGGCTATTCGCACTCGATGTTCCTCAACGACGGTCCACCGATCTCCGGCGGCCGCGAGCTCTGGGGGTTCCCGAAGAAGCTCGCCGATCCCACGCTCCACGTCGAGATCGACACGCTTGTCGGCACGCTCGATTACGGCCCGGTGCGGGTCGCGACGGGATCGATGGGCTACAAGCACAAGGCAGTCGACCCGGTGGCGATGAAGGCGTCGCTCGCCGCGCCAAACTTCCTGCTCAAGATCATTCCCCATGTCGACGGCACGCCGCGCGTCTGCGAGCTAGTCGAATACTACCTCGAGGACATCACGGTCAAAGGCGCCTGGGCGGGGCCGGCCGCACTTGAGCTTCACTCTCACGCGCTGGCGCCGGTGGCCGAACTGCCCGTGCTCGAGGTCCTGTCGGGCGTCCATGTCATCGCCGATCTCACCCTTGGCCTCGGCAAGGTGATTCACGACTATCTGCGCTGAAAGGAGATCCACCATGCGCCTCACCGATCGCGTCGCCCTCGTCACTGGCGCCGCCAGCGGCATCGGCAAGGAGATCGCCCGCACCTTTCTGCGCGAAGGCGCGAAAGTTGCCATCGCCGATTTGAACCAGGCCGGCGCCGACGCCGCGGCGGCCGAGCTCGGCGGCCCGGACCGGCGCGCCATCGGCGTCGCGATGGACGTAACCTCCGAGGAGCAGGTCGAGGCGGGCATCGCCAAGACGGTCAAGGCCTTCGGCCGCCTCGACATCCTGGTGAGCAACGCCGGCATCCAGATCGTGGCGCCGCTCGACGAGTTCGAATTTGGCAAGTGGAAGCAGATGTTGGCGATCCATCTCGACGGCGCCTTCCTCACCACTCGTGCCGCGCTGCAGCGGATGTATCGGCAAGGAACCGGCGGCAGCATCATCTACATGGGTTCGGTCCATTCCAAGGAAGCCTCGCTGCTCAAGGGGCCTTACGTGACGGCCAAGCACGGCCTCATCGGGCTCGCCGAAGTCGTCGCCAAGGAAGGTGCGAAGCACGGCGTGCGCGCCAACGTCATCTGCCCAGGCTTCGTGCGCACGCCGCTGGTCGACAAGCAGATTCCCGAGCAAGCGAAAGAGCTCGGCATCTCCGAAGCGGAGGTGGTCAAGAACATCATGCTCAAGGACACCGTCGACGGCGAGTTCACCACAGTCGAGGATGTCGCCGAGGCCGCGCTATTCTTCGCCGCCTTCGAATTGAACGCGCTGACCGGCCAGTCGCTGGTCGTGAGCCACGGCTGGTTCATGCAGTGACGCCGTGTCCGAGTCCTGCCAGGCGGAACACCTTCGAGCGGGGTCCAACGCGAATTGATGCAGACGTTTCCCTGCTTGCCGGCAGTACGTTCGGCAGGCCGGCCTCCTAGTACCAATGTATGGCGGGACGAAACCTACGTTGAATGGTGAGGGCACTCAGCGACAAACTACAATCGTATGGGTTGCTAACCGAGGAAACGAGTGATGTCGCGGCTTGAAACGTAGCCACGGCCGATTAGGCGTCTTGAGCCAAGAAATTGGGTGTCCCATGGCCAAGTTGACAATCAACGGGGAAGAGAAATCGTTTGACGGTCCGGCGGACATGCCGTTGCTCTGGGTCCTTCGCGACATTCCCGGCATGACCGGGAGCGAAATTCGACTGGGGTGTTGCTCAACGTGGCGCTCACGCGGTGCATGTCGATGGCAAGTCGGTGGGTTCCTGCATGCTTCCGGCAGGCGCGGTGCGCGATCGCGGCGTCAAGCTCATCGAGGGCATCGGCAAAACGGATCACCCCTTCAGGCCCCGCAGTTTAACTCTCGATTGGGCGCCAGGCTTTGGCGAATGCGGGATGGTGGAAACCTCTGGGTTGAGGAACCGACGATGAAGACAACCGCGACTCCCTTGTCGGGTCTCCAGTTGGCTTCGCAGCCCGGTTTGGTGGCGCGGCTACCCGACTTCGTCGTGTTGATGAAGCCGCGTGTGATGATGCTTGCGGTGTTCACTGCGCTTGTAGGTTTAGCCAGCGCGCCTCATGAGATGGACCCGCTCCATGCCTTCGTCGCCGTTCTCGCGATTACCGCGGGTGCTGGCGGCGCTGGGGTCCTCAATATGTGGTATGACGCCGATATCGACGCGATCATGACCCGCACGGCGATGCGGCCGATCCCCCGCGGCAAGGTTTCGCAGGTCGAGGCACTTGTGCTCGGGCTTGCCCTTGCCACGGGCGCAGTCTTGCTTCTCGCTCTTGCGACCAACCTGGCGGCAGCGGCGCTGCTCGGCGGCACGATCCTTTTCTATGCCGTTGTTTACACCGCTTGGCTGAAGCGCTCCACCTGCCAGAACATCGTGATCGGCGGTGCTGCCGGCGCGCTGCCCCCGGTTATCGGATGGACGGCGGCCACCGGAGAGCTCGGGCTGGAGCCGCTCGCTCTGTTCCTCATCATCTTTCTCTGGACGCCGCCGCATTTCTGGGCACTCGCGCTCAATCGTGTGGACGACTATGCCAGGGCGGGTGTGCCCATGCTCCCGGTCGTCTCGGGAAGCGCAGCCACGAAACGCCAGATTCTGATCTACAGCGCTCTCTTGGTTCCAGCTTCGTTGCTGCCTTGGGCGATTGGCTTGGCGGGCGCGGTCTATGGCGCGACGGCGGCGATCTGCGGAGCAATTCTTGTCGTCCTTGCGTTCCGGCTCGGCAGAAGCAGTGAAACTGACCGATGCGCGGCTCATCGCCTGTTCCTCTTCTCCATAACCTATTTGTTCGTACTGTTTGCGGCGCTGCTCGTTGATCATCGCGGCAGTCCATGGCCGTCCACGCTCGTGTCACAGGGTGCTCGCGCCGCCGCAGCGTTGGTCCACGTCGACCTCCTGTCGGCCGCCGTCCAACCAGATCGTTGTTCTATCAGTGGTCGAGCAAGCGAGCTCTAACATGCGATACGTCCTACTCACTGTCGTTCTGATGGGGGTCACCGCGCTCGGCGGCTGCACCGGAGGGGTGCTTGACCCCAAGGGACCCATTACCTTTGCGGAGCGGCAAATTCTGTTCAATGCGACAGGCATCATGCTGGCCATCGTGGTCCCGGTGATGCTGGCTACGCTGGGCGTTGCGTTCTGGTTTCGCGCTTCCAATAAGCGCGCGAGGTACCAGCCCAATTTCCAATATTCCGGCCGTATCGAGTTGCTCATCTGGTCGATCCCATTAATGACCGTGCTCCTTGTCGGCACTGTCGCCTGGATCAGTTCATACGATCTTGACCCGCCCAAGCCGATTTCTTCTTCCGCGAAGCCCGTCAAGGTTCAGGTCGTTTCGCTCGACTGGAAATGGCTGTTCATCTACCCGGACGAAGGTGTTGCGAGCGTCAATCAGCTGACGATCCCGGTCGGCACGCCAGTGAGCTTCGAGCTGACATCGTCGGGCGTCATGAACAGCTTCTTCGTGCCACAGCTGGCCGGCCAGATTTACACCATGGCGGGAATGGTGACGCATCTGAACGTGCAAGCCGACTATTCCGGAACGTACCGCGGCATGTCGGCGAATTTCAGCGGCGACGGGTTCGCCGATATGCACTTCAATGTCGAAGCGGTTCCATCTGAAAACTTTGCAAGCTGGGTGGCTTCAACGCGCGGCACCGGTCCAGTGCTCGACGCACAAGCCTACGCCGATCTAGTCAAGCCCAGCAAAGCGGTCGCGCCATTCACGTATCGGTCGATCACCCCCGGCCTGTTCGCCGGTATCCTGAGCGCCGAATTGCGACCGGACGAAGGGCTCCGTGTCATTTATCCGGAATCCAAGAGGGCAGAACGATGAGCCTACTCGGTAAGCTGAGCTGGAGCGCAGTTCCCATTCATCAGCCGATCATCATGGGCACGGTGGCTTGCGTAGCCGTTGTTATCCTTGCGGGTCTGGCATGGGTCACCGCAAAGAGATCCTGGCCGTATCTTTGGCGCGAATGGCTCACCTCCGTCGATCATAAGCGTATCGGCGTCATGTATCTTGCGCTTGCGATGGTCATGCTTGTGCGCGGCTTCGCAGACGCAATCATGATGCGCACGCAGCAGGCGGTCGCGGCGGGAGGAGCGCAAGGGTATCTGCCGCCCGAGCATTACGACCAGATTTTCTCGGCCCATGGTACGATCATGATCTTCTTCGTGGCCATGCCGCTTGTGATCGGACTGATGAACTTTGCAGTACCGCTGCAACTCGGCATCCGCGATGTAGCATTCCCCACGATGAATTCGGTGAGCCTTTGGCTCACCGCGTCGGGCGTTCTGCTGGCGAACGTATCGCTCGCGATCGGCGAGTTCGCGAAGACCGGCTGGGTCGCGTACCCGCCGCTCAGCGAGCTGCAATTCTCGCCCGGCGTTGGGGTCGACTACTATCTCTGGTCACTGCAAATCTCGGGCATCGGAACTTTGCTGACCGGCGTAAATTTCGTGACCACGATTCTGAAGATGCGGGCACCCGGCATGAGTTACATGCGTATGCCGGTTTTCTGCTGGACTGCACTCGCCACGAACCTGCTCATCGTGGCGGCATTTCCGGTACTGACCGCGCTCTTTGCAATGCTGCTGCTCGACCGCTACCTCGGCTTTCACTTCTTTACGGTGGGCGAGGGCGGGAACGCAATGATGTACGTGAACCTGTTCTGGGTTTGGGGCCATCCCGAAGTCTACATCCTGGTCATGCCTGCTTATGGCATCTTTTCGGAGGTGAGCGCGACATTCTCCGGCAAGCCGCTGTTCGGTTACCGCTCGATGGTCTGGGCGACCATGGCGATCTGCGTGCTCTCCTACACGGTTTGGCTGCACCATTTCTTCACCATGGGTGCCAGTGCAAGCGTCAACGCCTTCTTCGGCATAACGAGCATGATCATCGGGGTGCCGACTGGTGTCAAAATCTTCAATTGGATGTTCACGATGTACGGCGGTCAGGTTCGACTCACGGTGCCGGTGCTGTGGACGATCGGATTCATGGTGACGTTCGTCTTCGGCGGCTTGACCGGCGTGCTGTTGGCGTTGCCTCCCGTCGATTGGCAGGTACACAACAGTCTCTTTCTGGTCGCTCATTTCCATCACGTCATTATCCCGGGCGTCCTGTTCGGGGTCATGGCGGGATATAATTACTGGTTTCCCAAAGCGTTCGGCTTCAGGCTGGAAGAACGCTGGGGGGCCGCGTCTTTCTGGTGCTGGTTCATCGGCTTCCATCTCGCTTTCATGCCCCTCTACGTGGTCGGGTTGATGGGCATGACCCGCCGCCTGCAGCACTACGATGTTCTTGCTTGGCAACCATGGTTATTGGTCGCCGAGGCGGGCGCGGTGATCATTCTGGCTGGGATCATCTGTCAGATCGTGCAGCTTGTGGTGTCTATTCGCCACCGAGACCAGCTCCGCGACACGACCGGCGATCCATGGAATGGCCGCACCTTGGAATGGGCTACCGCATCGCCGCCTCCAGCCTGGAATTTTGCGGTCCTGCCGCGCGTCGGCGAAATCGACGCCTTCTGGGCAAAAAAGCAACGCATGCGCGCGAAGCAAGAACAGTCGGTGCTCGCGGCGCGAATACGAGCCGATCGAGGTGCCCAAGAATAATCCGACCGGTTTCGTGACCGCGTTTTTCGCAGTGATGACCGGCTTTGCCTTGATTTGGCACATCTGGTGGATGGCTGGCGCTGGATTGCTCGGCGCGGCGGTGACGTTGCTCACCTTCATGTTCCACCCGGACGAGGAAGTTGAGATCTCCGCAGAACAGGTCGCTCTGTTCGACCGGGCCCACCCGGTTGAGGTGTCGCTATGAGCATCGCAGCTGACGTTGACGACATCTATGAAGGCGAAGCGGTGAACGCGAGCGAGGCGGGTCCCGCGCCCAAGCGAATCGTTGTCGGCTATGGCTTCTGGATCTTCCTGCTGAGTGACATCGTGATGTTCTCGGCACTGTTTGCAAGCTACGCCGTGCTCGCAAAAGCGACTGCGGGCGGTCCCACAGGTGCTCTGTTGTTCAATCAACGGAACGTCGCGATGGAGACCGCTTTTCTCCTGCTCTCCAGCTATAGCTGTGGGCTGATGTCCTTGGCCACCAATTCGCGGCGTTATTTCGGCACCTTCCTGGGCGCCGCGGTTACGTTCCTCCTGGGAGCGGCATTTCTCTATCTTGAACTTCGCGAATTCCACAGCATGGTTGCGATGGGAGCGACCCCCCAACGCAGCGCGTTTCTTTCCGCCTTCTTTACGCTGGTCGGTTGTCACGGGCTGCATGTGACGATCGGACTGATCTGGCTCGTTCTCATGATGGTTCAGCTTGCGATGTGGGGTTTCCGTCCCGTCGTAGAGCGCCGCATGCTGTGTTTCGCCCTGTTTTGGCATGCGCTCGACATCATCTGGGTCACGATATTCACGGTTGTCTATCTAATGGGAGTCCTTCGATGACGGAAACGAGTCTGGATGTTGCTCCGGGAGAACGGCCAAGGATCCCGGCCTCTGAGCAAGTCACTTCCTCTGGCTTCCTTGTCTACACGATCGGTTTGCTGCTGGCGCTGGTTCTGACGATCACGTCCTTCTGGGTTGCCAACACCTCGGCGCTCTGGACGCCCGGTGTGCCGGCTGGTCTCGCAGTTCTTGCGATCGCCCAGATGGGCGTGCACCTGGTGTTCTTCCTGCACATTACCACCGGACCGGACAACACCAACAATATCCTGGCGCTCGCGTTCGGCGTACTCATCGTATTGCTGGTCCTCGGAGGGTCGCTCGTGATCATGGCAAACTTGAACGAGAATATGATGACACATACCGAGCTGATGAGTTTGCATGTGCGGCCCTGACCGGCGTTTGGGAAGTGGTTTTTCAAGATAACGATCTTCACATCGTCCTTGGAAATGCCTGCCTTCAGCAGCGCAGCATATTTGACGATCGCGTAAGTCCTCACAGTCACCGCGATTGGATAGGAGCGCTTCAAACGGGCTGAACGCATCGGTATATCGAAGTCGAAATAAAGCGGTTGGTTGCTTCCGGGCAATTGCGAGAGAGGAATTCGACATGAAAACAGCAAATCGGGTGAACGGTATAGAACCGGACGTATTGGTATCGACTCGATTGGGCGTCGGGTCGTGGACCATCCTTATCGTGCTTTTCCTGCTCCTGGCGATCACCTTTGTGATTGTCTATCTGGGCTGGACACTGGGAAGTGGCGCCGACGTGCCAGCGTCAGGCTATGTCGCCATGGTGCTCGGCGTGATCGTTTCGCTGGCGGTCGGGTTTGGTCTCATGGCTCTAATATTTTACAGCAGCCGGAAAGGATATGACGAACAGCCGGTGCTGATTATCCCTGACAGAGACGCCAGCGAATCAGGAGGCGGTTCCGGAACAAAAGAATGACCAACCTCCAAGGTGACGAGGGGGCCATGAACTCAGAAGTGCGCCTCCTGGCAGGAAAATGAGCATCTCCACTTCCTATGCGGTTTGTGACGACGACGGCGCCTTCCTGTCGAGGGCTGCGGTCGGATCCCGCGAGTTGCGTCTTTGCCTTGCGCTAATCGGGATTTCGGCTGTCGTCTTTGTCGCTTGCGTCCCCTACGTGCGCGAGCTTCTGCAGCCTTCGCCTGCTTTTGTCGCCGTATACAACGCCGTTTCGACACTTAACGATTTCACGACCGCCATCATTCTCGTTGGCCAGTTCAACATCCTGCGCTCACGTGCATTGCTGCTGTTGGCAAGCGGATATCTGTTTGCATCTCTGATCAGCGTCATTCAGCTTTTGACGTTTCCTGGCATGTTCACGGCTGCCGGCCTGCTCGGAGCGGGACCTCAGACAGCGTTATGGCTCTGTGTGTTCTGGCACGGAGGCTTTCCGCTCGTCGTGATCGTTTACGCGCTGTTTCATGACGGTAGCCGCGAGATTGTAACACCGCCGCGTATCGCGATTGCGTCGGCCGCGACCGCAGTCATCGGCGCCGTGCTCGCATGCTGGTTCGCTGCGACCTGGGGCGCCGAGAATGCGCGCGTGCTGCCAGCGCTCCTGGATGGAACTGGCTTTACGCCTTGGCAAAGGGTCGTCAATCTAACCGACATCATCCTGGTTCTGGGGGCGTTTGTCTTGCTGTCGGCGTGCCCTCGGCACGGGCTACTGAATTTATGGCTTATGGTCGTGATGAGCTACTGGTTCTGCGACATAACGCTGAGTTCGTACTTAAACGCCAATCGCTATGATCTGGGTTTTTACGCGGGACGAACCTATGGCGCATTGGCGGCGAGTTTCGTGCTCGCGGCGCTGGTGCTGGAAAACTCGCGCCTGTATCGCCGTCTCGCCATCGCCGCAAGCCGCTTGAAGGAACGCGCCACGGAGCTGTTGCGGGCGAACGAAACGCTGCAGAGCGAGATCGCCTACCGCAAGCGGGCCGAAGAAGGGCTGCGCCAGGCGCAAGCGGAGCTGGCACGCGTCAGCCGGATGAGCGCCATGGCAGAGCTGACTTCCTCGCTGGCGCATGAAGTGAACCATCCGATTGGTGCAATGATGATAAATGCCGAGACCTGCTTGCGCTGGCTTTCCCATGAGGTCCCAAATGTCGAGAGGGCTCGCAGGATCGCTGGTATGATTGTAAAGGACGGAACGCGCGCTTCAGAGACGGTCACCCGCATGCAGCAGCTCTTTGATAAGGGTGCTCCGCTGCGCGAGTTGGTCGACGTAAACGATGTTATTCGAGAGATGAGCTTTCTCTTGCGCGGCGAGGCTGCGCGATATGCCGTGTCGATCCGCACAGAGCTGACGGAAAATCTTTCTCAGGTTGCGGGAGATCGCGTGCAATTGAAGCAGGTTCTGATGAACCTCATGATCAACGGCATCGAGGCAATGAGCGATGGGGACGGGGCACGGGAGCTCACCATAAAGTCGCAGCGAGCGGAAAATGGACAAATCACGGTGTCCGTCAGGGATACCGGCGTCGGACTGCCGAAGCTGACGGTGAATAAAATCTTCGATACGTTCTTTACCACGAAACCTCATTCTATAGGCATAGGTCTGTCGATAAGCCGCTCCATCATCGAAGAGCATGGGGGCCACTTGTCGGCCGCCAACAATTCGTCGGGCGGTGCAAATTTTCATCTCACTCTTCCGATCGAAGGCGCGCCACACCAGTGACGGTATATCATGAGCACGGCTCTCGCGCGTGAGACTCTCTAAACCGGGCCACGGTTGCAGCAGCTCCCGCGTGCGTTGTGCTGGATCAGCCGCTGCAGTTTCGTAATCTCGCATGAAGTCCCCGGTTCTTTTCATGGTACAGGCAATTGGCTTAGTATGCGTACGACCAAGCGGGGCCGGATGGGAGGAAACGAATGACGGGCGAGAGGAGTGCGCCCACCCAAGAGACAATTTCATTTGGCCCGTTTAGGTTGATACCAGCCAGGAGGCTCCTCGAAAAATCGGGTACGCCGCTTCAGTTGAGTGCGCGCGCTCTGGATATTCTCATCGTTCTGGTAGAGCACGCAGGTCGAACCGTCGCCAAGAAGGATTTGATCGCGCGGGTCTGGCAGGGTGTTACGGTTGAGGAGGGCACCCTCAGATTTCACGTGGCGGGCCTGCGCAAAGCGCTCGGCGACGGAGAGGGTGGTGCCCGGTATGTCACGACCCTGGCCGGACGAGGCTATTGTTTTGTGACGCCGGTTTCCCGGCTGAGCGCCGCGAGCCGACCCGTTGATGACGGTTCGATTTCAAAGAAGGGCCCGGCGTTTCCGCCTCGCTTAGGCCGAATGATCGGCCGAGAGGTAGCGGTCGACGCGATTTCAACCCAATTGGTGGCGGGGCGCTTTGTGACCATCGTCGGCGCGGGGGGAATTGGCAAGACGACCGTGGCGGTATCGGTCGGACGCCGACTATTCGAGGAATTCGGCGATCTGGTTTACTTCATCGATTTGGGATCGCTTAAGGATCCGCTTCTGGTCGCCAGCGCGACCGGGTCGGCTCTCGGTCTTGCGATCAATGAACCTGATCCTGTCGCGAGTCTCATTGCGGCTGTGCGGCATCGGCGAATATTGCTGGTCTTCGACAGCTGCGAACATGTGATCGAAACGGCGGCTGCATTGGCGGAACGCATTTTTAATGAGACATCGCAGGTTCATATCCTGGCGACAAGCCGGGAGCCGTTACGTGTCGAGGGCGAGCAAGTTCATCGATTGGCCCCGCTCGAATGCCCGTCTGAGGGCGCCCATCTGACCGCCGAAGAGGCATTGGCCTTTCCAGCGGTACGGCTTTTTATCGAACGCGCGACCGCCAACCAGTCTCGATTTGCGTTCAGCGACGCGGATGCGCCAGCCGTGACCGAAATCTGCCGAAAATTGGATGGGATCGCGCTCGCGATCGAACTTGCTGCTGGCCGCGTAAGTGCATACGGAATTCGGGAAGTCGCGACACTGCTCGACCAACGGTTCGGGTTGCTTTGGCGCGGTCGGCGCACCGCGTTGCTGCGCCACCAAACACTCACAGCGACGCTAGACTGGAGTTATGACCTGCTGAAGGAGCTTGAGCGGACCGTCCTGCGCCGGCTATCCATATTCGCAGGGACCTTCACGCTTGAAGCGGCCCGTTCGGTTGCGGCAGGGAACGACGTCGACGACGCGCTGCTCATTTCTTCCATGGCCGGCCTCGTAACGAAATCCCTTCTAGCGGCGGATACTAGCGAGACTACGCATTACCGACTATTGGATACGACCCGTGCCTATGCCTTGCAAAAGCTTGTCGAAAGTGGCGACGCGGACCGAATTGCGCACCGCCACGCGGTCTACTATCGGGAGCTTCTCGATCGCATTGACACGAAATCATTGAGCTCGAGCGGGGCCGATTCCGCCAAGCTTGATCGAATGATCGGCGTGACGGAAGCGTGGACAGAGGTTCACGGCCCTGTAATAAACGAGGTGCGTGCCGCGCTGGATTGGGCCCACGGCGACCGTGGTGACCCGACGCTGGCGGTCGACCTTACGGCGGCGGCCACGCCCATATGGATCCACCACTTGCTGATCGATGAATGCAGGGAACGGATCGAACAAGCCATCGCCCTGATTGCCGAACGGGTAGTGCGCCGCGACGCACGTCGCGACATGCTCCTCTTCGCTAGACTGGCGCTTGCGCACATGGAGTTGACCGGTGACGCATCGAAACTTGATGGTGCCTGGTCGCGCGTAGCCGATTTGGCTGAGGAACTGGATGACAGCGAATATCGGCTCAGGAGTTTGTGGGGGCTCTGGGTCGGACGCTATTTCAACCGCGACTTCCGGGGGGCGTTGCAAGTCGCTACTCGATTGGCCACGCTCCCTGACGGAGTTGTGGCGGCAGCCGATCGGTTCGTCGGGGAGCGGGTTCTCGGAATAACCCTGCATCTCCTGGGTGACCAGACTCGTGCGCGAGTACATATCGAAAACATGCTGCGGGGCTATGTCGCGCCGCCCGGCCGGGTTCATATCCAGCGATATCAATTCGATCAACATGTGGCTGCGCGAACGTTTTATGCCCAGATCCTCTGGCTTCTGGGATTTCCCGATCAGGCAAGGGCCGTTGGCAACCGCGCCCTTGATGATGCGATGACGCTAAACGATGACTTCTCTCTTCTCTATGCGCTCGCCTTCGGTGTGTGCCCTCTTTCGCTTGAGTGCGGAGATTTCGGCGTTACGGAAGAACTGATCTCAAGAATGTTTCAGCGGGCGGAAACGTTCCGACCGATGCGGGTGTGGGGGCAGTGTTATGCAGGAATTCTGGGGATTCGAAGGGCCGACACGACGAACGGTCTGTCGCTCCTTCGCGATGGCCTAAAGGGGTTCGCGAAGTCGGGTTTCCAAAGCCAATATCTTGTCTTCCTCGGCAATCTGGCCTTGGGCCTGTTCAACGCAGGCGCCCAGCGCGGAGCCATCGCGACTATTGATGAGGCTCTGGACCAATCCGAAAGGGATGACGATCGCTGGTACGTCGCCGAACTAATGCGGATCAAGGGTGAACTGGTACTAAGACAAAACGAACCGGAGGCGGTTGTCTCGGCCGGGGCTCTATTTAGGAGCTCACTCGATTGGTCTCGTAAGCAGAACGCCCTTTCCTGGGAACTCAGGACGGCAACGAGCTTCGCTCGATTAATGAAGCAGCAAGGCCGCGGCAACGAAGCCAGAGACCTTCTTGAGCCGATTTACCTGCGATTTACGGAAGGGTTCGCGACCAGAGACCTGGTTGAGGCGCGCTCGCTACTGACTGCGCTGGGTGCGACGCCCGCTGCATCATAAAAGCGCGTGTCGCCGCACACGCCAGGCGGTTGAAGCGATGACGGAGCAACGGCGCGGGGCTTCGGTTCCGGCGTAAGTTTCACGTCATCATCTGGCTAAATCTTCGGCTTGTGGCGCGCTCACGGGGTCGTAACCTGGGTCTTGCGGCGGTGTGCCCCAAGCTAGCCGTCGTCTTGATTGAACCGCCGCTGATCCACCCCAGCGGCGGCTTTTTCTTCGATGATTTTGTTATCAGATGCCCCACAGTACCACGAATTGCGCGTACTCCCGTCCGCCCGCCGGTCGGTGATCGAACATTCGCGCCAATCGGTCTCGAAATGGGTCTGCGCTCTCGTTACGACGCCTCAAGATCGGCATTCGATCGGTCGCGCAGCGACGAATTGCTTTCGTGAAGGATCCGTCAAGGTCCCGCTCAAGGCGCACTGGCGAAGACAATCGTTAATTTGAAGAAGGCTGGGAAGCATGCTTCGCAAACAAGCACAGGCTTGCTCGGCGGTTGCGAGGGCCTTTTATACTAACGTACGATGAAGCTGCAATTTGGTTGCCTTCGACGAAACCTAGGTGTGATAGATATCAATCACATCTGCTCCTAATCTCCTCCTATCGACGGCAAACGCTGATCGAACAATAAGGAGATGAGCTATGAAAAAGATCCTCGCTGGCGTAATTGTTGCCACGCTCACGGCCTCTCTGGCGTCTGCGGAGCCACAAAGAAACGAGGGACCGCGCGCCTCAGCGATTCATCTAAAGCGACTGAAGCAACGCGTTAACTACCGCAACCTCTATTTGGGCCCGCAGAACCGGATTCAGCCCGTTTTGAACCCGGATCCCGAACAGGAACCGTGCAGTACAGCGCACGATTTCTGCCCCGGCTTTTTCGGCGACAATGGCTGAAGCAAAGAGCTTAGGAGATTCGGTCGCGGAGGGGCTGCTTTTCAATGGGAGTTGAATGCCGTTCATGAGAAGGGAGACGTGTTGGCGAAGGGGAGCTGAAAACGAAGGCCTTGGGTGTTGCGGCGCCAAACTGCCTCTGGCGCCGTCCCCGACGTTTTCGAGATGGGCTGGTGGGTCATCCACCGGTGCGTCGAACTTGGGAAGCAGATCGAACCAACCCCGGCCTGGAAGGTATACGCGGGTTTTGTTACCTCTCGGACGGTCGAATGATCATCAGCGGAGGGACGTCCGCTGACGATGCACGGGAAGGATTTGATTCCGGGGCAGAGAGTGTCAATCCGCAGCGTTGGGGCCGAAAACATAGACCACGGTGAATGCGCCTTTGTCCCGACCGACATGTTTGGTCGGCCGTGCGGGTTTGGCGCGGCTGCGACCGGGGACTTGGCTGAGCCGTTGTTTGCCGCGCTCGATCGGGAGCCGGCGCGGCAGTGCCGGACGTGTCAGTCGGAGCAAGGCGAGATACGCCCCATGCAAGATTTGCTGCGGATCCGCGATCAGTGGTCCGGGCCATCTGGCGCGCCTCTGGATACACCCGTCATCGCCCGGTACCGCTTGGCCCGGCAAATCTTTCAACGGACTTTCAGAAGGGTCGGCCTTGAGAGCTATTTCATCGCCACTTCGATGATGGCAAGATCCTGCTCGACGGTCCCCCCGCTTACTCCGGCACCGGGAACCACCTCACCCTCGCCGTAAGAATGCGAGGTAAACCTCGGAGCCGAACACCGGCATTTTGCGCCTTGGGAGATGTTAATTTCGTTGCGCGCTCCAGGAGCCCGAACATCGCGCATTGCCCGCATAACCGCTCCACGTCCCGCGGCCGGAGGCGCCGGAGAGTCTACCTGAGCCCGAGGCGTATTTGTCCTGGACGGTCACCGAAGCGCGAACCGCTCCGGATTTTGCGACGTATCCTCTGAACCTCACGAGGTTAGGATGCGTCAGAATCCCGTTGGAAACGTTGACTGTGAAGCTGTAGGTAGGATCGCAGGCGCCTCGTTGCGTCATGAAGACGAGATCCCAGGAACCATCGTAGGCCGATAGCGCGTGTGCGCTACACGTCAAGGCAACGAAGAAGCTTATCGCCATTGCGCAAAGCGAAAGGTTTTTCATAATAGTCTCCCAAACAGTGCCGGCGCTGCACCCGTCGTCAGCGACGCATCGATCCAATCGGATCCACCTGAAGCATTTCAAACCGTGCCTCAACGGCCATCTTACTAAGGGAAGTTTAGGCCAAAGTACTTGTGCGAATTTGCTCTAATCGTTTTGGCTTGCTGAAAGCGATCGTCTCCGAAAGATGCGATGCGATCCGTTCCTATTCAAATGTCAGCCTCCAGTCGCAAAAACTCCCAACCACGGATTTCAAGGAAATGTGAGGAATTCCTTCGATATTTCAAAGAGCCCTTCTTTCGTCCGCTCGCATTGCAGCGATGCTGGTTGCCGGCTAAAATACGCGAGACTTTTTGGTACAAAGGTGCATCGACGCTTCTAGGTAGGATGTCCGCTTTACGCGGGAAGTTCGCGATGCCGACGTAAAAGCGCGGACAACGCGTATGAATGATCGCCGCAACTTACAGCCCGAAGAGGTGCTTTCTTTTGGCTCGTTCAGCGTGTTTACGGCCGAAAGGCTGCTCAAGAAGGCTGGCGAGCCGATACCGCTCGGCGGCCGCGCACTGGATATCCTGATCGCGCTCGCGGAGCGGGCTGGAGAAGTTGTCAGTCACAGGGAGCTAATCTCAAGCGTGTGGCCGGATGTGACGGTGGAGGAAGGTAGTCTCCGCTTTCACATAGGTGCCCTCCGAAAGGCGCTTGGCGACGGACGAGACGGCGCTCGCTACATATCCAATGTTCCCGGTCGGGGTTATTGTTTTGTTGCGCCAGTCACACGCTCGAGCGCCAGGCAATCGGTTCCGGTCTCTGGGATCACCACCACAGAACGGATTCAAAAGTTGCCGCCGCGACCAGCGCGGATGGTTGGCCGCGATGACACTGTTCGGGCACTGGCGCAGCAACTTCAGGTGTGGCGCTTCGTCAGCATTGTGGGCGCCGGCGGTATCGGAAAAACGACCGTAGCAATCTCCGTCGCCCATACTCTGATTGATGGATTCCGTGACGCGGTCTTCTTCATCGATCTGGCTGCGCTGACGGATCCCCAACTCGTGCCAACGGCGGTCGCGTCCGCGCTCGGGTTCATGGTGCAAGCTCAGGACCCGCTCGTTAGTCTGCTCGCCTTTATTGGCGACAAGAAGATCCTCCTCGTGCTCGACAATTGCGAGCACGTGATCGGCGTTGCGGCAGCACTGGCCGAACGCGTCGTCAGCGAGGCACCACAAGCGCACATTCTGACGACCAGCCGCGAAGCGCTCCGGGCGGAAGGTGAACATGTGCACTTGTTGCATGCACTCGATTGTCCACCCGACGATGTCGGCCTGACTGCTGTGGAAGCGCTCCGATATCCCTCTGCCCAGCTTTTCATGGAGCGCGCGGCGGCGAGCGGCTATGGCGCCCCGTTGAGCGATATCGATGCGCCGATCCTCGCACGGATCTGCCGTCAGCTCGACGGAGTGGCGCTTGCCATAGAGCTCGCGGCCAGTCGCGTCGGCTCCCTCGGGATTGGTGGAACGGCGGAGCTCCTCGACAACCGCTTCAGCCTGCTCTGGCGTAGCCGCCGCACTGCGCTGCCGCGACACCAAACCCTGAACGCGATGCTCGATTGGAGTTACAGCCTGCTTTCGGAGCGCGAGAAGGTAGTCCTGTGCCAGCTGTCAGTCTTTGTCGGAGACTTCACGCTTCAAGCCGCCGGCTCCGTTGCGTCGGAGCCGGGAGCGCACGAGGCGGACGTTCTCGACGCAGTCGCGAGCCTGGTTGCGAAGTCCCTGATATCCACGACGTTTATTGGCGGATCGACCTACTACCGGCTGCTCGACACCACGCGCGCCTATGCCACGACCAAGCTCGCACAGCGTGGCGAGGCGGATTGCATCGCCCTGCGCCATGCAATCTTCTTTTCCAGATTCCTCGAATACGACAAGATCATCCAATCGATGTTCGATGAAGACGATCTTTCGGGGTACGCTCCGCATATCGGCAACGTGCGGGCGGCGCTCGGATGGGCGCTGTCCGACCGTGGCAATGTCGCGGTCGGCATCGAACTCGCCACCTGGGCGGCGCCCCTGTTCATTGGACTGTCGCTGCTTGAGGAATGTAAAAGTTGGTGCGAGCGGGCGCTGGCTGCTCTCGACGACGCCAGCCGCGGCACCAGGCAGGAGATGAATCTTCGGGAGGCCTTGGCGCAGTCGTTGATGCTCACCAAGGGTAACAGCGATCAGGTTCGCGCCGAATACGAGCGTGGACTTGCGCTTGCGGAAGTTTTCCAGGACAGTGCGCGCCAACTGCGCCTTCTCGCCGGTCTGAACCTCTTTTTCATACGGCTTGGCGACATCCGCAGCGCCCTGGCGGTCGGGGAACAGGGCCGCGTCATCGCGCAGGCCGCCAAGCACCCGGCCGGCACCGTTTGGGCGGAGTGTTGGGTGGGCAATGCTCACCACTATCTGGGCAACCAAGCCGAGGCACAACTCCATTCCGAGCGCGGCATGGCACTCGCGGTTGAGTTCGGTACCTTCAACGCGAACTTGTTCGGTCTTCATCAGCGCATCCGCGCGCTCGCCATTCTCGCCCATACCTTGTGGCTGCGTGGCTTCTCTGATCAGGCGCTTATAATTGCGCAAAAGGCCATAGATGAAGCGGCGAACCGGGATCACCCGGTTCCAAGTTGCGTTTCGCGGGTTTATGCCGCGATGTTGTTGCTTTGGGCCGGTGATTCGCCAAGAGCCAGCGACCTCATCGAGCAGTTGATCGCACACGCCGGACGATACTCGCTTAAACCGTACCATGCTCTCGGCATCGCGCTGAAAGGCGAACTTGCCATCGCCCAAGATGAGCCGGGAGCGGGTGTCGATTTGCTGCGGAGCGCGCTGGAGAGCCTGCACGCTCAACGGTTCAATATCATGATCACGGGCTTCATCGGCGCGTTCGCGGAAGGCTTGCGCAAGACCGGGCAATTCAAGGAGGCGCTTTTCACGATCAATGGAGCCATTACGCGCGCGACAAATAGTGGAGTCGAATTGGACTTGTCCGAATTGCTCCGGATTAAATCCCGGATTCTCGCGGCACAGCATGACCGTGAATCAGCCATGAACGGCCTGAACGAAGCGCTCGCCGTCGCACGCGCGCAATCCGCGCTCGCCTGGGAACTGCGGTCGACGACGGATTTGGCACGCTTGCTCTCCCAAGCCGGGCGGCGCGATCAGGCCAGAGATATGCTGGCTCTCGTCTACGACCGCTTCACGGAAGGATTCGAGACCGCGGATCTCAAGGTCGCGCGCGCGCTTCTCGAGGATTTGCGATAGCCATTTTTAGCTATTCTGCGCCAAGTCGACAGCTGCGATACCATTCTTTGATGGCTAGAGCCTCCGTTCCGATGGAATCGGAACGGAGGCTCCTTGCCTTTATTTGACGTGTTTTCTTCACGCGAACCGTGTCCACTTGACCGGAAAACGCTCCAGAGACACGGTTCGGATCCGTTCGACATTCTAACAGTTTCTAACAGAGTAAAACGGGCCAAGCTGCCGCCAACCGGGCATCTTTGTTGGTGCAATCATCCAGCTTTCGTGCCCGACACCATGATCAAACCCTCTGTTCCGCCAAACGTTCCGGTCGCCCTCCCACCCCTTGTGGCGGCCTATGTTGAGGCAACCAATAGCTTTGATCTTGAGCGATTGCTGGCGACTTTCGCCGAGGACGCTCTGGTCAACGACCAGTTACGGGACTACTGGGGAAAGCCGGCCATCAGAGAGTGGGCGGAGCGCGATATCATCGGTGAGAGACTGACGATGAACGTAACCAAGGTGGTCAACCACTATGGGAACTTTATCGTGACGGCCAATGTCGACGGCAACTATGACAAGCGCGGCCTGCCTGATCCGTTGGTACTCGCCTTCTACTTGACGGCCCAAAACGATTTGATCGTTCAGCTGATCATTCTTCGCAATCGATACGACATTTGAGTCCGGCTACTCAGCTATTCCTCGATCGCGCTATCGACCTTATAGTGTTGACGCCAGGGAAGGGTCGCCTGGCTTGTCGCTGGAATAACAACTATTTTTCGCAATCCCCCGCCGCTGAAGCGCTCCAGCCCAACCAATGCCACGGCCGACAAAAATGGCAGGCTCTGAATGAGCAGGATTATAGCGAACAGGTCGACCTCAAGATGGCGGTAGCTATTGACGGCGTAAATTGTGATGGCACCAGCGACCAGCAGCGCGCCGAGCACCGTTTCCGGCACCGCCATGAAGCGGGTACGCACGGCGGCGCCACCACCCTTCCGGGTGCGATGGAAGTAGCTGCGGCTCGCAGGGAGCGCGGCCTTAAAAGCCGCGCTCGCGACCGTCCACTGAACTGACATGAACACGACCATCGCGCCGAGCATCCGCCAGTACGAAGTTGCAACGCGTAGCCTGTAAGCACAGGCGAAGTGAGTAACCGATACCAGGAACGCACCAATGATCGGAAAGGTAAGCAGCACGTCCGGTATGGCGACGACGTCGAAGGCGATGAACGGAACCCAGATCAGATTGAGCAGTGCCGCCGCGACGGCAATGCTTTCGGCCCCGAACCAGGTAAGCCAACCCATCGTGAATTCGCGCTTCTGATCGCGGTCGAGCAGGCTGTTACCCGGCACGAACTGACGCCAGTGCTTCTTCACGATCTGTACCGCGCCGCCAGCCCAGCGCGATCGCTGCGTCTTGAAGGCAAGGTAGTCCTGCGGCAGCAATCCCCATCCATAACGGCGGTTGGTGTAATGGGCGCGCCAGCCGTGCTCCAGAATTGAAAGTCCGAGATCGCTGTCCTCGCAGATTGTGTCGCTCGACCAGCCGCCGGCGGCCTCAAGAGCCGTGCGCCGGATCAGGCACATCGTGCCGTGGACGATGATCGCGTTGACCTCGTTGCGTTCCACCATACCGATATCGAAGAAGCCGGCATACTCGGCGTTCATGGCGGCATGGATGAGGCTGCGGTCGCCGTCGCGATGATCCTGCGGCGCTTGGATGAGTCCGACTTTGGGGTCGACAAAGCCAGGGACCAGATCCTTGAGCCAATCGGGATCGACCACATAGTCGGCGTCGATCACGCCGATGATCTCCGCGTCGACATCGGTCTCCGCCATCGCAAGCCGGAGCGCGCCAGCCTTGAAACCCTCAAGGTCCTGGACGCACACGAATTTGAAGCGCGGGCCGAGTTCACGGCAGCGCGCCTCGATCGGCTGCCAGAAGGACGGGTCGGGCGTGTTGTTGATGACGACCACGCACTCGAAATCGGGATAGTCAAGCTGCGTCACCGAATCGATGGTCTGCAACAGCATATCGGGCGGCTCGCGATAGGCTGGTATGTGGATCGAGACTTTCGGTATGCTCGCACCTGGTCGCAACGACGACGCTTGTAACAGCCGCACTGGACCACGGCCAAAGGTAACCGCGGCGAGTTCGCTCAGCCGAGAAAGCACGATGGGAGCAAGCAGGCCCAGCAGCGGCAGCCCGACCCCGAACGTGATCGCCTCGCCATGCAGGAAATAATGCCCATGCCAGTAGACCATCACGCTCGCGCACCAGTCGCCGATCACATGATCTGCGCCGGCGAGCAATGCTACCTGTCCGATGGTCGCCCTGGGGAGCAGCAGAATTGAGATCGACAACAACAAGCCGACGAGAACGGCCAGCAGCGCGGCCTTCCAATGGTCGGGGTCAATGAGCGGTCCGGTCCAGGCAAATTTGGGCCGCAGCGAAGAGTCGAGAATGCCCCAATAGGGGCCGACATTGCCCTCGAACAATTTCTCCGGCTGATCGATCGCCTCGACGATGTTGTAGTCGATGCCGAGTGCATTGGCTCGCGCAACGAAATCTCGCAACACCATGGCCTGAGTCATCGGGCCTGGCATGGCCTCTTCGAAGTTGCGGCCGGCGCTTGGCCAGCCGAGTTCCCCGATGACGATGGTCTTGCCCGGGAATTTGGCCCGCAGCCGTTCGTAGATGGCCAGGGAGTCTTCGACTGCGGTCTCCTTGGGCCCGCCCTCCCAGTAGGGAATGATGTGCGCAAAGATCTGATCGACGGCGTCACCGAGCTCCGGATGCTCAATGAAGGTATGCCAGTTTTCGGCGGTTGCTACCGGGACCGGACTGTCTTGCTTCACGCGTCGGACAATTTTGATGAGATCGGCAACGGTGAGCTCGTGCCGGAATACGGTTTCGTTGCCCACGACCAGACGAGTGACGTTGGGGTTGTGTCGCGCCAGATCGAGAGCAGCCGCGATCTCTCGATCGTTGCGGGTGTTATTCTTGTCGATCCAGGCGCCAAGCGTGACCGTGAGCCCGAGCTCACCGGCGATTGCGGGCGCACGCTCCAGACCCTGGGTCGAAGCGTAGGTACGTACCGCCTTTGCCTGCCCGGCTATGGCGGTAAGATCCGCGCGGATCTGGGCCTCGGGCACGGTCAATCCAGCAGAAGGGCGACCGGCGAACCGATTGTAGGAGACGCTAGCCAGTCTGCCTTCAACCGAAGCCGCGGTCGTCGTCGGGTCTTTCAAGACCCAGTACGTAGCATGCGTACACGCAACCATCCCGAGAACCAAGGCCACTGCACCGAGCGACATCCCACGGCGTCGGCCGCTCCTGACGCGGACCCGACTGTCATCCGGGGCAATTTTGTCCGCGGCTGTCATTCGGTGCCCGCAGCGCCAGGATTTGCAAATTGCACGGGGAGTTCGCAACCGATCGAGACAGGCGTGATCCGCGGAGGCGTTATGCACTCAAGACACCCTCGCGCGATCCATCGGCAACGGACGCGCGTCATGAGGTTCTCACTGGACTGATGAGTGCGCCTGGAAGCGACGCTATCGCTGCCCTATGCATCGGAGACACATGCCGGGATCGGGGCACCGCAGCCGCCAACTGCAGTAGCGCGGCATTGTTTCGGGTTCGCGTAATCGCACCGTAGTGCAATGATATCGCCGCCACTTGTGGAGGCTGGAGAATGTGAGTCAGCATCTGCTTTCGTCACCACGCCACAAATATCCGCTGAAGTAATTAGCGATGACGCCGGAGCAATAAAAAATCGTCGCACCGCTTCTCTCCATTTATCCTCGTCCGGCTCAACGTGCGCTCACAGCGTCGGCTCGCTGATACTTCTAGCGATCTCGCGATGACTGATCTTGTACGGCTCTGCCGAAGATTGTTCATTCTTGCGCTGATCGATCGTGCTGCTTACCTTCGCTCGACCACCGCCGATGCTAACGATTCAAGCAAGTGACCAATATCGAAGAGATCAGCACGAACGCCGATTAGAGCGTTTTCAAGCGAAGTGGATACCGGTTCGCGTGAAGAAAACGCGTTAAATAGGGAGATACCGCCTCCGTTCCGGTTCAATCGGAACGGAAAGGACTCTAGTCACCGTGTTTCAGCCGGACGACAGAACCTGAATCCGCAACGGCTGGAGCGACCAATGCTCGCTCGCTATCCGACATGCGGACAATTCGCTATGCGAATTTTGCCAATGGCTCATCTGGAACATTCGACGCCGGTCGCTGTTTCGAATAAAACGAAAAGGAGACGGCCGGTGCGAAGCTTGATGTTATGGATGCTTGCACGCTTTCGACGGAAGGCGCGTAACGAGGTGGAGGGGCTTCCATTCACCTCCGAAGAGTTTTCGCGCCTGATACGAAGTCGCAGTCCCGAAAATATGAGGCTCCTCGCGCGAGGGCTCGGGCGTCCGCAAGCGCGTTCGAGGCCCAGATGAACGTCGGCGCCGAAAGCCTATTCGGTCGGCGGCGACCGCTCACGGACTTCGTACGCCGTTTTTATGTGATTGAGAGCCTTGATCGCAATGTGCTTCTCGGCCGGTCGTGATCAGATCATCGCGGGTCTGTATCGGTGAAGCCCAGGTTTCGGGCTACCGCGTCGTCGAGGCCGGCTTCATCCTTTGGAAAAGAAAATGTGGCTCGTGTGCCCATGGCTCCGGAACGATGGTCGATCGTTCCGTCGAGCTCGTGGACGAGAGACCGAATGATTTTCATGCCGTGCCCCGGCTTGATGTTCTCAGACCCGGAGCCGTTGTCGGTGACAGCGCATTCCACGAAAGCGTCGCGGTTGAGCAGTTCGACCTGAATCCGTCCCCCACCGTCACGAAACGCGTGCCGCGAAGCGTTGGCAATCAGCTCGGATACGATCATTCCGAGCCGCCAGCACCGTGAAGCGCTCAATCTGAGCGGACATTCCACGAATACGAGCTCGATACCCTTGTGTTGCAGCTTTGCACGGCTGATGGATTGACAAAGTTCGCGCAAATACCCTGCAGAATTGATCCAGTGGTCAGCAGCGGGCATCTGCAATGCGCGGTATATTCGAGCGAAGTCATGGATGTGTTCTATCACCGCAGCGAGCGCGACTTTAACGTCGTCGTTGGTCGAACGCGCCGCCGTCGCCGATACGAAGCCGATCGTGGCCGCCAATTCATTATTGATGCGATGCGTCAGCTCCCTGAGCAAAAGAAACTCACCGAACGGGGACTCATCACATGGCATGATTTTCATCGAGTCGTTTATGCGGGATATTCCAGATGTTTCGCTGATGGCTCGTGACATGAGCTCCACTTTCGTTCTGATCGGCCAAGATTTGCAGATCGGTGATGACTTGAACGGTGGCCGGGCGACCCAATCCAAAAAGCGAGACCGCCACGATGACGTAGCCGTCGGGGCTGGAGCGACACTTCTTTCATCCGAGGGCACGGTGGTAGTGGCTCGGTGTCTGGCCTGTGATTTTCCGGAACACCGCAGTAAAGGAGCTTGTCTCACTAAAGCCAACCGAGAGCCCGACCTCGGTCACGGAATGTTTTCGCTCTGCCAGCATTACCTTGGCGTGTTCTATGCGGCGGTTCGTATGGTACCGATGCGGCGGCACGCCGAACGATTGCTTGAATGCCCGGCAAAAGTGAAAAGTACTCAATCGAGCCATGCCCGCGAGAGTTGCGAGCGGAATCTGTTCGGATAAGTGTTCTTCGATATAGGCAGCTACGACCCGCTGCTGCCAGGCGGCCAGACCACCCCTGACAGTGGCTTCAAGGCGCGAAGCTCCGCGGTTGAGGCGTACCAGTTCATGGATCAATACGACGCCGAGAGCTTCGACATAAAGCTGGCTCACGCCACCCGGTGCATCGATGGCCTGCCTTAGCTTCGCCGCAGTGCTCCAGATTGTCGTATCCTCAAAGAACAGACGTGGCTCAAACAGTATATCCGCCAGATTGTCGCTGGAATCGATCCGCAGCGAACCCGGATCGAAGTAGAAATATGTGACGGCCGTCGGGGTCCGTGGATCATACCACTCGCGATATAGATGCCCTGCCGGTACGAATGTTAGCTTCTTGGCGACATCACGTAGCGTCGATCGCGGCGCGCCCTCGACGCAGGATTCGCCGTCGCGGCGAACACCTTGCTGGTATGCGGCAAGCAGGTGCACGGGCGAGCGGAAGCTGTGCTCAACACGTTCACGCATCGTCGCCTGCACGAATTCAACGCGCATGCCGTTCCATTCCATTCCTCTGCGTGTAACGGCGCGATGCGGCGTGATGTCCACCATTGGAAGTGAAATGTCGACGCCCTGACCGAGAAGCGCCGGCCAGCCAGAACTTACTGCGCCATGGGGAGTGAGACCCTGCGAAATGCTTCTGCCAAAGGACTTCGATGGCACGACGTCAAATCCCGGGTAGTTGCTCAACATCGCATTCACCTTTGCCGCTGATATTGTCGAGCCTTCATGTGATTCGGCCCGTTATCAATTCTTGCTCAGGGTAGTGCGCTGCTGCCGCTCTCTTCCATCGCACTTAGGTATCGTCTGCTGCCGCTAAACCTATACGTAGGTTTAGAGCGGTGCCTCTCCGGCCATCAGTCCGACTGACGCAAGAATTGGTGAAATACAGCAATCGCTAATCAGCGGGTGATCCGACGATCGGGTATGAGTCAAGACGTTATCGGATGAGTATCGTCAGTAATGCGGAGCCCAATCCGATGTACCGCGAGTATCGGGTTTTGAGGTGCGGGTTGTTCCACCCGAGCCGTCGGCCATGATGGATGTGCGAAGCCGCTTTGCCCCAGCCGCTTTGTATCACGAGATGCTGGCGAGAGGGGCCGGTGGCGTTTCAGCCACCGGCCCCTTTTTCCCTTGAGCTTATTGTAATTTGGAATTTGCCGTTGCCGCCGAAGTGGCTATGTGGCCTGAAGGGTGAATGCCTCAGCTAGAGGCTGTTCCGGTCCGCGCGAACAAGATTGCAGCTGAACTTAAACCACGGCCCTGGACAGTGCAGCACGCCCGCATGCGCGCACCAATGACCCGGGGACGACGCTAAGCCGCGATACCATGCTTGAATATCATACTTAGGTTTGCATTCCGCTGGTGTACCCGTTTGAATTCCAGGTATTTCGGCCATTCTTACGAGGTCTGCGAGGGATCGCATGGCGGGCGTTCCGCATGCGAGGCGATTTTCGGCCTGATTGCGGATGCCGCCGACGCCCTTTCGTACTCCAGCGATCCGACGGCGCCAGAAGCGCAAGAACGCGCCAGAATGAGCATCGCGCTACCCGTAAAACTTCACTCTGTTGGAATGGCCGTCAGTCTTTGATCACCGGTCTCAAACCGTCGGGTCGGGAGACTGAGTGTGCCTTCCGCGAACACAGGCTTCCTCAGTGAAGCGAAAAAATGGTGGTTCATCATGCTGAGCTCGGTAGTCGTCCGGATCGTGGATTTTTGTGCGCGGCGCCGTTCGCAAGTTCTCGTTGTTGGGATCTTGCTCACGGCGGCCGCTGCCACCTACGACGTTGCGCGTTTTTCAATTACCACGGATACCGATAGTCTGATCTCACGGGATTTGCCCTGGCATCAGCGGCAGTCTGCTCTCTCCAAGGCATTTCCGGAGAAGGGAATTTCGGTAGTGGTCACAGCGGCGACGCCGGAAAATGCCGAGCAGGCGACAAATGCCCTGGAGCGAGACCTCTCAAAACGTTCGGATCTATTCCTCTCGGTCGCCGAACCTGGCAGTGGAGAATTCTTCCAGCATAACGGACTGCTATTTGAACCTCTCTCCGGTGTCAAGAATTCGGTCGGCGGATTGTCGAGGGTCCAGTTTCTCATTAGCGGACTCGCGAGCGATCCGAGCCTGCGTGGCGTAATGAAAGCACTGTCGCTGGCAACGGACGGTGTACAGGGCGGGGAAATCAAGCTCGACGACCTCGTTTGGCCTCTTTCGCTGGCAGACAGAACGCTGAGCGATGTATTGGCCGGCAAGCCAGCGATGTTTTCATGGAAAGAACTCCTGCAGGGTTCGCCGCCACGGACGATGGCATTACGGCACTTCATTGAGGTGCAACCGGTCCTGGATTTTGCGGCCCTGCAGCCGGGCCGGAAGGCGACGGATGGCATTCAACAAGCGGCCGCTGATCTGAAATTGGGCGATAAGTTCGGTGCGAAGGTCGAACTTACCGGTCCGGTGCCGATGAACGACGATCAGTTCTCGGTCATTCGGCAAAGCGCGCTGCGTGACACGCTGGCGGCGCTGATTGGCGCGCTGATCATATTGTGGCTGGCGCTTCGCTCCTGGAAGATTGTCGCGGCGGTATTTTTCAGTCTGATGGTCGGGCTAGCGACAACGGCGGCACTCGGCATCGCAATGGTCGGAGCCTTCAATTTGATCTCGATCGCGTTTTTTGTCTTGTTCGTGGGACTTGGAGTTGATTTCGGTATCCAGTTCAGCGTTCGCTACCGTTCCGAGCGCCATGAGCTCAGGAATTTACGCAAGGCATTGCGAAGCGCCGCCCGCAAGGTGAGCGCCCCTCTTGTGCTGGCCGCAGCTGCCACTGCCGTGGCCTTCTTCTCATTCCTGCCAACAAATTACAAAGGCCTTTTCGAATTGGGCCTGATCGCCGGCTGCGGGATGCTAATTGCGTTTATCTGCAGCATTACGTTTGTCCCGGCGATGTTGGCCATCCTGAGACCACCGGGAGAGCTGGCATACGTAGGCTTCGGTAGCCTCGCGCCGCTGGATGATTTTTTGCAACGACACCGCATCGCGGTGATCGCTGGCACCATCGGTGTAGTTCTGGCCGGTACGCCGCTTTTGCTCCGCCTGCCGTTCGACTTCAATCCTGTCAATCTGGAAAATCCGAACGCCGCATCGGTCAAGACTTATCGCGAATTGCAGGGAGATCCGCAGACCAGCGGCAACGACATCGAAGTGCTGGCGACGTCCCTTGATGACGCCGATGCAACGGCCCAACATCTGGCGACGCTGCCGGAGGTTTCGCGGACGCTGACGCTCAACAATTTCGTCCCGGACGATCAGGATCTGAAAATATCCGCCATCCGGGCCGCGGCGCCGACCCTCACCGCGGCCCTCGATCTGCCGCGGCAGCCCGCGCCGTCGGACAAGGATACGGTCGAGGCGATTCGAAAGACCGCAACACAACTCGCAAGGATCGCCGGTAACGAAACTGGCCCCGGCGCCGAAGCCGCGCGGCACGTTTCCGCTCTGCTGACGCGCGTGGCGGAATCGGACGCGGGTACGCGAGGGAAAGTTGAGGCTGCCACCGTTTCGTCGCTCAACTACGACCTTGGCCGGCTTCGAAGCAGTCTCGATCCGCACCTCGTAACCATCAAGACGCTTCCTTCCAGCCTGGTTCACGACTGGGTCTTGCCTGATGGTCGCGCTCGCGTTCAGGTCCTGCCAAAAGGTGACCCCAACGATGACGACGTCCTGCGGAAATTCGCGACCTCCGTTCTGGCTGCGGAGCCATTGGCCACCGGTCCCGCGATTACTTTGTATGAATCCGGCAAGACCGTCACCAGCGCCTTTCTCGAAGCTGGCATTATCGCACTGGCGGCAATCGCTGTACTGCTGTTCATCGCATTGCGGCGTGTTACGGATGTGCTGTTGACGTTGATACCATTGCTGCTCGCCGGTGCCGTCACGCTCGAAATCTGTGTGCTGACCGGCACCGCGATCAATTTCGCGAACATTATTGCCTTGCCGCTTCTGCTTGGCGTCGGAGTCGCATTCAAGATCTATTACGTGATGGCCTGGCGCGATGGAAAAACCGGCCTGTTGCAGTCCAGTCTGACACGGGCGGTAATATTCAGCGCCATGACCAATGCGGTGGCGTTTGGAAGCATGTGGTCGTCGGACTATCCCGGCATGTCGAGCATGGGGAAGATGATGGCTCTGGCATTATTATGCACGATGGCCGCCGCGGTACTGTTTCAACCGGTCTTGATGGGACGGCCGCGCCAAATCAGGGAAGTGGCCCTGCCAGCGCCCCAGCTCGTCGCCGACGCAGCGGAGTAATCCGCCGCCACTCAAGAGAGCTTGCCATGCGCCGGCGGCGCCGCGAAGCTCACCGCGCGGCCAGGCGAGGCGTTCGGACTGCGGGGCGCTGTCCGTGGCCCGGCCGTCTATGCGGTCGCTCTGAATCGAGGCTGTTGCGCTGCCAGCGCTGAAGCTCATCACCGCCGCAGCCGAACGACGCGTTGCCTCTCAGGAGAGGTTCCGCCGTGCGGCCGCGCGCAGCGCGAGCCGCTCAGTGCGTGTCCGAGTAAATGGAGGCAACAATGAATCACAAGATCGACCATTCGGTCATCAGGCGACAAAAGAAAACGGGTTTACCAGCGTGCCAGAGCGCGAGCCGGAGTAGAGACGTGCCTATGACCTCCCGGACGAGGCGCTGAGGCAGACATTCCCTGCCGGTGATTTCCTGTCATGATGCGCTCTCGATCGCAAAGCCCGTCCGGTGATTGAAGCGGATCGGGCGGTATTCGGCTCATACTTTGGTGTGATCACTGTCCGATTTGCGCCGTGCTAGCTTGGCGGCCAGCGCCGTATGGGTTTCCGCGATGTTGTCGCAAGCCAAGGAGAGAGCGATCGTCCACGTGGTTGATGATGATGTGTCGATGCGTGGTGCGTTGGAAGGCTTGTTTGACTCGGTGGGCCTTGACGCTCATTGCTACGCAACCGCGAACGATTTTCTGACTTCGCGTCTGGTGGACAAACCGGGCTGCATTCTGATCGATATCCGTTTGCCCGACATGAACGGGTTGGACTTTCAGGTCCAACTGACCGAGATGGGCGTTCGTCTGCCGGTCGTGATGATGACCGGATATGGCGATATTCCCATGTCGGTGCGAGCCATGAAGCGCGGGGCGGTAGATTTTCTTCCCAAGCCATTCCACGATCAGGACATGCTTGACGCCGTGATGGCCGCCATCGAGCGCGACCGGCATCGGCGGATCGTTGAGGGCGACATCACCGAGATTCAGCAAAGGTTTGGGACGCTTTCCCCTCGCGAACTGCAGGTGATGCGGCTGGTGACCGACGGCAAGATGAACAAGCAGGCAGCCAGCGATCTCGGAATAAGCGAAATCACAGTGAAAATTCATCGGGGGGCGGCTATGCGGAAAATGGGGGCGCGAACCTTGGCGGATCTCGTTCGGATGGCCGAAGCGGTCAAACCGAAGTGATGGCAAGGGGGTGGTAACACTGGTGTATAATTTCCCGGTGGCGGATCCCGTGTGAAAACGCGGGTTCCGGCTTTACCGGCCTGCGGCGGCGCAGGGATTCAACCCGGGCAGGGGATGATGTGTGTCAAGAGAGTTCCTGATCTCCGTCATCGATGATGACGACTCTTTCCGGGTAGCGCTCGTCGGATCGCTTCGTTCGCTGGGATATGAGACCAGGGGGTTTGAGTCCGCGGAAGAATTTATCGCTGAAGGCGGATCCTGCAACTGCGTCGTCACCGACCTTCACATGCCCGGCATGAGCGGGCTTGAGCTGATTCAGCGGCTGAAGGCCCGCGGCTCGAAGTTGCCGGTCATCATGGTCACCGGGCGCTCGGACCCGGGTCTTGAGGCGAAGGCGGCAGCCGGCGGCGCAGCCTGCCTGCTGATGAAGCCGTTCGAAATAGACGCGCTGATCGGCTGTCTAAATAGAGCCCAGGAAATCTGATATTTGACAGATCGCGAGAAGGCGCGGCGTGGGCGAAATTCGAGAAAGCTCGGAATATACCAGCGTAGGGAGACATCACGTGATCCGAAAAAGCAAAAGCAGTTCCGCGCGGCACCGGTCGCGCCGGCCGCCCACGCCGGATCCCGGCCCCCGGGGCCGATCAAAATTCTGCGAACTCAATCTCAGCGAACACCTACGCCTTCATACATTGTGACGTTTGCCGACGTCGCAAAGTCTCCAACGAAGTTGGGAGGCTTGCGCAAGGCAAAGTGAAGCTGAACCGAGCTCCGCCGAGGGCAGAATTATTGTCTGCTGTAATATGCCCGCCATGACCCTCAACGATCGTCAGGGAGATCGCCAGGCCAATGCCCATGCCCGCCTCTTTGGTCGTGAAGAAACTGTCAAAGAGCCGAGGAAGATGACTTGGATCAATTCCCGGGCCGCTGTCCTCGACACTGCAGCACAGCGTTTCGGGGTCGAGCAGCGTGGTCCGAACAAGGATATTCCGGTTCCCGGATTGGGCCATTGCCTGGACCGCATTGATGGCCAGATTCACGATCACCTGCTGGATCTGTGTGCGGTCGCCAACAAAGCGGGGAAGTTTCGGCGCCAGTTCAAGCGAAACCGAGATGCTTCTTGACTGGAATTCATGGCGCAGGAAGACCATCGACTCGTTGACTATATCGTTGAGCGACAGCTGTATTGGCTCGACTGTCTGCCGGGTTGCCATCGCGCGGACGCGATCGATGATTTCGGACGCGCGTCGGGCATCGGCGACCATCCGCGTTGTCAGCTCCTGAACCGTCTCGATGTCGGGCGCTTGCCGAGCCAGCAGGCGCAACGCGGTCTCGCCGTTTGTGACGATCGAAGCAAGCGGCTGATTGACTTCGTGCGCGATCGACGCCGTCAACACGCCGAGGCTCGTGATCCTCGCAGTGTGCGCGAGTTCTGATCGGGCCTTGCTGGGTACCTCTTCCGGCACCCGGCCTTGCGCCGCATTCCGCGCCGCGCCGACGTGCTGCAGTCGGTTCTTCTTGCCCTGGCTCCGGTGAGCCACCGGCTCCAGGTATTTGACCCGCGGCGGCAGCCGATCCGCGTGCTTGCCCGAAAATTTCTTCAAGACCTGCGGGAGATTGGGGCCGATTTCTTCGATGGTCGGACGCATCGGCAAATCCCCTTCGATGGATGACGGAGCGGTCCGTTGCGTTCGGAAGCATCCACATGTGAGAAGCATCTGCATATGGCATCTCCGCTGGCCGGTGCCTTGCGCCGCCCGTATTCGGTTTGTTGGCCAGGATATTCGCTTATATGCCGGCAAATAGCCCGTTATGCCTTGTTAGGCGTTGTTAGCGATTTCGGGGAGGATGCTGCTGTAAAGCGTGGAAATTCGTCCGCGGGTGCGGGCTCCCACGGTCTCATTCCTGTGATTTCCATTGTGCGAGGCCAATGTGGAACTTGACTGCAACCCGCTGCATTGGCTTGGAAAAAAATAACTTCAATGATGTCAGCTGCGCCGACCAAAGAGGTCATTTCGTTCGGTCCTTCACCGTGGTGGCGAACGAAAGGCTGCTCCTTAAGGGTCGGGTGCCGGTCGTGGCGCCGATCTCACGGTCGGGCGATCGGGGCCAAATGCCTGCGGCAATCCCCGGGGCTCATGCCGGTCCTCTACTCGCTTGAGCTTAGTTTGAAGACGGCCATCGGCCCCCATGAAATGGTTGGCGACCGTCCAAAGTGAGAATCATTGGAGTGGAGCGCTTGCTCGCTCAACAAGATGCGCACGCGAGGGTCCAGGGTCAAATCGATTCGCGAAATATTGCGTTTCTTTGGCCACAAGTCCTTCGCGGAATTCCATGATGCTCACCACATAAGATGGTATGCCGTCATAGGTAAGTACGAACTCGGTGACCCAGAGATCGCCGCCGCCGATAATTCGCCGGACCGTAAAACGCTTCTTGTTTGGCTGGACAGTCCGGCTCTCTTGAATGTTGTGCCGGCCGCGGATCCGCTCGCCCGATTGGGGATAATCAAGCACAGCATCCTCGCGGTAGATTTCATGTTCGACCTTGAAATCGCTCGCGTCCGAAGCATCCCAATGCCGCTCCAGCGCCACCCGCACACCTTCATCATCCATCTCGTCCTCCTGCGTAGGCTTCCAGCCATCATTTCGGGACCACCGAATTCATTGTGGCGATACTCTGCGGTCAAACGTAAGGCGCTGTTGACGATCACGCCAGTCGTCGCCTCGTAATGCCCGCTCATACCTTGATATGATCGGCTTCTGCCGACGGTTGTATGGTTCAGCAGTGGCTTTCAGGATACGGGTACGATGCAGGGAGCAGGAACGAAAACATGGGAGCTATTCTCATCACGTAGCGAGTGATGGTTTCGCGGGCGAGCACGCGAACCGGCCATCGTCCGATGGGATATGGCCGGTTCCATGAAATGCAAAGCGAGCCGCCGCGATGCAGCCCGAGGTCTGCGCGGTCCAAGCAGTTGGCGCCGTGCGTTCAGGCTGCGCCGAGAACGGGTCGCTATGGTAGCTCACCGTGACGGCGGGGTCGGGAAACTGGATCGGCGCGACAGACGCGAATGATTTGGTTGAGAAACGATCTTCCTTGGGAGGGAATTTCCGATGCCTACCGAGACCATCGAGCAGAAGAACGGGGCACCCTCGATCGAGGCGCCGGTAACGGGCAGTGCGGATGCGATGGTTGATCGCGACGCCACACAAACGCGGACAGATCCTGGCTCAAAGCCAGCCTCGAATCAACGGATCACGCGGCGGCGAAAATTGTTGATCGGTGTGCTTGGCGCTGTAGTCATCGCGGCCGCGGTGTTTGGCATTCCGTGGATCCGGTTCGTGCTCAGCACGGTTTCGACCGACGACGCCTTCGTGAACGGCCATGTGACGTTCGTCGCCCCTCGCGTCCACGGTCAGATCTCCCGGGTTCTGGTGGATGACAACAATCGCGTGCGCAAGGGAGATCTCCTTGTTGAATTGGACAAGGAACCATTTCGGGACGCAGTCGCAGTGAAGAAGGCGGCCGTCGATACCGCACAGGCGGATCTTCAGGCAGCCAGGGCCACGGTGCGCGGCATCGAAGCACAGGCCTGGAGCCGCCGCTGGCAATTGCAACAAGCTGTGGAGAATGTCGAAAACCAGATAGCCCTGCTGCATGCTCGGGTGGCTGCGCTGAAGAAGGCGAAGGCCACACTTATACTCGCCCAGCAGGAGTTCGACCGGACGTCGCAGCTGGTCAAATCGGAGTTCGCGAGCCGCGAACTCTATGATCAACGTCAGGCGGCGTTGTCGATTGCCCGGGCGGATGTCGTACAGACGTTGGCGGATGCGAACCAGATCCGTGTCTCGTTGGGCCTGCAGACGCAGCCCGAAGACAGCGCGGATCTCGACCAGGTACCGCCCGATCTTGATCAGACGTTTTCTTCGATCCTGCAGGCGCAGGCGGAGCTGATTCAGAGCGCGGCTGAGCTGGGCGTTGTCCATTCCTACAACCAGCCTCCGAAGCAGATGCTCGAAGAGTTCGAAAAGCGTGATCCCGAAGGCGATGTCGACCGGACGTTCGGTCGGCTGGCTGCGGAGGCGCCGGCCGTCAAGCAAGCCGAAGCCAAACTCGAAGCCGCCAAACGCGATCTCGCTTTGGCTGAACTCGACCTTCGCTATTGCGACGTTGTCGCGGAGATCGACGGCGTCGTCACGCGACGAAACGTCAATCCCGGTAATGACGTTCAGGTCGGACAGAGCCTGATGGCGATCCGCTCGCTCAGCGAGATCTGGGTCGATGCCAATTTCAAGGAGACGCAGCTGCGCGACTTGCGCATCGGTCAGGCTGCCGATCTCTATGTCGACATGTATGGCGACAAACAGGTATTCAGCGGTCGGATCACCGGGTTTACGATCGGGACCGGATCGACGCTCGCGTTACTGCCGCCGCAGAATGCCACGGGCAACTACATCAAGATCGTCCAGCGGCTGCCGGTCCGGATCGAGCTTGAGGGTTACGATCCGGACAAGAAACCGCTGTTCATCGGCGCATCGGTTGTCCCCTACGTCTATCTCAACAAACCGCTGAGCGGACCCAATGCCGGGACGTTTCTTCAAGGCTTCGAGCAGCAATCGCCGGCCGCGGTTTCGGGTGGGAGCCCGCGGGGTGCCGACAAATGACCGAGTTGGCACTTTCACCTTCCAGATCGCGGGCGGACGTGAACCCGTGGCTTGTAGCCGCCATCGTTATAATACCGACCTTCATGGAGGTACTCGACACCACCATTGCAGTGGTCGCGCTGCGATACATTGCCGGCGGCCTTTCGGCCACGGTCGACGACGGCGAATGGGTCATCACCAGCTACCTTGCCGCCAATGCGATCATCCTGCCAATTACCGGCTGGTTGTCGGCTCGCCTCGGGCGCCGGAACTACTTCCTGCTGTCGATAGCTGTCTTTACCCTCTCGTCCGGACTTTGCGGGATGGCCACAAGTCTCGGTCAGTTGATTTTCTTTCGCGTCCTGCAGGGTCTGGCGGGTGGCGGCCTGCAGCCGTCCAGTCAAGGCGTGCTGCTGGACGCCTTTCCGGTAGAGCAGCAAGGCATTGCGATGACGCTGTTTGGCCTGGCTGCCCTTTTGGCGCCGGTCGTCGGTCCGACCCTCGGCGGCTGGATCACGGACAGCTATTCGTGGCGATGGGTGTTCTACATCAACGTCCCGGTTGGTCTGCTGGCGTATGGTGCTTGTTATGCGCTGCTGCGGGATCCCGACTATCTCGTGAAGCAGCGTATGGAGTTGAGGAAGGAGCCGTTGCGTTTTGACACGCTCGGCCTTTCACTCCTGGTGATTGTCATGGTCTCCTGGGAAGTGATGCTCAGCAAGGGACAGGAGTGGGACTGGCTAAGCGATCCATTCTGGCGCGTGCAGACGCTCGCCATTCTTTTCGTTTTGGGTCTGATGGCGCTGGTGTTTTGGGAATCACGCCACCCCAGCCCCGTGGTCAATTTCCGCCCGCTGCGGGAACGAAATTTCGCTGCATGCTGCGTCATCATCTTTTGCGCTTTCGCAGTCCTCTACGCCGCCAGCACATCATTGCCTGCTCTGCTTCAATCTCTGTTCGGCTATGATGCCCTCAGCGCGGGATTGGTGATGTCGCCGGCTGGAGTCGGTGCGCTTCTGGCAATGCCGTTTGTCGGCCAGGCACTTGGCAAGGGGGCGGATGCCCGGTGGCTACTCGCCGCGGGTCTGCTGATCATGGCGATCGGAAACTATTGGATGTCGCAAATGAACCTGGAGATCAGCCCGGGCCAGGTCGTCTGGCCTCGGGTGATACTGATTGTTGGGCTCTCGATGTGCTTTGCGCCTGCGAATGTAGCGGCCTACCTCTATATCCCGCCGTCGCTGCGTGGAGCAGCCGTTGGCTTGCTAAGTCTGTTGCGCAATGAGGGAGGCAGTGTGGGCACCTCGATGGCACAGACAATTCAGGAGCGCCGTGATCAATTTCACATCCTGCGGCTGGGCGAGTACCTCGATTCGTTCAACGCAAGCGTGGTTTCCTTCGTCAAGCAGGCTGGCGGAGTGTTCCTGCAGCAGACCGGCGATCCGTCTGCAGCGCAGCAGCTGGCCTGGCAGACGCTCGAGAACTTGCGGCAGCAGCAGGCATCGTCACTTGCCTATTTCGATGTCTTCTTCTTCTTGGCTGTGGTGACGCTGGTGCCGCTACTCACGGTGCTGCTGATGAAGCGTTCGGTAGCCGAGAAAGGCGCCCACATCGGTGCCGAATAACGGGTACCTGCGCCCATTCCATGACCGCTCATTATGCGAAGGTCTGCTCCAGACGCCAGATCGAGAAGCTATCTTTGGCACGGATACAGATCTCACTCTCCATGGTTTTGGTCGGGGAGTTTTTGGGCCGATGACGGTGATTGCGATCGCGCCAGTCGTCACCTCGTAATGCCCGCTTATACCTTGATATGACCGGCTTCCGCCTAGTGTTGGATGGTCGAGCACGCCAGTGGCCTGCACTGTGGTGTCACTCTTTCACGGAGGAACAATGGAAATGTCCAGACCTTCCTCATCGCCAACCCGGCGGGGTCTGCCTGAAACAGCGGCTGGCGCGGGGGCTTTCGGTCTTCTCGGTGCGGCATCTGCAGGTCCGTCCGGCGATACACAGGTCGCCGTGAGCTATTCAATCGGCACGTACCGGGCCGCAGATCACACTCACCGCCTTTCGCGCAATCTCCTGCAGTTCGGCGCGGGGAGTGCCGGCCCGGGCGCGGATAGCGATGGAGTGCATTGTCGCGGATGCGAGGATGGCAAGCGCCGTTGGGTCCGCATCGTCCTTCAGTTCGCCTCTGTCACGTGCGGCCCGGAGACGCGCTTCAAAATCCGCGTCGATCATACGAAGTCCCGCCGCGACACTTTTCCGGATCTCCGGATCTTCGGCGGCTTCGGTTACCGCAGTCCCGATCACAAAGCAGCCGCGCGCGGATCCCTTGCCCGAAAAATAGATGGACAGCGCCGCTTCGTAAGCAAGCATCAGGCTTTCGGGCAGGGGACGGTCCTCTGCAAGAGCCTCACGGGTCGCGGTCAGGCTGATCTCCCAATAATGGGCGAGCGCTTCGAGATAGAGCGCGCGCTTGTTTCCGAAGGCCGCGTAGAGGCTTGGCGGATTCATGCCGGTCGCGACAGAGATTCTGTCGAGCGAAGTGCCCGAATAGCCGGTCCTCCAGAAGGTCTCCGTTGCGCGCTTGAGCGCTGCCTGCGCGTCATAGGCGCGCGGCCGCCCTCGACGCGTTACTGCCGTTTCACTCTTTTTTCGCGCCATTTCGCCAAATACCCAGGTTGCCGCGTGCTTGTACCATATTTGTATGAAACGATACAAAATAAAATCATCAATCGCCTTGATTACCACACCGCGGTTAGATATTTGTATTATTCGTTACAAAATACAATGAAGCTGGAGACTTTCGATGAGTCTTAATTTTCGGGCACTCGCCGGCTCGACTGGCGACCGCGAGGAGTTGCCCGAGAGTGGGGCGGCGAGGCAATTGCTGAGTGCCAAGGCAACGCGAACGGTCGACGGTGAAAGTTCTCCTGGAATCCGCCCGCTCGGCGCCGAGGCCACCGGCGGGTTGGCGGAAATTGGCTACCCCCGTCCACTGCAAGCTCCCGAGCAGGAATCAAAATTTGCGGGCAGCGCTATGATTTCCGCGGGTGTGGCACACTCTGCGGTGGAGACGCAATTCGATAGAGTAGTCAACCTCCCCGCATCGAACCGCGTGGCCGCGACGCCCCGAAGGAGCCTCAGGGAGCGTCTGCGCCGGCCTCTGATGCTTGCATTGCCGATCGTGTTGGCTGCGTTCGGCACCGCCTATTACCTCGCCGAAGAGCCTTATGTCTCGACGGACGATGCGTTCGTTCGTGCGGCGAAGGTAACCGTGAATGCCCGGGTCGGCGGCCAGGCGGTCGAAATCGCCGTCCGGGACAATCAGCGTGTCCGGCGGGGACAAGTCCTAATTCGAATCGATCCGGAGCCCTACCAGATTGCGGTCGATCTGGCCGAAGCGCGGCTCGCCAGCGCGCGCCTCCAGATCGACGGGCTCAAAGCGACCTATCGCCAGCAACAGGCCGAACTACAGTCGGCAAAGGACTCGGCCGCTTATGATGAGCGCGAATATTATCGCAAGAAGGCGCTGGTTGCCAACGATTTCACCCCGCGTGAGGTCTATGACCGGACCGAGACTGATCTCAAGGTCGCCCGCCAGCACGTCGCATCGATCGAACAACAGATCGCCAGCACCGTAGTTGCGCTGAACGGCGATCCGGACATCGAGATCGATCGCCATCCGACAGTTCGCGCGGCCAAGGCCCAGCTCGACCGTGCCCGGCTTGATCTCTCCTATGCAACGGTGACCGCGCCCGACGACGGCACCGTGACGAGGGTCGAGGACCTCCAGGTCGGCAACTTCGTCAATGCCGGCGCCACCGTGTTTTCGCTGCTGTCGAGCCGACGGATCTGGATCGAGGCGAATTTCCGCGAAACGGGCCTGACCCACATGCGTCCAGGTCAGGAGGCGACGATCGACGTCGATGCTTATCCGGATCGTGAATTCAGGGCGCACGTCGTCAGCATGAGCCCGGGCACTGGATCCGATTTCGCAGTCCTGCCGCCCGAGAATGCGACCGGGAATTGGGTCAAGGTTGTCCAGCGTCTGCCGGTACGCCTCGAGCTTGATGAGGTCGATCCGAACCGGCCGCTGTTCTCGGGCATCAGTGTCACCGCGCGGGTCGACACCGGCTATCGTCGCACCTGGCGCCATCTGCTCCAGCCCGCGCTCGCGACGGAGGTCAAGTGAGCGCCGCCCTCGCATCGAGCGCGGCCGTCAACGGCCATCGCGCAATCACCGTGGCGGCCCTGATGGCGACCTACATGGAGGCGGTGAATATCTCGCTCCCGAATGCGGCCCTGCCGCATATCCAGGGCACACTATCGATGGCCGACGACGAGGTCGGCTGGGTGTTTACCGCATATATCGCGTCGGGTGCCGCCGTGATGCCGATGGCGCGCTGGCTTGCGGGGCGCTATGGCCGGAAGACGGTCTATCAGGTGTCCCTCGCCGTCTTCGCGCTCGGCCTGATGCTAAACACGCTTGCGACGACTTCCATCCAGTTCGTGTTTGCCCGGATCGTCCAGGGGGCAGGGAGCGGCCCGCTCGCTGTTCTGTCGATGGCGATTTTGCTTGATGTGCTGCCGCCGGCGCGCCATGCGCGGATCAGCCTGGCGTGGTCGGCGTGCCTACTGCTCGGCATCAGCAGCGGCCCGAGCATCGGCGGTTGGCTCAGTGAATATCACGGTTGGCCCTCGATCTTCTATTTCAGCCTTCCGATGGCGGGCTTCATCTTCCTGGCGATGACGCTCTCACTTCCCGAGAAAAGGGCCGAACAGAACCCACCCTTCGACTTCTTCGGCCTCGCGACCTTCTCGATCGGCTTGATCGGGCTGCAGATGCTGCTCGACCGCGGCGAGCGCCTGGAATGGTTCGCCTCGGCGGAAATCTGGTCCGAAGCGGCCGTCTCGGTCCTGGGATTCTATCTCTTCATCGTGCACGTCCTGACGACGGATGTGCATTTTCTCAACAAGGCGCTGCTCAAGGACCGCAATTTCGTCCTTTCGACGATCATGGTCTTCGCCGTCGGCTTCGTCCTGCTGCCGACCCTGGCTTTGACGGCGCCGATGCTGGAGAATTTGCTCAATTATCCGGTTGATACCACCGGATACATGACCATGCCGCGCGGCGTCACGCTCGTCGGGGCGTTGGTGCTGATGAGCTTCGTTCCGGCACGAATCGACAATCGGCTGTTCGTGATCGGCGGCATGGCGCTCGTGGTCTATGCCCATTGGCGGATGCTCGGCTATTCACCCGCGATGGATTGGTGGCCGGTAGTCGCGGCAATCCTGTTCCAGGGAGCGGGTCTCGGCACGTTGCTTCCGGCACTCACCAAGGCGGCGTTCGGCACGCTCGATCCGAAATTCCGCCCGGAAGGCACCGCACTCTTCAACCTGTCGCGCGTCTATGGAAGTACGATCGGCATCGCGGTCGTCCAGATATTCTTCTACAACAACACCCAGGCCATGCACCTCGCGCTTGCAAAGGACCTCGCGCCGAACCGCGCCGCCGCGCATGTCGCGGGCTCAATCGCCAAGCCGGGCCTTGCCATGCTCAACGAAATGATCACCCAGCAGGCGGCGGTCGTCGCCGTCATCGACCAGTTCAAGATCCTGATGTTCGCCATGCTGATCGTGAGCCCGCTTGTACTTTTTCTCCGCAAGCCGCAGCCGGCCAATTAATGCGACGTCCAAACGACCGCTGCTGATGCGGCGGCTGGGATCAAACAAGGGAGTATGAGCATGACAACATCCGATGGGCTTCGCTATACGAGGATTCATCTTGCCCACGGATATGGTGAGCTCCCCGCCGTCGGATTTGGCACGCTGATTCCGGATCCTCTCGCGACCAAACAGGCTACCAAGGCTGCATTGGAAGTGGGATTCCGGCATCTCGATTGCGCGGAACGCTACCGCAATGAAGAAGCGGTCGGCGATGCGATCCGGGAAGCGTTCAAGGCGGGGACGCTTCAGCGGGAGGACCTGTTCGTCACGACGAAGCTATGGAACACCAATCATCGTCCAGAGCGGGTCAGGCCTGCCTTCGACGCGAGTCGCCGGCGATTGAAGCTAGACTATGTCGATTGCTATCTCATCCATACTCCCTTTGCCTTTCAGCCCGGCGACGAGCAGGACCCGAGGGACGAGCACGGTCGGGTGATCTACGATTCGGGGATCACGCTCGTGGAGACATGGCGCGCGCTGGAGCGCCTGGTCGACGACGGTCAGTGCAAGTCGATCGGTCTGTCGGACATTACTTTGGAGAAGCTGCGGGAGATCGTTGCGGTAGCGCGGATCAAGCCCGCCGTCGTGCAGGTCGAATCGCATCCGTATCTCCCGGAATGGGACCTGCTCGAGTTCTGTCGCGAGCAAGGGATAGTGGTGCAGGCGTTTGCAGCGTTAGGACACGCCATGGAGCCAAGTGTGGTGGATGATCCCGTGATTGCAGCGATCGCACGGCGTGTGCGCAAGACACCAGCTCAAGTTGCCCTGGCCTGGGCGGTACAGCGCGGCACCGCCTTCTTAACGACCTCAACCAAACCTCGGCGCATCCAGGAGAACTTCGACGTTTCGGCCCTGCCTGAAGACGCAATGCGGGAGATTCGGGAGCGCATCACCACGAGCGTCAGGTTCAACGCTGTGGTGGAGACCGGTGTCCCCGGATTTATTGCCCGGGCGCAGTGAACTGAATCCAGTAGCGCGGAGCCGCAAGGGTGAACTTGGCGATCTGCGCGTGCGGCCCAGATAGAAGGGCCAAGGAGGTTGGAGGCGGCTCGCGCTACCCGAGCGGTTTCAGCATCGGCTCCTGACCTTGTTCGCCGAGAGCTTGAAGATGGGCTTTGCCGTATTGGCCGCCGCTGCTCTGTTCAAAGAGCCGCCGGTTACTATCGCCACTTTGCCGGAAAGATCGTGGGTCTTGATTGCGTCAGGTGCGCTTGTCGTGTGTCCGGAGCCGGGAGCGCTCGTGCTGTCAGCTGTCAGATTCCCTGTCGTGCACTTCCAAGTGATCGCTTCCTAACACCAACGTATGGCCGCAGCGAAACCAGCGTTGAATGGAGAGGCGCCGATCAGCGCGTTAGCGTTTAGCGGTTTCAAACAAGGAAGGCGATCACGGCGCTTCTGCGGTTCGACCTCATCGAGGGGTGCCCGGAGCCGGAGCGGTGATGCAATGTGCGCTGCGGCGGGGGCGGAAATCGTGATGAGGGCCGGCTTCTGGCTTTAATCGAAACAAAGATGCCGCTTTCGGTCCGGCAAAGATATCATCCGGTATCAAGGAGACGATCGTGACCATAGCCACCAGGCTGACCAGGCGCTTTCACATCAAGCATCCGATTGTGGTGGCGCCGATGACGCCGGCTGCGGGAGGAGCTTTGGCGTCGGCGGTAGCGGCGGCTGGAGGGCTCGGGCTGCTGGGTTGCGGTTACGTTGACCGTGTCTGGTTCGAAACCGAATCGGCAAAGGTAACTCGATCAGAGGTTGGAGCCGGGTTCATCACCTGGAGTATTCCGGACGATCCGGGATTGCTCGATGTCGCACTAGAGCGACATCCGCGTGCGATAATGCTGTCCTTCTCGAATCCAGCCCCCTATGCGGCTCGCATCAAAAAGGCCGGCGTGCCGCTGATTTGCCAGGTGCATACCCTGGATCGCGCGTTCGAGGCGGTCGATGTCGGCGCCGACGTCGTGGTGGCTCAGGGGGCCGAAGCGGGTGGACGTGGATGGGCGTTGCGTTCGACGATGCCATTCGTTCCGTCGGTGGTGGATGCGTTGGTTGCACGAGCACCCGATGTTCTCGTGCTTGCCGCAGGTGGCATCGCTGATGGCCGAGGTCTCGCGGCGTCGCTCATGCTCGGGGCCGACGGTGTGCTAATGGGCACCAGGTTTTCCGCGACGCGGGAATCACTCGTCCCGGACGCGGCAAAGGCAACACTGGTGGCGGGATCGCGGGACGAGACCATTCACACCAGCGTATATGACGTCGTCCGGGGAAGAACCTGGCCGCCCAGCCGCACCGGTCGAGTCATGCGTAGTGATTTCATCGCGAAATGTAGCGGTCACGAACAGGAGCTCAAGGGTGCCCTGCAGTCCGGTGATTGCGAGACCGCGAACATAACTGTCCGCGACACCATGGCGCCTGTTTACGATATTCCGAAGACAGGCGATCTGATCAATCAAATCGTTGCCGAGGCCTCAGAGAGGTTGATTGCATTCGCACCATCACTTGCCGCTTGAGCCAAGCGCTGTTGCGCCCTTCAGATTTCCCGGTCCGATTGAACGGAATTCCGCCAGCGGGGTTGTTTGCGACGAAATTCCGTCCGCAGCGACTGTCGTTTAAGTCTAGCACGCCGTGCAGACTCAAAAGCTTTCAGCAGTTTCTGCTCCATTCCCCCAAGGCAATAGTCTCAATAGCCGCTGTCCCAGTGGTCCCGCAGACGATCTTGCCACATGCTCGACGTAACAAGAAGACCTAACGTCCGACATGAATTCGAGATCGTGGTGAAGTCCATACTCTTTAGGGAGAGGATCATGCTTGTCCAAACCGAAACCCGGACCACAACCGTTGAGAATAAGCTGATTGGTGCGTCAATTCGGGAGCAGGAAGCTCATGTCTCTGCGGATGAATTTCGCGAAGCGTTATCGCGGGTCGCCTCCTCAGTCTCCATCGTAACCACTGATGGCGCCCACGGTATCGCGGGATTCACCTGCTCGGCGGTATGCACGGTAACTGATGAGCCACCGACTATCCTTGTCTGCGTCAATCGCAAGAGCGCAGCGAATGCGATCATCAAGGCAAACGGCGTCCTCTGCGTCAGCAGCCTTGGAGCCGATCAGGTTGCTCTATCGCAGATGTTCGCCGGCGTCGGCAAAGTCCCGATGCATGAGCGGTTCGACAGCTCGCAATGGGGCTTGCTCACCACCGGCTCACCCTACTGCAAGACATCTCGTGTCGCGCTTGACTGCCGGATCGCGGAGATCAGGGAAGTGGGCACACACAGCATAGTCTTCGCTGAGGTGTTGTCGACTGTGCATGCGACGGGAGATGAGCCCCTGATCTATCACCGTCGCAATTACGCGACCATTCGAAACGTTGCCTAACACCGCCGTCCATCGGATCGCGAACACAAAACAGGACATGAACATGCCACGCACTGGCGCGCAATATCTCGAAGCACTCAACGATGGTCGTAACGTCTGGGTTGGTGACGACAAGATCGACAATGTCGCCACCCACCCGAAGACCCGCGACTACGCCCGTCGTCTTGCCGATTTCTATGACCTGCATAACCGCAAGGATCTGGAAGACGTAGTCACATTCCTTGATGAGGATGGCGTCCGCCGCTCGATGCAGTGGTTTGGTCATCGCAATAAGGACGAGGTGAAGCGAAAGCGCAAATACCATGAAACCGTCATGCGCGAGGTTGGCGGCACGTCGTTTCCGCGCATGCCCGATACCAACAACTATCCACTGCTGACTTACGTCGACGACCCCCAGCCCTGGGAGACGTCCGCTATCGGAGCGGAAGGTCGTGGGCTCGCAAAGAACATCGTCGAGTTTTTCAAATTCGCGAGGGACAACGACCTGAATTGTTCGCCGCAGTTTGTCGATCCCCAGGCGGATCGGTCCAGTCCGGAAGCCCAGGCGAAGTCGCCCGCACTTCGTGTGCTGGAAATCAATGACAAGGGGATCGTGGTCGACGGCGTCAAGGCGATCGGGACCGGCACCGCCTTTGCCGACTGGATTCATATCGGTGTGTTTTTCCGTCCCGGAATCCCGGCGGAACAGATCATCTATGCCATGACTCCGGTCAATACCAAGGGCGTCACCGTCGTCTGCCGCGAAAGCACCGTGAAGGACGATGCCGTTGAGCATCCTTTGGCATCGTCGGGCGATGAACTCGACAATTTGACGGTATTCGACCATGTATTGATCCCTTGGAAATACGTCTTTCATATCGGCAACCCGGATCACGCCAAGCTGTATCCGCAACGCGTATTCGATTGGTTGCATTATCATGCGATCATCCGCCAGATGGTGCGTGCCGAATTGATGGCCGGTCTCGCCATCCTGATTACCGAACATATCGGCACCAGCAAGATCCCTGCGGTTCAGGTGCGGGTCGCGAAATTTGTCGGGTTCCATCAAGCTATGATTGCACATGTTGTCGCGTCCGAAGAACTTGGCTTTCTGACGCCTGGCGGTCACTACAAACCGAACATCCTGATCTACGATTTCGGCCGTGCCTACTATCTAGAGCACTTTTCCTCGATGATGTATGAGCTGCTTGACCTGTGCGGTCGGAGCGCCTTGTTGTTTCCGACCGAAGAACAATGGAACGACTCCAAGATCGGTCCGTGGCTGAAGCGGCTTAACACGGGTCCGAGCGGTCGGCCTCACGATCGGCTCAAGATCGGTCGGGTGATTCGCGACCTGTATCTGTCGGATTGGGGCGGACGCCTGTTTATGTTCGAAAACTTCAACGGGACGCCGTTGCAGACGATCCGGTCGCTTACGATGCAGCGCGCGGAATTCTCAGGCTCCGGATACTACGCGAAGTTTGCCAGGGAGGTCTGCGGCATCGAACTGAAGGAAGATTCAACCGAGTACAAGTCGTCGGCGGCCTACGCCCGCGCACAGGACGCCGCTTCCGGTGAGCGAGCTGCGTTTGGGCAGGTGGCGCGGCTCAAGGAAGCGGCTCTCGATCCGAGGATCTAGCAAGTAGCGGATGATTCCAAGATCCGAGGTTCGGGCGCGGGCTTGTACCTCGGATCGCCAAAGGCCGGCGCAGCACGTCAGGAGGAAACCATGCCCTATGTCACTGAAAGCAATATCACTGACGTCGTTCTCGATCGATGGAACGCTGTGCCCGACCCTCGACTGCGCGAAATCATGCGGTCGATGATCGAGCACCTTCACGCCTTCGTTCGGGATGTTGAGCCGAGCGAGCACGAATGGATCACGGCGATCGAATGGCTGACACGCACCGGACGGCTTTCGACTGAAAAGCGGCAGGAGTTTATCCTCGCGTCCGACGTGCTCGGTGTGAGCATGCTCGTCGATTGCATTAACCATCGCTTGCCCGGCGGAGCTACTCCGACGACCGTCACGGGCCCGTTCCACATCCATGACTTGCCCAATCTGGACGATGGCGCCGACATCGCGCGCGGCGCGCCCGGCGAGCGTTGCTTTATCGTCGGTTCGGTTCGCGACCTTCAGGGGTGTCCAATTGCCGGCGCAACGCTCGATATATGGCAGGCCGATGGCGACGGGCTTTACGAGGCACAGCGCGGCTGTGCGGAGCCATGGATGCGCGGCGTGTTCAAATCCGGGCAAGATGGTTCGTTCATCGTGCAGACCGTGCTGCCGGTCCCATATTCGATTCCGCTGGATGGCAGCGTTGGCGAGTTGATGCTGCGGACCGACATCAGCCCAATGCGACCGTCGCACGTGCATTTCCTGATCAACGCGCCGGGTCACCGCGAAGTCATCACTCATCTGTTTAAGAAGTCTTGTCCCTATCTTGAGACCGATGTCGTCTATGGCGTCAAGGCGCCGTTGATCGCGGAATTCCGCCAAGTCCAGGCCGGTGCGAGGTTACCAACAGGTGCGATCGCCGATCAGCCCTTCTGGTTGCTTGAGTATGATTTTATCTTGCAGCCGACGAGCGAGACTTCGATGCCGCAACACGGCGTCGTGGAAGCAGCGGTTTGAAGCGAACGAATCCTGCCAGGCGCCGCAGGTACTTTGATCGAAGTCAATCACTTTGCCCGGCCTTCAGCGCCGGGCGTCTGCGCTCTATGCTGGACGCATTGGCTTATCGATATCGGGGTGTCCGCTTTAGGTGTCGAATCCTGCAACGTTCGCCCGCTTGGTGCGGTCGACAATCGGAAAGACCAATAAATGACCATCGACGTGATTACGGTCAGCGGCAGCCTTCGCAAGGGCTCCTTTAATACTGCCCTGATGCGAGCGCTGCCCGCCCTGGCTCCAGCCGGGTTTCGGTTCTCCGAAGCTCCGCCCTATGACGGAATGCCTATCTACAACGCGGATGTGCAAGCAAAGGGCTTTCCGGCCGACGTCACCAATTTCGCCGACGCGATCCGCAGGGCGGATGCCGTCGTCATTGTTGCACCGGAATATAATTGGACCATCCCGGGCGGCCTCAAGAATGCTCTGGACTGGGTATCGCGGCTGGACAACCAGCCGTTCAAGGACAAGCCTGTCGCCATACAGTCGGCCACCGGCGGCCCTCTCGGGGGCGCCCGCATGCAATATCATCTTCGGATGGCGTTGACGTTTCTCTGCGCGTCGGTGTTCGGAACGCCTGAGGTTTTGGTGGGCCTTGCCCAGACCAAATTCGATCCCGATACGCTCGAGCTTAAGGACGAGCCAACACGGAAAGCTGTTGCCGATCAGCTCGCAGCTTTCGCCAAATTCGCGGCACGCCACAAGGCGTAGGCCTGGACCAACGTAATGACGCTATTTTCGCGATGGCGACTTCCGTCCGCTGCCGAATTGGGCGTTAAAGACGGACCGCAGCCATTGGTTTCCGGGGTCACGGTCGAAGCGCTCATGCCAGTATTGGGCGATTTCGAACTCCGGCAGCTTGATCGGCGCTTTTGCAATCCGCATGTCGAGTTCGCGAGCGAGAACGGCCGCGACTGGCCCGGGCATTGTTGTGACCGCATCGGTGTGCTTGGCAAGAATGGCGGCCGCGGTGAAGCTTGGTACGTGCGCGATGACATTGCGAGGCGGAAGTTGCTCCTCAAGTGAGCGCTCCGCAATCTGATGAGGATGACCCGTTCCAGCCGCTGTTACGAGGACGTGTTGCTCGTCAATGAAATCGGATTGCGAGGGATCGGGGCCGAGCCGCGGATGGTTCTTCTGGAAAATGCTCATGTGCCGCCCCGAAAACAGCTTTTGCCGGCGGATCCCCGGTATCAGCAGCGGAAACTCGCCGATCGCGAGATCGATTTCGCCTGCCTCCAACGAGGCATGAAGGTATTGCAGGCTCACCTGGGCAGCTCGCACCCTTACGCCGGGAGCATCGCTCAGCAGCAACCTGATGACGGGAAGGAGCAGCACGATAACACCGGCGTCGAGCGTGAAAACACGGAAGGTCCGATTCGATGTATAAGGGTCGAAATGGAGCTGCTCGTTGCGCAGACGCTGCATTCCGTCGAGCAACGCGCGGATCGGCTTCTCGAGTTCAAGCGCCTTGGCCGTCGGCTCCATGTGCAATGCCACACGGACAAACAATGGATCGTCGAAATAGCGCCGCAGGCGCGCCAGCGTCTTGCTCAACGCCGGTTGACTGGTGTGCAGCGCTTCAGCGGCGCGGGTCAGGCTTCGGTCGCGAAACAGCGCGTCCAGTACGCGGAGCGCGTGGAGATCGAGGTTTTCGGTCTGTTGGTTCGGAATAATCTTCATATTGCCCCGGCAATAGCTTAATCGCCTGCTTGCCGGTACGCCAGTTGGGTTCCGCGCGTTGACAACAAAAATCCTAGCCTGTTTCCCGAGGGTCGGGAGAAAGTCCGAGATGGAAAGCTTCGTTTTCGAAATGCAACCGGTTCGCGTGGTGTTCGGGCCGCATGCGCTTGACCAATTGCCGCACGAGATCGAGCAACTCGGCGCGAAGCGTGCCCTGGTGCTGTCGACGCCCACCCGGCAGACGCTGGCGCTGGAGATCGCCAGCCGGCTTGACAAGGGCTGTGCCGGTGTCTTCGCCGGGGCTGCAATGCACGTGCCGGTCGAAGTCGCCCAAGCTGCGAGGGAGCAAGCCCGCCGCCTAGACGCGGACTGCGTGGTCGCCGCGGGCGGCGGTTCGACCATCGGGCTTGGCAAAGCCATCGCGCTGCATTCAAGCCTTCCGATATTGGCGATCCCTACGACCTATTCCGGGTCGGAAATGACACCGATCTATGGTCTCACCGAAGCCGGCGTGAAGAAGACCGGCCGTGATCGACGGGTGTTACCGAGAACTGTCATTTACGATCCGATACTGACACTCGATCTTCCGCCGATGGTTTCGCTCACAAGCGGCTTCAATGCGATCGCGCACGCGGTCGAGGCGCTCTATGCAGAGCATTCAAATCCCATCACTGCGATGATGGCGGAGGAGGGCATCCGCGCGATGACGCGTGGAATGCCCCGGGTAGCAAACAATCCGTACGATCCGGTCGGCCGCAGCGATTGCCTTTACGCAGCGTGGCTTTGTGGCCTGGTACTCGGAACAGCTGGCGTAGCCCTGCACCATAAGTTGTGTCATGTGCTTGGCGGGTCGTGGAATTTGCCGCATGCCGAGACTCACACCATCATCCTGCCCCATGCGGTCGCCTACAATTATGCCGCCGCACCAGAGGCGATGAAGCGGGTCGAGCGCGCGATGGGGACGACGAACGCAGCGATCGGAATTTTCGACCTGATCACGCGACTGAACGCGCCGGTCACTCTAAAGGAAATTGGAATGAAACACGATGATCTCGATCATGCAGCCGAGCTGGTGATGCAGGCACCTTATTACAATCCGCGCACGAGCACGCGCGAGAGCGTTCTTCAGCTGCTCGATGACGCGTTCTACGGCAAACGACCGATAACCTGACGGTCAGGAGAGCATCATGGGCTTGTTGGTCAACGGTGTCTGGCACGACGGCTGGTACGATACCACAAACACCGGCGGTCGCTTCGTTCGCAAGGATAGTGCGTATCGTAATTGGGTGACCGCAGATGGCGCGTCGGGTCCTTCGGGAACCGGCGGATTCGCAGCCGCCGTCGGCCGCTATCATCTCTACGTCTCGCTGGCCTGCCCATGGGCGCACCGCGTCCTGATTATGCGAGCGCTGAAAGGCCTCGAGGCGATGATCGGCCTTTCTGTGGTGCATTGGCGAATGCTCGACCAGGGTTGGACCTTTGAAGACGGCCCGGGCGTCATCCCGGATCAGATCAATCACGCGCGCTTTCTCTATCAGATCTACACCGCCGCCGATCCGGACTATACCGGTCGGGTGACGGTGCCGGTATTGTGGGATAAGGAGCGCGGCACCATCGTCAACAACGAATTTTCCGAAATCATCCGGATGCTGAATTCTGCTTTCGACGGGATCGGCGCCAAAGATGGCGATCTCTATCCGGAAGACCTCCGCCAACAGATCGATGCGCTCAATGCCCGCATCTACGACACGGTCAACAACGGCGTCTACAAGGCCGGCTTTGCCACGACGCAGACGGCTTATGAAGAGGCGGTGAGGCCCCTTTTTGAGACGCTGGATTGGGTTGAGCATCGGCTGCGCGGATCGCGTTACCTTTGCGGGGAGTGTCTCACCGAGGCCGATGTCAGGTTGTTCACGACCTTGATCCGCTTCGATCCGGTCTATTTTGGTCACTTCAAATGCAACGTGCGACGCATCGCCGATTATCCGGCGCTCGCCGCCTACACCGGCAATCTCTACCGCATGTCCGGCGTTGCTGATACGGTCGATTTCCACCACATCAAGCATCATTATTATGAGAGCCACCGCAGCATCAATCCAACCGGGATCGTTCCAGTCGGACCTGAGATGGATTTCCTCAACATTAAAGGCACCGCCGGATCGGGCGGGTAGAGTTCGATCCAGACCCAATTCGCCGACAGCCGACGGCTTGATTTCACCGTCATTGGCCCTGACGTCAACTTGGTGAGCGGGATCCAAACCGCTACAGGCGCAACGGGCCGCGTACTTTTGGGCTCTGAGCGGTTTGCGGGCCTGCTGGGATCGCAGATTTGGTTTCGATCGGCCGCCGCGCCTTGAAGGGGTTCTCCGATTCGGTGCAACTCTATCGCCAGATCGAGGCTGACGCCCGGGCGTCTCAGGTGTTTGTCAGACCCGGCCCTAATATTTCAATGGCCGACATCGCCGCGGCAATCGGCTCAAGGAACCATCCTCATTCACTCGCCAGCGGTGGACGCAGCGGCGATCATTGAGCGTTGCGATACCGCACGCTCCTCTGCCGGGCCGCTCTGTCGGCTTAAACTGAGAGCGCAGTGGATCAGCCCAACGTGGCTGTAGGCTTGCGGAAAATTGCCCAGCATGCGTCCGGTCAGTGGATCGAGCTCTTCCGCGAGCAAGCCCACGTCGTTGCAGCGAGCGAGCAAGCGAGCGAATAGCTCGCCTGCTTCCGCATTGCGGCCCTGTAATACGTAATTTTGGACCAGCCAGAAGCTGCACGCCAGGAAGGCTCCTTCGCCCGCGGGTAACCCGTCGCCAGCATGTTCGCTCTCGTAGCGCAGAACGAATTCACCATCGATCAAAAGCCTATCCTCGATCGCCCGAAGTGTTCCGCGGACGCGCGGATCCTCGGGAGAAAGAAAGCCGACCAACGGGATCAACAGCAAGCTGGCATCGAGCTGCTTGGAACCGTAGGCCTGCACGAAGCTGTTAAGGTCACGGTCGAAGCCGCGCTCACAGATTTCGGCATGAATTTCGTTGGCGATCTGGCGCCATCGTTCCTCCGGCTCGTTGGCTGCCTGCGCTTCCCGCTCACTCGCAGCACGATCGAATGCGACCCAGGCCATGACTTTCGAATGAACGAAATCCTGGCGGCCGCCGCGGACCTCCCAAATGCCTTCGTCGGGTTGCCGCCACGCCGTTGCCAGGTGGTCCAAGACGACTGACCGCAGGGCCACGCCGCGTTCCGATGGCGCCATACCTGCTTTCTGCGCCTGCAGGATCGCGTCGACGATCTCGCCGAAGACGTCGAGCTGCAGCTGCCGAGATGCATCATTTCCGATCCGCACCGGCGCCGACTTCTCGTATCCGGGCAGCCAGTGGACGATCTGCTCTGGCAACCATCGCTCGCCACCCACCCCATACATGATCTGGACCTGGTCCGGGCTGCCGGCGACTGCGCGCATGAGCCAATCTCGCCATGCCTGAGCCTCCTCGTAATATCCGAGCTCCATCAGGGCCATGAGCGCGAAGGTGGCATCCCGAAGCCAGCAATATCGGTAGTCCCAGTTCCTCACGCCACCGAGGTGCTCGGGAAGCGACGTTGTGGCAGCGGCCACGATCCCGCCGGTCGGGGCGTAGGTCAAAGCCTTCAACGTGATCAGCGAGCGTTTGACCGCTTCGGTCCAGGGACCAACCTCCGGACAGCGATCGCTCCATTGGCGCCAGAATGTTTCGGTGCGCGCCAGCGCATCGAACCAATCGATGGTCGGCGGCGGACTTTGAAAGGAGGAGCCGTAGGAGAGGACAAAGGGAATTGACTGCTCGGCCTCGACGGCGAACTCGCCGACCGTTCTAAGATCTTCGCCATAAAGCGCGACGGGAGTTCGCAGGACAACACGCTCCGGTCCGGCAATCGCGTTGATCGACCCGTCGTCGAGCCGGTTGACCCACGGGACCGTGGCCCCGTAGTTGAAGCGCACCACAAGCTCTGTCTGAAAAGCCACCCGCCCCGAAAGACCCTTCACAATCCGGACAAGATGGGTACCGTCCGCCGGAATCATGAAATCGACAATCGCCGCACGGCCGGATTCAGTCTGGAATTCGGTCTCAAGGATGAGCGTGCCTGGACGATAGCGTCGTCGGGTGCCGAGAGGTGAATCCTTTGGGGCAATCAGCCACCGACCATTGTCAATTTGCCCGAGCAGGGCGGCAAAGCAGGCAGCCGAGTTGAAACGCGGCCAGCATAGCCAATCGATCGAGCCGTCGCGCCCGACCAAAGCAGCCGTATGACAGTCGCCTATCAATGCATAGTCTTCGATTCGAAGCGCCATTGCTCGTCTCTTGCGCAGTCGGGGGCCGGACGCACCAGGGCGGGCTTGCCCCCGCAAGCGCCGCATTTCATAGCGGCCGTGTATGCGCCCGGCGGGGCATTCGTTCGTCGCTCATCGCAGCTTGGTCTACGAACCAGACAAGTTCGCCGATCGGCCGAACCCGCGACGCAGGAGCCTCGCTGTCCCCGGCGCGGATTGACCGCAAGATGGGAGCCTTCTGCCGACCCGTCACCAGAAATGCGACACGCCGGCTACTATCGATCACCGGATAGGTCATGGTGATGCGGGCCTCGGGGCGCCCATGCGAGACGGCCGCCACCCATCGCTGCCGCTCCTCCAGCACCGGTTCTCGAGGCAGCAGCGAAGCCGTATGACCGTCGGCACCAAGGCCAAGCAGGGTCACATCGAAGAGCGGACGGGCGGGATCAAGAATCGCCCCGCCGTACGCCTCCTGCAGAGTCCGCTCGTATCGCCTGGCCGCGTCCTGCGGGCTTCCGTCGATCGGGACGGGGTAAACGTTCTCCGGTGGCACCGGAACCTTCGCGAGCATCGCCTCGCGGACCATGCGATAGTTGCTGTCGGGATGGTCGTAGGGAACGAAGCGCTCATCTCCCCAGTACCAGAAGACGCGCTGCCAGGGGAAACGGCCGCTGAACTCATCGGACGCGAGAAGTCGGTAAAGCGTCCCTGGAGTTGATCCGCCGGAAAGTGACACCCGAAACGTGCCGTTCGCGGCGAGCGCAGCCAACGTCATCCATTCGGCCACATGGTGGGCCACTGCCATCGGATCGGGAAGTATTTCGAAGCGACCGCTTGTCTCGCCCATGCCGCTACCTCAATCAGACGCACCCAGAACGAAGCGCTCCATCGCCTTGGCGAAGCCCTCGTCATTGTAGGAATCCGTCGTAGCGTCGGCCTGCTTTTTCACGTCATCGGAGGCATTGCCCATGGCGATGCTTAAACCGGACCGCTTGAACATCAGCACGTCGTTGGGTTGATCGCCGATCGTGGCGATCTCCTGGATCGGCACCTCCATGTGGCTCGACAGATATTCCACGACGGCACCCTTGTTCGCGCCCTTGTTCGTAATGTCGAGATAGTAGGGTTGCGACCGTGCCGCCGTCGCGCGCCGTCCGAAGGACGTTCGCGCGTCTGCCTCGCAGCGCTGCACCTTGTCGTAATCGTCGCTTACACCGACGATCTTGGTAACCTGGTCAAGCTTTCTGCCGAGATCTGCCACGATCTTCGGCTCGAATTTGACCGTCCAAGCTTCGCGGGCGACGTGCGGGGCGTCGGCCTTTGTGATCAGCCAGTCGTTGCCACGGTAGACCCAGGCGTCGAGGCCATGGTCGCGAATGAGGTCGATCGCCTGGCTCGCCACATCGTCAGGGACCGTCTTTTGCTCCAGGATCGTGAGATCCCGTTCGACGAAGAGCCCGCCATTGAAGCCGGCAATCGGCGTATCGAGCGCGAGCGGGTCGAACAGCATGGCCATGCCGAGCGGCGGGCGGCCACTGGTAATTGCAAAGCGGATGCCGGCGCGTCGCAGCTCCCCGATGGCGCTCTGCGCGCGCTCCGTCAGGACCTTCTCCTCGTTGACCAGCGTGCCGTCCACGTCTGCCAACACAAGGGAAATCTTCCGTTTCCTCACCATCACGACCTCCGCGACACTCGCTCAGTCCAGCGGCCTCCAGGCGCGCCCATCACGTGCCAGCAACTCGTCGGCCGCGGCGGGGCCGTTTCCGCCTGCGGCATAGTTCGCAAAATCCCGGGGCAGGTTGTTTGCCCAGACGTCAAGGATGGGTTGAACGGCTTGCCAACCGGCCTCGATATTGTCGGCGCGCTGGAACAGGGTTGCATCGCCGGTCATGCAGTCGAAGATCAGTGTCTCGTACCCGGTGCTGGGTCCGATCCTGAAGTAAGCCTTGTAGGCAAAGTCCATGCTGACGGAGCTCAACTTCATGCTTGGACCAGGGCGTTTGGCCGCGAATTCGAGCGCGATGCCCTCGTCGGGCTGGATACGCAGGATCATCCAATTCGGATTCATTCGCTCCACGTCGGTGCCACGGAACAGGGTGTAGGGCGCCTGATGAAATCGGATCGCGATCTCCGTCACGCGGCGCTTCAGATATTTGCCTGTGCGCAAGTAGAACGGAACGCCAGCCCAACGCCAGTTGTCGATCTTCAGCTTGCAGGCGATGAATGTCTCGGTATTCGAGTCAGGCGCGACATCAGGTTCCCGGCGATAGGCATGGACCGCTCGATCGAGGACAGTGCCGGCGTTGTACTGACCGCGCACGACATCGTTGAGCGCCCGCGCGGGCTCGAACGGATGGATGGCTTGGATGACCTCCGCCTTCTTGGACCGAACCGCATCGGCATCGAAGGATATTGGCGGTTCCATGGCGGTCATCGCCAGCAGCTGGAACACGTGGTTCGGTACCATGTCGCGCAGCGCTCCGGTCTTCTCGTAGAACCTGCCCCGGTGCTCGACACCGACGGTCTCCGCCGCGGTGATCTGTACGTGGTCGATGTGCTGCCGGTTCCACAGCGGCTCGAACAGGCCGTTGGCAAAGCGCAGCGCCATGATGTTCTGCACCGTTTCCTTGCCAAGGAAATGGTCAATCCGATAAATCTGATGCTCCTGCAGCGCGTTCAGGATCTGAGCATTGAGTGCCTTGGCCGAGGACAGGTCGTGGCCAAACGGTTTCTCGATCACCACCCGCCGCCACTGCCCATCTCTTTCGGTCACGAGGCCCGCAGCCGCGAGCCTCGCGACTGCCACGCCGAAAAAGCGGTCCGCGACGGCGAGATAGAAAAGGTGGTTGCCTGCGGTGCCGGCGGTCTTGTCGAGCTCGGCCAAATGCTTGCCCAGCCGCTCGTAAGTCCCGGGATCGTCGAGATCACCCTGCAGATAGCTCATGCGCTCGGCCAGCCATCGCCAGGCATCCTGATCAAGCCGGCCGATTTGGAACTCGCCGTCCTTCCCGACAAATTGCTGCATCATATCGGCGAGGCTCTTGCGCCACTCCTCGGCCGTCTGGGCGGCGAGGTCGACACCGACGAGCCGAAATCCGTCGGATAGCCGCCGGGCAGCAACCAGGTTGTAGAGCGCCGGCACAACCAGGCGCTTCGTCAGGTCGCCGGCAGCGCCGAATATCACCATGGCGCATGGCGGAGCCACCACGGCACCCTGGGTCTGAGAGCTTTCAACCCCGGTCAACTGATTTAGCCTATTTGACATCATCGGCTGTTTCTCTCGTTACTAGCGGCCGATCAGCTCCATGGCGGTCGCGACGATCCGCTCCGGTTCAAAGCCAAACTTGCGCTGCAGCTCCTTGAGCGCCGCCGACGCCCCGAAGGTCTTCATGCCGACGAAACGGCCGGCCGCGCCGACATTTATCCCATCCCAGCACTGATCCCCGTTCGACGGCGGTGCGCGCTTCGACGCGCGACGGCAGCACCTCCTCGCGATAGGACTGCGGCTGGTGCTCAAAGATGTCCCACGAGGGCAAGGAGACCACACGGCAGCGCCGATGCCTTGTCACGCACCGGTCACGATGATCGTCTTCTGCGTATCTGCGATCTCCGAAGTCACTGGCTTCTCCCATTTCTGCGTACCTTCATCATTCCACCAATTTGCGGTGTAATTCCGCAGTCTGACATTCAACCTTCGGAAAGAGCGGGTCATATCAATGTATGAGTGGGGTAGCGTCGTCACCGGCGGTCGCGAATGGACCAACATCTTTCGGTGGGGCGCGTTCTCTAACACCAACGTATAGGCGAGACGAAACCAGCGTTGAATGGTGCGGCCGTGCTCGTAGCGTTTAGCAACACAACCATCTAGATGACGTTTCTACTTGGAGAGCGCCGGCCGCCTGGAGTTCGTTCTTGCTGCATTGCTCTGAACTTTCCGCGCCTTGCGTCAGTGGTTGCAATTCTCGTCACCGACGGCCTATCCTGCGCGGTCCGATGGTAACGAAGCATTTGGGCCCCAAGCGTTGGCGCGTGATGTCCGCTCGGCGCCGACGGACTTCTTGGTCTAGGCCTGAGAGCCTTCTATGCCACATCTTCCGACCTCGTCGCGATCAACGACGTGCTGCGGAGTAGAGCGAAATGGCCATTGCTGCGGATTTTGCAGGAGCAGCGAATGCAATGGAACCATCGCCATCCAGCGTCAGCTTGCGTGGCCTTGATGAGGTTAACCTGCTTCTCGCTGGAGCTTTGTCGGGCTTTGGCCCCTATGTCGCCGCGTTTCTAGCCGAGCAAAATTGGACCCAGCAGAACATCGGCTTTGTGCTGACGGCAGGTGGTTTCGCCGGATTGCTGAGCCAACTGCCCGGCGGTGCGTTGCTTGACGGTATCCGATCGAAGCGCACCGCGGTCGCGCTGGGCGCGGGTATGGTTGCAGCAGGCGCGCTGATTATAGCAATTTGGCCGAGTTTCCCACTGGTGTTAACCGCTCTGGTGCTTCAAGCGATCACTGGCGGCTTCCTGGGGCTGGCGATTGCTGCCATCAGCCTTGGCCTGGTTGGCAATGCAGCGCTCGCCGAGCGGCTCGGACGCAATCAGCGCTTCGCCTCGACGGGAGGGGTATTGGCGGCCGGCCTGATGGGACTTCATCGCCTATTTCCTGTCGTATCGCGCGATATTCATCGTAGCTGCCGCGCTGGTGCTTCCGCTGCTTGTTGCTCTTGGCCGCATCCAGCCTTCAGATATCCATTTCGGCCGCGCCTCGTGCATACCGGATCACCAAGGGCCGAGCGCGCCGCCAAGAGCCCGGCTCGGAAGCCTTTGGAAGATCCCCGGCCTGCTCATATTCGCCGGCTGCGTGTTCTTGTTCCAGATGGCTAACGCGTCAATGCTGCCACTCGCCGGCGAAGCTTTCGCGTACAGCAAGGAAGCGCTTTCCTCGCTCATCGTCTCCGGACTGATCATGGTGCCCCAGGTCATCGTGGCGATCATGGCGCCGTGGACCGGACGCCAGGCAAATACCTGGGGCCGACGGCCGCTGCTGCTCGTCGGATTCGCGGCATTGCCGATCCGTGCGCTGGTGTTTGCCTGGACTACCGATCCAACAATTCTCATCGTCGCTCAATTACTGGACGGAGTTAGCGGAACGATGTTGGGCGTTCTCACAGCGCTTACGATCGCAGACCTCACGGCGGGTACCGGCCGGTTTAATCTCGCGCAGGGATTCGTCGGAACGATATCCGGAATCGGCGCTTCGCTCAGCACCACCCTTTCAGGCCTCGTGGCCGGGAGCCTTGGCCGCGCGGCAGGATTTCTCGGCATCGCAGCAGTGGCCCTGGCCGCTCTGCTTCTCCTGTGGTTGCTGATGCCTGAAACCCATCCGTCGAATAGGAGTGAGCACCGATGACCGCTCATTCGCAGCCCATGCAGGGTGGAATCCCGGCAGCTCTACGAATGCCGCCGCTCGACCAATGAACGCCCGTTTGCGTCAATCGCGTCTCAAATACTTTCGATGAAGGACTTGCCGATGTTATTCAAGGTTCAGGTCGGCCCGGCTCAGATCGCTATCCATCAGGGGCAGACGGTGTTCCTCACCGAAACCGACGGGCGGGTGAGCTGGCCAAGCAAATGCGGACTGTATTTCCGCGATACCAGGGTGATCAGCGCCTGGGCAATTTATGCGAACGGCGAACTGTGGGATCTGCTAAATGGTGGCGCAATTGCTCCCCACGCGGCTCGTATCTTCCTGACCAACCGCGCTTTCGAGACCGAAGACGGGCCGGTCGCGGCGCGTACGCTGGGCTTGGTGATCGGCCGTCAAGTCGAGGCCGGATTGCACGAAGACATCGAGATCACCAACAACAGCCAAAAGCCGGTTCGCTTCAACCTGGAAGTCTCGATGCGCGCCGATTTCGCCGACATTTTCGAGGTGAAGGGCGACAACATCGTGCGGCGCGGCCACGTCATCACCTCATGGTCGGCCAAGCGGGAAATACTTCGGCTAACCTATTGCAACAAGGATTTTTACCGTGAAGTGAACGTCCGGACCGGCAAGGGCGACGGCAGGCCGACGGTATACGCCAATGGGCGCCTGAGTTTCGACATTGCGCTGAAGCCCGGGCAGGCCTGGCATCGCTGCCTGATTTACGATCTCGTGGACGGGTCGAAACGCTTTCGCGCATCGAAGGAGTGTGTTCATTCCAGCATCACGTCGGGTCACTCTCGCAACATGGACGAATGGCAGCGAACGGTCCTAAAAATAGAGACCAGCAACGAGGAATTCTATCGCTGCTATAATCAGGGAGTGCGGGACATGGCGGCTTTGCGGCTTCCGTTGCAGGGTACCGATCACATGGTATTCGTGCCGGCCGCCGGGTTGCCGTGGTTCGTAGCGCTGTTTGGCCGCGATACCCTGATCGTCTCGTTGCAAACGATGATTGTTTATCCGGAATTCGCCGCGGGTACGCTGGAAGTTTTGGCGCAGTATCAGGCAACGGAGCGCGATGACTACCGTGACGCCGAGCCAGGCAAGATCCTGCACGAACTTCGCTACGGCGAGCTGGCGCATTTTAAACTGATCCCACACACGCCATATTACGGCACAGCGGACGCGACGCCCCTCTATCTGATCGCGCTGCATGCGGCGTGGAAGGCAACCGGCGATCAGACCCTGATCGAGCGGCATTTGCCGAACGCCGAAGCGTGCCTGATCTGGATCGACAAATACGGTGATCGCGACGGTGACGGATTTCAGGAATATCAGACGCGGTCGAAAGCCGGCTACGAGAACATGGCGTGGAAGGATTCCGGAGATTCCGTAATGTACCCTGACGGAGCGCTCGTGCGCGGCCCGAAAGCTCTGTGCGAATTGCAGGGTTACGTCTACGACGCTTGGTTGCGCATGGCCGAGATCTACGATGTGCTCGACGACAAGCGGCGCGCCAATAGGCTGCGAAAGAAGGCGGCAATCCTGTTCAAGAAATTCAATGAAGCATTCTGGGATGAAAGATCAGGCTTCTATGCCTACGCCTTGGATGGCGACAAGAAAAAGGTGCTGTCGGTAGCTTCCAATGTCGGGCATTGCCTCTGGTCCGGCATCATCGCGCCAGAGCGCGCAGCCAGCGTGGTAAAACGGTTAATGCAAAAGGATATGTGGAGCGGCTGGGGAATCCGTACGCTGTCATCGGACCACCCTTCGTTCAACCCGTACAATTATCAAACCGGCGCGGTCTGGCCGCATGACAACTCGCTGATTGCGCTGGGCATGCGGCGTTACGGCTTTGACGCAGAGGCGGCAGCGTTAGCGCGAGACATCAGCGGTGCCGCAAGCCATTTCCTGCTAAATCAATTGCCCGAACTATATGCCGGCTTGCAGCGCGATCCGACAGGTTTCCCGGTGCAGTATCTCGGCGCCAACGTGCCGCAGGCCTGGGCAGCTGGCACGCCGTTCATGCTCCTGCAGGCAATGCTGGGCCTCCAGCTGGATGCTCCGCGCGGTAAGCTATATGTTGATCCCGCGCTGCCGGACTGGCTGCCGGACATGACGTTGATCGATCTGCGGCTGGGGCGGCGACGGTTCGATATCCGGTTCTGGCGTGACGGCAAGGAGACTCAATTCGAAGTTCTTAGGGGAAAGCGCAGTGCAGTAGAGCGGAAAGCCGCGTGGGCGCTTCGCAAAAATAATTCAAACCGCGACGCATCTCCGCGATTGTGAGATTGTCTGTTTCAGTCTCCCATCGTTTCCAGGATGATCGGTCGACTACCGGGCTGACAAGAGCGCGTCCGGTTGCGGGCGCAAAGCAGTGGTTCAGTTGTTCTTGCCACGGAAGAGCAGAATCCAAAATATGATTTAACCGTGCCCAAGCTGACCTTGGTGAAGGTGCAGCAGCCCGAGCGCCTTTAGATGGGCGCTTCTAGCTGGAGGGCGAAGGAGCAGAAGCGCGCCGAAAAGTCGGACAACCGAAGGGAAGCCGAGTATCGCGCTGGCGTCGTTTACGAGTTTGTGCTGCTCGATTTCAATCGGTCCACCGCGATTGGCTCGCGGACGCAATTCTGCGGGCCACATCGATGAAGCGGCCGGCCAATGGCGAAAGGTTATCCTGATGCCAGGTGAGCGCAACATCCAGAGTTGCGGTCACGTCTTCAATTTCGAGCGGGCGTATGCCGGGGGGAAGGGTCGGTATAAATGAGGCATCGAGAATTGTGCAGCCGAAACCGGATCTGACGAGCTGGAGGAGAACAGGAAGGTCATCGGCCTCTTCCGCAAACGTCATGGTCATCCCGCGCGCGTCGACCAGGTCCCTGAGAAGCGATCTGAACCCCCGCCAGCGACCCTCTGTTCCGATAACGAGTGGTGTTGTGACGAGTTCCGACAGAGAAATCGATTTGCGTCTTGCCCATCGATGACTCGCCGGTACGAGCGCGACGAGCCGTTCCCTTGAAATGGCGATCTTCTCGAGCGGCGGCAGGGAGACAGTCGACATCATGAAGCCGAGATCCAGCAATCCGTCTTCGAGCGCTGCTGATTGTTCCGATGACGCAAGCAGGCGAAGGCCGACATATGCGTCGGGAAAATGCTTCCGAAACGCGATGATAATGTCAGACATCGGGCCGGCGGTGGCGAACGTCGAATACCCGACCATGATGCTTCCGCCGAGACCTTGGGCGACGCGCTCCGCTCGCGCGCAAGCCCGCGACAGGCGCTGCAAAGCTACCGCGCCCTCGCGATAGAGCAGTTCACCCGCCGGCGTGAGAGCAACTCGACGGGTCGACCTTTCAAAAAGTGCAAATCCCAAATGCTCTTCGAGTTGCCGCACGCTACGGCTTAGCGCCGGCTGAGCAACACCCAGCCGCTCTGCGGCGCGCCGAAAATTCAGCGTTTCAGCGACAGCCAGAAAGGTTTGAAACCGGGCGAGCGGGGGCGAATTGATAATCTTTTACTGACTCCGATTGATAACACATAGGTATCAATAGGGTCTTTCTTGGTATTGGACAAGCATGAATGCGTTCCATCAAAACCAGATGACGGCCGCGGCTTGGCCATGCGGCGATATAGCCGCATCAGGCCGATCGGCGAGCTTCGTAAGGTCCGGGCTCGTGACAATGCAGGGAGTGAAAGTATGGCGAAATTTCAGGGCATGATCGTCGCGGCCCAAGCCGAGGCGACCGAAGTTGGTGCGTTGATGCTCAAGGCAGGCGGCAATGCCGTCGATGCGGCCATCGGTTGTGCCCTCGTGCAAGGCGTCGTCGATCCCCTGATGTGCGGCATAGCCGGCTTTGGAAGCGCGGGAATCTATTTCCCGTCGAAGAACTTTCACCGATATCTGGACTTTCACGCTCCGGCGCCGGCGGCGGCGCGGCCTGACATGTGGGAGCACCTGATCGAGGGGGAAGCCCGCGACGGATTCGGCTTCATCCTCAAGGGAAGGGTGAACGACGTCGGTTATCAGTCGATCTGCGTCCCCGCGTCGCTCAAGGCATATCACGAGATGCATTCAAAATTTGGCGTCTTGCCTTGGCGCGATATCGTGGCGCCCGCGATCGAGTGGGCCGAACGCGGCTGGATGGTTCGCCCGCATGTCGAGCTCTTCTGGTCCGATCCCGGCATGATGGGGCGCGCTTCGGGGTTAGAACGGCTTGCGTTGACGCCATCGGGCCGGCGTCTTTATTGCCGCGATGATGGAACCGCCAAGAAGGTGGGAGACTGGGTCCACAATCCGGACTACGCCAATACACTTCGTCTGATCGCGGAAGGCGGCTCTGATGTCCTTTATAGAGGTGAATTGGGAGATCGCATCGTCCGCGATATGCGCGAGCACGAAGGTCTGATCTCGGCGGAGGACCTCGCTGATTACAAGCCGATTTGGCGCGATCCAATGCGCGGAACGTATCGCGGATATGGCATCACGACCAATCACCCGCCCGGCGGCGGCATCATGCTCCTTGAGATGCTCAATATTCTCGAAGAATTTGATCTTCCCGAGATCGGCCACAACAGCGCTGAATACCTCAGGGTCGTCTGCGAAGCCATGAAGCGGGCAACGGTCGACAAGGACCAGCATGTCGGAGATCCTTCCTTTCTTAATGTTCCGGTCGAAAAATTGACGTCCAAGGCCTACGCGGCGGAAATGGCGCGCGATATCAGGGCTGGCGTGAAAGCGGATGTCCGTCGATTCAACTCGGGCTTCGAATCGAAGGATACGACGCAGGTCTCGGTGGTGGACCGCGACGGAAATTGCGTGACGATGACGCATTCGCTGGGGATGCCGTCCGGAGTCATTACCGGCGGACTTGGCTTCTTCTATAACGGTTGCATGGCGGTGTTCGACCCCCGCCCGGGCCGGGCAAATTCGATCACCCCGGGAAAAGCCCGTTTTACGTCGGTCTGTCCATCGATCGTTTTCAAGAATGACAAACCCTATCTTGTCATTGGTGCCCCCGGGGCGACGCAAATCGCGATGGGTGTCCTGCAGGCCATCGTCAACGTCCTCGATTTCAAGATGACCATGACCGAGGCAGTCAGCGCACCGAGATTTTCCGCGACCAGCAACGCGATCGATGTCTCGAACCGGATTACTTACGGCGTCACACGACAGCTGGAGTCGCTCGGCTACGAGGTGATCAGGAGTCCGTACACCTTCGGTTTCGCCGCCGTTCACGGCATTCGTATCGTCGGAGATAGCTTCGATGGTGGTGCCGACCCTGGCCACGACGGAATCGCACTGGCTGTTTGAGCGTCCGAACGCTTCCATCGGCGACGAAGTAGATGCAAAGGGATGACGCCATGAAGGTAACGATTGTCGGACTTTTGATCGCCGGGCTGCTGTCCGCCGGTACACCGGCGCGAGCGCAAGTCTCGGATGACATTGTCAAGATAGGCGTGCTCACGGACCACTCGGGCGGCTTTGCCTATCTGACGGGAAAATTGTCAGTGGCTGCGGCGCAGATGGCGGTCGACGACTTCGGCGGCAAGGTGTTGGGAAAGCCTATCCAGGTCGTCACCGCCGACCACCAGAACAAACCCGATATAGCCGCCGCCATCAGTCGCAAATGGTTCGATGCGGAGGGTGTCGATGCGATCACGGACGTCGCGGGGTCCGCCGTGGCCTTGGCGACCCAGGAGATCGCGCGGCCACGCAACAAAATACTTCTGATATCAGGCGCGGCGACGACCGAACTTACAGGCAAGGCATGCTCGGAGACGACAACCCAGTGGAGCTACGATACCTATGCTCTGGCCAAGGGGACGGCCAGTCAGGTTACCAAGAAGGGAGGAGACACCTGGTTCTTCCTTACCAGCGACTACGCGTTCGGACATTCGCTCCAGGAGAACGCCACGCATTTCGTTGAAGAGAGCGGAGGCAAGGTCACGGGCAGCGTGCGTTTTCCTTTTGGTTCACCTGACTTCTCGTCATTTCTTCTGCAGGCGCAGGCCTCGAAAGCGAAAGTTATCGGGCTGGCAATGTCGGGCGCTGACCTCCTCACGGCGGTGAAGCAGGCGCGGGAATTCGGCATCGTTCGGTCAGGCCAAAGCCTCGCGAGCCTACTCATTTACATCAATGACATCGAAGGTCTGGGCCTGGATGTTGCGCAGGGCTTGACCCTCACGACGTCATTTTATTGGGATACGAACGATGAGACCCGCGCGTGGTCGAAACGCTTCATGGAGCGCTCAGGCGGGGTGCTTCCCAACATGCTTACGGCGGGGACCTACGCTTCCGTGCTTCACTACCTCAAGGCCGTTCGGGCGGCCGGCACAGATGATGGCAAGGCCGTCGCTGCCAGAATGAGAGAAATGCGGGTCAACGACTTCTACAACAAGGACGTTGAGGTAAGGCCAGATGGACGCGTGATGCACAAGATGTATCTCATGAAGGTGAAGTCGCCGTCCGAATCCAAATCTCACGGAGATTTCTATACCGTACTGACGGAGATGCCGGGCGACCAGGCATTTCGGCCGCTTTCGGAAAGTGAATGCCCGCTTGTCGCGCGCAAATGAGAGGTGGTCGTCAGGTGAATTTTCGGCGGCGACCGTTACGGGAGCCCCTGCGTGTCGGGGAAAAACCTAGCGCGCGGACGATCCGCCGATGTCGGCGCGAGCAACGGTTACGGGCAAGATGCTCTCGAGCCGACGGTCAGCGTACGGAACGAGTTATGGGTCACTCGCCTTTTAGACGTTGACTTTCGTGGACCCGTATCGCTTCGGCACCTCGCGCGCCCGCCGATGACAACCTGAGCATGCTTAGCGCCGCGCCGAAAAGTGCAAAGCCGACGCCGACCATAAGAGAGATCTGAGTGCCCTCCGCTGGATAACGAGCCAACAGCAGAGCCACGAGCGACGCGCCCAACGTTTGCCCAAGAAGTCGTGCCGTACCAAGGACGCCGCTGGCGCCGCCGCTGCGCTCGCGCGGCGCCGCGGCGATCATGGTGCGATTATTGGGTGTCTGGAATAGGCCGAAGCCGGCGCCGCTCAGGGCCATTCGCCAAACAATATCCGTAACCGAGGGATGGTCGGGCAGCAGGGCCAAAGTGCCGAGGCCCGCTGCAAACAGGATCAGCCCGATGCCACCCAGAAGTCCGGCGGAGTAGCGCTCAACCAGCCGCCCAGCCAACGGAGCCGCAAAGGCGATGGCTATCGGCCATGGCGTAATGAGAAGCCCCATCTGCACCGCGGAATATCCGAACCGGGTCTCGAGATAAAATGGCATCGCTACGAATGCCAGCATCTGCGCGCAGAACGACGCAACTGAGGTGCAAACAGACAATGCGAAAATGGGAATCTGCAAAAGATCCAAAGGCAGTAACGGTGAGGATACTTCGGTCTGCCGACGAACCAAGAGCAGGCAGGCAACGGCTGCGATCCCAAATTCCGTCAGACAGATGGAGAGGTTCTCGCCATGGCCGACGCTGTCGATGGCGGCTATTCCAAGGCCGAAGGTGACCGCGCTGAGCACGGCGCTTTGCCAATCGAAGGTATGAATGCCGCCCGGGGTGTGCGGGAGACAACGCCAGCCCAACGCCAATGCGCCTATTCCGAGTGGTATGTTGATCGCGAACAGATACGGCCAGGTTCCCACCGCCAGAATAGCCGAAGCCACCGTGGGCCCGACCGCGGCCGAGAAGGCTACCACCAGCGCATTGAAGCCGATACCACGTGCAAGCAGAGTGTGAGGGTATGTGAAGCGGACCAGCGCCGAATTGACGCTCATGATCCCCGCCGCGCCAAATCCCTGCACAATCCGCGCCACGGTCAACAGGAGCAGCGTATGTGACAAGGCGCAAAACAGCGACGCCAGTGTGAAGAGCAATAGACCCGCCAAATAGACGCGGCGATAGCCGATGATCTCGCCCAGGGAAGCCAGTGGCAGCAGCGAAATAGTGATGGCCAACTGATAGCCGTTGACGATCCAGATCGAAAATGCGGGGCTGGCATCAAGATCTCGGGCAATTGTCGGCAGAGCAACGTTTGCGATGGCGCCGTCCATCACTGCCATGATTAGACCTAGCGCAATTGTCAGGATGGCCCAATTGCGTTGAGGCAGCGGCATGCCGTCAGCATGCTTGATGATAGCGGTCGACATGTGGTTACAGATACCTCACTTGCTTGACACGGGCTGTTAACGTCGCTCGTAAGTATTAATAGAAGTCGCTTCACGCGCGCAGCAGGGAATAGGCTCCGCCTTGATGGAGTTTGGCCTCCCTTGATGGTCTTTGGAAGTTGCGAACGCTGCTCACCGCCGAGGTTCTAGCAGAAAGCCTATCAATTCTCGAATGACCGCATCGGCGCCGAGCTGACGCCCGACGAACCGCGGGCGTCAGCCAGCGCCACACGCCGACGTCAGTACAAAGGCTGATTCAAGCCATTGGACGCTGCCGACCGTTTTGCTAAAAGGGCGGCGACGGTAGGCCGGCCAGAGAGCCGGTTCAATGCCGGGAGGTGAGCCATGTTCGTGACAAAAGCGCTTGCGCGGTTGACGATGTTTGCCGGCTTGATGGCGCTGCCAAATGCCATCCCCACCGCAGTTTATGCGCAGCAGGCCGTAACGGTCGGCGCCACCGATATCGGCGGCACCGTTGTCGGGGCGTCGGGTCCCGAAGCCGGGGTCTGGGTGATCGCCGAGACCACCGAGCTACCGACCAAGTTCGCGCGGATCGTCGTTACCGACGATCAGGGCCGCTATCTCATTCCCGATCTGCCGACAGCCGACTACAGCGTCTGGGTGCGCGGCTATGGTCTGGTGGATTTGCCCAAGCTCATCGCAAAGCCGGGCCAACTGCTCAACCACACCGCGGTGCCGGCGCCGAACGAAGCAGCGGCGGCGCATTATTATCCGGCGATCTACTGGTACGCGATGATGAAAATTCCACCGGCCGGCGAGTTCGGCGGCAAAAGCGACATTCCCGAAAAGCTGACGCAGACTGACTGGTTGAAGCAGATGAAGAACATCGGCTGCATCGGCTGTCATCAGCTCGGCCAGGAAGCCACCCGCACGATACCGGCCGCTCTCGGCAAGTTCGATTCCGGTGAGGCTGCCTGGATGCGGCGCATTCAATCGGGGCAGTCCGGCGAGCAGATGACCAACCAGCTTGCCGGCAATTTCGGCGGCGCCCCCTTCAAATATCTTGGCGACTGGACCGACCGCGTCGCCAAGGGCGAACTGCCCAAGAGCAAGCCGGCGCGTCCGCAAGGCGTCGAACGCAATATCGTGATCACGTCATGGGAGTGGTCGACACCCGACAAATACCTGCACGATCTGATTTCATCAGACCGGCGCAATCCGACCGTCAATGCCTATGGCCCGCTTTACGCCTCGCCGGAATATTCGACCGACAACATGCCGATCCTGGATCCGAAGACGAATAAAGTGTCGTTCTTCAAGATGCCGGTCGCCGACCCCGAGATGCCGGAATCGTTGGGTCCCGGGCATTCCGCCAGCGCGAAGCCGCTGGAGCCGTCCGCCTATTGGGGCGAGCAAAAACTCTGGGATACGCGAGCCAACAACCACAATTCCATGTTCGACGAGAAGGGCCGGCTCTGGCTTTCCGCTACCGTGCGCGGCATCGATAATCCGGCGTTCTGCAAGCAGGGTTCCGACCACCCGTCCGCCAAGCTGTTCCCGCTGGAGAAGTCGGCCCGTCAGGTGGCGATGCTCGATCCGAGGACGATGAAGTACAGCTTTATCAACACCTGCTTTGCCACCCATCACCTGCAGTTCGGCTATGACGCCAATGACACGCTGTGGCTCAGCGGCACCGGCCCGGTTGCCGGTTGGATCAACACCAAGATGTTCGACGAAACCGGCGATGCGGCGAAGTCGCAAGGCTGGTCGCCGTTCGTGCTCGACACCAACGGCAACGGCAAGCGCGACGATTATGTCGAGCCCAATGCCCCGCTCGATCCGAACAAGGACAAGCGGATCGTCCCGGGTTCGGGACCTTATGCGGTGATGCCGTCGCCGGTCGACGGCTCGATCTGGTACACCGTCGGCATCTTCGTCGGCACGCCAGCAGTCCTGCGATTTGACCCGGCGACCGGACTGTCGGAAGTGTACAGCGTTCCCGCGCCGGCGTTCGGAATCCGCGGCGGCGATATCGACAAGGACGGCGTGGTCTGGGCGTCGTTGTCGAGCGGCCACCTCGGCAGCTTCGATCGCCGCAAGTGCAAGGGCCCGCTCAATGGACCGACCGCCACCGGCAACCATTGCCCCGAGGGCTGGACCTTCTATCAGTATCCCGGCCCTGGCTTCGACGGCATCGGCGAGAACAGCGCCGAGTTCGAGCTATTACACCTGGGTCGACCAGCACAACACGTCCGGACTTGGCGAGAACATCCCGATGTCCACCGCCAATCTCGGGGACGGCTTCGTGGCGTTGAAGGACGGTAAGATGATCACGATCCGGATTCCCTATCCGCTCGGCTTCTACGCCAAGGGTTTTGACGGGCGGATCGACGATCCGAACGGCGGTTGGAAAGGCCGCGGATTGTGGAGCACGAACGGCGACCGCACGCCCTGGCTCAAGGAAGGCGGCAAGGGCTCAATGCCACGCGCGGTGCACATCCAGTTTCGGCCCGATCCGCTGGCAAATTGAGGCTCACAGAGGAAATTTGACGCTCGGTGGCGCGAGGAGCTCAGCCCGTCTCTCAAGGGATGCAATTTTCGCCGTGCAACGCTGCGGAATTCTCAAAAGCAACACTTCAAGCCGCTGCTGTGACCTGACAGAGAATGCGCTACATTGCGAGATAACGCCGGCGGATATCCTCATTTCCGACAAGGCCAGCCGTATCCTGGCGATGCACCACCTTTCCCTTGTCGATGACAACCGCTTCCTCGGCGATCCGCAGGCAGAAATGCATGTTCTGCTCGGCGAGCAGGATGGTGGCGCCACTCGCTCCCAGTTCCCGCAATACCTTGCTGATCGTGGCGACGACGATCGGGGCCAGCCCTTCGCTCGGCTCGTCGAGCAGCAGGACCAGGGGATTGCCCATCAAGGCCCGCGCGATGACCAGGAGTTGCTGCTCGCCGCCCGACAGGCGACCCGCCGCGCGCGAGCGTAGTTTTGCGAGCAACGGGAAAGTCTCCCAGATCCGCGGCAGGGTCCAGTCTTGCCGTCCGTCGGGACCGTTCTTTGCCGCGATCAGGAGATTGTCCTCGACGCTGTGCTCGGGAAACACCTGCCGGTCCTCAGGCACGTAGGCGAGGCCGAGCCGGGCACGCGCATGCGGCGGCGCGCGGGTGATGTCGCGGCCGGCGAAGAAGATGCGGCCGCGCCTCGCCGGCATGATTCCCGCAAGCGTCTTCATGGTCGTGCTCTTGCCCGCGCCGTTACGTCCGAGCAGCGCCAGCGTTCGCTTTTCCGCTAACGCGAGATCGATATCGAACAGGATCTGGCTCGCGCCGTAAAAGGCGCTTACTCCTTCGGCGCGCAGGAGGTCCGTCATGTCGCGAGTTCCTCCGTGCCGAGATAGGCTTCGATCACAGCCTTGTTGTTCCGGATCTCGTCCGGGGTGCCTTCGGCCAGCACGCGGCCGTAGCACAGCACGCGGATGGTATCGGCGACCTGGAAGACGATGTCCATGTCGTGCTCGATGAAGACCAGCGTGAGCTTTCGCTGTTCCCACAGCTTGCGGACGCGTTCGATCATGCGCCAGCGCTCGTCAGGGCCCATGCCGGCCGTCGGCTCGTCGAGCAGAAGCACCCTGGGTTCGAGCGCAAGCGCAATGGCGATATCGAGCAGCTTCTGGTCGCCGTGGGAAAGGATCGCGGCCTCAACATTCGGGACCTGGGTCAGGCCCACCAGCTCCATCACCTCTTCGGCTCGCGCGCGCACGCCAGGCGGCGGAAAGCGGTGCGAGAGATTGCCCCACTGGCCGATATGGGCGGTAACGGCGGCCATCAGGTTCTCCCTGACCGTCATGGTCGGAAAGCAGCTTGCCACCTGAAAGGCCCGCCCGATGCCCCGGTGCATCCGTTCGCTTCGGGAGAGACGGACGATGTCCTCGCCGTCGAGCAGCACCTGGCCCTGGTCGGGCGGGAACGCGCCGCTGATCAGGTTGAAGAAGGTGCTTTTGCCGGCTCCGTTTGGACCGATCACCGCCGAAAGCGAGCCCGACGGAAAGTCGAGCGACACATCGTCGATGGCCTTGAGGCCACCGAACGCCTTGGTCAGATTTCTGATCTCGAGCTTCATCGCGAGCGTCCGGGCCAGGCGAATTTGAGAAAATCGAGCACGCCGCGGCGCAGGCCGAGCGCGAACGCCAGGATCACGATCCCCAGAACCAGACCCTGATATTCCGTGAAGCGCGTCACCACATCGTTCAGCGCGAGCAGGATCATCGCGCCGAGGACGGGACCGAGGAAGCTGTTGATGCCGCCCAGCATGACGGCAAAGATCGCCTGGCCGGAATTCGGCCAGTCGGCGAGTTCGGGATAGGCGCCCGAGACGAACAGCGCGGCCAGCACGCCGCCTAACCCAGCGAAGGCGCCGGCGATCGTAAAGGCCCAGAGCCGGGCTCGCCATAGAACGACGCCCGTGAAGCTGGCGCGCTCCTCGTTGTCGCGGATCATCCGCAGCGTCTGGCCAAACGGGCTCGCCGAGACGTGGCGCAGCGCCAGCAGGCCGAGCACCGCCACGATGGCGCAGAACCGGTAGAGATGAAGCTGCGAGGCAAGCTCGAAGCCGAAGATCTCCCGCCGCGGGATACCGCCGCGCAGGCCCTGATCGCCGCCGGTGAGGGTCTGCCAGGAGATGATGACACTGTAGAACAGCATTTGCATCGCGAGCGTGATGAAGGCGAAGTAGTCCGTACCGAGGCGTATGCAGATGGCGCCGACGCAGAACGCGGCAAAGGTCGTGATCAAAACCGCGAGCACAGCAGCGACCGGCAGCGAGAGGCCGGTCATCTGCATCATCAGGGCGAAGGCGTAGGCGCCGAGGCCGTAGAACATGCCGTGGCCGAACGAGACCATGCCGGTGTTTCCGACCAAGAGGTTGAGCGAGGTTGCAAACAGCGCCATGGCGCTCAGGCGGATGACGAAATCCTCGAAGGCGGGGCTGCGATGGAACAGCGGGATCGCCAGCACGACGATCAGGGCAATGGCGGCGATCGCCACATCGCGCAACGCGGGATGGCTCCTCATGACCGGCGACCGAACAGGCCCTGCGGACGCAGCAGCAGGATCGCGATCATCACGATGTAGATCAGGCCATCCGTGAACTTGGGGAAGCCGATCGTGCCGAAGCCGCGAACCATGCCGATCAATAGCGCCGAGACCAAGGCTCCCGCAATGGAGCCCATGCCGCCGATCACCGTGACGATGAAGCTCTCGATCAGGATCGAGAACCCCATGCCGGGCGATAGCGAGCGCACGGGAGCCGCCAGTGCGCCGGCCAAACCCGCCAGCCCGCCGCCGATGGCGAACACGATCGCGAAAAGCAGCGTCGTGTTGACGCCCAGCGCCGAAACCATCTGGGGGTTGATCGCGGCGGCGCGCACCGTCTTGCCGAACCTTGTCATCGAAAGGCCGAGGCCAAGCGCGATCGCAATCAGCGCGGCGATGCCGATCAGCACGGCGTAAAAGGGCGGCACCACGCCGCCTGCGATGAAGAGCGGCGGCACCTGGAAGGCCGGCGGCATTCCCATGGCGTGGAACTCGGGGCCCCAGACGATCTTCACGAGGTCGTCGAAGATCAGCACCACGGCGTAACAGATCAGGAGTTGCATCAGCACGTTGGAGCCGTAGACGCGACTGATCAGGACGCGTTCGAACAGCACGCCGAACACCGCCATCGCCAGCGTTCCCGACAGCACCGCAAGCGTGTAGCTGTCGGTTACATTGAGCGCGGTATAGGCGACGTAGCCGCCCAGCATGTAGAAGGTGCCGTGGGCGAAGTTCACGATCTTCAATACGCCGAAGATCAGGGTCAGGCCCGCAGCGACAAGGAACAGCAGCATTCCCACGATCAGCCCGCTGGTGGTCTGGGTGACCACGCAGGCGGGTATCGTGAGGCAGGCGCCGAGCGCGTCGAGATCCATCTGAAGCTCAGATGTAATTCTTCTGCTTCTTCCACTCCGTCTCAAGCTCGAGGATCTTGCCCCAGTCGGCGGGTTTCACATCGATGATGAAGGGCTCTTTCGGCGTGGTCTGGCCCCAGCCGATGGCGTAGCCGATCGTGGTGTGATCATCGCGCATGGTGATCGTGCCGTCGGCGCCAAACGGCGAGTTGATCTTCATGCCGGTGAGCGCCGCGGCCAGCGCCTTGGCGTCGAGCGAGTTGGCCTTCTTGATGGCTTGCTCGTAGAAATGCATCGCCAGTGAATTCTGCCACGACCAGTTGGTCGGCCGCTCGTTCCACTTCTTGAGGTAGGCCTGGCCCCATTCCTTGTTGGCGGGCGTATCCGGAAAGGTCTCGAGGTAGCGCGTCGCCGACTGAATGCCGGCCGGCAGATTCTTGATGGCGGCCAGCACCGGATAGTCGACGTTGGGCGTCGCCACCGTCATCTGCGAGAACAGCGCATAGATGTTGCCCTGGTTGACGAACGCCGAAAGGTCGCCGGCATAGAGCAGCGTAAACAGCGCCTGGGGCTTGGCCTGAATCAGCTTGGTGATGACTTCGGTGAAGTCGGGCTGGCCGAGCTTGGGCCATGCATCGGTGACGATCTCGACGTCCGGCTTGAACTGCTTGAAGAACTGCAGATATTGCGCGGTGGTGTCGCGACCGTAGGCATAGTCCGGTGAGCAGGTCGCCCATTTGTCGAGCTTCTTGGCATTGGCGTATTCGGCCAGATGGATGCTGCCGGCCACCGCGTCGTGCACGCCCTGGCGCGCGACGCGGAAGGCGGTAGGGGCGCGGATCTTGGGATCGGCGGTCAGCGACGAGGTCTCGCTGTTGGTATGGATGCAGGCGATGTTGCCGAGGTCGCGCACGACTTCCTGGACCGCGAAGGAGGCGGATGAGGCTTCGGCATCGATCAGCAGCTCGCAACCCGTGCTGTTCACCAGTTCACGCGCGACGCGTGCGGCCTCCTGGGGCTGGCCTTTTGAATCACGGAAGACGAATTCGATCGGCCGGCCGAGGAAGCCGCCGGCGGCGTTGATGCGTTCCTGCTCGATCAACAGTGCGTTGCGGGAGGAGTTGCCAAGCAGCGCGATCGGTCCCGACAGGATGCTTTGCATTCCGATGTGCAACGTATTGGCCTGTGCCCTGGCCACCCAGGGGGCGGCCAGCAGGCCGGCCGTACCGGCCAACATCGTGCGACGCGTAATGAATCCGCTCATTGGATGGCACCTCCCCTGAAATTGTTATTGCGGCTCGGTTTTGAGATACCGGCTGTCTTTATTGAGGCGCCAAGTCTAGATCGGCAATGGTGTTCTAATCAAGCAGGCATTGGCCGGCGCGGACCTGAGATTAGGGTCGGCCAACCGATCCAACATCGGCTTCATCCGGGTGCGGGGCTGCTACGAGATCGCAATGATCTCAAGTTCTTGACCGGATGTGCCGACCACATCCCCAACGGCTTTGCCCATCAGAGACGTTGCCACTGGAGATACAAAGGAAATAGAGCCGGCCTTAGGGTCGGCTTCGTCCTCTCCCACAATGGAATATTTCTGGACGCGCCCATCGTCGCGCCTGAAAGTAACCGTGCTCCCAAAGGCAACGGTGTCAGTTGACGAAGGATTGGGGACGACCTGAGCGGTCCGAACCCTCGCCGCAAGGTAGCGCACATCCCGCAAGGGGATCGCCGCTTGCCGCCGGCGTTCATTTAAGTCTTCGATCTTCTGCGCGGTCTCGTACGCCTCGCGGGCTTGATCGAGTTGAAATTCCAGAGCCTTCAATCCCGCTTCCGTAACAAGGTTCGGATGAGGCGAAACCGGGCGGTCGGGTAGCAGCGTTTCCGACGCAGTTTCGGCACTGTCTTCCTTGGTGAAGGCAACGCTCAAGCTCAAACTCCCTTTTAAGTGAGATGTGCCAGGAAATGTGCGGTCAGTGATAAAAGCGCGGACTCGTCGGTAGCGCAACGCGCATGGGCTTTTGCGTACCAAATATCGAGGAGCAAGCAGGCTATTTCCGGACGCTGGCGGATCGCTACGGAAAAGCTTCTGGTGGCCTGGCCGGAAATTTACAGAATAGCTAACGTATTGATGATTCGATTAGTTTTACGCGCTCAGCATAGGAAAATCTCGCCGACGGAACGACCGACCCGTTCCGCGATCTGCTTCTGGTTGAGGCCGCCGGACTCCGCGGCAAGTGCTTCGATCAGATCCAGCCCCTTGTCGAGGGCAGGCGCGCCCGGGCGCACAATGACCTTCTTGCTACTCATCCCGGATGCTTAGCTATTCTGACTCAAAAACTCAAACGGGAGTTGGCTCTTGCCCACGGGCAGGCAGCCGGCCCCGCACGGTCGTGGGCCCGACCCATCTACGCGAATAACGCTGCGGCTCGTACCGCGATTATTTCGAACAACGATCTGATCCTGTTCCCCGTTTTTGGCTCCCGGCCCCCCAAATCCAAACGGCCATTCGCAGGCACCGAAGAGCAACTTAAGGTCGCGTCGTGAATAGCAGTTACCTTTTTCATTTTACTGTCGCTGACACGCTCCAGCCAAACCAATGTCACAGCCGACATGCCAGGCAGGCTTTGGATGAGCAGGATTGCGGCGAATGGGGTGTCTGCAGTCGCCTAAAAGATAATCGATCTACGAAGCCCGAGCGGTGGCAGCCGGTTTCGCCTTTTGCTTCAATGCCGCCATCAGGGTCTTCGCGGCCGGGCCCGAGGAATGTGGGTTCTGTCCCGTGATCAGCAGGCCGTCGCTGACCACGTGAACCCCCCAGTTGGCCGTCTTCGAGAAAATGGCGCCCAGTTTCAACATCTCATCCTCGACAAGGAAGGGCACGATTTTGGTGAGGCCGACCTCTTCTTCCTCGCCGTTGGTGAAGCCGGTGACTTCCTTGCCCTGCACCAGCAGCTTGCCGTCCGGCGTCCTGACGTGCCGCAGCGCACCCGTGGAATGACACACGACAGCGAATGTCTTGCCGGCGGCTATGAAAGACTCGATCAGCTTGATGGAGTGCTTGTCTTCGGCGAGATCCCACATCGGGCCGTGGCCGCCTGGGTAGAAGACGGTGTCGAAATCTTCCTGCCTGACGCTGTCGAGGCGAACGGTATTGTCGAGCTGAGCTTCCGCGGCCGCGTCCTTCTCGAACCGGAGGGTAAGGTCGGTGCGGAATTCGGGTTCGTTGCTCTTGGGATCAAGCGGCGGCCGGCCGCCCTTTGGCGATGCAAGTGTGATATCAACGCCGGCGTCCTTGAAGACGTAATAGGGAGCTGCGAGTTCTTCGAGCCAGAAGCCCGTCTTTCGTCCGGTGTTGCCCAGTTGGTCGTGTGATGTGATTACCATCAGTACCTTCATGACTGTCTCCCTTGTTTGCGGTCATTGAATGAAGCGCCGCCACGCATCCATAGCGATGCTCCGGCGCATCTTGTCCGTTCCCGGTTTGCTGCCCAGGTGACCCCGAAAAATCGCGAAGGCGAGCGGCGTTGTTCTTAGCGGACGGACAGCGCCGCACTCACTCATACATTGAGCGCCGATCACTCATACGTTGATATGAGCGACATCTTCCCAACGTTGAATGGTTCGGAAAGGAGCGGGCAGACATTGTCCGCTCAACGCCGCTCATATCGTGGCGGCAATTGCTCCTAGACGAACCGGCCAAACCACAGGTGACGCACGTGATTGGGAAAAACCACCTGAACATCTTCGGTCGACGGCGGTTTCTTGAGGTCGTCGCCGGAGCGTTGGCGACGACACAGCTCGTGCCTGGTCAAGCTGCTAACGCGGGGTTGAGCCCCGACAGATCCATCAAGCTGGCCCAATCCGAGACGCCCAGTTCGTTTTCGTCCTTGAAACAGATCGACGCCGGTGCGCTCAACGTCGGATACATCGAGGCAGGCCCCATCGATGGACCGGCGGCTATTCTATTGCATGGCTGGCCTTATGACATTCACAGCTTCGGTGAGGTCACTCCGCGCCTGGCATCAGCGGGGTTTCGCGTCATTGTTCCCTATGCGCGCGGTTACGGCTCGACCGGTTTTCTGTCCAATGAAACCCCTCGGACGGGTCAGCCGTCGGCCTTGGCCGTCGACACGATTGCCTTGATGGACGCACTCCACATCAAGCAGGCCACCATCGCCGGCTTCGATTGGGGCGCACGCACCGCCGATATTGTCGCCGCACTCTGGCCTGATCGCGTCAAGGGCATTGTTTCGGTGAGCGGCTACCTGATTGGTAGCCAGGAGGCGGGGAGGATGCCTCTGCCTCCGAAGGCCGAGCTTCAGTGGTGGTACCAATACTATTTTGCGACAGAGCGTGGTCGCGAGGGTTACTCCAGGTACCGGCGGGAGTTCGCCGAGTTGATCTGGAAGCTCGCATCTCCAAAGTGGGAATTCGACGACGAAACGTTCGGTCGCAGCGCGGCGGCTTTCGACAATCCTGATCACGTCGATATCGTGATCCATAACTATAGGTGGCGACTCGGACTGGCCCAAGGCGATCCTGGCTTGGACGAGCTGGAAGCGAAATTGGCTGCTGCGCCCCAGATCAACGTGCCGACCATCACTCTCGAAGGTGATGAGAACGGCGCGCCGCATCCAGACCCAACCGCTTACGCCAAGAAGTTCTCCGGCAAATATCTGCACCGCCTCGTGAAGGGCGGCGTCGGTCACAACTTGCCTCAGGAAGCTCCCGCCTCCTTCTCACAGGCTGTCATCGACGTCAGCAAAGGCTGACTCTCAACTTGGATCTGGAGCAAATGACATGACGGATCTCGTTCAACAGTCGGTCGAAAAGATAGCAGGCGTTGAAGGTCACCAGGATCGCCGCCAATTCCTCGGCACTGCCGCAATGGGCGTCGTGGCCGCAAGTGCGGCCGGACTGCTCCCTCTGCACCCGGTCTCTGCGGCGAAAAACGATGAAATTCGTCCTTTCCATGTCGGCTTTCCGGAGAAGGAACTGGTCGAGTTGCGCCGGCGCGTGGCGGCGACACGGTGGCCGGACAAGGAAACGGTCACGGATGATTCGCAAGGCGTCAAGCTCGCGACGATTCAGAAACTCGCGCGCTATTGGCAGACGGAGCACGACTGGCGGAACGTCGAAGCGCGGCTCAACGCCTTGCCGCAATTCATCACCGAAATCGATGGGCTCGACATTCATTTCATTCACGTTCGTTCGAAACATGAAAATGCGTTGCCGCTCATCGTAACGCACGGGTGGCCCGGCTCGATCATCGAGCAGCTGAAGATCATCGATCCGCTTACCAATCCGACGGCCCATGGCGGGAGTGCATCCGACGCGTTCGATCTGGTGATTCCATCGCTTCCCGGTTATGGCTTTTCGGGCAAGCCGGCTGCGCCCGGGTGGACCCCAATCAGCATTGCTCGTGCGTGGGCGACGTTGATGCAACGCCTCGGCTACACACGGTACGTGGCGCAGGGCGGGGATTGGGGGAATGCCGTCTCGGAGGTGATGGCGCTGCAGCGGCCGCCGGGATTGCTCGGCATTCACACCAATATGGCGGCCACGGTTCCAGCCGACGTTTCAAAAGCCCTTTCGATCGGCGGTCCGCCGCCCGCCGGCCTCGCGGGCGACGAAAAGCATGCGTGGGACCAACTCGATGATTTCTACAAGCACGGCCTGGGCTACGCCCAAGAAATGTCGAACCGGCCACAGACGCTTTACGGAATCGCGGATTCGCCGGTCGGCCTCGCGGCATGGATGCTGGATCACGACATCCGCAGTTACCGCATGATCTCACGCGTCTTCGATGGAAAGACGGAGGGGCTGACTCGGGACGACGTCCTCGAAAACGTCACGCTCTATTGGTTGACGAACACCGCGATCTCCTCGGCGCGCCTCTACTGGGACACCACGCAGATTTCGACGGGAGGAGGCTTCTTCGACGTCAGGGGTGTCACGATCCCGGTCGCCGTGAGCGCCTTCCCCGACGAAATCTATGCGGCCCCGCGCAGCTGGGCAGAGCGGGCGTATCCCAAACTCATTTATTACAACAAGCTCGACAAAGGCGGTCATTTCGCCGCTTGGGAACAACCGGCGCTGTTTTCCTCCGAGATGCGATCTGCATTCCGAACGCTCCGCCAATCGACCTGAGACGGGCCCGCGCGCGCCGATTGCCGCGCGCATCTTTCCAGAAGCCAAGGAGCACATCATGAACCGTCCCGAAATAACCTTCACGGCCCACCAAATCCGTGTTGAACGGCGCTTGCCGTCATACTGGCGGGTCACTTTCGACCTTCCACCGGTGAACATCTTCGGCCCAAAGGAGACTCTGCAACTGGGCGAGATCATCACGGCGATCGAGCGAGATGAGCAGGTGAAGGTCGTCGTATTTGACAGTGCTGTAGACGGCTTCTTCCTCACCCACTATGACTTCCTGGCGCCGCTTGAGGAGTTGGCAAAGATACCGCCCGGACCGACCGGCCTTCAGGCCTTGCCGGACATGCTGGTTCGCCTCAGCCGGGCTCCGGTGGTGTCCATCGCCTCGATCAGGGGGCGCGCAACCGGAGTCGGAAGCGAGCTTGCGCTGGCAAGCGACATGCGTTTCGCGAGCCGCGAAAAGGCCATTCTGTCACAATGGGAAGTCGGCGCGGGTCTCGTGCCAGGCGGTGGACCGATGGCCCGGCTGCCGCGTCTGATGGGCAGAGGTCGAGCGCTGGAAGTATTGCTCAGCGCCGACGACATCCATGGCGATCTCGCAGAACGTTACGGTTACGTCAATCGCTCCCTTCCGGACTCCGAGCTCGATGGTTTCGTCGATGCGCTCGCCATGCGTATTGCGTCGTTCGACAAGCAGGCGATCGCGGATACAAAGCGTCTGGTCGATGTCGCAAGCTTGCCGCCCGATGCGGAAATCGAGCCGGAGTGGGACGCGTTCCTCGCCTCTCTGGGACGCCCGGCGAGCCAAGAGCGGATCAAGGCATTGATGGAACGTGGCTTCCATCGTGCCGGAGACGTCGAAAATCGACTCGGCTTCTACGTTGGCCAACTCGGCGGCTGACGAGGATCGCAGCCGGCTGCCGCAAAGCGGACGCTACATTCGATGCGAGCCGCTCAACAAAGGAAGCCGTGGACAGGGTGCTGAAGCAATCGAGCCAGCCAGGAAGAAAACGCATGATCCGTGAAGCAAGAGCGATGTGGCATGGCACCGGCCGCAGCGGAAGCGGCACTCTCTCGAGCGATTCCGGCGTGCTCGCCGAGACGCCGTATTCGTTCCGGACCCGCTTCGAGAATGCGAAGGGTACCAATCCCGAGGAGTTGATCGCTGCCGCTCATGCCGGTTGTTTTACCATGGCGCTCGCCTTCGGTCTGCAGGCTGCAGGTTTCACTCCGACGGAACTCTCGACCGAGGCCGCGGTTACGCTTGATCAAGACGGGCAGGCATTTCGCATTGGCCGCTCGGCACTGACCCTGCGTGCAAAAGTGCCGAACCTTGACGATGCGGCATTTGCCCGTATCGCCGGCGAGGCCGAGAAGAACTGTCCAGTGTCCAAGGTTCTCAACGCCACTATCACGCTGGACGCGAAGCTGATCCTCTGACAGCAACTTGCGTTCACCAGGAAAGGATGGAACCCGTGAGCCGTAATCATCAACCTGATCAGGGTGATTTCAGAGTCATCCTGCCTGAAGACATCGAGTGGAAGCCATTCCCGGCATTTCCGCCTGAGGCTCGCCTGGCGGTCGTCGTCGGCCATCCCACCGAACCCGGTCCCTACGTGGTCAGGGTCAAGGTGCCGGACGGCACGAAACTGATGCCGCACAAGCATCCGGAAGATCGCATCTATACGGTGATGTCGGGCGTCTTCTACATCGGGCTCGGGGAGGCGTTCGACGGCGATAAGGTGAAAGCCTATCCGCCCGGAAGCGTCATCGTTTTGCCGGGCGAAACCTGGCATTTCCACTGGGCGAAGTCCGGCGAATACGTCACGCAGGTGACGGCGATTGGCCCGCTTGGCCTCGAATATCACGACTCGCACGACGATCCGCGCCACCAGCACGCGTAGGTTCTTCAAAATGGTCATCACTGGCATTGAGACTGTCCCGCTCCGCATCCCATTCAAGGCCGGAACCAAATCCGATGCTTCCGCCTGGGGCGACAGCAACCTGCCGGCCGCGGACTCGCTGCTCGTCAAGGTGACGACCGATCAGGGGTTGGTGGGGTGGGGCGAAGCCTTTGGCTTTCGTGCAGTTGCTTCCGCCAAGCTCGCCGTCGACCAACTGATCGCGCCGCTATGCGTCGGCCAGGACGCGACGCGGATCGAGGCGCTGATGCTGGATATTCAGAAGAAACTGCACGTCTTCGGTCGGGCCGGGGCCTTGGCTTTTGGCATGTCAGCGGTCGACATCGCCCTTTGGGATATCGCGGGCAAGGCCGCCAAACTGCCTCTGTGCCGGCTTCTGGGTGGCGGAGCGGCCGATATCGCTTGCTATGCGAGCCTGGTCCGTTATTCCGATCCCTCCCTTGTCCGTAGCCGCGTACGGCACGCGATCGACGCCGGCTTCGGCACGCTCAAGCTCCATGAAATCGAGCTTTCGGCCATCCGCGCCGCCCGCGAGGAAGCGGGTGCCGGTATCGAGCTGACACTCGACGTCAACTGTCCCTGGACGTTGAACGAGGCGCGGCCCATGGCGGAGGTACTTAGGGCAGTTCGTTTGAAATGGCTGGAGGAGCCGCTTTGGCCTCCGGAGAATTTTGATGGTCTCGCCGAGTTGAGAAGGACGAGCGGCATCCCGATCGCCGCCGGCGAAAACGTTTACACGCTGATGGATTTCGAACGCATGCTGGCGGCGAAGGCGGTGGACTTTGTCCAGCCGAGCCCGGCCAAGATGGGAGGCATCAGCGAATTGCGCAAAGTCTTTCCGCTCGCGGCCGTGCACAACATCCCGGTGATGCCGCATTCCTTCTACGACGGCCCAGGCTTGCTGGCGGCAATCCATGCAACCGCGGCACTCGGCACAACCGATTCCATGATCGAGTGGCGTTCGTTCGAACTTGACGCGACCATATATGGCGGCGTGCTCAGCCCGAAACGCGGTCGGATTTCGGTTCCGCAGGGGCCAGGCCTTGGAATTGACCCAGATCCCGACGTGATCAGGACTTACCGATGGAAATAGGATCATGGCCGAAGCCTACGAGATCGTCGAGCACCGCTATGACGTGGTGATTGTGGGCGCCGGCGGCGCAGGGATGCGGGCCGCGCTCGGCATGGCGGCGTCGGGATTGAAAACCGCTTGCGTCACAAAAGTGTTTCCGACCCGCAGCCACACGGTCGCGGCGCAGGGCGGCATGGCCGCTTCGCTCGGCAATATGGGCGACGGCGACAATTGGCGCTTCCACATGTACGACACGGTCAAGGGTTCGGACTGGCTCGGCGACCAGGACGCCATTGAATACATGTGCCGCGAGGCGGTGCCCGCCGTGCTGGAGCTGGAACATTTCGGCGTCCCATTCTCGCGCACCGGCGAGGGCAAGATCTATCAACGTCCCTTTGGCGGACAAACGATCGGCTATGGCAAGCAGATGGCGCAGCGCACCTGTGCCGCCGCCGACCGCACCGGCCACGCCATCCTGCACACGCTTTATCAGCAGTGCCTCAAGCACGACACCGAGTTCTACGTCGAATATTTCGCGCTCGATCTCCTGATGGACGATGACGGCGCCTGCCGCGGCCTCATCGCCTGGAACATGGAGGACGGCACGCTGCATCGCTTTCGCGCGCATCGCACGGTGCTTGCGACCGGCGGCTATGGCCGCGTCTATTTCTCCTGCACGGCGGCCCATACCTGCACTGGCGACGGCAATGCGATGGCGCTGCGTGCGGACCTGCCGCTCGAAGACATGGAGTTCACCCAGTTTCACCCGAGCGGGATCTACGGCTCGGGCTGCCTGATCACCGAAGGCGCGCGCGGTGAGGGCGGCTATTTCACCAATTCGGAAGGCGAACGGTTCATGGAGCGCTACGCGCCGAGCGCCAAGGACCTCGCCGGACGCGACGTGGTCTGCCGCGCCATGACCATCGAGATCAACGAAGGACGCGGCTGCGGCGCGCTAAAGGATTATATCGAGCTGCACCTGGAGCATCTCGGTGCGGACATCTTGCATGAACGCCTGCCCGGCATCAGCGAGACCGCGCGCATCTTTGCCGGTGTGGACGTGACGCGCCAGCCGATCCCGGTGCTGCCGACCGTTCATTACAACATGGGCGGCGTGCCGACCAATCTGCATGGTGAGGTCGTCACCAAGCTGAACGGCAATGCCGAGACCGTCGTGCCCGGACTGATGGCGGTCGGAGAAGCCGCCTGCGTCTCGGTACACGGCGCCAACCGGCTCGGCTCCAACTCGCTGCTCGACATTGTCGTGTTCGGCCGCGCGGTGGCGCATCGGGCAACGGAGATGCTGCGTCCGGGCGAGGGCCATCCGGCGGTACCGCAATCCGCGACCGAACGGGCGATCGAGCGGCTTGATCGCATCCGATGGTCGAAGGGTGAGACGAGAGCTGGCGACATCAGGCTGGCAATGCAACGGACCATGCAGCGCCACTGCGCGGTATTCCGCACCGGCTCGTTGCTGGACGAGGGAGCACACAAGCTCAGCGACGTCATCGCTATGATGCGGGACGATCTTGCTGTCGCGGACCGTTCCATGATTTTCAACACAGACCTCACTGAGGCGCTTGAGCTTGACAATATGCAGGCGCAGGCCAATGTCAGCCTGCAATCAGCGATTGGCCGTACCGAGAGCCGCGGCGCGCATGCGCGCGAAGACTTTCCAAAGCGGGATGACGAAAATTGGCTCAAGCACACGCTGTGCTGGCTCGATCAGGACGGAGGGGTCCGACTCGACTTTCGGCCGGTGCACTTGCAGCCACTATCCAATGAGGTACCCACGATCCCGCCAAAGGAACGGGTGTACTGATTTTCCTGCTGACGACCGTCCGCCGCTGGCGTCGGAGGGGAGGTGATGGTTTCAAGGGAATGCGTGTGTTGATTTCAAGGAAATCAATATGGACTCGAGGTCGCGCAACTACAGCAAGACGAAGTGGAGACAATCGAATGACGACGGAACGCGCTGTGCTCGCTGGAGGTTGCTTCTGGGGCATGCAGGATCTCATCCGCAAGCAGCCAGGCGTGATCTCCACGCGCGTCGGTTACACGGGTGGAAAGGTGAAGAATGCGACCTATCGCAATCACGAAGGCCATGCCGAAGCGATCGAGATCATTTTTGATCCGACAAAGACCAACTATCGAACCCTGCTGGAGTTCTTCTTCCAGATTCATGACCCAACCACCCTCGATCGTCAGGGCAACGATTGGGGCACGAGCTATCGCTCGGCGATTTTCTATACGACGGACGAGCAAAGGAAGGTCGCCGAAGACACGATCGCGGACGTGGATGCTTCGCATCTATGGCCTGGCGAGGTGGTGACCGAGGTCACCCCTGCCAGCGACTTCTGGGAAGCCGAGCCCGAACATCAAGACTATCTCGAGCATTATCCAGATGGTTATACCTGTCACTATCTACGCCCCAATTGGAAGCTGCCTAAGCGGGCGGCGGTCAACACATGATGACCGCGACCGGGCCCGCGACTGAATGGGTATTGAACCTGCGTAAGAAGGCTGCAGGAGGACTGAAATGGCAAAGGGATATTGGATCACCCTCTATCGCTCTATTTCCGATCCGGCAGCGCTTGCGGCGTACGGAAAGCTCGCCGGGCCAGCCATCATAGCCGATGGTGGCCGCTTTCTTGCGCGCGGCGAAGCCGTGAAGACCCACGAACAAGGCATTGCCCGGCGCGCCACAGTGACAGAGTTCGATAGTGTCGAACGGGCTGTCGCCGCTCACAATAGTCCCGCCTGTCAAGAGGCGTTGAAAGCACTCGGCAATGCGTGCGAACGGGACGTTCGTATCGTCGGAGGAGTGGACTGACGCGGATACAGCTAGCGGCCGAGCTTCCGACGGTTTGGTTTGAGTACGTCGGCCATCCGAACCAGCTCGGCATAGGTTCGCGCGCCCATCTTGTGCATCGCCGCTCCGCGATGAATTTTGACGGTGATTTCGCTGATCCCGAGATCGCCTGCCACCTGCTTGTTCATTTTGCCTGCCGTGACGTGCAACATCACTTCCTGTTCACGCGGTGAAAGAGTTTCGAACCGCTCTCTCAACTGCGAAACGTCACTTTCGACGACCCGCCGTTGTCGGTCGCGCTCGATGGCAGCCATGACGGCATCGAGCATGTCCTGGTCACGAAACGGCTTGGCAAGGAAATCTACGGCGCCATGCTTCATGGCGTGAACCGACATCGGAATGTCTCCGAATCCGGTCATCATCACCACCGGAATTCCGACCCCAATCTGGACCAGCCGACCCTGAAACTCGAGGCCGTTCATGTCCGGCAGTCTGACATCGAGGACAATGCAGCCGGGCCTGTCCGTGAGGTTTGCCGAAAGGAAATCCTCCGCCGTAGCGTAGGTTTCGGTCTGAAGTCCGACCGAGTCGAATAGACCTTCCAGCGCGCTCCGCATGGAAGCATCGTCGTCAACGACGTGCACGAGAGGCTTCTCGGTGGGGGCAGGCTGCATACCTTTTGACACCACGATATTTTGATGAGGTTTCTAGCATGAAGAAGCACGGAACCGGGATCACACCTGCGTATAGGTTGGCGGGAGTTGCTGGCCGGTTCCCTTGAAAAATCCAATTGTCACGGTGCCTTAGCTTGAGGTTGCGGCTGCAGCGACATGCAGATCGAGAAAACCGGTCCTTTCCCCACAACCGATCGAACTTCGAGCCGGTGGCCGAGCGCCTCGAGTGGGCGACGAACAATGAAAAGACCGATGCCCAAACCCTCGCTGCGTTCGGGCGCAAGATGCGTGAACGAGTTGAAGAGTTCGGGGCAATTGGTGCTCGGGAATGCCGATGCCCGTATCGTATACATCGATCCTTATTTCGGGTCCTTTGCGGCAGCCGATCAGAATGCGCCCTCCCGGCTCCAACGCCTCCGTCCGATTTTATCGATCAATGTTTCCGAACAACACGCCTTGGTTGAGCGCGCAGGTCTGGTGTCGTTGGGGAGGGGTGGTGACCCGTCGTCAGGCGGGGGCTTACGTCCGTTGCAGGCACCCAAAGAATCAGGAATGGGCCGGTGTTTGGCCTGAAAACGGTGGCTAATTGCTGCGCCATTGCCCGTGCCTGCGTCACTGGGCCGCCGGCTATAACACTCTTGTATAATTCCTGCGCATCGCGGGCGCATGCAAAGGTTGCATGTCCCCGCTTCTTCGATTCAATTCGGGGCAAGGATGATGAGTGTCAAGAGATCTCGAAATCGCAGTCATCGACGATGACCAGTCATTCCGAGTAGCGCTCGTAGAATCGCTATCCTCTCTCGGATATGGAGCCGATGGATACGCCTCTGCGGAGGACTATATTGGTTTGGTTGGGGGTAAATCGTTTGATTGTGTTGTCACGGACATTCATATGCCCGGAATGAGCGGACTCGACCTGTTGCAACGCCTTGCCGCTCGCGGTTCGACGACCCCCGTCGTGTTGATCACCGCACGTTCGGACACGAACTTGACGGCTAAAGCAGCCGCGGCGGGCGCGGCATGCCTGCTCAGAAAGCCTTTTGAAATAAACGACTTGATCAAATGCATCGAAGGAGCCGTGAAACTTTAATCGTCAGATGTTGACCATATGGGTTCCAGGTTCCCCGGATTTTTGAGGATTGTGGCGAACGCGCCATATGATAGCGTGCATCTCGCAATGGTGCGGTCGCGTCCTTAGATCGAGATGTTCCGAATTTCGCTGCAAACGCCGGCTTAAAAAATCGGAGACAAGATCTCAACACGAGCGAGCGGCGCGGTGACTAAGAAGACTGAACCTATCCGGTTTGCCGGATCCGAGCTTGGCGAAAATCGCCACGTGTGCGCCTTCTTCAATAGCGGCGACGAAGCGTATCGCGTCCTGCTGCCGTTCATCAGCGACGGGTTCGCAAATGGCGATAAGGCCGTTCACGTCATTAATCCGGGCGAATGCAGCCATCATCTGCAGCGACTGGCCGCGGTGGGCATTGATCCGGCCGCCGCAAAGGAGTCCGGACAGCTCGAGGTGCGAACCAACACCGAGGCATACCTTCGGGATGGCCGGTTCGATCAGGACCGCATGCTCGATGTGTTCGAGCAATTGGCTGCGGCCAAGAGCGATTTCCGCTTGAGCCGTATCGTCTGTCACATGGATTGGGCAGCGGACCGATCGCACACAGACGATCTCATCGAATTCGAATTGCGGGTGAACCACGTCTGGTCTCGTCACGAGGATGCGGTGATTTGTGTTTACGACCTCGCAAAGTTTGGTGGTGACGCGGTGATCGACATCATGCGTACGCACCCGATGGTCGTCATCGGCGGGATCCTCCAGCAGAACCCTTTCTTTGTGCCGCCGGAGGAATTCCTGCGCGAACGGCGCTGCCGAAGGACGGTCGACTAAAATGGTCGCGCGGGCCGACCCTGCCCCCGACGAAACCATGCGTCTCCAGCGCTGCATCAACGATTTGACAAGTCTTCTCGCTCTTCCCGCGATCTGGAGCGGTGCCGACGCATCCCATGTCGTCCGGACTTTGATCGACGCGCTGCTCGGCATGCTGCGCCTGGATTTCGTCTACGCCCGGTTCACGGCCTCCTCTAGTGACGCACCAATCGAGATGGTCCGGGTACACGAACAAGAATGGGCGGCACGACCGGAGGAAATAGGACGTGCACTTCGCCAATGGCTGGCAGAGGAGACGCCGAACTGGCCGCGGTCGGTAAAAGATCCCTTTGGCGAGGATGACATTTCGATCTTGCCCCTAAGACTGGGGCTGAGTGGCCAATTCGGCGTGATCGTAGCAGGATCCCGCCGGGCGGATTTCCCCGAAGAAACCGAGAGACTCGTCCTTGGCGTGGCGGCCAATCAGGCGGCAATAGGGTTGGAGCAAGCTCGACGCTTGAGCGGTGCTGAACAGGCGCTCTCGGCAAGCCAGCGCGAACTCAAGATGACTATCGACACGATTCCGGCGCTGGTGTGGTCAACCCGCGCCGACGGTTCGGTCGATTTCGTAAATCAACACTATCTCGATTACGTGGGGCTGTCCCCCGATCAGGTGAGGGAGTGGGGCTGGACGGCGGCGGTTCATCCGGACGATCTCGGCGGCCTTACGGCGATCTGGTGCTCGCTGATAGCTTCCGGCAAAAGCGGGGAGGCGGAGGCGCGGTTTCGTCGAGCCGACGGCGAATACCGTTGGCTTCTGGCGCACGCCAACCCCTTGCATGATGGCAACGGAAACATCGTCAAATGGTACGGATTGAATACGGATATTGAAGACCGGAAGCGCGCCGAGATTCATCTCGCCGGAGAGAAGCAGGTTCTGGAGATGATTGCGTCGGGGCGGCCGCTTCGCGAAGTTCTCGGCGCGCTATGCAGGTTTTTTGTAGGCGCCGCGCCGGATTGTCACTGCGGCATTTACCCGATCGATTGGCGTGGCAAGACATTCCAGTACGGCGTCGCGCCCTCCCTTCCCGCGAGCTACACCGATCCAATCGAGGGAGCGCCTGTCGCCTTCGATGACTCCCCGCGCGGCCAGTCAATCAGCGAAAAGACCCAGGTGATCGCGGAGGATATCGGATCGGACCCTCGTTGGATGGCTGCCCCGTGCCGCGCCCATGTCCTGGAGCATGGGCTGAGAGCGGTTTGGAGCACGCCGATTTGCTCGCGGGAGGGATTGGTGATTGGCACCGTCTGCGTCTACCAGCAAAAGCCAGGCAGTCCATCCCCGCATCACCAGGAGCTCATTGCGCATGTTGCGCGTCTCGCGAGCATCGCAATCGAGCGCTCGCAGGCTGAAACAGCGCGCCGGCTAAGTGAATTCTATCTCACGGAAGGCCAGCGGATCAGTGCGACAGGTACATTCTCGTGGCAAGTAGACGCCGACGAATTCATGTTTTCCGAGGAACTGCGTCATATCTTCGAGTTTGAGCCGAATACCGAGCTGAACTTTGATCTGGTCCGCGAGCGCGTGCATCCAGACGACCTTCCGCAGCTCGCTCGCAACATGGCGCGGGTGCGGGCAGGCCTCGACAATCCGGAATACGAGATACGGCTACAAATGCCGGATGGTCGGTTGAAGTGGATAAGGGTTCTTGCTCGCGTGAACCGCCACGAGGGCGGTCGCCTGGAATGTCTTGGTGCAGCCCAAGATGTGACGCAGCGCCGACTTGCCGAACAGGCACGCGACAGGGTTCGATCTGAACTAGCGCACGTAAGCAGGGTGGTGAGTCTTGGGGCGTTGACTGCTTCGATCGCGCACGAGATTAACCAACCGCTCGGTTCGATCGTCACGAACGGTGAGACAGGATTGCGCTGGCTGGCGCGGCCCGAGCCACATTTGGAGAAAGTCCAGGATATCATAAAGCGCGTAGTCAACGATGCCCGGCGCGCAGCGGAAATCATCGATCGAATCCGGACCATGGCGAGCAGGGGTTCGACCCGCGAGTTGGTGATTGCGCTCAATGAAATCATTACGGAGGCCGCGACGCTCTTGCACCACGAGTTTCAATCGAGGAATGTGTCAATCTCCCTCGATTTGGAACCAGACCTTTCCAATGTGGTCGGAGACCGCACTCAGTTGCAACAGGTTGTCGTAAATCTTGCGATCAACGCCCTACAAGCGCTGACAAACTCCGGTGTATTGCAGAAGAGCATTGGTATTCGAACGCGGCAAATTGATTCAGAAACGGTATGTTGCGCCATTGAAGATAGCGGTCTCGGCATCGACGCGGAGCATCTGCCGCGTCTGTTCGATAATTTCTTCACGACCAAGGAGACCGGGATGGGCTTGGGCCTGCCGATCGCTCAGTCGATCATTGAAGCGCATAGTGGACGGATACGAGCAGATAATGAATCCGCGCTGGGCGGCGCGAGGTTCGTTTTCGAGTTGCCGGTGAGTGCGCCTTCGAGCGCTGAGGTTGGCGGCGCGGCAATGGCCCCGGCCATCGACTTCAGTCGGGCCGCTCGTCGATCAGGTTGATGCGGGCGACGTTATCGTATTGGCGTTCAGAACCATTTGAAACACGGCGCCTCGACCCATTGCCTCGAAGGCGTTTGTGCTGTCAACCGTCCAATCCTCTTCCTATTGGGAAAAGACAGGACGGACATGCATTCCAACCGGTCACCTCCTAACACCAACGTATGGGAAAGGCGAAACCTGGGTTGAATGGAGCGGTTGTGGTTCGGCGCGCTACGCTGTTCTCACACAAGGAAGGTCAGCATGGCGCTGCTGTTGACGGTCAACGGTGAACAGAAATCGTTCGATGCTCCGCCCGATATGCCATTGCTTTGGGTGCTTCGTGACATTCTTGGCTTGACCGGAACGAAGTTTGGTTGCGGCATTGCGCAATGCGGCGCTTGCACCGTACACGTCGACGGCAAGCCGGTGCGCTCGTGCATGCTGCCGGTCGGCGCGGTACGCGACCGTGCCGTCACCACCATCGAAGGTATTGGTGCGACGCCCACCGGCGCGAAAGTTCAGAAAGCCTGGCTCGATCTCGAAGTGATTCAGTGCGGCTATTGCCAGTCGGGCCAGATCATGTCCGCAGCAGCCCTGCTTGCTGCCACGCAGAATCCCGATGATTCCGATATCGATGCCGCGATGGCGGGAAATATTTGCCGCTGTGGAACCTATCTGCGCATTCGTGCTGCGATCAAGCACGCGGCTTCTGGACGCCAGTCATAGGAGGGGCGCATGACAGTTGCGCAGAAGAGTTACGAAGGGCTGTCGCGCCGTTCCCTGCTGACCTCGGGACTGGCGGGAGGGCTTCTGCTTGCGTTCCATCTTCCCGTGCGTGCCTCCAACGAGCCGGTGCAACCGCCCGATGATGTCGCGGGCAAGTTCGCGCCAAATGCCTTCATCCGCATCGATCATTCCGGCCGGACAACTCTCGTCATGCCTCAGGTCGAGATGGGGCAGGGTGTATACACTTCGATACCGATGATTCTGGCGGAAGAACTCGACGCCGATTTTTCGCGGGTGATACTGGAGCATGCACCGCCCAGCGACAGGCTTTACGCCAATCCGGTTTTTGGCATCCAGGTCACGGGCAATTCCAACTCCATTCGCTCATTCTGGCACCCGCTACGCAAAGCCGGGGCCGGTGCGCGCGCCATGTTGGTGCAAGCCGCGGCTCAGCAATGGAATGTCGAGCCGGCGAGCTGCGCCACATCGAACGGCGAAGTCATCCATCCCGAGAGCGGACGCAAGCTCTCCTATGGCGCCCTCGTGGATGCCGCGAACACGCAGACCCCGCCGAAGGACGTTGCACTCAAGGATCCCAAGGATTTCGTTCTGATAGGCAAGCCGCTGAAGCGCTTTGATACGCCGGACAAGGTCAACGGCAAGGCCGTCTACGGCATTGACGCGATACTGCCGGGCATGAAATTCGCGACGCTCAAGGCGTGCCCCGTGTTTGGTGGCAAGGTTCGCGGGGTCGACGACAGCGCGGCAAAAAAGGTGCCGGGCGTGCAGCAGATCGTGGTTCTTGACGATCTGGTCGCCGTGGTCGGAGATCATATGTGGGCGGCGAAGAAAGGTCTCGACGCTCTGGTACTCGATTGGGACGAAGGGCCGAATGCGGATCTTACCCTACAGGATATCTGGAAGGATCTGCGATCGGCAAGCGAGAAGGACGGTGTGGTCGCAAAATCCCGAGGTGACATCGCCAAAGGCCTCCTCACTGGCGAAAAACTCGAAGCGTCGTACGAACTTCCGTTTCTCGCGCATGCGACGATGGAGCCGGTCAATGCCACGGTTCATCTCAGACCCGATTCTTGCGAAATCTGGACTGGCACGCAGGTAGCCGCGCGTGTGCAGTCGGAAGCCGCGAAGGCGGCAGGGCTTCCGGTCGATAAAGTGATCGTCAACAATCACCTGCTAGGCGGCGGTTTCGGCCGCAAGCTCGAACCGGACATGGTTGTTGCTGCGGTTCGCATCGCCAAGCATGTCGATGGCCCCGTCAAGGTGGTGTGGACCCGCGAAGAGGATATCCAGCACGATTTTTATCGTCCGGTCTATCGTGACACCATTGCAGCGACCTTGTCCGACGGCAAGATCGCGAGCTGGAAATACCGGATCAGCGGCTCGGCGATCATCGCGCGCTGGCTGCCACCGGCGTTCCAGAAAGGCGTCGACATTGACGCCGTCGATAGCGCCATTGATGTGCCCTACGACATTCCTAATTTCCATGTCGAATATGTGCGCGCCGAACCGCGGGCGGTGCCGACCGGCTTTTGGCGCGGCGTAGGTCCCAACAACAACGTCTTCGCCGTCGAATGCTTCATGGACGAATTGGCGCGGAAGGCAGGCAAGGATCCGATTGATTTCCGCCGTTCGATGCTTGGGACCCAGCCGCGTTTTCTGGCGACGCTCAATCTCGCCGCGGAAAAATCAAACTGGGGCCAATCGCTGCCGCCGCGCGTCGGGCGTGGCGTCTGCTTGCAGCCGTCGTTCGGCAGCTTCATCGCGACCGTGGTGGAGGCGGAAGTCGATGAGCAGGGCGATGTGAAGGTCCGCCGGGTCACCTCGGCGGTCGACACCGGCATCGCGGTCAATCCCGACACGATCGTGGCGCAGCTCGAAGGCGGGCTGATTTTCGGCCTGACCGCCGCTCTCTACGGCGAGATCACCATCGCCAAGGGGCGCGTCCAGCAATCGAACTTCAACGACTATCGCATGCTGCGTATCGACCAGGCGCCAAAGATCGAGGTTCACGTTATCAGGAGCAGAGAGCCTCCAGGCGGCATCGGCGAAACCGGTGCGACGGCGGCGCCCCCGGCATTGCGCAACGCGATCTATGCCGCGACCGGCGTTGCCTTGCGGCGGCTGCCGATTGACCGCAGCTTGATTGCGGGGAAAAAATCATGAGCCGGACTACACGCCGTATCCTTCTCAGCATTACCGTGATCGTTGTGGTTGCGCTGGCGATGGGCATCTGGATCATCCGTGGTCCTGATCCAATGGCATTTGTGGACGGTCAGAAGGTGGAGCTGGCGGCTTACAAGGCAGGCGACCCCACCGGTGTCCCCGTTTCGCTCGCCAGGGCGAGTTTGATCGAGCGGGGTAAGTATCTGGCGGAGGCGGCTGATTGCACGGCTTGCCATACGTCCCAGGGCGGAAAGGATTACGCCGGGGGCCTCGGGATTAGGTTGCCGTTCGGTACGCTGTATTCCACCAATATCACGCCGGATAAAGAAACCGGCATCGGCAACTACAGCGACCAGGAGTTCCTCAACGCGGTCCAACGGGGCAGCCGTCGCGACGGAGCGCGGCTTTATCCGGCGATGCCGTTCACGTCGTATACCTATATGACCGACGCGGACGCGTTGGCGATCAAGGCTTATCTTTTCAGTCTGCCGCCGGTGCGTGCGGTAGCACCTGCTAATACGCTGATGTTTCCGTTCGACCAGCGCTGGGCGATGGGTTTCTGGTCTGTGCTGTTCACCCGTGACTCGCGCTTCGCACCGGATGCCTCACAAAGCCTCGAGTGGAACAGGGGCGCATATCTCGCGGAAGCGCTGGCGCATTGCGGGGAATGCCATACGCCGCGAAGCCTGGCGTTGGCATTGGACAACCGCAAGAAATTTGCGGGGGCTGTGACCGCGGGTTGGCGGGCCTTCAACATCTCATCGGACAAGACCACGGGTATCGGCGCCTGGCGCGATGAGGATCTTGTGTCCTACTTGTCGTTCGGACACGCCTCTGGTCACGGCACCGCCTCGGGGCCGATGGGCGAAGCCGTCGACCATAGCTTTAGCAAGCTAACGCCAGAAGACGTTCACGCTGTCGTAGCCTATCTGCGCAGCGTACCGGCCATCGCTTCCGCCGATTTGCCAGCGACGCTGGCGCCGCCCGCGCCGGCTTCGCACCGGCAGGGCGGCGGCCCGCCGGACCCGCGAGGCAAGATGGTTTTCGAGGGTGCCTGCGTCAGTTGCCATGGCTGGACCGGTGAAAGTTCGATCTCGCCATTCGCGACACTTACCGGATCGTGGGCGGTCAACGATCCCGGCGCGACCAATGTAGCTCAGGTCGTGATCTCGGGAACCGGGCGTCATACACCCGAGAATTCTGTATCGATGCCCTCATTCGGCAATGCTTATTCTGACGATGAGATCGCGGCCGTCGCCAACTATGTCACCGCACGTTTTGGCACCAGGGGATCGCGGCTCACGGCCCGGGACGTGGCGGAGCTAAGGAAGCAAACGTCACAATGATCACCGGCGGGCTCGGCCCGTGGAATGAGGGTTCTGTCCCGTGATCAGCAGGCCAAGGCTGGAAGGGGGAACTCGCCCCGGTCTCGTGCTGGCTCGTTTGGCGACCGTTCGGGAGATCGCATGCCGGAACGCGGGTCGCCACGGAATCGACGATCATGGCCTGGAGCGGATTCAGCGCCCGCTCCTAATCCTGTTCGCCGAGAGTTTGAAGATAGGTCTTGCCGTACGGATAGAATGACTCCTTGCGGCCCCCTTGCCAGGCAGCTTTTAGTTCGGGCCTTGTAATGTCCCAGTCCGGCCGGCATTTCCTGCTGACAGCACGCAGGTCCTGGCGGAGCTCTTCCATCGTGGGTCGTCCGAAGAACCAGTAGCCATTGTAGATCTTGTGAATAACAAGACCGGGCTCCAGCACAATCACGTGCGGAATCATGGGATTGTTGACGGGATCGGTGTATTCGGCGATGTCGAGATCCTTCTGAACAATGCGCCGCGGATCAGAGAGAAAGGGCCAGTGAGCTCCTATTCCGCTGCGATATTCGTTTGTCTGGGTGATGTTGTCGGTGCTGATCGTGACCAGCCGGCAATAGCCGACCTCCATCTCTCGATGGAGCTCCAGCAAACCTTCCGCCTGACGGCGATCTTTTGGACAGAAGCCGCCACGGCTAAGGGCCAGCACCATCGGATGCTGTCCTTGCAGCTCCGAGAGTTTTCGATGCTTTGCGGTATGGTCGCTAAGTTCGTAGTCGGGAAAAACAGCTCCGGGCACCATGTCTGATCGCATCTGAAGTCCTCCATGTGTGAGCGCGCGGGTGATCAGGCTTCATGCCGTCACAAATCGATCACGACGTCGCCCCCGGGTTGCGAGCAGCAGATCAGCACATTGCCATCGGCCGGTGCATCGACCGGCTCCGGGCGGTAACCGATGTTGCCCGCCACAAGCCCGGTCTCGCAGGTGTGGCAGACCCCGGTTCGACACGCCCACCGCACTGGCACGTCGCAAGCCTCGGCCAGCTCGAGCAAGCTCTGGAACGATGACCCCCAGCGCACATTGAGACCGCTACGGGCAAACGAAACCATTGGTCCTGAGCCGGCAGGACCTGCCGGCAAATGCGGCGAGAGGCGCGGCGAAGCAGCAATGCCTGGCGTATTGGATGGACCGGCGCCGAACATCTCGGTGTGGATGCGATCCCGCGCGACGCCATTCGCAACAAGGCCGGCAGTCAGGTCGCCCATGAACGTCGACGGTCCGCAGATATAGAAATCGCCATCGAGTGGTAAGTTACGTTCCTGAAGCACTCGCATATTCAGGCGCCCAGAGGCGTCGAAATCAATTTGGGGCTGATCCTCGGGATCGGGCGAGCTGTAGCAAATGTAGCTACGGTGGTGGGGTAGCGCTTTGAGCAGTCCACGCGCTTCCTCGGCAAAGGGATGTTCGCGGCCGTTACGGGTGCCGTATAGCCACCAGATTTCCCTCATCGATGCTTCGGCGGCCAGCGCGTGAAGCATTGCGAGCACCGGCGTCACGCCGATCCCCGCACTCAACAACACAACCGGTGTATCGCCCGGCCGTAGTGTGAAACTGCCCCGTGCCGCGCTGGCCTGCACGATGTCGCCAACCTGAAGCTCGTCGTCGACGTAGGCGCTGGCCGCGCCGTGGGCTTCCCGCTTGACGCTGACGCGATAGTACGCGGCGCCGGGCTCCCCCGACAGCGAATAGCTGCGCATCAGCACAGGCGCAGATGGCGACCCAAGCCGCAGCACAAGGAACTGCCCAGGGAGAGCCGTAGCGACGGGTTGTCCGTCCGTCGGCTCGAGCAGCAGCGAAATCACGTTGCGGCTCTCGCGGACCTTGCACGAGACGCGAAGCGGGCGGAATCCACGCCACGCCGGGGGCGGGCCGGACGCCGTACTGAGTCCGGCGTTTCCGGTCGTGACGCCGCCCTTGCGCTCCTGGGTGAGCAACGCCTCGAGGGATCTACGCCAGCCGGCGCTCAGCGTCGGGATTCGCAGCGCGCGTTCCAGCTCATCGCGAGAGTGACCCGGCATGTAAAGCAGCGCATCAATCTCGGACACGCTCATGCGCTCAGGCCCGGAGGCGACCCGCGTGATCTCGTCGCCGGCTTCCACTTCTCCTTCCTCCAGCACACGAAAATAGAAGCCAGGTCTTCCGTGCTTGACCACTAGCGCCGCCATTTCCGGCTCGTTCATGCGGATACCCAGCCGGTAACAGGTGACGCGCGGCTGCGTCACCTCGAACAAAGCGCCGCCAATCCTGTAACGGTCTCCGATATACACCTCTGTATCTGACAGGCCGTCGACGGTGAAATTCTCCCCGAATTGCCCGTAGGTGAAGTCGCTTCGTCCCAAATGTTTCTGCCAATACCGATAGGAATCCATTTGATAGACAAATACGGCCCGCCGTTCACCGCCGTGCCCGGCCAGGTCCCCCTGTCCGTCGCCGTCTATGTTGAGCCGCCGCACCATACGCCGGCCTTTAACGGGCGCCTTCCAAATGCCGGTATGGACCGTCCTGCCTTGCCAAGTCACGTCGCGCGGCAGGCCCACATTGACTGAAAGCAAGCGTCCCATCACGTTTCCCAACGATGATCACTGCAATTTGGAGGTGAACCCAGAAAATCTCCGCCGACCGCCAGCTCCGGCGCAACAGACATCCCTTCATCCTCATGAGGCACTCTCCGCGCCCCGCGCCGCCTCAAGTGGCTCGAATAACTCGCCGTAGATGGCTGATGTCAGGTGCAGTTTCCATTCGACCTTCGGAAGAAGCGGGTCATATCAATGTATGAGTGGCCAGCCTACCATTCGACGTTTATGTCCATTTTCGCCCATAATTTTGTCGGCAGATATGCGGGCTTATTTTTAAACTTCGCAACCGCGCCGAAGCTGCGGCGAGGTGCGTTCTCTTGCAAGCATTCGCGAGGTCTGGAGGAGTGCCTGCAGTAGTCCTCCGGCTGGGTTCGGTGGAGTACCGGCTGACTGTCGTCGCGTCCGCGTCTGAGCCGGCTCAGGCGCTGGCGGAATCCACTCACCGGCATCAAGGAGATCACCATGATGATTGCAATCAAACCTTCTCAAGTGCGGACGCTCGACATGAAGCTCGAGGTCATTGTCATAATACGACCGTCAACTCGGCAGCGGAACTCGCCGCCGCGCTGCGTCGCGTCGCGGCCGCCCATGGCGAGCACGAGAAACGAACGGGCGAGGATGATGTGAGCTGGCCGGACTGGTACGCCGAGTACATCGTCCGCGAGCAGGCTGGCGAGCCATCGCCATCGTGAACCCCGCGACCCCGTCTTCCGTCATCTGCTGTGGGTTGTTCGTGGCCGACTAGCCGGAAGCCGCCTGAATTTGGCCGCTGAGGGACTGCAATGAGCAATCAAATCCTCGTTTTTTATGGCTCCTATCGTTCCGACCGGATGGGCATCCGCCTCGCCGAATTCGTGGTTGAGCGGTTGCGGCGCCGGGGCGATGCCGTCGAACTGATCGACGCCAAGGCGGTCAACCTTCCCATGCTCGACAGAATGTATAAGGAATATCCGCCGGGAGAAGCCCCCGAGCAGCTTCAGCGGTTGGCCAGCAAGATTCACGATGCTGATGGCTTCGTATTCGTCACCGGCGAATATAATTGGGGTGTCCAGCCCGGACTGAAAAACCTGACGGATCATTTTCTGGAGGAATGGTTCTGGCGCCCCGCCGCGATCGCGAGCTATTCGGCAGGACGTTTGTCCGGCGCACGGGCCGCAACCGCTTGGCACGGCACACTCTCCGAGATGGGGATGGTGGTAGTTTCAAGCACGATTGCCGTTGGTTCCATTGGACACACGCTCGCGGCTGATGGTGCGCCGACGGGTGAAAGCGGCGAGGCTCTCGAACGGGCGTTTCCGCGCTTTGCCGACGATCTGATGTGGTGGGTGGAAGCGGCAAAGATGCAGCGACAACGCAAGAAGCCACCATATTGATCGTCGGGCGATCAGCGCTTCTGCTCGACCCACGCCTCGATAATCTTACGAGAGGTCAGGCGGACGATCGGAGGAAATAGCGCAGATTTGCGTGGTGTGGGGAAACGCGGTAGCCCTCTTCCGCTACCATGGATCCCCTTGGCCGCCCCGCCGATGGCTTCCTGCCGGCGAATGCTGACCCGCGACGCGCGCCAAGGTCGCGTTTTTAACGAGGTAAGTGAGCAGTTAACCTCGTTCCGAAATTTCTTGGAAAGCATGATAGCCGCATACTGAGACCCTGCAGAGCAAACGGGGTTGCCGATTTGTCAGTCACGCTCGAAACGGTCGAAGCCTTCATGGGGCACGGAAGGCGGACTATCGCATTCCCTGCCGCGCTGGAACGACAGTTCGAGCAAGACACGCAGGAGCGGCGGTGCGCGCGACTTAGAGTGGGTATCCTTGTTTCCGCCGTCCTGTACAATTTCTTCTTGATCGCCGATTGGCTGCTCGTTCCTGACGTGCTTCGCATTGCCACGTTGCTTCACTTCTGCCTGGTCACGCCATGGATGCTCTTCGCAGCCTGGGCGATGACCAAGTGCCCGCCACCCTTCGTTCGCGAATGCTTGGCCGCCAGCGTGCCGTTGTTCATCATTCTGCAGATAGACTACGGCTTTGCGTCCACGACAAGCGAGAGTGCCGCGCATTATCAGTACGTCGTCCTTCCGACTCTTCTATACGCGAACGTATCGCTGCATCGATTGGCGTTTCGTTTTGCGCGCGTCGTGACTGCCGCCGTCGTAATTTGTCATGCGGCGGTCGTCCTGTCAGCCAATTACATCCCCAGTCCGGTCGCGGTCATGATCCTGGTTCAACTCGCGATCTGCGCGTACATCACGTTGGTTGCCAATTACGCGATGGAGCGCGATTTGAGACGCGCCTATCTATTCTCGCTGCGGGACCGCCTACGCCATTCGCTGGCCGATGCAGCTTCAAAACGCGATTCCCTCACCGGTCTGGCTAACCGGCATCATCTGGATATAGAGCTGCGACGACTGTGGGCAGTAGGTGGCGAACGACCGGCGATAGTGTCGGCAATCATGATGGATATCGACAACTTCAAGCGGCTCAACGATAGATACGGCCATGGCGCGGGCGATCTTTGCCTGAAGCGGATGGCTGCGATCCTGGTCGCCGAGCTCGGCGCTGCGTCGGAAGGCGCAGTCCGTTACGGCGGTGAGGAATTTCTGGTGGTTCTGCCCGGGCTGCAGTTGGTTGATGCGATGCGGATTGCCGAGAGGATTCGAAGGTCAGTCGAAAAGGCGACCATTCCAAACGAAGGGCCAGGCCTAAGCGGGGTCGTCACGGCGAGTTTCGGGGTCGCCTCGGCTTCCGTCGGCGAACTCTCGGCGGCGGAGCTGATTGCCGTCGCGGATACAGCTCTTTATGCGGCGAAGCGTAAGGGCCGGAACCAGGTGTGGCCGCCGCTTGCAGCGCCCAGCGACGCCTCGAACATCGAGCAGATATCGTTTCGGGACCGCGCCTGAATTCCCGCCGCGGGTGACGGCCTTGGCCATCATCTTGGCGGAATGGCCGGGGACCCAATAGCAGCGAGCGCATCAGGCTTTTCCAGTGGGCCGCTTGCGCATCAACGCAGCGCGTTCGCAGGTCGCTACCACGACACCATCCTGGTTGATCATCTCGTGGTAGAAATTGACGATACCTTCATTGGTGCGCGTCTTGCTCTCGCGCTTGGAGCGGACCGTGGTGCGCGCCTTGACCGAATCGCCCTGAAACAGCGGTTTCGGAAATCGCACGTCGGACATGCCGAGATTGGCGAGCGTCGTGTTCAGCGTCGTGTCGTTGACGGACATGCCGATCAGCAGGCCGAGCGTGAACAGGCTGTTGACCAGCGGCCTGCCCCACTCGGATTTCGCCGCATAGTGCGCGTCGATGTGGAGCGGCTGCACGTTCATGGTCAGCAGCGAAAACCACACATTATCCGTCTCGGTGATGGTGCGCGACCATTCATGGTTGAACACCATCCCGTCCTCGAATTCCTCGAACCAAAGACCCGACATCAGGGTTTCTCCTCGACTACCGCCGGCGCGATTTCAACCAGGATAGCGCCCGCCGGAACGGTATCCCCTTCGGTACAATTGATCTGCTCAATGCGACCCGGCACCGGCGCCTTCAGGGTGTGGATCAGCTTCATCGCCTCCATCTGCAATACCGGTGCGCCCTTTTCCACCATATCGCCGAGCGCGACGTGAAGCTTGGCGACGACACCGTGCAGCGGCGCCTCGATCGCATTGCCGGAGCGCTCCAGCCCGCCGCCGTCACGCGGGATGTCGATGCGGGGCTGGATCGCGGCCTTCAGCGCCAGGCCCTGATGCGCGATGCCCACGGTCGTTTCGCCGCGCCGCGCCACGAAGGGCACGCTGGAGTCTGCCGCCGTCAGGGTGATGGCGCTGCCGTCGCCTTTCGGCGGCTCGAAATCGACCGCGACACCGTCGATTTCGATCACGATGCCGTCGCGGCTGGCGCGCAGCTCGGCATCGGTCTCGCCATATTCGTCGGTGATCCGCAGCAACACCTTGGCCGGCCGCACGGCTGACGTCACCCGGGTAGCGGTACGGCGTTGCCATGGACTGATCCAGACCGGTGTCGCGCTTGCCGTATCGAGCTGTGACCACACCACGCAAGCGGCGGCGCGCAGGCGCAACAGATCCTCGGCCTTGGGCTTCCATCCACCGGGAAACGCCGTCTCGATGAAACGCGTGGTGACCTTGCCGTCCGCAAACAGCGGGTCGCGAACCGCGTCCCGCAGAAACGCCTGCGTGGTCGGAATGCCGAGCAATGTGAGATCCGAAAGTCCGCTGCCGAGCCGGGCCAGCGCGGCGCTGCGGTCGGTGCCGTGCGCGATCAGCTTGGCGAGCAGCGAGTCATAATAAAGACTCACCTTTGAGCCTGTCGCGACGCCGGTGTCGAAGCGAAGTCCGCGTGGTGCGTCGACCACGGACAATTCGCCGGTCACCGGCTGAAAGCCGAGATCGGCGCGCTCGGCGGTGATGCGCGCCTCGATCGCATGGCCGTGGACGCGGATCTGATCCTGCCTCAGCGGCAGCTTCTCGCCCGCCGCCGCCAGCAATTGCCACTCGACCAGATCGACGCCGGTGATGAACTCGGTGACGGGATGCTCGACCTGCAGGCGGGTGTTCATTTCGAGGAAATACGGACTGTCGCTGTCCTGGTCCATGATGAACTCGACCGTACCGGCGGAGTTGTAGCCGATGGCGCGGCCGAGCTTTAGTGCGGCATCGTAGAGTTTTTGGCGCACGCTTGCGGGCAGGTTCGGCGCCGGGGCTTCCTCAAGCACTTTCTGATTGTTTCGCTGGACCGAGCAGTCGCGCTCGAACAGATGCACCAGGTTGCCGATACGGTCGCCGGCGAGCTGCACTTCGAGATGGCGCGGATTGAGAATGTATTTCTCCAGCAGCACCGCATTGTCGCCGAATGCCGCCTCGGCTTCGGCCTTGGCGGCATTGAGCTCGGCGACAAAATCGCGGGCATGATCGACGCGGCGCATGCCGCGCCCGCCGCCGCCCGCGGAGGCCTTGATCAGCACCGGAAAGCCGATCTTCGCCGCTGCCTCGGCCAAGGTCGCTTCATCCTGCGCATCGCCGTGATAGCCGGGCACGGTCGGCACGCCGGCGGCTTCCGCGATGCGTTTTGACTCGATCTTCGAGCCCATCTGTTCGACCGCCACCAGCGACGGGCCGACGAAAATCAGCCCGGCGGCCTCGCAGGCTCGCACGAAGCGGGCATTTTCCGACAGAAAACCGTAGCCGGGGTGGATCGCATCGGCGCCGCTTTGCCTGGCCGCTGCGATCACCGCGTTCATGTCGAGATAACTGGCGCGCGCCGCCGGCGGACCGATGCGGACCGCTTCATCGGCGAGCTTGACGTGCAGTGCGTCGGCATCGGCGTCGGAATAAACGGCGATGGTGCGGATGCCGAGCCTCGCGCAACTGCGCATCACGCGCAGCGCGATCTCACCGCGATTGGCGATCAAGACGGAACGGATGGGACGGGGAGAGTCGAGAAAGGGCACGATTGAAATCCTACATCCGGTACACGGGTCGGGTGCCGGTCACCGGCGGCTCCATCGCGCCGACCGCAAGGCACAGCGCCAGCACCTCCCGGGTATCGGCCGGGTCGATCAGGCCGTCATCCCACAGCCGCGCCGTGCAGTAATAGGGATCGGACTGCTCGTCGAACATCTTGCGCAGCTTTTGTTCGTGCTCGGCGAGATCGGCTTCGGTGGTCGGATTGCGCGAGATGCTGGAGCGGCGCAGATCCATCAGCACCGAACTGCCGACATCCGGACTCATGGTGCCGAGCCGCGCGTTCGGCCACATGAACATGAAGCGCGGGCGAAAGCCGCGACCGCTCATGCCGTAATTGCCGGCGCCGTAGGAGCCGCCAGTGACCACCGTGTAGCGCGGCACTCGGGCATTCGACACCGCATAGACGAGTTTCGCTGAATTCTTGGCGATGCCGTTGCGCTCGGCGTCCGAGCCGACCATGAAGCCGGTGATGTTCTGCAGAAACAAAATAGGCACGTTGCGCTGGTCGCACAATTCAATGAAATGTGCGCCCTTCAGCGAAGATTCCGAAAACAGCACGCCGTTATTGGCGATGATGCCGACCGGCATGCCCTGGATGTGCGCGAAGCCGCAGATCAGCGTCGCACCATAGAGCGGCTTGAATTCGTGGAATTCGCTGCCGTCGACCAGGCGCGCGATGATCTCGCGCTGGTCGAACGGAATGGTCAGATCGGCACCGATGATACCGGGGATTTCCCCGATGTCGAACAACGGCGCGCGGACAGGGCGAATGTCGCCATAGACTGGTTGCAGCCGATTGAGCGCGCCGACGATGTCGCGGGTTTTCGCGATCGCCTCCATCTCGTCGCGGGCGAAATGATCGGAGACGCCGGAGACGGTGCTGTGCATTTCCGCGCCGCCGAGCGTTTCGCGGTCGACGATCTCGCGGATCGCGGCTTTGACGATCTGCGGACCGCCGAGATGCACGCTGCTGTTGCCCTCCGTCATCACCACTTCATCCGACAGCGCGGGAATATAGGCGCCGCCGGCGGTGCATTCGCCGAACACCGCGGCGATCTGCGGAATGCCCGAGGCCGACATCCGGCATTGGCGGTAGAACGCGCCGCCGAAATGATCCTGGTCCGGAAACACTTCGTCGCCCTGAGCCAAATTGGCGCCGCCGCAATCGACCAGATACACCACGGGAAGCCGGTTCTCGAACGCGATATCCTGTGCGCGGACGTGCTTGCGGATGGTTTCCTTGAAGAACGATCCGCCCTTGGTCGTAGCGTCGTTGGCGATGATCATGCAGATCACACCGCGGATGACGCCGATCCCGGTGACGAGGCCGGCGCCGGGCACCGCGTTGTCGTAAAGTCCCCAGGCGGCGAGAGGCGACAATTCCAGAAATGGACTCAAGGGATCGATCAGCAGATCGATGCGCTCGCGCACCGGAATCTTGCCGCGATCACGATGCCGCTGCACCATTCGATCGCCGCCGCCGGCCAACGACCACGCCTGCCGCGCCCGCAACGTCTTCAGCAACCCGTCATAGATCGCTGAATTGGCCTGATAGGTCTGGGATTGCGGATCGATCGAGCTCGATAATGTCGCCATGCTGGGTTCGCCGGTTCTCTGTCTTATCGATTTGCTTGCTGGGGACGGCGGCGCATCAACAGCACGATCGATCCGACCTGGACGGTCTCCTCGTTCTGGTTGATGACCTCGAAGCCGAGTTTCAGCACGCCGCGCTCGGCGGTCTTGCTCGGCCGCGCCTCCAGTGGGGTAACCTTGGCGCTGACGGTGTCGCCGAGCTTGACGGGCGACTGGAATTCCCAGGACACGCCGAGCAGGCCGAGCGCCGTGCCGTCGATCCAGTTCATCTGCGACATCAGGCCGATCGCAGTCGAAAGCACCAGCGGGCCGTGCGCCACGCGGGTTCCGAAAATGCTGGCCTTGCTAAACTCCTCGTCGACATGCAGCGGATTGTGGTCGCCGACCAGGCCCGCGAACAGCGACACGTCGCTTTCGCCGATGGTACGGCCGCGCGTGCGTCGCGTTGAATTGATTTCGAAATCCTCGAGATAAAGCCCCAACGAGCGCTCCCTTTTTTCTTCGAATTCTCCGTTTCGACAGCGGCATTTTGATACCAACTAACCGGTCGGTTAGTAAACCGACTTGTCAGACGGTACACTAACGGCTAGCCTGACGGCAAGGTCGATCAGGGAGGCAGGCTTGTTCCCCACCAAACAAGACGTGCACGGGATTAAACGCCAGGAAGTGCTGCGCGAGGCGGCAGCGTCGTTCAATTTCAAGGGCTATCATGCGACCTCGCTGAACGAGATCGCGGCGAGCCTCGGCGTGACCAAGGCGGCGCTCTATCATTACTTCCCGAACAAGAACAGTTTGCTGGCCGCCTGCTTCGAGCAGGCGATGGAGGTTGCCTTTGCGAGCCTTGAGCGTGGCCGCAAGCAGGGCAAGAACGGTCGCGACCGGCTGGTGCTGACAATTTCCGGCTACGTGTCGCAGCTGATCGACGAACTCAATTGCTGCGTCGTGCTCATGGAAGAGCAGGCGCTGGAACCGGGTGATCGCGCCAAGCTGGTGCGGCAGCGCGACAAGTTCGAACGCGCGCTACGGGCGCTGGTCAAGGAGGGGATCGAGGACGGCAGCGTGGTGCCGTGCGATCCCAAGCTCGCGATCTTCGTCATCCTCGGCGCCATGAACTGGGTGCCGAAATGGTTCAAGCCGAGCGGCGCGTGGAAACCGGAACAATTGACGGTGGCGCTCAGCCAGATTTTCGAACGCGCACTGTCGTCCGCGCCTGCGGCGATGCTGCCGCGCGACGTCGGCGATCTGCCGATTTCCACGCCGGCCGAGCCTGCGAGATCAAATTCATCGGGCAAGCGCGTGCTGACCTTCGCGGTCGCACCGGGTGCTGCCCCGGCCAAAAAAGTAAAAGTGGGAGGAAGGTCATGAGATCGGCGCGACTGCGTCGGCGCTTTCCTTCGTCGTATTAACGCCGAGGCGTCGTCGCCATGATTGCTAATCTGGTTGTCGGAGGGCTCGCGGCCGGCTGTCTCTATGCGATGGTCGGAATCGCGATCGTGATCGTCCTCAACATCACCGACATCGCCAATTTCGCCCAGGGCGAAATGGCGATGCTGACGACGTTCTTTGCCTATTGGCTGATGGATAGCGTCGGGCTGCCGTGGTGGCAGGCGGTGTCGATCGCGATTGTGTTCGGCCTGGTGCAGGGCATCGTGATCCAGCAGGTCGTGATTCGGCCGCTGATCGGCGGCCCGGTGTTGTCGGCGATCATCGCGACGCTTGGGCTCAATGTCGTGCTCAACAGTATCGCCGGGATGATCTGGGGCCACCAGACCTATACGTTTCCGTCACCGTTTGCGTTCTCTGCGCCGTTCATGATCGTCGGCGTGCCGATCGCGGTCGACAGCGTGGTCAACATCGCGGTCGGGCTGATCATTATCATCTGCATGACGCTGTTTCTGCGCTTCACCTGGGTCGGGCTTGGCCTGCGGGCGGCGAGCCAGAACCAAACCGTCGCACGGTTGATGGGCGTGTCGATCACCAGAACGTCCGCGATCGCCTGGGGGCTTGGCGGCATGGTCGGCGCCATCGCCGGCGTGCTGGTGGCGCCGTCGCTGTTCCTGGACACCAATTTGATGGGCGCGCTGCTGATCAAGGCGTTAGCCGGCGGCGTGCTCGGCGGCCTCAACAGCCTGATCGGCGTGTTTCTGGGATGTCTGGCGCTGGGCGTCGCTGAAAATCTCGCGGGTGCCTACGTGTCGCCGTCGTTCGCCGACGCGACCACCTTTATCGTCATCATCGCCGTGCTCACGATCCGTCCCGAGGGCATCTTCGGCCGCATCAGGGTTCGCAAGGCGTGAGCGCCGCGGCCGACATCCTCCGCGCACCGCGGCCACGCACTTCGCCAAATTGGGGCGGCGTGCTGGTCGGTCTGTGCCTGCTGTTGGCCTGCGCGGCGCCGCTCGTCGTCAGCGGCTACGCGCTTTACCTGCTGACGCTGACCGAAATCTTCACGCTGGTCGCTCTGGGCCTCAATTTCCTGACAGGCTATGCCGGCCAGATCAGTCTGTGCCACGCCGCTTTCTTTGGCGTCGGCGCTTATGCCACAGCGATCCTGACCCAGAAGGCGGGCGTGCCTTATCTCGCGTCGCTGCTCGCGGGCGCGCTGTTGACGACCGCGATCGGCGCCATCGTCGCGATCCCGGCGCTTCGCCTGAAAAATATCTACCTGGCGATCGCCACCCTCGGCTTCGGGGTGGTACTGCAAAAGATCATCTTTGAATGGCGCAGCCTGACTGGCGGCGGCGGCGGGCTAGCGCTCACACCAACCAGCATCGCCGGCTACGATCTCGGCGCCACCGGGCTGTATTATCTGACGCTGGCGCTGATGACGCTTGGTTTGTTCGGCGCTTCGAATCTCAGCCGTGGCCGCACCGGCCGCGCGCTGCTGGTCATCAAAGACAGCGAAATCGCTGCCGGCTCGCTCGGCATCCACGCGTCACGCTACAAGGTGATCGCGTTCGCCATCAGTGCGTTTTACGCGGCGGTCGCTGGGGGGCTGTTCGCCTATCTGGTGCGCTACATCAATCCCGAAAGTTTCAGCGTCGGCCTTTCGAGTTCTTTCCTGAGCATGGTGGTGATCGGCGGACTCGGCACCATCGGCGGCTCGATCGTCGGCGCTGCGTTCTATGTCATCGTCCCCGAACTGTTGCGCGGCATCAAGGATGCGCCGGGCCTGGTGTTCGGCCTGTTGCTGGTGTTGGTCATGGTGTTCATGCCGCGAGGCCTGTGGGGCATGCTGCGGCGTCTGACGGGAAAGGCCTGAGATGGCCCGCCCTATCAACCGTCTTGCGATTGAGGATGTTTCCGTCGACTTCGGCGGCATCCATGCTCTGACCGATGTCAGCTTCGCGCTCGAATCCGGATCGATCGTCGGATTGATCGGCCCCAACGGCGCCGGCAAGAGCACGCTGCTCAATTGCATCTCCGGCATCACGCAGCCGACACGCGGCTGCGTCCGTCTCGACGACATAATTCTTTCGACCCTTTCGGCGTCGAGTGTCGCGCGCCGTGGTGTTGGCCGGGTATTTCAGCATCCGGAACTGGTCACGGAGTTGTCGGTGCACGACAATCTGTTGGTCGCCTGTCATCGTGCGCTGGATTATGGATTGATCGCCGAATTGCTGCGGCTGCCGAATGTGCGGCAGCAGGAGCGCGCGGCGGCGGACAAGGTCGCCGACGTGCTGGCGCGGCTCGGCATCACCGACAGCGCCGACAAGCGGGTCGGCAGTCTGCCCTATGGCCATCGCAAGCTGATCGATCTCGGCCGCGCGCTGCTGATGGATATCAGCTTCCTGCTCCTGGATGAGCCGATCGCCGGGCTCAACGATATCGAAGTTGCCCGGCTTGGCGAAATCCTGCTGAGCCTGCGCCAGGAATTCCGCCTCGGCATTCTCGTGGTCGAGCACAACATGCCGTTCGTGTCGCGGCTGTGCGATCGCCTCGTGGTGCTCGACCTGGGCCAGCTCATCGCCAACGGGCCACCCGCGGAAGTGTTGGACGATGCCAGGGTGATGGCCTCGTATCTCGGCGAGGCCGCCGATGCTTGAGGTCAACGGTCTCAATGTGCGCTACGGGTCGGTCGAGGCGTTGCGCGACGTCTCGATCAAGGTCGGCGCCGGCAGCCTGGTCGCGATACTCGGCGCCAATGGCGCCGGCAAGTCAACTCTGTTGCGGGCCATCAGCGGCATCGCGCGCGTGGCCTCAGGCACGATTGTGCTGGGAGGCAGAACCATTAGCGGTCTTGGCCCGGAAGAGATCGTGCGCCGAGGCGTCGCCCACGTGCCGGAGGGCAGGGGCATCTTCCCGGATTTGACCGTGAGCGAAAACCTGATGATGGGCGCCTATGCGCGGCGCGGCGACAAAATTTCGGCGGACTACCGTCGCGTGCTGGCGATGTTTCCGCCGGTGGCGCGCCGCGAGCGCCAATACGGCTACACGCTTTCCGGCGGAGAACAGCAGATGCTGGCGATCGGCCGCGCGCTGATGGCGGCGCCGCAAGTGCTTCTCGCCGATGAGCTCAGCCTTGGGCTGGCGCCGATCATCGTCAAACAGGTGTTCGCCAAGCTCGAAGAGGTGCGCAACGCGGGGATCACCGTGCTCGTCGTGGAACAGAACGCGAGGCTCGCGATGAAATTCGCCGACTATCTCTATGTGCTCAAATACGGGCGCGTGGTGATGGCAGGATCACGCGCGGAATTTGAACATTCGACCGCCCTGGTCGATGCCTATCTTGGTGTCTGAACGATGCATGATTATCCACTGAAGCAACGCACCATCGGCCATCTGCTGGCGGACAAGGCCAAGCGCATCGGCGATCGCATCTGGTTGATCTTCGGCGAGCAGCGCTACACTTATGGGCAGGCGCATGATCTTTCCAACCGCTACGCCAACGGCTTGCGCGGGCTCGGCGTGCGCAGGGGCGATCATGTCGCCGTCATGATGGCGAACTGTCCCGAATTCATCTGGACCATCTGGGGCTTGGCCAAGCTCGGCGCGGTCGCGGTGCCGCTCAACACCGCGGCGCGCGGCGAACTGCTGAAATATTTCATCACCCAATCGGATTCGATCTGCGTCGCGGTTTCGGCCGACCTGGCCGATCGCGTCGCCGAAGCGATTGGCAGCGATCATCAGGTCCGCGCCTTCTGCACGCTCGGCGGCGCCGGCGCGCTGGCCAATTCCGGCCGCACCTTGGTCGATCTGGCGACGTTCGCCGGCGCCGGCGGCGAGGAGCCCGACCCGTCGGCAGTGCTCGCCAGCGATCCGCAATATATCATGTACACCTCGGGCACGACCGGTCCATCAAAGGGCGTGATCAGCCCGCATTCGCAGGCCCACGGCGTCGGCCGCTCGCTGGCGCAGAATTTCGGCTATCGCCCCGATGACGTGATCTACACCTGCCTGCCGCTCTTCCACGGCAACGCGCTGTGGTATTCGTGCTACGCGGCATTGTGGGCGGACTGCACGCTGGCGGTCTCGGCGCGGTTTTCCGCCAGCAGTTTCTGGGACGAGATCCGGGCAACCGGCGCCACCCAGTTCAACGCGCTAGGCGCGATGACCAATATTCTGCTGCGGGCGCAGCCATCGCCGCGCGACCGCGACCATCGCGTGCGCCAGGCCATGCTGGTGCCGCTGTCGCCGGACGTCTATCGCGAAGTGTCCGAACGCTTCGGTGTCCAGGTCACCTCGCTCTACGCGATGACCGAAACCTTCGCCGTGACCATGTTCACGCCCGACGATCCCGTCAGCAAGGGTTCCTCGGCCGGCAAGCCGCGCGGCCTCTCCGAACTCCTGATCGTCAGTGACGACGACGATCCCTTGCCGGTCGGCGAGGTCGGCGAAATCTGTGTGCGGCCCTCTGAGCCCGGCATCATGATGTCTGGCTATTACAAGATGCCTGAAGCGACTGTGCGCGACACCCGCAATCTCTGGCTCCATACCGGCGACCGCGGCCGCATCGACGAAGACGGCTACCTCTATTTCGTCGACCGCAAAAAGGAGGCGATCCGCCGCCGCGGCGAGAACATCTCCGCCTATGAGGTGGAGATGCTGATCGCGCGACATCCCTCCGTGCTGGAAGTCGCAGCCGTGCCGGTTGCGTCCGAGCTCAGCGAAGACGAGGTGATGGTCTATGTCGTGTGCCGCGACGGCTGCAGCGTCAGCGCGGAAGATCTGGTGCGTTTCGCCAACCAGAACATGGCGCATTTCATGGTGCCGCGCTTCGTCCATTTCATCGATGCGCTGCCCAAGACCGCGAGCGAGAAGATCGAGAAATACAAGCTCAAAACCTGGGCCGAGCAAAACCGCGAAGCGCTGTGGGATCGCGAAGCGGTTGGGTTGAAGCTCGAGCGCTAAAGGCTCAAAGCCAATTCATCAAAAATACAACAAAAGACGGAAGAGACGACCATGCGACAGAAAAGTTCAAGGCGATTATTGCTGCGGCGTGCGATCCTGGCCGCGGCTGCGATGCTGGCGATGGCCGCGCTGCCGGCCCGTGCCGAGGATCCGGTGAAAGCCGGAATGAGCGGTCCATTCTCGGGCGGCTTGTCGCTGCTCGGACAAAGTGTGCGCGACGGCGTCGAAGTAGCCTTCAGCGAAATCAACGATCAGGGCGGCGTCAATGGCCGCAAGCTGCAATTCATTGCCGAGGACGACGGCTACGAGCCGATGCGCACCATTGCCTCAGCGCGCAAGCTGGTCGAGCAGGACAAGGTCGCGGCATTGCTGGCGGTCACCGGCACTGCGCCGTCAGCGGCGCTATTGCCGTTTGTGACCGAAAGCAGGATCCCGCTGTTGTTTCCCTACGCGTTCGCGCATTCGCTGACGACGCCGCTGAATCGCGACGTGTTCACGACCTTGCCCGAAGTGCGGGTGCAGATGATGGTGCTCGCCAATTACATCCTGAAGGAACTCGGGCAGACCAAGGTCGCGGCGATCTACCAGAACGACGATTTCGGCCAGGATGCCGTTGCCGGTCTCGACGAGCGCTTCGGCGCCGCGAAGGTACCGTTGGTCAAGCTGCCGTTCGATCGTGGTACCACCAATTTCAGCGGCGTGGTCGCGCAGGCCAAGGCCGCCGGCGTCGAGCATGTGGTGTTCCTCGGTATCCCGAAGGACGCGGCGCTGGTGATGCGCGAGGCCAACAATCTCGGCTGGAAGCCGCAATTCAGCGGCCATAACGCGCTCGGCGATCCCCAGACCTTTCAGCTCGCCGGCCCGCTGGCCGAAGGCGCCATCGCGATCGCGGTGATGGAGCCGCTCGATTCCGACAAGCCGGCGGTCAAGACGTTCCTGGCGGCGCAGCAGAAATACAAGCCCAACACCAAGCCGACCACCTACAGCATGCACGGCTATCAGGCCGGCAAGATCTTTGCAGAAGTGCTCAAGCGTTCCGGCGGCAAGACCGACGAAGCGTCGATCGTCAGCTCGCTGGAAAGCCTGAAAGCTTATGATACCGGGCTGATGGCGCCGATCACGTTCGCGCCGGATCAGCATGCCGGCGGGCAGGCGGTCGCGATCATGAAGGCCGAGGGCGGCAAGTGGAAGATCATCTCGGGCTGGTTGGCGGCGAACTGAGCGTCTTGCCATGCGCGCCGTTGTCGTTGAAAACACCGGACCACCTTCGGTCTTGCGGGTCACGGATGTGGTCGCGCGCGAGCCGGGGCCGCGTGAGATCAGGCTCGCGGTTGAAGCATGCGGGGTGTGTTTCCATGACGTCGTGGTACGCAACGGCACCTTCCGGCGTGACGTCGGGTTGCCGGTCATCCTCGGCCATGAGGTCGCGGGGAAAATCGAGAAGCTGGGCTCGGAGGTGCGCGGTTTTAGCCATGGCGATAGGGTCGCCACCACGACCTACAGCCACGTCTGCGGTTGCTGCCGGCATTGCCGCGGCGGCCATGAGACGTCCTGTCCGGAACGGATTTTTCTGGGCGATGCCGGGCTCAATGGTGGTTATGCCGAACTGGTCTGCGTCGATGCCGATGCCGCGGTCAAAATCCCGGCAGGCATCGCGCCGGAGCATGCTTGCATCGCCGCCTGCACGGTTGGCACCGAGCTCAACGCGATCCGCGAAGTCGGCCGTGTGCAAATCGGCGAGCGCGTACTGGTGACCGGCGCTGGTGGCGGGCTCGGTCTCCATGGCGTTCAGCTTTTGCGGATGGCGGGCGCCTTCGTCATCGCGGTGACGACGACCCCGGCCAAGGCGCCGCGGATTCGCGAAGCCGGAGCGGACGAGGTCATCGTGGTCGAGCGCGGCGCGGAGTTCTCCAGCGAGGTCCGAAAATTGACCGATGGTCGGGGCGTCGACGCGGTGATCGATAATGTTGGCACGCCGGTGTTCGCGGAAGCGCGGCGTTCGGTCGCCGAGGACGGGCGGATCGTGCTGGTCGGGCAGCTCACGGGCGATTTCATTTCGATCAATCCGGCGCAATTATTCCTGCGCAACATCTCGATTCTGACGGCCAAGGGCGTATCGCGCGCGCAGCTCGCCGACGCGCTTGACCTGATCGCGCGCCGGCGCATCAAGGCTGCGGTTGACGATGTCTACGGCCTCGACGACGCCGCCAGGGCGCACGGCCTGGTCGAGGCCGGCCGCCCGACGGGGCGGCTGGTGCTGAAGCCGAACTAAATCCAATAACGAAACAACGATTGAACTGACCAGAAGGAAGCCGCTGATGTCCGCAACCGATGATGGCAAGAGCAAAGCAGAAAAAGCGCTGACGCTGACCTGGCCCGAGGCAGACATAGCGCTGGTCACGATGATCCGCGATCAGGAGATGAACACGCTCAGCCTCGAATTGATCCATGAGCTCGATGCCGCATTGACCGCGAGCGTTGCCGGCGGGGCGAGGGCGCTGATTATCACCGGCAGGGGCCGGGCGTTCTGTGCCGGGGCGCATCTGCGCTACTTCACGCAAGAGGATGCGCGGATCGGCTCAGGCCCGTTTGCGTTGCGCGACCGGTACCTGCAGCCGATCGCGACGTTGTTCGATCGCATCGAGACCCTGCCGATCCCGGTGATCGCCGCAATCAACGGCTTTGCGCTTGGCGGCGGCTGCGAGATGTCACTCGCCTGCGACTTCCGCCTGATGGCCGATCACACGAAGATCGGCGTGCCTGAAGTGCGGATCGGGGCGCTTGCCGGTGCCGGCGGCGTGCAGAAGCTGCATCGTTTGGTCGGCCGCGGCAAAGCGCTCGAGTGGATTTTGCTCGGTAGTCACGTCACGGCGGCCGAAGCGGTCGCCCATGGTCTGCTGACCGGCGTCCATGCCGCGGCGGATCTGATGCCGGCCGCGATCGCGCTCGCCAGCCGCTTCAGGCTACTCGGCCCGCGCGCTGTGGCGCAATCGAAATTGGCAGTGCGGCTGTGCGGCGATAGCGATCTGGCCGCGGCTCGAAACATCGGGCTCGAAACGCTCGCGATGTTGATCGGCGCACCTGAATGGCAGGAAGGCATGGCCGCATTCATGGAAAAACGCGAGCCGCACTTTCCGCCGCTCTAAAGCGTGTTCATGCCGGGTGCTGGCCACAGCCCTCCGGCGGCCCAGGCTTCCGCCTCGTCCGGCATTAACGGCTCCGCATTACCGCCGGTACGAGACGGATCCGTATTCTGATAGTGGCGGATTTCCAGCCGACCGATCTGATTGCGGTGCACCTCGTCGGGGCCGTCCGCCAAACGCAGCAGGCGAGTGGTCGCCAGCGCCGCAGCAAGGAAATGGTCATTGCTCGTGCCGCCACCGCCAAAGGCCTGGATCGCCCAGTCGACGATCGTCTGCGCCATGTTCGGCGCGACGACCTTGATCATCGCGATCTCCTGCCGCGCCACTTTGTTGCCTACTGTGTCCATCATGTAGGCCGCCTTCAGCGTCAGCAGGCGCGCTTGCTCAATCATGATACGCGCCTCGGCGATGCGCTCAAGAGTCACCGTCTGCTCGGATACCTTCCGACCGAACGCGAAGCGCTTTTCCGCGCGTCGGCACATTCGCTCGAGTACGCGTTCGCTGAGGCCGATCAGGCGCATGCAGTGATGGATGCGTCCGGGGCCAAGGCGGCCCTGAGCGATATCGAAGCCTCGCCCCTCACCGAGCAGGATGTTCGTCGCCGGAACGCGCACATCGGTGAACATAACCTCGGAGGCGCGGTCAGGCACGCCGTAGAAGCCAAGGACCGGCAGCGACCGGATAACGCGCACGCCGGCCGTATCCTTCGGCACCAGTACCATCGACTGCCGCCGATGCCGGTCCGGATTGTCCGGATCGGTCTGCCCCATGAAGATGATAATCTTGCAGCGCGGATCGGTTGCGCCGGTCGTGTACCATTTGCGTCCGTTGATGACATAGTGATCGCCGGAGCGAACGATTGAACTCGCGATGTTCGTGGCATCCGACGATGCAACGTCCGGTTCGGTCATCGCAAAAGACGAGCGGATGTCGCCGGCAAGGAGCGGCGTCAACCACTGCTCCTTCTGCGCATCGGTACCGTAGCGCAGGATGGTTTCCATGTTGCCGGTATCGGGGGCGCTGCAGTTGAAGACTTCAGGCGCCAGATGCGAACGGCCCATGATCTCGCACAAAGGCGCGTATTCGAGATTGGTCAACCCGTCCGAATCATGCGGAGGCAGAAACAGGTTCCACAGCCCGGCGGCCCGCGCGAGTGGCTTCAATTCCTCGACGATCGGGTGCACGGCCCAGGGGCCAAGGCGCTCGGCTTCCTGGTAATACCGGCGCTCGTTCGGATAGATGTGTTCGGCCATGAACGCGCGGATGCGCACGGCAAGTTCGGCGCTCTGGGCGCTTTGGCTGATGTCCATGGGTGTCTCCTCTATCGCACTATCGGCGGCCGAAGGTCTTGTTTCAGGGTATTGCGCGTGATCTTGCCCGACGCAGTCTTGGGGAGTTCAGGCAATATGTTGATCCCGGTGGGGCATTTGTAGGCGGCGAGCCGCTCGCGACAGAATTGGGCGAGCGCGGTGACGTCCAGGACTGCGCCGGGCTCCGCCGAGACGAAGGCGATCACTGTTTCGCCGCGATAGGCGTCAGGCGCGCCGATGACGGCGGCCTCACGCACGCCGGGGAACGCATAGAGCACATCCTCCACTTCCCGCGGCCACACCTTGAAGCCCGAAGCGGAGATCATGTCCTTCTTGCGGTCGACGAGATAAAACCAGCCCGCCTCATCGAAGAAGCCAATGTCGCCCGTGTGCATCCACCCACCGACCAGAACCTCTTCCGTTTCGACGGGCTTGCGCCAGTAGCCCGCCATAACACCGGGACCACGCACGACAACCTCGCCATGCTCACCGGGTCCGAGGGGACGCCGGCCGTCATCGACGATGATCACGTCGGTACCTGGCGTCGGAATACCGACCGAAAGTGCACCGGACCGGGGATCGACGGGAATGGGCCCCGCCGCCGGCGCCAGATGGCTTGGCGCCGTGAGTTCGGTCATGCCGTAGGAACTGCGGATCGATCGGCCGAAACGCTGGGCGAAAGCTTCCACCACCGCGGGCGCGATCGGTGCGCCGCCGGAGTAGAGCCGGTCGAAGCTCGCGAAATGCGCGCGGGTCGCGTCCGGCTGGTTCATCAGGGCAATGAAAGCCGTGATCGCTCCGATGATGAAAGTCGGCCGGTGCTCGAGAAATGCGTCGAGCACGACGGCGGGCTGAAAGCGATAGGTGAGCACCTGCGCTGCGCCGGCCGCGAAGGCACCGAGCATTTGCAGTTCGAAGCCCGTTACATGAAACAGCGGCGCCACGCCGAAGATGCGCGACTGTGGGCCGAGCTCAAAATGCGCCGCGCACAGCCGTGCGTTATGAACGAGGTTGCGGTGGGCAAGCATCGCTCCCTTCGGCACTCCCGTGGTGCCTGACGTATAGAGCAGCAGGCCGACGTCGTCGGGAGCGGGTTCAACCGGCGGGAAAGGGCGTGCCGCATCGGCAAAGATGCGGGCAAGCGCATGATCTGGGGCCCGGTCCAATTCAAGCGGGAGCACCCGCGTTTCGTTGCGGCTCAGTAATTCACGCCCGCTCGTCCAAATGACGAGTTCGGCTTGAACCAGCCCGCCAGTGGCCTCCACGACAGTTGACCACTGATCGTCATGGCAGATGATCGCCCTTGGCGCACAATCGGCGAACAGTTTCTCCAGCTCCGCCTTGCGGTACATCGGATTGAGGCCGACCACGATCGCGCCAAGTTTCCAGGCGGCGACGGCCGCAATGACGAATTGCGGTGTGTTCTGGAGAATGATCGCGACGCGATCTCCTCTGCCGACACCGTGCGCGAAAAGCCAGCCCGCCAACCGGTTGCTCAGATCATCGACGTCCCTGTAGCTCAGCGCGGCATCGAAATAGAAGATCGCAGGCGCGTCCGGGGGCGCCGAACGAAAGAGATCAAGTGCTGTTGTATTCCTCGCGCTCTCCGTCCATGTCGCCGCGCCCTGCAGTTTCGCCCAGGGCCTGGTGCCAGCCGCCTTGTCATAGGCCCGCAGAATCTCGACTTCACCGGGAAGGGCAGCCATCGTCACGGCCGTTTTGCTCCGGCCCCGCGCGCCGGAGCGCGTACCCCAGGATCGCGCGCCTGGATCAACAATCGGGTTCTGCGGATATGGAGATACACCATGTTGCGCGCGCCTTCAGCATCGCGCGTCCTGATCATATCCATCAGCAGAAGATGCTGCGGATCGGAGAACGGCAATCCGTTCTTGGCGAATGTCTCCTTGACGAATTCCCGCCGAAAATGCTGCGTGCTGTTCCAGAAGCGCTCCACCATCGCCTGAAGCTGCGGCATATTGGCGCGCGAATAGGTGCGCAGGTGGAACTCGCGGTCGAGCTGAAGATACCTTTCGAGGGTGGTCACACGCTCCAGTTCGTTGATCATGGCATCGAGCGCTGAAATATCGGCATCGGTCAGGTATGGGACACTCTCGAGGATCGCCAGCGGCTCCACGACCTCGCGTATCCTGTAGACCTCGATCGATTCCTCCGAGTTGACGTCAGCGATCCAGGCGCCCCGGTTGGGCGCAAGCACCACGAGCCCTTCGTTCTCCAGTTGCTTCAGCGCTTCGCGCACGGGGATCCGACTCGCTCCGAATTTGGCCGCCAGGAGTTCCTGGCGTATCCGCATGCCGGGCCGCATTTCTCCGCTGAGTACCGCGCTGCGGATCTCGTCCGCGATACGCGCACTGAGGAGACGGCCATCCTCTTCGGCTGCCACCTGCATATCTACCGACATCTCATTGGCTCCGTCGTTAGGGCGCCGCGTCCGCCCGAAGGGCGACCGTTCGGCCACCGCAGAGAGGTGACTTTTCAAGAATCATGGCCACGCGAGAACTCAGTGAATCGCTGCGTACATGATCTTGTCCTCGGTCGCATCCGAGGCCGACATTTCCTCCACGATTCGTCCGCCGCGCGCGACCAGCACCCGGTCTGAAATGGCGAGAATTTCCGGCAGATAGGACGAGATCACCACAACCGCCTTGTTGTCCGCGGCCAAGGCGCGAATCGCGGCGTGAATCTGTGGGATTGCGCTGACGTCGACGCCGCGGGTAGGCTCGTCGAAAATGACGATCGACGGCTGCTGCGCGAGCGACTTCGCAACGACCACCTTTTGCTGGTTGCCGCCCGAATATTCGACGATCTTGAGGCTTCGCTTGAGCGCGGAGATCGACAGCGACTTGATCCATTGATCGGCGACGCGCTTCATCTCTCGCGCCGAATAGAAAAATCGCCGAACGTGCGGGGACGACAGAAATCCGAGATAGATGTTCTGATCGACCGTCATGGTTTCGAAAAAGCCGTCGACCTTGCGGTCTTCGGTGATATAGGCGATGCCGTCGCGGACGGCCTGGCGCGGCACGCGGTAGCGCACCGGCTTTTCCTGCAGATAGATCATCCCGCCGCGCAGGAAGTTGCGCTTGCGAGCGCCGCAGATGATTTGCGCGATCTCGGTCCGCCCGGCACCGACGAGCCCGAAAATGCCTACGACCTCACCGTAAAATGCGGAAAAGGACATATTCTTGACGACACCGCCCATGGTGATGTTTTCGACCGATAGCGCCTTTTCGCCGCGCTTCGACGGCGGCTTCGACGCATCCGGATCGGCTCCGTGGGTCGCGTAGTGGCTTGCGGAGATGTCGCGACCGATCATCATGCGGACCAGCGCATCGCGCGTCATGCCCTTTGCAGGCGACGTGCTCACGAGCTTGCCGTCCCGCAGCACGGTGATGCGATCGCCGATGTCCATCGCCTCTTCCAGTGCATGGGAAATGAAAATGATGCCGGCGCCGCGCTCCTTCAGTGTCCTCAGGAGATGGAAGAGATGCTGCATTTCCTCCGGCGTAAGCGACGCCGTCGGTTCGTCGAAGATGAATATCTGGGCGTTGTGCCGTACCGCCCGCACGATCTCGACCATCTGTCGTTTGGCGGTGCCGAGATTTTCGACAAGCGCCAGCGGGTCGACGTTGAAATTCATCGACTGCAGCGACTGCGTCGCAGCGATATTGATCTTGCTGTAGACGGTGAAAAACTTCTCCATCCCGAGTTCGAGATTTTGCGCGACCGTCATCGAGGGGACCAGACTCAATTCCTGATAGACCATGGCGACGCCGCCCTGCAGCGCCTCCTGTGGCGAGTTGAATTCGACCTTGCTGCCGTTGATCAGATAGTCGCCCGACGTCAGCGTGATCGCGCCGGCGATCGCCTTGCACAACGTCGATTTGCCAGCGCCGTTTTCGCCGAGCAAGGCGTGTATCTCGCCCGCGCGTATTTCGAAATCCACGCCGTCGATGGCATGCAATCCGCCGTAGACCTTGCTGCCATTTACGATCTGAAGCAGCGGAGCTTTGCTGTCGTTTTGCGGTTGCATCGTAATCAAACCTCTTTCGCGTCGCTCGCGGATGTCGGCAATACGACCAGGCAGTTGCGTCCCTTTGACGCCGCAAGCACCTGCTCGCCGACGACACTCACCGCGGTGACACCGTGGATGCGCCCATCGACCCGGCTATGCAGGCTCTCGGTCGCTTCTCCGTCGCCATTGAGGTGCGCGACAAGGCCATAGGAGCGCGGCGGCGCCCAGGGTTTCTGGATGCCGAGCTTCTTGATGCGGCCAATTTGCGTCGGCTCGCGATAGTTGAAGCGGCCGTCCAGCATCGGACCGATCCACAATTCCGGCGGCACCGTCTTCATCATCGCCTCGCAGAATTCGCGCTCGCGCAGCACGAATTCGGTAAGCTGGGTGCGGACGCCGAAAAAAGCCATCCAGTAGTCGCCGGCCCCGCCGCGGACGATACGGCTCGGGTAGCCTGCGTAGTTCTTGACAATAACGCGCTGCCGATTGCCGACGCGTGAGAACGCCGTCAATCGGTGCGCCCAGGACTTGCCGACCCAGACCTCCTTGCCGTCGTGCGAGACGACGACCCCCGACGGCCACGCCAGTTTGTCCGCGCGTACCTGCGCATCGCTCAAATCCGGCCCGCAGGATATCAGTCGACCGGAGGCCGCACGGTTCTGCATGAGGTCGGTCAACCATAGCTCGGGCGGATTGGCGCGCGACCCGTCCGTCGCGTAGATGGTGCCGTCCGCCGCAACGGTTACCGAGGTGGGACACGCGATCGGTTCGCCGCCGGCGTTTTCGAGCCTTCCGACGGCGACTCCGGCGGAAGAAAGGGCGACGAGCCCATGTTTCGAGATGCACGCGATCAGACGCCCGTCGGCGGTCCAGGCGAGACCGCTGACCGGCGATGCAAAGCTCGAGAAAACTGTGCGCCGGGCGAAATCGTCGCCGGCACACCGGATGATCGCGGCGCCGCTTGAGACGTACAACGCTCCGTCCGGACCGAGCGCCAGGTCGTCGGGACGCTCGATCTCCTTGCCGAGTTGCCGGGCAAGGTCCAGGCGTTGGTTGGGCGAAAACGCGCCGTCGAGCACCGGGATCGCGTGAAGCTCACGATTGGGAAACAGCACACGGTCGATGATATCGCCAACGAGGGACATTCTAGACCGCTCCCCAGTACGATTTGTGCGATTCCCACGCCGGGTCCGCGTCGGGGAGCTTGATCCGGCCGATGCGGTTGTTCTCGAGACCGCCGATATAGAGATAGCCCTTATGCTCGCGGACAGACGTGATGGTGGGATGGGACTTGCCGCCCGGATCCCACAGCGACTCGGTGACGGTGCCGTTGTCGTCGAATTTGATCACGCAGCCGTAATTGATGCCCGGGCATAACCATTCGTCCGGCGGGATCTGCTTGACCATCCGGATGCGAAAGCCGGGATTGGCCATCGCAAGGTCATAGACGGGAGAGCGAAGGCCGACGAAAGCAAGCCAGTACTTGCCGTCCGACGAGCGATTGATGTTGTCACAGTAGCCCGGCAGGTTGTCGATCAGCACTTCGCAGGTGCCCGCCTTCTCGGTTGCGATCCAGTAGCGATAGATCCGGCAGAGCCAGGTACTCGCCCACAACACCGACTTGCCGTCGTGGGAAATGCAGACTCCGTTCGGAAACGTGAGATTCTTCAGAATCGTCCGTGTCTCGCCGGTCGCCGGATCGTGGCAGATCAGGCGTCCATTGCCGCGCCCCTCGAAACCGTCGAGCGCCCAGTCGGTCAACTCGTAGCGCGTGGTGGCTTCGCTGAAATAGATCTTGCCGTCGGGCGCAACGTCGAGGTCGTCAGCCAGATAGAGACGGGAATCGTCCTTGAGACGGGTACGCGTCCGATTGGTGCGGTCGGTTACCTTGAAGACGGTGCGATCGGGCTTTACGCCGTAGACGCCCATGCCCGCGATACAGACGAGCAGGTTTTGCTCGCGGTCGAAAGCGAGGCCGAGCGGTCGGCCGCCGATGCGGGCAAATTCTTCGCGTACCTTATAGTCAGGCGCCCGGAAGCGAATGATCGAGCCATTGCGGTTGACGGTATAGAGGTTGTCCTGGCGGTCGAGAATGATGTCCTCTGGTCCCTCGATCTGATTGAGCGCGATGGGCTCGGCGTCGCGCAGACGGTCGTTTTCGGCGAACACCGTGCCGCTGTCGCGCGCGATCGACGGCGGCGGCTGGAAATCGACCCAGCTCGGCACGACGTAGACCTTCTGCAGCACCTTTCCCTTGTTCTTGACCCATTTGACATTAAAGCCGACGGCGACGAGAAGAATGATGCCGATGATCGCGGTCGTTAAATTTCCGGAGACGCCGGTCTGCACCAGACCGCTGATCAGCATGAAAATGATCGCCGCGCCCATCATCGCCCGGGCGATCGTTCCCCGCCCGCCAGCGAGACTGATGCCGCCGAGAACGACCGCGGCGAGCGCATTGATTTCCCACCCGCCACCGGTGTCGGTTCCCGAGCTGTTCTGCCGGGCGGCGTAGAAGATGCCTGCCAGCGCCGTCAGAGTTCCCGAGATCACGTAGGCCGAAAACAGCGCCCATTTGACGTTAACGCCGGCGTGCCGCGCTGCCTTCCGGCTCGAGCCGACGGCCATGATGTGCACGCCGGGACGGGCCCGGGTCAGGAAGAAATGCGTCGCGACGGCAACGACGATCAATACCGCCATGTTGGTCGGGACGCCGAGAATGGTGCCTCCGCCCATGAAGTCCCAAACCGAGCTGTCGCTGTTGATGCTGGCGAGTTGGTCGGTGAAGGCAGCGGTCACCTTGTTGTAGGCGGCGCGCACGATGATGAGAACGACGAGCGTGGTCAGGAAGGGACGCGTCTTGCCATAGGCGATCATGCCGCCATTGATCGCGCCCATCAGGGCTCCGAACAAAAGCACCGCGACGATCATCACCGGCAGCGGCAGGCCCAGGATCAGAAAGACATAGAGGGCGAGAAAATTCGACATCGCGAACACGGAGCCGACCGACAGATCGATGCCGCCGGACAGCACCGAGAACGCCATCGCGATCGCCACCATTCCTTGTTCAGCAAAATTGAGCATCAACTGCTGCAGATTGCCGAGCGCCATGTACTTCGGAATCGTCAAGGCGAAAGCCAGAAAGACGGCGATCATCAGCGTGAACGGAATGATTGGCTCCATCCACCGCTTCTCCAGCAGTTCGCCCAGAAACAACTGCGGTGAATTGCGGTGCCAAAAACGCTGTAAGCTCTTCATCCGACCTGCCCGAATTCCATTTCAATCCGATGCCCGCGCCTTCGCGCGCGCGAGCCTCGCCGTGACCGACGGCTTTCGTCAGCCGTTCGAGGGCGGCGTCTGCGCCGAAGCGCGAACGCCGCCGCCATGCGCTATTTGGCATCCTTCGGAACGGTGAAGCAGTAGGCGCGATCGTCCTTGCTGTTCACCCAGGCCGGAGCGGTGTAGTAGGCGATGCGCTTGGTTCCCGGCTTGTCGCCGCTCTGCAGCAGACCGATGACCGCGTCGGCGATGGCTTCACCCTGCGTGTCGGCGCGGTAGGAAAGGTTGCGATAGAAGCCGCCCTGCTCGAGCAGGTCGCAATCGGCCGGCTGGCCGTCGCTGGCCACATAGATCTTCGTGGTAGCGGACTTACCGGCGGCCTTGATCACCTGCACGGCGCCTGCGGCCTGCGGGCCCCAGACGCTCAGTATGCCGCAGAGATTGGGATGCTGTTGCAGCACCGTCGAGGTGATTTCGCCGGCCTTGTTGGCGTCCCAGCTCGTCGGCTGTGACGAGACGACCTTGATCGACGGATCGGTCTTGAAGACTTCCATCGCGCCATTCTTCATATCCAGCGAATAGGCAGCGGTCGCTTCACCTTCGAGGATCGAGATTTCGCCCGATCCCTTGCCGCCGCCGCAATCCCCGATCATGCTCTTCGCGAGGCGGCGACCCATATCCTTGGCGTCAACACCGACATAAGCGTCGGTAAGCGTGTTTGAGGCCATGTTGACTTGAACAACATAGATGCCGGCCTCCATCGCCCGCTTCAGTTCCTTCGCAAGCAAGGTAACGTTCGGGTTCTGGACGACGAGCACGTCCGGATGTTCGTTGATCAGTGCGCTCACTGCCTGCAACTGCACGTCAGACTTGAAGTTTGCGTCGCGCACCTCGAACTTCATGCCGTAATCGTCGAAATGCGCCTTCATCACCCGCGTCCATTCGGACTCAAGCACGCCGAGCCATACCGGCGCCCAGGCCACCGTCTTGCCCTTCAACGCCTTGTCGAACTGCGCGCGCAGTTCCTCGCGTGCCTCGGCGGCCTTCGAAGGCGTCGCCGCGATCACGGTCAGAGCGGCGATCGACACGGCGACGCCCCACCGCAGACGCTTCTTCAATCTTGACGCTTTGCTCATCGCTTCCTCCATGTTGTGGCCGTTTATGGCCCTTGTTGACTTGAAAGTGCTGCAGGCGGCGCTAGTCCCCCTGTTTCGACGTCTCCTCGTCGCGCGGATGCAGGTAGGAATCGAGTACGATCGCGATCAACAGCACGATTCCCTTGATGATATTTTGAGTCTGGACATCCATGTCCATGATGGTCATGCCGTTCAGCAGCACGCCGATCAGCAGCGTGCCGACCACGACGCTCATGACGTTGCCGCGCCCGCCGACAAGGCTGACGCCGCCGAGCACAACCACCATGATGACATCGAATATCAACGTGGATTCGGCGACCTGGAGATGCATCAGCGCCGTCTCCGCAATCATGACGACGCCGCCGACATAGCCGATCCCGGCCGACAGCGCGTATTCAAGCATCGTGAGGGGACGTGTCGCGAGGCCCGTCAGTCGCGCAGCGTCGGGATTGTCCCCATGCGCGTAGATCGAGCGCCCGAGCACTGTCCGCGAAAGAAACAGGTGCAGGAGAATAGCCGCCGCGCCGAAGATCAGGATTGGCACCGGCACGCCATTCCAGATGTTGCCGCCCAGCTTCAGGAAGTCGTCATGGCCCCTGGCGAGATAGACGACATAGTGCTGGACAGCGGTTGACCGCGTGATACCGAGCACGGCGAGGCTCGAGGCGAGCGTCGTGAGCAACGGCGGCATTTCCACCACCGAGATCAGAAATCCGTTGAGAATGCCGATCACGATCGCAAGCACAAGGCCGATCAGCAGGGCCAGGCCGGTCGGATAGCCGGCATTCATGATGATGATTGCGATCGCGGTGGCAGCCGCAAAGGACGCGACCTGCGACAGGTCGAGTCCGCGCCCGATCACCACCACCGCCATGCCCAGCGCAAGAATACCGAGAATCGAAATGTTGCGCGCGAGCGTAAACAGATTGCCGAGGGTAAGGAAACCATTCAGCGAGACGCTGAAGACGACAATCAGGATAACGCACATCACCAGCACAGCCGTCGTCTGGCTCGGCCTGCGCAAACGCGCTGCTTCCCCGACTGGGGCCATGTCCGCTTCTCCCGTTTTGCCGCAGCCTCTTCGCGGGCCTGGCGTTTTCTTTGGGCGACGCTAATGTTTTTGGATTCATTCGTCAATCTTTGTATCCAATATCTCGGAAAATACCCGATATTTGACGGGAAATCCGAATTAATTGGCTATTTTGGATACATACGGATGCTTTGGAAGTGTTCGACGCTGCCGCGATCATTGGCCGCGCTGATGATCGAAATCGCAGGTGAGAGGCTCCGACATCCGCCAACCTCCCGGCATGCGTCAGCGTCGTTTCCGCGTCGTCCGCATCCAAGCCCAGGCCCAGATGGAGCGCGACGCCGACCTGTTCTTTTATGCGCACGGAGGTCGCGTCGCTTGCCCTTACGCGGTTCGGCTGCTGGCTGGAGACCGTGAGCTCACGGTCTGATCGAACCGTCTCCCACCAGTTCAGCGGTCGGATGGCAGACGGCGAAGCCTGTTCGGTTTCTCCGTATGGCAGCGCGGTCTATCTCCGCGTTTTAGGATTTAACAGCCTCTCCACCAGCACGGCGGCGATGATGATTCCGCCGATAGCCGACCCCTGCCAGAACGGCGAAACGCCCAAGAGATTGAGGCCGTTGCGGATCATCACCATGATGAAGACACCGATGAGCGTGCCGACAATCGTGCCGCGACCGCCATAGAGGCTGGCGCCGCCGATCACCACGGCCGCGATCGCATCAAGCTCCAACAAATTGCCGGCGAGCGGATCAATCGAGAGGATCTGCGCCGACATGAGGGTCGCAGCCACCGCAGACAGAGCTCCGGAAATCACATAGGGCAGTACGCTGTAATACAGCACGCTGAGACCGGCGGTACGGGCCGCCTCGCGGTTGGATCCCACCGCATAGATCGTGCGGCCGCCTTTGGTGTAGGTGAGATAGGCCCAGGCCAGCGCATAGAGCGCGAGCAGGGTCAGAACGTTACTCTGGATGCCGAACAACGTCGTATAGACGAGGTCGTTGATTTCGGGCGGAATGTCGGTGATCGACGTTTGACCGGAGAAAATATAGGCCAGGCTCCGGCCGATCGCCATCACCCCGAGCGTTATGACGAACGCGGCAAGGTCGAAATACGCGATCAGAAATCCCGAGAAGAGCCCGATTCCGGCCCCGGAGAGAACCGCCAAGAAGACGGAAACGGGAATGGGAAAATGGCGAAGGGAAAGACCGAGTATGACGCCCGTGAGACCGGCGACTGAACCGACCGAGAGGTCGATGCCTCCGGTCAGAATAACGAATGTCATGCCGATCGCGACAATGCCGACTACGACGGATTGATCGAGGAGATTAAGAAGATTCGCGGTCTTGAGAAAATATGGCGATAGAATCGAGAGCACGATCGCGATGACGAGCGCGAGACCCAGCATCCGCACCTCGAGACGCGAAAACGCCTTACGATACGAACGCGGCGCGCTCTTCCTCTCGGGTGCGGTCGAATGCGTCGTTGGCGTCATGCGGATTTCAATCCTGAAAATCAAATGGCAGCGCGGAATCGCTCGATGATGGAAGCGCGAAGAGCAGGAGAGGCGGGAACGGGTTGAGAGGGGCCGAGCACTAATCCCACGGATCCCAACTCGTGACCTCGATGGCTCTTGACATCGACCAAAATGCTGCTGAGCCCGCTACTGGAGTCGAACACGAAGTCTTCGGAGCGAGCGGCCAACGCGGCCCCGATCGGCGTTTCTGCGAAGCGGGCGGTAGAGCCCGCATGAAAGCCCAGGTCGGCGGACGGATTGGCCGCTACGGAATTGAGGCAAAACATTCTCTCGTCGTCCAGGATCGCCCAGAAAGCGGCGCCATTGTGCTCCGCCGCGAGGTCGCGAAGAATGCGTTGATTGCGCTCCATCGAACTGCGGGGCGCGGCGAGCAGGGTGAGTTTCTCCTCGTCGAGATCGGCGCTAGGCACGTCGGCGATCGAGAGGCCGTCGCTGATCACGATCACCCGGTCCGCTAATCCCAGTAACTCCTGGAATTCCGAGGAAATGACCAGAATCGCGGTACCGCGCGTGGCGATATCACGCAGGATCGCGTAGATGGACGCGCGGGTTCCGATGTCGACGCCTTTCGTTGGCTCGTCGAGAATCAGAACCTTCGGCTCCAGCAACAACCAACGTGCGATGATGATCTTCTGTTGCATACCGCCGGAGAAATTCAGCAGATTGTCATCGTCGAGCCGGTCAGGGGACAACTCCAACCGCTGCAGCAGGTCGCGAACCTTGCGGTCGAGCGAACGATAGCCGAGTCCAAAACCGCGGCGCGCGCCCAGATGACCAAGCAGCAGGTTCTCGCGTACGGAAAGGTCGGGAACAATGCTCTGCCGCCGCCGATCCTCAGCGACAAATCCCAGGCCCGCGCGAATGGCCTGGGACGGCGAGCGCGGCGCGAAGGGTTTGCCGCCCAGAAACAGATCGCCTCCCGCGCGTTGGCGCAGTCCGAACAGGGTTTCCACGACTTCCGAACGGCCCGCCCCGACGAGGCCACCCAAGCCGAGAATCTCGCCGCGATGCAGATCGAACGAGACGTCCCGGACCAACGGTGGCGCGTTGAGATGGCGCGCCGAGAGGATCGGGTTCTCGGGGCGTGTTTTCATCCCCGCTGATCCGGTGAAGATGCCGCCGAGATCGCGGCCGACCATCAAGCGCACCAGTTCGGTCTGAGTGAGCGAGCTTGTCGGGAGCGACGAGGCCACTGTCCGGCCCTCCCGCATCACGGTGATCTCGTCGGCAATAGCGAAGACTTCTTCGAGCCGATGCGAGACGAAGACGATCGCGCAGCCCGCGTCTTCCAATCGGCCGATAATGTCGAACAGGCGCTCGACCTCGCTGGGACTCAACGAAGCGGTCGGCTCGTCGAAGATAATGAGATTGGCCTTGAGCGCCAAAGCTTTGGCGATTTCGACGAGTTGCCGCTGCGCGACGGATAGATCCCGCACCTCGGCGTCGAGCGAGACCGCGCGATCCTGCCCGAGGTCGGCCAGGATTTCATTGGCCCGGCGGCGCATCGCGGGAAAGGAAAGCCGTCCGGGACGACGGAGCTCTGGCAGGAAAATATTCTCTACGACCGACAGATCGGACGCCAGACTCGTCTCCTGCATCACCATGGCGATGCCGGCATCAAGCGCCTCGCGAGGCGATTTGAAGTCGAGGAGGCGCTCTTCGTATAGGATCGTTCCGCTATCTCTGCGCACATGCCCGGAGACGACCCGCGATAACGTCGATTTGCCGGCGCCATTCGCACCGAGCAACGCATGAGTTTGGCCGGCGCGCAGCGTCAGACCCGCGCCGACGAGCGCTTTCGTTCCCGCGAAGCTTTTCGTTATGTCCCGAGCTTCAAGAAGAACGGAGCGGGAAGTCGCCATTCGCTTCTACACCAGATAGGGCCGGCCGGACGGGTGGTCCGGCCGGCGGCAGTTTCAGGGCAGTTCGTTCGCGAACACGGTCTGTTTGATGGTCGGCAGGATTTGATCGATGTTCTTGCTCGTGGCGATCACGATAGGAACCAGGATCTCCTTGTCGGGCTTGCCTCCGGAGAGCGCGCTCAACAGGGCTTCCCCCGACTTTTCTCCCATCAAGTAAGGCTGTTGCATGCCCGAGGCAACGATCTCGCCCTTTTTCAGTAAGCCGACGAAATCAGGGATGCCGTCGAAAGCGGCGACAAGCAGCGTTCCCTCGCGATGCCCGGCCTTGATCGCCCGCAAGGCGCCGATCGTCGGCTGATCTGTCTGGATGAACATACCACGCATGTTGGGATTGGCGGTCAGCATGTCCTGTGTGAACTTGAATGTTTCGTCGGCAGTGTAGGACTGCATTTGCTGCAGGCCTGCCTCCTTCGTGATCCCGGCTTCCTTCATCGCGTCGCGAAAGCCTCCGGTCCGCGCCTGGCCGTTTTTGCGCGCCTGGGAGATCGTGATGAGGCCGACCGATCCATCCGTCCATCCCTTCTCCTTGAGGGCCTCTGCGAGCGCCTTGCCGACACCGTGCGCGCCCTCCTTGTTGTCGGAAATCACGAACGAGACATATTCGCCGCTATTGGTGCCGATGTCGGCGACCACGACCGGAATATGCGCGCGGGCCGCGAGCGCAAGAACGCTGGGCGCCGTCGAGCTGTCGGTCGGCGAAATCGCGATGCCCGCGACCCCGCGCGCGATCGCATCCTGGGCATTCTTCAGTTGCGTGTCGGCGCTGTTGTGAGAGTCGAGCGCCTGATAGGTGTAACCGCCCTTTTTGGCGGCCGCCTCGATACCCTTCGAGAGGTAGCGCCAGAACGGCAAATCGAGACCGGGGGTGAGATAAACGATCTCCTTGGACTGGGCCCAGGCGGAGTTGGCGCCTCCGAGCCCAAGACCAACCGTTGCCGCGATTGCGGCCATCGTCGAAACGAGCACGCGTCGATTTATTTCCGTTTCCTCCTTTTGGCCGGTTGTTCCGGCGGTTAGTTTCTAATTCTCTCAACCGATACCGGCGTTTCAGCCGTGCCGGTCGAAAGTCCGTAAATTACAGGCCCGATTTCATCGCCTTCGCATCCATGATCGCGACGGTCGTTGAATAGATGCGGTCGATATGACGCCCAAATGCCGCCGTGACCGCGTCGGAATCGTGCGCGGTCAGGGCGTCGAAGATCTCGACATGATCGCGATAACTCCTCTCGATCGCGCCGGGCTGAGACATGGCGACACGGCGGTGATCAAGCATGAACGTGTAGAGATCGACGACGAAGTCCGCGAGCAACGGATTGGTCGAGCATCGGTAGATCGCAAGATGAAACTCGCGATCGCAAATGAGGAAGTGAACGGGATCCCGCGTCGTCTCTTTTTGAATCGCCAGCGATCGTTCGAGCCTCAGCAAGGTCTCGTCGTCGATCCGGTGCGCCGCTTCGGCGACGATGGCGCGCTCAACGAGCAGCCGAGCGCCATGGACCGATTCGATATCGTAAGTGTTGATCGTGCTCGGGCTCGTCACCCCGATTTTTCGCGTATCAACGTTCTGGTTGATGACGCGTGTTCTCATGCCATGAGACACCTCCAAGATGCCCTTGGCCGCAAGCGTCTGAATAGCGCCTCTGACGGTTTCCCGGCTGACCGATAGCAGTGAAGCGAGCTCCCGCTCGCTCGGTAATTCATCTCCCAAATGCAGGATGCCGGAAGCGATGAGCGAGCCCAGCTTGTCGCTTATTTTTTCCCGGACCGTGCGCTTGTTGATCTCGGTCCAGACAGCCGGAACCTGCGCGAAAACAGGCTGCGTTTTGAAGCGGGAGGGCATCAGTAAAGCTCATCGGCTTGAAATCTGAACCAGTGGTCCGACTACCAAACCAGTTAGATCATGCCGGATATGACGCTGTCAATTCCGTAGGCGCGGCGGTCTTTTGGACGCACCGGGCCGAACGAGGGGGCCGATTGTGGTCATTTTGCTCGATTGGCGCGAGATTTCCGGCGGTGCCCGTTTCACCCTATTGTCGGCCCGGATCAGTCGGCAGCACGACCAGAGAACGTTGGTGCCGACCCCGGTGAGCCTGCTCTGAGTTGCGATGTCGGCGCGCAGACTGGCCGTTTCGCGCGAGTAGGATATCTGGCCGCTGACCATGACATAGACTTCGTCGGCGAAATCAAGCACGAGATCGACTTCGTGCTCGACGAGGAGGATATTGTTTTGTCGCGAGTTTGCTCGATGGCGGCCGGCACTTCCGGCACGACCGACGGCGCTGAACCTTCGAGTGGCTCGTCGAGCAAGATCAATTGCTGCGGCGCGCACAAGGCGCGCGAGCATCTGTCGCTCGCAACCGCTGAGATTTTCGCCGGGGCATCCTGACGTATCCGCAGCTTGGGAAGCGATTGGTAAGATGTATTTTCGGTCGATCACCAAGAAGCATGTCTTGCGATGAGTGCCGGACCCCTTTTCGTTGCGCTCGCAGATGCGATCGGCAGCCCGTGTTTCGAGCTGGAGTGGTGTGCAGCACGTGTGTTGGTCGGCCGACTGCCCTTTTTTCGTCATGTAAGGTTGCGGATTACGACGAAAGATGTAGAATTCTGATGGGGAGAGGTCACGCGTTGCGGGGCTTGGCGGCCCAAAAGTATTAAAATTATTAAGAGTAAGAAGCCTTTAGCAGCGTAGTCCTCATTCCCGGCATCGGCGGTTGGCCGCATTCGAGACCGTCAACAACGGGTCACGTCAACAAGGCGTGTCTAAGGGAGGACTGATTTTCATGACCAGTATCGCTCGACTGTTGGCCAAGTTTGCAATTGGTGCGTGTGCCGTTGCGGGTCTGGCATCTCAGGCGCCGGCGGCGTCGCCGGAGGGAATGAAGCTATATTCGTTCACGTCGTTTCCACTCGATATTGCCAAATCGGCACTGTCGAGTGCCGCCACCGGGGATGAGAAAATCATCGTCCCGGTTGGCTTCTTCCTGATCAAACACCCCAAGGGGAACATCATGTTTGATACGGGAGATAACGACAAGCTTGTTGCCGACAAGACCTATTGGGGGCCGATGGCCGCCATGCTTGACAAGGGCGTGGATCCCGACCTCACGATTGACGCCCAGCTAGGCAAGCTCGGAATGAAGGCCAGCGACATCAATTATGTGATCCTCGGACACATGCATCTCGATCATGCCGGCAACGCCAGCAAGTTCCCCAACGCGACGATCATCGTCCAGCGCAGCGAGATCATCAATGCGTTCTGGCCGCCAAAGAGCTATTCCGGTCCCTACATCAGTGGCGACTTCGAGTCGCTGCGTGCTCAAACGGGTTCGGGAGTTACCGGTCGGCAACCGATGATCGAGCTCAACGGTGATCTCGATCTGTTCGGAGACGGTAGCGTCTACATTCATCGCTCGGCTGGTCACACACCCGGAAGCCAGATGGCGGTTGTCCGCCTGCCCAAGTCCGGCACCTATGTCCTGACCAGCGATGCCTGCTACCTGCCGGAGAACCTGGCGAAGGACATTCTGCCGAGCATCGGGTTGACCTATGATCCATCCGAGATGCTTAACGGATATGCCTACATCAAGCGGGTGCGGGATATGGAAAAGGGCCAGGTGTTCATGGCCCACGACTCCGAAGGCTTCAAGTCGCGCAAGCATTCGCCGGAGTATTACGAGTAAATCACCAGGACTTACGCGTCTGCGAACGGGTGGCGGAGCTTCCGCCACCCGTTTTCATTTCTAATCACGCGCGCATCTTGCCTATGCGGACTCACGACCCAAAAACCGTCCGCTCGAGAAACCAATAGCCGCCCAGACATGCGATGATGCCTGAGAAGGCGTAGACAAGCGCCGCCGTGCGATCTTGCGGCGCGCCGCGCATCCTGGCAATCAGCCAATCAACGCCGATCAGGAGCGGGATGACAAGACTGACGATCGCCACCTGGCCCACCTCGACGCCGATGTTGAACGCCGCCAGCGCCGGCACTACCGCGCCGCGCGGCAAGCCGAACTCCTGCAGGGCGGAAGCAAAGCCGAAACCATGAACGAGACCGAACGCGAAGGTGTCGCGCCAGCGACTGTCAACATTGCGGGAGAAAAAGTTCTCGATCGCGACATAGACGATCGACGCGGCGATCGCCGGCTCCACAATCGAGCTCGGAATGACTACAACCTGCAAGGCGGCCAGCGACAAGGTTATTGAATGGGCCACCGTGAAGGCGGTGACGATCTTGATGACCGGCCACAGGCGGCGCGCCCACAGCACGATCGCGATCAGGAACGCGACATGGTCGTAGCCGAGGAAGATATGCTCGATGCCGGCCTCGATGTAGCGAAGGATCACGTGGAGCAGTGACGGAGGCGGCGCCGAGATTTTGACTTCGGTTTGCGACGCGTCGAGCAGCGCTTGCGCCGGATTCGGCTCCGGCCCGATCAGCACGACCTGCTTGGCGCCTGGCTCGACATCGATCAGTACCGTCGACCGATAGATCAGGTCGCCCTCGACTTCATTGCAGGACCAGATCAGGCGGGTCACGACGCCGTCCTGATCGGGGACGACTTCTGCCTTGCCGGCCTTGCAAGGCGTGCCGTCGGCGCCCCGAACGACGGCGTGGGTGGTCACATAGGCGGAGATTGCCGCAGCCGAGGCGGCAAGCCGCACGGCGTCGACAAGTCCTGACTGCGGGTCGAACACCTTGGTTCCGGCGACGCGATCCACGTCGCTTCCCTTGAGCGCGACCTCGACACGCACGGAGCGATCGGGCTTGAGCTCGACGCGGGCGTTGGACAGGTTGATTTGATGCGCCGCCAGCCCGGTCGGGCAGAGGCTGACGGCGGCCATGACAGCCCAGGCGAGCGCGGCGAGGCCTGCCTGCTTGATCACGAAGCGGCCCCGACCGCTTTCAAAAGCTGAACCATGTTGGTCGCCGTGTAGGCCGCGATGGTCACGACGTCGCCCCCCGCAAGTCGTGCGTAGCGGCTGAAACCATCGCCGCTCACATTGCCGATCGCAAGCCGGACCAGCGGTGACGAGCTGTCGCGCGCGTACATCAGCGCGATCACCTCCGGTCGGTTCAGGCCGTACCGCTCGAGTTCCGCCTCGCCCGGATGTTTCGCGACTACCATTTCGATCTGGGTCTGGTCGAGCGCCGCCAGCGCTGTCGCGATGATACGCGCCTTGTCGGGATCGGCGATGTGCGTGTCGGTGTTGCCGGCGTGGGTATGCTGGCCGGTATGGAGGAGCCAGTTTCCGGCGCTGTCTCGCTCCAGACGCTGTAATTTCCCCTGGATCACTATCTCGATCGCCCAGATCCGGTCGATCGATGCGGGTAGCAGCAGCGCCGTCAGCCGCTTGGCATTCTTGTCGCCGCTGCCGGTTTCGGGCGGCAGAATGCGTCTCGCCATGTCGGCCGTGACCTCCCACTCCGTTCCGACATGGCGTGGCATCATGTAGACCGTGGGCTGACCCACCAGTCTCAAATACTGCGACGTACCCGACGGGTTCAGCGTGCCGAAATCCGCAACGATCACGGATCCATCGGCCTGCTCCAGCGAGACAAGGTAAGCGGGGGGATCGAGCCCGAATTCGGCGAAGTTTGCGACGTCGTACTCGCCCGGATCGAGGCTTCGCGCCGGTTCCGAGACGTGCATGAATTGCAGCGCCAGATCGAGATGCGAAGCGAGCTCCTTGGGGACGGGTGTGTTCGACTGCTCGAAGCTCCACGCGCCGTCCTTGGCGCGGCGGAAACCGATGCGCTCCCCGCTGGTCCTGATCTCGGCGGCGGTTACGGCAGAGGGAGTTGCGGCCACGATCCCTTGCGGCGTGAAACTTAGCGGCGGCAGGCTCGGTGACTGCCCCGACAAAGCCAGAGCCGCGAGCAGCGCCACCATCGACGCGCCGGCGACCCACAGTGCGGCATTCCTCGCCCTGGCAATCAACGTCGTTTCCACCAGACCAGGCCCCCCAGCAGCATGACGCTAAGAGGCAACAGCACCTCGACGGCGAGGAACACGGTGCGCATCTGGTCTCTCGTCAGCGTGATCTGTTGCGCGGGGTTGAAGGATTGCGGTTTGGCTGCCGGCCTCGTTTCGTCCTCGGCCAACCACCTCACCATCTCGACAGCGAGATCGCCGTTGGAGACGTACGGGAAATAGGAATTGGCGGCGAAGTTGCTGTTGCCGACCAGGACCAGCCGAAATGGTTTCGTCTGGTCGGCGGCACCGTCGGGCCAGCGCCCTTCGACCGCAACCGCCAGTACCGCCGGCCCGTGCGCTGCATCTGACCCGGTCGGTTCGGTTGCCGCCGGTGCTTGCGAGACGGGGCGTAAATAGCTGTCCTTGCTGCTGCTGGCGAGAATGGTCGTATTGACGCCGGGCGGAGCCGCGCCGACACGGATCGGTCGCGCGTTCGGAAAAATGGTCAAGGCGATCCGTCTCGTGATCGGGTGTGGCGGATAGTAGGGCACCGCGACCTTGTCGTTATCCGATCCAGAGTGATTGAGCGGATCAATCACGATGGCGGGGTCCGAGGCGAGTCCAAGTTTGCCAAAGAGATCGCCAAGCCCGCCCTGCAGGGGAAATTCGGGGTCAATCATGGCCAGCAGCCGGCCGCCGCGCGCCAGATAATCGGACAGTAGGGCTGCTTCCGCCGGGGCATATGCATGCCGAGGGCCGACCTCGGCGACTACGCTGCAGTCAGGCGGAACGGCCGAAAGGCTCGTTAGCGCAGTCGCGCGGACCGTATAGCCCAGCGTCGTCAGCGCAAGCTCCAGCCTGTCGAGACCGTCGGTGTCGCCTTGCAGAAGGTCTCCCGCGCCCGGCGTCTCGTGGCCCCGCAGGGTTTCAATATGACTATAGTGGAAGTGGGGCGGCCCCTGGGGAACGCTCTCGCCATGGCCGGTGATCAAACAGATGACATCGACCTTCCTTTTCAGAACCCGCAGGGTCGCAAAGGCCATCTGGGCGAGATCCGCGGTATTCTCGACGACAACGCGCCGGCCGTCCGTCTCCACCACCACGGTGTTATAGGCCCGCGCCCCGAAAGCCCGCGCCTTTGCGGGCTCCTTGTCGATGTCGACGGGGAAGAAATGGAAGTGCGGATTCTGCCGCGCGGCGACCGTCAGCAGGTCCTTGGCGTCGATCGCATTCCGGTCCGAATGGTTGTAGAAATAGGTCAGCGAGACGTCGCTGCTCAGACCGTCCAGCACCGATTCAAACTGCGGAGGCGGTGTATTTGCGGCTTCGCGGGTCGCGTCCACATAGACGTCGTGGCGGAACATCGCGACGTTCGCCAGATAGACCACAACGATGGCGCCGATCGTTAGCGCGGCGTTGTACAGCATCGCTCTCGCCCGCGAACCGGCGATCCGCATCGGGAGTTGAAGCCCAAGCGCGAACAGCATGAGCATGGCGGCACACCAGCTCCCGAAGAACAGAAGGTTGGAGCCGCGCTCGTCCCAATGATGCGAGATGCCGAGAGCGCCGAAGACGAGCGCGGTGGCTGCCAGCACCAGGATGAAAAACCATGAAGAGCCGCGTGACATGTTGGTCCCCTCAGCAGCGTCAGCGCCACGCCAGCGCGCGGACACTGAGGAACAGGCTGAGCATCGTCGCGCTCAGAAAGTAGGCGACATCGGTTAAATACATCGATCCGGTCGCGAACGGCTTGAAATGCACCGAGAGCGACATGTTGACCAGCAGCGCGTCGAAGGGGTCGGGAAGCAGATAGCCATATTCGTCGATGATCCACAACAGCAGGAAGATGCTGAACGACAGGAGAGCGGCGATGATCTGATTGTTGGTCAGCGCCGACGTGAGCAGGCCGACCCCGACGATCGCCGCAGCGAGCAGTACGAGGCCGAGATAACCGCTGAAGATTGGCCCCCAATCAGGGTCTCCATAGATCGCGAGCACGATTGCATAGGCGCCGGACAATATCAGCATCAGCACGATGAGGCTCATGCTTGCCGCGAACTTTGCCAACACGATCTGCGTTTCGGTTATCGGCGAGGTGAGCAGGACCTCCATCGTGCGCAACTTCCGTTCCTCCGCGATGAGCCGCATGGTGATGATCGGCACCGTGAGCAGGAACAGCACGAAGATCTGGAAGAACATGTGAACCAGCGTCATCGTATGGCTGATAAAGAGAGCTAGGGTGAAGCTGTAACCCATGATCAACAGGAACACGGCGATCAGCACGTAGGCGATCGGAGAGGTGAAGAGCGCCTTTTCCTCCTTGACCAGCAGCGCCAGAAATTGCCTCACGCGGCCGCCTCGCTCGGTTGTCGGGTCAGTTCTAAAAAAGTGCGCTCGAGATCGGGCCGCACGGTGGTGAGTTCGGACAGCGCCAGCCCGCGCCCCACCAGTGCCGCGGCCAATTGCTGCGCCACTTCCGGACGCTGGTCGGCCTCCACCAGATAACGCAGGTCAGCGCCGCCGGACTGAGGTTCGACGACAATCGAGCGTACCCCGGGTACGGCCGCGATGGCTTCGCGTACCTTGGGTTCCGGTCCCGCGACTTGCAAACGCAGCCGTTGACCATCGATCGGCTCGGCCAGTGCGTCGGTTGTGAGAAGCCTGCCGTTGAGCAGGATCATCACCCGGCTTGCGATCTGCTCGATCTCGGGGAGCACGTGGGTGGCCATCAGAACGGTCCGCTTGCCGGCCAGCTCTCGTATCAGATCGCGGATGGCGATGACCTGGCTGGGATCGAGCCCACTGGTCGGCTCGTCGAGAATGAGCAGCTTTGGATCGTTGAGCAGCGCCTGGCCGATGGCGACGCGCTGCCGATAGCCCCTCGACAGCTTCCCGATCGGGACCTCCGCCATGGCCTGGAGCTGCAGACGCTCCGCAACGGTCCCAATGGCGAGAGCGGCGGCGCGCCCGAACAGCCCCTTGAGATTCGCCATGAACCGCAGATGTTCGTTGACCCGCATGTGATCGTAGAGCGGCGCATCCTCCGGCACATACCCGACTTGATGTCGCAAGGCGAGGGATTCGGTCGTCGCATCGCGGCCGGCCACGGCTGCGGAGCCGGTCGTCGGCACGAGATACCCGGTCAAAATTCTAAAAATGGTGCTCTTGCCCGAACCGTTCGGGCCGAGCAGCCCAACCACTTCACCTTCGGCAACGGAAAACGATACGTCCCGTACCGCGAGACGCGGACCGTACCACTTGACCAGGTTTTGCACGTCAACGACCGGGGCCCTCATTGAGGGCCTTTCAGGTGTTCGGTCCCGATCATGCTCCCACGCCTCGGCGATACATGTTGCGCGCCGGCACATCCGCTCCTCCCATTGCCGCCGCCTTTTAGTCGCTCTAGGTCGGCCTTCATGCGGCTAGCTACAGGCTACGCCGCGGAAATGTTAAATTCAAGATCGCACGCATTCCGGTGATCCCGGCTTTGCAAGATTACAATCTTCTCGTTGGTCGGGCGTAGCCGAGCTTTTTCCTTTCGGGCGAAATGAGAACGCGACATCCTCAAGCTGGAGTGAGGAAATCCGCCCACCTCTGACTTGATCACGTCCTTCACCGGTCAGTCAACGTGACATGACCGGCGGGTCGATCACAGCGATATCGCGTGTGATGGGCCAGCCGTCACGGTGAGGCCAGCTTCACGTAACGGGACGCGACGCCGCTGACCAGAATGCGCCTGAAACCATAACCCGGACCGTAAATGGCTCGGTTGGATGCAAGACGTAACCCATGACGACGTTTTGGCACACAGCAGCTGGTGCCAACTGAACAGGGATGCAATAAATTGTACAAACTATCGGTCTTGATCAACGACCCCTACGCATAGGTTATCCGATAGCAACATCGCAGCGACGCGCGCTTGCACTGGTCCAATCCGGCCTAAGAAAGATCTCGTTGACGCCACGCGGCTTGCCGCGTCGTCCGGTCCGATCGCCGGCTATATTACGACGCACGCTCTGGTCCAGGGCACCGACGGCACGCCTTGCCAGGCCGGGCCCGTCAAGGTCGATCCCGATCAGGATGGGGTTATCGCTCGCCTCGCCTGGTCGTGCCAGCGGTCTGAGGCTGACCGCTCCGCCACCCGTTCTGTTCGACGTAATCCGAAGCTACCTGAAAGCTGGCATCGAGCACATTTTTCTCGGCTACGATTACATCGCATTCCTGATCCCAGTCGTGTTGTGGGCACGCACACTCTGGCCGGTCATCAAGATCGTCACCGCCTTCACGTTAGCGCATTCCATAACGTCGTCACTCGCGACCCTGCAGATCGTCGTCATCCCGAGCTCGATCGTGGAGCCGGCGATCGCCGCCTCGATCGTCTACGTGGCGGTCGAGAACTTTTTTTCCCGCAACGTCGACCGTCGCTGGCGCGACACCTTTGTGTTCGGGTTGATCCATGGCTTCGGTTTCGCCTCTGCGAGGACTAATACCGGCGGCGCCGGACCGCTTCCCATCATCCCAAAGTCGGGTCGCGCCCGCTCCGATTTTATGAGACCTTTTGTGACGACACGCGTGAATGGCGCGTGTCCTCCATTGTGACTTAGCCCCGCTTTGGGATGATTCCCTCAGGCGGGGCTTTTTCTTTGGTCGCCTCAGCTGGCGGCCTCTTTCATTAAAGTCCCCTGCCTGTTCAGGCTCGTCGCCTTCAAACAATTGCGCAGGCTTGATAGACAGTCGCCTCAGCGGCCTTCGATATTGGCGCGATCGCGGCGACATCGAACATGAATCGTGGCGTCGTGACCGAGCTGTGATCAAACACCGGGAATATGTCCAGGGACTCACGGCAGGCGCGATCGTTTTGAGCTATTTTGCCGTTGGTGCGAGGCTCCTGAAATCCACGTCCGATGCAGCGGCAAGATAGGTGAAGGCCGACCACACTGCGACCGCCTGGTCGAGCTGCTTTGGATCGATCTTGTCGAGCGTGTCGTCTGCGGTGTGATGGGTGTCGAAATAATCGAGTCCGTCTTGGCGCAGCGATACCACCGGCACGCCGGCCTTCTGTAGCTCTCGGATGTCGTCTCCGCCGCCGAGTGCGGGTCGGTGATCGAGGTTAGCGCCGAGCGGCGCAATTGTCCGATCGAGCATGCGGCCGAAGTCACTGCCGGCGGCGGCGCCTGGAAGCTGCACGGAATATACATTCCGTGCCCCGAAATCAGCCTCGCCGGCCACCACGATCTTACCGGCTTCTCCTTCGTGAGCTCGGGCATAGGCAGCCCCGCTGAAATTCATCTCCTCGGCGCCGAACAGAACGACACGGATCGTGCGGCTAGGGCGCTGCGGCAGGCCGGCGATCAGCCGCGCGGCGCCGAAGACGATGGCGGTGCCGGCGCCGTCATCGGTGGCGCCGGTGCCCAGATCCCAGGAATCGAGATGTCCACCGATGAGAACAATCTCATCCGGACGCTCGCGACCCTTGATCTCGCCGACGACGTTCCAGGACGGCGCGTTCTCGCGAACCGTTGGTGTCAGCAGAAGCCGGATCCTCACCGGACCCTGCGCCGCCAGACGTTCGATCTGATCGGCGTCGGGGATGGCCAGCGCCGCCGCCGGAATCCGCGGCGCGCCGTCTTCGTAATTGAGGGCCCCGGTATGGGGCAGACGATGATTATCGGTACCAAGCGAGCGCAGCAGATAGGCGACGGCACCCCGTTTTGCGGCCTCGGAGGGACCATGCCGCCGGATCGGGTTAGCGGCGCCATAACCGCTGCCGTCCTGCGCCCGCACCATGCGCTGGGTCACGACGGCGATTTTGCCGTTGAGCGATCCCGGGGCAGCCGCAAGCAAATCGTCGTAGGTCCGGAAAAGCGCTATCTCGGCCTCAATGCCGTTGGCGTCCGTCGCGACCGAGCCGCCCAACGCGGTCACCGCGAGATGCTGCGGCACTGAACCGACGATCTCCGCGCTTTCGGCGCCGCGGATCCAGGCGGGGAAGGTAAATGGCTCGGAATGCACGTTCTCGAAGCCGGCTGCTTTCAGCCTGGCCTCGGCCCATGCGACCGCCCGTCGATGGGCTTCGGTGCCGGCCAGGCGCTGTCCGATCTCGGTGGTCAGCGATTCCACGAAATCGAAGGCGGCGGGATCGTTGAGCGCTCTCTGTCCGAGGCTCGATGCGGCGACGACCAACGAATTCGAAGGCAGCGCGTCGGTGGCTATCGTTGCTCCAGTGCTTGCCGCAAGGACAATCGCAGCGACAAGAATGCGCAATATCCCGCCCATCGAATTGCTCCTTCGCCAATCTATTATGGTCTATACCGGTCCCTGTCGTCTTCAACCGCAAAGAAGCGACGGTCAAGTTCCGGATTGATCACTCGCAGTCCCGCCGGTCTGCTGCTCCCCTCAAAGCTGACGTCGGGCAACGGGGTTGATATTCTCGGAGCGGCCTACAGATTAGCTGCTTCAACCGGCGCCGAAAGGAATTGAACGACGAGCAAGATGCCAAGCGAGCTTGCAACATTCAGTCGGCGCGACCTGCTGTCCCTGATCGGAGCGGTTTCCGGCAGCGCAGCCATGTATCATGCGATGACCAGTCTGGGGTTTGCCTCTGATTCCGGATACAAGGGTCCGATCAGGCTCGATGGTGATCCCAAGGGCGCTTCCGTCCTGATCCTCGGCGCGGGGCTTGCCGGCATGACGGCCGCCCTGGAATTGCGCAAGGCCGGCTACAAGGTCCAACTCTTGGAATTCAACAGCCGGCCAGGCGGACGCAACTGGACCCTGCGGGGTGGAGATTCGTTCATCGAACTCGGCGGGTTCAAGCAAACCTGCGAATTCGAGCGGGGCCTTTACATCAATCCGGGCCCATGGCGAATTCCCTATCACCATCGCGCGCTTCTCGATTACTGCAAACGCCTGGGTGTCACGCTCGAGCCATTCGTCCAGCTCAATCATAACGCGTTTCTGCATGCGACCAGCGCGTTCGGTGGCGTTCCGCAGCGCATTCGTGACGTCAAGACCGACTTTCAAGGACAAGTTTCGGAATTACTCGCCAAGGTGACGCAACAGGGCAAGCTTGATGACGCCGTATCGAAAGAGGATCGCGAGATCCTGCTGCAGGCGCTGAAGTCCTGGGGCGCGCTGGATCGCAATTACGCTTACAAGGCGAATCTCATTTCCGCTGATTTTCGCGGTTACGCCAAGGGTCCGGGCGGTGGCCTCGGCGCCACGCCGATCCCGGGCGAAGTGATCGATCTGTCGGATATCCTCAAGTCGCGGGTCTGGCGCTATCTGCAGTACTTTTCGCTGCATACGTTCCAGAGCACGATGTTTCAGCCGGTCGGCGGCATGGACGCGATCGGCAAGGCATTTGCCAGGGAAATCGGCGACGTCATTCAATACGACGCGAAGGTGACGCGGATCCAGCAGGACGACCACGGCGTCACGGTCACCTATACAAACCCCAAGGCTCCGGCGACGGCTCCGGCAGTGCCGCAACAGGTCAAAGCCGATTGGTGCGTTTGCACGATTCCGCTTTCCATTCTCAGCCAGCTTCCGGTCGACGTTGGCGATGCCATGAAGGCGGCCATTGACGCCGTCCCCTATTCAGGGTCGGTCAAGATCGGGTTGCAATTCAAGCGCCGTTTCTGGGAAGAGGACGAGGCGATCTACGGCGGCATCAGCTTGACCGATCTGCCGATCCAGCAAATCGCCTATCCGAACACCGGGTTCAATGGCACCGGCCGGGGCGTGCTTCTGGGCGCCTATCTTTTCGGCGGCCCCAACGCATACGAATTCACGTCGATGTCACCGGCCGAACGAGTAGCCCGCGCGGTCGAATTCGGCGCCCAAATCCATCCGCAATATCCTGCCGAATTTGAGAACGGCGTCGCCGTGGCGTGGCATCGCATGCCCTTTACATTGGGATGCGCCGGCAACTGGACCGACCAAGCAAGAGCGGAGCACTACGACAACCTTTGCCAGATCGACGGCCGAATCGTGCTGGCCGGCGAGCACGCATCCTGCATTCCGGCATGGCAAGAGGGAGCTATTCTATCGTCCCTTGACGCGATCACCCGGCTGCACGATCGCGTGGTCAAAACGTAAGGCAACGTCATCAGAGAAGGATGCGGCGGCGTTAACCGGATGATGCAGGGAAATTCGAACCTTCGAGGAATTGGCTTCTTGGTGACGATGTTGGCGGCGTCTTGGCCGGTATCGTGCATGGCCCAGGCCCAGAGTAGCGGGTCCTCGGCAGCCGAGCCTGCGTTAAGCGCTGGTTTCGGATTCGTCGAGAAGAGCGGCGAGCAATTGTTTGCCGGTGTTTGTCAGGGCTGCCACATGTCCGACGGCAAGGGTGCGGCAGGTGCCGGAACATATCCCTCGCTTGCGGGCGACAGAAATCTCGAAGCCAGCGGATATCCGGTTCACGTCGTCGTCAACGGGCAGCGCGGAATGCCGCCATTCGGATCGATGATGAGCAACGATCAGGTCGCCGCGGTCGTGAATTATCTGCGGACTCATTTCGGCAACGGCTACCAGGATACGGTGACGGCCGACGATGTAAAAGCCGTTCGTCGATAGAGAATTGGCGCCGCGGATCGGGATTTTGATCGCTGGCACCCTAACCAAGGGATCAGAGCTGACCGGACGAAGCCGCTAGCAGTCGGGTGCAGGGCCGCCGCGCACGGAGCCGATCAAATGTCCAAAGGACGTGCTCTGGGCCGATCGCCGAAGGCCCCTGGCAGCGATTAATTTGCACGCTCGCGCATGCACCGCAAATAATGTTCGGCGTGCTGATAGTAATTCTCCGCGGCGATCAGGTCGCCTGCCTGGGTTTCGGCACCGGCGAGGGCCAGGTAATGCTCATATTTCATGCGCGGGTCTTGAGGAGTTCTCGCATTAGGCCGGCCGAGCCCGGAAGTTCCGTTTCTCTGGAACGGCGGTCTTCGCGGCATGGCGTTGGTCACAATTTTCGCGTCCGGGCGCGCCTGTGCTGCGATTGACCTAGGTCTGGAAGGGGTTCTCATGTTGATCCATATGCCGCGGGGCGCTGCCATGGCGGCGTTCATTTTTTCGGGGGTGTTGTCGGGCGCGATAGTCAAAAAACGCGCTGCCAATCGAACTTTCGATGGCTGCACCGTCCATAGCTCGGCGCTGAATCAAATCTACAAGCGCTGGCCGAACGAACTCGACGACCATGACATAGGGATGCAAAGAGGCGATTTCAAGTTGCCGGATAGACGCCATGACAGAACTGCTGACGGCGTGCAGAGCGTGCGCTCATCCAAAATGATAGGGCCCCGGTGCATCAGGGCATCGCGGGGCCCGTTAATCTTCGTCTTGCGAAGAATGTCTGGTAGGCACCAGTTTATGTTTCGAGGCGGCGCGCGCATGGCCTTTGCGGCTTCGTCTCGTGGATATGTTCAGATTGTCGGCGGCGCAATGACGGCTAGCAGCTGCTCTTCACCTCAGCTTGCGCCGTGACCTCGCCTTCCAGCGAGATCAACGTCTGGTTCCTGGTGGCGTCATTCTCCTCACCAAGTGTGAATCTGCGGACATTTTGTCCGCGTTTGCTGCGCGTCGGCCCGACCACATGATCGGACCCCGGTGCCTGCGAAGCCCGGGCGAATGACCCACACGGCCTGACAGGTGCAGCATACCGAATGCTGCGGCAGATCTGCGGGGAGAGTCAAGGGTACCCGCGGAAATGGAACCTGCGACGTCAGCGCTCTTGCCCGCCGCCTGCAAAACTTTCACGCCCCGGCCAACGCTTGGTATGCGCGATACGCAACAAGTCGCGAGCTTCCTGAAGGACTTTGAGCTTTTCCTCCACCACCTAGCGGCCTCAGCTGCCCGGCGGATATGCAGTCCGGCGTTCGGTTCCCATGTTCCGGCCCCGAACGGCGTCAGGGAAATTTTATGAAACCGTTGAGGAACATTAGCTTGGTGTGGTCATTCCAGACAAAGCAGGATGTGAAAGGCAAGCGCATGCATTTGCCGCATCGGCCGATAGTGCAGACGCATCGGTCCACATGAAGGTGTCCGCCAAGAATGCGCCGTTCAGTTTGTGGGGCGGGTGCTCATACTGCAACCAACAGGACAAGAACGATCCGGGCATGAGAGTGAGCGAAGCCGTGACGCGCGATGCTTCGCAGGTCAGCAAGTTGGGCGATATCCGGGGCGCTGACGAAAAATTAAGCAGGCTCTCACGTCCAAGTGAAGAGAATACCTAGATCGGCTGAAGGGCAAAAGCAGGAGCAAGACATGAAGCTGAACTCAACACAAGTAGACCAGACCTTGAGCCAATTCCATGCCGAGGTACTTCCGGACAACCATCCCGCCGTCCGCCAACTGAACGACTTGTTCGGGGAACATACGTTCTTTCTCGATGGCAGCGGCCTCAACGTCCTGGAGCCTACCGAAATGCCTGAAAAAGAAGTTCAAGCTGGTGAAATTGTCAGCCTTGCCAGCTGGAGCGATGCGACCCTGACGAGTCTGAGACCGCACGAACCCGAACCGACTGGCGTCGTTGTCGTCCTTGAATCCAGACACTGACGCTCTCCAGTCTGACAGCCGCCATGCCATGTGCCCCGCAGAGGTCGGCATGGCGGTGTTGAGCGTGGAGCGATCCTGCAGTCGGTAGCCAAATGTTCTGGTGTTCCGTCCGGATGGTGCTGGGAGCTGATAAAGTACCGGACGTGCTGAGCAGTTGCACGGCATCCCAATCGGAACTGGGTCACGCCGGAGCGGCGAGTGCATTCGGTGATCTGGAGGAACGGGAGGGAGATCGATCCCGAGATAGAAGCCGGCTGCCCCGTAAAGCATCCCTGGACAGCCGTTGACAAAGGTCAAGTCGAACGATGCGCCCTACCGGGCGGGCAACGCGGCGGCAAACCTTAAGCTCGGCTTGCCGGCTTTGACCACATGCGCCGTCTGGGAGTATTGATCGCCGGCCTTGAAGTGGGCCGCGATTCCAAAGCTGGCGATTCCGATACTTGCCGCCAGCGCAACGACCACGACTTTCAGATGGGTCGTGCGATCCGCGTTGTAAATCGAATAGTTCATCAACGCCTCCTCGCGCTTCCATGGTTTCAGAATTGGGACGCCCGATCTTTGTAGAAGGCTTTCAAGCGTCCATGCTGCGTAGGTGCTGACGGTTGCGCAGGACGATTTGGCGAGCACCGGAAAACCCGAGCACACCTTCGCTGTGCAGTTGCGAGAGCGCCCGCGAGACGGTCTCAAGGGTCAACCCCAGATAATCGCCAATATCCCTGCGGCACATCGGGAGCGCCATCATGCCCGTTACCGCCAGACGGCGGTCCATCTCCAGAAGAAAGCTGGCCACGCGCTCCATTGCGCTTTTGCGGCCGAGAAGCAGCATATGGTCTTCGGCGTGCCGAAGTTCGCCGGCGGTCATCGACCAAAGGCTGCGGGCCACTTCGACGGTGATTCCGGCCGCCTGCTCCAGGCTCCGCCGCTTCACGAGGCGCACGGTGGTGTCAACGATGGCCTCCGCCGTGAGGCGGTGCGCCGGTCCCGACTCCAATCCGAACACGTCGCCGGGAAGGTAAAACGCGCCAATCTGGCGTCGGCCGTCGGAAAGCAACTTGTAGCTCCGAACCGAGCCGCGAATGACCTGGTAGACATAGTCGGAAGGTTCGTCTTCCCCGTAAATTTCCTCGTCCTTTTTGTAGGAGAATTCCGTCGCCACAAGGCCCGCTTGACCGGCGACCATGTGAAACTGGTCGTGGGCGGGGAGGGCTGCTGGGCTGACTTTGCCGGCAATGACGGAAGTACTGATTGATTGGGTGAGCATCTGCCATCTCCTGCGTGCCGGGTTGATGGCTAATTCCTAGTTGACATGACGAGGCTTCGATATTTCGCGTCTTATCTTAGGGAAGGCGCCTTAAGTACTTAACCGGAGGCTCCGTTCTGCTGTAAGCGAGCTTCGACACCTGGCATGAAACTTCCTTACAACCGCAAAAATCCAGCCAACTGCACGGGGCAGGTCACCTTGTGCCGGGTCGCCCGATAAGACATGCTTCTGTTTCTGAAGGGAAATGATCGGCAAAAGCGTCTGTCAATTGGGCGACATAATCTCTTTCGGCGGATCCAGTTTCGGTGTCTTTTGAGGCCTCGATGCCCAGCGCAATTCCGGCGAATGCCGCAATTTGGAGAGTGGCACTTCCTAACCGGGTGTTTGCACTCATCGCTGCTGCCCTGGCGCTGGCTATTCTGGCAGCCCTCGCCTTGTCCTTGAATTTGTCGCGCCTCAAAGAAGGTTTCACCTGGGTCCAGCATACAAACGAAGTGTTGCGCGAAATTTCTGCGGTGGAGCGCGCTCTGCTGGAAACAGAATCGGCAGAGCGCGGCTACCTGTTGGCCAGTGAGGAAAGCTACCTTGCAAGCTACAATCGCTCGCAGGCGGAAATACCCCGATTGCTCGTCGCGTTGAGAGGGTTGATTTCCGACAACCCTGTCCAAATCAGGCGTCTCGACGAACTGCGCACAGATATCGAGGCAAGGTTGGATGAGTTCAAACAGGCCATCGAACTTGGGCCAGAACACCTGACCGAAGCGCTGGCCATTCTCAAGACGGCTCGATCCAGAAAACTGACGCCCCTGATCGAAGAAAAGCTCTCACAACTTAGGCAAACCGAATTTTCTCTGCTCGAGGAACGGCAACAGAACGCAAACCGAAGCGCTGTCCTTTCGACATTCTTTGCAATCGCACTCAGTATTTTAGCGCTCCTCAGCGCTGCGATCGGCATTTTTCTTCTTGAGCACCAGCGCACCATAAGCCAGCTTCGCTCCACCAACGAGGAGCTGACGAAAAGCCGGGATGACTTGACGAGCCGCGAAGCCCATCTCCAGGCGATTCTCGCGACCGTTCCCGATGCGATGGTGATCATTGATGAGCGCGGAAATATCCAATCATTTAGCCTGACCGCGGAGCGTCTCTTTGGAGTTACGTCCCAAGAGGTGCTCGGAAAAAATGTCAGGACGCTGATGCCGGAGCCCTACCGGCAGGAACACGATAGCTACTTGACACGATACCTCACCTCAGGCGAGCCACGCATCATTGGGAAAGGTCGCGTGGTTTTCGGTCAACGAAGCGATGGCAGTACCTTTCCGATGGAATTAGCGGTCGGTGAGGTTCAGCTTGAGGGCAAGCGGCAATTCATCGGCTTTATAAGAGACCTGACCGAGCGACAAGAGCGTGAACGGCTGCTGCAGGAGGTGCAGTCAGAGTTATTCCATGTCTCCCGATTAAGCACGATGGGAGAAATGGCGTCATCGCTCGCCCACGAACTCAATCAGCCCCTCGCGGCAGTTACAAATTATCTTCAGGGGTCGAGGCGGTTACTTGAGAATATTTCTGACGAACGCGCCAGTACGGTTCGAGAGGCGCTGGAAAAAGCGGCCGAGCAGGCTCTCCGGGCCGGCCAGGTCATCCGGCGACTGCGAGATTTCATTGCGCGCGGAGAGATCACACCCCAAATCGAGAGCATCAAGAACCTGGTGGAAGAGGCCGCCACGCTCGCGCTCGTCGTTGCGAAGGAGCATTCGGTTCAAACGAATATGCAATTTGATCCGACGGTGAGCCATGTGTTTGTAGACAAAATCCAGATACAGCAAGTTCTTGTCAATTTGATTCGCAACGCAATTGAAGCCATGCAAAACTCCGTTCGTCGCGAACTCACGGTTTCAACCCATTCAGCGGTAGATGATATGGTTGTTATCAGAGTGGCAGATACGGGCTCCGGGATTGATCCTGATGTGGCCGCAAAGCTCTTCCAGCCTTTCGTCACGACTAAACGACAAGGCACTGGAATCGGATTGTCGATTTCCCGGACCATCATCGAATCGCATGGCGGTCAGATCTCGGTCGAACCAAACATCGGCACGGGAACGACCTTTCGCTTCACGCTGCGAAGCGCTGCTTCGAAGGAGCCCGACGATGGCGAATGATCCAGTAGTCTACGTCATCGACGATGATGACGCGGCGCGGGATTCGCTCGCGTTTCTGCTTGGTAGTGCTCAATTCGTGGTCAATGCCTATGACTCTGCAAAGGCGTTCCTCGATGCGCTCCCGACACTTGAGCCAGGTTGCGTCATCAGCGACATCAGGATGCCGGAGACCGACGGCTTGGAACTCCTGAAACGTCTGAAAACCCGGAATATTGGATGGCCAATTATCCTCATCACGGGTCACGCCGATCTTCCGCTGGCGATCGAAGCTATAAGGCTTGGGGCCGCAGACCTCATCGAGAAGCCCTACGATGCCGACGCACTATTTGACGCAGTGCGGATTGGACTTAACCCGGTCGAAAATGTAGTCCCCCAGCTCAAGAAGGCAAAAATTGAGGAGAACATGGCGACCTTGTCCGGCCCTGAGCGTCTGGTTCTGGATGCCGTCGTCGCCGGGCACCCCGGTGAGATTGTTGCTGAACGGCTCGGCATCAGCAAACGTGGTGTGGAAGTACATCGGGCCAATATCATGACCAAATTGCAAGCGGAAAGTCTGTCCCAGCTTGTGCGCATGGTAGTCATTGCCACCACTTAAGTCGACGCGGTACGCGACGGCGCGAAATAGAACGTGTGGCTTGACTTATATCAAGCGAATCCCAGCATTTTTGTGGTTGATGATCTTTCAACCTAACGACTGGGGTGCGATTGTGATTCAGCCTTGCTCGACGGATAACGCAGGGCGCGTTCTTTTGGTGCTCGACGACGACGCCGCCGTCCGGGAGTCTCTCAAATTTTCTCTTGAGATCGAAGGGTTCGAGGTCCGCGACTATGCGTCGGCCCATGAGTTGCTTGATGACAACAGCCTGCCAGCGTTCAGCTGCCTGATCGTCGACTATCACATGCCCGAGATGAGCGGCTTGGAGGTGATTGACAGGTTGCGTGAGAAACGTAAGCGGCTGCACGCAATCCTCATCACCGGCCATCCCGACCAAAGCATACGGGACGGCGCCGCGGCTGTTGGCGTCCCCATCGTCGAAAAGCCGTTTCAGAGGGGCGCATTGACCGACTGCATTCACAAAATGCTGGCCATAGCGAACGAAGAATAGAGGTCTCTGGCCTTTTCCTGACTGTCCGGTTCTTGCCGACAGTTGCCCGAGGGGTATGCATTGATGAAAGAACTGGCCCTGGCGAAGGTCTATCAATTGCTGGAACCGGGCCCAGTCGTGCTGCTGACCACCGCCCTTGACGGCCGCGCCAACGTCATGACGATGTCCTGGCACATGATGGTCGAGTTTGAGCCGCCGCTGATTGCCTGCGTGGTCAGCAGCGCCGATCACAGCTTCGCGGCGCTGCGGGCGACAAAGCAGTGCGTCATCGCCATTCCGGCGGTGCATCTTGCACAAAAAATCGTGAGCGTCGGCAACTGCTCGGGCCGCGACGTTGCGAAGTTCGAGAAGTTCGCTCTGACGCCGCTGCCAGCCGAGTGTGTGAAAGCGCCCCTGATCGCTGAGTGCTTCGCCAATCTGGAGTGTCGAGTGGTGGATAGCCGCCTGGTGAACAAGTACAATCTCTTCGTTCTCGAGGTGGTGAAGGCCTGGACCGATGCCAAACAACGAAATCCGAAGACCATCCACCATCACGGCTACGGCAAATTCGTGGTGGATGGCGAGACAATCAACCTCAAGTCGAGCATGCGATGAACGGCTTTAGCCGCGGGGATATCCCACGGTCTGCGCAAAGGTCACGAATTGCTGGTCGGGTAGCTTCAGGGCCTGACCGAGTTTTAGGCCGTCAACCGCTCCCCGAAATACGGTGGCGAGCCCTTCGGAGGCGCAGAACAAATAGACGTTCTGGCCGATAAAACCGGTATCGACCGAGGCATAGAGACGCCTTTCCTCGGGAGAGATGTCGGTCATGCGTTCGCCGTGAGCGACATACACGAGGTTGAGCGGCGCAGAAGCGACAAAATCCTGAAGTCCGGTCTGAGCGCGGAAATCTTCCTTCGCATACGGCAGCAGTTTGTGGGCCTTCGGCTCGTACAGCCAGACGCCATCGGCCATCGCGAGATAGATATCGATCACCATGACATGGCGCCAATACGGAGCGGTCCGGTCGCCGCTTGCCGGACGATTGATGCCAAAGGCAGCCCACAACAGATCCGACAGGACCTGTGCCGGAAGCGGCCGGTCGGAATATTCGCGCGTCGAACGCCTCAACTTGAGCGCGGCGGTCAACGATTGACCGCCTTCGCTTCGCGGCGGCGGCAAGTCTCTGGGCTTGAGTTCTTCCGTTATGGCGGATGCGGGAGCGGCGGCGGCAAGCGCCGCGACGGCGAGAATTCCGGCATTGGCCTGGCGTCGTGTCATCATCGTGCTCCTCCTCGGTGGTTGCGATAAATCTTCCAACGGCGCGTCATTGGCGGATCGTCGCCTTTAGAATGGCGCGGCGAACCAGGGCTTCAAACAGCGGCAGCTTGTAAGCATTCTTGGAGAGCGGGGTTGCGCCGGCCAGTGCCGCGCGGGCTGCTTCACCGGCGACGGCTTCGTCAACGTGCCTGGCGATGAGAACATTCTCGGCCGCTTTTGCCCGGTGCGGAACGGGTGCCGCGGCGCCCAGGATAATGGCGGCACTCTTGCAGCTTCCATCGCCGTTGAGATCGAGGACAGCGGCCACATCGGCGAGCGGCCAATCGAAAGAATCCTTTTCACCCTGTTTGAGATGCGCCATGCGCAGGCTGGCCGGCGGCGCAGGCAACAGGATGGCGGTGAGGATTTCCTGCGGCTTCAGATTATTCTCGCGCTGGAGATCCTGATCCGGCGAGACAAAGAAATCCTCAAGCAAGATGGTCCGGGTAGCGCGCTCGCTGTTTACGAGCTCAAGCGTTGCTCCCAACGCCACCAGCACCGTCGCCGCCGTGGAAGGGTGGACGATGGCGCAAGACTGGTTATCAAATATGGCGTGGTACTGGTTTTCGCCTGATATCGCAAAGCAGTGGCCGCCGCCCTTTCTGAGACAGTGATATTCCGCCGCCCTGAAGTACCAGCAGCGCGGCCGTTGCAGGAGATTGCCGCCCAGAGTTGCGACATTGCGAATCTGCGGGCTCGCGGAGTCCTGCAGCGCATCGGCGAGCGCCGGATAGCGCCGTCGTACCAAGGGGTGCGTGGCCAGACTGGCGAGAGTTACCATCGACCCGATCCGCAAGCCTCCGGCCTGCTCGGCGACGGTTGCAAGTCCCGCAATATCCCTCAGGCTGACGAGCCTCGTCGGAGCCAGCAGATCTTCCTTGAGCAGGTCGAGAAGATCGATGCCGCCGGCCTTCACGATGGATGTCTCGCGTCCGCTCGCGATGTCGGAGCGAGACGTCATGGCGTCGGCCACGGTTGTCGATGCGGCCGCCGCCGCCTCCGAGATCGTCTCCGCACCAGTCCAGGCGAAACGGTTCATATCCGCGAACTCCCCGAGGGGATTTTGCCAAGCGCAGCCAGGATCGCGGAAGGCGTCAGGGGCAAAGAACGAAGGCGCACGCCGATGGCGTTGTAGACGGCATTGGCGATTGCGGGGGCGGTCGCAATGCTGGCCGGCTCAGCGATGCCGTAGGCATCGGTCGCACTCCGGCCTTGATAGTTTTCCAGGACGACGACATCGATCGCCGGCGTCTCGCGGGGGCCCGCAAGCTTGTATTGTTCGAGGTTCGGGTTGACCATTCGGCCCGTATGCTGATCGAGGATACGTTCCTCGAACAGGGCATAGGACATTCCCATCAGAACGCCGCCTTGCACCTGGCTCTCGATCAGCAGGGGATTCATCGGCCTGCCGCAATCCTGGACCGCGACCACGCGCTCAACCCGCACGATGCCGGTCTCGGTATCGACGGCAACCGCGGCAAACTGCACGCCGCCGAGGTCTTGCTGGGCGATGGCGGCATCCTCCATTCGCCGGCGAAAGCCGCCGTAATCATCGCTGCGGGAAGCGACCGCGCTGATACGATCCGTGCGCAGTCGGGCTGCGGCTTCCGTAAAGGTCATGCTGCGTCGTGGGTCGTCGCGAACCAAGATGCCTCCGTCGCGCGCGACCAAATCTTCGGGTGCCGCATTCAGGACCAGCGCTGCCTCGCGTAACAGCAGCTGCAGCACCCGCAACGCGGCGGCGCGGGCCGGGGGTGTGATGGAGGCCGTCGTTCGGCTGCCATAGGACGGCGGGCCCGCCGGAAATTCGGTGTCGCCGATCCGAACGGTGATCCGGTCGACATGAAGTCCGAGCGCTTCGGCGACAACCTGCGCCAGCACCGTGCCGATTCCGGTTCCGATGTCCTGCACGCCGGACAGAATTTCCACCGAACCGTCGCGCATGATGCGAACTTCGCAGGCACAATTGGTCTGCACATTGGCGCCCCACAGCGACTGCGCGACCCCAAGACCGCGCTTGATCGGCCCAGGGTCGGCGCCGGGTGCGTGTCTTCGCTGCCAGCCGATCCGCTCGGCGCCGATGCGACGCTCCTCGCGCCGAATTCGGGCTCAGATCGATCCGGTCGCGCAGCTCCAGCGGGTCGATGGAGAGCCGCTCGGCCAGCTCGTCGATTGTCTGTTCCACAGCCCAGGCGCCCGGCGTATTACCGGGTCCGCGCATCGCGCAGCCGGGTCCGGCATTGATAAACACATCGTGCTGCGCGGCCTCGTAATTCGGGCAGGCATACATCGCCTGCGCCACATTGCCGATGCCGGCTCCGACGGCGACGCCTGCGGTGCCGTAGCTCACGAGTGAGATTGCGGTCAGCGAGCCATTGCGCTTGGCGCCGATGCGGAGACGCTGCCACGTGCCCGGGCGGTTGCCCGCATCCATCTGCTCTTCCTGGCGGTCGAGCATAATGCGCACCGGCGCCTGAGCCTGACGCGACAAGGCGACCGCGATGCGGCCATAATTACCGAGCGACGACTTCGAGCCGAAGCCACCGCCCATGCCATCGACGATCACGCGGACGCGGTTCAGCGGCAGGCCGAAGCTCTCCGCGAGTTCGTGTCGCACGCCCGCGGTGAACTGGGTAGACATGTGGACCGTCAGCCCATCGGCGCGCCAGTCCGCCACGATGGCGTGTGGCTCCAGGCAGCAATGCGTCTGCACCTGGGTGCGAAATTCGCCTTCAACCACTGAATCCGCTTGTGTGAAGCCTTCTGCGGGATCACCGCGGCCGTCGATCGCGGGTCCTCGAATATTGCCATTGAGCGGCAGGCCCGCCGCTGCCGGAAATCCCGAGGCGTGCCCTGCGGGGGCCGAGGCGCTGTCGTATACCGCGGGTGCCGTAGGCTCGCGTGCCTTGTCCAGATCCGCGACAAATGGCAGTGATTTATAGTCTACGCGAATGAGGTGCAGCGCTGCTTCAGCGGCGGCCATGGATACGGCGGCGATCGCAACCACGGGAGCGCCAATATAACGCACGGTTGCTGTCGCCGGATCGCCCGGAGTAACGAGGGGGATGATGGCCTGGACACCCGGATAGCGCGCGGCGGCCGCGCTATCGATGGTACGAATTTCGGCGTGGGGCCGGGACGACCGCAAGATCCGGCCATGCAGCATGCCCGGAAGCGTAACATCGACCGTGAAGCGGGTTGCACCCGTGACCATGGCCCGCCCGTTCTGCCTCGGAACCGCTTTGCCGATCACCGTGAGAGCCGCATTCGGAGCCAGCGCCGGCGGCTCATCGGCGGGGATCTGCCGCTCCACTTCGCTCATCCGGACGCCCACGATACCGCAGGGGAATTTCTCGGTGCGAAATGTTGGATCGGCAGCCATGGGTCAGGCCTTCCGCGCTTTGGCGGCGGCGAGCGTCGCGGTGACAACATGCGGATAGCTGCCGCAACGACAGATATGGCCGCTGATCGCCGCATTGACGTCATCAGCGGTTGGATTGGATTTGTGCTCCAGCAGCGCCGCGCAGCTCATCACCATCCCGGGAGTGCAGAAGCCGCATTGCAGGGCGTCATGCTCGATGAATGCGGATTGCACCGGATGGAGCTTGTCGCCGGTCGCGAGTCCCTCGATCGTCGTCACGTTGCGCGCGCCGACCTCGATCGCCAGCATCATGCAGGCGCAGACGGTGACGTCGTCGAGCCACACCGTACAGGCTGAACAGGCGCCTCGATTGCATGCTATCTTGGTGCCGGTCAGTCCAAGTGGACCGCGCAAGGTCTCCGCCAAGGTCATCCGCGGCTCGACCTGAAGCATCCGATCCATGCCATTGACCCGCAAAACGATAGGAAGCGGATCCGGCCCGTTCGTCGCGACCGCGTTGGCTTCTTTCGCCCCCGCCGTTCCGACAATTGCCGATGCCGCGTCGATCATGGCTGCGCCCGCTGAAGTGAGCATCGATCCGCGGACAAACGAACGGCGAGAAAGTCCATAATTAGCGTTCCCGCTTTGATTTGGCATGACCGGCCTCATGATCTCTGATGCGCATATTATGGTGACATCAATGGCGGGAGTCGTGCTCCCTTTCGAAGTTCGAATTGGCGGAGCCGACGGCCTTGCCAATTGCCCTGTCACAGCCTACGACCCGCAACGCAATCGAGCGAATAATGCCGGGTGGCGTTGGCGAATTAGATCGCCTGTTTCAGTTGCTCATCCTCGGGAGAGTAAAGGTATGCGCCCGAGATGGGTTCGACCCAGCAAAGATGATCGTGAACCTTCCTGACGCCGGAGACGTTCTCGGCAGCAACGATTGCCGCTTGCCTGGATCGTTCCTCGGAGATGACGCCGCTAAGGTGTACGATGCCGTCCCGCACAGTGACGTTGAGCGCAATCGGCCTCCAGTCGGTCTTCTCGATCGCCGCGAACACGCGACTGCGGATATGGTCATCGTCGGCGGTCGGATCCGGCACGTCGCGAGCAAGGTCAGCGACCGCCTGCAGCAGGTTGACGCGTGTCACGATTCCGACCATTTGCTCTCCACGCAAAACAGGCAGGCGTTTCACATGATTCTTTTCCATCACCTTGACGATTGCTTCGAGGGTGGCATCTTCCGTCACGGTGAGAGGATCGGGGGTCATGATCTCTCCGACCTTGCAGCCTTGCTCATGCACGTAATCGGTGGCAGCCCGGCCTGGTCCGACCAGAAACTTCAGCCACCGGCCGCGTTTCCGCTCGGTTCCGATCTCCGCGCGGCGGATAAAATCACCTTCCGAGATGATGCCGACCAGCTTGCCGGTCTCATTGACCACCGGGAGTCCGCTGATGTGTTGCTGCAGCATGATGTTGGCGGCATCGGCAATGGGCGTGTCGGGTTTCACCGAAATGACCTTGCGGGTCATGATTTGATGTGCGCGCATTGATCTGCTCCGGATTCCTGGTGGCCAAGAGCATACACGCTACGCGGCTTGCACCCTGATGTGCTTGATTCAGGTCAAATCCGAAATCGAGAGAAACTCCGGCTAGAGCTTGATCCACACAATGAAGAATCAGAGGTTCGCGATGGCCAAATTGATGAAAGCTGCGGTCGTTCGACAATTCGGCAGATGCCTGCCTCGAACGCCTCGCGCGCCACCTCCTCTCGGCAACTTTAATACGTCTATCAACGCGAGCCGGATGAGGGCTCAATTTTTTTGAGCATGGCCGCGCATTCGGCATCCAGACCCTCCGATTCCAATTTCCGGGCAAGCGCGAGCGCCGTTTCGACCGCCTTTTCGGCTTCACTTGCGCCCTGCTCTACGGATTGAGGAGTGGGTTGACGGTGAAGTCGCGCGGCGGATGATTCCAGCGCACTTCCCGCACCGCGCCCGCTCGCGCGTGCTTGAGTGAGAAGCAACTCCAGACGCGTGATTTCAGCGCGGCACGATCCTGCCTGAACCGCCGCCGGCTCGCGACCAGGGGAGGCAGCAGACGGTTTGCGTAAGCTCAAAAGATAGGCCGTCACCTGCCGGACTTGAAAGTCCAGAAGTTCGGGGTTCGGCATGCCGGCCGGGTTGCTGATGTCCCGATGCGTTGTGGCGAGAAACGTTCGTATTGTATCGGAGCTGGTGGTGCTGCGTCGAGCGATCGACTCGAATGACGGTGCCGGTGGCCGCAGAATTGGATCGACTAGCTGATCGGGGCCAGCGACATGGCAGTTCGAGCAAATGAGGGCTGCCAAGTGATGACCGTTCTCCACATCGTCGGAGAAGTTGGTGGCTTGCGGCGACTGTGCGGCGGCAAGCGTTGCGCAAGCGACGACCGCAAAACAGGCAAGAAATAGTCTACGCATGATACCCTCATTCAAGCTCATAATACCACGTGTTGTATGACCTCGATCTTCCGCAGCATGCGGTAACACAAAACTTTACGGCAATGGCTGCGTATTCGGGCTGCAAACTCCGAACTCGGCCCGCGTTGAATCAAACTCATAAGTCTGAAACACGATGTTCCAGTCCGCCGAGTTGATGCCCAGGCTGATTTGGTCAGCATAGCCGTTTATCGAGGTCACCGTGGTGGTGACATTATTTAGCGCCAGCGCGCTGCCATCCTGGTATACGGTCAGTTCCTTGGCCTTGCCGTCAAACACGACCGAGATCGATCGCTTCTCCGGCTCGAAGTCTGATTTCGACCCCACTTTGCTTTCAATGTTGGTGAGAGTGCAATCGAGGCGCGTCGGCGCCGCGTTGGCGGCCATAGACGACAGCAGCAGAAAAGCGGCCAGCGCGCCAACTCCGTTCAAAATGCGTGCGTAGAACCGACCATCATTCATGGCAACACCTTGCATTAGAATAGATTATGCTGTCGCCGGGCGATCGGTTTGATGGAGATCAAGATCAGCTCGCAGCGAGTCTCGGAATTGATTTTGTCGCTCAAATTCCGCGAATCCACGCAAGATTCTCAGAAAATCGGCTTTCGAAACCTCATTCATAGCGCAAGGCCTCGATCGGATCGAGGCGTGCCGCTTTGCGCGCGGGGTAGAAGCCGAAGAAGATGCCGACGGCGGCGGAAAACAAAAAGCCGCCGGCGATCGCGGTGGCCGATATCGGTGCCGGCCAACCGGTGACGATCGAGATGGTGATCGAGAACAGGATTCCCGCGATGATGCCGGCGATACCGCCGCTGACGCTTAGAAATACCGCCTCGGCCAGGAATTGGAACAGCACATGGGCGCGCTGCGCGCCGATCGCCATACGCAGACCGATCTCGCGGGTGCGCTCAGTCACCGAGACAAGCAGGATGTTCATGATGCCGATGCCGCCGACCAATAGTGAAATGGATGCGACGGCGGCGAGCAGGATCGCCATCACGCGGCTCGAACCTTTGGCGGTCTCGGCGATCTGACTCAAGTTTCGAACCGAGAAATCATTGGTTTCTCCGGGACGGATATGGTGGCGGCGGGCAAGGATTTCGGTGCACTGCACGATCGCACGCTCCACGTCGCTCGGATTCGCGGCCTGCACATAGATTTGATTCACATAGCCGGCGATGCGCGGCTGCAGATTGTAGGGATTGGGTGGCGTAGGGTAGGCCCAGTTCAGTGGGGTCTGCTGTTGGCTTGGGGCGGCGACACCGATCACCTTGCGCTCGGCGGTCGTGAAGGGAATCATGACAAGGTCGTCTTGATCGGTTCCGTAAGCGGATTGGCCTTTGGGTGCGAGAACTCCGATCACGCGGAGCGGTACGCCCTTGACCTCGATCACCGCGCCCAGAGGGTTTTCATCGGAGCCGAACAGTTGAGCGTAGACGGTCTGGCCCAATACCACCACCAACGCGGCCTTGCTTTCGTCATCAGTTGAAATCCCCAGACCGGCGCGGATTGCCCAATTAGTGATCGGGGGATAGTTGGCGCTGACGCCCTGTATACTGGTCGACCAGTTCTGATTGCGGTATTCCACCTGTCCGGCCTGACGGATCAGATAACTCACGGTCCCGACCGCCGCGGCTTCGTGCCGGATCGCCTGGACGTCGCCGACGGTCAGCGTCGATGCGCTGCCAAACCCGGCGCGTATGCCGCCGCTTGTGACGGCGCCCGGCAGCAGCACGAGCAGATTTGTACCGAGACTTTCGATCTGCTTACGGACTGCGTCGTTGGCGCCCTGGCCCACCGCCACCATGGCGATCAGCGCTGCAACTCCGACGAAGACGCCGAGCATGGTCAGGGCCGAGCGCATCTTGCTGCGCAGGAGCGCTTGCGCTGCCGCTGCCGTGATCATGGCACAGAAGGCCCAGTAGCCCGTCGACGGGGCGAAGGACAGACCACCGGCTTGCCCCGGAGGAAACCGCGACATTCCCGGGGACGCCGGCTTGGCCGCAGCGTCTGGTACGGCCGGCGCCCGGTTTCTTGTACGCTGATCGGAAATGATCTGGCCGTCGCGCATCGTCACCGTGCGGTCGGCATAGTCGGCGATATCTTGCTCATGGGTGACGACCACGATCGTGACATTCTGGTCGCGATTGAGCGCCTGCAGCGTTTCCATGATCTCGTGCGACGTGCGGGTATCGAGATTGCCGGTCGGTTCGTCGGCAAGCAGCACGCTCGGCGAATTGATGAGGGCGCGGGCGATGGCGACGCGTTGCTGCTGACCGCCGGACAGCTGGCCGGGTGTATTGCGTTCGCGATCACCGAGGCCGAGAATCGCGAGCGCCGCCCGTGCGCGCTCGTTACGGAAGCTTCGGCTCGACCGTCCCGAGGTCGAGTAAAACAGCGGCAGCGCGACGTTCTCGATGGCGCTGGTGCGCGCCAGCAGATTAAAACTCTGGAACACGAAGCCGAGCCGCTCGCTGCGGATCCGCGCCAGGTCCGGCTCTGACAATCCGGCCACATCAATATCTTCGAAATAGTAATGGCCGCTCGACGGCCGGTCGAGGCAGCCCAGGATCGCCATCAGGGTTGATTTTCCGGAACCGGATGACCCCATAACGGCGACGAATTCGCCGCGCTCTATCGTGAGGTTGACACCGCGCAGAGCATGCACGTCGACGTCGCCAACGTGGTAAGTCCGCGATACATTCTCGACCCTGATGACTGTTTCGGCCATTTCGATTGGTCCAGCTGTCACAGCCGCGGCGGCGGCACCGTGCTGCCCGAAGCCTGACGTTGCTCGGCTACGATGACCTGATCGCCCGGCTTGACATTTCCAGCCACGATTTCGACGAAAGAGTCATCGTCGAGACCGGTCTCGACCGCTAATGCCACTGGTCTGCCATTGCGCAGCAGCCACACCCTTGCCTCGGAATCCGCGGCGCCCAACGGTGTGGCACTCGCCGGCATGCCGCTGGGCCGATAGCGCAATGCTTGGCTAGGCACCCTGATCACGTCATGACGGTTGGCTATGACAATTCGGGTCGCCGCGGTCATTCCAGGCTGAAGCGAGAAGCTCGAATTATCGACGCTTACGACAACGTCGAAGGTAACTACATTCTGGACCGTTTGGGGCGATTGGCGAACTTGACTGACCATTCCGTCGAATGTGCGTTTCGGAAATGCGTCCACCGTGAACGACGCGGGGTTGCCTTCCTTGATTCCCCCAATGTCGCTTTCACTGACATTGGTATCCACCTGCATCATCTTGAGATCCGACGCGATCAGAAACAGGGTCGGTGTCTGGAAGCTCGCCGCGACGGTTTGGCCCATCGTTACGCTGCGCGAGACCACCGTGCCGTCAACCGGCGATATGATATTTGTATAGTCGAGATTGACTTGGGCTGAATTGAGCGCCGCCTGTTGCTGTTGAATTGTGCTTTGGTCGTATGCAATTTGCGCCTGTGCCTGTTGATAGGCATTCTTGGCCTGATCGAATACGTCCTGTGACACGGCATGGGGCACGATCAGCTGCGCATTGCGCTCGTAATTGGTTTTAGTATAGCTGAGGTTGGCCTGGTCCTTCTGAAGCTGTGCCTTCCCCACCAGAAGATTGGCCTTGGCTTGAGCTACCAGCGTCTCGTAGGGCCGCGGATCGATCTTGGCGCAGATTTGGCCCTTCTTCACTTTCGTATTGTAGTCGCAATAAATTTCCTGGATGACGCCCGATACGTACGACCCGACGATGATCGTCAGTTCTGGGTTGACCGTTCCGGTTGCTGTCACAGTCCGGGTAACTGTGCCAATTGCAATTTGGGCGGTTACGTAGTGGACGGTACTGCGTTCAGCGAAAGCCCACCACGTTCCGCCGGCAACCGCAACGAGCAGCAACGATGCAAGCCCGGCCACCAGCCAATATCTCGCGCGGCCAGGTTTTTCCTTGACCGGAGGCATCATCGGAAGGGCAATGAGCTTGCTGGAAACGGCCCGCTCGCTCCCTGGAGTAATGCGTTCGTTCATATAATCCTGTCACCGTGTTTCGGGAGCGGCGGCGGCAGGTGGCTTCATTTCCCGCTGTTGCCGATCTGCGTTCCGAACCTGGCAGCATCCGCGTGATGCTCCTGATCCAGCACCGCATTTCAAATGAAATGGCGGTGCACACCTTGACATGCGTCAAGCCCGGTCGCGCCTTCGCATGCTGATCCTCATCCAAGGTCCCAGCTCCGCGCCGGGCAACCGTGATCAGGCCACGCGGTGTAGTCCATGAGAGCATCGACGGCCCTCGCCGCCTTCTTCTCGTCGCCCCGCGCCACTGCGTCGAAAGTTGTCGCATGATACTTTGCGGCGACAGGCACGTCGTGCATCACCCATGGACCATCCCGAAGAATGGGTCATCGTTCCTGGCGAGTTAGGGCCGGAGCCGGTTAGGGCGGACAAACAATATATCGTGATGCACGCATTTGATGCTTCTTGACCTCGCTCAAATCTCAGCAGCGCCCTTGGCTCATCTTTCCGATCGAAAGGCAGTTTTTTGCCAGCGAGGAGAAATAGCATGATAGCACTCGTCTATCAGGGCCCTGAAAAGAAGGCGATCGAGGAGCGGCCGAAGCCGCAGATATCGGCTCCGACCGATGCGATTGTCAGGGTATCGAAAACGACGATCTGCGGTACGGATTTGCACATTCTAAAGGGCGACGTGCCGACATGCGCTCCTGGTCGCATTCTTGGTCATGAAGGTGTCGGCGTAATCGAGCAGGTCGGCACCGCGGTGACAGCCTTCCATCCTGGCGATCGCGTTATCATCTCCTGCATCTCGTCTTGCGGGAAGTGCGACTATTGCCGCCGCGGCATGTACTCGCATTGCGTCAACGGCGGTTGGATTCTCGGTAACAAAATCGATGGCACCCAGGCCGAATATGTCCGTATCCCGTTCGCCGATACCAGCCTTTACCACATTCCGGCAGGTGCGGATGAGGAAGCCCTCGTCATGCTGAGTGATATTCTGCCTACCGGCTTCGAGTGCGGCGTGCTCAACGGCAAAGTGCAGCCCGGATCGACCATCGCCATTGTAGGGGCCGGCCCGATCGGGCTCGCGGCCTTGCTGACGGCGCAGTTCTACTCGCCTGCTGAAATCATCATGGTCGATTTCGACGACAACCGCCTGGAAATCTCGTCCCGCTTCGGTGCGACTGCGACGATCAACAACAAGGATGGCAAGGCGGTCGAGAAAATAATGAAGATGACCGGCGGTCGCGGCGTCGACACGGCGATCGAAGCGGTCGGCGTGCCTGCGAGCTTCGTTACCTGCGAGGACATCGTGGCACCCGGCGGCATTATTGCCAACATCGGCGTGCACGGGGTCAAGGCCGATCTGCATTTGGAGCGATTGTGGGATCGCAACATTGCGATCACGACAAGGCTGGTTGATACCGTCACCACGCCGATGCTGCTCAAGACCGTGCAATCTCGTAAGATCGACCCCAAGCGGTTGATCACGCATCACTTCAAGCTCAACAACATCATGGATGCCTACGACACTTTCGTCGCGGCGGCCACGACCGGAGCACTCAAGGTGATCATCGAAATCTAACGTCGTATAACGCCGAAAACCTGAGACGCACGAGGACAAGGTTGTGGCGCTTCTTCGCTGGCTTGAGGTCCGCTTTTCCGAGGAGGCGCTGGTCGGGGCCAGGGACCGCGCCGTTCACGGCGGCGCGCTCTCCGACACCCGGCAGCAGGGCTCGTGCGCGGGTCATCCCAACTGACGAGGGTCTGATGATCGCCCGACACACCTGGCGTCTCATAGATCGCGCGCGAGGCTTGACTAGCCAATGGTGAGTTCGGCTGGTGCGCCGCACGCGAGACACATAAAGGAGCAATGAATGTCCAACAAGCCATCCATCAAATCCCAGGAGCTTTCGCTGCTCAGCGTCCCGGCGTTTTGGCCGACGGCAATGGCGACCGCGATGTTTGAGGAAGGAACCGAGCTTTACGCGAAAAACCTCAAATTCGTGGAGGAAGAGACCAAGATTCATGGCGGACTTAGACCCGTCCTCGCGACGCCGAACACGGTACGAATTGATCTGAGGACAATGGTGCTACGAGATTACGGACAATCTGCGGACATCCCGACACTTGTCGATGCGCCGCATGCCGGCCATACCGCTGTGATTGCGGACTATCGTAAAGGCCAAAGTCTGGTTGAGACGCTTCTGGCCAACCGCATCAAGCATGTGGCGCTGACCGACTGGAAGTCAGCCACTGAGGACATGAAGGATCTAGACATAGACAGCTATCTCGCCGAGGTCGTTGTCGCGATCGATGATCTCGGCGGTCGTGTAAACCTCGTCGGACTTTGTCAGGGCGGTTGGCTGTCAGCGATGATCGCCGCGCGGTTTCCCGAGAAGGTTAATTCGCTCGTGCTTGCGGGTTCGCCTGTCGATACGGACGCAGGTGACGGCTCGATCAAGCATATGGTCCATCAATCCAAGGCGTCATTTTACGAGGAACTGGTTGCGCTCGGCGGCGGATTGATGAAGGGAAAATTCATGTTGCAGGGCTGGAAGAACATGCATCCCGAGCAGCACTACATTCAGGATCACATCGATCTTTACGAGCACATCGACGATCCGGCTTATCTCGCCAAGGAAGAGGCCTTCGAGAGTTGGTACGAAAACCCGATTGACCTTCCGGGGCGATGGTACCTTCAGGTCATCACGCAGCTGTTTAAGGAAAACCGGCTCGCGAAGGGCGAGTTTGTTGGACTCGGCCGCAAGCTCAGCCTTCGAAATATCACGTGCCCGACCTATCTGCTGGCCGGTGAGTCCGACGACATCACGACTCCGGAGCAGGTTCTTGACGCGGCGAATTATCTCGGAACCCCCAAGGACCGCATTGTCCAGAAGACCGTGCCAGGCGGTCATATTGGGCTGTTCATGGGAGCCACGACGCTGAAGGAGCACTGGCCGCCGATCGCGCGGTGGATCGCCGCCCAATAGACGCCATCACAAATACGAAATTCGGCTTCGACTATCTTTGAGGTCGCCGCGGTCAATAGGTGGTAATTGTTCCGAGCAGACTTCCAGGCTCGACCGATTGACCATCCATCAAAACAATGCTGGACAACACGCCGGTGGCAGGCGCGCTTAGCTCGTGTGTCATCTGGTCGGCTATGATTTCAACCAGTGGCTCGCGAAGCGTGACCGGGTCGCTGGTCCGCTTGAACCATCGTCCGATTGACGCCTTGACGCCAGATACTATGAACGTCGGCGCACGTATTTCCGTGATCATGAAAATATCCCTCGCATTTAGGAGTTCCTACCAACTCTTATACTCGCTTTGGGGCGCTTGGCCGGGCGTAGTTCGATCGGCTCGCCGTCTCGCCTGCGGCAAGTTCGATGATTTCCGCCGTGATTTCCTCTTGCCGCACGATTCGCTGGGTCGCCTGCAACGCGGAAAGCTGACGCTCGATCTGGCCGTGTGCCGAAGCCATGGCTTCCATACGCGCCTCGTTTTCCGCCGCGAAGGCATGGAGTGCCGTCTTGCAGAGTTCCGCGTGCACATAATCAGCCGTAAGCCCGATCAGGAGTGGTTCTGGTGACAAGTTCAGTATCGGCACACCGGTGTTTGTCGGACGGGAAAAGCCGGACATGTCGAGAGGGAACAATCGACGACGTTCTATTTGGACGCCATGACCGGGTTGCCATTGGCTGAAAACGGCGTCGAGGCGATCGATTGCTCCTCTGGCGAAGCGGGTATAGAGCGCTTCGGAGATCCGGTCGGCAAGTCTGGGAACGCCCAACGAATGAGACGGCATTGGGCTGTCCCATGCTGCTCGGACGCCCCGTTCGGCGGCTATGGCATTGCCGCGTGTACCAATCAGAAAAAGTTCTGAGGTGGAGAGACTTTTACCGACCGCATCGAGCACACGCTCGCTGAACGCACCGGCGAAACCTTGCTCCGCACAGAACAGCACGAGCGCCGAGCGGGCTGATCGGCGCGCAGCGGTTGGGCGGCCGGCAGGTACCAGCGGCAGGGTTCGTCCAATCGCAAGTGCGATCGTCGCCGCATAGCTGTCGACGGCTACAAGCTGGCTGCGCGCTTGCTGCGCGCGTGCCGCAGCGATACCGCGCATCGCATTCACAACAGCGCTAAGCTGGCGGATACCGTCGATGCGCGCGCTGATGTCGGAGAGGCGTTCGGTCATGGCTGGACTGGGAGTTTTGGCGCTACCGCCGCAGGGCTCAGCGTTTGAGCATATTTTCGCAATGCGTCGCGGATTGCTTGTTTTCCGGCGTCGTCGAGCATGCCGGTTTCCTGGATGCGTCGGACGATGTGCGGGACATCGCGGTCAAGCGTCTCGGGCAGACCATGCCGGAACATAGCCACGATCGGTACCGGCAGCGGATCTAAAATGCCGGATTGCACCGCTAAAACCAAGGCGACCTCGTCGGCAAGCCGCAGCTGACCATGTTGCGGTTGGTCCAGAATCGCGCGAATTCGTGCGCCGCGGGCGAGTTGACTGCGGACCCGCACGTCCGGCATTCCGCCAAAACGGGTAAAAGTCTCCAGTTCGAGGAACTGGGCATAATCGAGGCGCAGCGTCTCTGCCACCTCCCGAAGCGCGTGCGCCTGGGTCTTGCCGCCGACCCGGCTGACGCTGGTGCCGACGTCGATTGCCGGCTTCTGCCCTTCATGAAAGAGTTTGGCATCGAGTACAATCTGACCGTCGGTGATCGAAATTAGATTGGTCGGAATGTAGGCGCTGAGATTGCCCGCATCTGTCTCGGCGATCGGCAGCGCTGTTAGCGAGCCGCCTCCCTTTTCCTCGGATAGCTTGGCGGCTCTTTCGAGAAGCCGCGCATGAAGATAGAAGACGTCCCCAGGGTACGCCTCCCGACCGGGCGACTGCCGGGTAAGCAGCGCAATCTCTCGGTGGGTTGCCGCGTGCTTGGTCAGGTCGTCGGCCACGATCAGGGCATGCTGACCGCGATCACGAAAGTATTCCGCCATGGTGAAGGCTGCAAAGGGAGCGATCCATTGCAATCCCGGTGAGCTCGATGATCCTGCCACGACGATAATGCAGCGCTCGGGTGCACCGAAGGTCGTGATCGCGTCGATGGCGCGGCGGACGCTTGAATTTTTCTGACCGATGGCGACATAGACGCAGACCATGTCGCTTGTCTTCTGATTGATGATGGTATCGATTGCGATGGTGGTCTTGCCGATAGCGCGGTCACCGATGATAAGCTCACGCTGGCCTCGGCCAAGTGCGAACAGAGTATCGACCGCCACAAGGCCGGTCTGAACGGGCTGGGTCACCAGATCGCGATCGATGATATCGGGTGCCGGCCGCTCGATCGGTTCCAGCCTATCCGAGACGACGGGTCCCTTGCCATCGAGCGGACGGCCGAGCGGGTCGACGATGCGACCGAGCAGCGCCGGTCCCACCGGCACGCGCACGACATCGCCCGTGCCGCGCACGGTATCGCCGGCCTCGATCGCGTTTACATCGTCAAACAGTACGCAGCCGATCCGGTCGCGCTCAAGCACCTGGGCGAAGCCGAATTGTCCCTTGTCGAAGCGCAACAACTCGTCGAGCCGGACGGAAGGCAGTCCGGAAATCAGCGCAATACCGTCCCCGACCTCCTCCACCCGGCCGGTCTCTTCGGTTCGCGGTCCGAACAACATGGTGCCGAGCTTTGCGCGAGCTTGCTCGAGCCAGACGTCCGCGGGGTTGTCAGGATTGCTTTTCATGCGCAAGGTCCGCAAGAATCCTCGTGAGGTCGGCGCGCCAACTGTTGGCAACGACAAGGTGAGGGCCGCGCAGTTCAAGGCCGGCGATAAGCGCGGCGTCGACTTCGAAGTTGATCTGCGGGTGAACTCCGAATGCCCCGCTGATCAATTCCCGATAGCGCTCCTGGTCTGCCGGCGCGATCGGGGACGCACTAATCACCTCGAGCACGACGCCGTCGGCAGCGACGGCGTTGCGCATATTTTCCGGAAGCCCCCGAATCTCCTGAAGCAGCCAGTCGAGAAAGGCGTTGCTTACTACCGGGCCATCAAGGCGGGCAACGAGACGGCGGGCGATTTCGACCGCGAGCAGGTTGGCCCGCTCGATCCAGACGGCCTCGGCGGCGGCTCGCTCTTTTTCAATCGCCATCCTCGCAGAGGCCTCCAGCGCCGCTGCGTCTTTGGCGGCAGCGGCAAGCAGCGTGGTACGCGCTTCTTCTGCAACTTTGTGAGCTGCGGCAATGATTGTGTCTCGCTCCTTGTCGAAACCGGCGCGCGTCCGTTCGATCTGTGCGAGTGCACCGGTCGCCTGGCTGCGCTTGGCTTCTGCTTCGGTCAGAATGTGTTGCGCAGTTGCGCGGCGCTGCTCGATGATCGCCGCGACCGGGCGCCAGAAAAACCGCGCGAGCAGCCAGATCAGGATGACGACGTTGACAGCCTGGATACCAAGCGTCCACCAATCAATGGTCATGGCATCATTTCAGCAATGGGTTAGCGAACAGCAGAAGGAGCGCAATCACCAGGCAGTAGATCGCCATGGTCTCGATCATCGCAAGCCCGACGAATAGCGTGCGTGAGATGGTGTTCGCGGCTTCCGGCTGGCGGGCGATGGCGTCCATGGCGGCCGCGACCGCGCGTCCCTCGGCAAGTGCCGGGCCGATTGCCCCAAAAGAAACCGCTACGGCGGCAGAGATGATGCTAACGAAAGCTAACCAGTTCATGGCGGCATCCTTTGGCTGGAGGTGTTCGTATCGGTCTGTCCCTCGTTCACCGCTCCGGCAATAAACACCATGGCCAGGACCGAGAAGATGTAGGCTTGCACCGCGCCGGTCAGAAGATCGAGCGCCATCAGCGGGATCGGCACAAATAGGCCCGCGAGCGAGAGAACAATTCCGATTACAAAGACGCCACTCATCACGTTACCGAACAGTCGCACGAGCAGCGAGAACGTTCGCGTCAGACTCTCAATGAAATTCAGTGGAATCATGATCGGGTTCGGTGAAGCAAAGGTCGAGAGATAGCCTTGCACGCCGCCCGCGCGAATGCCGAACCAGATCACCGCAATGAAAACCAGAAAAGCCAGCGCGGCGTCGGTTTCAAGATGTGCGGTCGGCGGTTCGACGCCTGGCACCAGCGAGGACCAGTTGGCGATAAAAATGAAGACGAACAGGGTGCCGATGAAGGCGCGATAGGGAGCGGGTTCGATCCGCATCGTATCGCGGATCTGGCTGTCCACGGTATCGACAACCAGTTCGAAGGCCGCCTGGGTCGCCGACGGGATGAGGGAGAGGCGGCGGGTGGCGAGGAAGCCGCCGAGAGCCAGGGCCAGCATGATGATCCAGGTTGTCACGACACCGGCGGTGATCGGCATCGGCCCCAGATGGAAAAGCGCGACGCTGCTGAGCGGCGAGGTCATGGCGTGGCCTCTCGAACCCTGTTCATGACCACGGAGCGAGCGGCCAGCACGCCGAGCGCCACGGTGAGCAGCGGTAGCGCGCCCTGAAGGCTCGCCAGTGTCAGCACGCCCCCGAGAAGAGCGAACCGGCCGATCATCAGAGCTAGGGTCGCGGCCATGCTTCCGGCGAACCGCCGGGTGCTCCACCACAGGCTGCGAAAATACAAAATACCGAGTCCGAATCCGACCCCAAAATGGGCGCCAAGGCCGAGAAGCACGGCCCAGGCCGGAAGCGGATAGAACAAAGGAATGCTCATGTGCTCTGCATCCATTTCCAGGCGGACCAGCATCCGAGCGCCAACCCAAGCATGAGGAGCGGGCCGGTCCAGAACAGTCCCGAGTTGAATTTCTGATCGAGCCAGCGGCCAGCAAAGATGCCAATAAGCAGCGGTACAACGATGATCCATCCGAGCACCCCGATCTGGGCGAGCCTGCGCGTCACCGACGGGTCACCCTCGCGCAGCCAGCGCGTGTAACGCTTGCCACGCAGCCGAACTACCCTGAGGAGCGGATCGTGCTCGTCGCGCCCTGCCCCGGCGTCGGGGGGTGGTGCTTGCCCCGGCGCGGTCACGAGAACATCTCCAAACCTCCGCGTTGGTCCGGCCGAAGCTGGCGCATGATCTGTCGAATTGCATTGAGGTGCAGGCGGGTGCTCTCGGTATGTTCCGTCCGCTCGGCTTCGATATCGGCGCGGAATTGCCCGAGGACCGTTTCATCCAGAGTAGCGAGATCATCCCCCGGCACGGCCTCGCGGGTCGCAACGTCGATATCGTGCCCGCTACGCATGGTAAGGACACCTCGGCGCACGGCACAATAATGGCGCGTCGTGTCGCCGCTTTCCCAACTCACGACAGAAATCGCGAGGCTGGTGAGGAAATCTGCATGATGAGGCAATATCCCGAAGCTGCCTGTGGCGTCTTCAGCGCGCACGGCAACAACTCCCTCTTCATCAATGACGACCGCGAGCGGCGTGACAATGCGCAGCCTCACGACGGGCTTTCCTTTCTGGCTGCCGCGGCCTCCTTTTGGCGCGCCTCATCCAAGATTCCGATCATATAAAGCGAACTCTCGGCCCAATCGTCGGTCTCGCCGTCGAGAATTGCGCGACAGCCGGCGATCGTATCGGCGCGCGAGACGCTGCGGCCCGGCATGCCGGTAAAAGCCTCCGTGACCGTGAATGGCTGACTGAGGAAACGTTGCAGACGCCGGGCCCGCTTGACGATCAGCCGGTCATCTGCGCCGAGCTCTTCCACTCCGAGAAGCGCAATGATGTCTTGCAAGTCTTTAAATCGAGCGAGCACCTCTCGGACTCGTTCGGCGATGAGATAGTGCTCGTGGCCCAAGACAAGCGGATCAAGCAACACGGAAGATGAGCCAAGTGGATCGATGGCCGGGTAAAAGCCTTGCGCCGCCAGCCTGCGCGACAGCATGATGATGCTGTCCGTGTGGCTCGATATAGCCGTCACGGCCGGATCGGTGAAGTCGTCGGCAGGAACGTAGACGGCCTGGATCGCAGTGACGGCCGCCCCGGCAACCGAAGCAATCCGCTCCTGGAGTGAGGCCACCTCGGTCGCCAAAGTCGGTTGATAGCCTACGCGGGAGGGTAGACGTCCCAGCAGGCTGGACAATTCGCTTCCCGCCTGAACGAAGCGGAAGACATTATCCATCAACAAGAGCACATTCTGATGCTTTTGGTCGCGAAAATACTCCGCGACTGTCAACGCGGTAAGCGGCACCCGCCACCGCGCTCCGGGCGGCTCGTTCATTTGCCCATAAACGAGCACCGTGCGAGCGAGGACTCTCGAGCTCTGCATGTCGGTTAGCAACTCATGGCCCTCGCGGGAACGCTCGCCGACCCCGGCAAAGACCGAGATACCCTTGTATTTCTCGACCATGGCATGGATCAGTTCCATGACCAGCACGGTCTTGCCGACACCGGCCCCACCGAACATCGCGGCTTTGCCGCCCTGGGCGAGCGGCGCAAGCAAATCGATCACCTTTATCCCCGTCTCGAAGACCACGCTGCTGGAGGTCTCTTCGTCGAGCGTCGGTGGTGCATTGTGGATCCCGCGATGCGGGATATCAGCCGGGAGAGCGGGCCCGCGATCGCGAACCGTTCCGACGACGTCGAGAAGGCGTCCCAAGACCGCATCTCCGACTGGGATCGAAATAGGCGCGCCGGTCGCACGCACTTTTGTTCCGCGCGCCAGCCCCGCGGTGGCCTGAAGGGCGATACAGCGGACGGTAATCGGATCGACGTGGTCGTGCACTTCGAGTAGCAAACGTTCAGGCCGATCCCATTCGACGATCAGGGCGGTATTGATGGGCGGCAGCATTTCGCTGTCGAAATCGACGTCAACGACGGCGCCTCGAACCGATACGACTGTTCCGATCAATGGCGCAGGATTCATAAATTGCTCAATCGAGCCTGTGATTTATGATGCATCAATACGCGCTCCCTCTGTCGAACTATTGACACGCATCAAAGCTCGCGATTAGGCCCGGATCGATTGGTCCCCTTGTAGGTTATCTACTAACTTCCGCGCGCCGGGCTGCGCGAATTCAACCACTTGGAGCGAGCGCACAACATTAAAAAAGATTTAGCGAAGGCGCCGAGATCGCCGAGCCCCCCGATGCGCCTACGGCGCATTGCGGACAGTCATTCCAGTGATAAGAGCTTTTGGATTTCCTCGATCAATTTGACCTAACGCAAGGTCCGACTGATGTATCGAAGTACTGTGAACGTCGTTCCAGCTAGGGAGAGACACATGACGTCCTCTGTTCTGATGGTCGCGTTTCTATCCATTCCGACGTTTCTGTCGTTCTCGGCATTGATACGCATGTCGGGAATGCAGGAAGCCGCGGCGAGCAGTTCGCGGCAGCGGATACGATCATAGATTGTCCATCAATTCCTGGTCTCACGCTGGCGCCTGCCGGCGCCGTAGTGGATGAGGAGGGCGTCGTTGAAATCGATCCGAGTAGCCGCGCGGATGTCGGGCGCGGTGCTGCGCCTGCCGACGTTCGCAAGATCGTGGACGAATCCCGCGTCAGTCGAAACACGCGATTCTGATCCGCATAAGGCGCGGTGATCGACCAGTTTTGTTGCAATCCCCATCGGTTAAGGTACGGAGGCTCCAAATGCGCGTACATCAAATCATGACCCGCAAGGTGACCACGGTGAAAGCCGAGACGCCCATTCTCGAGGCGGCAAATCTGATGTTGCAAAAGCACATCAGTGGTCTCCCTGTGGTTGGAGATGCCGGCAAGCTAGTCGGCATCATCTCGGAAGGCGATTTCATTCGCCGCAGCGAAATCGGGACGCAACGAAAGCGAGGTCGGTGGCTTAAATTCCTTTTCGGCCCAGGCCCGTCTGCATCCGAGTTCGTACACGAGCAGGGTCGCAAAGTCGGGGAGATCATGACACCGGCAGTCGATCTCCGTACCGCGACGGAGGACATGTTGCTCGAGGATATCGTGCAATTGATGGAACGGCAGAACGTCAAGCGTCTGCCCGTCGTGCGCGGAGAAGCGCTTGTCGGCATTGTGACGCGCTCTGACCTGCTTCGTGCGGTGGCAAGCCTCGCTCGAGATATTTCGGCACCGACGGCCGACGACGATCAGATTCGGGAGCGTGTGATCGCGTCCCTTGAGAAAAATGAATGGCAGCCAGCGCAGCTCGGCGTCATAGCCCGCGATGGAATCGTGCATCTCAGCGGCATCATCACCGATGAGCGTTTCCGGAAGGCGATTGTTGTGGCCGCCGAAAACGTCAGCGGCGTCAAGCTGGTCCACGACCACATCTATTTGTTTGATGCCATGTCCGGGCTCTCCTTCAGGTCGCCTGAAGATGAGGAATGGGCAAAGGTCGGATAGCGCGCGGTCTGCGCCATCTGGGGTCGGGAACCGGGCAAGAGAATGAGCCACCTCGGAGCTTTTGTCGGTAAATCGCGGAGCGACCGCATGAGGAGTGAGCGACCAGCCAGCATACTGAACCCTCGACGTGCGCGATCTGCTCAAAGATGGAAGGCGATATCGTAGTCAGCCAATTGATGGCGATCGGCCATCACAGAGTGACTCCAAGCGATCGAGAAACGGCCGCTGACCGGCGAGGATCTTTTCTCGGGCGAGGGGAATAACGAACCACGCCGCGCGATCGATCTCGGGAACATACATGGTGCGGCCACTTCGCGGAGGCCATTCGATGGCGACGTCGTTGCTGTGCAGGCGGCACACGTCAAGATTGCCTTCCAGCGCATATGCTTGAACTATTTTTCCGGCACGCTGGCGCACTTGGCCAAGCGGCCGGATTGGACCAATGGCGGCTATGCCGAGCTCTTCCTTGAATTCACGCCGGGCCGCGGCCTCTGGGTCTTCTCCATCGTCCAGTTCCCCCTTCGGGATCGACCAGGCGCCAAGATCGCGGTTACGCCAAAAAGGTCCGCCAGGATGGACCAGCAGAACATCAATGCCGGCGTCACCACGGCGGTACATCAGGATGCCGGCGCTCTTGGTTGCCATGCGGTCTGCCCGGCTGCAGGAATGACGGGATAAATTGATCTGGCTCAAATCATTGGCGATAAAGTGGGCACTGTTATATCAAATGCATCGGCATCCCGGAGGTCAATTCCCATACGCGGCGTTCTTCTGGCCGGCGCTTGCCGCTGCATCTGCGGTCGAAACGGCGTCATCCATCGCGGCGCAGTTCCTGGGGTTTGATGCTGACGGCGACGGTACCTTGAAGGAGCCGGAAGGCGCCACGCCCAGCGAGATTGCGCTTGAGCTGCATACAGTCCGGCTTCGTGATTTTACCGTAGCCAAAAGCGGCGTTCCGGCCCTCCTGTGCACACCGTTCGCGCTGCATGGAGCCGTTCTTGCCGATCTTGCTGCCGGTCACAGTCTTGTTGCTGCCCTCCGCGGCGAAGGAATTGAACGGCTGTTCATGGCCGATTGGCGCTCGGCCACTCCCGACATGCGATTTCTCGGAATTGATGACTATCTTGCCGATCTCAATGTCCTTGTCGATCATCTCGGTGGTTTGGTTGATCTCGTCGGGCTTTGCCAGGGAGGCTGGTTGTCACTGGTCTATGCTTGCCGCTTCCCGGCCAAGGTACGCAGGCTCGTCATGGCCGGCACGCCGGTTGATATCGCCGCGGGGCAATCCGAATTGTCGGCTACCGCCGCGGCTACTCCCCTGGTCACGTTTCAGAGCCTGGTTGATCTCGGCGATGGCCGCGTGATCGGGCGCAATGTCGCAACACTCTGGGGCAACGACACCGTCGACGCAAATGATATCTGTGAATCGCTGCAGATGCTTGAGCCGACCGGCTCGCCGGAATTCAAGCAGCTCGAAGCCATCTTCAACAGGTGGAATGCCTGGACCATCGATGTGCCCGGCACCTACTATCTCGAAGTCGTCGAGAAGCTATACAAGCGCAACGAACTCGCTACCGGAAGCTTCGTTGCGCTGGGACAAAAGATCGACCTCGGGCGCCTGCGGCTGCCAATGTATCTTCTTGCCGGCAGCGTTGACGAAGTGGTTGCCCCGGAACAATTGTTGGCTGTGGAGCGGCTGGTAGGAACCAGGCCGGATCGTCTCTGCCATCAGATTGCCCCGAGCAATCATCTCGGCCTTTTCATGGGTAAGCGGACGCTTGAAGAATATTGGCCGAAGATCGTGCGCTGGATGAAGGAGCCTCTCCCTTAGGGGAACCCTCGGACGGCTTTGACCTGCATCAACGCCTTGGCTGATGAAGGCGGGCAATCTGGCGCCAATTAGTACTCAGGAGGCAATCATGAGTGAATTGAAGCTGCGTGACGATATCCTCGACGAACTCGCTTATGAACCCATCGTCGATCCAGCTCATATCGGCGTGGCCGTGGATCAGGACGTTGTGACGCTTACCGGACATGTCGCCAGCTATGCGCAGAAGCTGGCGGCAATATCTGCGGTGCGTCGGGTGAAGGGCGTGCATGGAATTGCGGATGAGATCGAAGTTCGCCATTCTTCGGATGAAAGGACGTCCGACGATGAGATCGCAAAACGCGTGATCAATGTGCTGTCGTGGGACAGCGTCGTTCCGAGCAATACAATCCAGGTCACGGTGCGGGATGGACTGGTGACTTTGACCGGCAAGGTCAACTGGTACTATCAAAAGAGCTCCGCTGAGCGCGATGTCCGAGGGCTGTCAGGGGTGCGCAGCGTCGTCAACAACATCGAAATAGAGCCGCATGCGAAGCCCGAGAACGTCAAGAAGAAGATCGAAGCGGCCCTGAGGCGCCACGCCGAAATCGAAGCCAAGGACATAAGCGTCACCGTCCGCGACGATGATGAAGTCCTGCTTGAAGGCAAGGTTCGCAACTGGGATGAGAAATTTGCGGTCGAGAATGCGGCCTGGTCGGCCTCCGGCGTGAAAAATGTCAAGGACAAGCTGACGATAGTATCTTAACGATGGCTTTGACTTCGGCGTTATTCATGAGCCGAAGTGCATCTGTTTAGAAAAAAGCCGAGCTGATTTATGCGTCGCGGGACTGGCGTCCCGCCTATCACAGAACCCGGAGGACCTATGGATCTCAAAATTCCGCATAATGCGTTGGTGTTTGTCGGCGATGGCCGAAGGGCTCTGTTCTTGCGCAACCACGGCGATACGAAATTCCCGAATTTGAGGGCTGAGAGGGTCTTCATGGACCCAAATCCGCCCAGCCACGAGCAAGGCACTGAGCGGCCAGGCCGCATCAGCAAGGGATCGCGGACAGGTGGCAGAAGCGCCGTGGAGCCAACCGATTGGCACGAACTCGAGGAGCATCACTTCGTTCGCATGGTCGCCGCAGCCATGGAAGGGCTTATCCGGGCCAGCAAGGTGAAGGAGCTGATCGTCGTGGCTCCTCCGCGAACCCTCGCAGAATTGCGGCTTGCATTTCATCCGGATGTGAAATCCTGCATCGTTGCGGAGATCAACAAGGATTTGACCAAGCATCCGATCTTTGAAATCGAGAAGCATCTCACGGGCGGCATCGCCTCGCACTAAATATGCTCGCGATATGCATGTTTCACTGAGAGCCGTTGCGCCTATTATTCCGTGGAGAGAGTGATGCAAACGCCGGTTGAAGTGGAATTCCAGGAGATGGTCGTCAGCCCTGCGGTTCAGGAACTGATCGAGGACCATGTGAGGAAACTTGAGCAGCGCTATGGCCGCATTACGGCTTGCAGGATCGTCGTGAAAGGTCCCGGCCTTCGCCATCAAACCGGCGGCCTGTACGACATCAATATCCGTCTGGTGCTGCCCGATGGGCGTGAAGTCAATATTGGGCGGACACCGAAGGCAGACGAGCGACACGGCGAACTGACGTTCGCCATCAATGACGCGTTCAAGCGGGCACGCCGACGACTTCAGGATAACGCGCGGCGCATGGAGGGAATGATCAAAAGCCACGAGGGTCAAGCGATCGGCACCGTCGTGCGCTTTGATCCCGCGGGGAATTTTGGATTTCTGCGCTCAGGTGATGGCCAGGAGATTTATTTCCATCGAGACAGTGTCCTTGACGGAAAATTCTCGAAACTGACTGTGGGTACCCGCGTCTTGTTCGTCGATGAGATCGGCGAAAAGGGACCACAGGCCAGCACGGTAAAGTTGCTGGGAAAGCATGGCTTGCGCGTTTGATATTTCCCGTCGGCGACGGCTGGACCGCGACGGGGCTCATTTCAGCCAAAACAGGTCCACCGGGTTATTGCACATTGGCTTCTTCATAGGTCGCTGACATGCCCGTGCAGAATGCGGAAATAGCGGCCATGTTCGATCAGGCTGCCGAACTGCTTGAGGTCGGCGGAGAAAACCAGTTTCGTGTTCGCGCCTATCGCCGTGCCGCGCGCGTCATCGAAGGACTGCCGAAGGCTGCCGGCGCGTTGCTGAAGTCGGGCAGTGATCTGTCCGAGTTGCCCGGAATCGGCAAGGATCTGGCCGGCAAGATCGCCGATATCGTCAAGACCGGGCATTTCGGTCTGCTCGACACGCTGAAAAGAAAGCTCCCTGGCGAACTCGGCGACATGGCGGCGCTTCCCGGACTGGGCCCAAAGCGCCTCAAGCTGCTCTATGACAAGCTCAAAGTGCGCACCCTCGACGACCTTCGCAAGGCCATCAAGACCGGACGGTTGCGCGAGCTTCGCGGGTTCGGTCCCGTGATCGAGAAGAAACTGCTCGGCGCGCTCGAAAAGCCGCAACCGGCCAAGCGGTTCAAGCTCGCGGTCGCCGAAGCCGAGGCTGAGGCGCTGGTGGGATATTTGCGCGGTAGCGGCCGCGTTGTCGTTGCCGGCAGCTATCGTCGGCGTCGCGATACGGTCGGCGACCTGGATGTGCTAGTGACCGCGAAGAACGGCGCCGCGGTTGGTAACAGGCTGATCGAGTACGAAAACGTCGCGCAAGTCGTCGCCCATGGATCGACGCGCACCACTGTGATGCTGCGCTCGGGTCTGCAGGTCGATGTTCGCGCGGTGCCCGAGGAAAGCTATGGCGCCGCACTGCTATATTTCACCGGTTCGAAGGCCCACAACATCGCGCTGCGCGGGCTCGCCAATCAACACGGCTGGAAGCTGAACGAATACGGATTATTCTCCGGCAAACGGCGGATCGCCGGCGCTACCGAGGAAGACGTCTACCAAAAGCTTGGGCTCGGATACATCGCTCCGGAGTTGCGCGAGGACCGCGGCGAAATCGCGGCGTCGCAGGCCGGCAAACTGCCCGAACTCGTAAGACTCTCCGATGTGCGCGGCGACCTTCACGTGCACTCGGACTGGACCGACGGCACGGTCCCCATCGCCGGGATGGCAGAAGCGGCGCAGGCGCGCGGCTACGAATACATCGCACTGACCGACCACAGCCGGCGTGTCGCCATGACGCATGGTCTCGATCCGGCGCGTTTGGTGCGCCAGATACACGAAATCGACCGGCTCAACGAGAAATTCAAAAACTTCACGATCCTCAGGGGTATCGAAGTCGATATCCTCCGGGACGGCCGTCTCGACCTGCCGGATTCAACCCTGGAGAAGCTGGATGTCGTGGTGGCCGCGGTGCATTCGCATTTCGACCTGCCGCGCCAGGCGCAGACCGAACGTGTCGTCCGCGCCCTGGAGAATCGCCACGTGTCCATTCTGGCGCATCCGACCGGGCGCCTGATCGGCCAGCGCGAACCCTACGACATCGATATGGATGCCGTGATCTCGGCCGCGCGCAAGGCGGGCTGCTATCTCGAGATCAATGCGGAGCCGGATCGTCTGGATTTGAACGATCTTCATGCCCACGCCGCGAAGCTCGCCGGGGTAAAGCTGGCGGTTTCGACGGATGCGCACTCGATCGATGCATTCCAGTGCATGCGGTTCGGGATCGATCAGGCGCGGCGCGCGTGGCTCACGGCAAACGACGTGCTGAATACAAGGCCACTTGTCGAATTGCGCAAGCTGCTGAAACGATAATGGCCAGGCCGAGGCGCGTAGCTGCGTTAGCTGTTCTCGCCGGCATCGCCGACGAATACGCCCCTCGCTTTAATCACCTGCCAGATCAGCGGATTCCACCTATGGAAGACGGCGACAACCTCATCTTGCAGGAAGCCGGATACGATCTCGGGCGCCGGCAGGAAAACCTCAGGAAGAACCGTTGATAAACTCGTATCCGAGAGGATGTTCCATCGGGAGTGACCCCCCATCAATGGCGATCGAAGACCATAGACAACCTTTCCAATCCGGGCCTCCCGAATGGCGTATGCGCACTGAGCGCAAGGTTCGACGGTCGAATATAGCGTGCAATCGGCCAGGTGCGTTCCTCGGATCAGTTGAGCTTTGGAGATTGCAACAATTTCCGCGTGGCTATTGACATCGTGATCTCGTCTGGCCCTGTTGGTCGACTCGCACAGGAAGGCAGCATTGCTCGCGATCACAGCCGCAAACGGATACTCCCCCTCGCGGGCCGAGGATTCCGCCAATGCAATACAGCGCTGCATCATGTGCAGGTCAGTACCGCTGTTAGCTTGGGGCATCTTGAATCTCTAACTTTCCAGGGAAGTGACACTGAATGCCGGACGAAGACCGAGATAATTGACTCAAGTCAAAAACTCCATTCATCCGATGGTCTATCAAAATATATTTTGGATGAGACGCGCCGTGATCGAAAATCATATATGGTTGCCTTCCGCCGTCGTCGGACCGATTGCCAGCCGCCGTTTGCGGCTATTTTCCTTGAATGGAACCGACGATCTCGGGCGCGATATCAGCAAGCTGCTGGCGCATCCGCTCAGCGCACATGAAGAGCGGGACTTTGAAGACGGCGAGCACAAGGCGAGAACACTCGATCCCGTTGCAGGCGCCGATGTCTACGTGATCCATAGCCTTCACGGAGGCCCCGATCAAAGCGCCAACGACAAGCTCTGTCGGCTGCTGTTCTTCATCGGTGCGTTGAAAGATGCCGGGGCCAGGCGGGTAACCGCTGTTGCGCCCTATCTCTGCTATTCGCGAAAGGACCGCCGCACCAAGGCGAACGATCCGGTGACGACCCGCTACGTCGCGGCGCTTTTCGAGGCGGTTGGCTGCGAGGCCGTCGTCACGCTCGAGGTGCACAACGAGGCGGCTTTCGAGAATGCGTTTCGCTGCCGCGCCGTGGCGCTGACGACGGCTCCGTTGCTGATCGCGCAGATCAACGCAAGCGTTGGAGACGAACCTCTTTGCGTGATTTCTCCGGATCTAGGAGGTGGAAAGCGGGCGGACTTGCTGCGGGAAGCGCTCGAAACGGTGCTGGGTCGGCCGATCGGCAAAGCGTTCGCCGAAAAGCACCGCAGTGCCGGGGTCGTCTCCGGCGACCTGTTCGTCGGCGACGTTGCCGGCGCTACCTGCATCATCGTCGACGATCTCATTAGCACGGGTGGCACGCTGGTGCGGGCGGCGCGGGCCGCGCGCGCCCATGGCGCCCGGCGGGTCATGGCATGCGTTGCCCATGGATTGTTCATGCCTGGCGCCGAAACGGCACTTGCCGATCCCGCGATCGATCGCATCATCGTCACCGACATTGTTCCGCCATTTCGTCTCCCAGCTGGCCCCGTGCGCGACAAACTCGACATTGTGCCGGCGGCGCCATTGCTGGCGGAGGCCATCCGTCGGCTCCATGAGGACAAGGCGCTCACCGATCTCCTGGTATTCTGAAATTGTTTGAGAATTTGCGCTGCCGCACCTTGCGGCGGCTGTCGAGAATATGGTCGAGGCATGCGGCATCGGCGGCGGCGAGGTTGAGATAGACGCGGGCGAGGCGGGGCCATTTCTCCGGCGTTCGGGGGTTCGCATCGAGTAGATGGGCGATCGATAGGCGCGCGCGCAGCATCGCCCGATGGCTGCGATAGAACAGGAAGAGCCCGCTGGATGGATCGTCATCCAATGCACGTGCCAGGCGCCGCCTGATCCTTTCGGCAGCCGGCAGGCCGCCGAGGCGTTCGCATTCCAGATGCAAGAAGGCGATTTCATCGAGCGGATCGAGCGCTCGCAGTTTGGCGTCGAACTCCAGGCAGTCGATGATCGTCACAGGCTCGCGCAGCCAAATGTGCTCGGGGCGCAGGTCGCCATGTGCATCGACGAGCCGCCTCGCGCGGATCCTTCCGCGCAGCAGGGCGCGGCACTCCATGAGAAAGCGGCGCTGAACCTGGGCGATCCGCTCCACTTCACCTTGAGGAAGACCGAAGCGTGCATCGAACAGCACGCGGCAATTGTCGTTAATCGCCTTCCGCCATGCAACGAGATAGTATTCGGGTGCAAGCTGAACGCGAGGCGCATGCGCGTAAAATGCGCCGAGCGTCGCCGCGACGCGGTCCACCTGAGAGGACTTCAACCAGCCCCCGCGCAAAGCCGCTTCGAGCGTCTCATTCTCCTCGAGCCGGCGCATCACCACCAGCCAGTCCACGACGGGCCCGTCGCCTGAGATCGCGAGACCGGAGGTCGAAAGCGTGAGCGGAACGACGCCCAAATAGACATCCGGGGCCAGCCGCCGGTTCAGCAGATCTTCCGCGCGGCAGGCGCCCGCGCGCCGATCGAGGGTCGAAAAATCGAGATAGGCGAAGCGAACAGGTTTTTTCAGCTTGTAAACGCGATCGCCCGCCATGAAGACCCAGGACATGTGGGTCTCACGCGCGGTTACCTGCCCGGGGGCGCATGAATGCGTCGCCGGGCTGCTCAAAAACCGGACTTTGTCGCCGAGAGTAGGCGCATTCTGGCCAGAAAAGGATCTGCCAGCCTGCGGCAATGTTTGCAAAGGCTTCATGAAGCAAAATTAGTCGGATCGATCGAACTCCGTTTGACGCTGATCAAGATCGGTCTCTGGCGCGGGGGGTAACGTTTTTCAGCTCAAAATGGAGTGAACGGCCCATGCCGCAGGTTCCCGCGTTCAGCCGTGGTGAGGCTCAATCGAGTGCTCTATCGCGAGATGTGGAGATTCCGCCGCTCGGTCTGGCAGGTACTTTGAAGCGTCCGGCTGGAGCCCGGGCCCTGGTTATCTTCGCGCATGGCAGCGGTTCGAGTCGGTTCAGCCCACGCAACGTTCAAGTTGCCGAAGCGCTTAATCGTCGACGTGTCGCAACTCTTTTGTTCGACCTTCTTACGCCCGACGAAGAAAATGACCGCAGGAATGTCTTCGATATTGAGTTGCTCGGCCGCCGCCTGGTCAACGTGGTGCGCTGGATCGCCGAGGAACCGGATGTGGGCAGTTTGCCCATTGGACTGTTCGGAGCGAGCACGGGCGCGGCTGCCGCGCTTGTCGCGGCTGGTTCGCTCGGTAATCGCATCGGCGCTGTGGTTTCGCGCGGCGGGCGGCCGGACCTTGCCGGCGAGATACTGCCCGAGGTCAAGGCGCCGACACTCTTGATCGTAGGCGGCGCTGATTCCGGGGTGATCGAGCTCAATCAATCGGCATTGGAACTCCTCGGAGGAGAAAAGAGTATCGAAATAGTGCCGGGAGCTACGCATCTCTTCCCGGAACCCGGCGCGCTTGAAGCAGTCATTGAACTCGCGGCAGGTTGGTTCGAACGCCATCTTTTCGTCGATCGAGCAGGCGCCAATCGGAGTGCGGGGCAATGATGACGTACCAGGACAGATCGGATGCCGGGCGCAGATTGGCCAAAGCGCTTTCGAGCTATAAGGGCCGGCACCCCGTTGTTCTTGCTTTGCCGCGCGGCGGCGTCCCCGTCGCAGCGGAGGTCGCCGCGGCGCTTAATGCTCCCCTCGACTTGATCCTTGTTCGCAAGATCGGCGTGCCGACCCAGCCGGAGCTTGCAATGGGAGCTGTGGTGGATGGCACGGCGCCGATCGTTGTTCGCAATGAGGACGTGATTGAGCTTTCAGGCACGACAGCGGATGAGTTCGATGCGGCGTGTAAAAGGGAACTTGCAGAGATCGAACGCCGCCGCCAACTCTACATCGGAGAGCGTTCCCGGGCGGAGATCGCGGGACAGGTGGTGATCGTGATCGATGACGGCATCGCAACCGGCGCGACGACAAAGGCGGCATTGCAGGCGATCCGCAACCGGAAGCCGAAAGAACTGGTGCTCGCCGTTCCCGTCGCTCCGCCCGACACCATCGCGCAATTGCGCAGGGAAGTTGATGCCTTGATCTGTCTGGAGACACCTGAACTATTCGGGGCGATCGGTTATTTCTATCGTGACTTCCGGCAGGTTAGCGATCAGGAAGTCGTAGCCATCCTGAAGCGCTTTCCGGCCAAAGGACCGGCGTCGATCTCCTGAATTCAGGTGGACGGCTGCGACCTATTCCTATTCGATAGGCACCCAGCGATCGTCGTTCTTGACATAGGATCGCTTGACGGCCGCCCAAGCGGTGCGGTGAGCGATCTCTTCCTGCCGAACGTCACCCGCGTGAGCTTCGAAGGCATGGTTGAACGCGGCGCGATAGATGTCCTGCGCATGCGGCGGAAGGTGATCGCGGACCGATACGGGAAGATCGATATTTGTGCGATACGGCATGGATTTCCCCAACGAGGAGGGCTCTCGTGTCAGAACAGGTCTGCTTCGAATTCTTCCGATGAATGGCCGAATTTCGAAAGCGCTTCTTCCAAATGGTCGGCCAGCATCGGCTTTCCCAACAGATAGGCGGCTGTCCGCTTGTTGTGCGCACGGGCTGCCTCGGCGCGAAGTTCAGCCCAATTTTCGATGTCTCCGTCACCGCGTCCGAGCCAGGCGAGGGCAACAAGATCGATCTGCTCGTCGTCGTTCAAGTCATGGATAAAGCTCACCAGTTCAGCGCGTACCGGATCATCGGTTCGATTCTCCAAAACTGAACGCATGCCATCATCGCTCGCATTGGAGCCCGAGTCCGGGTCGGTGACGCCGTCCTTGGCATTGAATTGGCGAGCCTTGGCGACGATGAAGTACGCTTTTTCCGGCGAAATCGACAGAGCCGGTAGAGTCGGGAGCTTGGGCATTTTGCGCCTCACAAAATATTTCAGAATTCTTTCTTTTATGAGCGCTCGCAAGAAGTCTGGAGTTGAGCGAGATCAAGTGATCAGGAGTTTGGCGATGCGGTAATGTTGGATGCCGCCTTACATTGGACTGGGAACATGTATCCCGCGACAAGCCCTCTGCTGACCGATTTGTATCAACTGAACATGCTTCAGGCGTATCTGGACCATGGGCAAACGGATACCGCTGTATTCGAGTTCTTCGTGCGTCAGCTTCCGGCTCGCAGAGCCTTCCTCATGGCGGCAGGACTGGAACAGGTCCTCGACTTCCTTGAGAACCTCCAATTCTCGAAAGAGGAGATTGATTGGCTCCGGCAAAACTATCGGTTCACGGACGGGTTCCTCGACTACCTCGCGAGCCTGCGCTTCACCGGTGACGTCGATGCCATGCCGGAAGGTACCATCTTCTTTGCTAACGAACCGATCATTCGGGTGATCGCACCGCTTCCGGCGGCACAGCTGGTCGAAACCCGCCTCATCAACATCCTCCACTTTCAATCGGTGGTCGCCTCCAAGGCGGCGCGAATAGTCCTTGCCGCACCGGGCAAGCAGGTGGTCGATTTCGGGTTGCGGCGAGCGCATGGAGCGGAGGCCGGGCTGCTGGCTGCGCGCGCCAGTTATCTGGCGGGATTTGCCGGAACGGCCACCCTTCTTGCACGCAAGGATTTCGGAATTCCGGTCTTCGGAACGATGGCCCACTCTTTCATCCAGGCGCATTACGACGAAACGGCCGCCTTTTCAGCGTTTGCCCATTCGCGGCCTGACAATCTCGTTTTGCTGATCGACACCTACGATACGGAAGCCGCCGCCCGAAAAGTCGTCAAACTGGCACCTCGTTTGAAGGAAGCAGGAATTACCGTGCACGGCGTGCGTCTCGACAGCGGCGATCTGATCGCATTGTCGATGAGTGTCCGGCGCATTCTGAACGATGGAGGTCTGCAGGATGTGACGATTTTCGCAAGCGGGGGGCTCGACGAAGACGAACTCGCAAGAATGATGGCGGCGAATGCCCCGATCGATGGGTTCGGCGTCGGCACCAGCCTGACCACATCCTCCGACGCGCCGGCGCTCGATTGCGCCTACAAGCTTCAGGAGTATGCCGGAATAGCGCGACGGAAACGATCGGTCGGAAAGGCCACATGGCCCGGCCGCAAGCAGGTCTGGCGAAGCTTTGGAGACGACGGACGCATGGCGGGCGATGTGCTGGCTCTCCATGATGATCGACGAACCGGCGAACCGCTGCTCGTACGCGTCATGCGTAGCGGCCAGCGGCTCGCTTCGCCGCCGACATTGGCTGACATTCGGCAGAGGGCAGCGCGTGGCCTTGCCCAGTTGCCGGAGTTGTTGCGCCGCTTGAGTGACAGGACAACATTCCCGGTCACCGTGGCGCCGAGCCTGATAGCGCTCGCGAAGGAAGTCGATCGTCGATCCGAAAACATGACGTGACGATAATGGCCGGGTTTCCGCTGTCGGGCTGCGGCCCGCCGCTAGTTGATGTCGATCAAACCGGCAAAACCGCCATGAGGGTAAGGTAAAAAATGTAATCGACTACGGCATGGCCTTGGCAAAATCGGTCAATGCCAAAATCATGGTCTCAACGAGAATGACGCCCTCGACGGAAACCACGCATGGCCATACGCAAGCAAGCCAGGTCCCCAATGAGTGGCAGGTCCTCAAATCGAACGAGGCAGACAAGGACTTCCATCGCCAACGGGGCGGCTGCCCCGGTTCGAAAACTCAGCAAGCCGCCGCTTACCGAACCATTTCACGTTGCGGTCGACCGGCAATTGAAGTCCGGGCACCAAACGTACGACGCGGCGGAGAAGGCGGCGCTCGAAATCAAAAAGCGTTATCCAAAGCTTCATGTGACCGTATTTGATGCCAAAGCAAAGCGGCATACGCTCATTGAACAGACCAAGCTCGCGCGCGATTCCAACAACCGAGGTGTCGAGCGGGCGACCGACGGCGCAATATATTGATCTGGCGGCGGGCCGGATGGCCAGCCCGGGTTGGCCACTCAATATGCTGCTTGCTGCAGGAGTGACGGTGGTGCCGCAGGAGATCGAACTCAAGCTTGCGGTTGATCCGCGCGATGTCCTGCGGTTGCGGGAGAGCAGGATCCTGCGGGAGTTCGAGCCTCAAGCATACGGCCCGCAAGCGGTTGGTCAGCACTTATTACGACACTCCGTCCTTCTCGCTCCAGCAAGGCGGCATCATCCTCCGAGTGCGCAAAATCGGACGCGAGCGCGTGCAATCCATCAAGATGAACGCAGCGGAGGGCGGAGGTCTCGCTCGACGTATCGAATTGGAAAGTTCGGTCCGCAGCGAAAGACCCGATCTTACCTTGATCGCTGACCCAGATGTCCGCCGGCTGATCCAGGATCGCTGTGCCGGCAGCGATCTTGTCCCGGTGTTTGCAACGGACGTGGTGCGCGAGACCTGGCTCCTGCAACTCGGACGGAGCCGGATCGAATGCGCAATCGATCGCGGCATTGTTGCCGCTCACGGAAAAAGGGCGCCGATCTGCGAAGTCGAACTCGAGCTCAAGTCCGGGCAACCTGTGCGTCTCTTTCAGCTCGCGCATCGCTTCAACACTGTTGTTCCAGTGCGAATCGAACCGGCAAGCAAGGCCGCCCGGGGTTATGACCTCGCCAATGATTCCCGGCTCAAGGCTCCCGTGGCGGCGCCGGTCCGCATCCATCCGGCCATGAGCGTAGAAGAGTCCTTCGCCGCTATTGCACAGGCTTGTGTTGCTCATGTTCTGGCCAGCGCCGGCTACGCCTACAAGAGCGAGACGTCGGAAGGCATCCATGAGCTTCGGGTCAGCATTCGCCGCATGCGGGCCGCCTTTTCGGTCTTCCGGGGCGCCATGCCGGAAAACCACCGTTTTCGGATCGGGGACGAACTGCGGGTGCTACAACGAAAGCTCAGCAAGGCACGCGAGTGGGATGTCCTGGTCGAGGAGACGGTCGCCGGCATGCCGAAGCGGTTGCGAAGGCACAGGTCTTCGCAAAAGTTAGTCGAGATCGCGCAGGCCATGTGCGTTGAAGGGCACAAGAGCGCTCATGCAGTTCTGCAAGATCCTCACTACACGGACCTGTTATTGCGGCTGGCGTCCTGGAATGAGAGCCAATTTGGTTCGGGTCCAGCGCCCACACCAGAGCGGACGTGGAAGCCTCATGTTCTTGCCGGACCAGCGCCGCGCTTCGCTTCGGATGTGATGGGCGTTTATCACACGAAGGTGCGAAAGCTCGGCAAGAAAATTCGTGAGCTCGATACTGTGGAGCTCCACAGGCTGCGCATTCGAATCAAGAAGTTAAGGTATGCGTCGGAATTCTTCGGCGGCTTCTGGCCGGGTCGGCGAACGAAGCGCTATCTTTCCGCACTCAAAGACCTGCAACAGGTCCTGGGCGTATTGCATGACGCGACCGTGGCGCAGAAATTAATCGCCAACCTCACGACCTCCGGAGCAGGCGATGCCAGGTCCGCGACTGCCCCAGTCGATCATTGGCTCGTCAATTGCCGGCAGCGTGGCCGCAAGGAGGCCATCGAGCTTTGGGGGAAGTTCGCCAAACGGAAAGTGTTTTGGGAAAATACCTGATGCTGTCCGGTCTGATTCGGTCCTGTTCGCCGGCGATCTGAAGCCAGTCCTGATGACACGAATTGAGCGGAATCTGCGCCTACCCAACAAGCTCAATCGTCCTTGTTCGCCATCCGAGTTCTGCGGAGCGCGCTCGGGACTGCGGATTATCGTCATCGCAGCTCTTGTCGGCGTTCGCCGATATTCAGGCGGCTTATGCCAGCTGTTGAACCGCATCGCTTGCGTGAAACTTGCAGCGTCCGATTTTTGCGGATGCTGCAAGTATGTCAACTTACGAAATCGTCAGGCGATCGTCGACGGACGAGACCCCGGCTGCCGACCACGCCGCATTCTCAACCGCGCGACGTTCGTCCCAATTGTCGACCTTCCCTTCCAATACGACCTTGTTACCATTTTGAACGGTTACGCGAATTGCCTTCGCTTCAACCTCCGCGTGCCTCTTGAGCGCGGATTCGATTTTGCTCTTCACGCTCGAAGTATCGACGCCGGGTTTAATGGCGATCTTGTTTGTCACACCGCGCACCCCGGATAACTTCCGCACGTCATCTTCGGCCGCTCTTCGTTGATAGTACCAGTCGACGGTCCCGCTAAGTGTGACCCAACCGTTGTCCTGTACTAAAACGTCCACGGCGCCGGAAGGCACGTGAACGTCCCAATTTATGATGTCGATCGCCCGTTTTGCGATCTGATCGTCCGCGGTTTTGTTCTGGTAAGGGTAACGCACCTCGATATTCTCGGCAATCGCATGGACGCCTCTGATGCGGCGCACCGCCGCAATCGCAGCAAGCTTTTCCGCATAGCTGTTGACGTGTCCGGTCAACGTCACGACATTCTTTTCGACGACTACGCCGATATGTTCGCCATTGAAGCTCGGATCGAATTCGATCTCGTCAATGATGTCTTGCCGGAGCTGTGTGTCAGTCATGCTTACTCTCCTTGAACAGGCCTATTTACAGCACCAACTCTTTCAGTCGCGGCCGAAGAAACATTGATCCCGATCAAGGGCGCTGGTGCCGGAAACAGAGGCGGCGCTGGGGGATGGGCTTTGCGCTACTCCGATATCTCGATGGTCGTATTCTGCATCCCCTGGATCTGCACCTGCTCGAACAGTGATCTCGCATTGTCGGGACTGAGTCTGATGCAACCGTGGGACACCGCGCGCCCGAGGTTGCGGATCTCTGTTGTGCCGTGGATGGCGTATCCGCCGTGAAAGAACAGCGAATAGGGCATCGGCGTGTAGTTGTAGAGCCGGGAGTAATGCATCCTCTCCAGCTGATAGGGTTTGTAGATGCCGATCGGCGTCCGATAACCCCTGCGGGCCGTCGAAATCGGCCAGGTCGCAAAATCAGCACCGTCGATCGCAACGTTCATGGTCTGCTGCGATAGGTGGATATGGACGGCGATGCTCGCGCGCGCGCTATCAATCGAGCCGACGACCAGGGTGCACACCGCGAAGAGGAGAGTAAATGGGATACGGGAATTCATGGACGGATCGCGCCGCCAATAGCAGCGGTACTGCACTTTCTCATAGGAGATTGACTCGGTTACGGATACTGACTTGCACCAGCGCGAACCGTCTTGATAAACCAGAATCTGGCAGAGCGCGTGAGATAGATCAAGGCAAGGCAGAAGTCATGCGCTCTCTTATTAAAGTACGTGGGCGGTCGTGACCAAAGCTGTGGAGGTCCATCGCCGTCCGATCACGATGTGTGCTATCAGGGCGAGAACCCCATTGATCAAGAGCGCGTAACGCACCCCAATCAAGCTCACGGATATTCCTGTTAGCAGGCTGCCGATCGACATCCCGCCACGCACGGCGAGCATGAACAAACTGATGGTTCTGCCGCGCCGCGACGCCGCGACGGTCGCTTGCAACAGGGAATTTGCCGAAGTATTGCTGATGCTCATCGAGAGGCCTGCAAAAACCAGCAAAATGGGCAATCCCCAGAACCACGGATTGATTGCCGCCAGCGCTGTGATCGCGCCGTAGCTTGCGGCAAATCCCGAGCTCAGCCACCGCCGATCACGTTGGGCCTCGATGCCGAGCAACCCGATCGCGCCCAGCAAGCCTCCCACGCCGAACGCGCCGATAGCAAGGCTGAACTCGCTCGCGTCGCCGTGCAGGACATCTTTCACCAGCACTGGGCAAAAGACAATGAGCGGCCCGCACAGCATGCTGGTTGCCAGCACAGTAAGAAGTGCGCCTCTTACATGTGAAGCGCCTGCGATATGGCGCAAGCCGGAAAAAAGATGGCGGCGATCGAGGCTTTCGTCGGCAGTAGGCGGAGCGCTCCGGCGCGGCAAGATCCACCACGCGACCCCGATGAAAGGCAGGTAAGATGCCGCATTTGCTGCGAAACAGCCGATGGCGCCGACACTGGCCATCAGCATTCCGGCAAGCGCAGGTCCAAGGATCCGCGAGAGGTTAAACTGTGTTGCGTTGAGCGCCAGGGCCCCGGCGATCTGGTCACGCCTGACGATCGACGGAACAATCGTTTGAAACGACGGCATCGATAACGCATCGGTGATACCAACGACCAGCGACAGCGCCACGACTATCCAGGGCTCTACAGTATTTGTCATCAGCAAGACGACGAGTACCGCCGGGCACAACATCTGAATTGTCTGAAACGTTGCTATCACGCGCCGGCGGTCAGCCCGATCCGCCAGGATGCCTCCAGCCAGTATCAGGACCCAGGCAGGTGCTGCTTGAACGAAAGCGTCGAGACCTATCAGAAATGAAGATGCCCCTATACTAAGCAGGAGCCACGGCTCCGCAACCTGCTGTGCCCACGTGCCGATGTTTGAAAGCAGGCTCGCGAAACAGAACGTCCCGAACCGTGGGGTAAGCAAAAGCCGAAGCGACTGATTGAACGCGCTCATATGGCGCGGCGGTCAATGCGACATCAGCGTCGGTACGGTCATGGATTGGAGCATTCCGCGCGTGACGCCGCCCAAAATGCGCTCTTGCAGGCGCGAATGGCCGTAGCCTCCCATGACGATCAGATCGAGGCCCGCATCGGCTGCGATCGATAGAATGGCAGGTTGGATATCCGCGTGGCCGGCACTCGAGCGTTCGATCTGCGCCGTAAGACCATGCCGGCCTAGATGTGCTGCCAACGTCGCCGCAGCGGCATCAGCTGGCGCGTCCGCCTCGTTGATGCTGATGATGCTGATGGCATGCGCGCGAGCAAGGAATGGCGCGGCGTCACGAACGGCGCGCGCCGCCAGGCGGCTTCCATCCCACGCGATCCCGATGCGTCTTGGCTCAATGGGACCTTTATGCGTATTGGGGACGAAGAGAACCGGACCACCGCATTGAAAAAGGATTTCCTGCGGCATGATGTTGTCGAATGTATCGTGATCGGATGTGGGCTGCAGCACGATCGTCAAATCGTACAGCCGTGCGGAGGCACTGACGGTAGCAGCGGCCTGGGCCGGGAGGTCTGCAAGCGCCCGGAGGCCATGGCTTATGCCCGCGTTGCGCGCTTCAGTTTCAAAGATCGCAAGGGCGGCATTGGCCCGCGCCAACGCTCGCTCATGTTCGACCTCAAACACCGCCGCGACGGCCGCGCCGCCGTCAACGGGAAGACCTATATTTGCGGTTTCATAGCCGACCGAAACCGCGTCCAGATGCGCGGCGCGGGCCATTGCAAGCGAAATTGCGCCGTCGACGATCGGGCGTATCAGGCTTTCAGAAGGAACGTGGACGAGCAGATTCTTCAACATGGGTGATCTCCACACCTTCTGAAATGACGCCCGCTACCAAGGCCATATGATCAATAAAGAACAAAAGCGCGGGCGTGATTTGATCCACCTCAACCGGATGCGATCTCCCGCCGCTATTTTGTCTTTGCTATGATTGGATTGCTGGGGCGGCCGAGGCATGCCCTGCAGGGGCGGCGCCGCGATCACATGGCCATCTCAGACTCAACCGGCCGTTCTCTCTTCGTCTCCGGAATTTCCGTCATGGTCGCTTCGGTGAGCAACAGCACGCTTGCGACCGAGACCGCGTTTTCCAACGCGGTACGAACCACCTTCGCAGGGTCGACGATGCCGGCCTCGACCAGGTCGACATATTCCTTGCGCGAGGCGTCAAAACCAAAATTGCCTTGACCACCCAGCATGCGCGCGACAACGACACCGCCGTCGACGGCCGAATTCTCTGCGATCTGACGGGCCGGTGCCTCAAGGGCCCGCTTCAAAATCTGAACGCCGGTTCTCTCGTCGCCTTCGCAGGCGGCTTCTTCCCGGCTGACCGTTTCAATGCATTTCAGCAGCGCCAGTCCGCCGCCGGGCACGATTCCCTCGGCCACAGCGGCCTTGGTGGAGCTGATGGCGTCGTCGAGCGCTTCCTTCTTCGACTTCATTTCGGCCTCGGTTGGCGCGCCGACGCGAATCACCGCGACGCCGCCAGATAGTTTTGCGAGCCGCTCCTCCAGCTTTTCCCGATCGTAGTCGCTGGTCGTTTTTTCGATTTCCCGCCGAATCTGCGCAATCCGGCCGTCGATGCGCACACGGTCACCACCGCTACCGATCAGCGTCGTATTTTCCTTGTCCGCGACGACCCGTGCTGCGCGACCGAGTTGTTGCAGCGTAACGCTCTCAAGCTTCAAACCCAGATCTTCAGAGATGACCTGTGCACCGGTCAAAATCGCAATATCTTCCAGCATCGCCTTGCGCCGATCTCCGAACCCGGGCGCCTTGACCGCGCAGCCCTTGAGAACCCCGCGAAGCTGGTTGACGATCAGGGTAGCAAGCGCCTCGCCCTCGATGTCCTCGGCCACGATCAGCAACGGCCGGCCCGACTTGGCGACCTGTTCAAGCAGCGGAATAAGGTCGCGTAGCGCCCCGATCTTGTGGTCGCATAGCAGCACGAACGGATCTTCCAGCACGGCCTCCATGCGCTCCGCGTCAGTGACGAAGTAGGGGGATATGAAGCCACGGTCGAATTTCATGCCCTCGACGACGTCCAGCGTGGTTTCCGTGGTCTTGGATTCCTCGACCGAGATCACGCCATCGCCGCCAACTTTCTCGATGGCGTCGGCAACGAGGGCGCCGATCGCGGGATCATTGTGAGCCGAAATGGTTGCGACCTGGGCCTTTTCGGCCTTGGTCTTCACCGGGCGCGACATGGCATGCAGCGCCCCGATCGCAACGCGCGCCGCCCGATCCAGGCCGCGCTTGAGATCGACGGCGCTGGCTCCTGCCACCACGTTGCGTACGCCATCGGCGAGGATGGCATGAGCAAGGATGGTCGAGGTACTGGTGCCGTCGCCGACGACATCTCCGGTCTTTTCCGCGGCCTGACGCAGCACCTGGGCTCCGAGGTTCTCCTCGGCATCTTTGAGATCGAATTCCTTGGCGATGGTGACGCCGTCGTTGCAAACGATCGGCGCGCCCCAGCCCTTTTGAATCAGGACTGATTTCGACTTCGGGCCCAGCGTGACACGCACGGCGTCGGCAAGAAGTGTCGCGCCTCGCAATACTTTTTCGCGGGCGGCGGAATGAAACAGGATCTGCTTGTGGGCCATTCGCTGCTTCTCCGTGGGACCAGAATCATCATCATAGCGCGACCTCGTCGATCAAAATCCTGATGCGGCGAGACCGTGCATTTCTCATTTCGCATTTACGGGGATCGTCTTCTGCTTCTTCTCCGCGTCAGCAGATTTCGGCAGGGTGACCGTCAGTACGCCGCTCTTGAAATTGGCTTCGATCTTATTTGTGTCGACGCTGTCCGGAATCTGGAGCAAGCGACGGAACGAGCCATAGCGCCGCTCGGAAACGTAGCGATCCTTGGTCTTCTCCTCCTTTTCCTCCTGCTTTTCGCCCTTGATCGTCAGCGTCCCATCGGAAAGCTGCAGGTCGATGTTCTTGGCATCGAGGCCTGGCAGTTCGGCCGTGACCTCGAAAGCCTTGTCCTTCTCGACGATGTCCATGGCCGGCGTGACATTGAGGCCAAGGTCACGGCGCCAGAAGGCCTCAATGTCCGGCAGCGGACGAATGAATGGATTCCGCACAAATCCGGTCTGGAAATCATGAAAGAGCCGGTCGACCCGATTTCGCAAAACGTCGAACGGTTGCCAGTCTACGGCCCTATTTGGCAACGTAGCCGGGGTGGCTTCGGTTTTGATGGGCAACTTCGTAGCAGCTTCCGCCATGACAAATACTCCCTCAATTATGGTTTGGAAAAAACGCTATGCCTGCGGCAGCGCGACTCATTGATCCTGATCAAGAAAGTCGGCGATCAAATCCCGCTTGATGTCGAAAGCGAACCCGCGATAGCGATTACTGCAGTGAACACGATGAAATTCCGTGCAGATCAGGATTTCGCCGGCGCTGAAACATTGCGCGTGCCCACCACGCGGTCGCATGGCCGAGGCGCGTACAGCAGCGCGATCAGACAAACGCCCTTGAAGACGACCTGGTATTCTTTCGTTGTTCAGGCGGAGCATGGACTGAAATATAAGGCGACTTATCCTTCGCCTCGAAGAAAATAATGATCTGCCGGCCCGGTTCGCACCGAAAGGCACGACAGTGTTTCATCATTGGTCCCTAGCATGAAATCATTCACGCCACCAACAGCGTGGGAAACATCTGCTTCCAATCTCTCTGGATCACTCTGAACTCTGCATCGTCAGCCATGCAGGCTAAAGTTTCGAACCGATCGCCGCACCTGCAACAACACCAAAGATTCAGGACGAGCCATTCATTAACGAATTCCGACCAATCAGGGATAAACAGCAACTCACCACATTTGACGCAGGTCGTTCCGTGGTCTGTGCTGCTCATCGATGGCATCATCGCCATGTCAGCCTCACTAAATTGCTGTTGTATTCGCTTCACGGGTGGGGAACTTCCAAGCTCGCAGTTGATCTGCAGGCGCCGGGAATTGCTTTGATCTGTATCAAACGTAAAACATTGTTTTTGGATCAGTTGTTTTGCGTTGCATTGCATCAGTTTCGGCAACCGATGATCGATTGCCATGTGATGGAGGCACCGACAAAATCGGGGCGTCGCGTTCGAAGAACCCGAATGCGGGGAACGGCTGCCATCGAGCTTGACGTAGGGAGACGGAGATGAGCACCACGCCTTCTGACTGCATTACAGAACGACATCTGGTGCTCTTCGGCACCATCGTTCGCTGGTTTGCCCGGCATGAGGTGCTGATGCAGCAGATCATTGCAACGGTCATCGGATCTGATTTGGCCGATGTCATGCTGTTGACCAAATCGCTCACGACAGGCGAGAAGCGCATTGCTTTGCTAGGCCTGCTGCGTCACCGGGAAATACCCCTCGATCAATTTGATGCCGTCTATAAGTATCTGAAAATTCTGGAGACATTTAGTTTTCTGGTGAGCGATATTGAGCATTCTGCATGGATGGCGGGCAAGTCATCTCGATCAATTCAACCGGACTGGATTCTCAAGCCCAAGCCCACCATCAAGCCGGTGCACGGCCGAGAGGATGGACGATCCCTGGGTTTCCTGGAGGACTATGAGGATAGGGTCGAATACACCCTGGAACAGCTGACTGAGACCGCGGAGACCTTGGGCGAGAATTATCAAAGCTTCCTCGCTTATTGCCGATCCGTCGGACTTTTGGTGCAGATGGAAAAGGAGGGTGGCTAGTCGATCCGCGTTTTGGACCAAGCCTTATTAAGACGTGCTTGTGGTCCATCATGCGCGGCTTTCGGCATGGGTCGATGCTGTCGAAAAAGTCGAACAGCATCGGTCATTCGCATCGATTTTGGCACTGAGAATTTTCAAGGATGGAGCCGCGACGTCGGGCGGGCGGCGAACGATCCAGACCGGCCTCGGGGTCGATTCGGTTGGTATAGATGCGTCGAGCCTTCTGCGTATACTGGCAATCACCCGTGAAGCCGGCCACCAGACGGCCGAATCATGGCTGGTTGAAAGCTAGACCACCTCGTCGCATCGATTCTTGCCGCGCGCATGGAGAAGCTTTAAAGCCTCCCGAACTTCGTCGTCTTCCAATGCATCTTGAACCCGGCGCTCCTCAGCTTTCTGATTGCTTTTGGTCCGGAGGATTGGTCGCTGCAACGCAGCGGCATTCTGCTGTTTATCAGTCATGTCTTTGCTCATTCTCGTGAACGTCTCGTCACCCCGCGGCAAGATGCTCCGCGGCCGGACGGTCGTGTTGAGCGAGATCAATTCCTCTGCATGTGTTTGCGGTCCAGGAGGCCCCGTGATGCCGCGCATCACTCCTTGACTTACCCCCCGGCGCAGTCTCGAACGGCTCGTCTCGCTGGTCGGCCCCGCGCCGGCCTGTTGATTTATACCGGAATGCGCGTGAATGCCGCCGAGGCGCTCGAAATCGGCCTTGTCGATCGGATCTTTTGCGGCCGCCACGTCTAGTACGGATCTTGGAGTTTAGAAATGACGGATGTTATCTCGGCCCACGCAGACGGTGCAGAAGCGATTGTCGTTCCAGTTCAAGCAATCGCGCATCCATCATTTTATCGCGCTTCGCCGCATCCGTGATCTTGCGAGCGGCATGAATTATCGCTCGAACGATATCGGCGCGGGCAATAACGCCCACCAGTTTATGGTCGCGAACGACGGGCAATCGTTTGATGTCGTTTTCTCCGATTAGACGCCCGGCTTCCTCGAGCGGTGCCGTCTCGGTGATCGTCACAGGATCGGGGGTCATCGCTTCGGATACCTTGCGTTCTTTGAACCGCGCGGATTCATCGACCAGGTTCGCCTGCTCCATCATCAAACGGAGCCAATGCGTCCCTTCCGTCTTGACATCGCGCTTCTTGCCACGCAGGAGATCGTGCTCACTGATGATGCCGACGACGCGGCCCTCGTTGGTTACGACCGGCAAGCCGCTAATCTTATGGTCCAGCATCAGCCGGGCCGCCTCCAGGATCGAGGTCTCTGGTGTAACCGTCACGACCTGACGCGTCATAAAGTCCGCAACCTTCATGGATAATCTCCTGACGGTGTCGATGCGTAAATATTCTGCAGGGTATCCGGACCGCGCGATGGCGCCGTTGCGTCGAGTTGATCGACATCATCGAGCGCCTGCAACAGCGTTGCGACACGATAGGCCGCTGAGCGCCAGTCAGCCAGCCGCTGGTAATTGTCAACGACCCAGTTGAATGCGGACTGCACCATCACGAACGCGGCTGCCGCTTGCGTGAGTTCGCCAAGCATCATGGTCCCGGCGAGAAACTTGGGAGCACAGAGTAACCATGCAAATACGGGTGCAAGCAAAATATCGGTCTGCGAGACCATCGTCGTTCCCATCAGTTGCCGGCACAATTGACGCCAACGCAGAAGGACCTGGCGCAGCGCGTGCCAAAGACTGTGGTGGTCTTCCGGCCCGGCCGCAGCCGACGGTGTTCCTTCACCGATTTCGCGGATATGGTTGGCTGCCGCCCGTAGCTCCGCTTCTGCCTGGTTTTCCCCCTGGATCACCGAAGTCAAATTGCGACCGACGGCAATCATGATAGCCGTGAACGCCGTCGAGTAAACGACGACGCCGACCACAAGGTAGGCTGGCACAGTCAACTCGTGTCCGGAAAGGACGACGGTCAAACTGCCTCCCACCGACCAAAGGACATGGATGAATACAATTGCCGTCAGTGCGGAAGTCAGCAACCCAAACACCAAGTCGACGGGAGCATCGGTCGCAATCCGCGCGTCGAATGAAATGCGATATTCAGCGTTCTGGTATTCTCCGCTGACGAACTGGAGCCGCCGGTAACGATATTTTTTCAACCAAGACGTAAGGAGGTGGGTTGTGAGCCATTGGCGCCATTTGCGCTGCATTGTCATACGACCCCATACCGACACAACTGCGAGCGCAATGTTCGTGCAAGCAAGTGGTATGAAAATGAGGGCTTCGTTCCAGAGCAAAGCGCCGTCATGACGCTCGAGCGCATTGAAGAAATCGCGGTTCCAGTAATTCAACAAGTATTGTATTGTAAGCTGCGCGAGTGCGATCGCGACCAATGCTATGCTCAAGGGCCAGCTCAGGCGGCCGGACCTGCCTTTCCAAAAACCGGCAGCGCTGGACAAGAACCGAAGAAGCAGGCTTCCGCGGTCACCTTCTGGTTCGCTTCGCTGCGACATGCGTGAACGGCCTCCGGACCAATCATGTTCTCTTGGAGCCACCGGTTGCATAGTATCGACCATTTCGGTCAAAAAGGGCGAACATACTTATTGAATAATAATGGTTGGGATCGGTATCTGCCGGCTTGATGCATGTCATGGCCAGAAGTGAGAGATGAGGTTAGCAGGGCTTTCCAGGACCGCTAGGATATTCATTGTTTTGATACCCATACGCGAGGAAGGGCTGATCGATGGCAGCAGGCGTCCACAATTTTTCTCTTCCCAACGAACTGGGACCAGATCTCGGCCACATTCAAGCGTACTGGAATGGCTTGAAACGTGGCGCCAACGACATTCCGTTTTGGGACGATGTCAAATTTTCATTGCGATCGCGGCTCGGGCGGGAGTCGATGCTGATCGATGTTTTCGATAACCCGCTTCGGTTCCGCTTCGATCTTTTGGGAGCGGACCTGACCCGCTGGTACGGCGAAACGATTGGCAACAGGTTTCTTGACGAAATTGGACTTCGAGCGCCGTTCGATGAGCTTACGCTGCAATGCGGGGCGACTGTCGAGCACTGCGCTCCGACTTACTATCGTCAAGCAGCAGCCAGAAAAGGCGACGCCGAACATCCGGACGGTTACGCGCGCCTCTTGCTCCCGCTTTGGGGCAATGGTCGCATTGAGATGCTGCTCGGCGCCGTTGTTCCCGACAAGGCGGCAAAGAAGGGCTCGGGTTAGGCATTCGGCACGGCAAGATCGTGGTGATGAGACTCGCCGGTCCTTGCGAACACTTCCAGCCGATCGCAGCCTTCCAGCCGATTATTGTGATCCGGAGAAGTGCATCCGGTTGATGTTGCGTTCCAGATTAGCGGGGATTGCGAGCAATCGGCGTGACGATCACCTCGGAAGCAAGGCGGTGGACGTCCTCGGGGCGGCAAAGTTCTGTCCCGGGATTGAACAGCGCGGCGGAGCCGCCGGCAACCCCGTAACGGAGGGCGGTCTCGAGACTGTTACCCTTCGCAAGACTCCACACCATTGCCCCGAGAAAGCTGTCGCCGGCACCGGAAACGCTGATGGGGTCGATAGGCGGACCGTTCGCGCGCAACGCCATATCGCGCGTTACGAGCAGAGCACCATCTGACCCCATTGAGAGGGCTATAACCTCCACGCGATACCGGTCGATGACACGGCGTCCTGCTTCGATCAGCGAGGCTTCGTCGTTGGTGGTGATTTCCGCCAGCTCCCGAAACTCGTGAAGGTTGGGCTTGATGAGATAGAGGCCTGCTTCCAAAGCCGCCTTCAGGAAGGGGCCGGATGTATCCACGATGAGCTTGCTATGCGCTTTCGAAGCCTGAGCGACTCTGCCGAAGAAATCATGCGGTACGCCGGCAGGCACGCTGCCGCTCGCAATAACAAACGCAGGCTGAGGCGTGATGCGCGCAATCGATCCCAGGCACTCCTGCCATTCGATGTCGCTCAGCGGGGCACCTGGAAAGACAAGGCGAAATTGCTGGCGGGTCGTTTCGTCAAAGATGGTAATATCCTCCCGCGTGTCGTTTGACGTCGGGATCACAATGCTTCGCACGCCTTCGCGCTCAACCAGGGTCGCCAGCAACTGCCCCGTGGCGCCACCGGCCGGGTAAATTGCGGTTGATTCCGCGCCGAGCCGCTTGAGAACCCGAGCGACGTTGATTCCGCCTCCACCCGGATCACGGCGGGCCGGCGCACACCGCATTTTGATGAAAGGCGTCATCTTTGTTACCGACGTCGAGACGTCGACGGCGGGGTTTATGGTGAGGGTGACGATTTGACCCAGCGAAATATCAGCCAATACTTTCGACCTCCACCAAAGCGCGCAAGCCGACAAAAGCGACGTCCTCGTCCAGGATTAGATACGCTGGAATTGATTTGAGGTATTTGCTGAACCGGCCTTTTTCCTCAAAACGCGCACGGAATGGCGAACTGGCAAAATATTCGGGCATGTGACGCAGAATGCCCCCGCCGACAAATACTCCGCCCCTCGCACCGAGCGTCAGCGCAAGATTGCCGGCGACAGTCCCAAGCATCGCGCAAAACATGTCGATGACAGCGCGGCTCGTCGGACACTTTCCTTCGATTCCGGCCTGGGTAATCTCGGTCGCACGGCGCCTTGGCAGCGTCACGTTGTCCAGGACGGCGAGAGCCTCGTGAAGAGTTTCCAGCCCGGTGCCAGACAGAACTCGTTCTGCCGAGACATGTCCAAATCGCCGCCGCAGATAGGCGATCACAGCGTCCTCCCGCAACGAACTGCCGGCCATTGTCGAATGGCCACCCTCGCTCGAAAGCACGAGGTGACCAGCTGCGTGCGGTATGCTGACCGCCATTCCAAGACCTGTACCAGGACCAAGCGCCACACGAGGCGCGCCGACGACCGGCTGCCCGCCGCCTACCTGGAGGAGCTTGTCACGCGAAAGGCGGGGCAGGGACCATGCAACCGCTTCAAAATCGTTGATTAGACGTACAGTGGAAAATCCATAGGCATTGCACAAGTCGGCGGCATCGACCACCCAGGCATTGTTGGTGAGGGCGCAGCGGCCGTTCCGGACTGGGCCCGAAACCGCAAGAACTGCGGCGCGGATCGTTCCGGCTTCCGGCAACTTGCCAAGGTAGTTGTCGAGTGCCTCACGGAAGCTGCCGTAGCCGCTGACAGCCAAATGGACAACTGTGCCTACGGTTCCGCCCGCCAGGAGCGCGAAGCGTGCATTGGTCCCGCCGATGTCTGCAAGCAACACCTTCTGGAGGGGTGGCTTTGAGGAGGCTGCGTTCATCGCCGTCGTGCCGCGTTGATCAAATCCGCGTACCAGCGGAACGATGATTTCGGAATGCGCCGCAGCGACGGATAGTCGACATAGACCAGGCCGAAACGAGTACCGTATCCCGCCTGCCATTCGAAATTGTCCAGCAGCGACCAGACAAAATAACCTCGAACGTCGGCGCCTTTGACGGCGGCAGAATTCATCGCCTCGATATAGGCTCGCAGAAACTGAATGCGCTCCGTGTCGATCACGGCGCCCGTCTCGGCGGGCGCGTCAAAATTGCCCAATCCGTTTTCCATAACGTAAATCGGCAGGCCGTAGCTCTCATGGACTGTCAGCAGTGTTTCAGCGAAGGCGCCCGGATCGATCGGCCATTCGATTGGTGTCAGGAGAGCGCCGGCCGGTTTCTCGCCGAAGTCGAACCCCAGAATCGAACTCGGCTGCGCCTTTACGTAGACCGGGCTATAGTGATTGAGACCGAACCAGTCGACCGGACGACAAATGCGCGCCATGTCGCCGGGCCGGATGTACGGTTCGATCGCAGGCCGAACGAGCGGCGGATACTCGCCGCGACATTGCGGGCCGGGAAAAGCTAGGTTCCAGTAGGCATGCAGGCGCTCGGCCGCCGCTATGTCGGCTTCGTTTCCGCTGGACGGCCAGCAGGGCTGATAATTGTGAATACATCCGATCGACGCGCCGGAAACCTTTTCGCGCAGCACATCCACGGCCGCACCGTGCGCGAGGTTTACGTGATGTATCGTGCGGTGGAGATTGTCTTCGCGGCTTCGACCCCCCTGGCCCAGTGAACGGCTGAAGAGGCTGAAGATCGATGGCTCGTTGAAGGTCGCGAAACGCTTGACGCGATCTCCGAAACGGGTGGAGACCAGCATCGTGTAGCGGGCGAACCATGCCACCGACTCCCGGTTCATCCAGCCGCCAAGATCCTCGAGTGCCTGCGGCAGGTCCCAATGATACAGGCACAGCCACGGTTCGATTCCGGAGGCCAGCAACTCGTCGATCAGCCGATCGTAGAATGCGAGGCCCGGTTCGTTCGCGGATCCTTGCCCCTGCGGCAGCACCCGCGGCCACGCAACCGAGAACCGATACGCTTGAACGCCCAGCCGTTTCATCAGGGCGACGTCCTCGCGGTATCGATGGTAGTGGTCGCACGCAACATCGCCGGTGTCGTGGTTCTTCACCTCACCGTTTTGGCAGTAAACATCCCAGATACTCTGTCCTCGACCGTCTTCCTTTGTTGCGCCTTCGATCTGGAAGCTCGAGGTGGAAACGCCCCAGATGAAATCCGGGCGCAGGCCGGCGGTCGAAGGCAGCTCCGTTGCTGGCGTGGAATGAACCGCTTGATCGCCGGCTGCATTGTCCAAATTCACGGCTTACCCTTTCGCCCAGGCAAACTACCAGCGCGATACTAATAGGCCGGCCGTTGACGTGACGATCTTGAGATACATCAAGAACCGCTGAACGCTCGGTGCGATAAAATGCCAATTGCTACCTTGGCGCTGGAGGATCCGCTTGCACAGAACCAAATGGGGCGGAATTGCCGATGACCGCTTTCGCGGAAGCGGCTTTTTTCGCGTTGACGAGCGCGACGGCGTGTTCTGGCTTGTCGATCCGGACGGCGGCCGCTTTCTTTCCAAGGGGGTGAACACGGTCCGCTTCGATCAGGACCAGGTCGGAAATACCAATCGCGTGCCATACGCCAACGCGTGTCGGGAAAAATACGGCAGCCAGCACATCTGGCGTGCGGCAGCGGCAAATCGGCTGGCAGGCTGGAAATTCAACACGCTTGGCTGCTGGTCTGATGAACTTGTCGCCAATGCAGGATCGTCCTTGCTTGCGACCACTCCCACTGCAGCGCTTGGTGCCTCTTTCCGGCTGCACCGGCGCGACGAAATCTTTCCCGATGTCTTTGATCCCGCATTTCTGGGTCACATCCGCGCAAGCGCAAAAGATCATTGCGCGAAACGGCACAACGAGGCCGGATTGCTCGGCACGTTTATCGACAACGAGCTGTATTGGTCGCCGGATTGGCGAGGATCCGACGAGCTTCTGACCCTGTTTCTGAACCTGCCCGCTCACCGTCCTGGCCGCGTCGCAGCCATCACAAGGTTAGAGGAGCGTTATCGGGAATTTTCCCAATTCAACGCGGTCTGGCGCTCACCGGCGCGATCATGGGAGGAATTCGGCACGATCGCATCTGTCGAGGCGCCGTTCCGCAGAACGCCGCCCGGCGGTCTGAACGGCGCGCTTGCGACCAAGGCTAACCTCGCCGACCCCACCCGCGCGGCATTTTTCGCGGATTGCGACGCCTTTGTTGCGGTTGTCGCCGAACAATATTTCCAGTTGTGCGTCGAGGCCATCAAGGCGGCCGACCCCAATCATCTCGTGATTGGCTCCCGGTTCGGCTGTCAACCGCATCCAAACGTAATTGCCGCGGCCGGCCGCTACCTCGACGTGGTCTCGTTCAATTGCTACGATTTCGATCCCAGCGCGGAAATCGCTGCTTATGCGGCTGGCGGGAAACCGTGCCTGATTTCCGAATTTTCCTTCCGCGGCGATGATTCCGGTCTGCCCAATTCCAGCGGCGCCGGACCGCGGGTGGTGAGCCAGGTCGAGCGTGCCCGATGCTTCGAACGCTACGTCACTGCAGCCCTGAGGAAGCCAGCCGTGGTTGGCTATCACTGGTTCGAGCATGCCGATCAGCCGGCTGAAGGACGTTTTGACGGGGAAAACTCGAATTTTGGCACGGTGACGATTGAAGATGAGGTCTATGAGGAACTGACTGAAACGATGACCAGGGTCAACGCAGCGGCTGACCAAATTCATGCCCAAGCCGCCAGTGCCTCTTAGCGACCGTCAAGCCCGATTTTTGTGGGATTGGCTTCGGCCTCGAGAACCGCTGCCATGGTGCGAAACACGCTTGCGGGGTCAACGCTGATCGAATCGATGCCAAGCTGTGTCAGGTAACGCGCAATCTCCGGATAATTCGCGGGAGCTTCTCCGCAGATGCCGACGTGACGTCCGTTGCGCTTGGCGCCGACCACGGCCTGTCTGAACATCTCCAGCATTCCCGGATCACGTTCATCAAAATCGAAAGCGACAATGTCGGAATCCCGGTCGACTCCCAGCGTAAGCTGGGTGAGATCGTTCGAGCCAATCGAAAAGCCGTCGAACAATTTTGAAAACGCGTCGATTTGAATGACATTGTTCGGAATCTCGCACATCACAAAGATCTCTAGTCCGTTTTCACCGCTTTTGAGCCCGTTGGCGGCCATCGTCGCGATCACGCGCCGCCCTTCCTCGACGGTTCGGCAGAACGGCACCATGACGCGCAAATTGGAGAGACCCATTTTCTCGCGCACCCGGCGGAGTGCCGCGCACTCCAGCGCGAAGCCTTCGGCGTAAGCGGGATGGCTGTAACGGGAAGCCCCACGGAATCCCAGCATCGGATTCTCCTCCTTGGGCTCGAACGCCTCGCCGCCGAGCAGGCTCGCATATTCGTTGGTCTTGAAGTCGGAGAGCCGAACAATTACCGGTTTGGGATAGAACGCTGCGGCGATGGTGCCGACGCCTTCCGCCAGCCTCTCGATGAAGAAATCGGCAGGGCTTTGATAACCTCTAACAAGATGGGCGATCGCAGCCTTCGCCTTGGCCGAGGCGATCTTCTCCGGCTTGAGGAGCGCCATCGGATGCACCCCGATATGCTCGCTGATGATGAATTCCATGCGCGCCAGACCGACCCCCGCTTGCGGCTGCATCGCTACCCGAAATGCCATTTCGGGGGTGCCGACATTGACCATGATCGCGGTACGCGGCTGCCGGAGATTGCTCACCGGCGTTCGCATGACGTCGAAGGCAACCGTTCCCTGATAGACGCTGCCAATTTCACCTTCGGCGCAGGAGATCGTGACATTTGTCCCGGTCTTGAGCCTTTCTGTCGCGTGCGTTGCACCCACTACGGCGGGAATGCCCAGCTCCCGTGCCACAATGGCCGCATGGCAGGTTCGGCCGCCCTTGTCGGTAATGATGCCGGCAGCGATCTTCATGACCGGCTCCCAATCCGGACTGGTGGCCGGCGCGACCAGTATCTCGCCCGGCTTGAAGGTCGCGAGGTCGCGCGCGCTCGCTATGCGGCGTGTGCGCCCCGAGGCGATTTTTTCCCCTACCGCGCGACCGGTGACGATGACGGGTCCGTGCCCCTTGAGAGTGTAGGCCTCGAAGACATCGGGCGAGCGCTGCGAGGCCACTGTTTCGGGCCGCGCCTGAATAATATAAAGCTTGCCGTCGGAGCCATCTTTAGCCCATTCGATATCCATCGGCATGGCAAAGCCGGCGTCTTTCGAATAGTGCTCCTCGATCCGCACGGCAATTTCCGCAAGGCTCAACACCTCCGCGTCGGAAATGCAGAACCTCTCCCTCTCGGCGCTCGGCACGACGCCAATGCGCGTCGCACGGCTACCGCCGCCCTTGCCGTAAGTCATGCGTATTTGCTTGCCGCCGAGCCGGCGGCGCAGGACACAGCGAAACCCCTGTTTCAAGGTCGGCTTGTGAACGTAGAATTCGTCGGGATCGACCTGTCCCTGGACGATGGTTTCGCCAAGACCGTAACAGCCCGTGAGGTAAACCACATTGCGAAAACCGGATTCGGTATCGAGGGTGAAGACGACCCCGCTGGCGGCGAGATCCGAGCGGACCATTTTCATCACAGCGACGGAGAGCGCGACTTTGAAGTGATCGAAGCCGTTATCGATGCGGTAGGAAATGGCACGATCGGTGAAAATGGAGGCAAAGCAGCGCCGGCAGGCTTCGAACAAATCCTTCGCGCCACGCACGTTGAGGAAGCTTTCATGCTGGCCCGCAAAACTCGCCGTCGGCAGATCCTCCGCCGTCGCAGAACTTCGCACGGCTACAGCGACGCCGGCCCCGAACTCCCGTTCAAGTGCTCGATACGCATCCACGATCTGTTCGCGGAGAGGTCCTGTATCCATGGCCTTGTAGACGATCTCGCGCGCTTTGGCGGCGGTGGCCGCAAGCTGCTTGATCTTGCGTTTGTCGAGACCGTCGAGAAGCCGATGAAGCTCGTCCGCGATACCGGGCTGTGACAGCGCATCGCGATAAGCGTCCGCCGTGACGGCATAGCCATTGGGAACGGCAACGCCTTCGGATGCGAGCGTCGAGTACAACTCGCCAAGCGACGCGGTCTTGCCGCCGACAAGCCCGACGTCATGCAAACCGATTTCGAGGAAAGACCGGATATATTTCGACATGAGGCAAATAAATCACGGCGGAATTTGTTCCGTATTGAGGAAGGTCAAACTCCTCTCTGTCCGCCAGATGAAGATTTTCAAGCTGCTTTGGTATTTTTGAGCCCGGAAGCAGCGAATTTCCGCCCGCGATGATGTCAGGACGGAAAGTCGGCCGCCTTGATGTTGATCCGGTCTGCATGCAGCGACCAGTCATGCAACTGTTGCGTCTGACAGAATTTCTGCTTGGCGATCTCGACAGCCTGAGTTCTCGTTGGCGGCCTCGACTTCGACCACGCTCTGACAGACCTCGCACTGGCGGCCGTTTTCGCCGAGTACGTCCTTCATGAACCGGACAATAAACCACGACATGGAACTCTCCCGCGACATCAGGATACTAGAACAACGCTAAGGGAACTTGACCCGAATCAAATCCGTCCCTGAGGGCTGATTTCATTCGCGGGAAGCGCGCCGGCTCCATCACGGATGCGCGCCCTGTTTTTCGCCCTGGAGCCAGGGCTTCGACCGCCCAGCCCGATAGAACCACTCGCGGCGCTTCCTAGTGGAAGCCCTGGCGATCTTTAATATCGTGGTGAAACAGTGCCGCTATCTTTCTGGCGCTTGATAGAATCCGGTGACGGTGGCGAGAATCGCGAGATCGATCGAGCTCGAATTCGGCGACCCGCCGCTTCGAGGACGGACGGTCTGAAGTGCGTGAGCTGTTTTGCAAACTGAAGGCACTTGGAAGCGTCGAGATCATGCTGGCCTCCTGAGCTAAGGATTGCTGCTAGGCGCAGTCAATGTCTCGCATATCGGAGGTTTTTGAAATTCGGGTGGCTTGCTTAAGGACATTTACGAATGGCAGCGCGTCGGCCCAAAAAGAAGACTGCTTCAGTCTGCGTATTTAATTCAGACCGGCTGCGCCGAGCCAGGCGGCCGCAGCCTCCGAGCCACCGTCCATCGTGTTGCCGCGCGAACCTGGTCCCCTGTTCTGGCTGGAACCGACGTTCCTATCGAATTGCGTGTTTCACGCCGCGGTCGCCCCATGACCGGCATGTTTCGCCCGCCACTTGGGGCCGGGGCCACGCATGTAGTGAAGTTCGGGCCGATAGGGATTGCAGGCGCTTCTAACCAGCTGGTGGCACCTCGTCATGATCTCGTGGAGGCGGAGCGGTACCAATGAAGATTGCGCGAACATTTGTGATCTCCTAATGCGGCTTGCCGAGCAGTGCTGCGAACGGCACGTCAAAGATCTCGTCACCATCGTCATCGGTGACGTGCAAAACCCAGCCGCGCCAGTCTTCCGTACTCGGCGTCATGATGAGCGACCGCACGGCCCAATTGGCGCGCTCGCTGGCTTCCATGAGGTCGTCGACAGCGGTGCCGCTTCGATCAATCAACACGCCGCGTGAATTGGAGTAATTGAAATAGACCTCAGCCATCCTTCATCTCCTCCGAAAACCAACTGCATGCTGACCGATAGCAGCGAGAAGGTCGGAGGAAAATTCCGATCGTTACCCTAAGGGAAGATACGGATCGGGCCGGTTTGGCATTGCACCAAGGAGGGTCATTTCCCAATCCCGGGGGGCGTGCAGAGATCTGGTTGCTCTCGCCCGATCAAGCCAAGCGCCAAAGGTCATTACAGTCGTCCAAGGCTCCCTGAACCAAGGCTCCCTGAACCAAGGCTCGCTGAACCAAGGCTCCCTGAATATGTTTGGCCGCCCAGAGAACTTCAAATCCTGCCGCGAATCGTCAGGCCAGGGCTTTGCAGCGCAGTTACGGTATATCGGCAAGGCCTATATCGGATGCGCAAACGATGCAGTCGGTTTCCGGTGCAGGATCCGAAGATGACGTCCCTCCCGCAAAAATCCCGCAATAGTCCCAAGGCTGGAACCGGCAATACGGCTTTCATCCATCCTAATAAATGAGCGCGGGTTTGCGTATGAGGTGATCATTGACTCCTGCGACACCGGAGATTGTCTGGGCCGCCACCGTAATCGCTTGCCGCTCTTTTTCGGATTCGACAACGCCCCAGAGATCGACGACGCCCCCGGCGACCGTGACATTCAGCCTGTGAACATGAGACCACGGTTGTTTCTTCAGCTCGTCCAGCACCCTTTTTCGGATCGTGGCGTCGGATGGGTTGATTTCGAGCTTGGGCCGGGCGCTTGCGACAGCCTGAATGATGTTGGCGCGGCTGACGATGCCGACCAGATCACCGCCCTTGCTCACGATTGGAACGCGTTTGATGTGCTCCTCCTCGAAAAGATCCGCAATTTCAACCAAGGGCGTGTCGGGTTCGGCCGTTTTGACGTCGCGCGTCATGACGTCCTTGACCTTCATCGCGTGGGACTTGACGTACTCGTCTGCGAGGGCGCGGTCTCCGGAAATAAGGGACAACCACCAAGAGACCGGGCGTTCGGTTCCCGCTTCCGCCCGATGCAGCAGATCGGCCTCGGTGACGATGCCGATGACTTTTCCGGCGCCGTCGACGACCGGAACCGCGCTGATACGCTTGCCGATCAGGAGTTTTGCTACATCGCGAACGGTCTCGTTCCCGCCCACGGTGACAACAGGAGAAACCATCACATCTCGTGCTTTCATTGGGGCCTCCCACGCTTACTGTTAACCCTTGATATTTCGATCTGGCGGCGGTGTGATTGATCCGCGTCAAAGGTTGTTTTCCGCGAGTGGGCGGTCCGGTATGGTCGCGCCGGATTTTTGCAGGCGCTTCCTTGTCCGCATCAGTCGTGGTGCCCCGCACGCGGTGACGGTGCCCGAGGTCGGCGTCAGCATGCAGTCCGGGATGAGCAGCAGCGTGGTTTTGCCGCCGCCGGAGGGACCCATCAGCAAGGTGAGTTCGCCGCGGCGCGGCGACAGGTCGATGCCGTGCAGCGCCTATACCTCGCGAGCGCCGGGGCCCAGCGACTTCGTGACTTCCTTCGCTTCGATGACGAAGTCACTCATCGGTTGCGCGTCCGCCTCTGGAGACGTTCGGAACGCGGGCCTCGGATTGCTCCGGGGCCTTTTGCTTCGCAAGGTAGATCGGCCCCATAGAAGAATGTCAGTACTTGCTGCCGCCTTTCGGAGCAGCCATGTTGTCCGTACCGGAACCAGCGTTGTTTTGACCCGATGGATTCATCGTGCCGCCTTTATTGGCACCGCTACGCGTGCTCGACCCTGTCGTCATGCCTTTTTCATGTTGCATTTTCTTGCCGGAGGCAGCGCCGGGACTGACGTTTCCTTCGCTGGACGTGCCGGGCGCAGCTTGGGTTTGAGCAGACGCAATGAGCGTCGAGCCGAACAGCGACGCAACGACGAGAGCAGAGATTGCAAGTTTGGATCGCATCAGAAGATCTCCGTAGGTTACAGTAATCACTCCCAAGCTCGGGCATGCAATTCAGTTCCGGCGCGCGGCAAACAACTCGCGAATTTTATTTCCGAAGAGCTCGTTCGTGATTGCTGCGCAATCATCCACTACTTTTCCAAACATCCGTCACCTTCCGACCATAGGATCTGCGCAAAGCGCCTCCACCAAATGTTCGTTCGAACTATTGGGGGGATAGGCGATGTTCGTGGACCGTATCAAGAGTCCTCGGTGCTCGAAATGCGGAGAGATGATGGCACTGCGGATGATCGAGCCTGAAAGACCGGGCTTCGATTCACGGACCTTCGAGTGCCCGAAATGCTTTGGCACCGAAACCTTGGTGGTTTCGATCTCCTGCGAAGTGGATGTCTCTATTGCGCCAGCGTAGCGGGCGCTTGGCCGGTCAACCCTTTCGGTCGTAGTTCGAGCTTCGCCGCTCTTGCGGCCCGGGATGTCGCTGTGGTTGGGCGCCAGCCGGATCGATCCGGCCTGTAAGTCTTTGAAAACAAACGCTCAAAATGGGGTGGGGACCGGCTGCAGCGCTCCCCCGCTACCACATCCCGCATAACCTCTTGAAATCAAACAGGACAGCCATTCGTTGTCGGCCAACGAACGATGTGTCACAGCTATCCGCGGGAACGCCGAAGTGATGGAGCGATTATGACGTTTGCAGCAATTCACCAGGATCATCAGGGGAAGTCGTCGGCGGTCGGGCTCGACCAGCGCGAGACCTTGGACTCCGGAAAAGCCCCGGATTCCAGGAAGACTCCTGATTCCCGGAAGATCTGGACTGAAGCGGAGGCGACGGCGTTGTACGAGATGCCGTTCAACGATCTGCTGTTCAAGGCGCAGACCGTGCACCGGCAAAGCTTCGATCCGAATCGGGTTCAACTGAGCCGTCTCTTGAGCATCAAGACCGGCGGCTGTCCTGAAGATTGCGGATACTGCAGCCAATCCATGCACCACGAATTGGGCCTGACCGCTTCCAAGCTCATGGAAGTCGAACGCGTCATCGCCGAGGCGCGCAAGGCGCGTGACGCCGGCGCCACCCGCTATTGCATGGGCGCGGCCTGGCGCAACCCGAAGCCGCGCGATATGGACGCCGTCGTTGCGATGGTCAAGGGCGTCAAGGCGCTGGGAATGGAAACCTGCATGACGCTCGGCATGCTCGATCGCGAGCAGTCCGAACAGTTGAGCCACGCCGGCCTTGATTACTACAATCACAATATCGATACGTCGGAGCGCTACTATAAAGAGATCATCACCACCCGCAGTTTTGCCGATCGGCTTCTGACCCTCGAAAATGTTCGCGCCGCCGGCATGAAAGTCTGCTGCGGCGGGATCGTCGGAATGGGCGAACGGGCGAGCGACCGCATCGAGATGCTGACCGATCCTGGCCAATCTTCCCGAGCATCCCGAAAGCGTCCCGATCAACATGTTGATCCCGATCGAAGGCACGCCGCTTGCGAATGCAACGCCGATCGAGCCGATCGATTTCGTGCGCACGGTTGCGCTGGCACGAATCATGATGCCGGAATCCATGGTGCGCCTCTCGGCGGGTCGTACCGCCATGAGCGATGAAATGCAGGCGCTGTGCTTCTTCGCCGGCGCGAATTCAATCTTCGTCGGCGATACGCTGTTGACCGCGGGCAATCCCGGAAACGACAAGGATATGGATCTGTTTCGCCGGCTGGGCCTGCAGCCGATGGAGCTGGAAGGTTCGAATTGAGTTCGAGCCTTCCTTTTATCGCTGGCTCTATGCCCCAAAAAATTGAAACATGAGCAGTACAGCTTCCTCGAACGCGGCAAGTAATCGCTCTTCCGAAGCGTTGGAATTCGACTACGTCATCGTCGGCGCAGGATCGGCTGGGTGCGTGCTCGCCAATCGCCTGAGCGCGGACGGCAGGAATTCGGTACTGCTGCTCGAAGCCGGTCCGAAGGATACCAATCTCTGGATCCACGTGCCGCTCGGCTATGGCAAGCTGTTCAAGGAAAAAACCGTCAACTGGATGTACCAGACCGAACCGGAGCCGGGATTGGACGGGCGATCCGTCTTTCAGCCGCGCGGCAAGGTGTTGGGCGGATCGAGTTCGATCAACGGCCTATTGTATGTGCGCGGCCAGCATGAGGATTACGATCGCTGGCGTCAGCGCGGCAACGCCGGTTGGGGTTATGACGACGTGCTGCCGTATTTCAGGAAGGCGGAGAACCAGCAGCGCGGCGCCGATAAATATCATGGCGCCGGCGGTCCGCTGCCGGTGTCGGACTGGCGGCATGCCGATCCGCTGTCGGAAGCCTTTGTCGTGGCCGCCGCGCAGACGGGTATTCCGACCAATCCCGACTTCAACGGCGCCAGCCAGGAAGGCGCCGGATTTTTTCAGACCACGACGCAGCGTGGCCGGCGCGCCAGCACGGCCTATTCCTATCTGCGGCCTGCCAAAAACCGGAGCAATCTGCACATTGAGACTTCCGCGCTGGCGCAGCGCATCCTGTTCGAGGGACGCCGCGCGCGGGCGATCGAATATCGGCAAGGCGGGGCGGTGCGAACCGCGCGGGCGCGCAAGGAAATTCTGGTATCGAGCGGCGCATATAATTCGCCGCAATTGCTGCAGCTTTCCGGCGTCGGCCCGGCGGAGCTTTTGAAGCAACATGGCATCGACATGGTGCTCGATGCACCCGGCGTCGGCAACGATTTGCAGGATCACCTGCAGGTCAGGCTGGTGACGCGGTGCTCCCAGCCCGTCACGCTCAACGATATCCTCAATCATCCGGTTCGTCGGGTGATGGCCGGCGCGCGATACGCGGCGTTCCGCAAGGGGCCGCTGACGATCGCGGCGGGCACCTCGGGTGCGTTCTTCAAGACCAATCCGCGTCTGGCGACACCCGATATCCAGATTCACTTCCTGCCGTTCTCGACCGACAGGATGGGTGAGAAGCTGCATTCGTTTTCGGCATTCAGCGCGTCAGTCTGCCAGCTGCGGCCGGAGAGCCGCGGCTCGCTGCGCATCAAGAGCGCCGATCCGGCGGTGCCGCCGGAGATCCGCATCAACTATCTCGCGACCGAAACCGACCGCACTGCCTTCATCGAGGGCTTCAAGATCCTGCGCAAGATTCTGGCCGCGCCGGCGCTCAAGCCCTATGCGGTCGACGAGATCCTTCCGGGACCGAAGGTGACAAGCGACGAGGACATATTGGCGTTCTGCCGTCAGACCGGCAGCACCGTCTATCATCCGACATCGACGTGCCGAATGGGCAACGATCCCCTGGCGGTGGTCGATCAGCGGCTTCGCGTTCGCGGCATCGAGGGCCTGCGCGTGGTCGATGCCTCGGTCATGCCGGACCTGATGTCGGGCAATACCAACGCGCCCACCATCATGATCGCGGAAAAAGCCTCGGACATGATCCTGGAGGATGCGAGGTAACGCGCATTTGCGTTCCGGCATCGGCTGGCTCTATCTTGCGGCCGGAAATCAGCCGAAGATGACGGCGGCGTCGAATGGAGCGTGAGTGGTGGCAATTCGAATTCGCATCGGCACGCGCAAGAGCGTCATGGCGCTCGCCCAGACCGAGGAAATTGCCCGCCGCCTGATCGCGATCGCGCCCGATGTCGAGGTCGAGGTCGTCAAGTTTGAAACGACCGGCGACCAGGACCAGACCGGCAAGCTGCTGCAGCACGGCGGCAAGGGCGGCGCGTTCGTTGCCGAAATCCGCCGTGCCGTCCTGTCGGGCGAATTGCACGCCGCGATGCATTCGCTCAAGGATATGCCCGGCAATGAGGATACGCCCGGGCTCGTGATCGGCGCGACGCTGTCGCGCGATCCGCCCGGCGACGTGCTGGTGCTGCGTCCCGGAATTTCGATCGGCGATGTCAGGCGCTCGCGGGGCAAGGGATTCAAGGTCGGCACCAACGCCGTGCGGCGCGCAGCCTATGCGCGGCGGCTGTTTCCGGACATCGAGGTGATTCACTATCGCGGCGCGGCCGATACCCGCGTCCGCAAGCTCGACGGCCTGCAAATGCAGCGGCTGCCGGACGGCGGCGAGGTCGGTCCGGCTGATGCGCTGATCATGGCGCGCTCTGGGCTCGAACGCGTCGGTCTGGCCGGCCGCATCGCCTATGAATTTCCGGTTCGGGAAATGCTGCCGGCCGTTGGGCAGGGGATTGTCGCGGTGGAGTGCGCCGCCCACGACTGGCAGACGCGGCGGATTCTGTCCGGGATCGACGATCCCGCCGCGCACCGATGTGGCGACGCCGAGCGCGAGGTGCTGTGGGTTCTGAACGGCCACTGCAATTCGCCGATCGCGGGATTCTCAACCATCGATGGCGCGCGGATGTCGCTGACCGCGTCGGTGCTGGACCAGGCCGGTGGCGCGTTCATCGAGGTTTCGCGTTCCGGCCCCGCCGACCGGCCGCGCGAACTCGGCCGGGCCGTCGGGCTCGAACTGCTGGACAAGGGTGCCGCCGCGATCATCGAACGCAGCCGTCCGGCGTGATGGATCGATGCGGTCATACCGCGAAAGCGGGTATCACCCTCGATACGCCCGCACCCGCTCGATCATCCGCTCGACATGCGCGATCGGGGTTTCCGGCTGGATGCCGTGGCCGAGGTTGAAGATCAGCCGGCCAGCGGCGAAATTCGCCAGCACATCGTCGATGGCGCGGTCCAGCGCAGCGCCACCGGCGATCAGCACCAGCGGATCGAGATTGCCCTGAACGGCGACGCGGTTCTGCACCCGCTCGCGGATCAATGATGGCTCGGCTGCCCAGTCGATGCTGACGGCATCGACGCCGGTCGCGTCGACATAGGCCGGCAGCAGCGCGCCGGCGCCCCGGGGAAAGCCGATGATCTTCGCATCGGGAGCTTTCGCGCGCACGCCTTCGACGATGCGCCGGGTCGGCGCGATCGACCATCGCTCGAATTCACGCGGCGGCAGCACGCCGGCCCAGGTATCGAAAATCTGCAGTACCTCGGCGCCGGCCTCAAGCTGCCCGAGCAGGTATTGAATCGAGTTCTCGACCAGCACATCGATGATTTGACGGAAGACTTCGGGATGGCGATAGGCCATCATCCGCGCCGGCGCCTGATCCGGCGTGCCCTGTCCGGCTACCATATAGGTCGCGACCGTCCACGGCGCCCCGCAGAAACCGATCAGCGCAATTTTCGGGTCGAGTTCGCGGCGCACGCGGCGCAGCGCTTCATAGACCGGCTCGAGTTTGCGAAAGTCCGCTTGCGTCGCCAGCGTCGCAACCTGCTCAGGCCTGTCCAGCGGATCGAGTCGCGGGCCTTCGCCGGCCTCGAACCGTACCGACCGCCCGAGTGCGTGGGGAATGACGAGAATATCCGAGAAGATGATCGCGGCATCGAAGTTGAAACGCCGGATCGGCTGTAGCGTGATTTCGGCGGCATATTCCGGCGTGAAGCACAAATCGAGAAAGCCGCCTGCCTTGGCACGCAGTTCGCGATATTCCGGCAGATAGCGGCCGGCCTGCCGCATCATCCAGATTGGCGGCACCGGCTGCCGGCGGCCGGACAGCAATTCAAGCAGCGGTTTGATGGCGGGAATCCGGGTCAAGCGTCGTTCCGTTGGCGGTCGAAGGGCCTTTGCCGCCCCTGATACACGCCGCTGCGGGCTTGGCCAAGGGATTGGTTGAGGCCTGGATTCGATGTGCAAGGTCCTGACCGGTGCGCAGGCTTGCGGCCTGAAGAAGGGGCCGGCGAGGTTGCAACCTTCAATAATGCGGCGGAGGCTCGTTGGCGGCGCCCGGCGCGCGGGTCTCGGCCTCCAGCAGGCGCTCGCTGAGATGCGCGACCTGTCGCGTCAGCGCGTCGATCTTGAGCCACTGCTCGGTGATGGTCTTGTTCAGCGTCTCGACGGTCTCGTCCTGGAACGTCAACCGGGTTTCCAGCGCGTCGATGCGCTCGCTGAGCGTCTTTGCGTCATTCATTTGCGTCACTCCTCGGAATGAGGCGTCATCGGACGCTCCCGCAATCCATGGCCGAGTGCGACGCGGTCATCGAACACAAAGCATTCGCCGCGCCAGCGGCTCTCCGCTTCCGGCACGCCTTCGAGATATCCGAGAATGCCGCCCTTGAGATGATAGACCTCCGGAAAGCCGCGCGCGAGCAGATAGGCGCTGGCCTTTTCGCAGCGAATGCCGCCGGTGCAGAACATCGCGACCTTCCGATGCCTGGCCGGATCGAGATGACGCGCGACAAAATCCCTGAATTGACCAAAGCTGTTGATGCCGGGGTCAAGCGCGCCGACGAAAGTGCCCATCGCCACCTCGAATGCATTGCGGGTGTCGATCACCAGCATGTCCGGCGTCTCGATCAGCGCGTTCCAGTCGGCAGGTTCGACATAGATGCCGACCTGCCGTCTGGGATCCAGCCCGGCGGTGCCGAGGGTGACGATCTCCTTTTTCAGCCGGACCTTCAGACGCCGGAACGGCATCGCCGAGGCGTGCGAAAACTTCAGTTCGAGATGGTCGAAGCGGCCGCCGAACAGGGCCGCGCCCCGCAGTTCCCCGATGAGATGGTCGATGGCTTCGGCGGCGCCGGCGAGCGTGCCGTTGATGCCTTCTTCGGCCAGCAGGACGCTGCCCTTCAGCCCGAGTTCGGCGCAGATCGCCAGCAGCGGCGCGCGCAGCTCCCGGAAATCCGGCAGCGCGGCGAACTGATAGAAGGCGGCGACTTTGTATGGCATCGCCGCGGTTTATCAGGGGGGCGGGGAAGGGGAAAGACCGTCGCGCGAGCAAGAAATGCCGTGTCGTCCCGGCGAAATGCCGGGATCCACGCGCCGCGGAGTTGCAACTGGAAGATGGAGCCAAAGACCTTGGCAACAATAATCGCCAGGGGTTATGGGTCCCGGCGTCCGCCGGGACGACGTCGAGAGTTATGCCTCCCATTCGTCCCCGAGCATTGCCCATCACCTCATGAATGTGCGATGTAACCCCGCGCCGATGGCGGCAGGCAAGGCACGAAAAAGACCAACAAAGTGAGCAATTTGGCATGAGGAATTTCCAGCTCCCCGGCCGATCGACGGTCCATGCGGAGAACGCGATGGTGGCGACGTCGCATCCGCAGGCGGCGCTGACCGCGATCGAAGTTCTGCGTTCCGGCGGTACCGCCGCGGACGCCGCGGTGGCGGCTTCCGCGCTGCTCGCCGTGATCGAGCCGCAATCCACCGGGATCGGCGGCGACTGCTTCGCGCTGATCCAGCCCCGGGGCGAGGGCAAGATTGTTTCCTATAACGGCTCGGGCCGCGCGCCGAAGGCCGCGGAGGCCTCGTGGTATCTCGAGCGTAACATCAAGGCGATTCCGCTGACCTCGGCGCACGCCGTCAGCATTCCCGGCGCGGTCGACGCCTGGGCGACTATCCTGCGCGATCACGGCCGGCTGGGGCTCGATGCCCTGTTGCAACCCGCGATCAAGGCTGCCGAACAAGGTTACGTCGTCGCACCCCGGATCGCGTTCGACTGGAAAAACCAATTCGATAAATTGAAAAAAGGCACCAACAGCGCGCGCTATCTGCTGCCGCACGGCCGACCGGCGGTCGCCGGTGATGTGATCCGTCAGCCCGAACTGGGGCAGACCTTGCGCGCCATCGCCAAAGATGGCCGCGACGCCTTTTACACGGGCGCCATTGCCGAGGACATGGTGGAGACCTTGCGCGGCATCGGCGGTCTGCACACGCTTGACGATTTCGTCGCCCACACTACCGAGACCACGGTGCCGATCGGCACCATCTACAAGGACCACGACGTCTGGCAGTGCCCGCCGAACGGTCCGGGCATCACCATGCTGGTGATGCTGAATATCCTCGCGCGCTTTGATCTCAAGAAATTTCCGGCCATGAGTGTCGAGCGCTTTCATCTCGAAGCCGAAGCCGCGCGGGTCGCCTACATGATGCGCGAGCAGCACATCGGCGATCCCGGCCATGTCGATGTCGATGTCGTCAGGATATTGTCGAAGGAATTCGCCGACGAGCACGGTGACAGGATAAGAATGGACCGGCTGCTGGATTTGCCTGACGTGGCGCCGCCGATGAATCCCTCGACGATCTACATCACGGTGGTGGACAAGGACCGCAACGCCTGTTCGTTCATCAATTCGATCGCGCATTCGTTCGGTTCGGCGATCGTGTCGAACAAGACCGGTATCCTCCTGCAAAATCGCGGCGGTGGTTTCCGGGTACAACCCGGCCATCCCAATTGCATCGCGCCCGGCAAGCGCCCGCTGCACACGATCATTCCGAGCCTTGTCACCAGGGCAGGCCGGGCGGTGATGCCGTTCGGCGTGATGGGCGGGCAGTATCAACCGGTCGGCCAGGTGCATGTACTGACCAACATGCTCGATTACGGTTGCGACGTGCAGGAGGCGATCGACATGCCGCGCGGCCTGCACTATGAAAACGTCTACCAGCTCGAGGATGGCGTGCCCGCCGATGTCGTCGAGGGGCTGAAGAAGCTCGGGCACCGGACCACCGGCGTGCCTTCCCCGCTCGGTGGCGGTCAGGCGATCTGGATCGACTGGGACAAGGGCACGCTGACCGGCGGCTCCGATCCGCGCAAGGACGGCTGCGCCCTCGGCTATTGAACCCCCGGCTATTGAACGAATCCTCCAGCGCCCGCGGTCTCCGCCCTCATCGACGAAGGAAGCTAAAAAAGATGCGACGCTTGTTTCGAAATCTTTCAATCGCCGTAGCCATTGCCGTCGCCGGCGTTGCTATCGTGGCAATCCCGCCCGAGGCATCGGCTCAGACCACAGGAAAAACCATGACCACAGCTTCAGGCTTGCAGATCATCGACAGTGTGGCCGGCACCGGTGCTGCACCAAAGGCGGGTCAGATATGCGTCATGCATTACACCGGCTGGCTCTATGAGGACGGCAAGAAAGGCAAGAAGTTCGATTCCTCGGTCGATCGCAACGAGCCGTTCGAGTTTCCGATCGGGCAGCACAGGGTGATTGCCGGCTGGGACGAGGGCGTCGCTTCCATGAAAGTGGGTGGCAAGCGCACCCTGATCATTCCGCCCGAACTGGGCTACGGCGCCCGTGGCGCGGGCGGCGTCATTCCGCCGAATGCGACGCTGATATTCGATGTCGAATTGCTCGGGGTGAAGGGCTAGTGACCCGCGCCTTCTGATATGCGCGCCCCCGCGTGCGGGGCAGTTAAAAAGACCGGCCAACAGGCCGGTCTTTGGATTCAGAATTGCAGCCGAGATCAAAGATTCTTGTTCGCTGCAGCGGCGGTCTTGTTGACGGCATCCTTGGTGGCCTGCTTGGCGTCGCCGACCGCTTTCTGGCCCTTGCCTTTGACCTCCTGAATGACGCCTTCGCCCTTCAGCTGGTCGGAACCGGTGGCTTCGCCGACGCCCTGCTTTGCCTTGCCGATGGCCTCGTTGGTGGCGCCCTTGATCTTGTCTGCTGTTGCACCCATGGGAACTCTCCTTCGAACGGTTAAGTCTTGCCGGGACAAGCCTCCCATGCGCCGAAAGTTCCTGTTCCGATCTGGTTTGTGATCGCGGTTTTCGATAGTTTCGCGGACAGGATTCCCAGGAAAGCGTCACGATGACAGGTTCCCACGATCATACCCATGCCGATCATTCGCACGATCATGGCGACGCGCAGCGCTGGAAGCACGATGGTGTCCGCGTCATTCCCGGCGACCAGCTCGATCCCAACGTGCCTTCGACCGCCGGGATGGACCGCAAGGCTGCGATCAATTTCGCGCGCGTCGGCGCGCAGAAATTGTGGGCTGGCACCGTGACCATCAAGCCCGACGCCAAGACCGGCGCGCATCATCACGGCCATCTCGAGAGCATCATCTACGTCGTCAAGGGCAAGGCGCGGATGCGCTGGGGCGAGCACCTGCAATTCACGGCCGAAGCCAATCCCGGCGATTTCATTTTCATTCCGCCCTATGTCCCGCATCAGGAGATCAACGCCAGTCCGGACCAGGTGCTTGAATGCGTGCTGGTCCGCAGCGACGGCCAGGCGGTCGCGATCAATCTCGACATCGAGCCGGTCGAAAAGCCGGAGACGGTTTTGTGGATCGACCCCGTGCATCGCGATCCCGCGGAGGGGAAGTAGATTACGTACCGTGTCCCGGACGCGGTGCAGCGTTCTTCACGCTGCTCCGCAGAGCCGGGACCCATTCGTCGCTCCCGATCATGGACCCCGGATCAGCAGCGCACCGCTTACGCGCTGCGCAGCATCCGGGGGAAGTTGGCGGCCGATAGGAATTAGCGGGGTTGCCGGTTGCCGAGCGCGGTCCGGATCGTTTCCGGCGCGCGGATGCGTTCGGTGAGAAGGGCAATGCGGTCGTTACCCCAGAACAGTTCGCCGTTGAAAACCATCGTCGGCACGCCAAACACGCCGATCGATTCGGCCTCGGCGACGATGCGGTCGTGCTCGTCGCGCGCCGGACCATTCACATAGGCCTCGAACGCCGGCGCCGAGCCGCCAAGCGCGGCAATTACGCCGCTGATTTCCTGGAGTTCGTCGAGCTCCAGTTCGTGATTCCAGAAGCGCCGGAAAACCGTATCGTGGTAGGCGCGGAAAATGCCGTGACGCTGGGCGAAAAGCATGCCGGCGCTTGCATAGAAGGCATCATAGATTCGCCGTGGGCCCTTGATCGTCAGGCCTTGCGCGTTGGCATAGCGCCGGGCGTCCATGTAGGAGTAACGAACCTTGCGCCAGAAGTGCGGGGTTCGCTCCTCGACCGTGCCCATGAACTCCGGGATTCGGAGCGTGTAGGGCAGCCACTCCAGCTTCACGCCTTCCTTTTCTTCCAGTTCGAACAGCGCCTGGTTGGCGACGAAGGCAAAGGGACTCTTGTAGTCGGTGTAGATCCGTACGCACGGCTTTTCCATCGCAGATCCCTGATCAGGCCCCAGATGATATCTTGGTACTGCCAGAGCGCGATCCGGAAAAGGGAGAATTGGCGCTCCGTTCCGATAGAATCGGAACGGAGGCTCTATGTCTTTATTTGAGGCGTTTTTCTTACGCGAACCGGTATCCACTTCACTGGAAAATGCTCTAGTAGTTGATCCGCAATCCGACCCCGCCATGCAGGGTGTTGCCGACCGGTTGCGGCCCCGCGGTTCCGTTGAGGAACAGGTCGGCGACCCAGCCATTGGTAATGCGGAAGCCGACACGGCCGCCATACTCGAACCAGCTCTGGTTGCCGAATGTCGGCACCACGGTGCCGTCTCCGGTCACGGTGGCGACGATGCCCGAGCTTCCCGAAAACGACTGCACGAACCCGCCATTGATATTGGTCTCGATGCTGCTGCCGAACAGATGCGTCCACTGGCCGCCGACCTTGACGAGATTGGTTCGATCGGTGCCGGTGGCGATCGAGGCGTTGAACGGATTGAACGCGACGGACGGATCGGCGTAGCCGTTGACCCGCTGCCAGAGCTGCCACAGCTCGACGGAAGCCGCGACCTCGTCACGCGCCGAAAGCCGGCTGATCCAGCCCGCCCTTCCATACACCCCGTAATCGCTGCTGTTGGTTGGACTGTTTAGCGCCACCGCGCCGAGGTTCGTCACGTAGCTGCGGCTATAGCTTACCTTCTCGAACGGCGACAGGATGGTGCCGATATCGAAAAACGGCCGCGACGATCCCCAGTCGACGAAATCGTAGCGAAGCGCAAAGGCGCCGATCGGCGCGCTGGTGACGTTGTATCCGCCCTCGCTGTATTGGGTGTAGGCGATGCCGGCCAGCAGCGACAGATTGGGGGTCAGTTCCTTGCGGCCGTGAACGCCGGCCGAGAACGATCCGGCGGACCCGAATGCGCTGACGCAATCGCTGCAGTTGACCTGTTCGTTGACCCCCAGCAGTACCGTGCCGAGCACCCGGTTGGTGATCATCTGGTTGAAGCGCTGCTGCGCCAGGCCGTCGATCGATCCCCCGCTCGAACCCCCGTCGGTTGGCGGGGTGGGAGGAGGTGGGGGAGGCGGCGGAGGTGGAGGTGGTGGCGGAGGTGGGGGAGGCGGAGGCGGAGGCGGAGGGCAGACCTCGCTGTCGCAAAACGCCGCCGCAGGATTTGTCTGCGCCGCAACCAGCGTCAGCGTGACCACTGCGGTAAGTGCGGCCGATACGATCAATCTCCGTGCGAATTTTGCCATCATCAGCGCCCGCACAGCATGCCGGTGGGATCGCTGCCGTCACCAGGGGGCATGGCATCAGCAAAATTCGTAACCGTGCAAAGTCCCGCGGCCGCGGCGCAGTTCGCGGCAAAGGTCCAGGGCGGGGTGTTGGTCTTTTGAATCGTAACCTTGCCGCCCGACGAGGTAATGATGGCGGTCTGGCCAGGCTCCGTCAGCTCGACGCACTGTCCGCCCCCGGTGCAGACGGTTGATGCGCCCTCCTGCAGCACCACCGTCATCTTGCCGCGTTGCGACAAGACATCGAGGATGGTGCCGCGCACGCCGATCGTCCCCAGCGATGTGGTGATCTTGTAGGCGGACTTTGCCGAATGTCCGGTAACGAAACGAAACGCGCCCGTCGCGAGCCGGATCGCGATCTCACGGTAGCTGTGCTCGTCGTTGAAGACGGTGCGGTCGAGCGTGATCGAGGCATTGGGACCAAGCGACAGGTTGGTGCTGTCGGCCATCACCAGCCGCGCCGCGCTGTCGAGGCCGGTGCGTACGACTTCGTCGCGCACCACGCTGTCGCCAACGCTGATCTGGCTGGTCGCCGATCCCGTCACACGGTGAACTTGATTCTTGATCACGGCGGCTTCGCCGACGCGCGCTTGCGCGGATGCCGGGGCTGACACGAGTTCAGCCAGCAGGCAGATGCCGGACATCAAAAGAATGCGGTTACGCCAGCCCATATCCCCACCGTGCAATCTGGTCCGGTCATGGTATCGGATTGCCACCGCCAACTATGTTGCAAAACTGCCACAAGGCGGATTTTACCGGCACGCCCCTTGGTGACGCCAAAGCGCAAAAAGTTCAGCCGTGATCGGCCTCGGCCGATCTCCGTTTCGGCGGTGGGAACGCCGATGGAAACCTGTTTCCGGCCGATGATTTTCAGGGGCTGGATTCGAGGCAAAAGCATTCTTGAAAACCGCCTGCCGCATCACGGCAGGCGGAAGGCGTTGCGGCCGTTACTTCGACGCGGTCCTGGTGTCCATGTTGATGACCTCGACGCGGCGGTTGATCGGGTCCAGCGGCGCGTTCGGATCCTTTGGCCTGCTCTTGCCGTAGCCGACGGTGACGAGATCGGTGCCGGCGATGCCGAATTTTTCGATCAAATAGCGCTTGATCGTATCGGCGCGGCGCTCGGAGAGGTCCTGATTATAGGCGTCGCTGCCGATCGCATCGGTGTGACCGGCGACGACGAATGTCGAGCCCTTGAGATTGGCATCCGTGAGCGCCTTGCCGAGCGCCTGCACCGACGGCATCGAGGTCGTGCTGATATTGGCCGAGTTGAAGTCGAACTGGATGTCGAGATCGATTTTCGGTTTGGTCGAGGCGATCTCGGCGATTTCGGTGCGTTCGCCCAGTGACAGCGACCGGGTCTTGCGGTTGCGCAGGGTTTGCACGAAGCTGATTTCCTTCGCCTTCGCCGCCGGATCGACCTGCGGTCCGGTCGACAGGCCACGCGTCACCGGCCTCGGCTGCAACGCATGCACGATTTGATCTGAAGAGATGTTGTTGTCGCCGGCGAGCGCCAGTCCGGCCGTCATCGACAGCGCTGCACCGATGGTCACGATCGCCTTGATTCCGGAAAGTCCGTGGAAGCTGGTCATTGCCGTATCCTCGCTGTTACGCCTGATAAGCGTTTGATGCCCGGAGGCTACGACGGGTTCGAAACGGCGAATGTGATTTGCATCACGTTGGCCGGTAAAGCTGTGGTATTCCCGCCTCTTTGCGAGTGCGAATCCGGTTACATTGCCGTGCGATGTCCCGCGCCAATCAATTCCATCCCCTGACCAAGGCTGAGGCCCGGCAGATCTGGCTGCGCGCGCAGCGGCTCGACGTGCCGGCGCCGTTTGGCGACGGGCCGGCTGCGACGGCCGCGGCGGTGGAACATCTGGGTTATGTGCAGATCGACACCATCAATGTCATCGAGCGCTGCCATCACCATATTCTCTGGACCCGAATCCCCGATTACCGGCGCGCCGATTTGCGTCAGGCCCAGAGCATCGACAAGAGTGTGTTCGAATACTGGACCCACGCATTGTCCTATGTGCCGGCGAAAGATCTGCGCTTCTTCATGCCGGCGATGAAGCGTCACCGGCGCGAGGGCCACAAATGGCTGAACTCGGTCAGCCCGGCGGATTTGCGCAAGGTGATGCGGTTGATCCGGCGCGACGGCGCGCTGACGATCCGCGACATCGATGACGACGTGCTGGTCGACAAGGAACATCCCTGGGCCAGCCGCAAGCCGTCGAAGCGGGCGCTGCAACTGGCATTCTACCAGGGCCTGCTCACCGTCAGCGAACGCAACGGCATGCTCAAGACCTATGAATTGATGGCGCGGCATTTCGGCTGGGAGGTGCCGCCCGACAAGCCGCCGAAGCCCGCCTCGGCGCGGGAAATCCATGCCTATCTGCTCGATCGCGCCTTGCGCGCGCAAGGCGTCGTCAGCCTGGATTCGATCTGCCATCTCGATGCGCCGAGCAAGGCGGCAATCCGGCGCCTGATCGAAGCAAGGCTGCGCGCTGGCGCGCTGGTGCCGGTCGCGCTCGAAGGCGCCGGCAAGCAGGAGCATTGGGCTGCACCCGAGACGCTGGAAACCGCGGGCGATCGGGCGCCGGAGTTCGTGCACATCCTGTCGCCGTTCGATCCCCTGATCATCCAGCGCAAGCGCACCGAATTGTTCTTCGGCTACGGGCATCGCTTCGAGGCCTATGTGCCGAAAGCGAAGCGGCTGTTCGGCTATTTCGCGTTGCCGGTTCTGGTTGATGACGACATCGTCGCCGCCATCGATCTCAAGACCGATCGCAAGGCCGGCGAGTTGCTGGTGCAGAAATGGAGCTGGGTCGGCCGTGCGGGGGGTCGGGGCGCGCGCAAGGACTTAAAGCGCCGGATCGAGGAAGAACTGCACCGCTTCGAGCGGTTTCAACTGGCGGAGGAGGCGCCCCGCGCTGTGCCCGTGGAAGCTGATGTCCCGGAGCGATCGCTCACGAAATCATGATTACTGACGAATATTGACAATTATCATTCAATAATCGACACTGCCTCGACATTTCATCGAGGAGGCGACGATGCTGGTCCGTTCAATTTTAGCGAGCTATTCCAGGCTTCTGGCGGGTTTGACACTGGCGCTGCTGGCGATTGCGCTGGCCGGCTGCAACGACTCGGTCGCCGAGAAAGCCGCTCCCGGACGCCCGGTACTGGTCACCGAGGTGCATTACGAAGCGGAATGCCCGGAGCGCAGTTTCGTCGGCACCATTCGCCCTCGGATCGAGACCGACATGGGCTTCCGCGTGCCCGGCAAGGTCGCCAAGCGCCTGGTCGAGGTCGGCCAGATCGTCGAGGTCGGCCAGCCGCTCGCCACGCTGGATGAAGTCGACCTCAAGCTGCAGGCCGAACAGGCCGAGGCCGAATTCCGCGCTGCCACCGGCGTGCTGGCGCAGGCCGCTGCCGCCGAAACCCGCGCCAAGGATTTGCGCGTCAAGGGCTGGACCACCGATGCGCAACTGGATCAGGCCAAGGCCTCCGCCGACGAGGCGCGCGCGCGCCTCAATCGTGCCGAGCGTTCGGTCGAACTCACCAACAACAGCCTTTCCTATGCCACCCTGGTCGCCGACACCCGCGGCGTCGTGACCGCGACCCTGATCGACGCCGGCCAGGTGGTGGCGTCGGGGCAGACCGCGATCCGCATCGCGCGCGTTGCCGAAAAGGAAGCCGTGGTCGCGATCCCGGAAACCCTGCTCGGACGTGCCAAGGATGGCGCGGCCAGCGTCACGCTGTGGTCGGAGCCGGACCGAAAATATGCCGCGAAGCTGCGCGAGGTCGCGCCCTCGGCCGATCCGGCGACCCGAACCTATCTGGCGAAATTCTCGCTGCCCGATGCCGGCGATAAGGTTTCGCTCGGCATGACCGCGACGCTGACGCTTTCCGATCCGAAAACCGAGCGCGTGGCGCGGCTGCCCTTGTCGGCGCTGTTCAGCGAAGGCGGCGATCCCTCGCTCTACGTCGTCGACGACAAGGGCGAAGTGGCGCTGAAGCCGGTCGCCGTCAAATCCTACGAGACCAACAATGTCGTCATCACCGGCGGCGTCGACGAAGGCACCAAGGTGGTCGTGCTCGGCGTGCAAAAGCTCGATCCGGCCCAGAAGGTCAGGGTCGTCTCGTCATTGTCGTTTTGAGCGGGAGCCGGTGCGATGAAACGCTTCAACCTTTCGGGCTGGGCGGTCAGCCATCCCGCGCTGATCCTGTTCCTGATCGTGGCGCTGGGCGCCGCGGGCTTCTTCTCCTACCAGCGGCTTGGCCGTGCCGAAGATCCGTTCTTCACCGTCAAGGTGGTCAACGTCTCGGCGATCTGGCCGGGCGCCACCGCGGCGGAGATGCAGACCCAGGTCGCCGACCCCATCGAGAAGAAGCTGCAGGAATTGCCCTATTTCGAAAAGGTGCAGACCTACTCGAAGCCGTCTTTCACCGCGATGCAGGTCACGTTCCGGGATTCGACGCCGCCCAAGGAGGTGCCGTATCTGTTTTATCTGCTGCGCAAGAAGCTGGTCGACGTGCAGAGCCAGCTTCCGGCCAATCTGCTCGGCCCGGTCGTCAACGACGAATTCAGCGATGTCGATTCGATCCTCTATATGATGACCGGCGACGGCGCCGACTACGCGCAACTGAAGAAGGCCGCCGAAGGCATGCGTCAGCGGCTGCTGAAAGTGCCGGGGGTCACCAAGGTCGATCTCTACGGCACCCAGGACGAGAAGATCTTCGTTGAATTCTCGCATGCCAAGCTGGCGACGCTGGGGATCACGCCGCAGGCGCTGTTTGATTCGCTCGCCAAGCAAAACAACGTCGTGCCGGCGGGAACGGTGGAGACCTCCTCGCAGCGGGTGCCGTTGCGCGTCACCGGCGCGCTCGATGGCGTCAAGGCGGTCGCCGAGACGCCGGTCGAAAGCAACGGCCGCGTGTTCCGGCTCGGCGATATCGCGACCGTGACGCATGGTTACGTCGACCCGCCGAGCTTTGTGGTGCGCCAGGAAGGCAAGCCCGCGATCGGCATCGGCGTGGTCACCGCCACCGGCGCCAATATCCTGGAGCTGGGCAAGGACGTCGCGAACGCAACCGCGGAATTCATGAAGGCGGTGCCGCAGGGAATCAACGTCGATCAGATCGCCGATCAGCCCAAGGTGGTTGAGCACGCGGTCAGCGAATTCGTCCATTCCTTCATCGAGGCGCTGGCGATCGTGCTGTTTGTCTCGTTCGTCGCGCTGGGCTGGCGAACCGGCATCGTGGTGGCGTTGTCGGTGCCGCTGGTGCTGGCGATCGTCTTCATCGTCATGAACGCGATGTCGCTGGACCTGCACCGCATCACGCTCGGCGCGCTGATCATCGCGCTCGGCCTGCTGGTCGACGACGCCATCATCGCCGTCGAGATGATGGTGGTGAAGATGGAGCAGGGCTGGGACCGCGTCCGCGCGGCGTCCTTTGCCTGGGAATCGACCGCCTTCCCGATGCTGACGGGAACGCTGGTGACCGCTGCGGGCTTCCTCCCGATCGGCTTTGCCAATTCCGCGGTCGGCGAATATGCCGGCGGCATCTTCTGGATCGTGGCGATCGCGCTGGTGGCGTCCTGGTTCGTGGCGGTGATCTTCACCCCCTATATCGGCGTCAAGCTGTTGCCGAACATCACGGTCAGCCACAACCACGACCCGCATGCGGTGTATGAAACCCGAATCTACCGCATTCTCCGCAGCATGATTCAATGGTGCGTCAACCACCGGATCAAGGTGGTGCTGGCGACGGTGGGCATCTTCGCGCTTTCGATCGTCGGATTCGGTCACGTGCAGCAGCAGTTCTTCCCGCTGTCCGAGCGGCCCGAACTGTTCCTGCAACTGCGCTTGCCGGAAGGCACCGCGTTCAACGTCACCCAGCAATCGGTGAAAAAGGCGGAAAGCCTGCTCCGGGGCGACGACGACATTTCGACCTACACGTCCTATGTCGGCCAAGGCTCGCCGCGCTTCTGGCTCGGGTTGAATCCGCAACTGCCGAACGAGGCGTTCGCCGAAATCGTCATCGTCGCCAAGGACGTCAAGGCGCGCGAGCGCATCAAGGCCCGGATCGAGAAGGCGGTCGATGATGGTGCCCTGACCGAAGCGCGGGTGCGCGTCGACCGGTTCAACTTCGGCCCGCCGGTCGGCTTTCCCGTGCAGTTTCGCGTGATCGGCCCCGATACGAGGACGGTTCGCGACATCGCCTATCGCGTGCGCGACGTAGTCGAGCAGAACGACAAGGTCAAGGACCCGCATCTCGACTGGAACGAGCAGACGCCGTATCTCAAGCTGGTCGTCGATCAGGATCGCGCGCGTGCCCTGGGCTTGACGCCGCAGGACGTCTCGCAGGCGCTCAGCATGCTGATCTCCGGCGCGCCGGTGACAACCGTGCGCGACGGCATCGAGAAGGTCGAGGTGGTGGCCCGCGCGGTGCCGTCCGAACGGCTCGATCTCGGCCATGTCGGCGATCTGACCGTGACCTCACGCAACGGGGTCGCGGTGCCGCTAACCCAGATCGCCAAAATCGAATACTCCCATGAGGAGCCGATCCTGTGGCGGCGCAACCGAGATATGGCGATCACGGTGGTGGCCGATGTCGTCGATGGCGTGCAGGCGCCCGACGTGACCAATCAGATCTGGCCCAGGCTGCAGCAAATTCGCGACAGCCTGGAACCGGCCTACCGGATCGAGGTGGGCGGCGCGGTCGAGGAGTTGGCCAAGGGCAACGCCTCGATCTTCGTGCTGTTTCCGTTGATGGTCATCGTGATGCTGACCCTGCTGATGATCCAGTTGCAGAGCTTTTCGCGGTTGCTGCTGGTGTTTCTCACAGCACCGCTGGGCATCATCGGTGCCTCGCTTGGCTTGAACGTCGCCAACCAGCCGTTCGGCTTCGTCGCATTGCTCGGATTGATCGCGCTGGCCGGGATGATCATGCGCAATGCGGTGATCCTGGTGGACCAGATCGAGACCGATGTGTCCCAGGGGCTGACGCGCAAGGAAGCCATCGTCGAGGCCACCGTCCGGCGTGCCCGCCCGGTGGTGCTGACGGCGCTGGCCGCGATCCTGGCGATGATTCCGCTGTCGCGCTCCGCGTTCTGGGGCCCGATGGCGATCACCATCATGGGCGGCCTGTTTGTTGCAACCTTCCTGACCTTGCTGTACCTGCCGGGCCTCTATGCCCTCTGGTTCCGCAAGAGCCTGGAGGAAAGCGGCGCGAGCAGGGATATCGATCTTGCGCCGCAGCATCGCGGCGAATCAGAACCCGCATTTCCGCTTGCCGAGGCTGCGGAATAATTGAACATTGAGTGCCATGACGCTGATCTCTGAACATGTCGAACCCGATACGCGAGAGCGGATTCTCGTGGTGGCGGAGCGTTTGTTCCGCCAGATCGGCTACCAGAAGACCACGGTGGCCGATATCGCCAAAGAGCTGCGCATGAGCCCTGCGAATGTGTATCGCTTTTTCGATTCGAAAAAGGCGATCCACGAAGGCGTCGCGCGCAGCCTGATGGGCGAAGTCGAGGATGTGGTGAATGCCGTCGCGACCAGGAGCGGACCGGCGGCTTCGCGGCTGCGCGAACTCATGACCACGATCCATCGCATGAACAGCGAGCGCTATGTCGGCGATTCCAAGCTGCACGAGATGGTCGAGATCGCGATGGAGGAGAGCTGGGAGGTCTGCGTGGCCCACATGGAGCGGATCACCCAGACCATCGGCAGCGTGATCGCGGACGGCGCCGCGTCAGGCGAATTCGAGGTCACGGACGTGCCGCTGGCGGCAATGTGCACCTGCACGGCGATGATCCGGTTTTTTCATCCGCAGATGATTGCGCAATCCGTCAACAAGCCGGGACCGTCGCTCGACCAGATGATCGACTTTGTCCTCGCCGGACTTGCGCCCCGGGGTAAAATAGCAGGGCAAGGTCCGCCAGTTTTTCCGTCATTGCGAGCCAACGGGTCGCGCGAATGCGCGCCCGATGATAAACTCCGCGAAGCAATCCATCGGCCCGCAACCGTGGTATGGATTGCTTCGTCGCTACGCTCCTCGCAATGACGAAAATGGAAAAACCCGCATGGACGCATCAAGCCCGAAAGACCTGTATTATTACGAACCGGTCAACGGTCACGGCCTCCGGCACGATCCGTTCAATGCGATCATCGCCCCGCGTCCGATCGGCTGGATCTCGTCGCGGGACGCCAAAGGCAACATCAATCTTGCGCCCTACAGCTTCTTCAATGGCTTCTGCTACACCCCTCCCATCATCGGCTTTTCCTCCACCGCCTGGAAGGACAGCGTCGCCAATATCCAGGAGACCGGCGAATTCGTCTGGAATCTGGCGACCATGGATCTGGCGAAGCAGATGAACGCCACCGCGGCGCATGTCGCCCACGATGTCAGCGAATTCAAGATCGCCGGGCTGACGGCCGCACCCAGCAGGCTCGTCAAGGTGCCCCGGGTGGCGGAGAGCCCGGTCTCGTTCGAATGCAAGCTGACCCAGATCATTCAACTGCAGGGCGCCGACGGCAGGAAGGCACAGGCCTGGCTCACCCTCGGCGAGGTCGTCGCCGTTCACATCGACAAGGCGCTGATCAAGGACGGCGTCTACCAGACCGCGCTGGCGCGTCCCATCGTGCGCGCCGGACGCCGCGGCGATTATTTCGAAATCAGGCCGGATGCCATGTTCGAAATGGCGCGGCCGGATTGATAGCCATTTCACCCCGCCCCGCTTGCGGGGCGAGGTGAAGGGCGGTCACGACCCTGCCTCCCGGAACTGAAGCCGGATTGCTCCGTTATCCGCCAGCGCTCCGAGCAACGCATCAATTTCTCCTTATTTTCAAAGCGAAGTGTTCACCCGAATCCCGCAACTTCCGGTACAATCAACCACCGCGCCGCCGACCATGAGGACATCGCCATGACCTCCTTTGCCTTTCGCCGCGATATCATCACCAAACCGATTTTTTCCTGGGCGCGCACGGTATTGCCGGTCATGTCCGACACCGAGCGCGAGGCGCTGGAAGCCGGCGACGTGTGGTGGGACGCCGACCTGTTCACCGGTGATCCCGACTGGTCGAAACTGCTGAGCCATGCGCCGGCTACGCTTTCGCCGGAGGAGCAGGCATTTCTCCACGGCCCGGTAGATGAGCTGTGCGCGATGCTCGACGACTGGAAGATCAATTGGGAATGGCGCGATCTGCCGCCCGAAGTCTGGGACTATATCAAGGTCCATAAGTTCTTCGGCATGATCATTCCCAAAGAATATGGCGGGCTAGGCTTCTCGCCCTATGCGCATTCGGAAGTTGTACGCAAGATTTCGTCGCGCTCGCTGACCGCCGCCGTGACCGTGATGGTGCCGAACTCGCTCGGCCCCGGCGAATTGCTGATGCGCTTCGGCACCAGGGACCAGCAGCAGGCGTGGCTGCCGCGGCTTGCCGATGGACGCGAGATTCCCTGTTTCGGATTGACCAGCCCGGAAGCGGGCTCCGACGCCGCCTCGATGATCGACAGCGGCATCATCTGCAAGGGTCATTTCGAGGGACGCGAGGTGCTCGGCCTGCGGCTCAACTGGCACAAGCGCTATATCACGCTCGGCCCGGTCGCCACATTGCTGGGTCTTGCCTTCAAGGCCTATGACCCCGATCACCTGGTCGGCCGGCAGCATGAACTCGGCATCACCGTGGCGTTGATCCCGACCCATCTGCCCGGCGTCGAGATCGGCCATCGCCATCTGCCGTCGATGCAGGTGTTTCAGAACGGCCCGAACTGGGGCCGCGATGTCTTTATTCCGATGGACTACATCATCGGCGGCGAGGCACGTCTCGGCCAGGGCTGGAAAATGCTGATGACGGCGCTGGCTGCCGGCCGCGGCATCTCGCTGCCATCCTTGTCGGCGGCGGGGGCGGCTTACGCGGCCCGCACCAGCGGCGCCTATGCGCGAATTCGCGAGCAGTTCAACGTGCCGATCGGAAAATTCGAAGGCATTGAGGAGCCGCTCGCCCGCATCGCCGGCACCGCCTATCTGCTCGATGCGGCGCGGCGGCTGACCTGTGCCGCGCTCAATCAGGGCCACCATCCTGCGGTGATTTCCGGCATCATGAAGCTGCAGGCCACCGAGCGGATGCGGATCGCGATCGACGACGCGATGGACATCCATGGCGGCAAGGCGGTGATCGACGGCCCGCAGAACTATCTGGGCGGTCTCTACCGCTCGGTGCCGGTCGGCATCACCGTCGAGGGCGCCAATATCCTCACCCGCAACCTGATCGTGTTCGGGCAGGGCGCGATCCGCGCGCATCCTTATCTGCTGGAAGAGATGAACGCGCTCGGCGACCAGGACCGCGCCAGGGGACTGGATGCCTTCGACAAGGCGTTCTGGAAACATGTCGGTCACAGCGTGGTCACGCTGTTCCGCGCCTGGGGCCGCAACTGGACCGGCGGCGCGTTCGTCACGGTGCCCGACGCCGGCGCCGCGACCGGATTTTATCGCCAGCTTTCGCGCTATTCGTCGGCGTTCGCATTATGCGCCGACATGGCGCTGTTGACGCTGGGCGGCGCCTTGAAGCGCAAGGAAATGCTGTCAGCGCGGTTCGGCGATATTCTGTCGGAATTGTACCTGCTTTCGGCTGCACTGAAACGCTGGCAGGATGAGGGCCGGCAAGTCGCGGATTTTGCAGCCCTCGAATGGTGCATGGCGAGCGGCTTCCGCACCATCGAAAACCGCTTCGCTGAAATCCTGGCGAATTTTCCAAACCGCTTCGTCGCCATCGTCCTGAAATTCCTGATCCAGCCGTTCGGTGCGCGCGTGCTCGGCCCTTCGGACCGGGTGACCCATCAATGCGCGCAACTGGTACTGGAGCCGTCGGCGGCGCGCGATCGGCTGACGCCCGATCTGTCGCATGTCGATGACGACCGCGGCGTGGCGCGCCTGGAGAAGGCGTTCCTGCTCGTCACTGCTGCCGAGGATATCACTAGGAGAATGCGCGCCGCGCATCTTCATGATTGGCAGGACGCCGTGAAGAACGGCGTCATCACCAAGGCCGAGGGCGACCAGGTCGCAGCGGCGCATCAGGCGGTCGCAAAAGTGATCGCGGTCGACGATTTCGCGCCGGAGGCGCTGTCGCCGATTTACAAAAAGCCGGCCGACGTGCATCAGTTTTTCCAGTCGCTCGGTGAGACGAGGGCGGCAAGCTGATGGCGCGACCGGTTTTCATTATCGACGGCAGCCGGACGCCATTCCTCAAGGCGCGCAGCGGGCCCGGTCCGTTCACCCCGGTCGATCTTGCCGTGCAATGCGGCCGGCCGCTGCTGGCCCGGCAACCGTTCGCGCCCGACGCGTTCGATCAGGTCATCCTTGGCTGCGTCAATGTCATCGCCGACGAGATGAATCCCGCCCGCGTCGCCGCGTTGCGGCTCGGCATGGGGGAAGCGATGGTCGCCTTTACGGTGCAGATCAATTGCGGCTCCGGCATGCAGTCGATCGACACCGCGTACCGCTACATCCGCGAGGGCACCTCCGATTTGATTCTGGCCGGCGGCTCGGAAGCGCTCAGTTACGCGCCGCTGGTCTGGCCGCAGCAGGGCGTGCGCTGGTTCGCTGGGCTCGCCGGCGCCAAGGGAATCCTCGGCAAGCTCGCGGCGATCGCGAAGGCGCGTCCGGCGTACTTCAAGCCGGTCATCGGCCTCGAGCGCGGGCTGACCGATCCGATTACCGAACTCAACATGGGACAGACCGCCGAAGTCGTCGGTCATCTGTTCGGCATCACCCGCGCGCAATCGGACGCCTATGCGGTCGAAAGCCAGAAGCGACTTGCAAATGCGCAGGCGCAAGGCTGGCTGAAGGGCGAGGTCGAAACCGCGTTCGCGCGCGACGGCAAATTCTATGATTCCGATGACGGCGTGCGGCCGGATTCCACGCTCGAGAAACTGGCGGGTCTGAAGCCGGTGTTCGAGCGCCCGTGGGGCCAGGTCACCGCCGGCAACTCCTCGCAGATTACCGACGGCGCATCGTGGACCATCCTCGCTTCGGAAGACGCAGTTGCCAAGCATGGCCTGACGCCAAAGGCCGTCATCCTCGACAGCCAATGGTCCGCGCTCGATCCGAGCATCATGGGCCTCGGTCCGGTGCTGTCGGCGACCGAACTCTTGAAGCGCAATAAATTGTCGCTCGGCGATATCGAGACCTGGGAATTGAACGAGGCATTCGCCACCCAGGTGCTGGGGTGCCTGGCGGCCTGGAACGATGACAAATTCTGCCGCGAGATTTTGGGCCTCGACGGCGCGGCCGGCCAGATCGACCACGCCAAACTCAATGTCGATGGCGGCGCTATCAGCCTCGGCCACCCCGTCGGCTGCAGCGGCAATCGCATCGTGCTGCATCTCGTCAATGCGATGAAGCGGTTGGGCACCAGGCGCGGCATCGCCACCGAATGCATCGGCGGCGGGCAGGGCGGCGCGATGCTGATCGAGATGGTATAGGGAACGTCATGGACTCGAAGATCATGGACGTTCTGGGAGATCGGGTGCTCGAACTCGGGCCGAAGCGTGAGGCGACGCAAGCCTATCGTAACTTCAAGCTGACCCGCGATAGCGACGGCATCGCCTGGCTGCTGTTCGATCGCGCCGAGACCAGCGCCAACACGCTGTCGGCCGATGTCATCGAGGAATTTGCTTCAGTGCTGGCGGCGCTGGAAAGCCAGCGGCCGGCGGGAATTGTTATTCGCTCGGCGAAGCCATCCGGCTTCATCGCCGGTGCCGACGTCAATGAGTTTCGCGGCGCCACCGATCCCGGTCCGGTCGAGACCGCGATCGGCCGGGCCCATGCGGTGATCGACCGCCTCGAAGCGTTGAGGATTCCTACCGTGGCCGTGATCCACGGTTTCTGCCTCGGCGGCGGCCTCGAAGTCGCGCTCGCCTGCCAGTCACGCATTGCGATCGACGGCGCCCGCTTTGGTTTTCCGGAAGTGATGCTCGGGCTGCATCCGGGCCTCGGCGGTACCGCGCGCTTCACGCGTCTGGTCAATCCGATGCAGGCGATGACGCTGATGCTGACCGGCAAAACCATCGACGCCCGCAAGGCCAAGGCTCTGGGTCTGGTCGATGCGGTGACGCAGGAGCGGCATGTTCGCAATGCGGTCAAGGACGCGATTTTCGGCCGCCTGAAGCGCGCTCGCCCCGGTGTCGTGAACGCGATCCTGAATTTCACGCCGGTGCGCGGCTTTCTCGGCTCGCGGATGCGGGCTAAGGCCGAGAAGGCGGCCCCGCATGAGCATTATCCCGCGCCTTACGCCCTGATCGATCTCTGGGAAAAGCACGGCGGCGACAAGGCGGCGATGCTCGCCGCCGAGAAGACCTCGTTCGCCCGTCTGATGGTGACGCCGACGGCGCAGAACCTGGTCCGGGTGTTCTTTCTGCGCGAGCAGATGAAGAAGCTCGCCGGAAGCGGCAACACCATCAGCCATGTTCACGTCATCGGCGCCGGCGCGATGGGCGGCGACATCGCTGCCTGGTGCGCCAATGAAGGGCTGCGTGTCACGCTCGCCGATATGAAGCCGGAGCCGATTGCCGGCGCGATCAAGCGCGCCGCCGACCTGTTCGGCAAGATCATGCATCAGCGCACCGCCATCCGCGATGCGCTGGACCGCCTGATGCCCGATCTCGACGGCGAAGGCGTCCGCAACGCCGACCTGATCATCGAGGCGGTGCCGGAAAAGCTGGAGTTGAAGCAGAAGGTCTATGCCGGGCTGGAGCCGAAAATGAAGGCCGGCGCGATCCTCGCCACCAATACCTCGAGCATTCCGCTGCAGGATTTGCGCGCGACGCTGAAATCGCCGGAGCGGCTGGTCGGACTGCATTTCTTCAATCCGGTATCGCGCTTGCAGCTCGTCGAGGTCGTCAGCCATGACGGGTCGGATGCGCAACTGCTGAAACAGGCGCTGGCCTTTGTCGGCGCCATCGACCGGCTGCCGATGCCGGTGAAGAGTTCGCCGGGCTTTCTCGTCAACCGCGCGCTGACGCCCTACATGCTCGAGGCGATGGTGATGCTGGACGAGAAAATCGACAAGGCCACGATCGATGCGGCGGCCGAGAAATTCGGCATGCCGATGGGGCCGATCGAGTTGGCCGATCAGGTCGGCCTCGACATCTGTCTGGCGGTCGGCGACATGCTGCGCTCCAAGTTCGGCGATCTGCTGCCGCCGACGCCGGCGTGGCTGCGCGACAAGGTCGCCAGGGGCGAGCTTGGCCGCAAGACCGGCAAGGGCTTCTATCTCTGGAAAGACGGCAAGGCCGATAAACCATCCGGGCCTGCCGCCATGGCGCAGCCGACGGCGGAAATGATCGACCGGCTGATCCTGCCGATGTCGAACGTTTGCGTGGCGTGCCTGCGCGAGGGCGTTGTCGACGACGCCGATGTGGTCGACGGCGCCATGATCTTCGGCACCGGCTATGCGCCGTTCCGCGGCGGTCCGCTGAATTATGCCCGCAGCCGCGGCCCGGAAAACGTGGTGTCGATGTTGCAGGCGCTGGCGGCGAAGTTCGGCGGGCGTTTTGCGCCGGATGCCGGCTGGGATAGTTTCAAGTAACCGGTTTCAAATCCGATCCGACGGGGCCACCGATGACCGACACCCAAGCCGTGCACGCACCATTGAACACGGAAGCCGAACCCTGCGGCGATCTGTCGATCCGCACGCTGGCGATGCCGGCCGATACCAATCAGAACGGCGACATTTTCGGCGGCTGGCTGCTGAGCCAGATGGATATCGCCGGCGGAATCTTCGCCTCCAAGATCGCGAAGTCGCGCGCCGTCACGGTGGCGATCGAAGCAATGAATTTCCGGAAGCCGGTTTTCGTCGGTGACCTGGTTTCGGTTCATGCCAACCTGGTCCGGGTCGGCAGGACCTCGATCACCGTTCACCTCGAGGCCTGGGTGGTGCGCCGCAAGGAAGTGCATTCGATCCTGGTGACCGACGGCAACTTCACCTACGTCGCCATCGACGATCAGGGACATCCGCAGGCGATTCCGCAGGGCGATCCGTCGATCACCGCCTAGACGGCTGGGTCCGGTCGATTAACTGGATTTGATCGCCGCCCCGTTACGGCCGATCTGCCGCGTTGACCGGATGCCGGAACGGCCGCACCATGGGCGTGTTCGTTCCCGGAGTGCCGTCGTGACAGGTCTCACTCACCGCCAATCTGAAATTCTCAATATCGCCCGCGCCTTTGGCCGGGTGATGGTCGAGGACTTGGCGCGGCGTTTCGAGGTTTCGGCGCAGACCATCCGCAAGGACCTGAACGATCTGTGCGATCACCGGTCGCTGACCCGGATTCATGGCGGCGCCATCATTGCCTCGGGTGTCGAGAACCTCGCCTACGAGGCGCGCAGGTTCGTCGCCGCCGACGAGAAGAAAGCCATCGGCGCGGCGGCCGCGGCGCTGATCCCCAACGGCTGCTCGCTGTTCATCAACATCGGCACCACCACCGAGGAGGTCGCCAGCGCCCTGACCTCGCATGAAGACCTGCTGGTGATCACCAACAACCTCAATGTCGCGATGCTGCTCTACCGGCATCCCCGCATCGAGGTGATCGTGGCCGGCGGCACCGTGCGCCGCGCCGACGGTGCGGTGATCGGCTCGACGGCGATCAGCCTGATCGGTCAGTTCAAGGTCGATTACGCCATCATCGGCGCGTCTGCGATCGACGAAGAGGGCGCGCTCCTGGATTTCGATTATCGCGAAGTCCAGGCAGCCCAGGCCATCATCGCCAATGCGCGCAGCGTGGTGCTGGTCGCCGACTCGACCAAACTGCGGCGCACCGCGCCGGTTCGCCTTGCCCATATCAGCCAGATCCAGACCTTTGTGACCGACGTGGCGTTGCCGGCGAGACTTGCCAACATCTGCCAGACCCGCGGCATCGAGGTGATCGAGGCGATGCCGAAATCGGCGGCCGATATTGACGAGCCGGCCGTGGACGTTCCTCCAACCGTTACCCGGCTGCGATAGGCTAGATGTGAGCTTCAAATTCGTCATGGCCGGGACGAGCCCGGCCATGACGAAAAGATGGCGCCCTCCTGCCCGGAACCGGCGCCAGTTCCTGTTTTCGGTTGCTTTCGTTTTTATTTGTGATTTAATCCAAACCGAAAGCGAAATCGCCAAAGTGAACTGGCGAACGCCGGGGGAGCGTCTTTGGATCGAATTTTCGACCTCGCGATTATAGGGGGCGGCGTCAATGGCTGCGGTATCGCTCGCGATGCCGCCGGACGCGGAAATTCTGTTTTCCTTTGCGAAATGAATGATTTGGCGAGCGGGACGTCGTCGTGGTCGACGAAGCTCGTGCATGGCGGCCTGCGCTATCTGGAGTATTACGAGTTCCGGCTGGTCCGCGAGGCGCTGATCGAGCGCGAAATCCTCTGGCAGATCGCGCCACATATCATCCGGCCGCTTCGTTTCGTGTTGCCGCACCATGCCGGGTTGCGGCCGGCATGGCTGTTGCGGCTCGGCCTGTTTCTTTACGACCATATCGGCGGTCGGCATCTGCTGCCGCCGACGCGCTCGGTCGATCTTTCGCGCGACGAAGTCGGCCGGCCGCTGATTCCCAACCGCTACACCAGGGGCTTTGAATATTCGGATTGCTTCGTCGATGACGCGCGGCTTGTGGTTCTGACCGCACGCGACGCGGCCGACCGCGGCGCCGAAATCCGCACCCGTTCGCGCGCCGTCGAGATCCGGCCGACCGATGGGATCTGGCAGATCACCGTCGAAGACACTTCAATCGGCGAGCGCAGCACCGTTCAGGCCCGCGCGCTGGTCAATGCCGGCGGACCATGGGTCGAGCAGGTGCTGGCGTCCGGCGCGGGCGTCAACGCGAAGGCCAAGGTACGGCTGGTGCAAGGCTCCCACATCGTGGTGCCGAAGCTCTATGCGCACGACCGCGCTTACATGTTTCAGAACAGCGACGGCCGCATCGTCTTCGTGATTCCCTATCAGGACGATTTCACGCTGATCGGCACCACCGATCGCGATTACGACGGCGACCCGGCGAAGGTGAAGGCATCACCTGAGGAAATCAAATATCTCTGCGATTCCGTCAGCGAATATCTGGCGAAGCCGGTCAAGCCGGAGGACGTTGTGTGGACCTATGCCGGCGTGCGTCCGCTCTATGACGACGGCGCCAGCGAAGCCAAGGCAGCCACCCGCGATTATGTTTTCGAACTCGACAAGCCCGGCGGCGCGCCGCTGTTGTCGATCTATGGCGGCAAGATAACGACCTATCGCCGGCTCGCCGAGGAGGCGCTTGAGCGTCTCGCGCCCTATCTGCGCAGCTCCAAGGCGCGCGAAGGCTGGACCGCAAAGTGGCCGCTGCCGGGCGGCGATCTGGATGTCTCGGCGATTGCGACACTGACCGCCGAACTGGTGCGTGGCTACCCGTTCCTGTCGCCGGCGCATGCCAACCGGCTGGCACATGCCTACGGCACGCGCGCCAGCAAGCTGCTCGGCGACGCAAAATCGATGGCCGATCTCGGCCAGTCGTTCGGTGCCACCTTGACGGAAAGCGAAGTCAGGTACCTGATGTCGGCCGAGTGGGCCTGCAGCGCTGAGGATATCGTCTGGCGGCGATCCAAACTTGGATTGCGATTGTCGACTGCCGAAATTGCTTCCATCGATGACTGGATCGCCGCGCATCGGGCGCCGCTCGAACGGTCCTTGCTGGAAGCAGGAGGGCGGACATGACCGTCACGCTCGAAAGAGTTACGCGCGCAGTCGATGGTATTCCAACGATTCGGGATGTCTCGCTGACGCTTGAGCGCGGCACCCTGAGCGTGCTGCTGGGCCCGACGCTGTCGGGCAAGACCTCGATCATGCGGCTGCTCGCCGGTCTCGACAAGCCGACAACCGGCCGTGTTCTGGTCGACGGCAAGGATGTCACCGGCCTCGATGTGCGGCAGCGTTCGGTGGCGATGGTCTATCAGCAGTTCATCAATTATCCCTCGTTCACCGTCTATGAAAACATCGCCTCGCCGCTGCGGGTGCAGGGCAAGCCGCGCGCCGAGATCGAAAGACGGGTCCAGGAGGCGGCGAAACTCCTGAAGCTGGAGCCGTATCTGAACCGCACGCCGCTGCAATTGTCCGGCGGCCAGCAGCAGCGCACCGCGATCGCGCGCGCGCTGGTCAAGGGCGCCGACCTCGTGTTGCTGGACGAGCCGCTCGCCAATCTCGACTACAAGCTGCGCGAGGAATTGCGCACCGAACTGCCGCGTATCTTCGAGGCGTCCGGCGCGATCTTCGTCTATGCCACGACCGAGCCCTCCGAAGCCTTGTTGCTCGGCGGCCGCACCGTCTGCATGTGGGAGGGCGAGGTCCTGCAGGTCGGCCAGACCCCCACGGTCTATCGCCATCCCGACACCATGCGGGTCGCCCAGGTATTCTCCGATCCGCCGCTCAACATTGTCGGGATCGAAAAGCACAACGGCTCAGTGCAGTATGCCGGCGGCGTGCAGGCGCCTGCCACCGGGCTTTACGCCGGCCTCGGCGACGGCGCCTACCGGGTCGGCTTCCGCGCCCACCAGCTTGAAGTCGCCAACGGAATTGCCGGCCGTCACGCGTTTTCCGCCACCGTGACGGTGACGGAAATCACCGGGTCGGAAAGCTTCGTGCATCTCAACCGCGACGATTCCAACTGGGTCGCCGTGCTGCAGGGCGTGCACGAATATGAGCCCGGCTACATGCTGGATGCCGTGCTCGACCCGGATAATCTCTTTGTATTCGACGCGGCCGGCCGGCTGGTCGCCGCGCCCGGCGCGACGTGAGGGACATGCAGCATGGCCCGCATTGACCTCGTCGATCTCGCGCACTCCTACGGCGGCAACGCCGCGCCACCGGAATTGTTTGCGCTCAAGCCCGTGACGATGACCTGGCGGCAGGGCGGCGCCTATGCGCTGCTCGGGCCGTCGGGCTGCGGCAAGACCACCCTGCTCAATCTGATCTCGGGGATCGTGACGCCGTCGCGCGGCCGGATCCTGTTCGACGGCGTCGACATCACGCCGCTGTCAACCCAGAAGCGCAATATCGCGCAGGTGTTCCAGTTTCCGGTGATCTACGACACCATGACGGTCGGACAAAATCTTGCCTTTCCGCTGAAGAATCGCGGCCTGCCCAAGGCTGAGATCGACGCGCGGGTCGCCGAGATCGCGCGACTGCTCGATTTGACGCCCTATCTGTCACGCAAGGCGATGCGGCTGACCGCCGACGCCAAGCAGAAAATCTCGCTCGGCCGCGGACTGGTCCGCTCCGATGTCGCCGCGGTTTTGTTCGATGAGCCGCTGACGGTGATCGATCCCGAATTGAAATGGCAATTGCGGTCGAAGCTGAAGGCGCTGCATCGCGATCTCGATTTGACGATGATCTATGTCACGCACGACCAGACCGAGGCGCTGACCTTCGCCGATACCGTGGTGGTGATGCATGACGGCCGGGTGGTGCAGAGCGGCACGCCGGCGGAATTGTTCGACAAGCCGGAGCATACTTTCGTCGGCTATTTCATCGGCTCGCCAGGCATGAACATCGTGCCGGCCGAGGTCAGGGGACGCGAGGCCCGGATCAGCGGTCACCCGATCGCGCTGAACCGGAGCTACGATGGCTTGCCGGCCGGTGCCAGGATCGAAGTCGGCGTGCGTCCCGAATTCGTCGATGTCGCGCCGCCCGCGCCGGGCCTGCTGTCGGCCAACATCGAGCGGATCGACGATCTCGGCCGCGTCCGCTTCGCGCGCCTGCGAATCGACGACGTCAAATTCGCCGCAAGGGTGCCGCCGGGAGTTTCGATCCCCGGTGAGGTCGCCGGGCTCATAATCGATGCCTCGCATGTTCACGTCTATGCCGACAGCCTGCTGGTTGAGGGGGCTGCGTGATGGACAAGACCATCAATCAGAAGGCCTGGTTCCTGGTGCTGCCGGTATTCCTGGTGGTGGCGTTCTCGGCCATCCTGCCGTTGATGACGGTGGTGAACTATTCGATGCAGGACACCTTCGGCAACAACCAGTTCTTCTGGAACGGCGTCGGCTGGTTCAAGGAACTGCTCGATCCGTCGACCGATCTGGGCGGACGGTTCTTCGCGTCGCTGTGGCGCAATTTGTTCTTCTCCGCCGTGATTCTGGCGATCGAGGTTCCGCTTGGAATTGTGGTCGCGCTTTCGATGCCGCGCGAAGGCTGGCGGGTCGCTGCCTGCCTGGTGATCCTGGCATTGCCGCTGCTGATCCCCTGGAACGTGGTCGGGACGATCTGGCAGATTTTCGGCCGGCCGGACATCGGCCTGCTCGGCTATGTGCTGAACAATATCGGCATCAACTACAATTATGTGTCCAACGATTTTGACGCCTGGGCCACCGTCATCGTGATGGACGTCTGGCACTGGACCAGCCTCGTCGCGCTGTTGTGCTACGCCGGGCTGAAATCGATTCCGGATGCCTATTATCAGGCGGCCCAGATCGACGGCGCGTCGCGCTGGGCGGTATTCACCGCGATCCAGTTGCCGAAGATGCACCGGGTGCTGCTGATTGCGGTGCTGCTGCGGTTCATGGACAGTTTCATGATCTACACCGAGCCGTTCGTGGTGACCGGCGGCGGCCCGGGCAACTCGACGACTTTCATTTCGATCGAACTCGTCAAGATCGCGCTGGGGCAATTCGACCTCGGCAAGGCCGCGGCACTTTCGCTGGTCTACAACCTGATCATCATCATCGTGTGCTGGATATTCTACACCGTCATGACCAATGCCGGCGCCGAGCGTCCGGCCAACAAGGGAGTTGAATGATGCATTCGATCCCCGGACGCCGCATCATCATTTCGCTGTTCCTGATCTTCCTGCTGCTGCCGATCTACTGGCTGGTCAACATGAGTTTCAAGACCAACGAGGAGATCGTCTCGACCATGACGCTGTGGCCGCATCAGCCGACCATCGCCAATTACATGCGCATCTTCACCGACGAGAGCTGGTATTCCGGTTACATCAACTCGCTGAAATACGTGGTCATCAATACCGTGATCTCGATTTCGGTGGCCCTGCCGGCCGCCTACGCGTTTTCGCGCTATCGCTTCCTCGGCGACAAGCATCTGTTCTTCTGGCTGTTGTCGAACCGGATGGCGCCGGCGGCGGTCTATGCGCTGCCGTTCTTCAATCTTTATTCGGCGATCGACCTGTTCGATACGCCGTGGGCGGTGGCGCTGGCGCATTGCATCTTCAACGTGCCGCTGGCGGTGTGGATCCTCGAAGGCTTCGTGTCCGGCGTGCCGCGCGAAATCGACGAGACGGCGTTCCTGGACGGTTACTCGTTCCCGCGATTCTTCATCAAGATTCTGGTGCCGCTGATCGCGAGCGGCATCGGCGTCGCCGCGTTCTTCTGCTTCATGTTTTCCTGGGTCGAATTGTTGCTGGCGCGCACGCTGACATCGGTCGACGCCAAGCCGATCGCGGCGGTCATGACCCGCACCGTCTCGGCCGCCGGCATGGATTGGGGATTGCTGGCCGCGGCCGGGGTATTGACGATCATCCCGGGCGCGCTGGTGATCTGGTTTGTCCGCAATTACATCGCGCGCGGCTTCGCGCTCGGCAGGGTGTAGGAGGCGCGCCATGGAAAATATCGCATGGATGGCCTGGACGCTTCCGACCGCGATTTTCTTCGTGCTGCTCGCCATGACGCTGGCGGTCATGACGGGCCTTGCCATTGCCTATCCGGAGGCCGAGCGGGTCGGGATCTTGCGGATTCCGACCACGCGCGGCGATCGGCTGTTTATTTCCCTGATCATGGCCGCCGTGATCCATCTGTTGTGGATCGGATTCGTCGGCACCGACACGATCGCGACGCTTCCGATCGGGGAAGGAATTGATTTGTCGAGCCTGTGGCTCGCCACCGTGATTTCGCTTGTTTCGGCCGTTGCGATTTTCCGCACCGTCTGACGAGCGAAAAAGAGCAGATCCGGGGGCAACCCGGGCCTGAGTATGTTTTGTCGCTGCAACGGAGGAAACACCATGCGACACTTGGAGAGAAGGAAGGGTGCCTTGACCCCTAGTCGTTTATTGATGATGACAAGCGCCGTCGCGCTGATGGCAGCCTCGGCTGCGATCACCGCGCCCGCCTATGCCGACGAGGCTGCCGCGAAAAAATGGATCGACGCCGAGTTTCAACCCTCGACGTTGTCCAAGGAAGACCAGATGAAGGAAATGCAGTGGTTCATCAAGGCCGCCGCACCCTTCAAGGGGATGGAGATCAACGCGGTCTCCGAAACCCTGACCGTGCACGAATATGAATTGAAGACCCTTGCCAAGGCCTTCGAGGAAATCACCGGCATCAAGGTCAAGCACGACATCATCCAGGAAGGTGACGTCGTCGAGAAGATCCAGACCCAGATGCAGTCCGGCAAGAACGTTTATGACGGCTGGATCAACGATTCGGACTTCATCGGAACCCATTTCCGTTACGGCCAGGCGGTCGACTTGACGGAATGGATGGCCGGCGAAGGCAAGGACGTCACCGACCCGATGCTCGACGTCAACGACTTCATCGGCAAGTCGTTCACCACGGCCCCGAACGGCCATCTCTACCAGTTGCCGGACCAGCAGTTCGCGAACCTGTACTGGTTCCGCTACGACTGGTTCAGCAATCCCGAATACAAGGCCAAGTTCAAGGCCAAGTACGGCTACGAGCTCGGCGTTCCCGTGAACTGGTCGGCCTATGAGGATATCGCCGACTTCTTCACCAACGACGTCAAGGAGATCAACGGCGTCCGGGTCTATGGCCACATGGACTACGGCAAGAAGGATCCGTCGCTGGGCTGGCGCTTCACCGACGCCTGGTTGTCGATGGCCGGCAACGGCGACAAGGGCCTTCCGAACGGACTTCCGGTCGACGAATGGGGCATCCGCATGGAAGGCTGCCGTCCGGTCGGCTCGTCCGTCGAACGTGGCGGCGACGTCAACGGTCCGGCGGCGGTCTATTCGATCGTCAAGTACCTCGACTGGATGAAGAAATATGCCCCGCCGCAGGCGCAAGGCATGACCTTCTCCGAATCCGGCCCGGTGCCGTCGCAGGGCAATATCGCCCAGCAGATCTTCTGGTACACCGCCTTCACCGCCGACATGGTGAAGCCCGGCCTGCCGGTCATGAATGCGGACGGTACGCCGAAGTGGCGCATGGCTCCATCGCCGCATGGCGCGTACTGGAAGGAAGGCATGAAGCTGGGCTACCAGGACGTGGGTTCGGCCACCTTGCTGAAGTCCACCCCGATCGACCGCCGCAAGGCGGCCTGGCTCTATCTGCAGTTCATCAACTCCAAGTCGGTGAGCCTGAAGAAGAGCCATGTCGGTCTGACGTTTACGCGTGAGTCCGACATCTGGGACAAGTCGTTCACCGAGCGCGCGCCGAAGCTCGGCGGGCTGATCGAGTTCTACCGCTCGCCGGCGCGCGTGCAGTGGACCCCGACCGGCAACAACGTGCCGGATTATCCGAAGCTGGCGCAGTTGTGGTGGCAGAACATCGGCGATGCGTCGTCCGGTGCGAAGACGCCGCAGCAGGCGATGGACTCGCTGGCCGCAGCCCAGGACTCGGTGATGGAACGTCTGGAGAAATCCGGCGTCCAGGGCGCTTGCGGACCGAAGCTCAACAAGAAGGAGACGGCTGAGTACTGGTTCGCCAAGTCGGCCAAGGACGGCAACATCGCGCCCCAGCGCAAGCTGGCGAACGAGAAGCCGAAGGGCGAAACCATCGACTACGACACCCTGATCAAGTCGTGGCCGGCCTCGCCGCCGAAGCGCGCTTCGAACTGAGGTAATCCAGCATCGTCATGGCCGGGTCAAGCCCGGGCATGACAGAGCGAGAATAGGAGGCCGGGAGTGATCCCGGCCTTTTTCTTTGCCTCCGATTGTTGTTTTATCGAACATCAGAACAGGAGCCCGCCATGCGCATGATTTTCCGTTGCGATCCGGCATTGACCGACTATCTGCCGCGGCCGATTCCGGCGCGCAGCGCGCTTCCGGACTGGCTGCGCGCGATGCCGGCGAAAGCGCATTCGGAAATTCACGGACGCGACATTCGCACCGTGAAGCAATGCCCGCCCTTTGTCGACGCGATGGCCTATGGTGTCACGATCCTGCTGCCGTGCGACATCGCGGTCGATCGAGGGTCGTTCTCATGGGCCTGGGACATTCCCGAGCCGCAGACATCGGGATATCCACGCGCGCCGTTGAGCTTTCATGTCGCGGCCCAGTTCGCGGAGACGCCGTTTGCCAGCGACGGCCAGGCCGCGCTCAAGTTCAACAGCTTCTGGACCATCGAGCTTGAGCCCGGCTGGTCGCTGTTTGCCACCCATCCCGTGAATCGGGGCGACCTGCCGTTTCGTCTGATTTCGGGACTGGTGGATTCCGATCGCTTCCATGACGGCGGCATCAATTTCCCGGCGATCTGGATGCAGCCGGATTTTTGTGGCGTGCTGCCCAGGGGCACGCCGGTGGCGCAATGCTTCGCGGTGCCGCGCACCGCGCCTGAACTCGTATTCGAGGTCTTCGACGAGGCGCACCGGCAAGCCTATTCAAAAACCGTCGCCGACGTGTTGGCCGCGCCCAACGTCTATCGCAAGCATTTTCGCGCGCGGCGCGGGCGGGGATGAGATCTTATTTCTGAGCATGATCTTTTCGGAAAACCGGTTCCCACTTTTCCGGATCATGCTCTAACCGCCGAGCGAGCGGCGCAGCGATGCCTCGTCGATCCACAAGCGGCCGTGGGAGGCCGAGGTCAGCGCCATCGCGATCTTGCCGAACGCCTGCGGGCGCAGCCGATAGGCTTCGGCATAGGCGCGCATGGCGCTGTCGAGATCGCCGGCTTCCTGCAGCACGATGCCGAGATTGAGCGCGGCCTCGGCATAGTCGGGTTTTTTGTCGAGCGCCTTGCGGTAGGCGGCGGCGGCCTGGTCGTAGTCACGCAGGTCCTGGCGAACGAGCCCGAGGTCGAACCAGACCGGCGCCGGCGCGTCAATCACCGCCGCGCGTTCGAGGTACGTCGCGGCGACGGCGGTGTCGCCATCTTCCCATGCCAATCGTCCGAGCCGTGCCGCGGCCTCCCGGTGCTGCGGAACGACGTCCAGGATCGCCCGCCAGGCTTCGCGCGCCTGCGGCCGGTGACCCGCCTGGTCGAGCGTCCGGGCCTTTTCGAGAAATGCGTCCCGTTGCGGCGCGATCGCGATCGCCCGATCGAGATGCGACAAGGCGGCGTCGAAATCCCTGGCGGCGCGGGCGATGCGCGCGGCGAGGAGATGTGCCGCGGCATTGCCGGGCCGCCTGGCGAGGCTGGCTTCGACATGCGTGCGGGCCGGCTGAATTTCGTTCTTGGAGAACAGCACGGCGGCGAGCAGATGATGGAGCATCGGCTCGCCGGGGGCGCGGGCGAGACCCTGTTCGCAGAGCTGGCGCGCCTCGTCCGGCCGGCCGGAATTGAAGGCCGCGGTCGCGCGACGAACGATGCTCTCGGCCTTGGGCTGATTCATGTCGGATAGATTAGAACATTGGGATGGCGCTGCAAGGAAGGTTCGTGAGCAGTGTTTGCAAGAGTTGGGAGCGATCCCGGTCCTTCCTGCTGACGACAAGACTGCTCACGAACGCGCATCGGCGGAAGCGCACTCGCTCTCCCGCCCAACTCGGGTTTACCCGAGTTGGGCATCCAATACTGTCGAAGTCGGACATATCCGACTTCGAGTGGGAGAGGGTTGGGGTGAGGGCGTTACGATCCAACGTTAGATCGTAACCCCTCACCCGGCGCTGCGCGCCGGCCTCTCCCGACGGGAGAGGTCGGCAAGATGCTACTGCGCCGCGTCGAGTGCTTCGCCGAGCACCGGATAATCGGTGTAGCCCTTGGCGCCGCCGCCATAGAACGTCGCCTTGTCCGGCACATTGAGCGGCGCGCCGCTCTTGAAGCGCTCGACCAGGTCGGGATTGGCGATGAACGGCTTGCCGAACGCGATCAGGTCGGCCTCGTTGGCGGCGAGCACCCTGGCGGCAAGCTCGAAATCATAGCCGTTGTTGGCGATATAGGCGCCCTTGAAGCGCTTGCGCAAGGAACCGTAGTCGAACGGCGCGAAGTCGCGCGGGCCGCCGGTGGCGCCTTCGATGACATGGATGTAGACGAGCTTCTCCGCATTGAGATGGTCGACGATGTAATCGAACAGCGGCTGCGGATTGCTGTCGGAGACGTCGTTGGCGGGCGTCACCGGCGAAATGCGAATCCCGGTCCGTTCGGGTCCGGCTTCGGCGGCCACCACCTTGGCGACTTCAAGCATCAGCTTGGCGCGGTTCTCGATCGCGCCGCCGTAAGCATCGGTGCGCTTGTTGGTGCCGTCCTTGGCGAACTGATCCAGCAGATAGCCGTTGGCGCCATGGATCTCGACGCCGTCGAACCCGGCTTCCATGGCGTTGGCCGCGCCGCGCCTGAAGCTTTCGATGATGCCGGGGATTTCCTCCAGCGCCAGCGCGCGGGGCTCGGAAATTTCGACGAACGCTCCGCCCACGAAGGTCTTGCCCTTGGCGCGGATCGCCGATGGCGCGACCGGGAGCTGATGGTTCTCCTGCAGGCTGACATGGGAGATGCGTCCGACATGCCAGAGCTGGATGAAGATGCGCCCGCCGCGCTCGTGCACGCGGTCCGTGACCTTGCGCCAGCCCGCGACCTGTTCCCTGGAATAGATGCCGGGAGTGTCCTGATAACCCTGGCCTTGCTGCGAGATCTGGCTCGCTTCGCTGATCAACAGGCCCGCGGAGGCGCGCTGGCCGTAATATTCGATCGCGAGCGGGCTCGGTACCATGCCTGCGACCGCCCGGTTGCGGGTCAGCGGCGCCATCACGAATTGATTAGGCAGGGTGATCGGGCCGAGTTTATAGGGCTCAAGCAGTTTGGTCGGCTGGCTCATCTGGAGGGTTCCGGAAAAGTTGAAGGTGAAGGGCAAGTGGGTATTGTTATCACCGCGGCAATGCCGCGAGCTATTCGGATATTGAGGGGTAGGCGCGCACGACGCCGGCGAGGTGGCCGCCGTCGAGGAACAGGGTATGCGCATTGACGTAGGATGATTCATTCGAAATCAGAAACAGCGCAGCATAGGCGACCTCCCAGCCGGTGCCCTGGCGGCCGAACGGCACTGTCACCGCCCGATCGGCCCGCCGGCGGCTGGCGTCGCGGCCCATCGGGGTATCCATGAATCCCGGCGCGATCACGTTGCAGCGAACGCCCTTTTCCTCACCGGCGCGGGCGATGGCGCGGCCGAGCGCGATCTGGGCGGCCTTGGAGGATTCGTAGGCCGGGTTGCGGCCGTTGGCGCGCTGGCTCGCCATCGACGACATCAGGATGATCGAGCCGCCCGGCGCCATCAGCTCCAGCGCCTTCTGCGCGAACAGCATGTGGCTGCGGACGTTAACGGCGAAATCCTTGTCCCAGGCTTCCGCGGTCATTTTCGACAGCGGCAACCCTTGCGAAATGCCGACATTCAGGGCGAGCCCGTCGAGGCCGCCCAGTTGTTTGGCGCAGCGCTCCACCGCCGGCGCGATCGCGGCGGCGTCCGCGACGTCGACGATCTCGGCAAAGGCCTTGCCGCCTTCGCTAGCGATCTGCGCGCAGGTGTTGTCGGCAGCCTCCCGGTTGACATCGATGCAGGCGACTTGGGCGCCCTCGCGCGCGAACAGCACCGACATCGCGCGGCCATTGCCGATCGGCGGATCCTCATCGACGACTTTGCGCTGGCCGGCGCCGACCACGATGATGCGGCGGCCGGCGAGCCGGCCATGACTCTTCGCGAGGCCCAGCGCTTCGGCGTGCAGCGATGCGGTGGGATCGGGATGCTTCGGTGCGTGCGTGGTGGTGGACATGGCGAGAATCTTTCTTGTCGTGCCGGTGACCTATTTAGCACCGTCATTCCGGGACGCGCTCCTTGGCGCGGGCCCGGAATCCATACTCCCCGCGGTGGTTATGGATTCCGGGCTCGTGCTACGCACGCCCCGGAATGACAAGTAGTAGCAATCAACTCACGCCGAGGAAATCGCGCTTGCCGATCTCGACGCCATTGTGCCGGAGAATGTCGTGCGCGGTGGCGGCATGGAAGTAGAAATTCGGCAGCGCGTAATGGCTGAGGAACTGCTGTCCCTTCAGCGTCATGGTTTTGTCGGGGCCGGCGGGAAAGCTGACATCGCGGGCGTCGGCGCCGTCGAACTGCGCCGGCTTGAACGCCTTCACATAATCGGCGGTCTTGCCGAGCCGCGCTCTAAGCTCATCGAAGCTCTTTTCGGTGTCGGGGGTCGACGGCACCTCGCTTTGCGTCAGCCGCGCACAGCTCTTGGTCGCGAAATCGCACACCATCTGGACCTGGCGCGACAGCGGCAGCATGTCCGGATAGAGCCGCGCGCCGAGCAGCACGTCGGGCTGAATGTTCTTCGCCTTGCAGTGCGCCTCGGCCTTGCCGAGGATGCCAGTGAGACTGCCGAGGATCTGCAAAAAGGCCGGAACGGTGGCGTCGTAAAAGGACATGTGATGCTCTCTCTGGATGGGGGATATCGATCGGCGGGGTCTGTACCAGTCGAAGTGGTGCGGCGGGGAGTGAAATACAACTCCTGTGCAGGCCGGGTATAGCCGAATATTCCAGGTGTGAGGCCCTTGGGTTGAATCCTGCGCCTGCGAATTCAAGCGCTAGCGTGCGGCAGGCATTGCCGTTGCGGTCGGTTGCGGCCGCGGCCCCCCGCGCATTCGTGCCAATAGTTCGGCGGTGGGCCAGGAATCCGCCGGCAGGCCGTATTTGATCTGCATCGCCTTGATGGCGCTCCTGCTTTGCTGGCCGAGCACGCCGTCGACCTTGCCGACCGTGAAGCCCGCGCGCACCAAAAGCTGCTGCAGCTCGCGAATCTCGCTGAACGGCAATTGCGCGATCGGCCCCGTGGGACGGCGCATCGGCGGCGCGCCGGCAATACGGGTGGCGAGATAGCCCGCTGTCGTCGAATAGATCAGCGAGTTGTTCCACTCGGTATAGGCGGCGAAATTCGGATAGGCGAGGAACGCCGGTCCCATCCGGCCCATCGGCAGCAGCAGCGACGATGGCAGTTCATCGTTCGGCAACGGCTTGCCGTCCGGATAGGTGACGCCGAGCTGCGCCCATTTCGAGCGCGGCAGCTGGATCGTCAGATCGGCCTGGTCCCAGGGAAAACTTGGCAAGTTCGATGGCGTGCGCACTTCCTGCAGCCAGGGCTCGCCGCGCCGCCATTTCAATCCGTTGGCGATGTAATTCGCGGTCGAGCCGATCACGTCCTCCGGGCTGCGCAGCAGATTGCGCCGTCCGTCGCCGTCATAGTCGACGGCGTAGGTGAAATAATGCGTCGGCAGGAATTGCGTCTGGCCGAGTTCGCCGGCCCACGAGCCGATCATTTCGTCGGGCTCCAGATCGCCGCGATCGATGATCTTGAGCGCGGCGATGGTCTCATTGGCAAACATCTCCGAACGCCGGCAATCATAGGCCAGTGAGACCAGCGAGCGCAGCGTCGGCAGATTACCCATGTTGGCGCCGAAATCGCTTTCGAGGCCCCAGAATGCGGCGATCACGGCCGGCGGCACGCCATATTCCTTCTCGGCGCGCGCAAAGGCGGAAGCATAGGTCTTGATCTGGGCCTGGCCCTGCTGCATCCGGAACGGTGCCGCCATGCGGCCGGCAAATTCAGTGAAGATCTGCCCGAACACGCGCTGGCCGCGATCGCGGTTGACGATGCCCTGATCGTAGACGAGATACGGCGACGCCTCGGCCAGCGCGCGCGGCGACACGCCGGCGGCAACCGCCTGTTGTTTCAACTGGCTAAGGAAGCGGTCGAACGACAGGCCGTTGTGACACGACGCGGCGCGCGGGACGGCGGCCACGGCTGACCTCGGCGATGCTGCGACCGGCCGGGCCGGCGCCGGCGCGAGTTGAGCCGGGGCCGCGGATGAACATGCCAGCGACAGCGCGAATGCAGCGGCCGCCATTCGAATTCCAGGCCAAGGGGTCGGAGAGATCGGCATCGAGTTCAGGGGTGAATCATGGAAAAGAGAGGGCGGGCCTCTATATTACCGTCCGCTGCGCGGATTAGCGAAGCGTATTTGCTATCCGTCCCCATTTGCTGCCAATTGAAGCCCCTGTCAGATGCCTGAAGCCAAATAACAGCCGGAGCTGAACGAATGACCGAACAAACCGCCTACACGCCGCCGAAGGTCTGGACCTGGAACAAGGAAAACGGCGGCCAGTTCGCCAGCATCAATCGCCCGATCGCCGGTCCCACGCATGACAAGGAGCTACCGATCGGCCGCCATCCGCTGCAGCTTTATTCGCTGGCGACGCCGAACGGCGTCAAGGTCACGGTGATGCTGGAAGAGCTTCTGGCGCTCGGCCATCGCGGCGCGGAATATGATGCGTGGCTGATCAAGATCGACGGCAACCAGTTCGGCAGCGGCTTTGTCGCGGTCAATCCGAACTCCAAGATCCCGGCGCTGATGGACCGCAGCGGGCCGACCCCGATCCGGGTGTTCGAATCCGGCTCGATCCTGGTGCATCTCGCCGAGAAGTTCGGAGCGTTGCTGCCTGCGAGCGGCCAGGCGCGCGCCGAATGCCTGTCCTGGCTGTTCTGGCAGATGGGCAGCGCGCCCTATCTCGGCGGCGGCTTCGGTCACTTCTACGCCTATGCGCCGACCAAGATCGAATACGCGATCGACCGTTTCGCGATGGAAGTGAAGCGTCAGCTCGACGTGCTGAACCGGCGGCTTGCCGACAACGAATATCTGGCGGGCGATCAATATACGATCGCCGATATCGCGGTCTGGCCGTGGTATGGCGGGCTGGCGCAGGGGCTATTGTACGGCGCGGGCGAATTCCTCAGCGTGCAGGAATATACAAATGTGCAGCGCTGGACCAACGCCATCGCCAAGCGCCCGGCCGCGCAGCGCGGCCGTATGGTCAACCGCACCTGGGGCGAGCCCTCCAGCCAATTGCACGAGCGCCACGACGCCAGCGACTTCGAGACCAGGACCCAGGACAAGATCGGCGACAAGATCGCCGAGCCGGCCAAGGTGTGATCCGCTCTCCGCTGAGCGGAAGCGGTTCACGGATAACGTTTCATCGTTAAACATCGAAGCGGGCTGCCGGGTCAGGCAGCCCGCTTCGGATCATCGATCTACCCCGGCTCGCCCGGCTCGTTACCAGCCAACCGCGTTGAAGGTGACGCCGGCATCGGCGCAGTAGGCGTTTCCATACGCGTCATAAGTATAATACGAGCAGGATCCCGGATAGGCGGCGACGTCGCCATAATAACCATAGTCGCCATAGTCATAGCCGTAGTCGCCGTCATAAATGCCAATTCCGCCATAGCCGTACCCGCGGGCGAAGTGCCGGTGGCCATGCATGCCATGTCCCGCCCAACCATGTCCGGCCCAGCCATGTCCGGCATATCCGGCGCCGGGCATCGCTGCATAGCTGCCGCGAATAGCGCCGCTGTGAACGCCGCTGAAGCCACCAGCAGGCGCCGCCGCAAAGCTGTTATGAACGCCGCCGCCACGGAAGGCACCGACGCTGGCGCCATGGAAGGCACCCACGCTAGCGCCATGGAAGCCACCGAAGCCGCCGCCGCCATGGAAACCACCGACCACCGCCGCCGTGGAAACCACCGCCGCCGCCGCCACCGCCATGGCCGAACGCCATGGCGCCGGTTGACATTGTCGTTGCGAGGGCCACGGCCACCGCACCTGCGATAATCTGCTTCCGCATCGAAACCTCCTTCATGAGCCACAAACCAATTTCAGCCTCGAACCAATATTGGGTGATCAACTGCATCCGAGGCCGATTGGTTGCGTTGATGGGGGTCCCGGCGGGCTAAAATATTTATTAGGAAGAGCCGCCATGCGGCACTTGCGGACGTAGTCGCCGCAGCATTGCAGATCACCGAAGCGTTACCGGCCGCCTGGAATTCGTGTGGCGGATTGGCGCAACGTCATCCGCCATACAGTGACCGAAGAGGCGGGTGACCCGGAGCCTGTCATCGGCCGCGTTTTTCGCGGACCCGTTGGACTTACCCACGCCTAACGGCGCGAGTGGATCAGCCCGTCGGGCCGATCCACTCTGCATGCGGCTTACCAGCCGATGGTATAGCTCGACCCGCAATATCCATGTCGGTCGTAAGAGGGCGAACAGTACCCGCGATAATCAGCCAGCCCGACGCCGGGACCGCCACGGCCATCGCCGCCGGCGAAGCGCCGGCCGCCATGCCAGCCGTGTCCGGCAACTCCGCCGGCAGGCATCGCCGCATAACTGCCGCGAATCGCGCCGCCGCTGAAACCGTCAAATCCGCTGCCGTCGCCGCCGCCGGCGCCGCCACCGCCAAGGGCGAAGGCCATCGAGCCGGTCGTCATCGTTGTTGCAAATGCCAAGGCGGCCGCACTTGCGAGAAGCTGTTTCCTCATGAGAACCTCCTTCACTTGGCCACCAACCAGTCTTGGATAAACAACCGGGTCCGAAGTCGAACGGTTGCATCGAAGGCGCGCCAAACCGGCTAAAATATTTATTAGGATGAGGCGGTTGCACGACGCGCGCGGCGCAGATGATCGCGATGTCGCTGACGGCCGCGCGGATCACCGAAGGGTGGTGTCCTTCACTGACGATTAGGATGCGGGTGACACCGCCTCACGCGGCGCGCGAGCCGCTCTGCTTCTCGAAGAACACACTGGCTGCGATGGATCGCGGTCTCATCAGCGCATCGAGCGCCGATTCATGTCGCTGCTCCGGCGAATACTCCGCCGCGAGTGGATCAGCCCAACGGGCTGATCCACTCTATCCGTTGCGTAGTGCATGCGGCTTACCAGCCGATGACATAGTTGGAGCCGCAATATCCATATTGGTCGTAATACGGTGAGCAGTACCCGGGATAAGCAGCTAGCCCGACGCCGAGGCCGAGGAGGCCGAGGCCGCCATAATAGCCGTCGTCGTAATAGGGGCCGTATCCGCCATAGCCATATCCGCCGTAGCCATATCCGCCGGCGAAGCGCCGGCCGCCGCCATGCCAGCCGCGCCCGGCTAATCCGCCGCCATGCACCGCTGCGAAGCCGCGCATCCCGCCGCCGCGCAAGCCACCGAAGCCGCCACCATGAAAGCCGCCGAAGCCGCCGCCGTGGAAGCCACCGCCGCCGTGAAAGCCGCCACCGCCATGGCCGCCGCCACCGCCATGGGCGAAGGCCATCGAGCCGGTCGTCATCGTTGTTGCAAGGGCTACTGCCACCGCACCTGCGATCAATTGTTTCCTCATGGGAATCTCCTTCACTTAGCCACCAACCAGTATTGGCTAAACAACCGGGTCCGAAGTCGAATGGTTGCGCCGAAGGAGTGATCAGCGGGCTAAAATATTTATTAGGCGCAGCGATGCCGCTCTTGCGGACGCGGTCGCCGCAGGCTGTACGATCACCGAGGCGTTATCGGCCGCTCAGCGACCATGAAGAGGCGGGTGACGCTGCCTCACGCGGCGCGCGAGCCGATCCGCTTCTCCAAGAACACACTGGTTGCGATGGATTGCGGCTCTCATCAGCGCATAATCGCCGAACGCCGGACAGCGCCGGAATCCGGCCCGCGCGTAAAGTTGCATTGCCGCGATCTGGTGCTCTCCGGTCTCCAGCCGCAACCACGCAAGCCCGGCGACGCGCGTTTCCTCCTCGAGGCGCGCGAGAAGCGCGCCGGCTACGCCCTGTCGCCGTGCGGCATCCCGCACATACATCCGCTTGACCTCGGCAAAATCATCGAACAGCGCCACGCCGCCGCAGCCCACCGCCTGACCATGCAGCCGCGCGAGGAAGAAGCGGATGTGCGGCTGAAACAGCGCATCAAGCGCCAACCCATGCCGCTGCTCCGGCGGATACTGAGCCGAAAGAACAGCCTCGAGCTCATCGACCAGCGCGCGCACGTCTTCCGTCGCGTTCGGCGCAAGCTCGATGCGCACGCCATCGCCAGGGTTCATCGATGCTCCCGTACGCGTTCATTCTTCGCCATGCCCGGGACAAGCCCGGCCATGACGAGTTTCGCCGAAAAGGACTGTCGGGCCAAGCCTGATCACTGCCCCGGGTCACGGACGCACACCCGACAAGATCGCGGTCGGATAGGCGTAGCAGAGCTCGTTGTTTTTTAGTTCGACTTCGATACCCAGACTGTCGTCCTTGAGCGACCTCTCGAACATTTCCATGACCCTGACGTCGTCGCCTGGGTTTGGAAATGACCGGCCGAGAAGAGCTCTGACGGTATCGCGCAGATCGTAAAACGCGACCTCTGGCGAAGGCAATCCGACCCTGGCGAATAGCGCCTTGAGCTCACTGAGGGGCAGGCAGCGCACGTGGCTGGGATCGCGCAGCTTCTCAAGCCTGTTCCATTGCGCCGCCTTGGCCAGGTCTTCGGAGCAGTACATGTCGACCACGACGATGCGTCCTCCGGGAACGCACACCCGCATCATTTCCTTCAAGACCGCAAGCGGATCCAGGAAATGGTGGAATGAGAAACGGGTAACGACGATCGAAAAAGAAGCATCGGAAAACGGCAGCGTCGTCACGTCGCCTTGCTTCCAGCTGGTGTTGGCAAGCTTCTTCTGAGCGGCGAGTTTGCGCGATTGGTCCAGCATGGCCGGTGTCATGTCGATGCCGGTCGCATGCCTGACATATGGTGCAAAGGCACAAACAATAATTCCGCCGCCACAGGCCACATCCAGAACCGTGTCGTCCGGACCCGGCTGGCCGGCCGCCACGATCATCTTCAATGCCTGCTCGTTCGTGATCGTGGCTGCGGCATTGAACACGCCGGCCTGACGCGTGAACTGATCGCGGATGAGTTCGGAGTGTCCTGGCTCGGCCATGAGTTTTTTCTCCTGTAGGGGGTGCAATGGCATTCCGCCGAAGCGGCGTTCAAGTTCGTCATTGCGAGGACGTTGATTAGCCAGTGCGTAATTTGTGCGCCTCTTAGCCAAGCGGATTTGAACGAATCCGCTGCCCCGTGCGACCAAGCTTGCGCGTGCTTTTGCCCTTCTTGATGGTCTAGCATCCGGTGATGATCTTGAATAAGACGCGGAGTGGCTTGATGCTATTCTTGAAAATAGTTCCCAGTGAGCTGCGTGAATCGATATCCATTCCCAGCTCATTGCTCGCTATTGCCAGTGATGGCCTGATGCGAGGGCATAGACTTCCTTTCCGCAGCGTGCTCTAATCAAGCTGTTAGGCCAACGAGTGCGATCAAAGATCGCTTGCAGAGACCCGCGTGCCAAACAAAAACATGGTCATCAAATTGAGGCAACATGCATTGATAGATGGCTCGGGGGCGCTTCGTTTTTGTCATCGCGTTTCCTCCTTTGTAGGAGGATATTCCCATTCTTGATAGCTTCTGTCAAGTACGGGTCCATCGCCATTGCGAGAGCGGCGACGAAGCAATCCATTCTTGCTTCTCGGCTCGATGGATTGCTTCGCTTCGCTCGCAATGACGATCCAGCAAGCGTAGCCCGGATGAGCGAAGCGATATCCGGGTCCTTAATCTGGCTCCCGCACCTCGCGGCGCTCATGCGGGCAGCGGCGTCCAACGTGCGCATGCCCTACCCATGCGTCGGCCAGTGGCGCTCGCGGAACCAGACGCGGTAGTCCGACGACATCTTGGCGCGCTGCGCGGCCGGGGCGTGGCGCTTGCAGGTCGCGGCCTCGTCGCTGTTTTCCGCGACAACGCAGCGCAGTTCGAAGCAGTCGATGGGGCGATCAGGCTCAGCTGGGAATTCCCCTACCCGTGCGTCGCGTCCAGTGGCGCTCGCGGAACCAGACGCGGTAGTCCGACGACATCTTGGCGCGCTGCGCGGCCGGAGCGTGGCGCTTGCAAGTCGAGGCCTCGTCGCTGTTTTCCGCAGCACCCCAGCGCAGTTCGACGCAGTCGTTGGGGTTATAGGCCATCTCGAAATCCGCCGCCCGGTCGATCACGTCCTTGAGCGACAGCGTCCAGGGCGAGCCGTCGCTGCGGGTGTAGGTGATCTTGCGCGAGGCCAATTCGTAGGCGAGCACGCCCTGCAATTGGCTCTTCATGTCCGCGGCACTCTTGCCGGCCGGCATCGCGAAGCGGTTGGCGCGCCGCGCGACATGATCGGGAAATCCGCGCACGACGTCGATCGCGATCAGGAGGCGGAAGTCGCGCGCCGGTGTGGAATAATCCTCCCAGGCGCCCGCCGCCTCGAAGATCGAGGCGCCGTTCGGCATCGCGGTCTCGCCGGCGGTCTTTTCCTGGTATTTTCGTCCGTTCTCCACGGACGTGACGCGCGTCTTCACCTGTTCGTTGAGACTCGCGACAGCGTCGGTCATCGCCTTCACCGGATCGAGCGGCTCGGGCGACATCACGTCATCCATGCGATCGTAAAAGTCCTCCATGCTCATCTGCGATTGCTCGAGCGAGAAATCGCCATATTGCGGATTCTTGGCGATCTCGGCATTGGCGAGCCGCCGCAGCGGGCCGTTCTTGTCGCGCACGATCGGGCGGAAATGCTTGAAGCCGGGGCTGCCGAGCGCGGGGTCGTGCACGAACAGGAAATTGCCGCGCCAGAAACGCTTGCGCGTGATCGATCCGTCGGGCTCGGCGTCGACGGCGAGGAAGACGCCCGGCTTGCCGTCCACCTCCGGCACGCGGTGCACCAAAATCAGCACGTGGCCGTAGGGGTCGGCATAGACCGTCCCCGGGCGCAGCGCCTCCCGGGTCAGCGGCACCGTGTAAAAGTCGGTGGCGTCGTCATTGCCGGCCACGCGCACCGCGCCGGTATGCACGACGTCGCCGACGTCGCGCAGATATTCGCCGAAATTGGTCGGGCGCTTCGGCTTCGGCGGCCGCGGTTTTGCCGACGGACCGGCTGGGGCATCGGCCGGCTGCTGCCCGGCAAACAATCCCAGCAGGCCGGGCGCGGGCGGCGGCGGGGTGGTGGCGCCCGGTGTGGCCGATGCGGAATCCGCCTCGGGCGGTGCCGGCGGACGCGTCAGCTCGGGATGCTCCATGTCGAACCACTGGGCGCATTTGGGCGGCCGGCCGCCGAAGCCGCGCGAGCAATTCGAATAGCCGAACGGCAACCCCATCTTGTAGGCGAAATAGGCGCGCAGGAAATAGACGAAGTCGGCGCAGTCGGGGCGAAGGCCGCTCTTGGCATTGTCCTCGCCGCGACCGAGATGGTTGAACAGGAAATTGCGCGACCGGTCGTGCAGCACGTCGCTCCACACCTTCCAGGACAGATCCTGGTCGGGCGGCGCATCGAACAGCTTCTCGATCCATGCCCCGAACAGCGCTTCGGTGGTGCTGTTCCAGCTATTGCGGACCTGCCAGAAACTTCCCGACGGCGTGCGCGGCGGCTCCGGCCTGGCCGCGCTGACGGTGATGTCGTTGGTGATCGTGCTGCATTCCGCCGCCGCGTGGTCGAGCGTCAGCGTCGCGTGCCAGGTGCCCGAGGCGGGTACCGCGACCTCGGCGAACCAGGAATAAGGCGCCGATCCGCCGAGCCGGTCAGCCGATTTGGCGGCGACGCTGCCATCGGGCGCGATCAGCGACAGCACGCCGCGGACCGGCTTTTCGGAAACCACCATGACGCGCAGCGGCGCGCCCTTCCATGGCGAGAGCGGCGAGGGCAGCACCGTGACATCGGCGGCATCCGGGCAAGCGCCGGACGCCGCTTCGGCGCGGGAGGCTATTGCTGCGCAAAGCAACAAGGCCGTTGCAGCAACAGCAAGCGGGCGCGCGCGAAGCATATGAACAACCTTCCTGAAGCGTGCCGGAACCGGACCGGGCCCTGCCGGCGGGGCCGGGCCGGGAAGATACCGAATTGGGGGGGATCAGTCAGCACCTTTGAGGGCGCTTTTGCGGCGCCGGTTCCGCGTCATGCGGCCGCGCCCGCGTGAAGCAATACTCTCGTGTCCCGGACGCGGTCCAGCGTTCTTCACGCTGCGCCGCAGAGCCGGGGCACGCATTCCTCATCTCAGGATGACGTTTCCCTGCTCTTCGTCCCCATCACATACGGCTTCAGCATCGCATACATCATGCTGTGGGTCGGGGTCGGGATGCCGAACCGGCGGCCGAGTTCGGCGACCTTGCCGCTGAGCCAGGGCAGTTCGAGCCGGTTGCCGCGCTCGAGGTCGAGCGCCATCGAGGCCTTCATGGCCGGTGGAAAGTGGTTGGTCAGTTCGAGAACCCGCTCCAGCGCGTCGGCCGGCAGCGAGATGCCGCGGGCTCGGCCGACATCGATGATTTCCTGATAGGCCGCCCGGAAGATCGGTTGCATATCGGGATCGTCGCGAAGCTTGCCGATCGGCTGGCGCGACAGCGCCATCATGCCGGCATTGCTGGCGAGCAGGATGAATTTCATCCAGAGATCTGTCAGGATCTGTTCGCTTAAGGTCGCCTCGAAACCGGCCTTCAGGCATAGCGCCAGAAAATCCTCAGCCGCGCTGGCTGCGCTTGCCATCGAGCTCGCCGAAGATCATGCGCATGAAGGTGCCGACCTGATGGATCACGCCGGGCGCCGTGATCGAGGCCGAGATCTGCGCCACGCCGCCCATCACGGCCTCGGGCCCGAGGATCGCGACCAGCCGCTCCGGCGCGTCAATGCCGTTCTGCAGCGGGATCACGGCGGTATTGGCGCCGATCAGCGGCTTGATCTGCGCGCCGGCGCTGTCGACGTCCCACAGCTTGACGCAGAACAAGACGATATCGACCTTGCCGATCTCGGCGGGATTGTCGGTCGCCTGTGTCGGCACCAGATGGGTGTCGCCGCGACCACCGCCGACTTTCAAACCCGCACTCTTCATCGCGGCGAGATGCGCGCCGCGCGCCACGAAGGTGACGTCGGCGCCCGCCTTGGCCAGCGCCACGCCAAATCCACCGCCGACTCCGCCGGCGCCGATCACCGCAATGCGCATGGCTGCTCTCCCGGCCTGGACTGTTTCCCTTACCCGATCCGGTGCAACGCGCAGAGCTTGTTGCCGTCGGGATCGCGCAAATAAGCAAGGTAGAATTTACCCACGGCGGCTTCGCGCACGCCGGGCGGTTCTTCGCAGGTCTTGCCGCCATGGCTGATGCCGGCCGCATGCCAGGCTTCGGCCTGCTCGGGCGAGGCCGCTGCAAAGCCGATGGTGCCGCCATTGGCCGGCGTCGCCGGCTTGCCGTCGATCGGCAGCGACACGGAAAACGTGCCGGTCGGGGTGCGGTAGAAAATGCGATGGCGGTCTACCCGGCCGGGCGGGACGCCGAGCGTTCCGAGCAGCGCGTCATAGAACGACTTGGCCTTTTCCAGATCGTTGGTGCCGATCATCACATGCGAAAACATCGTGTCTCTCTCCCCGGGATGCGCCGGATGATGAGGCCGCCCGGCGCTGATTTGTTGACGTAGGAACGTAGCAGTGCGGGCGCACCTTTCACAACTATCGTCATTCCGGGGCATCGCGAGGCGATGAGCCCCCCTCGACGACAAATTCACCACCGGCGACGCCGGCAGAAATCCCGACAAAGCCGAGGCGGTCCCAAGCAGTCAGATGAACGAAGCTAGGCAGCATCCCCAATAAGGCGCTAGAACAGCACCCGGGAAACAACAAAGAAGAATCCGATCGGGAGTCAGGAAATGCCGCTACCCAGGGAAGACGTCGACGCCACCGCGCCCAGGTTCTTGCGCGACAAGTACGCCGTCGTCGGTGTCGGCGAGACCGCCTATACCCGCGGCTCGACCAGGACGACCCGGGCGCTTGCAACAATCGCGGTGCGCAATGCCATGCTCGATGCAGGGCTCAAGGCCTCCGAGATCGACGGTATGCTGTCGTATCAATCGAACGACTCGGTGTTCTCGCCATTCGTCGCCGGCGACCTCGGCATCCGGCTCAATTTCTACATGGATGTGTTCGGTGGAGGATCATCGACCGAGGCGTTGATCGGCATCGCGATCGGCGTCATCGAGGCCGGCATGTGCAAGACGGTCGTGATCTTCCGCTCGATGAACGGCTTCTCGCAGGTGCGGATCGGCGGCACCGGCGTGCGCGCCGCAGTTCCCATCTCAGGCGACGCGCTGCATAGCCGCGCCTATGGCTGGCAGAGCGCGGGACAGTCGTTCGCGCCGACCTTCATGCGCCACATGTACGAATTTGGCACCACCGCCGAGCAGGTCGCTCATGTCCGCGTTGCCCACAGCCATCACGCCTCGAACAATCCCAAAGCCTACTATCAGAAGCGCCTCACGGTGGAGGATGTCGTTGGCAGCCGCATGATCTGCAAGCCATTGCACCTGCTCGACTGCTGCGTGGAGACAGACAACGCCAATGCCATCATCGTGACCTCGGCCGCGCGGGCGAAAGACCTGAAGCAGCCGCTGGTGCGGATCAGGGGCGTGGTGGGCCGCTGCTCGAAGCCGCGGGTCGACATGCACTACCAGGCCGGGCCGATCTCCACCGTCGCCGGCCATTACGCCAAGGACATCCTCTGGCCGAATTCCGGCGTCGGCCCGGAGGACATCGACCTCACGGGCTCCTACGACGCCTTCACCTTCACCACCATGCTGCAACTTGAGGATTACGGCTTCTGCAAGAAGGGCGAGGGCGGCCACTACGTCTCGGACGGTACCATCATGCTCGGTGGAAAAAGGCCGAACAACACATCGGGGGGCCATCTCTGCGAGGGCTATACCCACGGCATCGCCATGGTGATCGAGAACGTCCGCCAGCTCCGCCACGATGCGGACGATAGCTGTCCGATCGGGCCCGACGGCAGGCGCCAGCACACTTACGATTATCGCGAGGGTGGTTGCCGCCAGGTGAGGAACGCCGAGGTATCAGCCAATCTCGGCTGGGCAATGCCCGGCACGGGATCGGCGATGGTGATGCGGCGGGGATAGGTTTATCTCACATCAACAGCCGGAAAACGGACGGGAAGGACGCAAATGAAAGCATCGATATTTTGCCTGCCGAGCGTCGGCTCGCGCGCCGAGATCGAGGCCGGCATGGCTGCGACGCGACCGGAACTCTACCAGCGCATGCTGAAAGAGCTGACCGAACTGGTCAAACTTGCCGACGACCTCGGCTACGATTCGGTGAGCTTTACCGAGCATCACTTCCACATCGAGGGGTTCGAGCTTTCCAACAACCCGGTGCTGCTGGATCTCTACTTCGCGATGCAGACCAAGCGCATTCGCGTCGGCCAGCTTGGTATCGTGCTGCCGGCCGCCAACCCGATCCGCGTCGCCGAGGACATCGCGATGCTCGATCACATGACCGGCGGGCGGGCCTGCGCCGGCTTCGCCCGCGGCTACCAGCGACGCTGGGTCGACGTCATGGCGCAGCAGACGCACGGCGTCTCGGGGACCTTGCCGCACCATCATGATGCGATCGATCAGACCAACCGCGAGGCGTTCGAGGAGAACTGGCAGATCATCAAGAAATGCTGGACCGAGGAGATGCTGACGTTCCAGGGCAAGTACTGGAAGGTGCCGGCCGGCGCAACGCCCTGGGATCTCGAGACCACGGTGAAATACGGCAAGGGCGTCGAGAATGGCATGCTGACCTCGGTCGGCGTGGTGCCGAAGCCGTTGCAGAAGCCGTATCCGCCGGTGTTCCTGCCGTTCGCCTCATCGCCGAGTTCCATTAGCTGGGCCGCGCGCGAGGGCGTCACCGCGATCCTGCCACCGATGCATGAGGCCTACGCGTCACCGCTGTACGATCTTTATGCCGAGGTGTCGGGAAAGCCCCGTGGACAGGGCACGGGCTTGTTGCGCGATGTCATCATCGCGGACACGGACGAGGAGGCCATGGCGTTGTGGGAGGACTCCGGGCGTTTCTCCGGCAGGGCATGGTTCGAGCCGTTCGGCTTCCGCCGCGGCCTGATGGATCCGGAGACGAAGAACTTCGCGACCGCAAAGGAATCGATCGACCTCGGCTACGCGTTGGTCGGCACCGTCGATACCGTGACGCGCGCGCTCGAGGCCAACATGAAACGGCAGCCTGTCGATTGGTTGTTCTGCTACACCTACAATGCGCTGGTTCCGCACGCTAAGCTGATGAAGTCGACCGAGGCGTTGTGGACCAAGGTGCTGCCGAAGTTCATGTAGGTACCCTTAGAGGAGCCGGTGAGAAAATGATATCCGCGCACTATCTCGGCATGTCGCTCGAGATCAATGATCTCGACCATGAGAACCTCGACTACTTCGCCTATTGTGCGAAGCACGATTTCCGCCTGCAGCGATGCACCTCGTGCAAGCTGTTCCGCTACCCGCCGACGACTGCGTGCCCCTGGTGCGCCGAGCTGGAGTCGGAATGGGTGTCGGTCGAAGGCCGCGGCACCGTGCATTCCTACACCGAGGTCCATCATGCCATCCAGCCGGCGTTCAAGCAGTACACGCCGTATCTCGTGCTGCTGGTCGAACTGGACACGCAGAGCGGCAAGCCGACCAGGGAGGAGGGACTCCGCGTGATCGGCAATCTGACGCGGCCGGACGGCGTGCTCGCGCCGAAGAGCGAGGTCGAGCAGGTCGGCATCGGCACTCGCGTGCGCATGGTGTTCACCGATGTCGCGCCGGGGCTGGCGCTGCCGCAATGGACCATTGACGAGAGTGCCGCCGGCGGCACGCCGTGGCGATACCGGGGGTAGGGAGCGCAGCCTGTTTCGCGGATGCCAAAGCCTTCCTGACCCGACCCTGAACTGGAGGTTGCCGACGTAGAAATAGTTGGTGGTGTCAAGACCGGAAAAGCTCTCGTGACCGCGCCCCTCGCAGCGGGCGGTCATGTCGCATATGGATCCAATCGTGGCACTTTAGCTTTGAGCCGGCCACCTCCGGTTTACACCCAACTCCGGACATGTCGCCGCGCCGCAATAACTGACGCTACGTGCCACTTCCGGATTCTGCAAACTTCCCAGAGAAGGCATCTCGGAAGTCCCAATGACCTCACGCGACTAAAGCGAGATGGCTCTTCGTTGAATTGCCATCTCGCTTTATCTTTTTGTTTAAGCATGATCTTTTCGGAAAACCGGTACCCACTTTTCCGGATCATGCTTTAGGTCTTGATACCGGCGTCCTTCAAGACCGCGACCGTGTCGGCATTCATCTGTCGTACAACGCCCAAGAGTGCTTGGTCAGCCGCACTCGGAACGACGTTAATAGGGCACCCCAATTTCCTACACCCCGTAACAGCGTCGAGTTCGTCATCCGACAGGTTTAGGATTTTTCCGTTCATGGTCATTCTCCATTGTTTCCGGAGGGAGCCATTCCCTCTACAGCGATGGTCCCAAGGATATGCGCTACGGTCCGCTTGCGTTGTGATGCCCGTCACGTAGGTCCACAATGCACAAGTGACGACCATCACCTTTTGACCGTCCATCTTGCATTTGCGTAATCCAACGGCCCTGACCTCAGCGATGGCTGATGTCCGAAGTGGGTCCAAACTGAGAAGAACTCAGTGTGAGCAAATGTCTTCTGGGTTACCCCTGAAAGCGGACGTTGCTCGATACAGTCGGCACTTCGCATTTGTGCCAATGGGCGACATTCAAAATCAAAGAGGCCACCAACTGAGGCGGCCTCGCCCCGGATCAGGCCAGCTCGGTGTGTGGGTAAAGCGCATAATCAGCACGGAAGGAGGGGCTATTATAGAAGTTGAGTGTTTTCGGATCAGCACTCTGCGATCCGCCGACGACGGCATCCAGTTCGGCGTCATTGAGTTCGGCGTTATCCAACATCCGTTTTTCGCTCATGTTCATTCTCCTGTCTCTTTCTGGCTGAGGACCATTCCTCTCCATCGGTGGTCGCAGGAGTACACCGCTCGGTTCGTTGGTGCTGTGACGAGCGTCACAATTCAAAACAGGCCACTGCTGATTTCAAACTAGGCCACTGAGGGTCGAAACAGGCCAGCACCAAAGTGTGGAACATTTATAGGTCCACAAATGCTGACGCAGGACATTTCCGGAAATGGGACCACTGCCAAAATAAAAAGGGACCACTGAGGATTAATCGGGATGGGAAGGGGGTCCGGTCTACCGCTGTTAGCGACCGGATAGCGGACATCACGGGTCGGCAGCTTCGTGCCATTAACAGACAATTGCGCGGGCCCTGGTCTGATTAGGTCCTGGCTTTGCGAACGAAGCGATCCCGGATGACAACTCCGGGATCGCGTCCTCATGTGCGTCAATTGCCTGTGGGCATTGAAATGTGAACACCTTCCTTCGCGAGTTGTTCTCTCACCCACTGGAACTTCTGGTAGTTCGAAAGCGTGATGGGACCCGTATAGCCGTAACCCTGAAGCTTGCGCGGCGGATAATCGACGTAGGTCTTCATGAGCTTTGCGAGTTGTTGTTCCATTACCGGAGCGATCCAGGTGCTTTCGGTAAAGTTGTTCATGAAGATGTCGTAACGCTCCTGCGGATCCTCCCACAGATCGAAGATTTGAGGCGCGGTGGCGACATATTTCTCAGCGCCTTTCCAGCCCAGATTCGTATCGACTGCGAGGCCGCCGGTCGAGGCGCCGTCGTCGCCGCGCAGATTGAAGACAAACTTCCAATTGTGCCAACGGAAGGCACCGGGACTGAGTTCATCCTCGGTAAAGTAAAACCAGGCTTCTCGGGCAGACTTACCCGTATCGAATAATATTGGCGACATGTCATAGCTGTCGAACATGATGGGTTGCCCATCACGATCCTTGTCGGGAAGCTTTGCGCCGGCGAGGGCCGCGAACGTGGCCATGTAGTCCAGGCCGCCGACGATGTCATGATTTTTTGTGTTGGCCTTGATCTTGGGACCCCAGGCCATGGCCGGGACGCGATTGCCACCCTCGCGCACCGTTCCCTTGGTACCACGGAAAGGCGTGTAGCCGGCGTCAGGATAGACATCCTGCCAGGCGCCGTTGTCCGTGGTCCAGAAGATATACGTGTTCTTGTCGAGGCCGAGTGCGCGGACTTTATCCATCACATGACCAATACGCGCGTCGGCTTCGACGACGGAGTCCGCATATTTGCTTTTCGACAGTGACTGATGAATGAAGTCAGGATGCGGCAAGTTCGGCTGATGCACCTTCATGAAGTTAACGCTCATGAAAAATGGCTGCGTCGAACCCGCGTTTCGATCAAGATAGTCCAACGCAGCTTGTTCGACATAGGTGTCTAAGAAAGGAATGCCGACGACACCCTGCTGTGGGGTGTCGACGTATTCGCCGTTGACCTTGAACTCCTCACGTGCGGGCTCTCCTGCGTTGCCCGACAGCGCCCCCTTAGTCACCCGCTGGAACAAGGCACGCAGTTCATCTGGCATGTTAGGAAACCATTTCGGATCACCGTAGGTGTAGGCGTTGAGGTGGTAGAGAAACGCATACTTCATTTCGTCATAGCCCTGCGCGTTCGGCAGCGCGTAGTCGGCCTCGCCCAGGTGCCACTTGCCGGTGAAAAAGGTCTTGTATCCCGCCGTTTTAAGCACGGACCCAAGCGTCCACTCCGCGTGCGGCAGCCCGCCGCCCTGTCCCTGGAACGCTACCGTGGTCATGCCGCTCCTGTTCGGGATGCGGCCGGTCTGCATCGCCGCGCGGCCGGGCGTGCAGCTCGGCTGGGCATAAAATGAGAAGAACGTCATGCCCTCATTCGCAAGCCGATCCAGGTTGGGGGTAGGCATGCCGCGGCCTGGGCCGCCCCCGTAAGGTCCTGAATTGCCATAGCCGAAGTCATCCGAGACTATAAGGATGATGTTCGGCTTTTGTGTTTGCTGAGCTGACGCCGAAGTGATCGCGATTGTCGCGATGGCGCATGACACGATAACAGCGCTTTCGATCCTTCCAAACAGACTACTCATGTTCGGTTCCTCTCGTTTGAGGCCGTAGGGTCGGCCGACTTCAGGCTTTCCGGTCCATGCAGCGTTTGAAGATCAGTGGAAGCGCCCGGATACACTATGCGGTTTCATCAGGGGCGCTTACGTCAGCAAAATAGCTTACTGGAAATGTACAAACCAGTGCGATATTGGTGATACTAAGCCTGGTCACATTGGCGCGCCGCGCTGTCCGCCTCGGGTCCAAAGGCGTCTTTTTGGCTGTGAGCCGGTCACTTCCGACTTACGCCCAACTCCGGACATATCACCGCGCCGCTGAGGCGACGTGCCAACAGCGGAAACAGCTGCTCACCAGATATATATGCAATGACAGCCTTGCCGGCAGAGGGCGGGGGATGACGGGCTTCGCGACATCGTGCGAAATCGTCGAGCAAACGCTCGACGCCAGCACGATCGTTGAAGACATGATTGCCCGGCGGGCAAATCACCGATCCGCCTGTCCAGCCCCGCTCGCAAAAATATTCCGGTGTTCTTTTCACCCAAATCACTTCTACAACTATCGCCATCCCGGCCCACACGGAGGGGCGTTTCGCGATCGTCACGGACGTAGGGCAGGGGATGCGATGGACGCAGGCGGCGCTGCTGACGAGAGCGCAACCTTGCGGACGGCGAAGTCGTGTGGTCCTGACGCCCCGACGCTGGCGTCAAGTTGGCGGAAAACAATTTCTGCTGGCGACGGTGACAAACAAGCCCGGTCACCGGGGAGAGCCCGGAGGAAACCGTTAAAACCATCGCGCAGGGAAGGCCGGGTGTTCCGGTGAACCTGTAGTGACTAACGCGTGTGCTTTCTACACTTGCGCACGCGGCTGCGGGTGCAACGGGCACCCGGCTTTCCCTGCGCCCTCCTTTTTTCGAGGGCAGACGTTCCTGCATAACTCGGGTGCAACGCGCCGCGGGAAGGGCGGAGGTGTGTTTGTCGTTCTTTGAGATTTGAATTGGGGGCGACTTCTAACCCTCCCCCTCCAGGGGAGAGTTAGAGAGGTCTCCCCAAATGACCATCTTTTGGCATTGCGGCCGGCCGCCTTTGTCGTCTAAAACGGGATCGGAAACGCGCTCGCGGCAACCAACCGTCAACGGTTTTGGCCGAGAATCCGGTTCCAAAGGGTCTGGCAATGCTGATTCGCAGCGATTTGTACGGAGTTCAGGGGGGAGCGGCCATGGCCGCCCATGCCCCGGCGATTCCGGCTGCGTCCGCGCCCACCCTGCTGATTGGCGGGCTTCTGCTTCTTATCGGCCCCTGAGGGCCGTCTGGGCGGTTTGCGCCTGGGCACTCAGGGGTTGCGCGAGATCACCGGAACCCTTCAGCGCTCGAGAAAGCAGCGCACGACCATAAGGAATTTTCGCAATGACCAATGTGAGCAAGTCCGACAAGGACCGCGTCATTATATTCGACACCACCTTGCGCGACGGCGAGCAATGCCCCGGCGCCACCATGACATTCGAGGAGAAGCTCGAGATCGCCGAGATGCTCGACGACATGGGCGTCGATGTCATCGAAGCCGGCTTCCCGATCACCTCAGAGGGCGATTTCCAGGCCGTCAGCGAGATCGCCCGGCGCTCCAAGAACGCCGTGATCGCCGGCCTGTCGCGGGCGCATCCGAAGGACATCGACCGCTGCGCCGAAGCGGTGAAGTTCGCCAAGCGCGGCCGCGTCCATACCGTGATCGCGACCTCGCCGCTGCACATGCGGGTCAAGCTCAACATGACCCCGGAGCAGGTGCTGGAAACCTCGATCGCCAATGTCACCCGCGCGCGCAACCACATCGACGACGTCGAATGGTCCGCCGAAGACGGCACCCGCAGCGAAATGGATTTTCTCTGCCGCATCGTCGAGGCCGTGATCAAGGCCGGCGCCACCACGGTCAATATTCCGGATACCGTGGGCTACACCGTGCCTGAGGAATACACCCACTTCATGCGCACCTTGATCGAACGGGTGCCGAACTCCGACAAGGCGGTATTCTCGGTGCACTGCCACAACGATCTCGGCATGGCGGTGGCGAATTCGCTGGCCGGCCTCGCCGGCGGCGCGCGGCAGATCGAATGCACCGTCAACGGCATCGGCGAGCGGGCGGGCAATGCCGCGCTCGAGGAAGTCGTGATGGCCATCAAAATCCGCAACGACAAGTTTCCCTGGTGGAACAAGATCGACACCACCATGCTGACGCGGGCCTCGAAGATGGTGTCGGCCGCGACCTCGTTCCCGGTGCAGTACAACAAGGCGATCGTCGGCCGCAACGCGTTCGCCCATGAGAGCGGCATCCATCAGGACGGCATCCTCAAGGATGCGTCGACCTACGAGATCATGCGGCCGGAAATGGTCGGCCTGAAGAAGTCGTCGCTGGTGCTCGGCAAGCATTCCGGCCGCCATGCCTTCGTGCACAAGCTGGAGGAGATGGGCTACAAGCTCGGCGCCAACCAGCTCGAAGACGCGTTCGTGCGGATGAAGGCGCTGGCCGACCGCAAGAAGGACATCTACGACGAGGACATCGAGGCGCTGGTCGATCAGGAAATCGCAGCGTCCCATGACCGCATCAAGCTCGCCTCGCTGACGGTGATCGCGGGCACCCACGGCCCGCAGCGCGCCACCATGAAACTGAACATCGACGGCCAGATCAAGATCGAGGAAGCCGAGGGCAACGGTCCGGTCGATGCGGTGTTCAACTGCATCAAGCTGTTGGTCCCGCACGAGGCCAAGCTCGAGCTCTATCAGGTTCACGCCGTCACCGAGGGCACCGACGCGCAGGCCGAAGTCTCGGTGCGGCTGGCGCATGAAGGCCGCTCGATGACCTCAAGGGCGTCCGATCCGGATACCCTGGTGGCTTCGGCCAAGGCCTATCTGGGCGCGCTCAACAAAATCGTCATGAAGCGCCAGCGCGACGTCCCGGCAGTGGCGGCGAGCTGATTGGGCGCAGGCGTCATTGCGAGCGAAGCGAAGCAATCCATAGTTACCACGTAAAGAAAGATGGATTGCTTCGTCGCTAGCGCTCCTCGCAATGACGGATTGGCTACTTGGTTTTCGCGTTGCAGCAATGCTTTCCGGCCCCCCCTGCGAACAGGCAATGGCATTTGCACCGGCTTCTCTATATTGGTGCCACGCATGCAAGGTTGGGAGCAGCGCGAGCCATGCGCTTCGCAAGAAATCACGCGGGAGGAACCATGCGTAACTTGATTCTGGCGGCGGCATCTGTCGCGGCGCTGGCTCTGGCTGGACCGGCCTCGGCGCAGTCGCCGATCGTCATCAAGTTCAGCCACGTGGTGGCTTCCAACACGCCCAAGGGTGCGGCGGCTGAAAAATTCAAGGAGCTGGCCGAGAAATATACCGACGGCAAGGTCAAGGTCGAGATCTATCCGAATTCGACGCTGTACAAGGACAAGGAAGAACTGGAAGCGCTGCAGCTCGGCGCGGTGCAGATGCTGGCGCCGTCGAATTCCAAGTTCGGCCCGATCGGGGTGCGGGAATTCGAGGTGTTCGATCTGCCCTATATTCTGCCTGATCTGGCCACCTTGCGCAAAGTCACCGACGGGCCGCTCGGCGCCAAACTGCTCAAGCTGCTGCAGCCAAAGGGCATGATCGGTCTTGCCTATTGGGACAACGGCTTCAAGCAGATGACCGCCAACAAGAAGCTGATCACGCCGGATGACTACAAGGGCCTCAAATTCCGCGTTCAGTCCTCGAAGGTTCTCGAAGCCCAGTTCCGCGCGCTGGGCGCCATTCCGCAGGTGATGGCATTCTCGGAAGTGTATCAGGCGCTACAGACCGGCGTGGTCGACGGCCAGGAGAATACGGCGTCCAATATCTACACCCAGAAGATGCACGAAGTGCAGAAATACCTGACCATGACCAACCATGGCTACATCGGCTATGTCGTGGTCGTGAACAAGAAATTCTGGGACGGGCTTCCCGCCGATATTCGCGGCCAGCTCGAAAAGGCCATGAAGGAAGCCACCGCCTTCGGCAACGGGCAATCGGCCAAGGAAAACGAGGAAGCGCTCGAGGCCATCAAGAAGGCCGGCAAGACCGAAATCGACACCCTGACGCCGGCGCAGGACGCCGCCATGCGCAAGGCGATGGAGCCGGTCTACAAGGATGTCGCAAGCCGGGTCGGTCAACCCCTGATCGACGAGTTCATCAAGGAAACCGGCGGAGTGACCCACTAACAAGATGCTGGTGGCTCGCCCGAATGCCTCGGGGCGCATGAGGGGGAGAAATGCTGCTTCGTATCCTTGACCGGCTCGAGGAAATCCTGATCGCCTCGCTGATGGCGGCCGCGACGATCCTGATTTTCATTTCCGTCTTGCATCGCTTCGGCACCGGCGTGCCGTTTCTGTATCCCTATCTGATCCGCATTCACATCTCCTGGGCGCAGGAGCTGTGCATCTACATGTTCATCTGGATGGCGAAATTCGGCGCAGCCTACGGGGTGCGTACCGGGATCCATGTCGGCGTCGACGTGCTGATCAACCGGCTCAATCCGCGGTGGCAGAAAGGCGTCATTCTGTTCGGCCTGTTCGGCGGCGCGTTCTTCACCTTCGTGGTCGGCACCATGGGCGCGAAATTCGTCATCGAACTGATGGGCACCGACCAGGTATCGCCCGATCTCGAATTGCCAAGCTGGATCGTCTACGCCTGCATCCCGCTCGGCTCCTATCTGATGAGTTTCCGGTTTCTGCAGGTGGCCTGGGCGTTCTGGAAGACCGGCGAATTGCCGCATCATGACGCGACCAGTGTCGACGGCATCGAGGTCAGCCCGACCGCGCCGGTTGCGCTCGGAGAAGCGTGATGAGCGCTGCGCTGATTTTCGGGCTGCTGTTTGCCCTGATGCTGACCGGCATGCCGATCTCGATTTCGCTCGGCCTTACCGTGCTGACCTTCCTGTTCACGATGACCGAGGTGCCGATCGAGAGCGTCGGGCTCAAGCTGTTTTCCGGCCTCGACAATTTCGGCATCATGGCGATACCGTTTTTCATCCTCGCCGGCACTTTCCTGACCCGGGGAGGGGTCGCGCGCCGCATGATTGCCTTCACCACCTCGGTGGTCGGCCATTTGCCGGGCGGGCTCGGTCTTGCCGGCGTGGCGGCCTGCGCGATGTTCGCCGCGATCTCGGGCTCCAGTGTCGCAACGGTGGTGGCGATCGGTTCGATCATGATGCCCGCCATGGTCGAACACGGCTATCCGCGCCGGTTCGGCGTCGGCGTGATCTCGACATCCGGCGCGCTCGGCATCCTGGTGCCGCCATCGATCATTCTGGTGCTGTACGGCGTCTCCACCAACACCTCGATCGGCGCGCTGTTCATGGCCGGCATCGTGCCGGGGATCATGCTGGCGCTGATGCTGGCGGCCGTGACCTGGTTCATCGCCTGGCGCCGGGACTATCCGCGCATGCAGAAGGCCACGCTCGCCCAGCAATGGACCGCGTTTCGCGAAAGCGTCTGGGGGCTGTTGCTGATCGTGATCGTGCTCGGCGGCATCTATGGCGGAATCTTCACGCCGACCGAGGCCGCCGCGGTGGCTGCGGTCTACGCGTTCTTCATCACCGTGTTCGTCTACAAGGAACTGAAGCTGCGCGAAGTCTCGAAGGTGCTGCTGCAGGCCGCCAGCATGAGCTCGATGCTGCTCTACATCATCACCAACGCGGTGCTGTTCTCGTTCCTGATGACGCATGAGCAGATTCCGCAGGAAATGGCGGCCTGGATCATCGGCAAGCATTTCGGCATCTGGTCGTTCCTGCTGGTGGTGAACCTGATCCTGCTCGCAGCCGGCAACGTGATGGATCCGTCGTCGATCCTTTTGATCATGGCGCCGATTCTCTATCCGCTCGCCACCAAGCTCGGCGTCAATCCGGTTCATCTCGGCGTGCTGATGATCGTCAATACCGAAGTGGGACTGTGCCATCCGCCGGTCGGCCTCAATCTTTATATCGCCAGCGGCATCGCCAAGATGGGCATCAGCGAAATTACGGTCGCGGTATTGCCATGGCTGTGCGCGATGCTGATTTTCCTCGGCCTGATCACCTACATTCCGGAGATTTCGCTGTGGCTGCCGCGGCTGCTCGGCATGATCTAGAGGCTTTCAATCGGCTCAACGCTTATTTCGTAAAAACATGTTTTCCGCATTTGACTGAGCAGGGACACAAACGGCAACAGAATTACATCTTTGTAACAGAAGGCACTCTTTCCAAACTGTAAGTTGATTGCGTGCGGTCGTGCGCTCATGCTCGGGCTACCTTTCAAAGGAGGTTTACATGAAGAAAATCCTTCTCGCCGGTGTTGCGGCCATCGCCATCGCCGGGTCGAGCCTGGCCTATGCCCAGCATCACGAGTGGTTTCGTCACATGCGAATGAGCCCCGAGGACAGGGCGGCCTTTGCCGACGCGCGGATCGCCGCCGTGAAGGCGGGCCTGAAGCTGACACCCGATCAGGAAAAGCTGTGGCCGCCGGTCGAGGCCGCGGTGCGGGATTTCGCCAAGATGCGGATCGATCGCGCCAATGCGCGGATGAATGCGCAGAAGGATGATGCAAACGATGCGCAGAAGCCGGACGATCCGGTGGCGCGCCTGCGCGAACGCGCCGACAGGATGGCGACCACGGCGGCCGCGCTGAAGCGCATCGCGGATGCGTCCGATCCGCTCTACAAGACCCTCGACGACGGCCAGAAGCGTCGCCTCAAGGTCCTCACGCATTTCGGCCATGGCGGCTGGCGGCATCATGAAGATGGCGACCGGGATCGCGACGGCGGTGACCGGGATCATGACTACGACCGCGATGGCGGGTCGGACAGGGATCACGGCGGCCGGAGTTCCGAGCGGCTCTAGGCCTGCGGAATTCGATCGATCGAAGTTCAGGAAAAGCCGCCGGATTCCGGCGGCTTTTCGGATTCTGCACCCCCCGCCGATGGGCTGGGAATAACCCTTCGGCTTGCTGGACATCGGGGGATCGCTTTGCTAAACGACGCCCTCTTGGGACGGTCTTTCCGGGCCGGTTCCGGGCGCATAGCTCAGTTGGTAGAGCAGATGACTCTTAATCATCGGGTCCCAGGTTCGAGCCCTGGTGCGCCCACCAAGCTTTTCAATAGCTTAGCAGTCTAACCAACCATCTATTCCGACAAGCTATCGGCCGCTATTCCGACAAACCGGCTGGTTTTGTTCGCTCCGCGCGACGCTTTTGGGCGCCGGAAACGAGCTGCTTCCGGGTCCGCTTCGCATACGTTGGCAACTGCCGCGCTGACCGGTGGCGTCCCGCTGCGCGCAGCTCGGCATCGGAGAGGTCGGAGTCGGCTCCTTCCGTAAAGCCGCCATGCCGAAATGATGTGAATGACAATTCGTCGCGAAGCTCGGCTGCGCGGATGATGCGTTTTACGGTAGAGCGCAGATAGTCGAGCCCCCCGCGTGCCGTCATCCAGGGGAGAGGGACTCGGCCGCGGCGATGGCTATGGTCGCGCCGAAACACGAGACCGCCAACCGTCTGCTCCTTGATGGCGTCCAGTTCTGGCATCAGCTCCGGAAACAGCTCCTTGCCCGTTTCATCGAAGAGAGGCCACCATGCTTCCTCGCCCGTTTTCGGATGGACGACGCAGACGCTGTTTGGTCGCGCCTTCGGACGATAATGAGCAATTTCAAATGCACCAAACAAATGCTCTTCGCGTTGCAGCCATTCCCAGGCGGTCAGAGCCGCTGTGGCAATTGAAGCATAGCCAAGTTGGACTGCCGACGTGCGGAATGCCATCAGCTCGTCCCAAGTCGCGGTTGGCGTTTCAGATTTCTTCTGACCTGGTGCCAGCTTCTTCAATCCCATTCTTGAAAACGGGTTATCGGCAGGAACAATCGCTTCCTCTGCACGCTGCATAACAAACCAGGCGCGTCTGCAAGCACCCATGGCCGCGATTGCCATGCGCCGCCGCTCGCGACGCACCACGTTGCCCTCAGCATCGAGGCTCTCGACCACGAGCAACTTCGCGTAGACCGCGTCCACAAAAGCTTTCGTGAAATCTCCGACCTGCTTTGATCCCGCGCGGCTTCCGTCCTTTAGGATGTGATCGGCAAACAGCTGGGTGCCGTTGTTGTACGTCCGTTTTGTGTGGGCATCGACATCTTTGTATTTCTGTTGCTGCTTGAACCCTTGGACCAACCAATCAAAACTACCTCGCGTGACCCCGATAGGAGCAAGGTCAGACAGGCCACGCGTCCGCCAAGAATCAAATGCCGGCAGCAAGACGTTTTCGGCGCGGCTAACTGCAGCATCATAGTTCTGACCGAGCGCCTCGGCTTCCAATTGACACCCTTGCATGCGTGCCCAGGTCGGCGGCTCAAAGAAGTAAGCCCAGCGGCCATTCTTCAGCGGCTTGCGACGGCAGTATCGGGGCAATTTTAAAGCGGTTCTCAATGGTTTCATGCGAGCGCTGCCAAGTCGACTTTTGCTAGATTCTGCCTGACCTTGATTCCGGGAGCAACGTGTTCGTCAACAATAACCTTGACCCAAATAGCTTCCCTCGCTCGACCCACGCCGCGATACCTCGTGGGCGGCGGAGCTTCGCCGCGAGAAACAGCGAGCACTAATTCGCGCACGCTTCTGAAATCTAGATATGCCGCCAGCATGTCGATACGCATCTCGGCAGGCCACGCACCGTTCACAGGATATCGGGCGCAAAGTGAGCCGCGTTGAGGTGTGGCGCTGCGCAATTTGGGTGCAGGCGTCAAGTCTGGTTCCTTGAGCCGGGTGACATCCTTGCACTTTTGAGCGACGGTCTCTTTCATCGTAACGCCGTTTAATGCCGATTGCGCGGTGATAGTCGCGATTACCATCAGCACTACGATGGCCAACAACAAAGGAAATCAGAGCCCAAGAATGGGATAGAGCTGGCGCCTTCAGTCGCACGGCTTCCGATCCTAGCGTACCCGATCGAAGTCCATCGTCGTGCGAAAACTTGCGCGCTTCGGTCCGCTGGGAAGCTAACAATAGTTTCGTCATCGTAATTTCCGTTCTATCCGGCCTCGAATTCGGAACGGCGATCCGCCGCACAATCCAAAAGGCTCTGTCGACGTATTGGCAACATACGCTCGCGTCAAATGCAGTGGACGAAGCTCCTTATTTCGACAGTTTGCGAACGTCGATCGTGCGCGATGTTGCCAGAACTGTAATTTCATAGTGGTCTGTCTGTACGATATCTGTAACGTTGCGCGGCCGGTGCGCGACGACGTTGACGCCAGTTTGACGTCGGAGGCTGTTATAGATTAATCCCGATCCACCCGACGACCGAACCTCCTCACCAAGCTTCTGCGATGCGTCATAGCGTTCGCCGGCATACACATCGGAACGCGTCACCTGTTGTCCTCTAATGTCGAGATAGTCCCCAAGCAGCGTTGCAGCATACGCCCTGTACGTACGGCTCATCGAGGCTAGGCTGCGAGCAACCGTTTCGCGTCGCAGGTGGTGACCGACCTCGGCCGCCGCGGTTCGAATATCGTCAGCCGCGTACCAAGCCCCAAGCTCTGGTCCATTGAATCTCATTCCTCCAGGTGCGACATGGAGAAAGGCAGCCATGACAATGCTCGCGTTGGGGACGCCATGTACCCATTCGCTTTGCGGTAACCGACCGATCCGCTCCGCCACGAGCCGATCGTTCGTCCACCCGACGAGTTCCATGACCGCCGAAAGATCTGCTGTCGTCGCAACCGTATCGAACAGTCCGATAGGCGGAAATTGCGAGGGGATCAGGCGATTGGTCGGCTGCGGCGCAGGTGCGAAAGTATCCGTCACCGGAAGACGATTTCCGTGTCGCTGTAAGGTGTGAACGCCTCATCAATCGTGTTCGGCTGCATGTAAAGGCCGCCTCGCGCGCCGTCGAGAAAACGGCGGACCGAGAGCAACCCATCTTGTGATCCGCTGGTGACAAGGTCGAGCGGCGGTCGGCCGCCGAAGACCACGGCGTTGTGAGCCGTCCGCAGCCACTCAGCGCCGAGCCGTTCGCTCGGAAAGAGTATTCCAAGCGCTTGATGGATACCAAGCACCGCGGAGATACGCGCAAGAACGTCCACATCGAGGGTGAAAGCACCATGCTCGCGCGCCTGCTTGCACCAGTTGTGATATGTGGATCGTGAAGGGTACCCGAGGACCAAGAGACGCTGCTCTTCCGTCAATCCCCATAGATCAGCGATCGCCAGGAAGGTCCGCAAAGCAGGGGGGCTGAGCCGCCTTCGGTTAGCCGGCGCAAATCGTGAATTTTCAAGCCGCAGCGGCCCGTTTTCAGTCTGAGCTGGGCTCCGCTTACGTTCGTTCATGGCCTACTCCTTGTCCAAATTTGGATATAGTCCCATTTAGGACAAAAGGCAACCCTTGAGCGCTAACTAGTTCCATCGATCAGGCTGATAACCTGAAGGTCATAGGTTCAAATCCTATCCGCGATTTGAACCTACTACTCGACAAGTTGCTGAGCCCTTAGGCGAACGATCGGAGGAAATATCGCAGATTTGCGCGGTGGGGGGAGAAGCGGTAGCCTCTCCCGCTACCATATCAGACATCCGGCACCGTCCACCATCATCCGCAAAAGTCCAAAGAGTAGCCAAGTTAGGCCTGCGATGTAGCGGTTTCTTTATCCGTCACCGTCCTCTGTCGTTCGTGAATTAGCCCTGACATCCACGCCTTTTGTTGGTACATTGGTTGGTATCTGCCGGCTCACCTCGCGGAGATACCAACACTATGCCCCGAGTCACAGGTAAGGCGCGGAAACCACTCACCAGTGACATCGCATGCAGAACCGCACGGGCCGAAGACGTACCTTACAAACGTTCGGCTGGCGGGGGGTTGCACCTCCTGGTGAACCCGGACGGGTCGAAGTACTGGCGAGTTGCCTACCGCTGGCATGGAACTCAGCGCACACTAGCGCTAGGCACATATCCTTCGATCGGACTGAGCGACGCTCGCAGCGCACGGGATGCGGCTAAACGCGTTTTAGCTACCGGACGAGATCCATCACAGGTCAAGCGCGAGCAGCGGCGTGCGGCGAAGGAAGGCGCGGCCAATACATTCGAAGCCGTGGCGCGAGATTGGTTCGAGCATTGGAAAGGCGCCCGCGTCGACGCTTACATCAAACGGGTTATGAACCGGCTCGAGGCGGACGTGTTTCCGTCGATCGGGCGCCGGCCGATCGCCGAACTGGAACCTCCCGAACTCCTCGACATGCTGCGCAAGGTCGAAGCGCGCGGTGTCCATGATACGGCACGGCGGCTGAAGCAATACGTCAGCATGGTCTTTCGCTTTGGCATCGCAACGAGCCGTTGTAAGCGTGATCCTTCTGCCGATTTGAGGGGTGCACTCAAGGCTACGGGTATGTCACAGCGGCACAAGGCAATGCCCCGCCAGGATATGCCTGGATTCCTGCACTCGCTTGAAATCTATGAGGGTGAACCGCAGACGCGCCTCGCGCTAAATCTTGTGGTGCATACCTTCCTTCGCACAGGCGAACTGCGCGCCGGAAAGTGGAGCGAGATTGAAGATTTCGACGGACCATCCCCAATATGGCGGGTACCACCAGAGCGCATGAAGATGCGCCGCGAGCACTTGGTTCCGTTGTCTCGGCAGGCCCTTGAAGTACTGCACAAACTGCGCGCTTTGTCCGGCAACAGCCTGTTAATTTTCCCATCGCCCGGCAAGAATGGGATGATGTCAGAAAACACAATGCTATATGCGCTCTACCGCATGGGGTACCACGGTCGCGCGACCACACATGGTTTTCGTGCTGTTGCCTCGACGATACTGAACAAATCAAATTTGTTCCGTTCTGATTGGATCGAATTGCAACTTGCGCACGTCGAACGCAACAAGATCCGGGCAGCCTATAATAGTGCGCAGCACTTGCCCGAACGTCGCAAGATGATGCAGTGGTGGTCAGACACGATCGATGCGATTGCGTGCGAGCGAAGCAACGTGGTCGCGCTACGTGCTTAAATGTCGACGATCATGGGGGTCAAGCCTGGCCTGACTCCGGAAAAGAAGGCATTCTTGCACGACCTGGAGCACTCGTCCGCCACTCAGGCGTAGATGAGCCCCGAGGCACTACGATGGGATCGTCCCAGCGGGCAGGCGTCCTCGAATAGATGACGGCCGGCGCGAGGCGCCTGACCTTGCCGAGGGGCGTGTCGCGGATAAGAAACGCCGGCTCGAACAGCCGCAACTCGAGGTCCCGTTTGGCTTTCGCGAGGTCCGATTGCGACAGGGTCCAGATGTCCTGAATGTGATTCCTCGCGAAAGTGCGCTCGGTCTCTGGCACCAGGCCCAGGCTTTGGTACCACATCGCGCAACGCGTCAGGCTCACCGTGACATGGTAGCTTCCACCTTCCCTGGCGCGCTTCAGCAAAGCTGCCGTAGCTCCCGCGGCCCCCATGTACCCGGTGATGTAGTCGTTGATCAGACCGGTCGGCGGCATCGAAGGCACGCCCTTCGCGCCTTCGAGCATCGCCAAGCCCGAAGCGGCGGATCCTAACATGTCGAAGCCGCCGCGGTTGAACCACGGACCGCCCCAGCCATAGCAGCGAACGCTCACAACAATGATCCCAGGGCGGCGCTTGGCCAACTCTTCCGGCGATAAGCCGAAGCGGGCAAGCTTTCGACCGCGGAAATTGTCGACGACAACGTCGGCGACGCTCGCTAAATCCCTGCATATCTGGTTATCGCGCTCATCGTCGAGGTCAAGAAACGTCGACCGGTGCCCGACATTGGCATCGTCGTAGACCCAGTCGTGCTCGAAGTCGTCGTAGTGATTGACGGAGAGCACCTCTGCGCCCTGTTCGGCGAGCGTGCGACCGACGACCGGCCCGGCGACCGCGTGGGTGAGGCTCAACACCCTTGTGTTCCCGAGCGGCTGGTCCGCGGACCGGAACGGTTCTGGTTCGCTCTCGCCGATCTTCCTGACCGCGATCACAGGCTCCTGCGACAGATAGACTCCCTGAGGGTGGGCGAGCCACTCCTCTGGCGAGCGCGCGATGCAGAGTGTGTGGCCTTTCGCGTTTGAGGCCTCCTCCAGTTCATCCGCGTTCCATTTGGCGATCGCAGCCGCGACGCTCGAATGGCTGATGCCGCAATTGAAGAAATTGCTCCAGGCCACATGCTGATGCGGATAGACGCCCGAGGGATACACCCAGCGTCCGTCTTTTGTTTGATAGGGATAGATCGTGAAGGGGTGAGAGCTTCCGATCGGATTTGGATAGGGATGCCCGTTGACCGTCGGGTGGAAGGTGAATTCCGGATTGATACCGTGGGCAGCCCGCCGGACGTCGATACTGAGACTTTGGCCGGCGCCGGTTCTTTCCCGCCATATGGTGGCGGCGCCCACCGCCGCAGCCATTGCAGCGATCGAGAAAGCTTCACCCAGCCGCACGGCGCTCGAGAAGATCGGATCGAATCCCAATATATTGACGCTGCCATCGATATCCTCGAGGGATAGCCCGATGGGCTCAATCAATTCGGCCAGGGCTTTGACGGCGCGAGTATTGTTCTCTTGGGTGTTCATAGCTGTCTCCAAGGCGCAGAACCTCGCCGGGCGGATGGGTTGCCGGCGCAGAAGGGTCGGTTGGCCGTAGTTGCGGATTGTGAAGCGGCACCGACATGTCCTGGAGTCTAGCGCCGCTTATCGATTTGAAGTGGCTGAACGAACTCGCTGCAGAGGCATCAAGCGTGCATAGGACGATACGTCGCCGCGTCCGTTGTGAACTCAGCGTGCCCATAGCGGGCTAGCTGCTTGCGCAGTTTACGCACCAGCGAACGATCCGCCGCGTCTCGAAGCCCCGGAATATGTGAAGCTATGGCATAGGCTGACATGCGCAAGGTGATCAGGATGCCCGCCATGCCGGCGCTGAGGTAGTCGATCACGCTGAGCCGCACGCCGACTTGCGCGGCCGCATGTCGGTCACCGCGCATGGAGTTTTTGACAAAGAACAGCTTCGAGAAGCCCCGCTCGAGCCACGCGTAGACGCGACTGCGGAACGAGTGATCGGGCGCGAGATCGGCCGTCATCGTCGCGCGAACCAGTGCGCTGCAGGTCTCGTCGAAGCGCTGCCGGAGGGTGGCGTGCCGGGTCAGCAGAACATCGACAATGTCCTGGGGTGCAACCGGGAGCAGTTCCTCGGGCAGGCCCAACAGGAAACCGCGGTAGCGAGCCAATTCGACACGCGCGCGCTCGCCCGAGGTGAATGTCGTGCGGCCCTCCCGAAGCGCTTCCCTGGCAAGCGAGAAAGCAGGCATGAGCGCGACCGGCATCTGGTCCACCTGGGGAATTGGGATGCCGTAGATTCTGGTGTCCCATTGATCGGGGCGGCCGAGGACGTTGAACCGTACCATCGAATGCATCAGCCGGACCATCGCTGCGGCCTTAAACCCCGCACCGTATCGTTCAAGCGCTCCCGGCAGAACCGTCGTCGTGAAAAAAGTCGCCGTCTCCTTCACCCGCCGCGCCGCCGTCTTGTTCGACAACGCTCCCGTGAGGGCCATCGGCAACGCGGAGTACTTGTTCATGAAGGTTCCGATGAAGCCTCCCCGAATGACGAAGGGAACCATGTGGGCGTATTGATTGCGCTCAAGCCGCGCTCCCTGGTCGATCAGTTTTGCGTCGAGCCACGCCGGGAAGGCCTCCATCGCGCGGACAAAGCACGCGAGCTCGGCCGGCGCGTCCGCAATCTCGGACAGCCCTCGATCGCACGCCTCGCCCAGCATCGCTGCAAGGCGATGAAAGCCATACTTCGGCATGAGGGCCGCATAGGCGTCGGCGACAGGATCGCCGTGCATCGTAAAAATTCTGGCGACAGCCACTCTCTCTTTGTTGGCGAGCAGAACTGGTCGTCTCTCCGAGAACGCTGGATCGAGTTGCGTGTGTTCGCCGGGATCCGTCGTGAACCTTTCCGGTGTCACTGAAAAGTCCACGCGGCCATACATCGCAGGAACCTCACTGGCCTGATACGAGACCTTCTGGGCCAGTTCTGTAATCGAGGCACTCATGGCCGTCGGGCCAGATCCATTGACGGCGTTCGGTCTTGGCGATGCGGCTAGCGACGAAGGCTTGGCGGCAATTTGCAACAAGTTGCTCATCTCTCTTCTCCCAACGATTGAGGTTGTCGGCGGAATGCTTCGTTGGGCTGCAAAATACGGCTGGCTGTTTTGCTCAGGAATACCTTATTATCCTAATTGGCCATTAGGATACGCCTAACAATGCGCAGTCTGAATCTCCCGGGCCTGACTGTATTTGTTGCGATCGTCGAGCACGGCAGTTTCGCCGCCGCGGCCCGTCATTTGGGCCTTTCAACTCCGTCGGTGAGCCAATCTCTGCGTGGTCTTGAAGACAGGTTGGGAGTTCGGTTGCTGAATTGCACGACCCGCTCGGTAACGCTCACCGAAGCAGGCGGCGCTCTCCTCGCCCAAGTGCGACCGGCGCTCGACCAGCTTCAAGGTGCGATCGAGGCTGTTAATGTCTTCCGCGACCGCCCGGCCGGCATCCTGCGTCTGGCTGCGAACGGGCTAGCCGCAGACGCGCTGGTCTTGCCGATAGCGAGCGATTTCATGGCCGAATACCCCGACATAAAGCTCGATATCACGATCATTGATGGATCGATCGATGTTGTGGGTGGAGGCTTCGACGCCGGAATTGGCGCTGGCTCCCTGATCGCCAAGGACATGATCGCAGCGCGGCTTACGCCCGACTCGCGTTGGGTGGCGCTGGCCAGCCCGTCTTATCTGAAACGCCATGGCACACCGCACACGCCGGCTGATTTGCGCGCCCACAATTGCGTCCGCTGGCGGATGTTGAACGGTGCGATATTCCCTTGGCGATTCATGATCGACGGTCAGGCGGTCGAGTTCGACGCGGGAGGGTCGCTGGTCACTAGCAGCATCCCGCTCTTGGTGCGCGCGGTCGTCGAGGGGGCCTGCATCGGGCTCGGCATCGAAGCCGCGGCGAAACGGCGGATCGATCAGGGCCGATTGGTGCCGTTGCTGCAGGATTACGCGTATCCCTGGTCGGGCTGGCACATCTACTACCCCAGTCGTCACCAGCTTCCTCTGCCGCTCCGAGCGTTCATCGATTTCCTGCGCGATCACCCTGCCGTTGCTGGTCCGGCCAAAAGCGCAAAGACTGCCGGCAGTCCAGGAAAGGGAAAACTCCTCAGGAGACATAGCCTGTTCCGAAAACCCTTCAAAAAAGAGGGCTTAGAAACCCAATGACGTCGCTGTTCGGTCTCTCCAAAAGTGTCTGTTCCGAATACACTGGATTTCGGAACACATCAGCGCCGCAAAAGGAACAGCCCCGCTTGCTGACGGGGCTCCCCTGTTAGCCGTCCATCGCAGACCGGCTACTTGCTTATTGTCGATCCAGGTGCCGGCGTCGACGACGGCATTCCACCCGGGGTAGTTACGGTAGGACTCGTTCCGGCGGCGGTACCACTGTTCGTGCCTGTAGTGCCGCTCGTTCCGCTTCCGGTGCTACCCGTACTAACTGAACCAGCGCTACTTGCGGAGCCCGCCGCACCGGTGGCCGCTGCGCCTCCCGTACCGCCGCCTCCCGCGGCCCCGCCGCCCGCTTGTGCGAGGGCCATGGATGAGCTCATTGCGAGAATCGAGGCTAAAACTGCCGTTGTGATTTTCATGAGATTTTCCTTTGTTTGCATATGAACCAACGACGATGTTCCCCTGATCGTTCCCTTTCATCGCGCTTATGCCGAGCCTTCAATGCGGCATTAGCGCTTCTATTTCGGCGGACTTATCAACATCCACGATCGGCAGCGGTTCGGTCACTTCTGAGCCCAATCCGTAGCGGCTTGCCGATCGAAGCCACGCTGGCGCATGGTCGGTGGATGGGCACGAAGTCGCGCGAGACTATTTACGGCAGTTCGATCCGGCATTCGGCGGAGCAGGCCGCAGAAGCGCGCAAGGTTGCCGACCGTCTCGCTTGTGTGGCGTGGAATCAACGCATGCTCGGATACAAGGGACCAGCACAGTCAGAGTTCGGCTTCACACCAGCAAGCCGGAGCCGAATTTCAGCTCCGCTACCAGATCAACTGCCGCTGTTCGACTCGGAAGCGGAAGAGTAGGACTAGGCAGGCGCAGGTCCGTGTCAGGTTAACAGAAAGGGCAGAGGCGATGTTTGAACACGCAAAAGATTGGGCGCAAATATCTCCGGGGTTGACGCCTGCCGTCGCATTGCTTGCTGTTCTAGTAGCCTGGCGACAACTCGCACTCAATCGAGCGAATCAGCGGGAGACGACTGCCAAAGCGACCTTCCGCGAGTATCTCAGGCTCGCCGTCCAATACCCGGAACTCTCTCGGGGAGATTATCAGGACCTCAAGGGGGACGACCGGGAACGGTACGAATGGCTTGTTGGCTATTTTCTCTGGTCCGCAGAGGAGCTTCTGGAGCTCAAAGCGAAGGAGGATGTTTGGACAACGAATCTTAAGATGCTTGCGAGTTATCACCGCGAGTAAAGGATGCGGAACATATTGAGCTTGTCGCGATGCAGAATTCTATCGAGCCATTGCAAGCTGGGCTCGGTCAGGACATTGTGGTCGTTGAGTTTGTATTTGAAGTAGAACCGAAGACGTCGTTCTGCGCTTGGCTTCAAGAATTATATCAGGCCAACGTTTTACCCGGACCAGCTCCAAAATACATAGGGGCAAGAGCCGGTTCGTACATTGAAGTTATGTACCTCTCCATAGCCACGCTTAACAGCGTCCTGATATGTTTGGGTCTAATCGAACGAATTGTTGAAAGAGTGACGTATATTCGCGCCCGCGCACGAGTTATGGTTTCGCGCAATCTTCCGGCTGCTATTCGGCGCCGGGCGCTGGAGCCATTCGAGCATTGCAACAACGGAAATCTACACATACGTTTCCGACGAAGCACTTAGATCGACGCTTGAGCGGGCCGATGTTCTTGGGACACTTGCAGCCTAGCGAGCACGCAGGCAATGCCTGCGAACAGACCATTGAGCGGTCGCATTGTGCAAGCATGGCTCCACAAGATTTGGTGCACAAACCGGTAGGGCAGAAACGGACTGGAGAAATTATGCGGGGCGCTCTAACTGCTTCTCCATCCACTTGAGTGTGCCAATGATCTTGTTTGCTCCCTCCGGATCGGCTGAACGGAGCGAAATTGAAGGATGCTTCATCAGGTCGCCATCCGTGAGATCGACGCTCTTGCTGGCGTTAAAGAGTTGCATCAATGCGCGCCTCTTGTCGATCCATCCTGACGTTGCCCCCGCGGTTTAATCCATGTTGAACTGGAGTCTGGCCCTTTAGGGAAGCACCAGACGATGAAGCGGAAGCGGTTTACGGAAGAGCAGATCATTGGGGTTTTGAAGGAGCACGAGCTGGGCGCGAAGACTGCCGACCTGTGCCGCAAGCACGGGATCAGCGAGGCGACCTTCTACAACTGGAAGAGCAAGTTCGGCGCCATGGACGTATCCGAAGCCAAGCTGTGATTAGGCGTCCAAGCGTGACCCCACCATCGGCAGGCAGATCAATAGCTTGGCTCGCCGATCGGCGTCGGGACCCCAAGCCGATTAACAATCAAGCCGCATAAGCTTGCGAATTGCATTTCAGCTTAACGGAAGTTCGATTTTCTATTTGGTTTGAGTTCGGCGTCGTAGATCTTAAATCGAGCCAGACGAGTTCAGCCACCCGACCCATGCGTCCCGAACGCAGTGAAGATCTTCTAAGTTGTTGATCTTTCTTGGCGTGGCAGGCGTTTTCGCCACGTTTTGTTCTCGGTCGTTTCACCCAATTCGTTGCGATTTCGTTGCGGCGTTCTCGGGGAGAACGGCAGCAGCCACTTCGACAAACCGGATCAGTCCAAAAAATCGAGCGGTTGCGCGCCGTCGATGTGCACGGCATAAGCTCAAGAGGTATTTGGGGACCGTCGAGCTCTGATCGGTCGTAGATAATGTTTCCATCGACCTTCAGACGCCTGGAAGTCCTTATCGCCGTGGTCGAGGCCGGTTGGTAAGGATTGACTGATCCATTCGAGCTCGCCGAGTTTCAAAGGATCACCGCGCTAGCTTTGTGAACTCTGGAGGAAAATACCTGAGTTATGGCCCGCAATAGTCGAAAACAGCCTTCCCCAGCCATTCATCGTCAACGTACTTTGCGTGTCTTAGGCACCGACATTTCCTTGCTGGAGACCGTTCGACGCAAAGCGATCAGTGACCTTGGGTTCAATATCGAATTCGAGGTGCTCGACTTTCCGAATTGCCAGCGCAAGGCGGCGCTCAATCCGGAGGCCTACGACGTCTATGATCAGTGCTTTCACAACCTGGCGATCGTCTGGTTCTGGGGCGCTCTGCAGCCGATCGACACCACTTGGTTAAGCAATTGGAGCAATGTCAGCGCGCTGACGAAGTCGGGCGGTGTCGGCAAATACGCCAGCAGAGGCTTTGGCGACGCCCCGATGCACAAGCTCTATGTGCAGCCCGATCATTCGCTCGGTCCGGAGGAGACGCGTTATATCGCGATGTTGCCGACCGTGCACAATTTCAATTCTTTCGGTTATGACACGCGGGTTTTCAATACCGACGGCAATGAGCGCGAGAGCTGGGCTATGTTGTTCGACCCGCGGGCGCAGGGAAAGCTTGCGCTTGTTGACGAGCCGGCGATCGGCCTTTTTGATGCGGCGCTGGCGGCAGAAGCCATGGGAGCCTTGCGGTTCGAAAACATTGGCAACATGAGCCCGGCGGAGATCGGCGCCCTCTTCAAATTCTTGAAAGACAAACGTAAGCAAGGTTTCGTTCGTCGCTGCTGGCGCACCGGCGAGCAAGCCGCCAAATTGTTCCGGGATGGCGAGGTGGTGATCCAAAGCATGTGGTCGCCGGCCTACAGCGAGTTAGGAAGCGCGGCCGCCGTCGTGAAGGAAGCCGTTCCGACCGAGGGCTATCGTGCCTGGCATGGAGGACTGAGCATAGCGCGCCACGTCTCGGGACCAATGCTTCGCATGGCTTGCGAATACATGGATTGGTGGCTTTCCGGCTGGGCTGGAGCGGTGATGGCTCGGCGAGGCTATTACATGTCAGCGCACTCAGCGGTCACGGACCACCTGAGCGCAGCGGAGTGGAGCTACTGGTATGATGGCCAGGAGGCGAGCCAGGATCTCTTCGGTGTCGATGGCGAGACGATCATCGTGCGGCGAGGCGCACGACGTTCGGGCGGAAGCTATCTGGAGCGTGCGCGTCGTATTGCGCTTTGGAACACTGTGATGGACGAGCACAATTATGCAGCTCGTGCCTGGACCCGCTTCGTCTCCGGCGTAAACGGTAAATTGCGATGAGGAAGAGTATCAAGCGATACGAGCTTGTCGCCGACGCATTGAGGTCCAACATCGTTTCGGGGCGATTGGAAGCGGGCCTCGTTCTGCTGGAAGGCCCGATCGCCAGCCTCATGAAAACGAGCCGGGCGCCGGTGCAGGCGGCGTTGCAAATCCTCGAGGAGGAAAAGCTGATCCGCCGTTTCGACGGGCGCGGCTATTTGGTCGGTCGTGCCGGAACGTCGGTCGTGCCAGTTCGAGGCGACATCGGCAAGCTCGGTCTGCGCATCCCCAACGAAATCGATGCCGCGCTCCAGAATCGAGGTCTTTGGGAGGTCGTCTACGAACAGGTGGAATCCGCTGTCGCCGCCTGTCTGATTTTTGGCGAATTTCGCATTATCGAGTCTGAGCTCGGCGACTACTATGGAGTTAGCCGAACTGTCGTCCGCGACGTGCTCGGCCGATTGCATGAGCGCGGTATAATCGCCAAGACCTCGAGTTCTCACTGGATTGCAGGTCCCCTGACGGCGGAGTCGGTTCGGGAGCGTTTTCAGGTTCGACGACTGCTGGAGCCCGAAGCACTTCGCTTGGCGGGCGATCGCATCGACCTCGAGAAGATCGCTCAATTGCTGGAACGTGAGCGTACCCGTGACCCTGTTAGGCAGGGCGCGGCAGACTGGATGCAGCTTGAGCGAGATCTCATGGAATTCTGCATCTTTCGCGCACCGAACCAACATCTCGTTGAACTCATTCGTCATAATCAGATGCCGCTTGCGGCGGCATCCCGGGCGCTGACCAGGCTGGGACTGCCCGAGGATGAAATTGCGGTTAGCGAATACCTCATGCTGTTCGAATTGATTGCAGCGCGCGCGATCGATGCAGCGGCGATTTACCTGGGCAATCATCTGACGCTTTGGCAGAAAAGAACCTGGCGAGGTTGAAGATCGTCGCGGTCATCGGCGAGGCGCAGGTCGGCGTGCCTTACCTCACACTGCGCGATCTCCGATTAACGTACATTGCATTCAATAGTCATTATTTTGAAGCTTGATCGTTTTCGCGCCAGAGGATTGGTGCGTAAATGGGCAGTTTTATGAAGGTCGAAATCTTCAGAGGCCCTCGATACGAAATTAGTTGCATACATTAAGCATTTTTGCTTTCCTTGGTCCGCACCGCTCAAAACCAGGCCGACACAACTCATTCGTCGTCGGCGCGGACTGACACCGCGCGAACCAAGAAGGGCACGTCGATCTTGTCCGCAGAACCCGTCTTGAGATTGGAAGGTCTGACGAAGAGGTTCGGTGGTCACGTGGCCCTGGGCGACGTCACATTCGCCGTCGAGCGTGGTGAGTATGTTGCGCTTTTGGGACCGAGCGGATCTGGCAAGACCACTTTGCTGCGTTCCATCGCCGGATTCGAAATCCCGGACGCCGGAAAGATATTCCTGTCCGGCCGGGAAATCACCCGCGCCAACATTTTTGAGCGCGGCATCGGGTTCGTGTTTCAGAACTTCGCGCTGTTTCCTCATCTTTCGGTGAAGGACAACGTCGCATTTGGCCTTCGAAACGGGGCCAAGCGGCTGCCAGAAGACGAAGTGCGGTCTCGCGTACTGCAGGCGATTGCCATGGTGGGGCTGACGGGCCTCGAAGAGCGCGGCGTCGCTCAGATATCGGGTGGCCAGAAGCAGCGTGTCGCGCTGGCCCGCACCTTGGTCATGCGGCCGAAACTGGTCTTCTCGACGAACCGTTGGGCGCGCTTGACGCCAATCTGCGATTACGCATGCGCGCGGAGCTTCGGCACATCCGTGAGCAGCTTGGTATTCCGTTCCTGCATGTGACAGGAAGCGAAACGGAGGCCTTGGCGATGGGCGATCGCGTGATCGTTCTGGACCAGGGCCGCATCGGGCAATTTGGCAAGCCCGACGAAGTGTACAATCGCCCGGCCACTCCAAATGTCGCCCGCTTTCTGAACCGCTACAATGTGTTTGATGGCGCCCTCGACGGAGCCGTTTTTGCGAGCGCCTACGGGCGGTTCGCCTTCGGCGTTCGCATGGCGAGTGCGAAGTCTGCCTATGCCGTGCGCTACGACCGGTTGGTCGCGCAAGCAGGCGGGTTCGGTCTCGCAGGCGCCGGCAATCAGCGTGAACTATGTCGCCAGCGAGTACCTCGGCGCGGCGATCATGCATTTCTTCGAAACGAACGACGGCAAAGTCGTGGAAGTCGAGCACCATCTCAGCAACGGCCCGCCGTCCACCTTCTCCGAGGGTGAGGCCTACGATCTGACCTGGACCCCAGAGGATGGCATAGTTTTTGGATGAGTGGTGGGCATGAGTTCTATCGAAGCTGTCGCCAGTAGACCGGACGAGCCCGACCAAGGCAGAAGCGGCGCGTTCCGCTCCTATCTGCTGATCGCGCCATCTGTGATCTGGATGGCTTTGTTCCTGGTCCTTCCCTTGGCGATGATCGTCTATGTCTCGTTCTGGACGCAGTCGACCTTCAAGATAGAACCGAAGCTGACTCTCGATAGCTGGCAGACGTTTTTCGGTTCCGACACCTATCTCAATTCGTTATGGACCACGATACGGATCTGGCTGATCGTTCTGATCTCCACTTTCGTCCTTGGCTATCCGACCGCCTTGTTTGTGGGACTGTTTGTCAGAAACAAGACCTTGCAGACAGCGCTTTTGGTTTTGTGCGTCATCCCCTTTTGGACGTCGTTCTTGATACGCGTGATCGCGTGGCGGCCGATGCTGGAAAAGAGGGCGCCATCAACATCATTCTGATGAAGCTCGGGATCATTCACCAGCCGATCGAGGCCCTGCTGTTCACCGAACTTTCAGTCGTGATCGGCATGACCCAGATCTATGTGGTGTTCATGGTCGGTCCCATAGCGTTCATGCTGGGACGCATCGATCCTAGTATCATTGAGGCCGCGCGGGATCTGGGCGCAAGCTTCTGGCGGATTTTACGCAAGATCATCTTTCCGTTGAGCCTGCCCGGCGTCGTCGTTGGCGCAATGTTCGTAAGCGTGATGGTGCTCGGGGAATTTGCCACCAGCGCCGCATTGTCAGGCCGCAAGGTGAACCTGCTCGGCAATATCGTCGTGACGCAGGTCGGTTCGCTGAAATGGGCGCTCGCGTCGGTCGTCGGCGTCATCCTCACGGTGATCATGGGTGTTGTCATCGCGGGGCTTCTACGCATCGTCGATCTGAAGAAGGAGCTTTAGGAGCGATGGAGTCGCGCATCCTCAAGCCTGTGCTGGCCGTCTACGTGGGATTATTCCTGCTGTTTCTCTATGGGCCGTTCATCGTGCTCGGCATACTTTCGTTCCAGCAGGGACCGGAAGGCGGCCCGCAGTTTCCGATCACCCAGTGGTCGACGTTCTGGTACCGGGACATTTTCGGCCTGACTCCGCCCTCTCGTGTCGCCCCGCTTCCCATTGGGGTATCGCTGTTCCGCTCGCTCGCGCTCGCGGGCATGACCATGATTACCTCCACGGTTCTTGGCGTCATGGCCGCGCAGGCATTCAGGAAGAATTTTCCGGGAAAAACCGTAAGCTTCTACTTGATTGTGCTCGGCATGATCGTTCCCGGGATTCTCGTCGGCCTGGGTTCCGGGCTTGTCGCGACGACCACCGGGATCGAGCGGCATTGGTGGAGCACGGCTTTTGCAACGCATGTCGTCTATACGCTGCCGTTTGCATTTCTCGTCATGCTGGCGATCTTCAACCGGTTCGACGCCTCCGTCGAGGAGGCGTCCTGGTCGCTCGGCGTCTCGCCGATCACAACGTTCCGCAAAGTAACCTTTCCGCTGATATTTCCCGGCGTTCTCTCGGCGATGCTGTTCGCGTTCACATTGTCTTATGACGAGTTCTCGCGAACGCTGCTCTCTTCCGGCCGCGAGCAAACGCTGCCCCTTGCGATTTACTCGACGTTCTCGGTCGAGATCCATCCGAACGTGTTCGCATTTGGCGTGCTCACTACCCTGTTTTCATTCTCGCTGCTCGCCGTTTACGCAATTCTCATGACACTCAGCGTGCGGCGGGCGAAACGCGTGGCAATTCAAGAGGCGATCGGATGAAAACGGCGATCGTCACGGGATCGGGCTCCGGCATCGGCCGCGCCGTCGCGATGCGGTTGGCTGGCGACGGCTATCGAGTGACGGTGAACGACATTGTTCTTGATCAGGCCGAAAGCGTCGCTGCGCAAATCCGGAGCGATGGCGGGGAGGCTATCGCCATAGGCGGCGATGTCTCCCTTGAAGACGACGTCTCGGCGATTGTAGCGGCTTGTCGAACCGCTTTTGGCGATCCCACTCACTTGATCAGCAATGCCGGCCATGTGCATCAGGCCCGGTTCACGGAACTGACGCCTAAGGATTTCGACCGGATGTTCGCCGTGCATGTCCGCGGCGCTTTCTTGATGACCCGCGCCGTGCTGCCGGCCATGCTCGCCCGCAACGCCGGCGTGATCGTTTACACGGCTTCGCAACTTGGGCAGATCGGCGGCGTCGAGCTCGTTCACTATAGCGCCGCCAAGGCCGCCATTATTGGCCTCACCAAATCGCTCGCGCGCGAAGTGAGCGCTCAGGGCGTTCGGGTCAATGCGGTCGCGCCCGGTCCCATCAATACACCGCTGGTTCGAGGGCTCTCGCCCGAGTGGCGCAAGGCCAAGGCGGCGGAACTTCCGCTTGGACGATTTGGCGAGCCAGAAGAGGTCGCGGCGGCGATCGCCTTTCTGTGTTCGGATCAGGCAAGCCTGTTCGTCGGGCAGACAATCGGGCCCAATTCCGGAGACGTTATGCTGTGAGCGAGACAGTCCTCATTACAGGCGCCGGCATCGGCATCGGTCGTGCAACGGCCAAGGCTTTCGCCAACGCTGGCTATAAAGCCATCGTGACCGATATTCTTGAAAAGGAAGGTCGCTCTGTCGTCGCCGAGATCGCCGACGCGGGCGGGACGGCGGAGTTTCATAAGCTCGATGTGCGTTCGACGACCGATGCGGAAGCGCTCGTCGCGGCCGTTGAACAGAAGCACGGCGGCATCGACGCCATCGTGGCGAACGCGGGCATCGCGCACAAGACGCCGCTCGCCGCGCTCACCGACGACAAGTGGGACCACACCTTCGACATAGACTTGAAGGGCATCTTTCGTGTGGTCAGGCCGGCCCTTGCCGGCATGAGAAGACGCCGGAAGGGATCCGTCGTCTGTCTGTCGTCGATTATGGGCGTCGCCTACGGGTGGGATGAACACGTGCACTATTCATCCGCCAAGGCCGGCGTCGTCGGACTGGTGCGGGGGCTGGCGGTTGAACTCGCCAGAGACGGCGTGCGGGTCAATGGCGTTGCGCCTGGATACATCCGCACGGCGCAACTGCTGTCCGAGGAGCATTCGTTGGGGCCCGTCGGCGCCGAGAAGGCAGGCGAGTTCATTCCGATGGGCCGGATCGGCGAGCCTGAAGAGATCGCCGACGTTATTCTGTTTCTTGCATCCAACGCTGCTCGATACATGACAGGGCAGGTGGTGGTGGTGGACGGCGGATTGTTGGTGGGACGGTACTGAAGCGATTGCACTTTCCAGGTGAACACGTGACGCAGTGACAACAGAGGAGTAGTTCAAATGTCTAGTTATCAAGTATCGCGCAGAAATTTCATGAAGGGAACGGCAGCAGGCGGCCTCGCCCTTACTTCGTTTGGAGCTCCTTTCGGAGCCCAGCAGGCCTTCGCCGCGGATCTCGCCAAGGAGGAATTGCGCACGGTAGGTCTTTCCGTCACGGTCCAGGAACGCATCCTCGCTGACTTCAAAGCCAAGTCTGGCGTCAAGGCCGTCTCCGGCAAGGGCGCAATCTTCCCTGACGTGCAGACCGAACTGCTGTCGGGTTCGACCGCCTACGATTGCTGGGAAACGATCGGAGAACGCTTGCCGGCAGTCATCGCGACCAACAAGATCGAGTTGATTCCGGTCTCGGCACTCAAGAGCTGGGCCAATATTCGCGACACCTTCACCAAGCCGAACCCGAAATGGGGCAAGGGGCAGCAGATCGCGGGTCAAATCTGGACGGATGACAAGCAGACCGCACTCTGGATGGTGCCGACGGTTTATAATTACGACTTGATTGGCTATCGGCCGGATCTCGTTTCGAAAGAAGAAGCCAGTACCTGGACGGCCATTTTCGACGACAAGTTCAGGGGCAAGACGGGCCTGAACGTCGATCCGCTCATCGCATTCGGCCAGGCCGTGCTGGCGATGAATTCGTTGGGCCTGCTGCAGGTCCCCAATCCCGGCAATCCGGACAAAAAGTCGATCGACGAGGCTTCCAAATTCCTCATCTCCAAGAAGAAGAATGGCCAGTTCCGTGCGCTATGGGGCGACTTCGGTGAACTCGTCAACCTGCTCGCATCAGGCGAAATGATCCTGGCTGACGCCTGGCAACCGGCCGTCATGGCCGTGAAGGCTCAGGGCAAACAATGCACCTACGCGGTTCCCAAGGAGGGTTACCGTGCCTGGTCGATTGGCATATCTCCGATCACCGGCACGCCGAACAAGGAAGCCGTGATCGCTTATGCCGACTATTGGCTTTCCGGTCCGCCGGCGGCCGTGGTGTCGGAACAGGGCTACTATTCGCCCTCGACCGACATCAAGAAAGTCATGGCGCCCGACAAATACGCCTTCTGGTACGAGGGCAAGCCCTGGAAGGGAGCGCCGGAGCGCGGCATCAAGGAGGGCGATCTGCGAGATGGCGGCTCGCTCGAGCAGCGCGCCTCCACCGTCGCCTATTGGCATCAGTGGCCGGACGAATACGACTACCTGATGAAGAAGTGGGACGAATTCCTCAGCGCCTGATTGATGGCAGGTTTCGAACCTTCCGCTTCTTACAAGCGAGTACTCCCGCGCCTTCGGGCGCGGGACAATGAGCCAATGATTACAGCAATGTCTGGAACTGACGCGTGACCATCGATCTGCAACTCGCCGGTGTCGGGAAAGTCTATGATAATGGTACGCCCGCGGTTATCGACTTCAATCTCGAGGTTTCGAAAGGCGAGTTCATCGCGTTTCTGGGACCATCCGGCTGCGGCAAGACGACCACACTCCGAATGATCGCGGGATTTGAGACGATCTCGTCGGGCGACATTTTCATTCGCGGCAACCGGATCAACGATGTGCCGCCGGAGCGCCGGCCGACGGCGATGATCTTTCAGAATTACGCGCTGTTTCCGCACATGACCGTGCGCGCAAATATTCGCTTCGGCCTCGACGTCAAGAAGATACCAGCCGCCACGCGCGACGCCATGGTTGAACGCATTCTCGAAAAACTTGGCCTGACCGACGTCGGCGATCTCAAGCCGGAGCGATTGTCGGGCGGGCAAAAGCAACGCATCGCGCTCGCCCGCGCCCTTGTGGTCGAGCCGGATATCCTGCTTCTCGACGAACCGTTGGGTGCGCTCGATGCCAACTTGCGCAAGAGCATTCAGAACGAGCTTAAGCTGCTGCAGCGCCATTTGGGCATTACCTTCGTGTTCGTCACCCATGCCCAGTCCGAGGCGCTGGCCCTTTCGGACCGCATCGTTGTCATGAACGCTGGCCGTATCGAACAGATCAGCGCTCCCTACGAGCTCTACACCCGCCCTCGCAGTCAGTTCGTGGCGAAATTCATCGGGCGCAACGCGCTGATAAACGGCAAGGTGATTTCGGCGGATACAAACGGTTGCCGGCTCGACACGGCCTTCGGCGAGCTTGCCGGCACGTCCAGAGTGGCGATGCGCGCCGGAAGCATGGCAAGCCTTGCGGTGCCCGCAGAAGCGATCGACGTTCTGCCTGCCTCAACGCCGCTGAACTATTTCCCCGAGGTTTATGGCGGCAATCCCATCAAGGGAACCGTCGAGTTGATTCAGCAGGTCGGACACATCGTTCAACTCGTCATCATCGTTGGCGCCGCCCAGCCGATCATCGTCGAGGGTCATGCAGACAAATACGCCGGTCGATTCCAGGGGGGTGAGGAGGTGCTGCTCGCCTGGAAAAAAGACGTCGCGACGCTCGTCATCGATTAGCAACGCCATGTCTCGAATGGAGCAAAATTTTTGGTCGAACCGATAAACCGCATCATGGAAATTTGACGAATGTCCGAGATCTTTCCGCGCCTTTTCTCGCCGACGAAATTGGCGGGCTACACGCTGAACAACCGTATCGCCATGGCGCCGCTAACGCGGCAAATGGCGGAGCCTGATGGAACCCCCACGGACGAGATGGCGGCCTACTATGCGCGGCGCGCGCGGGGCGGCTGCGGCCTGATCATTACCGAGGGGACCTACGAAGAGGATCGATTGGGATGCCGCGCCTATCTCTCGCAACCAGGCATCGCCAACGCCGGGCATGTGGCGGGTTGGCGCAAGGTTACGGATGCCGTCCACAAGCACGGTACCGTCATCATCCTGCAACTCATGCATGGCGGCCGCGTCACGGATCCCCGATGCCTGGCCCAAGGCGAGCAGCCGGTAAGCGCCAGTGCAACCAAAAGCGACGGCTGGACGCTCTATACCGATACCGACGATGAAAAGATAATTCGGAATATCGAAGGCTATTGGCCGAAGGTCACTTTCGGTCCGGCGCGCGCGCTGACGATATCCGAGATTTATCAGGTTGCTGACGGCTTCGCCGCCGGCGCCAGGCGCGCCATGGAAGCGGGCTTTGACGGAGTCGAAATCCACGGCGCGAACGGATATCTGCTTTATCAGTTCATTCATCCCAAGACGAACCTGCGGACCGACGAATTCGGCGGCAGTCCCGAAAACAACATTCGTATCGCCATGTTGACAAGCGAGGCCGTCCGCAAGGCGATCGGCCCCGGCAAGATCATCAGTTTGCGCCTGTCGCAGGACGGTGTTGACGATTTCACGGGGGCGTGGCCGGGCGGTGTCGCTTACGCCAGACAGATCGGCAAGGCTTTGAAGGATTCGGCGGCGGACGCCCTGCATTGGTCGAGCTTCAATTACCTGGACAATCGCGACCCGAACTCGACGACCCCGATGCCCGTCGCGCTGCGCGAGGCCTCGGGACTTCCCTTGATTACCAACGGCGGCATCGCCGACGGCCCACAGGCCGAGATGGCGCTGACCAGCGGCGCTGCGGACGTTGTCGCGGTTGGACGGCCGATTTTCGCGCAACCCGACTGGCCGTACATCGTGCGTTCGGGGGCTCCCTATCCTTGGGCCGATTTCGACCGGAAATACGTCATTCGACCGCCGCTGGATTATGGGCTCGCATATCCGACGGCGATCAACGATCCGAATTGGGCGACTAGCTGGTGAACGGACGCCCCCGCCATGAAAACCGAATTTCGGCGCCCGCGCGGACGGGCCAAAACAGTCAATGAGGGAGGAAGATCATGATACGTGTCGGCGTTGATGTTGGGGGTACGTTTACTGACATTGTCCTGGAGCAGACGGCTATCGGCGCGAGTTCAGAAAATCTTTGTGCACAAGGTATCGTCGACCCCCGCAGATCAATCTATCGGTGTTGTTCAGGGCGTTGTCGAAGTATGTAAGGTCGCCGGAGTATCGCCGGGCGACATTGACCTTGTATTGCACGGCACCACGGTGGCGACGAACATGGTGATCGAGCGCAAGGGCGCCGATGTCGGGATGATAACCACCCGCGGATTTCGTGACATCCTCCATATGGCGCGTCACAAGCGACCGCATAATTTCTCGCTGCAGTTCGATGTGCCCTGGCAATCGAAACCGCTGGTCAAGCGCCGCAATCGATTGGTCGTGGACGAGCGGCTGCGCCCGCCGACGGGGCAGGTCGAGGTACCGCTCGCGCTCGATCAGGTCGAGGCTGCGGCGGAACTTTTCAAGAAGCGCGGCCTGAAGTCGATCGTCATCTGCTTTTTGTTTTCGTTTCTCAACAGCGAGCACGAGGCGCAGGCTCGCGACGTCGTAAAGCGTGTGATTCCGGACGCGTTCGTTTGCTGTTCGCATGAGGTAGTGAACGTCATCCGGGAATATGAGCGGTTCTCCTCAACGGCAATGAACGCCTATATCGGTCCGACCACCGCACTCTATCTTCGGCGACTTGAAGGTCGCCTTCGCGAGAACGGCATTACGGCCAAAGTGCGGATCATGCAGTCGAACGGCGGCATCTCCACGGTTGAGAATTCCTCAGTGCGTCCTGTAGGGCTACTGCTTTCCGGACCGGCAGGCGGCGTCATTGGTGGGCGTTGGACCGGCGAATCCAGCAAGACGAAGAATGTAATCACCATCGACGTCGGCGGAACATCGGCCGACATCTCGGTGATCCAGAACGGCGAACTGAGAATCAAGAATCCCCGCGACACCGAGGTTGCCCATCTTCCCGTGCTAGTGCCGATGATCGACATTGATGCCATCGGTGCTGGTGGAGGTTCGATCGCGTATCTCGATCCGGGCGGGGCGTTCCGCGTTGGTCCGCGATCGGCCGGCGCCTCTCCGGGCCCGGCATGTTACGGCAAGGGCGGCAAGGAACCCGCCGTAACCGATGCGCAAGTTGTACTGGGTCGGCTTGATCCCGAGCATTTTCTCGGCGGCGATCTGAAAATCGATCCTTCGCTGGCCTACGCAGCGGTCGAACAATACGTGGCCAAGCCTCTCAATCTCAGTGTCACAGACGCCGCGCTCGGAATTCTGCGGGTGGTGAACAACAATATGGCGCTCGCCATCAACGCAAACTCGGTTGCCAAGGGCATCGATCCCCGTCATTTCACCCTGATGGGTTTTGGCGGCGCCGGCCCGCTGCATGCGACCGCGCTGGCGGAGTTGATCCGCGCCAAGGATACGATCGCGCCTCTGCACCCCGGCATCACGGCGGCTATGGGTCTGCTTTTGACGGAGCTTCAATACGAGTACACGCGATCGATACTTGTCGTCGCAAACAAGGCCAGCAAGGCCGAGTTTGAACTTGTGAACAAAATCGTCGCGGATTTGAAGGCAGAGGCCCGCGAACAATTGCTCTCGGACGGCATGCCTGCCGACATGCACCGTTTCGCGACCGTCGCCGAGTGCCGCTACGTCGGACAGGGCTTTGAACTGCGCGCTGCAATGCCAGAGGGGCCGCTCGACGAAACTAATGTCCATTCGGTTATCAAGAGCTTCTTTGATGCGCATAAGCAGGCCTATGGCCATGCGTTCGAGGATCAACTGGTCGAGATCATCACGCTGCGCGTGGTGGGCTCCGCCGCGACCGAGACGCTGAAGTTGCCGGAATTGCTCCATGGCGGCCGGGCCAATCCGAAGACTGCCGAACTCTATACCCGCAATACCGTGTTCGACGACGGAAAAGCGGTCCTGACGCCTCGTTACGATCGCGCGAAGCTGCTCGCCGACGATGTCGTCAGCGGCCCCGCGCTTATCGTTCAGCATAATTCCACGACATTGGTACCGCCGGGCTATTCCGCCAGCGTTCTTTCACACGGCGATATGCGTATCGCGCGCTTGGGTTGAGGGAGGTAATGAAAATGACAGATGGCACAACAGCGGCAATCGATCCCATCACGTTGCAAGTCATCGGCGGCGCGCTGCATTCGATCGCCGAACAGATGGGCAATGTCCTTTATCGGATGTCCTATTCCTCGATCATTCGCGAAAGCCAGGATTTAGGCGCTGGCCTGTTCGATTGTGACTTCAACACGTTGTGCGAGTCGGATTTGACCCCCATGCATATCGGCTCGCTTCCCGGCTATCTGCGCGGCATCGAGAAGTCGATCCCGCTGAGCGCCTGGAAGCCCGGCGACTGCATCATTCACAATCACCCGTATTACGGGGCCAGCCATTCGCCAGACATCGCGGTGGTGATGCCGGTGTTTTTCGAGAACGAACTCGTTGGCTTCGCCGCGAATACAGCGCACCACGTCGATATCGGGGCCGCAACGCCCGGACTGATCATCGACGTGCCCGACATGTTCGCGGAAGGCATGTTGTTTAACGGCATCAAGCTCTATGAGGAGGGCAAACGCAGCGAGAGCCTGTGGCGCTATATCAGGGACAACACCCGTGTGCCCAGTTTGGTGATGGGGGACCTCGAGGCGCAGATCGCCTCCGCCGAACTGGGCGTCAAGCGGTTTCAGGAATTGCTCGTCACTTATGGCAAGGAAAATGTATTTCAGACGACGCGGCAGTTGATGGATTACACCGAAGCAATGTTGCGCCGTGAGATAGCCAAGATTCCCGACGGCGACTACACAGCGGAAGGGTTCCTCGACGACGACGGGAGAACTCGCGGCAAGCACCTGCCGGTGAAGGTGACGGTAAAAAAGCGCGGCGACGGCGTGGAGGTCGATCTCACGGGCTCTGCAGCGCAATCACCAACCGCCTTCAACGTTCCGTTCGAGGGTTCGACCAAGGTGGCGTGCTATTTCGCTTTCCGTGCGCTGTTACTCGATACCTATACGCATGAGGAGCATATCCCGCAGAACGAGGGGTCGTTCCGTCCGGTCAAGGTCACCGCTCCGCTCGGTTCGATCTTCAATCCGATCGCTCCGGTCGCGGCGGAAGCCCGCTTTTGTCAAATCCAGCGCATCGTCGATCTTATCATCAAGGCGCTGTCGCCGGTCCTTCCTGACCGCTGTACCGCCGGCAATGCGGCGACACTTTCGTTCGCGGCGTTCTCTGGCGTTCACCCGAACGGCGAATACTGGGTCTTTTTGGAAGTGAATGAGGCAGCGATGGGCGGCCGTCCAAAATCGGATGGCCCGGACACGGTGGAAGAATTGATGCGCAACACACGCAACAATCCGCTGGAAGATCTCGGCATGCATTTACCGCTGATCTGCGACCGCTATGAGTTGCGCGACGACGTCATGCCGGGGGCGGGCAAGTTCCGGGGCGGGCAGGGTGTCGTGAAATCGCAGCGTTTCCTGACGCCCGGCTTCGTCACCCACGAGTCTGACAGGCATGACGATGCGCCGTGGGGCGTATTCGGCGGCAAGTCAGGCTCCGGCGGCAAGTACGAGATTTACAATACCAGCAAGCCGCAGGAGATTGCTCAGTACCCCGCCAAGTTCTCCGGATTGCGCGTGAGCGAAGGCGACGTCGCCTGCTACTTTTCGCCATCAGGAGGCGGCTACGGCGATCCGCTGGATCGCCCGGCGCAGCAGGTATTTGAGGATGTGCTCGACGATTTCATTACGCCCGAGCATGCGCGCGAAGCCTATGGCGTCGTGTTGAAATGCGCACATGACGGCTTTGCCTGGGCGCTCGATACGGCCGCAACGGAGGCATTGCGCTCGTCGATGCGAAGCTGAGGTCTCGCGTGATCTTGTAGACCAGAGCCGACGAAGGAGGAATTTCATGTCGCGCGTCATCGATCTCTCGCTTCTCATCGAGGACAATATGCCAGCGCATAAGCTGTTTCAGCGCCCGGTATACACCGTCCACATGAGCCATGAGAGCGCGAAAGCTCATAATCTCGGCGTGCCGGGTGACGCCATGACGTTTCAAACGAACTTCATCGCTATGGTCGATCACGTCGGCACCCATGTCGACGCTTTCCGGCATGTTAGTCCCGACGGCAAGTCCGTGGACGAGATGCCGCTCGATCTGTTCATGGGCAAGGCCGTATGCTTCGATCTGCGGCATATTCCCGATCTAGGCGAGATTACCATCGAGGATATGGACAGGGCGGAAGCGAAGTGCGGCACGAAAGTGAATGGCCACATCGTGCTTCTCTGCACGGGATTTCACAAACGAAATTATCCGTCGATTGATAGTGTCTGGAAGAATCCGCTGCTGACCGTCGAAGCCACGCGCTGGCTTCACGATCGCGGATCGCGGATGCACGGCGTTGAGGGGCCTTCAACGGACAAGCCGACGGACAACATCTTCGCGCAGCATCGGCTTTGCCGGGATCTTGGGATCTCGCATTGGGAGTGGTTGGTCAATCTCGAAGAATTACTCGACGAAAAAGAGTTCCAATTCTTTGGCGTCCATCTGAAATTCAGGGGCGGGTCGGGTTCGCCGGTGAGAGCCTTCGCGGTGCTGAATGACTGACGTGCAGACCCGTAGTCGTTGTGATCGCCACGCATCAACATTGCGCAGAAAGTTGCGGGATCAGGGGCAGGGGCGTTTTCAATTTATAATATATTGAGGTTCGTGCACCTTTCTCTAACTAACCCGTCGGAGGACAAATGGCTACGATCAATTGTGATATGGGTGAAGCGTTCGGGCTCTATCGGATGGGCGACGACGCGGGCCTTATGCCTTTGATTGACATCGCGAACGTGGCGTGCGGTTTCCATGCCTCCGATTTCAACCACATGCGATCGACGGTTCGGCTGGCCAAAGCGCACGGGGTCGCTGTCGGCGCCCATCCATCGCTGCCTGATTTGCAAGGGTTCGGCCGGCGCGAGATGAAGATCGGGCGCGAGGAATTGGCCAATTGCCTGATCTACCAGATTGGTGCCTTGAAGGGTTTCCTCGATGCCGAAGGCATGAAACTCAACCATATCAAGCCCCACGGCTCACTATACGGAATGGCCGCCCGCAACCAAAACACCGCGCACGCGATTTGCGACGCTGCGGACGTGTTCAAAACCCCCTTGCTTGGCATGGTGGGAACGCTGCACGAAACCGTCTACTCCGCTCGCGGCCATCGCTTCATGGCCGAATTCTACGCCGACCTCGATTACAACGACGACGGAGGAATCATCATTACGCGCGAGCATGAGGCGAAAGATCCTGCCGCCGCCGCAGCCAAATGTCTGCGCGCCATTTCGGAAGGCAAAGCCACGACCGTCGGCGGCCGCGACGTTCGCGTAGGCGCCGAGACGATCTGCGTGCATTCAGACACGCCCAACGCCGTCGCGATCGCATCGGCCGTGCGCGGTGCCGTCCCGCGTCAAGCCAGTCGGCCTCCGGCCTGAGAGGTTACCATGCCCAAAGACTTCTCGCTCCTTTGCCGGGAGTGTTTTATCGCAAGCCGGCTCCGGACAAGCCGGCTTACAAATCCGAGGGCGACACCGTCGCGGTCGGCGACGTCGTCGGATTGATTGAAGTGATGAAGTCATTCATCGAAGTCCACGCTGAAGCGAGCGGCAAGATCGTTCGCTTTGTCGTCGGCGATGAGGAGCCCATTATGGCGGGTCAGTCGCTGCTCGAGATTGAATAGGCATGACCATCTCACGATTGCTGATCGCAAATCGCGGGGAGATAGCCGTACGCATTCAGCGCGCGGCGCGGGAACTTGGCATTAAGACCATTCAGGTTCACAGCGCCGTCGACGCCGACTCGCTGGCGGTTCGCATGGCCGACGAAGCGATCAATATCGGTCCGTTCCAGGCGGCGAAATCCTATCTCAACATCGAAGCCGTTCTGGCCGCCGCCAAGGCGACCGGTGCGGACGCCATTCATCCGGGCTATGGCTTTCTCTCCGAGAATCCGGTTTTCGCGGAGGCGGTAGAGGCGGCCGGCTTGATTTTCGTCGGTCCGAAAGGCGAGACGATCCGAACCATGGGCGACAAGGCCGCGGCTCGCGGTGCGGCGCAAAGCGCGGGCGTGCCCGTCGTGCCCGGTTCCGAGGGCCGTGTTGCGAGATCCTGATGAAGCGCGGAAGCTTGCCGAGAAGATCGGTTTTCCGGTCATGATCAAGGCTTCGGCGGGCGGCGGCGGACGCGGCATCCGCATCGCGGAAACGGCCGAAGCGCTTGGCGCGGCGCTCGACCAGGCCGCCGCCGAGGCCAAGGCAGCCTTCGGGGATGGCGGGCTCTATCTGGAAAAATTCATTGGCGACGCTCGCCATATCGAAGTGCAGATTCTCGGCGACGGCGTGAATGCGATTCACTGCTATGAGCGGGAATGCTCACTACAGCGTCGTCGGCAAAAAGTCTGGGAAGAAGCGCCAGCCTCGGTGCTTTCGCTCGACGTGCGAGAAGCGCTCTGCGCTTCGGCCGTCACCCTCGCCAAATCCGTGGGCTACCGAGGCGCCGGCACGCTCGAATATCTCTATGACGAAGAAAGCCGAGCTTCTACTTCATAGAGATGAACACCCGCATCCAGGTCGAGCATCCCGTGACGGAGATGATCACCGGGATCGATCTCGTGCGCGAGATGATCCGTATCGCCGGCGGCGAGCCGTTACGTTACCGGCAAAGCGACGTGCGCTGGAGCGGACACGCCATCGAGGTTCGCATCAACGCGGAGGACGGCTCGCACGATTTCCGCCCGTCGCCCGGCAAGGTAACCGCGCTGCAGGTTCCCGGCGGTATGGGCACGCGCTTCGACACGCTGCTTTATGCCGGCTATACGGTTTCACCTTTCTACAACTCTCTGCTCGGCAAGCTGATTGTTTGGGATACGTCGCGCGAATTGGCGCTCGCCGACTTGGCCGCGCACTCGGCGAATTGAAAATCGACGGCGTCGCCACGACGGCATCCTTGCTTCAGCGTCTCGTAGAAGTCCCGAGATCCGTGCGGGAGCCCATTTCACACGCGGTGGTTGGAGCAATGGCTCATGACGACCACGAAGCCGCAAGATGCCATGATGGAGCAAAGCAGCCGATGAACAGCCGCTATTCATTTGGAGGCGATGAACATATCTTCGTCGAGTGCGACGAAGCGATGTCGCTGGAAGCCTTCTTCAAGAGCTTGTCAGTAACCAAGGCGGTGCGTGCCGCTCAAATTCGCGGCGTTACCGAAATATGTCCGGCTAACGCCTCGTTTCAGATCAAGTTCGATCCCGACGTGATCAAGCCCGACGATCTCCTGCGCGAGTTGAAATCGATCGAAGCCGCCGCAGGTGGCGAACATTCCTCGCTCAAGACGCGCATTATCGAGGTCCCCGTGCTGTACAACGATCCTTGGACGCACGAAACGCTGATGCGGTTTCGCGATCGCCATCAGGCACCTGACATGACTGACATTGAATACACTGCCAAAATCAATCACCTCGACGGCGTCGATGGGTTTGTGAAGGCGCATTCGGGCGCCCCTTGGTTTGTATCGATGGTTGGATTCGTGGCGGGTCTGCCTTTCCTCTATCAGATGGTCGAGCGTCAGCGACAAATTCAATCGCCGAAATATCTGCGGCCACGCACGGATACGCCGAGGCTGACCGTCGGGCATGGCGGGTGCTTCGGCTGTATCTATTCGGTGCGAGGCGCTGGCGGCTATCAGATGTTCGGCATCACGCCGATGCCGATCTACGATCCCAATCAGGAGATCAAGTATCTCAAGGACTTCATGTGCCTGTTCAACCCGGGCGATATCGTGAAGTGGCGGCCGATCGATCGCGCCGAATACGATCAAACCGTCGCGGACGTCGCGGCCGGAAAATTTATGCCGACGGATGACCAACGTCACGTTTTCGCTCGACGAATTCCACGCCGACATGGACGGAACCAACGCTAAGCTGACGGGGGCGCTCTATGGCCATTAAAGTCATCAAGCCCGGTCTTTCGACCACGGTGCAGGATCTTGGCCGACCTGGGTATTATCATATCGGCATCCCGATCTCAGGCGGCATGGACCGGTTCGCGCTATGCGCCGCTAATTGGCTGGTCGGTAACAGGGAAGACGCCGCCGTTCTCGAGGCGACTTTCCAGGGTCCCGAGCTGGAGTTCACGTCAGATGCGACCGTCGCGATCACTGGCGCGGAATTGCCGCCGAAGGTCGACGGGCAGCCGCAAACAATCTGGACCTCCTTCAGGATCAAGAAGGGCCAGACGCTGGGGTTTGATTTTCTGAAGGCGGGAGCGCGCGCCTATATCGCAATTTCGGGCGGCGTCGATGTGCCGGTCGTTCTCGGTTCACGCTCGACCTACACGCTTGGCGCCCTCGGCGGATTTCAGGGTCGTAAGCTGGCCGCGGGTGACGAACTGCCTCTGGGCTCCGGCGGACAGATCGCCGAGGGCCGTGAGGTTCCTGCGCGGCTGCGTCGTGCACCCGGTTCTCCCGCGGAATTGCGCATGATGCCGGGCCTTTATTGGCATCGCATCACGGAACTGGCAGGCCAGCACTTCTTCGAGGATACCTGGAAAGTGGCGCCGGAGGCGGACCGGATCGGTTACCGATTCCGTGGCGGGCGGCCGCTGGACTTTGTGCCGCGGGAACCGCCGTTCGGGGCTGGCTCCGATCCCTCCAACATCGTCGACGCTTGCTATCCCTATGGTTCCATCCAGGTACCGGGCGGGACCGAGCCAATCATTCTGCATCGCGACGCCGTTTCTGGCGGCGGCTACTTCATGATCGGCACGATCATTTCCGCCGACATGGACCTGATCGGGCAATTACAGCCGAACGCCGTCGCGCGCTTCACGCCGGTTACGATGGAACAGGCACTGGCGGCCAGACATGACCGGGAGAAACTGCTCAACGAGGTCCGCGAAAGTCTCTAGGGCATCGTATCGGCGACCGGAGCGTATCAGGCGGGACTGACGCGGTCGCGCAGCTGTGTACCGCAATCGCCAGTCTTGATTCTCCTTCATCGGATATTGAATTTCCATGGCGATCGTAATGATGGCGCCATTGCAGCTGAAGTGAAGAAGACGTTGTTGCGATGGGCATCCGTGCGGCACGAGAAAATTGCGGAAAGGGCGAGTTTGTCGTGCCCTCGTTGCTTTGGAACGCTCCGCTTGAGGTGGCGACCATCAGCGAATGTCGGTATTGGTGGTTGCAAGTCCGCGATTTGAACCTACTACTCGACAAGTTGCTGAGCCCTTAGGCGAACGATCGGAGGAAATATCGCAGATTTGCGCGGTGGGGGGAGAAGCGGTAGCGCTCTCCCGCTACCATCTTTCCCCACACTCCCCGAACCTTGTGGGGGTATGCCTGCTCCCCGAGCAGCCGATCGAGAGCCTCGACAACTACGACATCAAATGACCGCTCTCTTGCTTGATCCAGTAGTCGGAGCAAGCCATCGCGTCCCATGACAGAGCCGCCGGAACGCGCTCTATCCTCATACACTTCGACGACATTCATACCCTTTGTAGAGTTTCACCTTCTCAAGGGCCCCGAAGCCGAGGATCACACCCTCTATGCTTCTCACACGGTGTGGGAAAACCGTGCAGTGTTTGAGGCGTGGACTAAATCAGAGGCGTTCCGGGCAGCGCATAGTCGGGCAGGGGATAACAAGCCGCTGTATCTGGATCACCCGCAGTTTGAGGGGTTTGAGGTTCGCCAAACGGTGGGACGCAGCAAGACAGACGCGGCGTGATCCTCGCTTCCTGGGCGGCACATGAGAACTTCGACAATGTCCGTTGTTGGGGGCAACCCGGAAGACCTTTGCTCAGTTTGAGTATTTCGCAGTGACCCCGACAGACATCAGAGGTGGGGGCTACGGATGGCAGAGTAGACACGGATTGATCCAGATCAAGGCATCTTTCTTGGAATAGGGAAGCAATAAGCCCTAACCAATTCAAGGGAGCCGGAAATGCCTCTGGATTCAATTCTCGTATCGGCCGGCGTCTGTTTTGTTTTTGCGTTTTTCGCTGCCGTTCTAGCGTGGGCAGATCATAGCACGACCTCATGGACGCGCAGTCGCAGACAGGTCGATCAATCGAAGGACTCTACCGACGCATCGCACCTTAAGAAGGTCGCCTGATGGGGGCAGAGTTTGTTGATATTCCGGTGTCCCCAGACTGGCTACAAAATGCAAACCCATTTTCCGAAACAGGAAGGCAACGAGCCGAAGACGCCTTATCAATCGTTCAACTGCCCAGCGGCACGCGGGTCCATTTCGTCGACACGCACGCCGGCAAAACGCTTGGACAAGCAAACTAGAGAATGGTCGTAGCTGCCAGCGGATCGCTTTCCAAAGTGGAAACGGTGCGCGCTTGGACGCCGGCGGAATTTAAAGGCATCGCGGAAAAGGCTCATAAGGTTGCCAGTGCTTACACTCCGCCCGGGAAGTAACTGAGCAAAGCACGGCGCGCCACAAAGCGCCGTGCTTTTTCAATATGTCTGACGCACAAAGCTCTAAACGTAGGTCCGCAAGGCACCGAATAGTCGAAGGTGGCATATGAGTAATTTGTCCAGAGAGTTTGAGCTGTTGTTAGGCCATGCGGCGTTTAAACTTTGGCCAGACCTACCGCGTGACATGCAGGAAACACTGTTTGAGACCGCGGTTCCCGACAATCCGCTCCTGCGATACAGCTTCGCCGTATTTCTGCACGACCATCATCCTAGAACTGCACACCCGCCTAAGCCAACTAGTTTAGCGTGAGACGTGCGAAGCTGTTCGGCGTGCTCGCTTGATTTAGGTCACTACTGACCACGCTTCGCTCATCGCATTCTTTGGTGCCTTAAAGCAGCAACGGCAGCCATCATGGCCAGACGTACAATCATCACCAACTTGGTTTGTTTCGGTCGAAGCTCCGAAACAACAGGGTGCAAGACATGCTGATGAAGATCGAGGATGCGTTCGCTTGATGGCGTATCGCCGCAAGGTGAAGCCAGTATTGATGGCCGCATAAGGAAACACCAATTAAAATGTGAGAAGCCGCCTTCGGGCGGCTGTTCTTTTGGCCTGCATCAATTAAGCGAGTTCCGAAATTGGCACGAACCGGAACAGCCCGACCGGGCTCGCGAAGTCCGTTGATGCGAGTAAACCGGAAGTCGCCGGCCAAAGATCAAACCGGCGCGTTTGACCAACTGAGACATCGGAGGAGATTTATCGTGAAGTTGCTCCCGGTCTGCGCCATGAATTTCATTTCGTCACGGAGCTGAAGCTGAAATAGCGCAGCCTCCGCTGCGCGTGCGCGCGGGCGAAACCTCCCGGCCGGACTTTTGCAAAATCCGACCGGCCGCGCGGCGTCGGCTACTTCTTGATCAGCGGGCACTCGCTTTCGCTGAGCGGGCGGGCGGCTTCTTCCGCCGGGATGGTCGCGACCAGCTTGTAATAGTCCCAGGGATATTTCGATTCCTCAGGCTTCTTGACCTCGAACAGATAGGCTGGAAGTATCTTGCGGCCGTCGGCTCGGATGGTGCCCTTGCCGAATAGCACGTCGTCGGTCGGAAGCTCCTTCATCTTGGCGACGACCTTGGCGCCGTCATGCGGATTGCCGCCCATTGCCTCCAGCGCCTTGAGGTAATGCAGCACGCCGGAATAGAGCCCGGCCTGCGTCATTGTCGGCATTGCGCCGGTTTTTGTCTGCGCTCGAAAATTTCTTCGACCAAGCGCGGGTCTGCGTCGTTCATGTCCCAGTAGAAGGATTCGGTAAAGGCCAGACCCTGCGCGGTCTTCAGCCCCAGTGAATGCACGTCGTTGATGAACAGCAAGAGCGCCGCGAGCTTCTGGCCGCCGGCGACGATGCCGAACTCGGCGGCCTGCTTGATGGCGTTGGTGGTGTCGCCGCCGGCATTGGCAAGGCCGATCACCTTGGCCTTTGAGGCCTGCGCCTGCAAAAGGAAAGAGGAGAAGTCCGAGGTGTTGATCGGATGCTTAACGTGCCGACCACCTTGCCGCCATTGGCGGCGATGACCGCGGTGGTGTCCCTTTCCAGCGCATAGCCGAAGGCGTAGTCGGCGGTCAGGAAGAACCATGTATCGCCGCCGGCCTTGATCAAGGCGGTGCCGGTGCCGTGCGCCAGCATGTAGGTATCGTAGGTCACCGACAGGGTGTTCGGGGTGCAGGCCTTACCGGTGAGGTCGGCGCTCGCGCCGCCGGAATTGATCAGGATCGAGTTCTTCTCTTTCACGAGGTTGGAGACCGCGAGCGCTACGCCGGAGTTCGGCGTATCGACCACCGCGTCGACCTTGTCGACGTCGAACCATTGCCGCGCCATGTTGACGCCGACATCCGGCTTGTTCTGGTGGTCGCCGCTCAGCGACGTCGATCTTCCAGCCCTTCCCGGTGAGGCCGCAATCCTGCACCGCCATCTTGGCCGCGACCACCGAATCCGGGCCGCCGATGTCGGCATACAGGCTCGACATGTCGTTGAGCACGCCGATCTTGACGGTCTTGTCCTGGGCGAAAGCGGGCGCGGCGAGCGAAAGTCCGGCGCATGCGATGAGCGCGGCCGTGAGCCGCGCGAGTGTCGTTCTCATTGTAGTCCTCCACGTGTGATGAAGGGACGGCCGTCTTTCCAGAGCCTTTTCCCTTGAAATGATCAATCCGACGATCCGCTTCCCCGATAGAGGTTCTTGCGCCGCGCGGCAATGCGCCAGAGCATGACCTTAAATTAAGGCTCTGATTTACCTATTCATGCCTTGTTTCATCGAATCTGGCCATTGGCCATTGGTATTCTTGGTCGCACGAGGCTGACGTTCGCTGCGTTTTCTGACAACCGCATGTCTGTGTTGGGGGATGAATGGACGTCCGTAGATTGCGACCTGTTGACCATTGCCCTTGCCTCCGAGAACCAAAAGCCCATCCCGCCCCCGTAACGGGACCTTCCGTCCGACAAATCCGAGTGTCGCGCGGGAGAGCGTTTAGATTTTCACCTTGTAGGGCTTTTCCGGCCGATAGTTTCCATCCCTTAATTTCCCGTAACGAAGGATGAAGTCAACTTCTCGAAAACCATCGAAACCGTTCACGCTGGATGCTAACGAATTGGAAAACGTCGCGGTGCAGGGTGGCGATCAAGCGGACCAAAAACGATGGGAGGGGACCGATGCATAATCAGGGTCAAACGGTGCAAGAGAAAGTTAGACGGTATCGGGCGATCGCCTCGCTTTGCCGTCAGACCGCAGCGTTCCGGCCGCTTCAACGCTGGTCGCTGCTGCAACAAGCCGAGGAGTGGGAGCACGCTGCGGTGAAGGAATTGGAGGGGTATTTCGATCGGTCTACTGGCGCTGTTGAGCTCGGGCTTTGGGCCCTTGTGCATGCCGACACGCCGTCACACGACTTGGTGGCTGCCTGATCGAGAAGTCGGCTCTCGGAGACAGTGCCACTGCAGTAGCGCGCCTTGCCCCGGAACAAAAGGCCCGCGGTGCGCTTAGGCTCATCCGTAGCACAATGAGGCTCCTCCCAGAATGACCGACGAGAGCGACCCCTTCAACGGCCTTGACCTTCAAGAAACAATCGACTTGCGGTGGACGCTCCGGGACATCAGGGCCAAACGTTGGAAATTGTCCCCTCTCAACCCATCGCACTTGGAAAAGCTGAAATCGATGAGCTTGATCGAGATGCACGACGGCGAGCCGGCACTCACAAAGGCCGGATTAGATGCCCTTCCTTGATTGGGGGCTCGCATGAACAGAGGGTTCGCGCGCGGACAAGAACTTATTTGGTGCTGTTGTGCAGCGCGCGGTTCGGCGTCACGGGCTCGACCAAAAGGCCGATGACGCGAAACCGCCACCGCCTCATTGAGACCCCCAGATTTCCCGATCGATCTCAATTTCAGATGAAGCGCGGGATTGGACCGTTGTGCGGCGTCTGGCTTGCCAGATCGACTTCGATGTCATCGATATAGCACCAGCCCCATCCCTCGGGAGGGTCGTAGCCCTCAATAATCGGGTGACCGGTCGCTTCAAAGTGAAGCCGGGCATGGCGATTGGGCGACTGGTCGCAGCAGCCGACATGCCCGCAACTGCGGCAAAGCCGCAGATGCACCCAGGGTGATCCCTTGCGCAGGCAATCCTCGCAACCCGGCGCGCTCGGGGTAACGATCTTGATCTCATGAGTGTGTGAACAGCGCACTTGCAGTCTCCCAATTATTTCTAGTGAGCAGAAGGGCCTTTCGGCGTTGTCAGTATCAGATGGACAAGGATCGCTTTTAGAAAGACCTCGCAGCGAGCGCTTTACATTTGCACCTTGTTGGACGTTTTCGGCCGCCGGCCGCGGCAATGGACCACCGAATACGGGCGAATGCCTTGACTATGCCGCCGGTGCGTGCGCGGTCGCAACAGAAACAAAAATCAGCCTATAATATAACGCGAACTCGCGCTTACGACAGGCCGCAGGGACCTATGTCGATCGACATCTAGTGTTCCGAGTTACAAGTTCGCAATCGTAGATTCGCAGTAGATTCGCGTCGCTGTGCCAGGGATGGAGGCTGCAGCAGCGACGGAGTGTCTGATGGCGGTCCAGCAACGTGCGCCCCTGACGTTAAGCGATGATGAGCGTGGCGAACTGAAGTCGCTGACGATGCGGCGGAAGACCGCACAGGCGCTGGCTCTGAGAGCCCGGATCGTGCTGGCCTGCGCGGAAGGCGGTCAGAACAAGGAAGTGGCGGCGAAGCTAGGTTTGGACCGGGCGACGGTAGGCAAGTGGCGGCGGCGTTTTGTGGAGCAGCGTGTGGACGGGCTGCATGACGAGCCGCGCTCCGGGGCGCCACGTACGATTGACGATGCCCGGATCGAGGCCGTGATCGTGAGAACGTTGGAGAGCCTGCCCCGAGAACGCCACCCACTGGAGTTCGCGCGGCATGGCGAAGGCCAGCGGCCTGTCGGTGTCGACGGTGCAACGCATCTGGCGGGCCTTCGGGCTGCAGCCGCACCGGCTGGAGACGTTCAAGCTCTCGACCGACCCGGACTTCGTGGCCAAAGTGCGCGACGTGGTCGGCCTCTACGTCTCGCCGCCGGAGCACGCCATCGTGCTATGCGTGGACGAGAAGTCCCAAATCCAGGCGCTGGACCGCAGCCAGCCGATGCTGCCGATGCGTCCCGGCCAGCCGGCCCGACGAAGCCATGACTACAAGCGCCATGGCACGACCTCGCTGTTCGCCGCCCTCGACATCGCCACCGGCAAGGGTCATCGGCAAGTGCTATCCCACGCCACCGGGCCGCCGAGTTCCGCAAGTTCCTCGACGAGATCGAGGCCGCCGTGCCGCGCGACCTCGACGTCCATCTCGTCATGGACAATTACGCCACGCATAAGACCCCGCTGATCCGAAGCTGGCTGGCCAAAAGGCCGCGCTGGCACGTCCACCTGACCCCGACCAGTTCGTCATGGCTCAACCAGGTCGAGCGCTTCTTCGCGCTCCTCACCGACAAGAAGATCAGGCGCGGCGTCTATCGCAGCGTCGCCGACCTCAGGGCCGACATCACTGCCTTCATCGACCGGCACAACGCCGACCCCAAGCCGTTCCGATGGACCAAGTCCGCCGATGACATCCTTGCTTCCATCGAACGCTTCTGCCGATACAATGCCCCGGCAAAACACGACGCGATGTTGCGAACTTCTGGTTCAGGACACTAGGGCAATTGGGTCATGAGAAGACTCGCCATCGCATTTGGTCTTTTACTGCTGTTGCCAGTCGCGGCGCAGGCAAGCACTGCTGATGTGTTCCAGCAGCTCGACCACGGTACGGTCGACGACAAAGAACTTCGTCGAGACGCTTCTCGTCAGAATTGACGAAGGCTTCAGCCCAGTAAATGATGAGTTGAACGATAGTGGCAAGCCGATGTTGTACTGCGCGCCCGAGACCACTAAGCTCACGGGAGATCAGTTGATTGATTTCTTGCGCCGGTGGGTTGAGGAAAACCGTACAAAATCCCCGACGCGGCCCCCCCGCAGCGGCACTCCTCTATGCGCTGGAGGAAGCGTTTCCCTGCACCGAATAGAATTGCTGGCGCGCACCACACCTATAAGACGCGCTTTGCCGTCAAGAGGAAGACCAGCACTGATCCCGACGTCACGACGACGGAAGTCATGTTGAGCATGCTTCGGGCAGCCGTTGATGGCACGATTGGAAACCGCGCCGCAGGAGCGGCTGGCCTGGCGCGCCCGGACTTGGATTTCGATTGCTTCTTGACTGCCATGATGAACCCGTTAGGGGGCAGGCTGCACACGTAGCCTGACCTACGCTTCTTGTCGAAGTTGATCTTCGATCTCGCGCCACCGTCGCACGATCCGAGGTAAAAAAAACCTTAAGTGGGATGGTAAACCGAACTTGACCGTGGCTGATGGTTTATAAAGCCTGTGCGGACCAATACCCATTTGCTGAGCGGCACCAGAAGAACTTCGTCAATATCCGTTCTTAGCTGTCAGACGGAAAATATCTACTCGGGATGAGTATTTCGCGTTTTGGCCCGAAAGGGCCCTGGGACAATATTTCGGGGCCATCCAAACGGAGTGAAGTCGGATCGGCGGCCATGACCGACCTGAAGGTCGATCAAGCCGCCATCGACGAGCAGTTCGGCACAGGTGGTATAGGTCGCATCGGCGGCGAGGTAGAGGTCTGCTGCGGCGACTTCGGCTGCGGTGCCGGTGCGGCCAAGCGGAATGCGGGTTTTGGCCCCCTCGATAAAAGCGTCCTTCTGAGCCGGCGTGAGGCCGCCTTTGTCGAGAATTGGGGTAATGATCGGACCGGGGCTGATGGTGTTGACCCGGATGCCGCGCGGCGTCTGCTCCTCGGCGATCGTGCGGCCGAATGAACGTAGCGCCGCCTTGGTCGAGCCATAGATTGAGCTACTTCCCGGGCGCCGTTCGCACCCCGCTAGGGGGATTGGTCGTGAAGAAATTCGCAGCAGCATGATTGGAGTGACAGCCGTGTCAATCGCATCCGATGCCACAGCTCAAGACTTTGTAATCGAGGAGACGACCGTCGCCGACATTCAGCAGGCGCTGCAGACCAATGCCAGGACGGGCCGCCAGATCGTCCAGGTCTATCTCGATCGGATTGCGGCATACGATCACAAAGGTCCAGCGTTCAATTCGATTCTGATGCTGAATCCGAAGGCTCTTGCGGAGGCTGACCGGCTCGACTCCGAACGAGCGACTGGAGGGCCCGTAGGACCGCTGCATTGTGTGCCGCTGGTGCTTAAAGACAACTACAACACCGCCGATCTGCCGACCACGGGTGGCTCGGCGTCGCTTGCAGGAATGCAGCCAACGGCAGATGCCTTCGTAGTCGCCAAGCTGCGTAAGGCTGGCGCGATTATCCTCGGCAAGTCCAACATGCACGAATTCGCGCTATCAGGCACGACAGTGAGCTCACTCGGTGGCCAAACGCTTAATCCCTATGACCTAACGCGAACGCCCGGAGGCTCGAGCGGCGGAACGGGTACTGCGGTGGCCGCAAACCTGGCACTCGCGGGCACTGGCAGTGACACGGTGAATTCGATCCGGTCGCCAGCTTCGGCCAATGCGCTGGTCGGTATTCGTCCAACCAAGGGTCTTGTGAGCCGTGCCGGGATCATGCCCGTCTCTGAAACCCAGGACGCGATCGGGCCAATCTCGCGCACGGTTGCGGACGCAGCGCTAGTTTTGGAGGTCATGGCTGGGTACGATCAGAACGATCCTTCGACGGCATTGAGCATCGGCAATACACCGGTTAGCTATATCCAATTCCTCAAACCGGGTGGCTTACACGGCGCTCGCATTGGGCTCCTCAAGACACTGCTCGGGAGCGGTTCCGAGCATCAGGAGGTGAACAGTGTGATCGCCGCGGCGATGGTTGCTTTGAAGAGCGGGGGCGCAGAGTTAATCGAGGTTGACGCGCCTGCTCTGGATACGGGCAGGCTCAATGTCGACAATGACGTCCAGAAGTACGAGTTCAAGGCGCTGTTGAACGCCTATCTCGCAGGTTTCTCCGATGCGCGGGCAAAGTCGCTCGCCGAGATCATTGCATCCAGTAAATTTCACGAGCCATCGCTGGGAAAATTCCTGTCTGGTGCGGATAGCTTCACGAACGGTATGGAGAACCCAGACTACAAGGAACGGCTGCTTCGAAATCAGCGCACAAGGCAGGTACTGAGTTCGGTTTTGGCCGAGTACAAACTCGACGCTCTGGTCTATCCACTCCAGAAGCGGCTGGTCGTGCCGCTGACCGAACCTAATCAAGCCGACCGCAACGGTATTCTCGCCTCAGTTACTGGATTTCCCGCCATCACCGTACCAGCTGGTTTCTCTCCGCCGACCGCGACAGCGCCGCTGGGCGTGCCGGTCGGAATGGATATTCTGGGAAAGCCCTGGAGCGAGGGGCGTTTGATCGAACTGGCTTATAGCTTCGAGCAGGAGACCCATGTTCGCAAGCCGCCGAGCAGCGCGCCCGCGTTGCTCAGGCAATGATTGTTCATGCTCAGCGCGTGCTCTCCAGATCCCATCGCCTTCCAGCTTGCATTGCACAACTCCGCTGCGATCTCAAAGTTTGGGGTGCATGTCTTTCCAGCCGTGGCCGCGCTCATACGCATCAGCGGCGCGGATCAAGGTCATCTCATCGAAGGGGCGGCCCGCGAGCTGCAGGCCGATGGGCAGTCCGCTGCTATCGAACCCGCAGGGCAGGGATATCGCGGGCAACCCAGCCAAATTCCAAGGGTAGGTCAGCCGCCACGAAGCTGCGAGCACGCTCTCGTCCTGCGCTCCGACCCGAACCGTCCATTCCCCGATCGGCCATGCCGTGAGTGGGCAGGTGGGCCCGACAATCACGTCCACGTCAGCAAAGACCTTGGCGAGATCATCGATCAGCACACGGCGGAGCTGTTCGGCTTTGAGGTAATCTGGCCCGGTGACCAAGCGGCCCATCTCAACCAGCGTGCGCACGTCATTAGTGAAACCGGTTACCGCCCCGCTGGCCAGATTGTGGCTGTGGTAGGCGGTAGAGGAGGAGAGCTCAATCGCAAAGATCGCTCCAAGACTAAAAGCAAGGATCGGCAGCTCGAATTCAACGAGCTGGACCCCGACGTTGCGGTAGAAGCGAATCGCGTCCTCGATGGCCGCATCGACGTCGGGCTGATTGTTGCCGAACATGTGGTTGCGGCAGATGCCGACCCGAAGATCGGTGATGGGCTGGCCAAGCGCCGCCGTAAAATCCGGAACGTCGGTGCGCGCTGAGCCCGGATCCTTCGGATCGTGACCAGAAATAGCGTTCAGGGCATAGACGCTGTCAGCAACAGTATAGGAGAGCGGCCCGGCATGGTCGAGCGACCAGCTATGGGGAACGATGCCAGCGCGGCTCACTCGGCCGAAGGTCGGCTTCAACCCGACCGTGCCGCACAGGGCAGCTGGGATGCGGATCGATCCGCCAGTGTCCGAACCCATAGCCACTGGCACGATCCGCGCGGCGACGACAGCGCCGGATCCCCCGCTCGAGCCGCCAGGGACGCGGCTGAGATCCCAAGGGTTCTTCGACGGCGGCGTGACATTGCCCCACGCGAATTCGTGCATCCGCGTCTTGCCGACGATGATCGCGCCGGCTTCGCGCAGCTTCGCGACGACTGCGGAGTCCTGCCGGGCAAACTGCACGCCGGGGGCATCGGTACCCGCGTGGCTCGGCATGTCCTCTGTGAGGTAGTTGTCCTTGACCGCCACAGGCACGCCGTGCAGAGGTCCGCGCCACCGACCCTGAGCGATTTCGCGATCTGCCGCCGTAGCCTGGTCGCGGGCATTCTCGGCGAGGCATACGAAGCTTTCCAGCCTGCGATCGAGCGTTGCAATGCGGTCGAGCGCGTTCTCGAGCAGATCCAGGCTTGTCAATTTCCCCAGGCGAAGATCGGCCGACAGCTCCACAATGGGGCGCGTGATTGGATTTTCGAGCATTGCTTACCTCAGTCTTGCTGGCTCATCGGCACCGGCGAGAAAACCACCGCCGGATGAACATCTGTCAGATCGAGGCTTCGCAGCTTTGCGATTTCTTGAGCCATGGGCAGGAAGGCGGCGAGAACAGCAGATCTTCGCTGCTTTTCAAGCTGGATTCCCAGCGCCTCAACAAGCATCTCCATCTCATTCATCGTGTCCCTCCTCATTTTCTCTTACCGTCCCCGGCTGCCGCCGCCTTCCGGCCGATCGGGGGGCGAGCGCAGCAGCATTTGCGTGACCTCAGGTGGGGCCGGCACGGCGGGGTTGCCGCGCTTTGGCATTCCTTCGATGAAGGGCACGAGCTGCGCACGCGCTATACGCAGCACGCGGCGCAGTTCGGAGATCGGTTCGGCGTGTTCGTCCACCCGGATGTCGATGAGCGCATAAACCTCGTTGGCATAAACCTGCAGAGCTGCGGACTGCTTACCGCGCTTATCCCCTCCCGCAGCGTCTCCGGCTTCGAGAGCCAACATCAGGCGCCCGGCGAGGTCCTCAGACTTGCTGTCGTCGAAAGCCCCGGCCATTGCTTCCAGCACTTCGGGGCCCGTGAGCATATTGCCGATCACCGCGACGCCCATTCCCAGGATTTGTCCGGCCCATGGCGTGCATTCCCTGCCGGTATGGGCGGCGCTTGCTCCGCTGCCATCCACAAGGCCAAACTGGCGGAAGGCACCCGCCTCATCGCCGGCAAGCGAGGTCGACAACGCATCAGTTGCACCTGCCCCTTTCTCCAGTTCGGCGAGCGCCGTCAACGCCAAATAGGGATTGACCCAGCTCTGCGTCGATGCCGCGCCGACACCCGACCGGACGAACGGACACATCGAGCCGACAGCGGGTACGGCCGAGGCGACGGCCACCCCGAGCTGCCCGGTCCGCGGACATCGGGCGATGATAGAGAAAGTGTTCGCTTCGCGTCTCAAATAATCACACCCGCAGTTGATCCTGGACACGTACGGCAGCAAGTTCGTCGCCGGCCACGCCATCATCGGCAATCTCGCCAATCTTCAGCACCGCGTACCGATCCGCGATCGAGAATGCGAAGGGCACGTTCTGCTCTACGACAAAGATAGCCGCCCCGGTGCGCTTGCGCTCAGTCAACAGAATCTCGGTCAGGCGCTGGATCATGGACGGCTGCAACCCTTCCGAGATCTCGTCGATCAGCATGAGGCGAGGCGAGCCGAGCAATGCGCGGGAAACGATCAACATCTTCTGCTCGCCGCCACTGAGGGTGCCGGCCTTCTGGCTCAGGCGCTTCCCGACGATGGGGAAGTATTCGCTGACGCGGGCCAGCCCTTCGGTAAAGCCCCGATCGTCACGGAGGCCGAGTCGGAGATTGTCCTCTACTGTCAGGTCCTGAAACAGCGTCTGCTCCTGAGGAGTATAGGCAATGGCCTTGCGCGCGATCAAATGGGTGGGCAGGGACGTGACGTCCTCCCCGAACAGCGTGATCTTCCCCCTCTTGGCCGGGAGGAAGCCGAGTACTGTCTTGAGCAGAGTGCTCTTGCCCATGCCGTTCTTGCCAAGAAGGGCAAAGATTTCGCCAGGCCGGATGCCGAGCGAAACATCGCGCAGCACTATGGCTTCGCCGTACCCGCTGCTGAGATCGGCAATGTCGAGGACGTTCGAACTCATGGCGCCGGCCTCTGCTGCGTGCCGCCCGCATAGATGGTCCGCACGAGTTCGGAGCCGACCACCTCGGCTACCGAACCGTCCAGCAGTATTTTGCCTTGATGCAGCACGATGATGCGTGTCGAAATTTCGCGAACGAAATCCAGGTCATGTTCGATGATTAACGTGCAGAGGCCTTCGCGTTGCACGAGGTCGACCAGGATACTACCGATGAGCGTGCGCTCGGATTTGGTGAGGCCAGCAGTCGGTTCGTCAAGCAGCAATACGCTTGGCTCAAGCGCCAGCACCATCGCCAGCTCCAGCGCGCGTTTCATGCCGTGGGACAAATGCCGACACTCGATTGCCAGCTGCCGGTCGAGGCCGGTTGCGGTAACGACATGGCGGGCGCTGGCCGAGAGCGTGAGCGCGGACGCATGGCTCAGCATGCGGGTTATATTCAGTCGGTAGCGGGCGAGGCGCAGACATTCGGCCACCGTTAGAGTTTCGAAAAGGCTGGTGGTTTGAAAGCTTCGACCGATACCGAAGCCGACCACGCCCTGCGGGGGAGTGCGTGCAATGGACCGTCCAAACATCGCGACCGTCCCGCCGGTGCGCTCATAACCGTCCGAAAGGCAGCGCATGAGTGTGGTCTTGCCCGCGCCGTTCGGGCCGATGATGCCCAAGAGCTCGCTGCCCAGCGCTTTGAACGTCACCCCTTCGAGCACTTTGAGGCTACCATAGGAGCAGGCCAGATCCGCGACGGTGAGAGCGGCGGCATCCGAGCCGGCGCCGGCGCGGCGTGCCTCCGGGGCTTCGATGAGTGCCGGGACCGCGACGCCTGGTGTAGCGTTGCGACCGGTGGCCGCCGACCAAAGGCGCCGCAGGCCGGACTTGAGGACCGGGACGATTCCCTGAGGCAGCACGACGATCACCAGGACGAAGATCGAACCGATGATCAGCTTCCAGACGTACGGCAGATCGCCAGAGAGATAGGCGCTGGTCACATCGATGGCGATTGTGCCAAGCACGGGGCCGATCAGTGTTCCACGCCCGCCGAGCGCGACCCACATCACGAGCTCGGTGCCGAATACAAAGCTTCCGATCTCCGGTGCGACAACCACGGTGTAGCCGGCGTATGCATAGCCAGCGACCGAGGCGATCATGGCCATGACCACCATCAGCAGGATTTTGACCCGCGGCGCATTGATCCCGAGATATGTACAGCGTTGTTCGTTCTCGCGGATCGCGACCAGCACCCGGCCAAAATCGCTATTGACAAAGAACCAGCTCGCGGTCGTCAGCACCACGAGGCCGATCCCGCAGATCGTGAACCAGGATTCTACCGACAGATCGAAGGTGTTGTAACCCACGAGCCCGCTGGAAGAGCCGGTGAAGGTTCCGCCGGAGTAGAGGACCTGTACAAGGATGATCGGCAGCGCCAACGTCACAATCGCGGCATACAGCGGCGATGCGCCGTGGAAGAACGATATCCACCCGGTTATACCGGCCACCACCGCCGAAACGGCCAAACCAGCTGCCAGCGCCAGCACCGCGGTTTGCGGCGAGAAGTCCATATACGTGAAGGTGATGCCGGCAGCATACGCGCCAATTCCGAAAAAAGCGGCCTGACCGAAGGTGAGGATGCCGGTATAGCCCCAAAGGATATCCACCGTCAGCGCCGTCGCGGCGTAAAGGAAGGAACGCACAAGGATGTTGACGGTATAGGCATCGAGAAGATAGGGCCCGGCGATGGTCGCCACTATGCACAGCCCGGCAATCGAGCCAACGGGCACAAGCCGGCCAGAAGAGGTCCGGCGGGGCAGAGTTCTCAGGTGTTGTAGTGAGGTCAGCCATTACCGAACCCCGCGGGCCGGATACGCAGGAGCAGGGCTGCGAGAACCACGATGGTCAGTCCGCCAATCACCGGGCTGATGAAGGTGGAAACGAGCACCTGTGCACCTCCAAGCGTGAGCGCCGCGGTCGCGAGACTTGCGAGCGATACTGACGACACGAGGACCAGCATGAACGCGTTGACCAGCCAGGGCACGCCCATATTCGGATCGACGCTGGAAAGAGGTGTGATCAGCGCACCGGCGAGGCTCGCAAGCCCGGCCCCGATGCAGAACGTGACGAAGCGTACATGGCCGCTATTGATGCCGAGCCCTCGCGCGAGTTGTTCGTTCATGATCACCGCGCGCGCCTCGAGACCGAGCCGGGTTGCATTCAAGAGCGCTGCAATGCCGCCCGCCACCGCCGCTGCGGCGAAGATGAGAAAGAGACGATAGAGGGAATAAGTCTCTCCAATGACACTCGTAGCCCCTGTGATAGGCGCCTGCACGAACTGAATTTCGCGGCCAAAAACAATCGTGATGAGCTGACCGATGATGATGCCGAGGCCCCAGGTCGCGAGGATTGCATCGAGGGGCCGATCGTACAGCGGACGTATGATGAAGCGTTCGATGACGGTTCCGAGCAGGACTCCGGCCACAGCCGCCACCGGATAGGCTAACCATGCATTCCAGCCCAGCTGCGTCACCACGAGTTCCGAATAACCGCCGACGGTGAGAAAGCCACCATGGGCGAAATTCACGATCTTAAGCACCCCGAGGATGATGAGGAGCCCGGACGCGACGGCGAACAATATTGCGGCGGTCGTGATGATGTCCAAGACGAGTGCTGTCATGCCGGCCTCCGCGCGGCTCCGATGCTGCCGAAGAGCAGAATGAGCTTCCTCGTAGCGTTACGGGAATGGGAGAGACTGGCACCTCTTATGGGCGAGCGCAATCGTCCGCGACAGTGTCGCGACCACGACTCAGGAAACTCTTTACTGTTGCGAGGAGTTACCCGAGGAACGGAAGGTCTTTCTTCTGATCCCGTCAGAGCTTCGGGCACTGCTCGCCCGGACTGACGTTCGGGAAGCTCTTCACGATCTTGACCGAGCCGTCAGCCTGCACTTGCCCGAGATACATCGTGAGCGGCGCATGACGCTGTGCATTCATCTGCACCTTGCCGCGGGGGCCGTCGAATGACACTTCGGCCAGGGCCGCGACGACCGGCCCGGCATCGGTAGTCTTCGCCTTTTCGACGGCCGCTTTATAAAGATAAACCGCATCATATTCCGGCACGGAAAGGTCGTTGGGCGTGAGAAGCTTGCCCCCGAACTTCGCCTTCATTGCCGACATGAATTTATGATTTCGCGGGCGTATCGATATTCGTGAGGAAGGAGGCGGAGATGAACACACCGTCCGCATCGGCGGCCATCGTCTTAGCCGTGCCCTCATCGACGCTCAGATTGCCGACAGGGGCTTTCATCCCTGCCGCCTTGTACTGCTTTTGCAACGTGACGTTCGGTGCGCCGCCGGCGGTTGAGAAGATCACCGCGTCCGGGTTGGCGCTTCGCATCTTGGAGATGATTGCGGTCCAGTCGGTTGCGTCCATTGGCTGATATTCGTCACCGACGACCTTGCCGCCCTTCTTCTCGATGTAAGCCTTGGTGAAGGACAACATTCCGCGCCCGAACGCATAGTCGCTACCTACCAGGAAAAAGGTCTTCGCCTTGTACTCATCCATGAAATGATCGACAATGGGTCCCACCATCTGCTCGGGCACCGCGCCATCGGCATAGAGATAATTGTTGCAGGAGCGGCCCTCATAGAGGGACGTATAGATGTAGGGGACCTTGCCACGCGTTACGATCGGCAGCATGCCGTTGCGCGCCGCACTGGTCTGCATTGAAATCAACGCATTGACTTTTTTCTGAAAAATTAGCGAGTCCGCGGCTTTCTGAGCGCCTGCCGCACCCGAGCCGTCATCGGCAACGTCAAGTTCTACCTTTTTGCCTAGAATGCCGCCGGCAGCATTGATCTCATCAACGGCCAATTCGGCCGATTGCACCACCGAAGGCGCCACCACGCTGTTGGCGCCGGAGAGCCCCGTAGGTATTCCGATTTTGATGGCTTCTTGAGCTTTTGCGCCCGGAGCGGACATCAGCGCCAGCGCAAAAACGACCGCGGCTGTTCCCAACTTTGAAAACATCGCATTTGAACGCGCATGATCCATCATAGCTCTGAACTCCCCGCGTGAGCCAAAATGCCTAGAAAAACACTACTGCGCTTCGAACGAGCAGCAAGCAGAAATAAGCGACGGGATTGCTCGAAATTTGGCCTTCGCAGGTCTTTATGTCACTTACGCTGACATAAGGTCGGCCCGCGCGGCGCACCGTTGCTATTTTCACCGCCTAACCAAAGATTTGCCGGTCACGCCGACGCCACTCGGTCTTTTACTGCGTCCATGGTGGCCGCACAAAAAAATTGCAGCCGCACAAATGCGAAGGCGCCCGTTCTTCGCGCGGGAGTGCGATACGGCAAGATCTCCCGAAATGTCGGGATGGCCAACAACGTCGGCCGAGCAGCCTCAGCGATTGACCCGAACTGAAGCAAAGTGTCCGGTGAGCGCGCCCCCGCATTTTTCCGCGGCAATACGGCTCGCTCGTATCTGATCGCGTGCCCGCTCCTCGGTTCGGGGGGCCGTCGTTTTCGCCGTGCGCTGCTCTCCCGGCGCGCTGTCAGCAGGCGTCCGCAACTGTTCAAACAAGTTACTGACCAATCCGCGCAATCGCAGGTTCTCCGACACCAGCTCTTTTATCTGTCTCACAGCCGGAACGTCGAGACCGCCAAACTGGCGGCGCCAGCGGTAGAAGGTGCGTGGGGTGACGCCGGCGGCCTCGCATATGTCCGCCACTGGAACGCCGGCGCTGGCTTCCCCGAGCAGTTGGAGGATTTCATTCTTCATAAATCGGGAACGCCTCATTGGATGCTCCGTCTTTGGGTTTACCTGGCACAACACGCTATCGGGGGCTCGGATCTAACTGCTGAGCGGGTCCTTCGTGGAATTGATGACGCCACGATCAATCCACACGCCAAGCATACCTCAGCAACGGCGATCCCCTCACATCGATCTGCATATATTGCCATTGCGCGGCGAGACGCCGGATGTGACGATTTGCCGTTCCATTCGATTTAATCGGCCGGAGTCCAGCTATGCCGCGTCGCTACGAAATACCCAGCACTCCCCAAAACATGGTATGGGGATACCTTGACAGCGGCACACCGCACATCCTGGAAGTAAACTCTGGCGACTCGGTCACGCTGCATAGTTTCCCGTCAGGAGGGAAGGAGACCCTGCCGGATGATATCAACCTGGTCCCGCGCGATTATCTTGCGGCGCTTGAAACGCTACCGCCCGGCCCGGGGGCACATTTCCTGACTGGGCCCATCTACGTCAGAGGCGCCGCTGTCGGCGATACCCTGCAAATCGATATCCTCGACGTAAAGGTGCGGCAGGACTGGGGGTTCGTATCGATACTGCCGCTCCTGGGGACGCTGCCCGAGGAATTCACCGAATATGAAACGATCCACCCGAGAATTGACCGGCAACGCAACGTCTGCATCATGCCGTGGGGGAGCGAGATCCCGCTCGAGCCGTTCTTCGGAATTATCGCCACCGCACCGCCGCCGAGTTGGGGCCGTTGCGGGTCGCCCGTCCCACGCGCGTTCGGCGGCAACATGGATAACAAGGAACTCCGCGCCGGGACTACCTTGTATCTGCCGGTCTTCAATGAAGGAGCGCTGTTTTTCGCGGGTGACGGTCATGCCGTGCAGGGCGATGGCGAAGTGTGTATTACAGCGCTCGAGACGAGTGTGACTGGAACGTTCCGTCTCACCGTACGCAAGGACATGGAGATAAAATGGCCCTTCGCCGAAAATGCGACACATCTGATGTCGATCGGCCTTGATGAGGATCTTGATGACGCGGCCAAGCAGGCGGTTAGAGAAATGATCAAGCACGTATGCGCGCGCACCAATTTCACTCGCAACGAAGCTTACATGCTGTGCTCTCTCGCGGGTAACCTCCGTGTGACGCAGCTTGTCGACGGCAACAAGGGAATCCACATGCTTTTGCCGAAATCGCTTTTGTAGGGTGCAGCAGAGACGCCTAACGTTCTTCGGTGTCTTGGCCTGAAGTAGTGGAAGCTAGGGTGAGAACTCATTAATTTTTCTGTTTGAACAATACGATACTGATTCGTATTGGGGAAGAATTGATGAGCAGAAAACTGTTCTGGCTAAGCGACCAGCAGTGGGCACGGATTGAGCCGCATTTGCCGAGAGATGTGCGTGGTGTCGAGCGCGCCGATGACCGACGCGTGATCAGCGGGATTGTGCATGTACTCAGATGCGGCTGCCGCTGGTGCGATTGCCCGGAAGCTTATGGCCCGCCGACGACGATCTATAACCGCTTCGTACGCTGGGCGCGGCGTGGCATTTGGGAAAACCTGTTCCGGGAGCTTGCTGGGAGCGGACGATCCACAGACACGCAGATGATCAACTCCACACACGTCAAAGCGCATCGCTCGGCATCGGGCGGAAAAGGGGGGAGCAGAAGCAGGCTGTTGGCCGCTCGCGCGGAGGGCGCAACACGAAGATCCACGCACTCGCAGATGCTAAAGGACGCCTCATCGCCCTTCTGTTGACCGGAGGTGAAGCGCACGACTGCCCGGTCGCAGAACGCCTGATCCGCAGGGTAAAGTCAGCCAAGCGCATGCTTGGCGACAAGGCTTACGACAGCGCCGAATTGCGCGAGGAGCTCGATCAACGCGGAACCAGGCCGGTCATTCCAAACCGCTGCAACAGGAAGCAACCGTTCCGCTTCAGCAAGCGCCTCTACAAGCTTCGCTGGCGCATCGAAGCAGCATTCAACAGGCTAAAGGACTTCCGCCGTATCGCAACACGTTATGACAGACTGGCTCGAAACTACCCGGCCTCTGTCTGTCTGATCGCCGCTCTCGTATGGTGGATTTAATGAAGTCCCAACCCTAGTTTATGAAATGAGTCCAAGCTGTGAGTGCCGAAAACCCTATCCGAGTTGATGAGGTGACGGAATTACCCAAGCTAGCGGAATGATCGGGTTACGCCATCCTTGGCCATTCTAGGCTCACCATTCAGGTCGAAGTTAGACGTGCACATCTTTGGAATGAAGCGCGCCGCGAGCTCGCGCGGTCAAAGAAAAGCCGCCCTAGAGGCGGCTCCGCAACGCTCCGACCTGCCGCGCTCCGGCCGAATTAAAAGATACATGCACGATCGCGTTGCTGCCGGGCATGGAGGTACCGATCTCCAAATAGACAGTCTGTCGTTGAACTTTGGTCGGTTCCTTCACGGCGCCCCTCTTGAGCATTGGCGATGACCCGCCCACTGGTCTGTGACGGGCGCGCTTACGAAAGCTTTTCCGGTCTTGACCCGATCAACTACTTCTCCGTCGGCAACCTCCAATTCAGGATCGAGTTAGTACGGCTTTGGCGTTCGCGAAACGGGCTGCGCTCCCCTAACCCCAGTATCGCCACGGCGTGCCGCCGGCGGCACTCTCGCCAATGGTCCATTGCGGCAGCGCCAGCCCCGGCGCGACATCGGTGAACACCATGCGCACGCGAGTGCCGATGCCGACCCGCTCGACCTCGCTCTTGCGCGAGCACGCCGTCCGGCCGCGTCAGGTTGCCGATCCCGCGGAGTCCCTCCTCCTTGGTCGGCTTGCCGCTCTGCGTATCCTGTTCGACCATCAGCACCAGATATGGCGTGTAACTACTGAAACGCCGGCTGAATGGCATGATGGACCTCGGTGTAGGAGCGCACGGTGCCGCGGCCTTCGATCGACACCCATTCCGAATCCAGCTCAGCGCACCAAGGGCACGCGGTAGAGGGCGGGTAGAGGAACACCCGCGGACGAGGATCGCGCAACGGCGCTGGCTGAGATAGACTATAGCGATGCAACTTCTGCACATGCTGCAATTATTGGTGTTAATGACATTGGCGAACGGCACACCGATCGTTGCGAAGAAGATTTTCGGCTCGCGTTTTTCGTTTCCACTGGATGCCGGAACTATATTTTTTGATGGGCGGCCGTTGTTTGGTCACTCGAAAACTATCCGCGGGACTGTGGTCTCGATCCTCGTCACCACCGCGAGTGCACCGCTAATCGGCATGGACCTGACGATCGGCGCCATGGTAGCGGGCGCGGCAATGGCGGGCGACCTGTTCTCCAGTTTCGTGAAGCGCCGCCTAAACTTGCCGTCGAGCGGCCAGGCGCTCGTGCTCGATCAGGTGCCCGAATCCCTATTTCCTATGCTGGCATGCCGCAATGCACTTTCATTGACGATCGCAGACATAGCGCTTGGCGTCGGGATCTTTTTTATTGGCGCGCTAATTCTGTCCCGTCTTCTATTCCGGGCTCACCTGCGCGACGAACCATATTAGCGAGACGTTAGCCCGAATGAAGGCAATGCAGGGTGATTTCCGGCGGACAGTTGAAACGAACAGGAACGACGCTCGATCCAGCACCCACGGACGTGTAGCCAGTCATGTTGTGATACTGCCAAGCTCCGGCCCCCATCCGTCGAGGCAATACAGCGTCAAGTATGATCGGAATAGACCCCGGTAGACAGATCTGGCCACCGTGGGTGTGACCGCTCAGCAACAAATTGAAATTCGCATGAGCCGCCTGGCGATAGATTTCCGGTGTGTGCGACAATAAGATGGAGAACTTGCCAGACGGTATTTGCGCCGCAGCCTTTTCGATATTGTCGACCTTGAAGCCGTGCGCGTCATCAATTCCGGCTAGATAGATCTGCTGACTACCGCGCACGATCGCCTCGCTCTCGTTGAGCAGCATCCGTATTCCCATGGCTTCCAACCCCGGAACCATTTGGATGGTATCGTGGTCGCCCATTACTCCATAAACGGGCGCCTTTAGATGAGCTCGCACTCCTGCAACGCCATCCAAGGTTGCCTCGAACGGTCCAAAATTCTTCCCTCGATAGTCGCCGGTTAGAACACATAAATCGTAACGCATGTCGTTGACGAGTTCGATCAGGCGCTGCATGGCACCTTCATTCATGTCCACATGCATGTCGCTAAGGTGGAGTATGATGAAGCCGTCAAAAAGCGGCGGCAACTCCCTGAATATAACGTTATTGCGCTTGACGAGAATGCGTCCTGTATTCCGGCGTCCGCGCCAGTAGAGACCGGTCAGCTTCAGTGCGTTTCGAATGACAGAATGGACCGGATACCAGCTCTCTATGTGAAAGGAGAGCAGGCCTTTGCCGAAGATTTGCGCCTCGTGGTCCCTCTCGATACCCATTCGCTGTCTTGCGCGGCGCGGTCCGAGACGTTCCTCCAGTTTGCGCAAGATATCTTCGTTCATGGGATAAATTCCTCCGAAATCGGCCCGACGTTCCCTCGGGGCATCTCACCAGGTCCACGTGCGCGATGGACCATATTAGCTCGCCGTCAGCCGCGCCGAAGGCAATGCAGGGTGATTTCCGGCGGACAGTTAAGGCGCACAGGAACGACGCTGGATCCTGCGCCCACAGAGGTGTAGCCGCTCATGTTGTGATACTGCCAGGCTCCCGCCCCCATTCGCCGTGGCAACACCGCCTCCAGCTTGATCGGGATAGATCCAGGCAGACAAAGCTGGCCACCGTGCGTATGGCCGCACAGCAACAGATTGAAATTGGCATGGGCAGCCTGACGATAAATTTCCGGCGTATGAGACAGCAGGATCGAGAACTCGTCCTTCGGAATTTGCGATGCGGCCTTTTCGATGTTGTCGACCCTGAAGAAGTGCGCGTCGTCAATCCCGGCCAGATAGATGCGTTGATCACCGCGCGTGATCACTTCGCATTCGTTGAGCAGCATTCGTATGCCCATGGCCTCCATCGCCGGAACCATTTGAATCGTATCGTGATTGCCCAGCACCCCATAGATCGGGGGCCTTAGATGGGCTCTCACTTTTGCCACGCCCTCCAAGGCTGCATCGAATGGTCCAAAGGTCTTTCCCCGATAATCGCCCGTCAGCACACATAGATCGTACAGCAACCCGTCAACGAGCCCAATGAGGTGTTGCATGGCAGCTTCACTCGTGTCCACATGCATGTCGCTGATGTGGAGAATGGTATAGCGGTCGAAAAGTGACGGTAACGCAGCGAACCTCAGGTCGTTTCGATTGACAGTGACGCGTTCTGCATTCCGACGAGCCCGCCAATAGAGCCCAGTCAACTTCAGCGCATTTCGAATGATCGCAGGCGCCAAAGATGAGTTCTCTAAATGAAAAAAGGTAAGCCCCTGACCAAAAACTTGCGCTTCGTGGTCCGACTCAATCCCCAATCGCTGCCTTGCATGAAGCGGCCCGAGACGTTTCTCCAGCTCGCGCAAGATGTCTTTATCCACGGAATGACCGCCTTTAAAACCGGCTCTATTTTTAGGAGAGCGTCGCGCTGACTACGACCAAAACAGTGCGAAGTAGATCACATATAGCCAGCCTAAGATGCCCTGGGTGATTGCCCAAAGTATCGAATGGTTGGCGGTGTTGGATATCGCGATAGCAAGAGCGGGCCGTACTTTGCTCCCTCGACCCGAACCCCGTAGTAACGATTGTCTGCCATGTTCCTCGCCCTGCTTGCCTAATATAACTCTGGTGAATTTCAAATAATACACCCGAACATATGGATGAAAGTCAGAATGTCCGGCGACAGCAAGACGACATTTCCTGAAGTTGATTTCGGTCAATTTGATTTGGTTCCCTCTGTACATATATGCGAAACACGGGGACATTCTGATGATCATTCATAAAAAAATTCTCGAATGGCAGGCAGCTCATCCGAACATCACATGGATTGGATGGGGTATTGTTTGGACTGTTGTTCTGGTGCTGCTGTTTTGGCCTTCGAGAATTTTGAGGTAACCTACGCGCATCGGTGCTAGGCCTCTCAATATCCCTTCGCGAACCCCGGCGCGTCGCTCCGCCTCGTGGGATAGTATCGCTCGGGCCGCTTGCCGCATCGGTCGCACTTCATCTTGGCCTCAAGCTCGTCGAGCGTCCACGAACTCAAGCCGGGTATCGTCCTGCCGGATCATCTTGAATGGTACCCACACCGCGCCCTTGCCGCACTCGCATCCGATCCAAGGATAGCCCTCGGCCTCGAGCTGGGAGATGGTGCGTGTATTGGTCATGTCGTCATCAAAGCGTGGTCGGGCACGCTAGGCAATCGTCAGTACAGACCACGCCGCTGGACCGATAGGGGCATGGGCCGAATGTCCGCTTCCGGGGGGGATAGTGTTGCAAAAGTCGTCTTGCAGAAGATGTCAAAAATTCTGAGGGCCGTAGGCGCGGTTTTCGTGTAGAGATATGAGGGACCTCATCGCCTCACGCTAAACCCATAGGCGACTTCGGTAGCGCAACTGAGATTATCCGAATTGTCGGTCGCTTCGCGTTTTGAGGTTTCACCAAAAAATCGCAACGATGCAACTTTCGACTTTTGCGACACTTATCAAGAGGTGAACGGACCTAGATCTGTTGCGGCCCGAGGACCGAGTTTGACCCACCTCGGATGCCGAAAGTGCCGCAGTCGATCCAGAAAATACGTACCCAAGGCGTTGCACATAACTAGCCATGGATTGAGAGGGCCTTAAATAGAGAGGGCCTTAGGGAGATTGGCGCAGACTTAACAGGAAAAGGACCCCAGCGGGATGACTGCCGATCGATTGATTGCGGCAAGTTTGATGGCCGTTACCATGGCTCTTTCCGTATGCCTTTACGTCGTTGTCGCCGCGCCAGCAATGAGTGAAGAGGTCGGCCTCGGCCCACCGAGCGCGCTGGCGCCGGGACAGGCACCGCCGCTGCCGAAATCGGGCCCCTTGGCGCAGCCGCGGTCACAAGATCAGGTCGGCTTTCCCTCGGCGCTCACCGCATCGGTGATCCCCCCGGCCAGTCCGCTCACGCCCGCCACGGTCGCGGTGGGCGAGAAGTTGTTCTTCGAGAGCCGGCTCTCCGGTGACGGCACGGTCGCTTGCGCGACGTGCCACGATCCGGCACGCGCATTCACCGACGGCAGGCCCACCTCGGTCGGCATCCGCGGCCGTATCAGTCAGCGCAATGCGCCAACCCTCTTAAACGCGCTCTACAATAAGACGCAGTTTTGGGACGGCCGCGCCAATACGCTCGAACAACAGGCGGCGCTGCCAATCACGAACTCCTTCGAGATGGGATCGGCCAGTATCGCCGATGCCGTCTCCAAAATTGCGGGCGATAAGGACTACCAAGAGCAATTCATGCTGGCGTTCGGTCGTGGCGTGAACGAGCAGGACATGTTGCGCGCGATTGCCACCTATGAGCGGACGCTCGTTTCGTTCGACTCACCTTTCGATCATTTCATCGCGGGAGACAAGAACGCCATCAGCGACGCAGCCAAAAGCGGTTGGGAACTGTTCAACACGAGGGCCCGCTGCAACCTGTGCCATGCTTTGACGGACAAACGCCCGGATGTCACAGTCTTCACTGATAACGACTTTCATAACATCGGCATCGGAATCATCCGCCATCACCTCGTCCCCCTGGCACAGCAGGCAGAACGCGAGCTGGTGCACGGAAACCAGGCAATAGACGACGCCGCCATCGAGAGTGAGATATCAGCGCTCGGGCGCTTCCTCATTACGAAAAAGCAGAGCGACCTTGCTTCCTTCAAGACGCCGGACATACGAAATATCCTTGTGACCGGGCCTTACTTCCACGATGGGTCGATGGAAACGCTGTGGGATATCGTGGATCACTACAACAAGGGGGACGGGGTGACTGACCCGTGGCTCGACAGGATATTCAACCGCTGGCGCTGACTGAACGCGAGATCGATGATCTCGTGGCATTTCTCGCATCGCTGACAAGTCCGCAATATAAGGAGCTCGGCGACAAGGAATATTCCCGGCAACTCGCTCTGTCCAAAGAGGATCGCCCGCAGCGGGATACGGCGCGCACTTTCGGCCCGAAGCTCCCGCGGCCAAGGCCGCCTCCGTTCTGACCGCCGTGCTTTGAAATTGATGCGATCTCCCTTGAGCCAAAAGCGCGGCCACCCGAAAATACCGATTTGTCGGCAGCTTGTTCTTTGCCGCGGTGCATGAGTCCGGATGTGGCACAAATGCGAAGTGCCAACCGCATCGAGCTACGTCCAAGTTTGGAGGCAAAGCGGAAAACATCTACTCGCGATGAGATTTTCGCATTTTGACCCTGACCAGACATTTCGGTTACCTCGGGGGTCCACAAAGCGGCAGTTGCCTATTTCGAACTCTAGGCAAAAGCGTATGCGGCGACCGTCGCGGCCATCTCTCATCGGTCGGACAAACGATTTCTGTGATGTCCGGCCGCGTCAGGCACATCGGCAGCGCGTGCCCGGGAAAATACCAAGACGCTGCCTTGCCTGCGGGCGGCTCATTTAGCAAGAGCGCTCCATTAAGATCACCAACTAGTTTTCGCAAGCCATCAACATCCAATCCGTAATTGTGCGCGACGATGGCAATTGGTTTGCCAGCAACGCTGAAATACTCAGGATGATCGCTTGCGTCCCAGTCGCGCCGACCGTGATTTGCGTTGTTGCGGATCAGCAAGTCGAGACTAAAATACCTTCCACAACGCCAGCCATTCGCGGCTGCGAACCGTTTGCTCGCGATCAGTTGATTTTGAAACCTGACGTTCACAGCTATTCCCCAAATCGTAGGTCTCCGTTACCCCTGCCCATGGGGCGGCGTGCGTCTAGTGAGATAGATCACATTCCTGAATTGAATTCGCATCTCCGGCGGTGGCGCTCGGTGGTAATGACCTCCAGCGCTGACGAAGCTGCTGCTTTCTTACCGTCAGTTGGGCAACTTCCGAAATTGGCACGCTTGAGACATGCCGAATGAAGCTGCGATAGTCCGCTGATAGGGCAAGACCGGAAGTCAACGACGCTCGGTCAAGGTGCGCGATTAACCCGTATCAGACATGTCGGCGCCGTCCGGGGGGAGTGCACGTGACCCCCCCTAAGCTGCTTGCTGCGCAGGAACCAGTTTCGCGCCATTGCGGCCTTGCCGCGTTTTTGCGCACCTGCCGCTTTTCATCCGGCGCCCACTCCGGTCTTGCCGGGACCTGCGATTCCAGCCAACATGACCGACAGGCACCAACGATCCGGAATACCGGACGAACCGATCAGGGAGGATATAGCATGACCGCGGCAACCCGCTCGCGCAAGCTTGCGCAATTTTTCCTTAGCGCGGCACTTAGCATTGCCTTGTTCGCAGGCCCCGCCAGTGCCCAAAAGCAGGGCGGCAGCGTCACGGTCGGCCTTGAGCTCGACATTCCAGGCTTCGATCCGTTGAAGGTCGGCGTGTTCGATACAGCGGCGGAGACCGCAGCCGCGGCGATTTTCGACACGCTGATCTCCCTCGACGACAAGGGCCAACCGCAGCCGAAACTCGCGCTCTCCTGGACCCATTCGGACGATTACAAGACCTGGACCTTCACGCTGCGGCCCAACGTCAAATTCCAGGACGGTACGCCGTTCAATGCCGCGGTGGTAAAGGAGAATTTCGACCGCCAGAAGGATCCGGCCAATAAATGCCGCTGTGCCTTCTATATTGCCTTCATCCACGACGTGCAGGCGCCGGACGAACTAACGGTGGTTTACAATTTGAACGACCCGTCGGTAAACCTTCCCGCGCTTATGACGATTTAGAGCTCGAACAATGTCGTGCAATCGCCGACGGCGTGGAAGACCAAAGGCGACGATTACAACCGCAATCCCGTCGGTACCGGACCCTACATCCTGAAATCATGGACGGCAGGCGACCGCATGGTTCTCGAGAAGAATCCGGACTATTGGAACAAGGGCCATCCCTATCTCGATCGCATCATCTTGAAACCGTTGCCGGACGCGCAGTCGCGCTTCGCCAGCCTGCAATCGGGCGAGGCGGACATTGTCTGGGACGACGAATATGACGCCGACAACATCCAGAAGGCGCAAAAAGATCCGAAGATGACGGTTCACACCTATTCGGGTTCCGGTGCTGCCGTCTACGCCTTCAACACCAAGGTCGCCCCGTTCGACGACGTGCGCGTGCGCCAGGCGCTGGTGATGGCGATCGATCGCAAGAAGATGTCGCAGGCGATCACCAATGGCCTCGCGCGGCCGGCCAGCAACCCCTACGGCGATGGTTCATGGGTCAAATGCAAGGACGACGGCGCGCTGCCCAACGACCTTGAAAAGGCCAGGGCGCTGATCAAGGACTATGGCAAGCCGGTCGATTTCAAGATGATCGTCACCGCCACGCCGCGCGGACGCACAATTGGCCAGGTCTTCCAGCAATTCTGGAAACAAGCGGGTGCCAACTATGGAGATCGAACAGGTCGATCAGGCCACCGTCGTGCCGCGCGCCTTCATGCGCCAGTTTCAGTTGACGCCATGGCGGATCGTCGATCTCGCCGATCCCGACCCGCAGATGTTCGCCAATTTCCACACCGGCAGCCCGGTTGCACTCGCCAATTATTCCAATCCCGATCTCGATAAACTGTTGGAGCACGCGCGGGTGACGGCCGATCTGGAAAAGCGCACCGAGGATTACTGCGCGATCAGCCGGCTTATCAATCAGGAGGCGATCTGGTTCTGGACCTTCCAGAACACCTATTACGCCATTTCAAATGCCAGACTGAGAGGCTTGCCGAAGATCTACAGCGGGGTGATCGACGTATCCAATGCCTGGATGGAATGAAAGCCGATGCTGGGCTTTCTCGTTCGAAGGCTTCTCTATCTGCTGCCGGTTCTGGTCGCCGTATCGCTACTGACATTCCTGATCGCTTCGCTTTTGCCGGGCGACCTCGCTTACGTGATCCTGGGTGATCAGGCGACGCCGGAGAAAGTGGCGGCCTTGCGTCATGACATGGGGCTCGATCAGCCGATCTGGTGGCGCTACGTCAGTTGGCTCGGCCATGTGATCGAGGGCGATTTTGGCAGGTCATTCCGTACCGGACAAACCGTATTGCAAGCGGTCGCCGAACGGCTACCGGTATCGTTCGAGCTAATGCTGCTGGCCGAGTTTGGCGCTCTCCTGATCGGCATTCCACTTGCCATTGCCTGTGCGGTGCGCAGTGGCAGCGCTTTCGACCGTTTCATGACCGGCACCGCCTTCGGCATGCTTTCGGTGCCGGCGTTCCTTTCGGCTATTCTCTTGATCTACCTCTTCGCGGTGGAACTTCGCTGGTTGCCGGCGACCGGCTATGTGCCGTTCGCAGAGGATCCCGTCGGGAATTTGCGCTGCTTCGTATTGCCGGCGCTGACCTTGGCGCTTGGCGAATGGCCGGTGCTGATGCGCGTGCTGCGTTCCGACATGATCACGACCCTGCAGGAGGATTATATCGCGATGGCGCGGGCCAAGGGACTGAAGCCGTCGCGTATCCTCCTGGTGCACGCCCTGAAGCCATCCTCGCTGACGCTGGTCACCGTCACCGGCATCAATATCGGCCGCCTGATCGGGGGAACGGTGATAGTCGAATCGATCTTCGCGCTGCCGGGGATCGGTCGGTTGCTGTTAGGGGCCATCTATACCCGCGATCTCGTCATCTTGCAGGGGGTGGTGCTGTTCGTGGCCTTTGGCTACGTGCTGATGAATTTCATCGTCGACATGCTCTACGCCGTTCTCGATCCAAGGATCCGTCATGGCCACGCTTGAACTCGGTATCGAGGAGGATGTCGTCGTCAGTCCGGTCGCGCGGACGCGCCCGCTCGGGCCACTGTTCTGGACGGCGATCGTCTGGCTGGTCGCTGTCTTTGCCGCGGCCGCGCTGGCCAACCTGTTGCCGCTTCCCAGTCCGACCGACATGGACATGCTGGAGAGGCGGGCGCCAGCCTCGGCTTTGCATTGGCTCGGCACCGATGGCCTCGGGCGGGACGAGCTGGCGCGGCTGATCTTTGGCGCAAGGATCTCGCTCACGGTCGGCCTTTGTGCGCCGGTGATCGGGCTTACGATAGGGGGCGCTCTTGGGATACTCGCGGGTTATTTTCGCGGTCGTCTTGAATCGCTGATCGTCGGCACCATGGACGTCCTGCTTGCTTTTCCCCCGCTGATCCTGGCGTTAGCCGTTACCGCCTATCTCGGACAATCGATTCTGAATCTTACCTGCATTCTCGGTGTGCTCGGCGTTCCCGCCTTCATGCGGGTGGCGCGCGCGGCAACGCTGACGCTGGCGCGGCGCGAATTCGTCATCGCAGCCCAGGCGCTTGGGGCGACGCATGCGCGAATCCTGCTGCGTGAGCTGCTGCCCAATGTCTTTCTACCGCTGCTTGCCTTCTTCCTGCTCGGCGTCGCCATCACCATCCTCGTCGAAGGGGCGCTGTCTTTTCTGGGCCTGGGCGTGCCGCCGCCGATATCGAGTTGGGGCAGCATGATTGGCGAGGGCCGCGAGAGCCTGGAGATCGCGCCGCGGCTCGCCTTCATTCCCTCGATCACGATGTTCCTGACCGTGCTGTCCTTCAACCTGGTCGGCGATACGCTCAAGGCCCTAACCGATCCACGTCAGAGCGCGCTGTGACGGAATCTGCGGTGCTTTCCGTCGAGGACGTCGCTGTCGACCTGCCGACCCCGCGCGGCAATCTTCGCGCGGTGGATCATGTCGATCTGACCATCGGCGCCGGTCGAACCCTCGGTATTGTCGGCGAATCCGGCTGCGGCAAGACCATGCTGTCGCGCGCCATCCTCCAGCTGTTGCCAAAAAGGGCAAAGCTTTCCGGCCGCGTGATGTTTGACGGGCAGGACCTGGTGCGCCTTGATCCCGAACGTCTGCGCAAGCTTCGCGGAAGGTCGCTCGCGGTCGTATTCCAGGACCCGATGACCTCGCTCAATCCCGTGCTGACCATCGGCACGCAGCTGATTGAGACGCTGCAAGAACATCTCGAACTCGATAGCCATGCTGCAAAAAAGCGTAGCGCGGAACTGCTGGCGGCGGTCGGCATTCCCGCGCCGGAGCAAAGATTGACGCAGTACCCGCATCACCTTTCGGGGGGCATGCGGCAGCGGGTGGCTATCGCGATAGCGCTGTCGTGCGAGCCGAAACTGCTGATCGCCGACGAGCCGACCACGGCGCTTGACGTCACCATCCAGGCCCAAATTCTCGATTTGCTGTCGCGCGAGCAGCGTCGGCGACACATGGCGATGATCCTGATCACCCATGACCTCGGTGTCGTTGCCGGTCGAACCGACGAAGTCGCGGTGATGTATGCCGGCCGCGTCGTGGAACGCGCGCCGACGCCTGCGCTGTTCAAGAAAATGCATATGCCCTACACCCAGGCGCTGCTTGCGGCGATCCCGAAAATCGACGCGGCTCCGCACACCCATCTGCCGGCGATCTCTGGACGTCCGCCCGATCCGACCCGGCCGATCCAGGGTTGCTCGTTTTCGCCACGCTGCAGCTATGCTGCCGGACTTTGCTTTCGAGAGAAGCCCGTGCTCACGGCTGCGGAATCACTGGACCACCAATTTGCATGCTTCCACCCGATTCTGGCACCAGCTCGAGTAGACGCATGATGCAGGATACCCGGCAATCCCCCCCGCGAGATCCGCTTCTCAAGGTGGAACACCTCGTCGTTCAATATGCCGTCGGAGGCAAGATTATACACGCAGTGTCCGACGTCAGTCTTGAAGTTGCGCGTAGCGAGACGCTTGGGTTGGTCGGAGAGTCGGGATGCGGCAAGTCCACGCTTGGCCGCGCGGTGCTTCAGTTGCGTCGGGTCGTCTCGGGGCGCGTCTTGTTCGACGGCCAGGATCTCACGGCGATGCACGGCGGTACCTTGCGGAAGATGCGCCAGCGGGTGCAGCTCATCTTCCAGGATCCGATTGCTTCCCTCAATCCGAGGCGCCGGATCGGTGAAATCATCGCGGAGCCGTTGGTGATTGCTGGTGTCAAAGACCCGAAAAAGCGGAAGCAACTGGTCTGCGAGGTGCTCAGCGCGGTTGGTCTCGATCCCGGCCTGACGATCGGACGCTTGCCGCATGAGTTTTCCGGCGGACAATGCCAGCGCATCTGCATCGCCCGCGCGCTCGTCCTCAATCCAGAATTTATCATCTGCGACGAACCGGTTTCGGCGCTTGACGTTTCCATTCGCGCCCAAATCCTCAATTTGCTGGAAGATTTGAAGGCGCGCTTCGGTTTGACGCTGCTCTTTATCGCCCACGATCTTGCGGTCGTCAAAGCGGTGAGCGACCGGGTTGCCGTGATGTATCTCGGCCGACTGTGCGAAGTGGGTCCGTCCGAGCAACTGTTCGCGAGCCCCGCACATCCCTATACCGCGTTATTGATCGAGGCTATCCCGGTGCCCGATCCGGACGTGCGGCCCGCCGAAAGCGTGCCAGTCGGCGAGCCGCCGTCACCGATTGCACCACCGTCGGGCTGCCGGTTTCGGACCCGCTGTCCCCGAGCGGATCAGCAATGCTCCAACGAAGTGCCGGAACTTCGCCTGGTCGCGCCGGATCAGTTCGTCGCCTGCCATCATCCATTGATCGCAGCCACGTCGCTTGTGCTTCGATCAAATAGCTCGTGAGCGCAAGGATCGGCCCGTCAAAAAGCACTCTGCCGCCTTGGTGACTGCAGTATCGGTAGGAGTGATTCACACCCACTCAAGCAGCCGAACTCGGTAGGCTGCTTGAAAACTCCGTGCCCAATGGACGATGTTAGCCGTTTTGACGCTCTTCCACGCGACCACGCGATCTGCCAGCAGGCGTCCACCAAAATCGAGTTGGCGATCGATTTGAAGACCGCTAAGGCGCTTGGTCCGGGCGTCTCCGGGCGCTGTTCGCGCGCGCTGACGGGGTGATCGAATGAGGCGGCGATATCTGTTCAGGGCACATCGTGTCATCTAACGGCGGAGCGACATGTCCGAAATCTGGGGCAGACCGGAAGTAGGCGACCAACGGTTAACCGGCGCGACCCGCGTGAGACATTTAAGGACGGGGCGCTGGACAGGGCGCTTCACCTCGACGATCATATGCGCCGGCAGAGTTGGGGCGCCGTCATGGACGTCGTGGTTTGGCTGCGGAGCCTGGGCCTCGAAAGATACGAGGCGACGTTCCGCGATAACGAGATAGACGAGCGGGTCCTCCCGAGCCTCACGCAAGAGGACCTGAAGGAAATCGGCGTTGGCCCTGTCGGACACCGCCGGATGCTCCTAGAAGCAATCGCTGCGCTGCGTGGCGATAAGGGCGGTAAAGCGTCCTCCGCTGACGCGGCGGCCACGTCCAATGTCCCGAACGCCTCTCCAGATGACCACGCCGAACGCCGCCAGGTTACGGTGATGTTCTCGGACCTGGTCGGCTCGACGGCACTATCGGCGCGTATGGACCCTGAAGATTTGCGAGAAGTCATCTCGGCCTATCAGAACTCCGTCGCAGAGACCGTGGGTCGCTTTGGGGGTTCGTTGCGAAGTACATGGGCGACGGGGTGCTGGTGTATTTCGGCTATCCTCAGGCCCACGAGGACGATGCAGAGCGAGCCGTGCGAGCAGGTCTGCAATTGGTCGCGGCAATTGGAAACTTAAAGACCCACGCGGCCCTTCAGACGCGCGTCGGGATTGCGACGGGACTGGTGGTGGTCGGCGACCTGATCGGATCGGGTGCTTCTCAGGAGCAGGCCATCGTCGGCGATACGCCGAACCTCGCGGCCCGCTTGCAGGGCGTTGCAGAGCCGAACTGCGTGGTGATTGCCGAAAGCACACGCAAGCTCGTCGGCAGCTTGTTCGAACTTGAAGACCTTGGGTCACAGGAACTCAAGGGTATTTCAGGACCAACACCGGCGTGGCGGGCATTACGACCAGCTTCAGTGGAAGGCCGGTTCGAGGCCATGCACGCCAGCGGCCTGACTGACCTCGTTGGACGGGAAGAAGAACTCGACTTGCTGATGCGACGGTGGTCGAAAGCCAAATCCGGCGAGGGACAGGTGGTGTTGCTCTCCGGCGAGGCTGGCATCGGCAAGTCTCGGCTGACGGCAGCGCTGCTCGAACGCCTGGCTACCGAGCCGCATACCCGCTTGCGTTATTTCTGTTCCCCGCAACATACGGACAGTACGTTCTATCCCATCAGCAGTCAGATGGAGCGGGCTGCTGGACTTACGCATGATGACACCGCGCAAGCAAAGCTCGACAAGCTCGATACCCTGCTGGCGCAAAATTTCACGCCACGAAAGGATGTGGCGCTGTTCGCCGAAATGTTGTCGCTGCCTAACGATGGTCGCTACCCCGCACTCGAACTGGCCCCACATCAGCGCCGACAGCGTATACTTGAAGCACTCGCAACGCAAATCGAGACGTTGGCTCATCGAAGTCCAACATTGATAATCTTCGAAGATGCGCACTGGGCCGATCCCACGAGTCTTGAAGCGTTTGGCCGAGCGGTGATGGACGGGATAAGCGCCCTTAATGTTTTGCTGATCGTTACATACCGGCCAGAATTCCAGCCGCCTTGGATTGGACAGCCGCACGTCACGACCCTCACCCTCAACCGGCTGGGGCGTGGCGAAATCGCTGCCATGATCGATGCAGTTACCGGCAACAAGCCGCTGCCCGCGAATATCAGACTGGACATCTTGGAGCGTGCCGATGGAATACCGTTGTTCATCGAGGAAATGACCAAGGCGGTCCTAGAGGCAAGCGGTCAGGAAAGCGCCGAGCGCGCGGTTACGTCTATCCCAGTACCGTCTTTTGCCATTCCCGCAAGCCTGCACGCCTCACTCATGGCGAGACTAGATCGGCTTGGTTCCGCAAAGGAGATTGCGCAGATTGGAGCCGTGATTGGGCGCGAGTTCTCTCATGTCCTGTTGGCTACGGTGACGCGCAAGGAGGAAGTAGTGCTGCTCAAAGCGCTTCATGATCTGACAGAAGCAGGTTTGCTTTTTCGGCGTGGAGCGCCTCCGCATGCAACGTACCTGTTTAAGCATGCCTTGGTGCAGGACACTGCCTACAGTACCCTTCTTCGCGAACGCCGACGCGCGTTGCACTCACGTGTTGCTGAAGTCCTGGAAACACAGTTCGCGGAAATCGCTGAAAGCCAACCGGAGCTGGTTGCGCGTCACTACACTGAGGGCGGTTTGATCGAGAAGTCTGCGGCTTTCTGGGCCAAAGCCGGACGGCAGTCGGTGGCCCGATCTGCGTTTGCCGAGGCGATTGCCCAGCTTAACCGCGCGCTAGACCAGATCGCCACTTTGCCAACCACATCCGCACTGCGGCAGGAGGAGATTGAACTACAAGTTGCCATCATAAATCCAGTTATGAATATGAAAGGGTATTCATCGCCGGCGGCCAAGACGGCTACGGAGCGGGCGCGTGTACTGATCGAGCGAGCCGAAGCTCTCGGCGAAGCGCTCGAAAACCCGTTATTGCTGTTCACGGTGCTTTATCTCGGCTGGGCCACCAATTTTGGGGCGTTTAACGGGAATGCTTTGCGCACGCTCTCGGCGGAATTCTTGGCCGTGGCCGAGAAGCAAGGAGCCCCTTTTCCGATCATGTTAGGGCACTCGTTGACGGGCCAATCATTAGTGATGACGGGGAGCCCCGCGCAAGCTCGCCAGCATTTGGATCATGCAATCGGCCTTTATGATCCCAAGTATCGTCCGTTGTCGCTAATGTACGGTTGGGACTGCCGGATCGAGGCTTTGGGGTTAAGGTCAAATGCCATGTGGTTCCTTGGCTATCCCGACGTCGCGGTGGCAGACGCAAACCAAGGCCTCAAGGAGGCGCGCGACTTTGATCATGCCGGAAATATATTCCAGGCGCTGCATAACGCTATACTAACCCATTTTCTCTGCGGAAATTATGCGACCGTCGAAACACTCGCGAATGAGGTTTTCGCTTTGGCGGAGAAACAAGACACTCCGATGTGGAAGACATCCGGCCGGATCTATCGAGGATGGGTTTTGGCGGTTAGCGGTAGAGCATCGGAGGCGGTTCAGATGATCACTTCCGGCGTTGCTGCACATCGGGCAGGAGCAACATTTCTGGTACCGGTGAGGCTCTCATTGTGGGCGAAATCTTATGCAGAGCTTGGCCAGTTTGATGACGCTTTGCGATCCGTCGAGAAAGCGAAAGAGGTGATGAAGAGAACAGGAGAGACTTGGTTCGAGGTCGGCGTTCATTGTATTGCAGGTGAAATAGCGCTCCAATCGCCGCAGCCGGGCCTCGCGAAAGCTGAGGCTCATTTCGAACGAGCGCTCGCCGTCGCACGTCAGCAGGAAGCTAAATCCTGGGAACTCCGCGCCGCCACCAGCATGGCGCGCCTCTGGCGTGATCACGGGAAGCGGGACGAGGCCCACGATCTTCTCGCCCCGATCTACGGCTGGTTCACCGAAGGCTTCGATACGCTCGACTTGAAGGAGGCCAGGGCGCTGCTCGATGAGTTGCGCTCCTGACAATCGATTTTCCGAAAACCGCTCCGATTTGTGCGGCGCGTGAGTTGGACAGCCGCTTAGTAGGAACTGCGGGAGGAGACGATCCAGTTTGAACGGGCCGGCTTACCTGACGACGCCAAATCTTGCGAGGATCGCCTTTCCTTGATTGAGATCACGCGGCAATGCGGGGCGGCCAATTAGTTCCCGATTTCTCCGGCAATCACCGGTCCGAACAGTACGCCGTGCTCACCGTTGAACCGGGACATCTGCATCTGCTCGAGCGGATAATAATCAGTTGGGCTTGTGTTGATCTTGATCCCTGGTAGCAACAACCCTGGTTCGAAATTTTTGAGGTTGGCCGCCTCCCTCATAACGTTCTCGCGGGTTAGGTTATCACCGCACTGCTTGAGCACCTGAACCATGGTCTGCGCTGCCAAGTAGCCGTAGACACTGAAGGTACTCGTTTTGTCCCCCTCTGGGAAATACTTGTCCATGAACGAAACCCACTCCTTGAGCGCCGGATCGTCCTTCCAGGTCGGATCGGTGGCATCCTTTAGATAGATCGTAGACAAGATGTCTTTTGAATTTTCGAGACCGGCAGGCTTGAACACGGAGCCCACCGAGTTCGAGACGCTGGCGAGAAACTGAACCGGCTTCCACCCGATCTCAGCCGCTTTCCTGATCGCCTGCGCGGCGAATTTCGGGGAGGTTTCGTTGAAAAAAACATCGGCACCCATAGTTTTCAGCGTAACGACCTGCGAATTGACCGTCGTTTCCGAGGGATCGTAGGGCAGTTCGGCTATGATCATGCGCTTCGCTGCTTCGGCACCGAGGCCATCCTTGAGGCCCTTGACGTAGTCGCGCCCAGAATCGTCGTTTTGGTAAAGAATGCCGATCTTTCCCTGCGGTAAGTTCTCCAGGATGTATTTTGCATAGATCCGCCCCTCTGTCTGGTACGTTGGTGACCAGCCCATAGTCCATGGAAAGCTCTTTCGGTCACCGAACTGGGTCGCGCCGGTTGCGACAAAGAGCTGTGGCACCTTCTTCATATTCATGTATTGCCGAATTGCATTGTTGGTCGGCGTACCGAGGCTCTGGAAGATGAGCAGTACCTCGTCGCTCTCCACCAGTTTACGTGCCTGCTCTACAGTCTTCGGTGGGCTGTAGGCGTCGTCGTAGGTAATAAAGTTGATCTTTCGCCCTTTGATACCACCCTCGGCGTTGATCATGTTGAAAAACGCTGCCTCCGTCCGACCTATCAGCGCGTAGGCCGACAAGGGACCGCTGTACGGCATGATGTTCCCGATCTTAATCTCGGTGTCGGTAGCGCCGGGGTCATATTTCTTCTCAGCGGCAGCAGGGTTTGTACCGACCGCAAAACCAAGCGCGATTGATGCAAGCAAAATGTCGCGTCTCGATGCCATGCCGCCCTCCCTGGTACCGTCGGCTGCCCGCCGATCATGCCCGCAGCCTAGGATCGAGCAGCCGGAGTTGTCCAGCAGTAGACGGCTTTACTGATCGGTGACGGTCACCGCTCCGGTCCTTGTCAACTTGCTCCAACAATTACTCCCGCTCACGGACACTGTTTTGGAGCCAGTGGCTTCGTAACCTCGTCCTAGTTCGGCTGACTTAAACATAACCACGTCAGCCTTCCGGCACCCCAGCCAACCGCATGCCCTCCACCATGCGTTCGACACCGGCCAAATAGGCGGGATCGCTCAACCCGCGCGAATGGACGTTATCAATTAGGCGGCGGATAGTGAATGATGGATCGAGAGCCAGTCCAGCTTGTACCGCGGCCTGAGCCTGTTCCAACTCCGCGATCCTCGCCAACGCACCCGCGAGAATGAAGTGTCCGACGGAAAAATTCCGGTTCGCGTCAAGGCTCTTCCGCACCCAAGCGATTCCTTCGGTATCGGCATTGAGCTGCAACTTGGCCACGCCGAGCCATAGCATCCACGTGAACGCAAAAGTGTCGCGAGGCGAAAGGCGATTCAGGCCGAGCTTGGCGTTCCACTGTTGATGGATATAATTGGCGGCTCGATGAAGGTCGCCCTCCCCAAGCAGGTCCGCCTTGCTAAGCAGGACGATGACAGGAACTGCGGCCTCGTAGAGCAATCGCAATGTCCCGACATCTTCCTCATTCAACGTGGTTCCACCGTCGATTAGCGACAACGCAAGATCGCAGGATGGAAGATAGGCAAGGGTCTCCGCGCCGCCGCGTCTCGCCAAGGAGCCAAGTCCCGGCGTATCCACCAACACAATGCCCTGCTTGAGACGCGGCGAAGGGACTTGAACCATCGCCCTCGCGACGTTGCGGGAGTTGCCTGGATTCCCCATCTTCTGTCACCAGAGTTCCCAAGTTCCTCGACGCTGACGACTTCGGTGCGCCCGTTACCATAGGTCACCATCGCTCGCAATGTCGCGCCGTACTGAAGCCGGGTAGGGACCAGAGCTGTGATTGGATTGATGCCTACTGGCAGCACGTCTGTGCTAAGGAGCGCGTTCAACAGCGAGGACTTGCCGCTGCTACTCATCCGAACAGTGCCACTTCCAGGTTGTTGTCCTCCAGGCGAGACGCAAGGGAATCGATGCGCGGGCGAAACTCCACCAAGTCCGTGACGCCTGACGAGTTCTTCAATGCACTGCAAGAGTTCTACGTCACACCCGGTTTCTTCCAGCCTGCGGAGTCGCAACTCCAGATTTGCGCCGAGGTCCTGGCGGAGATAACGTTCCATGCTTCCGACCAGAGACCGGAGCTCATGGACAACGCCATTCAATTCGCCGACCGCATCTTCTGGGACTGCTCCACAGCCGCGCATATAACTTGGTCTGAGTTCTTCGATCGCGATGTCCACAAATGCCAGGTCTACCATCACCGACCGTGTCACCGGAATCTCAGGCGGGTCCGGTTTCATGTTTTGCCAATCCAAGGTCCGCAGCAATTGAGAACGAAGACGGCCGATATGGTCTTCGATGACCCGCGCCTGCGCAGGTGCGATGTCCACAACGTGCCGTGCAAATGGAGAGGTCGATTCCGCGGAATGGAGCGCCTGCTCGATATCGCACAGCAGTTTATCGATGTATTTGCAGGTGACGCTCAAACGACGCCGCTGGGCGTCGTTCAGTGTCGCGGGCTCTCGCGTTCTTTCCATCTCCGGTCCGGTTTCGGGCATGACTCCTCCAAGTTGTTCGCTTCGAGGAGTCATCTGCCCCATTGAGCCGTTATGGTGGACTCCAACACCTTGTAGCACTTGCAGTTACGCCTTCACAGGCTTATTCCAGCGCTCGTAGATGCTAGCGCCCGCGTAATGCGCCTTGGCTCCCAACTCGCGTTCGATCTCCAGAAGGCGGTTGTACTTCGCGATGCGCTCGCCGCGGCAAGCCGACCCCGTCTTGATCTGGCCCATGCCCGCGGCGACTGCAAGATCGGCGATGCTCGTGTCTTCGGTCTCTCCGGAGCGATGCGAGATCACCGCGCCATAGCCGTGGTCGCGTGCCATCTGGATGCAGTCGAGTGTCTCCGTGACAGTGCCGATCTGGTTCAACTTGATCAGAATTGCGTTGGCGATGCCGTCCCTGATGCCTTGCCGGTAAAGCGCCGGTTCGTAACGAAGTTGTCGTCTCCCACAAGCTGAATCTGATTCCCCAGTTCTTTGGTAATTTGTTGCCAGCCTCATGATCGTCCTCGGCGAGACCGTCTTCGATGGACCAGATTTCCGGATACTTCGTCAGCCAGCTCCTCCACAACGCGATCATCTCGGTTGGGGTCTTCTTGCTCTTGTCTGACTTGGCGAAGACGTAGTTCTCCTCATCAAAGAATTCACTGGCAGCGGGATCGAGCATGATGACGATGTCTTTGCCCGGCTTGTAGCCCGCCTTCTGGATCGCTTCGAGGATCAACTCGATTGGCTCCTCATTCGACTTCAACTGTGGGGCAAAGCCGCCCTCATCGCCGACGGCCGTGCTGTAGCCTCTTCTTGTGCAGCACCGCCTGTAGCGTGTGAAAGGTCTCGGCGGAAGCGCGCAGTGCTTCACTGAAGGACGGAGCGCCGACTGGTGAGATCATGAACTCCTGGAAATCCACGTTGCTGTCGGCGTGTTTGCCGCCATTGAGCACGTTCAGTCCCGGCGTCGGAAGGAGATTGGCCGGCTTATCGACAAGCGCCGCATAGAGGGGCACTCCGTGATCTTTGGCCGAAGCGTGGGCCACAGCCAGCGACACGCCGAGAATTGCGTTGGCGCCGAGCCGACCCTTGTTCGC
>CAWEYJ010000023.1:0-130356 GCA_963813165.1 uncultured Pseudomonadota bacterium | reverse complement strand
TCGCCCGAACAGGTGATCGACGGCTGGCGCTATTTCGGTTACCGGCCGCCCGAGGGCCAGAGCGACGCCGACATGGGCCGGCAACATGCGGAGATGTTTCTCACGATGCTGCGCGGCGAGGGTTTCGCGCAGCCCAACCCGCGGCCGATGTTTCCAAATCCGCCCGGCCCGCTGCGCCTCGAGCCCTATTCGGCGGGGCTGCGTGAGCGGATCTGGTGGGGCGCCGGCTCGAACGCCACGGCGGTCTGGGCTGCGAAGCTTGGAATGAACCTGCAGAGTTCGACGCTGAAGGACGATGAGACCGGCGAGCCGTTCCATGTCCAGCAGGCCAACCAGATCCGCGCCTTCCGCGCGGCCTGGAAGGAGGCCGGCCATGCCCGCGAGCCGCGGGTCTCGGTCAGCCGCAGCATCATCGCCCTGACCGACGATCGTGACCGCGCCTATTTCGGAGGCGCGGGTCAGGAAGAAGACCAGATCGGCTTCATCGACGAAAAGACCAGGGCGATCTTCGGCCGCGGCTATTCGGCCGAGCCGGATGCCCTGATCGAGTTGCTGAAGCAGGACGACGCCATCGCGGAGGCCGACACGCTGCTGCTCACCGTCCCCAATCAACTGGGCGTCGCCTACAATGCACATGTCATCGAGGCGCTTCTGACCCACGTCGCGCCTGCCCTTGGCTGGCGCTGACGCCGATATGTCATCGCGGCCCGGTCACGCTGAAAATCATGCTCATGAGGTCAAGAACCAATGCCTTCCATTGCAACGCGTCCGCACCGCAGGAGGCCTGAGCCATGCCGCGCAAGCAAGTCCTGATCGCCGGCGCCAGCGGGCTCGTGGGGTATGCGGCGATGAGGCATTTCGGCACGGAGCCCGATTGCGACGTCGTCGCCCTGTCGCGGCGGGCGCCCGACAACACGCATGGCGCGCGCTTCCTGCCATTGGACCTGACCGACGCTGCCGCCTGCGAGCAGCTTGCCGCGAGCCTGCCCGACGTCACGCATCTGGTATACGCCGCCCTGTACGAACGCCCCGGATTGGTTGCCGGCTGGCGGGAACGCGAGCAGATCGAAACCAACGACCGGATGTTGCGCAACGTGCTCGACCCGCTGGAGCGGCACGCGAAAAATCTGCGCCATGTGACGCTGTTACAAGGCACCAAGGCCTATGGCGTCCATGTGCGCCCGCTAGCGGTGCCGGCGCGGGAAAATCGCTCGGAACTGCACGAGCAACCGAACTTCTACTGGAATCAGGAAAACCACTTGCGCGCCCTGCAACGGGGCAAGGACTGGACCTGGTCGATCCTGCGCCCGGTCCTGATCGTCGGCTATTCCACCGGCAGCGCCATGAACGTGATTCCCGCCCTTGGTGTCTATGCCGCCCTGCGGCGCGAGGCCGGGTTAGACTTGCCCTTCCCCGGCGGCGCGCCGCGCGTGGCCCAGGCCATCGACGCCGACCTGCTGGCCCGCGTCATCGCCTGGGCCGGTGAGGCGGCAAACGCCCGCAACGAGATCTTCAACATCACCAATGGCGACGTGTTCGTCTGGGAAAACATCTGGCCCGCCATCGCCAAGTCGCTCGGCATGCGGCCGGGCGGGCATGTGCCGCTCTCGCTCGACCGCGAGATCCGTCCGCGCGAGGCGGAATGGGAAACCATTCGCACCCGGTACGGGCTGCGTTCTGGCAATCTGCGCGACTTCGTCGGACTGTCTTTCGAATATGCCGACTACACCATGGGCTATGGCCGCAATGCGCCCGGTCCGCCGGCGATTGTTTCCACCATCAAGCTGATGCAGGCCGGCTTCACCGAGGTGATGGATACCGAGGCGATGTTCGCCAAACACTTCGCCGAGTTCCAGGCCAACCGACTGCTGCCGCCCGCCTGATCTTTACAGCACCGGGCGCAGGTTGGATGGCGTCCGAGACCAGACCCGGATTTCAACAGGTTGGCAAATAGCGCACGACCGAAGGGATTCGAACTCCTGTCACAGTAACTTCGCGCGCGCGAAAAGCGATCGAACCGCGTTGGTCGCCTGCACGATCATGATCCCGTTTTCAGCTGCCGCTTCGAGCGCAGCCTTGGCATCGTTGTGGAGCGATTGAAACTCCATCCACTCGACCGTGTTGAGGCGGGTGATGAACCGGTAAGCCTGGCCGACCGTCGCAATCACAACGGACTCGCCGTTCAATTTGACTTGGAACGACGCCCGCAGCGGGGTCTCTGATGTTGATGCTTCGGTCATCCCGCGTTTGTGCAGCCGGTGCGGCCAAAGTCAATCCTCAACCACCTCGCGGGGCGCGACCGGGCGGAATTCGAGGAACCGAGCAGGAGGTGACGGAACCGCAGGCTGCGATGCGATGCCCGATCCCAGCCGGGAATAACGGCCCGGCGAGGCGGCGTGACCGCGCGGCTCGCGGAGCACACGCCGGCTTGGCCTGATGGGCGATGATGGATAGGATGCGGCACCCGCCGATCCGTTTCCGGATGCATTTCCATGGTCGCATTTTTGTTTTTGCTTGCGCCGACAATCGTCCTGATCGCTGTTTTGATCATGCAGCGCTTCCAGCCCAGGCGGGATCTGGATCCGGAGACTTTGCGTCAGCGCGTCGTCGAAGGCGGCCGGATCGAGCCACGATTTCGCGCGGTCAACGACAGTGACGGGCACCAGCCGGATCCCGAGATTTGATGGATCAGCACTCGATCCCGACCGGCTAGGGTCAGGCGGACGCTATCAGTCCGACCCGCATATCCTTGGCGAGATAGACGCATGCGTCGTCGGCAAACACGCGGCCATTCGCAATTGCAACAGCGAGTTTGCCGCGTCTGACCTGGCGCATGCTGACCTCGTAGCGCACGCGCTTGATGTCCGGCTTGATGTCTCCGCGGAACCTGACCTCGCCGACGCCGACGGCGCGGCCCTTGCCCGGCGAGCCCGACCAGCCGAGCCAATAACCGATGATCTGCCACATGGCGTCCAGACCCAGACATCCCGGCATCACCGGGTCGCCGGCGAAGTGACAGCCAAAGAACCAGAGGCCCGGCGTGATATCCAATTCACCAACGACATGACCCTTGCCGAATTCGCCGCCGTCCACGCTGATCTCGATGATGCGGTCCATCATCAGCATCGGCGGTGCCGGCAACTGCGCATTGCCGGGGCCGAAATAGCCGCCCTGGCTCGATTTGAGCAGATCTTCCCTGGTGTAGGACGATTGCGGAGCGTGAAAGTCGCGGGGGTCGGACAACGGCATTATCCTTCGGCGTCTGGCGGTTGCTGAACATCAGGCGACCATCGGCATTCAGCCGTGATACGCAAACAGCTCGATTGGGTCGTTGAAGCCGCGCACCGGGTATTCGCCGACGCGTTCGAGAGCGAAATCGCTTTCGACGAGGTCGGCGAACGTGCGCGACAGCAGCACCGTTCTGCCCAATTGTTTGGTGAGAGTTTCGAGACGCGACGCCATGTTGACCGCAGGACCGATGACCGTGAAGTCGAGCCGGGTGCGCGATCCGATATTGCCGTACATGACGTCCCCGACGTGGACACCGATGCCGTAATTCAGCGGTGCACGACCGGTTTCGCTGTTCCTTTCGTTCAGGGCGACCATGGCCTGGCGGGCCTCGGCCACGGCATGCAGCAGGTTTGCGCAGGCCGACGGCTCGCTGAGCGGAAAAATCGCGAGCAGACCGTCGCCGATGAATTTCAGTATTTCCCCGCCATGTCGCGCAATCGGCTCCGACATCGCGTCGAAATAGGCATTGAGAAGATCAATGACGTCATCGCGCGGCCAGTTGTCGGAGATTTGGGTGAAATCACGCAGGTCGCAGATCATGATGGCGGCGCGCACCGTCGTCCCGCTCCCGCGCCTGGTCGCGCCGGCCAGTATGAGCTCGCCGGCATGCGATCCGACATAGGTTTCGAGCAGCGTTCGCGCCAGCCGGTTCTTGATACGGATTTCGCTGACCAGCGCCAGCGCCGGCAACAGTTTCAGCAGGCCGTCGACATGCGCATCGTCGAAACCTCCGGGCCGGTCGGTTGCAAAGGTCACGATGTGCTGCTTGCCGAGCGTATGGTACAACGGCCAGGCGACATAGTCGGTCAGGCCGCTCGCCCGCATCTCGTCATAGACGGCGTGCCTGCGGCGAAGCGACGGATCGCGTTCGAGATACTCGCGCACCTCGGTGGCGCCGTCATGGATTTCGTTGGCGGGACTACCGATGTATTCGGATCGCTCCCTGACGTCGTAGTCGACCCTCGCAATCTCGGCTTCACGCATCCCGTCAGCCCACAGGATCCGGGCGCCAAGCCATTGCGGATGGTTGATCAGAACATGAAGCGTCGCCCGCTTGACGGGAATGCCCGCCCGCTGGAGCCGGACACACAGTTCCGCGAAAATATTGTCAATGAAGCGCTCGTTGCGCGTGCCGTTGATCAGCCAGTGCTCAACGTCGCTGTCGGAATGCACGGTGACGGGATCGTTCGGCGGCGCGTCCATGTCGTCTTCCTGGGCAGTGACCCGGATCGATGGCATATGTCGTGTCCCCGCTCGACGGTGTCAACGGGGGAATGTCCGACCGGGAAGTGCCGGCGGTGCTGGTGTTTGACGATCCGCTCCACGTGTCGAGGCCTGACCCAGGCAGGGACGGTGATCGCTGGCACACCATCGGACCCGTGGGGCCGGTATTATTGCTGGTTGTTCACACTTGGCCCGATGAGTCGGAAGAAGGCGAGCCGGTCGGCCGTATCGTCAGCGCTCGGAAGGCCACCGCTCACGAAAGGAAAGCTTATGGGGAAGGGAGCTTCCAAGCGGTTGACGCCACCACGACCGTGTCGAGACTGTACGCAGAGGGGATATTGCAGGCCTATTGGGACGAATAGCTGCGAGGTCAGGTCCAATAGCCGCCAACCGCCTGCGCGCGGCGCTAAGTGCGCTCTGGACGTGGGGTCTCCGCACGGGGTTGGTCGAAGCCGACATCAACCCGGTGTCATTTACCGTCCGGCAACCCGAAAACTCTCGCGACCGTACGCTAAGTGGCAGCGAATTAAGAGCCGTCTGGCGTGTCACCGGTGCTGGAAAGGATTATTCCCGCTTCCCCTCTGTCTTCTCACTGGGTGTCGCAGGGAAGAAATCGGTGGTCTGCGATGGGACGAAATCCAGACCAATCGAATTGCGTTTAGTCCCGGCCGTATGAAGGGAAATCTTGCCCACGAAATATCGTTATTGCCGATGATTTCGTCGGCCCTCCCGGAACGTCCAGATCATGCCAGCGGCTCTGTCTTTGGTAGGCGTGGCACCGGTTTCTCGGGTTGGAGCAAAAGCAAAATCGATCTAGACAGAACCGCCATCCGGGCAAGGGAAATTCGCAAGAGATTCCCCGCTCGGCTGCGACCTTGCAGCGTCATTGCGCCTTTTCCGCGACTAGCCTGCGCCATTCGCTGGCAATTGGAAGCTGAAGCAGGCTCCGCCGAATCTGGAGTTGTTTTCGACTCGAATCTGTCCGCCATGTGCTTCAATAATCGAACGTGAGATGGGCAAGCCCATTCCCATTCCGGCTTCCTTCGTCGTGAAGAAATTGTCAAAAAGATGGGGGAGAGTTGCGGAATCCACTCCCAAGCCACTATCTTCGATAGCGCAGCACACCGTTTCAAGGTCCGACAGCATGGTTCGAACAAGGATGCTGCGGCCACCAGAGTCTGCCATCGCCTGCATGGCGTTGACGACTAGATTTACGATTACCTGTTGAAGTTGGATACGGTCGCCAACAATCTGCGGAAGTTCCGTTGCCAAATCGAGAGAGACGGAGATGCCCCTTGATTGGAGCTCCTGCTTCAGGAAGGTCATCGATTCTTCAATAATGTCTCCGAGCGACAACTGCGTCAACTGAGCCTTCCGCCCCGCGACAGTAGCGCGCATTCGGTCGATTATTTGGAACGCGCGTCGAGCGTCGGCGACTATCCTCTTTGTGAGTTCCTGGACCTTCTCGACATCTGGCGCAGCCCGAGCCATCCAGCGCAAGCCGGTCTCGCCGTTTGTTACAATCGAGGCAAGCGGTTGGTTAATTTCGTGTGCGATCGATGCTGCGAGTTCGCCCATCGTCATGACGTGTGCCGTATTGATGAGCTCGGCTTGTGTGTTGCGCAGATCTTCCTGAGCTTGCTTCCAATCGTGCATGTCCACAACTGTGCCGTGCCACCTTAGAATGCGCCCCCGTTCATCGAGCAGCGGTAGCGCGCTCATGACGCACCATCGATAGGTGCTGTCCGGAGCGTGTATGGTGCGAACCTCAACTCGGTACGGCGCTCCGGTCGTGACACAGGAGAGCCACACTTGAGTCGCGTGATTGATATCATCCGGATGAAGAAATTTCGTCCAATTGTCGCCTTTGATTGCTTCAGCTGAGAAGCCAGTGTAATCGCGCAGGCGAGTATTGCAGTAGTCGACCGCTCCGTCCGAACTGGCGCTCCAAAGCATTTCTGGAATGGTTTCGGTCATCTGGCGTAGGTTGAGTTCACTACCCCGCAGTTGTTGTTCAGCCTGTTTGCGATCATCGATGTCAGTGTTTGTCCCATACCATGCGACGACGGCGCCGGTTTCGTCCTGAAGGGGCTCTGCGCGAAACAGGAACCAGCGATACACACCGTCGAAACGACGCATGCGCGCCTCGGCTTCGCCGGGCTTCCCGGACGCGAGCACGTTTCCCCATGTGTCGGACAATGCCGGCTGGTCATCAGGGTGGATCGCAGCTAACCATTGCCAGCCGAGCGCTTGATCCAATGTCATGCCCGTGTAGTCGAGCCAGCGTTTGTTGAGATACTCCGTGAAGCCGTCGGCGCGGCTCCGCCACGTCTGCGACGGAATTAAATTGAGCGCTTGCCGATCTCGGTTGGTATTGGCCACTAAGAACTCGCTTTCCATTTAATCTACCCTCAAAATTTGGCTTGAGGATGGACCGGATTGCGGTCGAATTACCTGAGCAAGACGTAAGAACCTGAACCAGTTAGAATCTCGAGGAGCTAAGTCGCACGATTGGATCAGGAGGCTTGTCCCGCGGGTCCCCGACCGCCGGCGAGCCGTCCGGCGCGACGACCGAGTTAGCGAGCGGGCAAATGGTCTGGGCTAGGCCCTCGTTGAACTCCTAATCTCAGCGATGCACTTCCTTCAGTTAGCTTTGTCTCGATGTCGAGATTTGCGGCGGCCTACTCAATCCAGAGCATCACGGAGAGCATTTGTGGCCTGCGCTATTGCAGCTCTCGCTGCTGGCGCATCTGCGATCGCATTCAACATGACGAAGTCGTGAATAGTGCCAAGGTAGCGTGTACAGGTTACGCGCACATTTGCTTCACAAAGTTTTCGCGCATAAGCCTCACCTTCGTCGCGAAGGACATCACTTTCTGCTGTGATGATCAAAGCATCGGGCAACCCCCGCAATTGGTCGACGGATGCGTTAAGCGGTGCTGCGGTGATGACTTCGCGGTCTACCTTGCTTGGGATGTATACGCCCCAATATTGCTCCATGGCTTGCTTGGTCAGCCAGGGACCTCCTTCGAAAGTCCGGTAGGAAGCGGTCTCGAAATTTGCGCCGGTTACTGGATAGAAAAGAACTTGAAAGCTTATTCTCGGGCCTCGGCGCTCCTTGCACAGCAACGTTATCGCGGCTGCTATATTGCCACCACTGCCATCCCCGACCACGGCAATACGAGATCCATCAACGCCGAGAGATGCGGGATTATCAGCGATATACTTCGTGGCAGCGTATGCCTCCTCAATCGCGATTGGAAAGCCGCTCTCGGGAGTGCGGCTGAATTCGACGATCACGATCGTCGCGCGAGCGCCGACAGCAAGCTCGCGAGCGAGACGATCATGGGTGGTCGCGTCTCCTAGGGCCCACCCTCCTCCATGGAGGAATATGACGGCGGGCAGGGGATTGCGATGCTCTTTGGGTCGCACGAGATGCAAAAAAACGGAGCCCTTCGGTCCGACTGGGGCCACAATTCGCTGGGCAACCGTAATGGGTTTGCCGGTCGGCGTCGTTTGCATCGCAACCAGAGCAGCGCGCGCGGCGTTTATTGTAAGTTCACTGATTGGCAAGCTGGATGCCGTGAGTCCATCAACGAATTCCCGCGTGGCGGGCTCAAGCGGCGGATTATATGCCTGCCAGGGGAGGGTCTCGTTCATTTGGACTTCCATTTTCCGTTCGACGCGCCCTTTATTCTGCACGCCGCGGCGGCCGTCCCCTAATCAATCGTTGTGAATTTTTGTGGATTCAAGGTGCTATGTGCCGGAACAGATTTGCAATTTTCGTTCTTAGCCCTTCAGCGAGGTCACTACCCTATGCGGTCCTTTCTTCTCAGAGCAACGTTTCTAGGAGAGCCGTGGCTGCCTTTAGATCCGCAGTCTGAAAGCCTTCCTTGAACCGACTATAGACCGGTGCAAGCGCGTCCCGAGCTTCGACAAATCGTCCTTGCGATTGGCATAATCGCGCAAGGCTTATGGACGTCCGCAATTCCCACGAGACAGCCTCCTGCTGCCGGGAGCAGACAAGCGAGCGTCGAAACTGTTCTTCGGCTTCTCGCATCCCACCCGGCAAATCCTCAAGTCGGAAAAGCTCGCCTTTGATGCGCAGAAACTCAGCCAGGTACCAGCGTTCTTCATCGCGTTCAGACCGCATGAGCGCATCGTCGATGGTTGCGTGTCCCTTCGATATCTCGCCAACCCTCCCGAGCGCCTCCGCCAATGTTGCGTGGATCCCTGCGTAGTGCGTGAAAAACGTACCTTGAGGCAGCTCGTTGAGAGTTGCGTTAAGTGCTTTCAATCCCTCGTCGCTTCTGCCACGCGCTATGAGCAGCATGGCACCGAGGCACGTGCCCCAGGCATGCCAAAGGCCCAGTGCATGCTCCATCGTATGTTTGAGCAACCGATTGATGAAATGCTCCGCCGCCGTCCAATCGCCGGACAGAAGTGTCACGGGGCATGCACCTTGAGCCAGAGCGAGAGCGAGCGACATCGCGTGACCAACGGTCGTGGCTTCTTCGACCATGCTATGAGCCTCGGACATCGCTTGATCGGCAAATCCCTGCGCCCAAAGAAGTTTCGAAAGCAATGTTCGAGACACAATACGCGGATCAAATTGAAAACGGAGGATGTGCGACCGATCTCTCGGTCTGGAGTAACGACGAAGCATCGCTTCGGCATGAAGACGTGAATTGGTATGGTCGCCGAGATAAAATAGCGACATTCCGATAGTGCGTTCGCCCACGAGCGCCGCCGCCGCGTCGCCGCAATTCGCGGCCACGTCGCGAAACTGTTTTGCGGTACCAAGAGACATCCGAATGCGACCGCTATTGAAGTGGCTGGACCACAAGCCCCAAAGAAGACGAATCTGGTAGTCCGCGTCGTCGAGTAAATCGGCGATTTTCAACGCGCTCATAAAGGCCGCGTCTGCCTCCGGTCCAGGTCCCTTTGTCCAGACGAGCGCTGCACCCAACGCGGCCAGCAGCTGCATTTCCCGGCGGTCATTCTGTCTAAAAATCGTTCTGCCTGCGAGCAGGGCTTGTTCCACATACCGACAGCATTCCCCGTTAAGAGAGAGATGGGTCCACAAGGGGACGCTTGCGACGGTGAGCGCGATACCACATTCGATGTCGCCGCCGGACGAGAACGCCCAGTCTATCACCGCTCGCGCTTCATCGACGAGTTTTGATTCTGCAGACAGCCCCGCTGCCGGGGCCATCGATGATGACGTCGTCGCATCGGCGCTCGCCCTATCGAGCAAATGTTGGACATACTTGGCGTGTCGCCGGGCAGTCTGGTCAAATTCGCCGCTTTCGGTGAGCTTTTGCAATGCATAGGCTCGTGTCGTGTCGAGCAGACGATAGTGGCCGATTGCTGTTGTGACATCGGCATTCAACAGAGACTTCGAGACCAAGCTCGCCACGACCTCGACAATATCGGACGCGACTATCAAACCATCGGCCGCTACCGCCTGGGCTGCATCGAGCGTGAAGCTTCCCGCGAACACGGACAACCGACGGAGGGCTGCCTGTTCGTTTTCCAGAAGGGCGTCGTAGCTCCAATCGAGTGTAGCGGCGAGAGTTTGGTGCCGCGGAAGTGCGGTCCGTAGGCCATGGGTCAGAAGGCGGACCCGGTCGTCCAATCGCGCGGCCACGCCCCTCAATCCGAATACGTCGACGCGCCCGGCCGCCAGTTCGATCGCCAACGCGATCCCGTCGAGCTTACGGCAGATGTCGGCGACGACCGGGGCATCGGTATCGGTCAGTTCGAATCCGCGGACGCTTGATGTAACACGGTCAACGAAAAGCTGAACGGCGGGGTAAGCGAGCGCACCGCTCGCAGTCAAGTCGATTGGTGCGGGAGGAACTTCAAGCGGAGGGAGACGATAGACAACCTCGCCCTCTGCTCGGAGCGGTTCACGGCTCGTCGTCAAGATACTGACGCCCGCGGCGCCTTTGAGAAGGTTCTCAACCAGGACGGCAGCGGCCTCGACAACTCGCTCGCAACAATCCAAGACGATCAGCATCCGCTTACCGTGCAGGAATGCAACCAGCCCACGAGTTTGGTCGTCGACGGCAATCTCAAGACCGAGCGTTGAAGCCAGCTTCTGCGCGACTAAAGACGTGCCTAAGAGGGGTGCGCAGTCCACCACCCAAACTCCGTGGTCATATGAAATCGCCGCTTGTTCGGCGACAGCGAAGGCGACTGACGTCTTGCCTATCCCGCCCGGCCCGATGATTGTTACGAAGCGACGTTTGCTTAATCGCGCGACGATGTCGCTAACAGCGTCCGCGCGGCCGATCAACCGTGTTAGCCGGGCAGGCAGACCGGATGCAAATTCGATAGGAGAAGCTCTTGGCCTGATAGGTTTGGGGGTCTCCATGGTTGAGAGAGGCGCAACAAAACGATAGCCGCGCCCGGGAACAGTCATTATGTAACGGGCACCAGATTGGCCATCGCGAAGGGCTTTTCTCACGAGGGCCACTTGAGTTCTGAGATTGCCCTCATCGACGGTAAGGCCCGGCCAAACACGAGCGAACAATTCGTCCTTAGTGACGACCTCGCCCGCCCGCTCAACCAAAACGATCAAGAGGTCAAGTGCACGAACGCCGATATGAACGGGAGTATCAGCCTCAAGCAGAAGATGCGCCGTCGGCCAAAGGCAAAACGGTCCAAACCAGATCGTGTGATCCGGCGCGGCAAGTTCACTTTCAGTGCCCAAGGATAACGCCTTAAGAGACGAATGGCTTAGACAACAGGCTTCTCAATTGGGAGTATGTGGGAAGTGGAGCTTCTAGGAATGCGGGTAACGCTTCGCAACGTTCAGCAAAGCGCGATAGCTGAGGAAATCGTTTTGCCAGTTCCAGGTGAGGTCGGGCAAGATTGGCAAAAGTGAAAGCGGCGGTGGTTGTCACGTCCGCCTGGCTAATATGCGGCGTTCCGGCAATCCAACCGCCGTTGTCGATCTTCGTTGCGGCCATATTCAGGTGTTCGAAGCCGCCGAGCACTTGCCTGTCATTGTGTTCGATCCAAGGTGTGTGGACCTTTTCCACCGGCCTTACACGATCTTCATAGAATGCCCACTGGGCCTTGTCCGCGCACCCGAGCGCCATTGCCGCGGTTTGCAAGACGCGCCGTCGCAGCGGGCTATCGTCTGGTGTCAGACGCCGCGCAGGACTAACCATGTGATCGATCTCATCAAGGATCGCTCCGCTCTCGACAAGATTTGCGCCGTCGTCGAGCACCAGTGCGGGGATACGCACAAGCGGATTGTAGTGTCGAACGACGTCGGGTTCCCCGAATACAAAAACGCTCTCATGTTCAAATGGCAGTTTCAAGATGTTCAAGCTAACCGCCACTCGGCGAACGTAGGGAGAAAGCAAAATACCAATCAATCTCACGGCCGACCTCCGCGGGTTTGGCATTGCGTCACATTGTCCCCTTGACACACAATGCTGCCAGAACTGGGCAACAAAGCAATAATTCATTGCCGGATTGCCAAGTATCAAACGATTAAAATACAGGCAGATCCTCGAACGTTTATGGGGCGTTTCCGCCGACCGTTTACGTTGCAAATATTAGCCGGACGTTGGGCTAGTTGCCGAGATCGGCGACGCTCTTACATCATAGCGTACGGAACCGGGGGCCTTTCCATGCTCCCCGGGGGATAGGTTTGCGCTCCCCGCCTGACGCAAACGTAGAGCCTGCCCAACGCGGCTATGGAACGCGGCCGATCATGGTCGCAGCAGCCATTGCAGCGAGGCAATCTATGAAACCCGATCTCTACGCGGAGGTATCGGCGCGCATTATCGCCGAGTTGGAGCGGGGCGCAGCCCCCTGGATCAAGCCATGGTCCGCAACACCCGGCGCGAATACACCGTGCAACGCTGTCAGCAACCGGCCCTACTCTGGATGCAACGTGGTGCTTTTGTGGATGGCGCAAGGGGCAGCGGGCGGTTATCGCACGCCGCGCTTTTTGACGTTTAAGCAGGCTTTGGAATTAGGCGGCAACGTCCGCAGGGGCGAGCGCGGAACGAAGGTCTACTTCGTGAAGCAACTGCAGGTTCGCGACCAAGGCGCGGACGATAGCACGTCAACCCGCCTGATCCCGACGTGCGCGAGTATACGGTTTTCAATGTGGACCAGTGCGAAAACCTTCCCGATAGCGTCATGACGGGGAAGCCAGTGCGCGTTCGCAATCCCGACGTGCGCGATGAGCTTGCCGACGACTTCTTGCACTCGACTGGCGCGGACATCCGCGAAGGCAGCGGGGAAGCCTGCTATGTCCCCAACCGGGATTTCATCTCAATGCCGGCATTCGCCGCTTTCAGGAGCGCGGACAGCTTTTACAACGTGACATTTCACGAGTTGACGCATTGGACGGGACACAAAGCGCGTCTTGATCGCGATTTGGAAAACCGGTTCGGCACACGCAACTACGCAGCAGAGGAGCTAATTGCTGAACTGGGCGCCGCCTTCCTGTGTGCTGAGTTTGGCTTTAACGGCGAGGTCAGGAACGCGAGCTACATCGCCAACTGGATTGAGCTCTTGAAGGCCGACAAGCGGGCATTCTTTACAGCCTGCAGCCAGGCATCCAAGGCGGCAGACTACCTGCGCGGTTTGGCGCTTGCCGAGTCGGCAGTGAGGGCGGCGTGAAGGCCCCGCAAGCCCTACAGCACGAGCCGCTCCACGACATCGTCCCAGAGACCGGCATCAGCATCGAAGTGTTCTACGCGGACCGCACACTGGAGACGTTCGGCAGGGACGGCGCTGGTTGGTTCTGGTTGACGCGCCGCCGCGGCTCTTCGCCGGACGGTTCTGCTACCGGCCCATTTGCCACGGCCTACGGGGCATATCGTGGCGCGATGACTGGACTTCGAAGGTCGCTCAATCACTAATTTGAGAGTCCAGCTGCTTCCATATTGCTTCCGCGCACTGGCTTCGTGGAAGCAAAGCGGTTAGCAGACAACCAAAAGTGAAGTTATTGCAGATAGATGCTGGCGCGCCCGAAGAGATTCGAACTCCTGACCCCCAAATTCGTAGTCTGGTGCTCTATCCAGCTGAGCTACGGGCGCGTTTTTCGCTAAGCATTTCAGGGCGCAGGGCCCACCGATGCCGCATGCATTCGCAAGACATTTTTCGAAAGGTCACGAAAGCGCGCCATAGCTACCGGCTCCGGCCGGGCTTGGCAAGCTCCGGAAACGGCCCTCTGCCGGTCTTTCGGGGCCGGAAGCGGTGCCGAAGGAGCAGCCAAATGCCGTCAAAACCCGCCGCATTCGGCCTTACGCCCGCGCCCGTTCGTTGCGCACGCTCATCAGTTCCACCGGCCGGTCCGGAATCGTGATCCGGAAGGTGGCGCCGATGGTGCCCTCCACCAGATGAATGTCGCCGCCATGGGCGCGGACCAGTTCGGCGGCAATCGCAAGGCCGAGCCCGCTGCCGCCGGGCCGGCCCGACGACTGGAATGCCTCGAACAGGTGATCGCGGGCCTTCGCCGGCACGCCCGGGCCGGTGTCGGAAACCTCGACAATCGCGACCGCGCCCTCGCGACGCCCGGTGATGCGAATCTGCTGGGTCGCGGCGTCGCTCCTCGGCCGGCCTTCGAGCGCCTGCGCTGCGTTGCGCACCAGGTTCAGCATCACGCGAAACAGATGGTCGGGATCGGCGTCGATGGTCAGCCCGCGCTCGATCGCGCTGATCCAGGCGATCGACGCATCCGACGCCAGCCCTGCGGATTCGCGAACCTCGTTGACGACGGGATCGACCAGGATCATCCGGCGGTCGGGAGCGGCCTCCTGCGCGCGGCCATAGGACAGCGTCGACTGGCAGAACGCGATGGCGCGTTCCAGCGAACGCATCAGTTTCGGCGCGAAGCGCTGCACCCGCGGATCGGGCACGCTGGCGAGCTGGTCCGAAAGCAGTTGCGAGGATGCCAGCAGGTTGCGCAGATCGTGGTTGATCTTCGACACCGCAAGGCCAAGGGCGGCGAGCCGGCTCTTCTGATGCAGCATCGACACCAGATCGCGCTGCATCGCAGACAATTCGCGCTCGGCAACCCCGATCTCGTCGCCGCGCTGACTGGGCACGATGATCCGCGCCGAACTCTCGGGATTTTCGTGAAAGCCGACCAGGTTGGCGGTCAGCCGCCGCATCGGCCGCACGAACAGAAAATGCAGGGCGATATAGACCAGCCCGGCCGTCAGCATCGCGATTCCCATCGATACCAGCAGCAGGTTGCGGGAAAAACGGTACATCAACGCGCGCAATGGCGCCTCGTCGACCACGGTCTCGATGAACTCCGCGCCGCCAGGCGCCGGGCCGATGATGCGTATCGCCTGATTCCCGCTTTCGAGCATGGTCTCGAAGGAATCGACGATCGCCGACCATGCCGTCATCGTCCGCATGTCGACGTCATGATCGATCGAGGCAGGCAAATCAGCGCTCGCCAGCAGCCGGCGTTGCTGGCCCATCTTGATGGCGACCGCGTGCGCACCGATACTGTCGAGGATTTTCCGCGCCAGCGAATCCGGAACCATGCCCGAGGGGGCGGCATCCAGCACCAGCGCCGCGGTGTTGGCCGCCGCCAGCCGGTCGTTCAGCCGGTTCATCCGGAAGTTGGCGATCGCGGGCACATAGATCAGCAGTCCCGCGATCATCACCAGCGGAACGGTGAGCAACAACAGCTTGCCGGACAGGCCAAGCCGGCGCGCCGGCCTTGGCCGCGGCAATCCGGATGTCGGCTGTTCTTCGGTCACTGACACGATCTCTGCCTTCGATGCCGTCGCACCTGATCCGCCAAAACATGCCCACAAGCTGACCCGAAGGCGGCAAGCGGCTTGGCGGCGGGATCACGCGCTCTTTTAGCACTTTGGCGCGCGATCGGACGCAAAACCGGGTTGCCGTTTTGCCGATGACACGTCCGATTTCGCCGGTTTGACGATGCGTCTTGCTCCGGAACCGGTCAAATTACAGTTTGATCATGTCTGCCGGTTCCCGGCCAACGCCAGACCGATCCAACTTTGCCCGGTTTGGCGATAGCACGGTCCAAAATACGGCCCAAGCCGCAGCAGGCTGGATCGCGCATCGCCATCCCCGCACTGAAAACACCGCAACTGTCGATATATTCACCGGAATTGCGCCGTTTCAAAGGACCGCGGAAGGGCGCCACGCCGCATTGACGAAAACGGGTCGCTCCCGTATAAGCCGCGCCAACTGTCCGCGATGGCCCGGTCCGACCGGGGCGGCTCATTTGGGCCGGAAACGGCCTGTTTAGGCCGGCCAGCATTAACGGACTTATCTCATTCCTCGGCAAATTGCCCGGTCAGCGGAGAACGACCCGTGAAGCGGACTTATCAACCCAGCAAACTGGTGCGCAAGCGCCGTCACGGCTTCCGCGCCCGCCTTGCGACGACCGGTGGCCGCAAGGTTCTCGCCGCGCGCCGCGCGCGGGGCCGCAAGCGTTTGAGCGCCTGAGCCGGGCTTCCCGGAGACCTCATCATGGATCGGCTAAGGCAGCGGGCGGACTTCCTCGCCGTTGCCAATGGCGCGCGGGTCAACAGTGCTGCCTTTGTGGTGCAAAGCCGCCGCCGCGACGATGGCGGCCCGATCCGCGTCGGCTTCACCGTGACCAGGAAGAACGGAACCGCCACCGAGCGCAATCGCATCCGGCGCAGGCTTCGCGAACTGGTGAAGCGGCTGGATGTCATATCCATGCGACCGCACAGTGATTATGTGCTAGTCGGCCGTCGTACGGCACTGAACCGCGACTTTGCGACCATGCTCGACGATCTCCGCGCGGCGCTCCATCGCCTCGACCGGCAGGCGCCGATACCGTCTAAAGCGTTTTCGAGCGAAGTGAACACCGGTTCGCGTCAAGAGAACGCGCCAAAACAGACACTGGCGCCAGCCGCCAACCGAATTGAATGACGAGACCTGAACGATGATCGAAAATCGCAATACCATCCTCGCCGTCATTCTGTCCGGCCTCGTGCTGCTCGGCTGGCAATATTTCTTCAACCTGCCGCAAATGGAAAAGCAGCGCGCCGCGCAGCAGGCCCAAAGCGAAATGGCGAAGCCCGCGCCGCAGGCCGATGGCACGAACGCCCCGGCGGCCGGGGTGGCGCCGACGCCGTCGGCCAACGCCCCCGCGACCAATCAACCCGTCTCCACGGTGCCCGCCGTCGACCGCGATACCGCCATTGCCTCGGTGCCGCGCGTCAAGATCGACACGCCGCGCGTCAGCGGCAGCATCTCGCTGAAAGGCGCGCGCATCGACGATCTGTCGCTGGTGCAATTCCGTGACACCGTCGATCCGCTTTCGCCGGCGATCGTGCTGTTCTCGCCCTCGGGCACGGCTAGCCCTTATTATGCGGAATTCGGATGGGTCGCAGCCAGCGGTTCGGCGGTGAAGATTCCCGACCAGAACACGGTGTGGCAGCAGGAGGGCTCGGGCAGCCTGACCTCGACCAGCCCGGTCAAGCTGAAATACGACAATGGCGACGGCCTCACCTTCCACCGCACCATTTCGATCGACGACCGCTACCTCTTCACTATCAGGGATGAGGTCACCAATGTCGGCAACGCGCCGGTCACTCTCTATCCGTTCGCACTGATCTCGCGGCACGGTACTCCGAAAGTCTCGGGCTACTACATCCTGCATGAAGGTCTGATCGGCTATCTCGGCGACCAGGGCCTGCAGGAATATGCTTACAAGAAGATCGACGAAGCCAAGGCGGTCAACTTCAAGGTCACCAACGGCTGGCTCGGCATCACCGACAAATACTGGGCGTCGGCGCTGTTGCCGGACACCACCGCAGAGCTGCATGCGCGGTTCTCGTCCAATCTTGTCGGCACCGTCAGGACCTACCAGACCGACTACTTGCAGGATCCGCAGACCATCGCGATCGGCGGCACCGGCAGCGCCAATGCGCGGCTGTTCGCCGGCGCCAAGGAAGCCAGCGTGGTCGGCCTCAATTTTCCGATCGGCGGATTCGGCGGCTACAACAAGGAGCTCGGGCTCAATCACTTCGATCTTCTGATCGACTGGGGCTGGTTCTACTTCATCACCAAGCCGATGTTCCTGGCGCTGGACTTCTTCTATCACCTGGTCGGCAATTTCGGCGTCGCCATCCTGCTGGTCACGGTGCTGGTGAAACTGCTGTTCTTCCCGCTTGCCAACAAATCCTACGCATCGATGGCGAAGATGAAATCGGTGCAGCCGCAACTGGCCGCGCTGAAGGAACGCTACCCCGACGACAAGGTGAAGCAGCAGCAGGAGATGATGGAAATCTACAAGAAGGAGAAGATCAACCCGATCGCCGGTTGTCTTCCCGTCGCCTTGCAGATTCCGGTGTTCTTCTCGCTCTACAAGGTGCTGTTCGTCACCATCGAAATGCGGCACGCGCCGTTCTTCGGCTGGATCAAGGATCTGTCGTCGCCGGATCCGACCAATTTGTTCACCCTGTTCGGGCTGCTTCACTTCGATCCGACCCAGTTGCCGCTGTTCGGGCACTATCTGGCGCTCGGCGTCTGGCCGATCATCATGGGCATCACGATGTGGTTCCAGATGAAGCTCAATCCGACGCCGCCGGATCCGACCCAGCAGATGATCTTCGCCTGGATGCCGCTGATTTTCACCTTCATGCTGGCCGGCTTCCCGGCGGGTCTGGTGATCTACTGGGCCTGGAACAATACGCTGTCGGTGCTGCAGCAGAGCTTCATCATGCGCCGCAACGGCGTGAAGGTCGAATTACTCGATAACCTCAAGGCGACGTTCACCTGGAAGAAGGCCGAGTTGAAGACCTGAGACTGCACTTGGTGCAGGACGTAAGAATCTCCAACCGTCGTGCCCGGGCCTGTCCCGGGCATCCACGTCTTACGGCCTTGATGACGCAGAAGACGTGGATAGCCGGGCATAGGCGAGCGGAAGCGACGCCGTCCTTCGACGGCTATGCCCGGCCATGACGATGATTGGACCTTCGCATGAGCGCCGATGACGATGCGAAGCTGATCGAGCAGGGCCGCAAGCTGTTTGCCGGCGACTGGCAGTTCTTCTGGGCCTCGCCCTCGATCGAAACCCTGCCGCCGATGGCCGGCATGGAGGTCGCATTCGCGGGCCGCTCCAATGTCGGCAAATCGAGCCTGATCAATGCGCTGACCGGCCGCAACGCGCTGGCGCGAACCTCCCATACGCCGGGCCGCACCCAGGAACTGATCTTCTTCGAAGGCCCGGACAATGCCGGTCTCCGGCTGGTCGACATGCCCGGTTATGGTTACGCCTCCGCGCCAAAGGCCAAGGTCGCGTCCTGGACCGCGCTGATCCATACCTTCCTGCAGGGCCGCAGCAGCCTGGCGCGGGTCTATGTGCTGATCGATGCAAGGCATGGCCTCAAGGAGGTCGATCTCGATGTGCTCAAGACGCTCGACAAATCAGCCGTGAGCTACCAGGTCGTGCTCACCAAGGCCGACCAGGTGAAACCTGCAGAACTGGAGCAGCGCACCGCCGAGACGGTGGCGGCGCTGGCCAAACATCCCGCCGCCTTTCCTGACGTTTTGGTGACATCCTCGCGTACCGGCGCCGGGATGCCGGAATTGCGCGCCGCCATGGTGCGCCTGCTCGCCGAGCGCAGCCGATGATGAGGACCCGGATGTTTCGCATTCTGGTCATATTGGCCGGCGTCATGGGCGCGGACGGCGTCATCCTGGCGGCAGTGGCGGCGCATCAACCCGACGCCGCGCGGCTCGGCGTGGCGTCCTCGATGCTGTTGTTTCACGCGACCGCCGTGCTCGCGGCGGTCGCGCTGGCCGAACGCGGCGTCATTCATCAAGCAATCGGGATCGCAGCAGCATGGGGCTTCGTCGTCGCCGCGGCGCTGTTCGCCGGCGATCTGACGCTGCGGCAATATGCCGGCCATGGCCTGTTTCCGCTGGCCGCGCCGACCGGCGGAACGCTGTTGATCGCAAGCTGGGTTGTGCTAGCGGTGGCGGCGGCGTGGCCGCAACGGAGTTAGGCCGTCGACAGCCGCACTTTGCGCCGCGCCCGCCAATCGGATAGAAACCGCCCACCCTTTCGATGACGAGACCCGCTTCATGACCGACGCGCCATACATCAGTCCGCTCGATCAGGCCCGCATCCTGTCCGAGGCGCTGCCGCACATGCAGCAGTATGACGAGGAAACCATCGTCATCAAATATGGCGGCCATGCCATGGGCGCGGAAGACGTCGCCAAGGCGTTCGCCCGCGACATCGTTCTTTTGGAGCAGACCGCGATCAACCCGGTCGTGGTGCATGGCGGCGGGCCGCAGATCGCGCAGATGCTGCAGCGGCTCGGGATCCATTCGGAATTCGCCGCGGGCTTGCGCATTACCGATGCCGCGACCATCGAGATCGTCGAGATGGTGCTGGCGGGTTCGATCAACAAGACGCTGGTCGGCTACATGAACGAGGCCGGCGGCAAGGCCGTCGGCCTGTGCGGCAAGGACGGCAACATGGTGACGGCGTCGAAGGTGACGCGCACGATGGTCGATCCGGGTTCCCACATCGAAAAGGTGGTCGATCTCGGTTTCGTCGGCGAGCCGGAAAAGGTCGACCTCACGCTGCTGAACCAGTTGATCGGCCACGACTTGATCCCGGTGCTGGCGCCGCTGGCGACCTCGCGAACCGGACAGACCTTCAATGTCAACGCCGACACCTTTGCCGGCGCGGTGGCGGGCGCGCTGAAAGCCAAGCGGCTGTTGCTGCTGACCGACGTTCCCGGCGTGCTCGACAAGTCGAAGAAGCTGATTCCGGAACTGTCGGTGACCGATGCGCGCAAGCTGATTGCGGACGGCACCATTTCCGGCGGCATGATCCCGAAGGTCGAAACCTGCATCTACTCGCTCGAGCAGGGCGTCCAGGGCGTGGTCATCATCGACGGCAAGACGCCGCACGCGGTCTTGCTCGAACTGTTCACCGATCAAGGCACCGGCACGCTGATCCACAAGTGATGACGCCAGACGACAACGGAAGGCCCGGCATTCGCAGGTGGCGATATCTTGCGGTTGCACTGGTCCTGGCGATGTCGGCTGGCAATGCCCATGCGGACTTGAAACTCTGCAATCGCATGAGTTATGTGGTCGAGGCCGCGATCGGCATCGACGACAAGGCCACCACCGCGACGCGCGGATGGTTTCGCATCGATCCGGCGGCGTGCCGCGTCGTCGTCCAGGGCACGCTGACCGCGGACCGTATCCTGCTCAACGCCCGCGCGCTCGGCGTCTACGGCGCGTCGCCGATCCCGCAGAATGGCGGCGACACGCTTTGCATCGCGCCCGACAATTTCGTGATCGCGGCGGCGCGGCAGTGCCGCAGCGGCCAGACCCCGGCGCCATTTACCCAGATCACCCCGACCTCGACCGAAGACGGCAATCTGGTGGCCTATCTTGCCGAAGACAGCGAATATGACGACGATCAGGCGAGGCTCGCCGCCATTCAGCGGCTGCTGGTGATCGCAGGATACGACGCGGCGCCGATCGATGGCGTCGATGGTCCGAAAACGCAAACCGCATTGGCGGCGTTCCTGAAAAGCCGTGGGCTGACGCCCGACATCGTGCAGGCGCCGAATTTTTTTGCGACCATGATCGACGCGGTTCAATCGCCGTCTTCCGCCGGGCTGACCTGGTGCAACGACACGCCGCACAAGATCATGGCCGCCGTCGGCACCGACGACGGCAAGACCGTGATCAGCCGCGGCTGGTACCGGATCGAACCCGGTAAATGCCTGCATCCCGATGTTGTCGGCCAGCCCAGGCAGATTTTCAGTTTCGCCGAGGCGGTCGACGCCGACAACCGCGCCATCAAGTTCAAGGACAAGCCGCTGAACTGGGGCGGCGCCACCCAGCTTTGCACCCGCGAAAGCAAGTTCGAGATCAATGAGCAGGGCGATTGCGGCACCCGCGGCCTCGCCGCCACCGGCTTTGCCGCCGTCGACATGTCGAGCGGCGGCAAGACGCTGCGCTTTGCGATGCCGTGATGATTATCTTAAGTCAGATATCAAGCGGAACACCTCACAGAGGTACTGCACGCTCCCTCTCCCATTGGGAGAGGGTCGGGGTGAGGGGCTGCGACCTATCGTTACGCTGTAACCCCTCACCCGGCGCGATGCGCCGACCTCTCCCTACGGCAGAGGTAAAGAAAGAGCCATGATAACCGCATCGAAAAAGGACCCAAGGCGTTCCTTCACCCACGTCAACACCTGGGTATTCGATCTCGATAACACGCTGTATCCGCATCACGTCAATCTGTGGCAGCAGGTCGATGCTCGGATCGGTGAGTTCGTCAGCGCCTACCTCAAGGTCCCGGCGGACGAAGCCAGAAGGATCCAGAAGGACTACTACCTCCGCTATGGCACCACCATGCGCGGCATGATGACCGAGCATGGCGTGCGTGCCGACGACTATCTCGCCTATGTCCACCAGATCGATCATTCGCCGCTGCAGCCAAATCCTGCGATGGGCGCTGCCATTGCCAGGCTGCCCGGACGCAAGCTGATCCTGACCAACGGTTCGACCGACCATGCCGACAAGGTCTTGCAGCGGCTCGGCATCGCGTCGCATTTCGAGGCGGTGTTCGACATCATCGCCGCCGAGCTTGAACCGAAGCCGGCGCCGCAGACCTATCAGAAATTCCTCGGGCTTCATGGCGTCGATCCCCTGACCTCGGCGATGTTCGAGGATCTGGCGCGCAACCTCGTGGTGCCGCACCAGCTCGGCATGACGACGGTGCTGGTGGTGCCCGACGGCACCGAGGAAGTCGTGCGCGAGGATTGGGAGCTGGAAGGCCGCGACGCCGTCCATGTCGATCACGTCACCGACGATCTGACGGGGTTTCTGCAGGGGCTGACTTAGGCAAAGTAAATCTGTTTCGTCGTCCCGGCGCCGGGACGACGGTCGAACGCGTCTTGACTCTCTACCCTCAAATCCCGACAAAGCTCCTCGTCCGCTCGCCACTATCGCCCAAGGAAATCTCGATGTCTCTGGCTTCCCTCGAATTGTCAGTCAACGCCGCGTTCGATGCCCGCGACGGCATTTCCACCGCGACCAAGGGCGAAGTCCGCGAGGCGGTCGATCACGCGCTGGAGCTGCTCGACAAGGGCGAGGCGCGCGTTGCCGAGCGTGAAGCCGGCGGCAAATGGAAAGTCAATCAGTGGCTGAAGAAGGCGGTGTTGCTGTCGTTTCGCCTTAACGACATGAGCGCGATTTCCGGCGGCCCCGGCAAAGCGTCGTGGTGGGACAAGGTGCCGTCCAAGTTCGACGGCTGGGGCGAGAACCGGTTTCGCGACGCCGGCTTTCGCGCTGTGCCGGGCGCCATCGTCCGCCGCTCGGCCTTCATCGCCAAGAACGTCGTCTTGATGCCGTCCTTCGTCAATCTCGGCGCCTATGTCGATGAAAGCACCATGATCGATACCTGGTCGACGGTCGGCTCCTGCGCCCAGATCGGCAAGCGCGTGCATATTTCCGGCGGCGTCGGCATCGGCGGCGTGCTGGAGCCGCTGCAGGCCGAGCCCGTCATCGTCGAGGACGACTGCTTCATCGGCGCGCGCTCGGAGGTCGCCGAAGGCGTGATCGTGCGCAAGGGCGCGGTGCTGGCGATGGGGGTGTTCCTTGGCGCCTCCACCAAGATCATCGACCGCGACAGCGGCGAAACCTTCATCGGCGAGGTGCCGGAATATTCCGTGGTGGTGCCGGGCGCGCTGCCGGGCCGGCCGCTGAAGAACGGTCAGCCGGGTCCCTCCACCGCCTGCGCGGTCATCATGAAGCGCGTCGACGAGCGCACCCGTGCCAAGACCAGCATCAATGAACTGCTGCGGGATTGAGGCCTGGCAAAGCGATGACCGACGCCCTTTCCATCGCCCGTGACCTCGTCCGCTGCCCATCGGTGACCCCGGCGGATGCCGGCGCGCTCGCCGTGCTGGAGAATCTCCTCAGGGGTGCCGGCTTCGAGGTGCACCGCGTCACCTTCACCGAACCCGACGCCGCCGATATCGACAACCTCTATGCCCGCATCGGCAACACGGCGCCGCATATCACCTTTGCCGGACATACCGACGTGGTGCCGGCCGGCGACGAGGCCGCATGGAGCCATGGCGCGTTCTCGGGCGACGTCAAGGACGGCTTTCTGTACGGGCGCGGCGCGGTGGACATGAAGGGCGGGATCGCCTGCAGCGTCGCGGCGGTGCTGGAATATCTCGCTGACCATGGCGGCAAGCCGAAAGGCTCGATCTCGTTCCTGATTACCGGCGACGAGGAAGACATCGCCGTCAACGGCACGATCAAACTGCTGCAATGGGTGGCGGCGCGCGGCGAGAAGTTCGACCATTGCGTGCTCGGCGAGCCCAGCAATGTCGAGGAACTCGGCGATTGCATCAAGATCGGCCGCCGCGGCTCGCTGTCGGGGACGCTTTACGTCGATGGCATCCAGGGCCACGTCGCCTATCCGCATCGCGCGGCCAATCCGGTGCCGGATATCGCCAGCCTGATCGTGGCGCTCAGCAACGAGCCGCTCGATCACGGCAGCGCGCAGTTCCAGGCCTCGAACCTCGAATTCACCTCGGTCGATGTCGGCAACAAGGCCGGCAATGTGATCCCGGGGCAGGCGCGCGCCAAATTCAACATCCGCTTCAATGATCATCACACCCAGGAAACGCTGCGCGCTCTGGTCGAGCAGCGCATGACGAAGGCCGCCGGCAACCGGATTCGCGCGCGGATCGTATGGGAGCCCTCCAACGCCAATGTGTTTGTCACCAAGCCGGGCGCCTTCACCGATCTGGCGGTCGCGGCGATCGAGCAGGTCACCGGCCGCAAACCGGAATTGAGCACCTCGGGCGGCACCTCGGACGCGCGCTTTATCGCCAGCTATTGTCCGGTGATCGAATTCGGGCTGGTCGGCCAGACCATGCACGCGATCGACGAACGCGCGCCGGTTTCCGATCTGGAAAAGCTGACCAAAATCTATCGCGGTGTGCTGGATCGTTATTTCAGCTGAGCTAGCAACTCTTCTCACCGTCATGGCCGGGCTTGTCCCGGCCATCCACGTTCTCAGATAATCGAAGCGTATAGATCATTCCATTCGGGATTGCCGGCCAATATCAATCTCACTTTCCATTTTCGCGACCAATGCTTGATGTTGTGTTCGCGTTGGATCGCAGCTTGAATTTCTTCGTGGTATTCGAAGTAAACCAGGCGTTTAATGGAATATCTCTTGGTAAATCCTGGAACGAGTGCGTTGCGGTGTTCGTAGACTCGTCGAATAAGGTCGCTTGTAACTCCCACGTACAAAATGCCGTTGGGAGCGCTCGCCAGAATATACACATAGCCGCCTGACATAGGCCAAAGATGAAGGACGTGGATGGCCGGGACAAGCCCGGCCACGACGGCTCACATTCAATAATCCACCCGCACCAGATACAGCCCATCCGGCGGCGCGACCGGACCGCAGGCGGCGCGGTTGCGCGCGGCCAGTGCCGCCGCAAGATCGTCGGCGCTCCAGCGGCCCTCGCCGACCCAGACCAGCGAGCCGACCATCGAGCGGACCTGGCTGTGCAGAAACGAGCGCGCCGAGGTCACGATATGGACGGCGTCGCCGTCCCTGACGACGTCGAGCTGGTCGAGGGTTTTCTCCGGTGACTTCGCCTGGCATTCGGTGTCGCGAAACGTGGTGAAATCGTGCTTGCCGACCAGCCGCTGCGCGGCCTCATGCATCGCGTCGGTATCGAGCGGTCTCGGCAGCCGCCAGACGTGACCGATCTCGAGCGCCAGATTGGCGCGGCGATTGCTGATGCGATAAAGATAATGCCGCTTCTTCGCGGAGAACCGCGCCTCGAAGGTATCGGGCACGATCTCCGCCGACAGCACGCCGATCGGATGCGGCCGCAGATGCGCATTCAAGCCGTCGCGAAATCGTCCGGGCACAAAATGCCTGGCAATATCGCAATGGGCGACCTGCGCCAGCGCGTGCACGCCGGCATCGGTGCGGCCGGCGCCATGGACGCGAACCTGCTCGCCGCAGATCGCCTTGATCGCGGTTTCCAGCGCGCCCTGCACGGAGGCGCCATTATCCTGGAGCTGCCAGCCGCAAAACGGCGCACCGTCATATTCGATGGTCAGTTTGTAGCGGGGCATCAGCGCAGCCGCATCGGAGGTTTCAGCGGCGTTCCGCGCAGAAAATCCTCCGCCTTCATCGGCGCCTTGCCGGCGCGCTGCAGTTCGAGGATCCGGATCGCGCCTTGCCTGCAGGCGACCGCCAGACGATCATCCAGCAGATCGCCGGCCGGCCCCGAACCATCGGTCATCTCACAGCGCAGGATCTTGACCCGCACGGACTCGCCGTCGATCGGCATCTCACACCACGCGCCCGGAAATGGCGACAGGCCATGAATATGACGCAGCACGGCGCGCCCAGGCCTGTCCCAGTCGATCCGCGCCTCGGCCTTGTCGATTTTGGCGGCGTAGGTGACGCCTGCATCGCTCTGCTTGGTAAGCTGCAGCTTGCCGCGTTCCAACGCACCCATCGCCCGCACCATCAGATCGGCCCCGAGCGGTGCCAGTGCATCGTGCAGATCGGCCGCGGTCATCGCATCTGTAATCGCCACGCGCTCGGCCATCGCCACGTCGCCGGTGTCGAGGCCGGCATCCATCTTCATCACCATCACGCCGGTCTCGGCATCGCCTGCCATGATGGCGCGGTTGATGGGCGCTGCACCGCGCCAGCGCGGCAACAGCGACCCATGCAGATTGAAGCAGCCGAGCGTTGGGGTGTCGAGAATGGCCTGCGGCAGGATCATACCATAGGCCACGACGACCGCCGCATCCGCGTGATGCGCTTCAAGTTCCTGTAGCGCCTCTGGCGTCTTCAGAGTGGCGGGCGTGAATACCGGAATGCCGAGCCGCCGCGCCTCCTGCTCCACCGGGCTCAGTTGCAGCTTCATGCCGCGCCCGGCCGGCTTTGCCGCGCGGGTATAGACCGCCGCGATCTGATGGCCATGGGCCACCAGTTCCATCAGCGTCGGCACCGCGAAGTCCGGCGTACCCATGAAGATCAAGCGGAGGGACATGTTACGAAAGCTTCCCGAGCAAGTGTTTTCGTCATGCCCGCGCTTGTCGCGGGCATCCACGTCTTTCTTGCCGGCGCCAAGACGTGGATGGCCGGGACGAGCCCGGTCATGACGATTGAAGGGTTATCCCTACTCCGCGCTGCGCTTGGCGGCTTTTGTAAACTTCTTCAGTACGCGGTCGCGCTTCAGCTTCGACAGATAATCCACGAACAGCACGCCGTTGAGGTGATCGATCTCGTGCTGGATGCAGGTCGCGAACAGCCCGTCGGCGTCTTCCTCATGCACCTTGCCGTCGAGATCGGTGAAACGCACGCGCACCTGCGCCGGCCGCTCCACTTCCTCGTAATATTCCGGGATCGACAGGCAGCCTTCCTCGTAAACCGACAATTCCTCCGACGACGACAGGATTTCCGGATTGATGAAGACGCGGGGGCGCGGCTTGCTCTCGCCGTCTTCGTCGCGCTTGGCGAGATCCATCGTGATCAGCCGCAGCGGCTGCGCGACCTGGATCGCCGCCAGCCCGATTCCGGGCGCGTCATACATGGTTTCGAACATGTCGTCGGCGAGCTTGCGCACCTCCGTCGTGACCTTCTCAACGGGTTTGGAGACGAGCCGCAACTTCTTGTCCGGCAGGATGATAATTTCTCTGATAGCCATGATCTTTATAAGTACCTCGGCGGGCGATTTAAGCTGCTGATTTGCCGGGGTCAATGCGCCGCCGGCGTCCTCTTGATGGTCCCGTCCACGAATCCCGGCCGGGCACGGTTCGTGAAAATTAACCCTCTATTAACCATAAATGTTCCCTCTTCGTTCGCGTCAGGCTGCGAATCGGCTACAAGGGCGGCATGAACGAAATCCTTTTCATGATCGGCGACCTGCCGGTTCGAGCCGGCGTCGCGCTGATCGGCGCCAGTGCGCTGGCGCTCTTGTTGCTCCTCAGCATTGCCATCGTGATCGCGCGGTCGGGGCGGCGTGGCGCGGAACTGGCGATGGCGCAAGCGATTCGCGCCGACGAGCTGGAGGAGCGCCTGGGCGAGATGCTCCGCGCCCAGAGCGAGGCCACCGGTCGCGTCGATGCGATGGGACAGGCGCTGGCCGGCCGCCAGGCCGAGATGGCGCGCGCCGTCAACGAACGGCTGGATTCGGTGACCCATCGCGTCGGCCAGTCGATGGAGCAGACCACGCGCCACACCATGGACTCGCTGCGCGTGCTGCACGAGCGGCTCGGCATCATCGACAATGCGCACAAGAATCTCACCGACCTGACGTCGCAGGTGACGACGCTGCGCGACGTGCTCGCCAACAAGCAATCGCGCGGCGCGTTCGGCCAGGCCCGGATGGAAGCGATCGTCCAGGACGGCATGCCGAAGGGGTCTTACGAATTCCAGTTCACGCTCTCGAGCGGCAAGCGGCCGGATTGCGTGGTGTTTCTCCCCGACCAGCGCCCGCTCTGCATCGACGCCAAGTTTCCGCTGGAGGCGATGACCGCGCTGCATGACGCGCGCACCGACGAGGAGAAGAAATCCGCCACGCAACGCTTGCGCGCCGACGTCATGAAGCATGTCAGCGATATCGCCGAAAAATACCTGATCACCGGCGAGACCCAGGATACCGCGCTGATGTTCGTGCCATCCGAATCGGTCTACGCGGAGATTCACGACGGTTTCGACGACGTGATCCAGAAGGCCTATCGCGCCCGCGTGGTGCTGGTGTCGCCGTCGCTGTTGATGCTGGCGATCCAGGTGATGCAGCAGATCCTGAAAGACGCGCGGATGCGCGATGCCGCCGACCAGATCCGCACCGAAGTGCTCAACCTCGGTGACGATCTGGGGCGGCTGCGCGACCGCGTCGTGAAACTGCAGAAGCATTTCAGCGACGCCAACGAGGACGTCCGGCAGATCTTGATTTCCGCCGACAAGATCGAAAAGCGCGCCGGCCGGATCGAGGAGCTGGACTTCAGCAAGACCGAGGCTCCCGCCGAGCCCCCGCGCCTCGTCAAACCGGGCGCGCCCGAGCTGTTCCCGCTGCCGCGCAAGCTGCAGGCGGGGGAGTAGGCTGCGCGACGAGAAGCGCAATACCCCCGAACCGTCATCGCCCGGCTCTTCCCTTCTCCCCTTGTGGGAGATGGTGGCGCGGACGCAGTCCGCGCCGGATGAGGGGTTTCTTGCCTCCGATAGACCGCAGCCCCTCACCCGTCTCGAATTCGCAGCGCTCATTCGAGCCACCCTCTCCCACAAGGGGAGAGGGGAACAAGCGCGAATCTGCTAGCACTGCGGTATGACCAGCGCGCCCGACACCCTGCCCGAACCGGCGACCACGCCAACGCCCCGCCCCGGCTTCCGCGAAAGCCTCGCGGTGTATCTGCAACGGCGGGTGTTGATCGTTTTGCTGCTTGGCTTTTCGTCCGGCCTGCCGCTGGCGCTGTCGGGATCGACGCTCCTGGTGTGGATGCGCGAATCCGGCGTCGACCTCGGGACCATCGGCCTGTTCGCGCTGGTCGGCACGCCCTACACGCTGAAATTTCTCTGGGCGCCGCTGGTCGATGCGCTGCATGTGCCGTTCTTCACCCGGGCGTTCGGCCGCCGGCGCGGCTGGCTGGTGTTCTCGCAACTGCTGCTGATCGTCGCGATCCTGCTGCTGGCGCTGACCGATCCGGCGCGCTCGCCGCTGTTTGTGGCGCTCGGCGCGCTGCTGGTCGCGGCGATGTCATCGACGCAGGACATTGTAGTCGATGCGTTCCGCGTCGAAAGCCTGCCCGAGAGCGAGCAGGCCGCCGGGATGGCGTCCTATGTCGCGGCCTACCGCATCGGCATGCTGGTCTCGACCGCGGGCGCGCTGTTCATGGTCAGCGCGTTCGAAGGCACCGGCATCGCGCGCGCTTCAGCGTGGATGTGGGGCTATGTGGTGATGGCAGCCTTGGTGCTGATCGGCACCGCCACCGCGCTCGCCGCCACCGAGCCCGAACAATCGGTCCGCGCCGAGGCTGCGACCAACGCCGAGACCGCATTTTCGCGGGTGATGCATGCCGCGATCGGCGCGTTCTCCGAATTTCTGGTCCGCAAGGACGCGCTGGCGGCACTCGCCTTCGTGGTGCTCTTCAAATTCACCGACGCGTTTTCCGGCACCATGACCGCGCCGTTCGTGATCGACCTCGGCTTCACCCGCAACGACTATGCCGCCATCGTCAAGGGTGTCGGCCTGGCCGCCACCTTGATCGGCGGCTTCGCCGGCGGCTTCGTGGCACGGCGCTATTCGCTGGCCGCCAGCCTGTGGATCGGCGGGGTGCTGCAGGCGGTGGCCAATCTGTCATTCTCGTGGCTGGCGCTGGCCGGTATCAATCACTGGGCGCTGGCGTTTGCGATTACAGCGGAGAATTTCACCAGCGCCGTCGGCACCGTGATCTTCGTCGCTTACCTCTCGGCGCTTTGCAAAAATCCGCTGCATACCGCCACGCAATACGCGTTGCTCACCGCACTTGCTGCGGTCGGACGCACTTATTTGTCCTCAGGCGCGGGTTTTGTGGCCAAGGCCACCGGCTGGCCGCTGTTTTTTGCGATCTGCGTCCTGGTCGCGGTGCCGAGCCTGATCCTGCTCGCATGGCTGCAGCGGCAGCGGCATTTTGAGACGCTGGAGCCGGTGAAGGTTTAGAGCATCGGCGGATGCGCGGAGAGGCAGCGTCGCTCAATGCTTCGTCACCACGCTCCATTTGGTGACCACGGCATCGCTCATCTGCCCGGCTTCCTGGGAACAGGCAACTTCATCGACCTTGACCGAGACTTCCTTGCCGACGAAGCTCTTCAGTTGCGCCGCCTGGGCCTCATTGTCGGTGACGATCTGAAAGGTTTCCGGTCCGGTTTCCAGACCGCACAGTCCGGTCGGGCCCGGCAGCCGGCGGGGTTCGCTGGTGAGCTGATAGGTGGCGACATGCTTGCCTTTCTTGCTGCCGCGCGTGCGCAAGGCGTTCAGCTCTCCCGACAGCACGTCGCCGGCATTGATCAACCTGGCGGCCTTCGGCGCGGGTTCGTCGGTTTGCGCGAACGCGCCCGATGTCGTGACCGTCGTCGCAACGACCATCACCCAAGCCAAGCGTTTGCCGAATTGTGGTCTCGTCATGTCGATCATTTCCGTTAAGTATGGTTAGAACAGGGTTCGCTGCCGCATGGCGGCGGACAACGTGCCTTCGTCGAGATAGTCCAGTTCGCCGCCGACCGGCACGCCGTGGGCGAGCCGTGTCACCTTGACGCCCGCTTCCTGCAGCAGGTCGGTGATATAATGCGCCGTGGTCTGGCCGTCGACGGTTGCATTCAAGGCGAGAATGATTTCCGTTACGCGCGAATCATGCGCACGCGCAACCAGCGCATCGATGGTCAGATCCTGCGGGCCCACGCCGTCGAGCGGCGAAAGCGTCGCGCCGAGCACGTGGTAATATCCGTTGATCGCATTGGCACGCTCCAGCGCCCAGAGGTCGGCGACGTCGGCGACCACCACAATGATCGCCGGATCACGCCGCGGATCGGTGCATACCGTGCAGGGATTCTGGGTGTCGATATTGCCGCAGGTCTTGCAGACCTGGATCTTGTCGATCGCCACCTGCAACGCGGCCGCGAGCGGCGTCATCAGCGCTTCGCGCTTCTTGATCAGATGCAGCGCCGCACGCCGCGCCGAGCGCGGGCCGAGCCCCGGCAGCCGCGCCAACAGCTGGATCAGGCGTTCGATTTCGGGACCGGCAACCGCAGCAGCCATGTCAGGTGAGGCCCAGCCCCGGCGGCAGGCCAAGGCCACCGGTCAGCGACTGCATCTTTTCCTGCATCGCGGCTTCCGCCTTGCGCCGCGCATCATTATGCGCCGTGACCAGCAGGTCTTCGAGGATTTCGCGCTCCTCCGCCTTGATCAGCGAGGGATCGATCTTCACCGCCTTCACTTCCATCTTTGCGGTCATGCGCACGGTAACGAGGCCGCCACCCGAGATGCCCTCGACCTCGACATGGCCGAGTTCTTCCTGCATCGCCTGCATCTTCGATTGCAGCTGCGCCGCCTGCTTCATCATGCCGAGAAAATCAGCCATCAGACATCCCTTGTGTATTGCTATTCGTCGCTGTCGGAACTCTCGGCAGGATCTTCATCGCTAGCATCGGATTCCGGCGGCTCGGGGGCAAGCTTGCGCACCTCGACGACCTTGGCGCCTGGGAATCGCGCCAGCACCTCCTTCACCCGCGGATCGGATTCGGCGGCGCGCTCGCGTTCGTTCTTCTGCATCTCATTTTGCGAACGCAGCGTCGGCTGTCCCGCTTCGTTGGACACGATCACGGTCCAGCGCCGTCCGGTCCATTGTTCAAGTTTACGCGACAGATCGTTGATCAGCGTCCGCGCGGCGCTGCGCTCCAGCGTCACTTCGAGCCGGCCGTCCTCGATGCGGACCAGGCGGACATCGGCCTCGAGCGCGGACTTGGTCAGGAGGTCGCGCTTTTCGCCGGCGAGCGCCACCAGTTCCGGAAAGCTGGCAATCCGGAGCGGCGCCGCGGCCGGCTGCGCACCGGACGTCGGCGTGATCACCTGAGGGCGCGCGGATGCCTCTGCGCTGCCCCGCGGCGCCGAGACCGCTCGCGCGGGTGAGGATTGCATCGAAGAGACGCTGGGTGCGGAACCCCCCGACCCTTGCGCGCCGCGCGGCACGGCACTTCCCGCAACCACGGGCGAGGCCCCGCCATTCTGCTCCAGCATCCTGATCGCTTCATCCGGCGTCGGCAGGTCGGCGACATAGGCGATGCGCACCAGCACCATCTCGGCGGCCGTCACCGGCCGCGTCGCTCCCTGCGCTTCGGTAATGCCCTTCAACAGCATTTGGAACATCCGCGACAACACCCGCATCGACAGTTTTGACGCAAAGTCGCGGGCGCGCCGCCGCTCGGTTTCGCCAAAGGCGAGATTGTCCGCGGTCGCCGGCACAATCTTTACCCGGGTGACGAAATTGACGAATTCGGCGAGATCGCTGAGCACCACGATCGGATCGGCGCCGGTGTCATACTGCTCGCGAAATTCCTTGAAGGCGCCGGCGATGTCGCCGCGAGCAAGCGAATCGAACAGATCGATCACGCGGGTTCGATCGGCAAGGCCCAGCATCTGCCGGACAGCGTCGGCGCGCACCACGCCTGCCGCATGCGCAATCGCCTGATCGAACAGCGACAGCGAATCGCGCACCGAGCCCTCGGCGGCGCGGGCGATGATGCCGAGCGCCTCCGGCTCCGCCTCGACATTCTCCTTGGCCGCAATGCTGGCCAGATGCGCCATCAGCACGTCGGCATCGACCCGGCGCAGATCGAAACGCTGGCAGCGCGACAGCACCGTGACAGGTACTTTTCGAATCTCGGTGGTGGCGAACACGAACTTGGCGTGTTCTGGCGGCTCTTCCAGCGTCTTGAGAAACGCGTTGAAGGCCGCGGTCGAGAGCATGTGTACTTCGTCGATGATGTAGACCTTGTAGCGAGCGCTGGCCGGCGCATAGCGTACGCTGTCGTTGATCTGGCGCACGTCATCGACGCCGGTATGGGAAGCGGCGTCCATTTCCAGCACGTCCATGTGCCGGCTTTCCATGATCGCCTGGCAATGCACGCCCGGGACCGGCATGTGGATGGTCGGCCCCTTGACCGATCCGTCCGGCAGTTCGTAATTCAGGGCCCGGGCGAGGATTCGCGCGGTCGTGGTTTTTCCAACGCCGCGCACCCCGGTGAGAATCCACGCCTGCGGTATCCGGCCGGTTTCGAAGGCGTTCGAAACGGTGCGGACCACCGCCTCCTGGCCGATCAGATCGTCGAAGCTGGAGGGACGGTATTTCCGCGCCAGCACGCGATAATGTTGGCCGGCCTGCGGCGGGCCGCCGAGGTCAAAGCCGTCCTGATGGGCGCTTTCCGGATCGGTCGGGGGTGTTACGGGAATGCCAGCGTCGGTCATCGATCGATCCGCAATTGATTGTCTCGCGAAGCCGGCTTGCGGAACAAGGAACAAATCGGGCGCAAGGACGGATATCGATCTTTGCGCGATTCGCTCGAAAAAGCAGGTAGGAGACTGACGAGCGACCCGATCCGGACCTCGTTAGGGCTGCTTCCTTCCGGACCTGACCCGGTTGGCGAGTGGCTCGTCCACCGCCAATCTCCCGGCCCTTATTTGGGGCCAAAAGCCCCGGAAAGCAAGCCGTCATACCCAGCGAAAGGCACGCGGCGGAATACCGGATCATCGCTTTCGCAGGTCATGACGCCTTGATATGACACTGCGGGCGGTGTCCATTCAGGCACTTCAGACCGAAGCCATCGACAAAACGTGGACGCACCTGGAACCCTCATGCCCTCTGACGATCCCGGCTGGTCGCTGCATCCTCAGCTCAAGAAGGACACCATCGATATCGGCGACCTGCCGCTGTGCCGTGTGCTGGTAATCAAGGATGCGCATTACCCCTGGCTGTTGCTGGTGCCGCGCCGGCACGACGTCGTGGAGATCATCGACCTTGACGAGGTCGAGCAGGCGCAGTTGATGACCGAAATCGCCCGCGTCGGACGCTCCCTGAAAGAGATCACCAAATGCGACAAGCTGAACATCGCCGCCCTCGGCAACGTGGTACCGCAGCTGCACGTCCATGTCATCGCGCGCCGCAGCAGCGACGTCGCCTGGCCGCGTCCGGTCTGGGGGGTGATGCCACCGCTCGCGCATGATGCGGAGGAAGTCCAGAACTTCATCAGCGCGCTTCGCCGTAAAATCTGGCTAGGATCCTGACCAGTGCCCCGCATCCGAAGTCCGTGATACATTGTAGCACGCTCTTACACGAACTTCCGATGCGAGAGGGCACTAGCAAATCCATGATTCTAGCACCGCCTTTCGATCTGACGTTCCTGGGATGAGCTTGCGGCAATTGGTGCAGGAACTTCAGATCGGCGGTACTAGGTTGAACTCATGACAGCTTTCGATTCGTTTCCATTGGGGCGCCCGGCCTTCGTCACCCATATTCTCGATCGTGCGGCGCATCTGCGCAATAACGACGCCAAACTGTTCGAGATGGAGGGGCACCGCGATGCCCGCGCCTATGTGGTGCATCGCGATTCGCTGGTGGTGAAGCAGACCGCGGAAGGCCCGCGCGCGCTGCTGACCATCGACGAAGCCCTGAAATTCGGCGCCAATCCCGGCACGATTTTCTTGGGCTTGCGCGAGGGTGCCGCGGTGTTCGGAATGGGCATCCCGGCTGCGGCGGTGGAAAAACTCCTGACCCGCGATGACGTCGCCGTGACGGAATTGCGCGGCATGGCGATGCAGGGCGTGGTGCCAGCCGACCAGCTCTCGGCGATCGCGATGGCGAAGTCGATGGTGACCTGGCATCAGCGTCACGGCTATTGCGCCAATTGCGGCACCCGCACCGCCATGAAGGAAGGCGGCTGGAAACGCGACTGCCCCAACTGCAAGGCCGAGCATTTTCCCCGCACCGACCCGGTCGTGATCATGCTGGTGACCTCCGGCGACAAATGCCTGCTGGGGCGGCAGAAGCAATTCCCCGCCGGGATGTGGTCGTGCCTGGCCGGATTCGTCGAAGCCGCCGAAACCATCGAGGATGCGGTCCGGCGCGAAATCTTCGAGGAATCAGGGATTCGCTGCACCGATGTGAGCTATTACATGACGCAGCCCTGGCCCTATCCGTCCTCCCTGATGATCGGATGCAACGCGCGCGCGACCAACCAGGACATCGTCGTCGATCGCGCGGAACTCGAGGATGCGCGCTGGTTCGACCGGGCCGAGGCGACCTTGATGATCAAGCGGCAACATCCCGACGGCCTTGCCGGGCCGCACCCGTTCGCGATCGCGCATCATTTGCTGGGACGCTGGCTGCAAGCCGATCCCGGCCCAAACGCATAGCGGGAACCCGATCATGGCTCGCCGATTATCAGCGGGGGTTCGGGTCCTCCAGATGGCAGGACCGACGTGATGGACGAGCCGATGAATTTTCAGGCCAACGTGCCGAAGATCCCGCCGCGCATCCTCTGCATCGGCATGCCGGTGCGTGACCTGACGTTTCGCATCCAGGAATTGCCCAAGCGCGGCTTCAAGGTGAACGCCAGCCATTTCGATGAAATCTGCGGCGGCAACGCGCTCAATGCGGCGATCGGAATCGTGCGCCTGGGCGGCCGCGCCTCGATCTGCGGGCCGATGGGCGACGCCCGCGAAACCTCGGCGAGGTACATTTTCGACAAGCTCGCGCATGAAGGCATCGACACCAAGCATATCGTGCACATGCCCGGCCTGGTGACTCCGATCTCGAACATCATGATTGACCCGAGCGGCGAGCGGACCATCGTGACCTTCCGCGATCCGGAATTGTGGAAAGTCCGCCTGCCCGATGCCGACAAGCTGCTCGAGGACTGCGACGCCATCCTGACCGAGAACCGCTGCGCGGAGTTCTGCACCGATCTGTGCGCCGAGGCCCGCAGGCGTGGCATTCCTGTCATCGTCGATGTCGACCGCACGATGTCGCTGCGGGAAGGGTTGCTCACCGCCTCGTCGCATCTGGTGTTCTCCAGCGAAGCGCTGCAATCCACCGCCGGTGTCGCCAACGACGCCGACGCACTGCTGAAAATCGCGAAACTGACCCCATCGTTCCTGGCGGGAACGCAGGGCGCGCAGGGCACGCTCTGGCTCGACGAGCACCAGTCGCTGCAGCAGACGCCCGCCTTTCCGGTGCATACCGTGGATACCCTGGGCGCGGGCGACGTGTTCCACGGCGCCTTCGCCCTCGCCATCACCGAGAAGCAGGATCTGGTTACGGCCCTGCGGTTCGCGTCGGCCGCCGCCGCCCTGAAATGCACCCGGTTCGGTGGCGCTTTTGCCGCCCCGCAACGTGCTGAAGTTGAAGCGTTTTTAAGCCAGAACGAGACGGCCGGCTCGACCCGGATGCGATAAAATGGGCTTGTACTAGAAGAATTTTCTCTATATGAGGGATATTGACCTCATGTATGGAACAAAGTTCTTCTCATGACCGATGTTGCTGTTCACGTTCTCGAGCCCAACCGCCGCCTCGACGCCATCGACCGCAAAATCCTGACGGTGCTGCAGGACGACGCCTCGTTGTCGGTCGCCGAGATCGGCGACCGGGTCGGGCTGTCATCGACGCCATGCTGGAAGCGCATCCAGCGGCTCGAGGCCGACGGCGTGATCCTGCGCCGGGTGGCGCTGGTCGATCAGAACAAGATCGGGCTCGGCATTTCGGTATTCGTGTCGGTCGAGAGCGCCGATCATTCGGAAGCCTGGCTGCGGACCTTCGCGGACGCCGTCAGCGCGATGCCCGAGGTGATGGAATTCTACCGCATGGCGGGCGACGTCGACTACATGCTGCGCGTCGTGGTCGCGGACATGCCGAGCTACGATATCTTTTACAAGAAGCTGATCGGCGCCGTACCGCTGAAGAATGTCACGTCGCGTTTCGCGATGGAGAAGATCAAATCGGTCACCGCGTTGCCGGTACCGGCGGCGTAGCGCTCAGATTTTCTGATTGTATTCGCCGACTTCGGGATGGGTGCGCAACACGGAATCCATCGCCACGAACATGTCGCGCATACGCTGCTCGGATACCGGGCTCTCGACCACGACAACCAGTTCCGGCTTGTTGGACGACGCCCGCACCAGGCCCCAGCTGCCATCCTCGACGGTGACGCGCACGCCGTTGACGGTGACGAGATCGCGGATCGGCTGCCCCGCAACCTTGCCGCCCTTGTTCTGGATCGCCTCGAAATGCTTCACCACATCATCGACGATGCCGTATTTGGCCTCGTCCGAGCAATGCGGCGACATGGTCGGCGAGGACCAGGTTTTCGGCAACGCGTTTTTCAGATCCGCCATCGACTTTCCGGGCGCGCGATCGAGCATCTCGCAAACCGCGATCGCCGAAATCAGGCCGTCATCATAACCGCGGCCGAACGGCGCGTTGAAGAAGAAGTGGCCGGACTTCTCGAAGCCCGCCAGCGCGCCCAATTCGTTGGTGCGGCGCTTCATGTAGGAATGGCCGGTCTTCCAGTAGGTCGCCTTCGCACCCTGCTTTTGCAGCACCGGATCGGTCACGAACAGCCCGGTCGATTTCACGTCGACCACGAACTGCGCATTCTTGTGGATCGCCGACATGTCGCGCGCCAGCATCACGCCGACCTTGTCGGCGAAAATTTCCTCGCCGGTATTGTCGACCACGCCGCAGCGGTCGCCGTCGCCGTCGAAACCGAGGCCGACATCCGCCTTGTTCGCCAGCACCGCGTCGCGGATGGCGTGCAGCATTTCCATATCTTCGGGATTGGGATTGTATTTCGGGAACGTGTAATCGAGTTCGGTGTCGAGCGGCACCACCTCGCAGCCGATCGCCTGCATCACCTGCGGCGCGAAGGCGCCCGCGGTGCCGTTGCCGCAGGCGACCACGACTTTCAGCTTGCGTTTCAGTTTCGGCCGCCTGGTCAAATCGGCGATGTAGCGGGCCGGAAAATTCTCGTGAAATTGATACGATCCGCCCGACCTTGTTCTTGAAGTCGGCATTGAGCACGATCTCTTTCAGACGGTTCATCTCGTCGGGGCCGAAGGTGAGCGGCCGATTGGCGCCCATTTTGACGCCGGTCCAGCCATTGTCGTTATGCGAGGCCGTCACCATCGCGACGCAGGGAACATCGAGATCGAATTGCGCAAAATATGCCATCGGCGTCATGCACAGGCCGATGTCGTGAACCTTGCAGCCTGACGCCAGCAATCCCGAAATCAGCGCATATTTGATCGAAGCCGAATAGCCGCGGAAATCGTGCCCGGTGACGACCTCCTGCCTGGCGCCGAGTTCCGCAATCAGCGCGCCCAGCCCCATGCCCAGCGCCTGAATGCCCATCAGGTTGATTTCCTTGCCGAACAGCCAGCGGGCATCGTATTCGCGAAACCCGGTCGCCTTGACCATCGGCTCGGATTCATAGGCATAGGTATTCGGAACCAGAACGGATTTCGGCTTCGGAAACATCTGGATGCCTCGTCGGGAAAGCTGAAAAGGGATTGGCACCGCAGCCTTAGCGAATGCGCGGGCGCGGCGGAAGGCGGGACAGCCGTTTTGTGGCGATTAATTGCGGCGGATTGGCAGCGACAGGTCATTGCCGTACGGTCATCATTTGCAGCCGCTCCCGGCGCCCTACAATCTCCGCGTCAGATAATTCGACACGTCGAGCTACTTGAGCCAGATATTCGTTTGCCGGCAACGACGCGGGGAATTTTTGAACGCAGTTGGTCGGGCCTAGTCGATGTAAAATATTCTAACCCAGCCCAGTGTGGGTCAAAAATAGCATCGCTTCTACCCGCTCTGAGTACGATCCCGCAGAATATTTTGCCAGCCTCGGCGGGCAAATCACCGGCATATCTTCATCGTCGCAACAATTGAGCCCGCGCCGGAAAATCCGCTGCGGGCTTTTTGAATCAGACGACACGCTTTCAGGCCATCCACTGCCGAGCGCGCAGAAGGTGGCCGCCGCAGCGAACCGAATTGGCTGACCCCGCCGACGGACTGGCGCCCGGCGAAGACGATGGGTAAGCCGAACCGGAAGCGACGCTTCCGCGCCATTGAGCAAGCCCTCCTTCAAGCACTTGCCTTCAAACACTCAAACCCAACCCAGCGAAAGAGCCCTATTGCTCCAGCACCATCTGGCCATTGGCGTATTCGAAGCGCTTCAGCTTCGACAGGAACGACAGGCCGAGCAGGTTCTCCGACAGGGCTTCGTCGGGCAGCACCATGGCATCGACATCGCGTACCACCAGTCCTCCGACATCGACCATGGCAAGCCGGGTGCGCGCGGCCTTGATGGTGCCGTTGGCGGTGGTGACCGTGGCGTTGTAATCGTTGCGCGATGGGCGCAGCCCGAACCGCGCGGCGGAGGTTTCGTTCAGTGCAATCATCGAGGCGCCGGTATCGACCATGAAGCCGATGCGCTGGCCGTCGATCCGGCCTTCGGTTTCGAAATGGCCGCGGGCGTCGCGGGGGATGCGGATGCTGCGAGAACCGGTCTGCGCGACGGTCTCCACGAAGGCAGCTTTAGGAGACGCGTTATGGGCGAGCGCCGGTGTCATCTTGTCGGCCATCTGCGCCATCAGGGTGCCGAGGCCGGCGATGAAGGCGGCAAAGATCATTATATTACGCATCACGCCACACTCGATCCGAACAGCCGATATCACCACGTTAGCCGCCAAGTCGCGACTAACGGCGGCGGGAAAGGCTGCCATTTTGACGAAAAGGATGAGCGAAGTGTTAATGGGAGGGGCTGGATACGCGGCGTTCATTCCGTTGAGCCGCGGCGGATGACGCCTCCACTTACGTGCCCCGTGGCTTGACGCGTCGTGTCGGCATCGCGCTTGCGGGATCCTCCGGCCAGGGGTGCCGCGGATAACGCCCGCGCAGATCAGAACGCACCGCCGCATAGCTGCCGCGCCAGAAGCCCGGCAGATCCCGCGTCACCTGCACCGGCCGGTGCGCCGGCGACAGCAGTTCCAGCACCAGCGGCACCGCGCCCTTGGCGATCGACGGATGAATGTTGAGTCCAAACAATTCCTGCAGCCGAACCGCGATCGTCGGCCCCTGCTCGGCCTCATAATCGATCGCCAGCATGGTGCCGGTCGGCGCCTCGAAATGCGTCGGCGCTTCGCGCTCCAGCCGCGCGCGCAATTCCCAGGGCAATAGCGCCATCAGCGCATCCGACAGGTCGCCCGCCGAAAACGCTTCAGCGAAGTCTTGTCATAGAGCGCCGGCGTCAGCCATGCCTCGCGCTGTGCGGTGAGCGCCTCATCGGACAGGTCCGGCCACGGATTCGGTGACGCGCCGGCCTCGGCCGCACGCAAGAACATCACACGGTCGCGCCACTGCTTCAGGGGTTTCGACCACGGCAATCCCTCCAAACCAGAGTTGACCAGGCCGTCGGCCAGCACCCGCGCGGTTTCCGCCGAGGGTGACAGCGCCATTGGGGTTTCCGACAGCGTGATCGCGTGCAGCGTTCGCTTGCGCCGTGCCCGCAACGCCATCGCATCGCGATCAAACGAAATCTCGTCGGCGACCTCGATCTGATCGGCGAAGTGCAGTTCGATGTCGGCGAGTTCGATCGGCGCCGCCAGCAGAATGCGGCCCTGCGCCGCGGTCCCCGTCAATTCGGCGACCGCAACATAAGGCGCGCGCGCCAGCGCGGAGGTCCGGTCGACGGCCGCGCCGCGCCCATTGGCGAGCACGAAGCTGCCATTGCCGCGATTGCGCGCCACCCGGTCGGGAAAGGCAAAAGCCAGCATGACGCCGGTCGTGAGTTGTCCCTCAATCGAGCGGGAGCTTCTGTGCTCCCCTCCCCCTTGCGGGGAGGGGTTGGGGGTGGGGGTAGCTCCAGCCGCTGCCGCCGTGCCTGGGGACCCCCCTCCCCGACCCTCCCCCGCAGGGGGGGAGGGGGAAGAAGTTGCCGCCACCTGCGACGCCCAGCGTTGAGCCAGAGCTGCGCGCACTGCTGGCGCGTGGCGAGCGGTCGCGGCGGAATTGGTCGAGCCTGCTATCAAGATCGACATTGTCGCCGCCGAGCCCGCGCTCGGTGAGGATGGCTGCAATCTCCGCGGCTCGTTCGCCCGCGCCCCAGCGATGCGAATCCACGATCATGCGCGCCAGCCGCGGCGGCAGCGCCAGCGCGCGCAGGCTCTTGCCTTCCGCCGTGATCCGGCCGTCGCCGTCGAGCGCCCCGAGTTCGCGCAGCAGGCTTCGCGCCTCCTTCAGCGCCGGCGCGGGCGGCGCATCCAGAAACGCCAGCGTCGAGGGATCACTGACGCCCCATTGCGCGAGGTCGAGCACCAGCGACGACAGGTCGGCGCTGAGAATCTCGGGCTGGGTATAGGGCGCCAGCGATGCGGTCTGCGGCTCATCCCACAGCCGGTAGCACACGCCAGGCTCGGTACGGCCGGCACGGCCGCGGCGCTGATCGACCGCGGCGCGCGAGGCGCGCACGGTTTCCAGCCGCGTCAGGCCGATGTCAGGCTCATACCGCGGCACCCGCGCCACGCCGGAATCGACGACGATACGAACGCCCTCAATGGTCAGCGAGGTTTCCGCAATTGACGTCGCCAGCACGACCTTGCGCTGGCCCTTCGGCGCCGGCGCGATGGCGCGATCCTGCACGGCCGCGTCCAGTGCGCCGAACAACGGAACGATTTCGACGCCGGCGTCGTGGACCCGCTCGCCGAGAAAATTCTGGGTCCGGCGAATCTCGGCAGCCCCCGGCAGAAACGCCAGTACGGAACCCGGATCGGCGCGCAGCGCCATCGCGATCGCATCCGCCATCTGCCGCTCCAGCGGCGCATCGGCCTTGCGGCCGAGATAGCGGGTCTCGACCGGAAAGGCGCGGCCTTCGCTTGATATCACCGGCGCATCGCCGAGCAGTTTGGCAACCCGCGCGCCGTCCAGTGTCGCCGACATCACGAGGATGCGCAGATCCTCGCGCAGGCCGACCTGGGCGTCGCGCGCCAGCGCAAGGCCCAAATCGGCATCGAGCGAGCGCTCGTGGAACTCGTCAAACAGCACTGCGGCGACGCCGGACAATTCCGGATCGTCGAGAATCTGCCGCGAGAAGATGCCTTCGGTGACGACTTCGATCCGTGTCGCGCGCGACACCTTCGAGCCGAACCGGACGCGGTAGCCGACGGTCTCGCCGGCGCGCTCGCCCAGCGTCTTTGCCATCCGCTCGGCACTGGCGCGGGCTGCGATCCGCCGCGGCTCCAGCACGATGATTTTCCTGTTTCCGGCCCATGGCGCGTCGAGCAGCGCCAGCGGCACCCGCGTGGTCTTGCCGGCGCCGGGCGGCGCCACCAGCACGGCGGCGTTGCGGTCCGCGAGCGTGACCGCCAGCTGGTCCAGCACCGCGTCGATCGGGAGAGGGGTGTCGAAGCTGCGGGGCACTTTTCTCACCAAATCGTCATGCCCGGCCTTGTGCCGGGCATCCACGTCTTTCCTGAGCAAGCAGAGAACAAGACGTGGATGGCCGGGACAAGCCCGGCCATGACGGAAAACGCCGTTACAAGCTAACTCAAATCGTCCCGCGCCCGACGCTTTCATAAATAAAGCCGAGCGCCGTCATCTCTTCCGGGCGATAGATATTGCGCAGGTCGACGACCACGGGGTGCGCCAGTTCGCTCTTCAGGCGCTCAAGGTCGAGGGTACGGTATTGCACCCATTCGGTCACCACCACCATGGCGTCCGCGCCGCGAACGCAAGCGTAGGGATCGTCGCAATATTCGATATCGGGCAATTCGCGCCGCGCCTGTTCCATCCCGACCGGGTCGTGCGCGCGCACCTTCGCGCCCATGTCGAGCAGCCCGGTCACGAGCGGAATCGACGGCGCCTCGCGCATGTCGTCGGTGTCGGGCTTGAAGGTCAGGCCAAGCACGGCGATGGTCTTGCCGCGCAGGCTGCCGCCCGCCGCGCCTGCGACCTTGCGCGCCATCGCGCGCTTGCGGTTGTCGTTGACCGCCAGCACGGCCTCCACGATCCGCAACGGAACGTTGTGATCGAGCGCGATCTTGACCAGCGCGCGGGTATCCTTTGGAAAGCAGGAGCCGCCGAAGCCGGGACCGGCATGCAGGAATTTCGAGCCGATGCGATTGTCGAGCCCGATGCCGCGCGCGACTTCCTGCACGTCGGCGCCGACCTTTTCGGCCAAATCCGCGATCTCGTTGATGAAGGTGATCTTGGTGGCGAGAAACGCATTCGCCGCGTATTTGATCAGCTCGGCGGTGCGACGCTCGGTAAACATCAGCGGCGCCTGGTTGAGCGACAACGGCCGGTAGATATCGCCGAGCACCTTGCGCGCGCGCTCATCCGAAGTGCCGACCACGATGCGATCCGGAAACTTGAAGTCACGGATCGCGGCACCCTCGCGCAGAAATTCCGGATTGGAGGCCACCACCACGTCGGCCGATGGATTGGCTTCGTGAATCAGCCGCTCGACTTCGTCACCGGTGCCGACCGGCACTGTCGATTTGGTGACCACGACGGTGAAGCCATCCAGCGCCGTTGCGATCTCGCGCGCCGCGGCATGAACGTAGCTCAGATCGGCGTGGCCGTCGCCGCGTCGGGACGGGGTACCGACGGCAATGAACACCGCGTCGGCCGCCGCGACCGGCGCGGCAAGATCGGTGGCAAAACCCAGCCGCCCGGCCTTCACATTGGAAGCTACCAGCGCATCGAGGCCGGGCTCGAAAATCGGGATTTCCCCCCGACGCAAGCTCGCGATCTTGTCGCCGTCCTTGTCCACACAGGTGACCTGGTGGCCGAAATCCGCGAAACAGGCGCCTGACACCAGCCCCACATAGCCCGTGCCAATCATGGCGATGCGCATCTGCAAACCCATCAATAATGGTTAACGTTATGTGGGCGGGTCTTAGCGCATGATCCGCCAAAGGGGAAACCGGAAAGTTCCGAAAAAGCGGCATGTCATTTGTATGAATAAAGGAGAAAGAAACCGATCAGGCCGATGATGCCGCGTTCCAGCGCCAAAAAGGGACACCGATGACACCAAATGGCACATCCGCCATTGCCGCGCATTCCGTGCCTTCGGCGCCCGGACGCGTCGACTGGGTGGACTACGCCAAGGGCATCTGCATCGTCATGGTGGTGATGATGCATTCGGTGCTGGGCGTCGAGGCCGCCGCCGGCCAGACCGGCTTCATGCATCTGGTTGTCATGTTCGCCAAGCCGTTCCGGATGCCGGATTTCTTCCTGATCTCCGGCCTGTTCCTGTCGATCGTGATCGACCGCGACTGGCGCACCTATCTCGACCGCAAGGTCGTGCATTTTGCCTATTTTTACGTGCTGTGGGTGACGATCCAGTTCGGCTTCAAGGCGCCATCCTTTGCCGCCGAGACAGGCTGGACTCACGTCGGCTTCCTGTATCTGGAATCCTTCATCGAGCCTTTCGGCACGCTATGGTTCATCTATCTGCTGCCGGTGTTCTTCGTCGTCACCAAGGCCACCCGGCGATGGCCGCCGCTGCCGATCTGGGGCGTCGCGGCGTTATTGGAGATGGCACATATTGCGACCGGCTGGACCGTGATCGATGAATTTTGCGCGCGCTTCCTCTATTTCTACTCCGGCTATTTGTTCGCCGATTATGTGTTCGCGCTGTCCGACCGCGCACGGGCGCGTCCCGCGGGGGCGCTCGTCGGCCTGGCGCTCTGGGCCCTCGTCAACGGCAGCCTGGTAAAATTCGGTTTCAGCGAATGGCCCCTGATCTCGCTCGCGCTTGGGCTTGCCGGCGCCTGCGCGATCATCACCATAGGCACGCTGCTGGCGCGGGCGCACTGGCTGACTTTCCTGCGCTTCTTCGGCGAGCACTCCATCGTCATCTATCTGGCATTCTTCCTGCCGATGGCTGCGACGCGGACGCTGTTGCTGAGGACCGGCCTGATCCACGATATCGGGGCGATTTCGCTCATTGTCACGATCGTCGGCGTCGCCGGGGCGCTGGCGCTGTGGCAGATGGCGCTGGCGGTCGGCGCTGACTTCCTGTTTGAGCGTCCCGCCGCGTTCTGGATCGCACCGAAAAAGCCGCGCAAGGCGTTGCAGGCGGCGGAGTAACCAGGCGCACCAACGAGGCAAGCCGTCATCGAGATGCGGTCCGCTCTTCAACCGATCTTGACGCCATCCTTCATCTGCACCAGTTTTTCGCGAAATCCTTCGGCGTCGCCGAAGTCGGCAAATCCCTGGTAATGCGGGTGCGGGCCGAGTATCCGGCGGGCATGCTTGATCGGACACCAGTAGACCTCGGTGCGCGACCCCACCTCGCGCACAAACGCGATCGCTCCGTTGCAATAGGAGCAGTAGGCGCAATTGATCTTCTCGATGACGTTGAGATAAGCGAGATGGTGGCGATCGAAGATCAGGTAGTCGCGGCGGCGCACTTTTGGAATCCTGTAGATCGGAAAGCAGATCGCCTGATAGGCCATCACCCAGATGTCGACCAGCGCGATCGGAACGATCAGCGAATAGATCACCGGCGCCGTCAGCACGATCAGCGGGTTGGCGTTGATGAAATAGCGCGCAGCATGGGTCTTGATGGCGCGGTGGATGCGCCTGACGTCTTCTTCGAATACGATCCTGCGGCTTTCAATGCGGTAACGCAGTTCTTCGCGGCGCTTGGCCAATTCGGCTTCGATTTCGGCCTCGACCGATCGCAGCTTGTCCATCAGCGTGTCGAGTTGCGCGGTCATGGATTCTCCCTTTCGGCCGGCCGATTGCCGCAGGGGGACATGGAACGGCTGCCGTTGCAACTCATTCGGGAAATGCCGTGGAACGCAAAAATCCCGGAACATCCCGTCCCAAAGGCTGTCAATCGCCGCAAAAATCCCTAAGTTGCGGCCATGCCGAAAACCTCCGAAAAAGCCGCTCCAAAGCCTGCCGCCGTCAAAGCCCTTGCCAAGGGCGATCACGTCTTTCTGGTCGACGGTTCCTCCTATATTTTTCGCGCCTACCACGCGCTGCCGCCGCTGAACCGCAAATCCGACGGATTGCAGGTCAACGCCGTACTCGGCTTCTGCAACATGCTGTGGAAGCTGCTGCGCGACATGCCGCCGGATAACCGGCCGACCCACCTCGCCATCATCTTCGACAAGTCGGAAATCACCTTCCGCAACAAGCTCTATCCGGACTACAAGGCGCACCGGCCGCCGGCGCCGGACGACCTGATTCCGCAATTTCCGCTGATCCGCGAGGCGGTCCGCGCCTTCGATCTGCCTTGCCTCGAGCAAGGCGGCTTCGAGGCCGACGACCTGATCGCAACCTATGCCCGCGAGGCCGGCGAGCGTGGCGCGACCACGACCATCGTCTCCTCGGACAAGGACCTGATGCAGCTCGTCACCGACAAGGTGACCATGTTCGACACCATGAAGGACCGCCGCATCGGCATCGCCGAGGTGATCGAGAAATTCGGCGTGCCTCCCGAAAAGGTCGTCGAGGTGCAGGCGCTGGCCGGCGATTCGACCGACAATGTGCCGGGCGTGCCGGGAATCGGCATCAAGACCGCCGCGCAACTGATCGTCGAATATGGCGACCTGGAAACGCTGCTCAAGCGCTCCGGCGAGATCAAGCAGCCGAAGCGGCGCGAAGCGCTGATCGGGAATGCCGAGAAGGCGCGGATATCGCGGCAACTGGTGCTGCTCGACGACAAGGTCAAGCTGGAGGTGCCGCTCGATGAGCTCGCGGTGCATGAGCCCGACGCGCGCAAGCTGATCGCCTTTCTGAAGGCGATGGAATTTTCGACGCTGACCCGCCGCGTCGCCGAGTATTCGCAGATCGATCCGGCGGATGTCGAAGCGGACGGGAAGAACAGCAGCGGTAGCGGACGCGTCGCTGCGAACGGCGATGCTCCCTTACCTCTCCCGCTTGCGGGGGAGGTCGACGGGCGAAGCCCGGCGGGTGGGGGCCTCTTTCCGGATCAAAGCGCCCCCACCCCGCCCTCCCCCGCAAGCGGGAGAGGGAGCGCGCCGAATGCGGCGAGAGGCCGAACTCAAACAGACGACAAGCCCCTCACCCCGCGGGCGCTCGCCGCCGCGCGCGCCGAGGCGGCGCGGAAAATTCGGGTCGATCGCAACAGCTACCAGACCATCCGCAGCCTCGATGCGCTCAACGCCTGGATCGCGCGGGTGCATGATGTCGGCCATTTCGCCATCGAAGCCAAGGCGAGTTCGGACAATCCGATGCAGGCCGACATTTGCGGCATCGCGCTGGCGCTGGCGCCGAACGATGCCTGTTATGTCCCGCTCGCCCACAAACAGTCCGGCGGTGGGGCCGGATTGTTCGATGCGGGCCTCGCGCCCGATCAGATCAAGTCCGAAGACGCCCTCGACGCGCTGCGGCCGCTGCTGGAATCGGCCGGCATTCTGAAGATCGGCTTCGATATCAAGTTCAACGCCGTGATATTCGCGCAAGCCGGCATCACGCTGCGCAATCACGATGACGCGCAGTTGATGTCATACGCGCTCGACGCCGGCCGCAACGCCCACGGGCTCGATGCGCTGGCCGAGCGATGGCTCGGTCATGCCACCATGAGTTATGGCGATCTGACCGGCAGCGGCAAAGGCAAGCTCACCTTCGATCAGGTCGCGATCGACAAGGCGACGGCCTATTCGGCCGAGGACGCCGATGTGATCCTGCGGTTATGGCAGGTGCTCAAGCCGCGGCTGATCGCCGAGCGCATGACCGCGGTCTATGAGACGCTGGAGCGGCCCTTGATCGGCGTGCTGGCGCGCATGGAACGGCGCGGCATCTCGATCGACCGCCAGGTGCTGTCGCGTCTGTCGGGCGATTTCGCCCAGACCGCCGCGCGGGTCGAATCCGAGATCCAGGAGATCGCCGGCGAGCCGATCAATGTCGGCAGCCCGAAGCAGATCGGCGACATTATCTTCGGCAAGATGGGCTTGCCCGGCGGCAGCAAGACCAAGACCGGGGCGTGGTCGACCTCCGCGCAGATCCTCGATGAACTCGCCGAGCAGGGACACGAACTGCCGAAGAAGATTCTGGAATGGCGGCAGGTTTCGAAACTGAAATCGACCTATACCGATGCATTGCCGACCTATGTGCATCCGCAGACCCATCGCGTTCACACCACTTACGCGCTGGCGGCGACCACCACCGGGCGGCTGTCGTCGAACGAACCCAATCTGCAGAACATCCCGGTGCGCACCGAGGACGGCCGGAAAATCCGCCGTGCCTTTATTGCGTCTCCCGGCCATAAACTGGTGTCGGCGGACTATTCGCAGATCGAGTTGCGGCTGTTGGCAGAGATCGCCGACATTCCGGTGCTGAAGCAGGCCTTCCGCGACGGGCTCGACATTCACGCCATGACGGCATCGGAAATGTTCGGCGTGCCTGTCAAGGACATGCCGGGCGAGGTGCGACGTCGGGCGAAGGCGATCAATTTCGGCATCATCTACGGCATCTCGGCCTTTGGCCTTGCCAACCAGCTCGGCATTCCCCGCGAGGAAGCCTCCGCCTACATCAAGAAATATTTCGAGCGCTTCCCCGGCATCCGCGCCTACATGGACGAGACGCGGGATTTCTGCCGGGCGCACGGCTATGTCGAGACGCTGTTCGGCAGGAAGTGTCATTATCCCGACATCAAGGCCTCCAACGCCTCGATCCGGTCCTTCAACGAGCGCGCGGCGATCAACGCGCGATTGCAGGGTACCGCGGCCGACATCATCCGCCGCGCCATGACGCGGATGGAAGACGCGCTGGCGGCACACAAACTGTCCGCGCAGATGCTGCTGCAGGTGCATGACGAATTGATCTTCGAGGTGCCCGACGAAGAGGTGGCCGCGACCTTGCCGGTGGTGCAGCACACCATGCAGGACGCGCCGTTCCCGGCCGTGCTGCTGTCGGTGCCGCTGCATGTCGATGCCCGCGCCGCCAATAACTGGGACGAGGCGCACTAGTTTTGCCATTTCGACAACTCAACGCCGCAACCTGACATGCCATCGCTCGTCGTGGATTATCGATGAACATCATTGCGATTTCCGGCAGCCTGCGCGCCACCTCGCTCAACACCGCGGTACTTCACGCCGCCAGTCACCTCGCACCTGCCGGCGTCAGAATCGAAATCTTTGAAGGAATCGGGAGTCTTCCCTTCTTCAATTCCGACCTCGATGGCGATCGCCTTCCCCGGGAGGTCGCCGAGTTCCGTACTGTCATCGGAGCCGCCGACGGACTTCTGATCTCCAGCCCTGAATATGCCCGCGGCGTCGCTGGCGTGATGAAGAATGCGCTCGACTGGCTGGTGGGCAGCTTTGAGTTTCCGAACAAGCCGGTGGCATTGATCAATACGTCGCCGCGCGCGACCCATGCGCTGGCAGCCTTGACCATCACGCTGGAGACGATGTCGGCTCGGCTGATCAACGACGCGTCGATCACGCTGCCTTTGCTGGGCACGACGAATGACGCTGCCAGCATTGCGGCCAATGCCGAGTTTGCCGAGCCGCTCCGGAACGCGCTCGAACGCTATGTTCAGGCGATCACGAGCTTCGCGGGCGACGAAGCGTAAAGCGAGCGCTGACTTTCTTCACCTCTCCCGCTTGCGGGGGAGGTCGACGCGCTCGATAGAGCGCGGCGGGTTGGGGAAACGGTCTCGCGTATTTCGCACGTCAAAGGGCCCCCACCTCAACCCTCCCCCGCAAGCGGGCGAGGGAGCAGAAAGCAAATTCAATCCAGCTTGGCATCCATGCCGCGCTTGACGCCGGGCCGCGCCATCAGCGTCTCGTACCAGCGGCCGACATGGGGGAAATCCGCAAACGACACCTTGTGGCGCTCATGCCGCCAAGCCCAGCCGAGGATCGCAAAATCGGCGACCGACAAGGCGCCCGCGACAAACTCGCGATTCGAGAGGCGGCGATCGAGGACGCCGTAGAGCCGGCGCGTCTCCGTCATAAAACGCTTCAAGCCGTAGGCGCGGTCCTGCTCGTTTTCCAGCGCGATGAAGTGATGCACCTGCCCCGGCATGGGCCCAAAGCCGCCCATCTGCCACATCAGCCACTCCAGCACGGGGATGCGTTCGATCAGCGGTGCGGGAAGGAACTTGCCGGTCTTCTCGCCGAGATAAAGCAGGATCGCGCCGGACTCGAACACGCTGACGCGGCTGCCGCCCGGCCCATCGGGATCGACGATCGCGGGAATCTTGTTGTTCGGGCTGATGGCCAGGAATGCCGGCGCCATCTGCTCGCCCTTGGTGATGTCGACCGGGAAAACCCGGTACGGCAGCCCCATTTCCTCCAGCGCGACGCTGATCTTGCGGCCGTTCGGCGTGTTCCAGGTGTGCAGTTCGATGGTCATTTCGTTGTCATATCCGACCGAAAGGCGTGTATCCAGTACGCCGAAATCTCGAGCGTTTGCAACCACGCTCCCGGAATGCTGTTCCATCCCTGCGCCGCGCTGTTGACGGCGCGATATCGGCGCTGGAATGTGCATGAAACCGCCGATAGATTGCGGCCGCCTCCGCACCACATGAGAGAACGCCTTGTCCAAATCAGCTTCCCGCGCCCGCCTCGCCGAGATCATCCGCAAGCGCTCGTTCGGCCGCGGCGAAATCACGCTGGCGTCGGGCCGCAAGAGCGATTTCTATTTCAATCTCAAGCCGACCATGCTCGACCCCGAAGGTGCGGCCTTGCTGGCGGAACTGACATTCGATGCGCTGAAGGACGATAATCTCGATTATGTCGGCGGACTGGAAATGGGCGCGGTACCGCTCGCCGGCGCGATCGCGCAGCTATCCTGGATCAAGGGCCACCCGATCGCGGCGTTCTTCGTGCGCAAGAAGCCCAAGGAACACGGCGCCCGGCTGTCGGTGGAGGGGTTGGCAAAAGGCGAAAGCCTGAAGGGCAAGCGCGTGGTGATCGTCGAGGACGTCACCACGACCGGCGGCTCGGCGCTGAAGGCGGTCGAGGCGGTGCGCGAGGCCGGCGGCGAAGTCGCGTTGGTGCTCACCATGGTGGACCGCGACGAAGGCGCGACCGAAACCTTTGCGCAGGCGGGGCTTGCGTTCCGCTCGCTCTACAAGGCCGGCGAATTCCTGAAAGATTGACGGCTTCGCCGTCAACGAACGGGTCCCGTCCCGAATGCAGTGTTCCGGCCGCGTCCCGAGCATTTCTTTTTCGGCGATCCGGGGCGCTTGCTCATAGCTCGTTTACCATCCCGCACTAATGTAAATCGTGCTGCGGCACGGCTCGCCGCAGCGGGTTCGGTGGCGTCGGGTGGAGTGAGCGTTGCGTACAGAGTTGCCTTATCAGCGCATGCGGCGCCGCCTGACGCTTGTTGCCGTCGCCACCCTCGCAGCACCGATCGCGCTTGCCCCGCGCATGGCGTCGGCCGAAGACCTGTTCAGTTTCCTGTTCGGCGGAGCCCAGAACCAGCAGCAGCGCCAGGCCCCACCGCAAGCGAATTTCTTCGCCGATCCGTTTGGCCTTAACCAGCAGCCTGCGCCACCGCCACGCCCGGTCGCCTCAAACGGCTCGGGGCCTGCGTTCTGCGTGCGAACCTGCGACGGCCGGTATTTCCCGCTGGCGCGCGGCAACGCTTCGCCGGTCTCAGATGTGCCAGGCGTTCTGTCCTGCGAGCCCGACCAGGGTCTTCTTCGGCAGCACCATCGACGGCGCCTCGTCGAGCAACGGCGAGCGCTATGCCGACAGCGAAAACGCCTTCGCCTTTCGCAAGGCGCTGCGCGCGGACTGTACCTGCAACGGCCGCGACCCCGCCGGCCTCGCCCCGGTCGACCTGACGCTCGACACCTCGCTGCGTCCCGGCGACGTGATCGCCACCACGACCGGGCTGGTGGCCTATTCCGGCGTCAAGGTCGGCGTCAACCAGACCGCTGAATTCACGCCGGTGGCGTCCTATCCGGGCTTGACCGCCGACGTGCGCGCGCGGCTCGGCGAGATGAAGGTGGCGCCGGTCGCAGCCGAAACGATCGCCAATGAAGCGCCATTGCCTGAGGTAAGCCGCGGCGCGCTGCCCGTGACCTCGGTGCCGAAGTCTGCATCGGCCGGAGGCAAGCGCGCCGAAGCGCAATAAATTCACCGCCCGACGATGACGCCGATCACGTTCGGCGCCGACAGATATTTCTCCTCGATCGCCGCGCGCGCCGCCGCCCGGTTTTCCGGCGTCAGAAGCCCGCGTTTCTCGGCGAGGATCATCCAGCAATAGCCCCACCAGTCCGTCAGCATGCCGTTGTCGTCGACGAGGTCGTAGCCCTGTTCGGCGGCGAAGATGCGCGCATGCGCTTCATCGAGCGTGTCGAGCCAGGCGTGATCTTCGCTTGAGAACAGGTCGTCGCTGAAATCGTCTGTGGTGTAGCCCCAAACCGACATGCAGACGGCGTTGAATTCGCGGTCGATCTGGTCGTCATCGACCGGCCGGCGGAGCGAGGCCAGATGCAACCGCGACAGCGAGCGGGCGAAGTCGGCGATGCGGGTGAGCGCGAAGGAATCGAAGGCGATGGTGGACATGTAGTCCTCATAACGAACAGCAGACCATAGATGTTGTGTCGGCATGGCGCCGAATCACTATGATATATCAAAGACTTGCTAAAGTGTTCTTAATTTGTTCCAGTCCATCTGACCTATCAAAGCCGCGGGGGGATCGAGACCATGGACAAGATGCAAGCGAAAAAGATTCGACGGCAACTGCTCGCACTCGACGACGCCCTCCTCAAGACTTTCGCTGCCACCTTTGAACTCGACAAAGAAGAGCAGCGGCTATTCAGAAAGCCCGTTGGGGACCTGCGATCCGGTTTACATTTTGAGATGCTGGAGTTCGTCTACGGACGCAGCATCCAGAACTGCGTCCGCCTCCCGAGCCCCCCACCATCAGCAGTAATTTGCGGTGGAAAAACGTGAAGCTTCCAAAATCCGTATCCGTGGCCGATCTCGATGCGATCATCTTTTCCGTCCTGACATCGCGACGGCAAAAGGCCGCGAGGGTGATCGGGACAGCCATGAACCACTGTCGCCAACACAACCTGCCCATCAACGACGAGATATTGGGCGCACGAATCGAGGCGCTGGCGGAATTGGGCCGCATCGAAGGTTTCGGCGATCTTCGCCTGTGGCGCCACAGTGAGGTGAAGTTGAAGGACTAATGCGAATTCCGCGTCGTCCCGGCGCAGGCCGCTCCATAACCCCTGGATACGCCTTTGCCCCCTACCATCCGCGGACTTCACAATTTCATCAAAGTCACGCGCACATTCTCCATCAACCCGGCCCAGTCCTTGCATAAACACCATGCATGCGTTGCACAATCGGGGCCCTTGATCGGGTTTCGGTCCCGGCGCAAGGCGCGTATCATTTGGGTGAGTTCAGTCAGGGGTGCCCAGATTGCCAGATCCATTTCTCCCGGCGAAATTTCCGGCGCTCGGCCAGCCCGTCGACGAGCTGGCGCTGGCCGAGATCAAGGGCGCGGTGCTGGCCAAGCTGCGGCTTGCGATCGGCAAGGACGCCGGCATGGCCACCCGCCACGACTGGTACAAGGCCGCGGCGCTGGCGCTGCGCGACCGCATCGTGCACCACTGGCTGACGGCGGAAAAGCAGAGCTACGACGCCGGCCGCAAGCGCGTCTATTATCTCAGCCTGGAGTTCCTGATCGGCCGCCTGTTCACCGATGCGCTGAACAATATGGGGCTGTTGCCGGTGTTCGAAGCAGCCCTCGGCGATCTCGGCGTCGACCTCTCCGATTTACGCAAATGCGAACCGGATGCGGCACTCGGCAATGGCGGGCTGGGCCGGCTTGCGGCCTGCTTCATGGAGAGCATGGCAACATTGGCCATTCCTGCCATCGGCTACGGCATTCGTTACGATTTCGGCCTGTTCCGGCAGATCATCGCGCAGGGCTGGCAACAGGAATATCCCGACGAATGGCTCGGCTTCGGCAACCCCTGGGAATTCCAGCGGCCTGAAGTGGTCTACCACGTGCATTTCGGCGGCGGCGTCGAGCGCAGCACCGATGCCAAGGGCCGCGACCGCGCGATCTGGCATCCGGCGGAAACCGTGCAGGCCGTCGCCTACGACACGCCGATCGTGGGTTGGCGTGGCCAGCACGTCAACGCCCTGCGGCTGTGGTCGGCGCGCTCGCCCGACCCGCTCAAGCTCGACGTCTTCAACACCGGCGACTATCTCGGCGCCAGCGCCGAGGAGGCCCGCGCCGAATCGATCTGCAAGTTCCTCTATCCGAATGACGAAAGTCCGGCGGGCCGCGAATTGCGGCTGCGTCAGGAATATTTCTTTGTCTCGGCCTCGTTGCAGGATCTGGTCCAGCGCCATCTCGCATCCGACGGGCAGTTGCGCAACCTGGCGTCCAAGGCGGCGGTGCAGCTCAACGACACCCATCCCAGCCTCGCCGTCACCGAGTTGATGCGAATTCTCTGCGATCTTCACAACTTCCGTTGGGAGGAAGCGTGGAAGATCACCGTGGCCACCTTGTCCTATACCAATCACACGCTGCTGCCCGAGGCGCTCGAAACCTGGCCGGTCGAACTGTTCGAACGTCTGCTGCCGCGCCATCTCGACATCATCTACCGCATCAATGTCGAGCATCTGGCGCTGGCGGATGCCCGGTGTCCCGGCGATGTCGACTTCAGGGCCTCGGTATCGCTGATCGACGAGAAGTCGGGCCGCCGGGTGCGGATGGGGCAGCTGGCGTTCGTCGGATCGCATCGCATCAACGGCGTCTCGGCGATGCATTCGGATCTGATGAAGGAGACGGTATTTCACGATCTGAACCATCTTTATCCGGACCGCATCACCAACAAGACCAACGGCATCACCTTCCGCCGCTGGCTGATGCTGGCCAATCCGAAGCTGACTGATCTGTTGCGCGAGGCCTGCGGCGAAGCCGTGCTCGACGATCCCTCGCAGCTTCAATCCCTCGAAGCCCGCGCCAGCGACAATGCGTTCCAGCAGCAATTCCGAACCGTCAAGCATCACAACAAGATCGCGCTGGCGCGGCTGATCGGCGAGCGCCTCAACATCAAGGTCGACCCGGGAGCACTGTTCGACGTCCAGATCAAGCGCATCCATGAATACAAGCGACAATTGCTCAATATCCTGGAGGCCGTGGCGCTCTATCACGCGATCAAGGACGAGCCGCAGCGCGACTGGGTGCCGCGCGTGAAAATCTTCGCCGGCAAGGCGGCGGCGAGCTATCGCTACGCCAAGCTGATCATCAAGCTCATCAACGATGTCGCCGAAGTCGTCAACAACGATCCGGCCATCGCCGGACGCCTGAAGGTCGCCTTCCTCGCCGACTACAATGTCAGCCTGGCCGAGGTGATCATTCCCGCCGCCGACCTCTCGGAACAAATTTCGACCGCGGGCATGGAAGCCTCCGGCACCGGCAACATGAAACTCGCGCTGAACGGCGCGCTGACCATCGGCACGCTCGACGGCGCCAATATCGAGATCCGCGATCACGTCGGCGCCGAGAACATCGCGATCTTCGGCATGGAGGCGTTGGATGTGGTGGTGCGGCGCAAGCAGGGGCTCGATGCGACCGACGTGATCCGGCACTCGCCGCGCCTGTCACGCGCCATCAACGCGATCGGAAGCGGCGAATTCTCGCCCGACGATCCCGGCCGCTTCGAATCGGTCGCACACGCGCTGCGCCATCTTGACCACTATATGGTCAGCGCGGATTTCGCCGCCTATTTCGACGCCCAGCGCGGGATCGACGCGCGCTGGCAGGTGGTTCCGGCCTGGACAAGGGCCAGCATCCTCAACGTCGCGCGAATGCCATGGTTCTCGTCGGACCGCACCATCCGCGAATATGCCCAGGATATCTGGAATGTGCCGGTGCGCGGCACATCGCCGCTGGCGTCGCAAGAGCCGGGCGCACAGCGCGAGGCAACTCGCTGAATTCCGGACCAGAATAACCGCGGCCTGACTGGCCAATTCCGTCATCATCGAAAGACCATGACCTCCGACGTCATTGAATTCGGCCGGAAGGCCATGATACTGCGGCGAAGGATCGAGGGAATTTCATGCTTGCCAGGACCCAACACCTTTTCGACGAGGCCACGCAGGTTACCGCCGGCGACAGCTGCTGGCAGGGGCGGACCAGCGACGATTACTGGGCGTTTGTCGGCCCGTTCGGCGGGGCGACCGCCGCTACGATGCTGCGGGCGCTGCTCGATCATCCGCAGCGCGCCGGCGATCCGCTCTCCCTCACCGTCAACTTTTGCGCGCCGGTCGCGCGCGGGACGTTCGATCTCGACGTTCGCCTGATCAAGGCCAACCGATCGACACAGCATTGGTCCGTCGAGATGACGCAGGATGGCGGCGAGGTTGCAACCTTCGCGACCGCCGTGTTCGCCGCGCGACGTCCGTCATGGTCGCATCAGCAGGCCGAATTTCCAGGCGCCACCGCTTTCGAGCAGACGCTGCCCTATGCCAGGATTTCGATACCCTGGGTCAAGCAATATGATTTCCGCTTTGTCGAGGGCGAACCGAAATTCGGGGCGACGCCCGGAGCCGGGCCGATCAGTTCGTACTCCAAATTATGGATCGGCGACCGCGCCCCGCGAAAGGTCGACGCGCTGTCGCTGATGGCGATGTCGGATGCATTCTTCGGCCGCATCTTTCATGTCAGAGGCGATCTCGTGCCGTTCGGCACCGTGTCGCTGACGACCTACTTTCATGCCGACGCGGAAGATCTCGCGGCCGAGGACATCAGCCGGGTCCTGGCCGTCGCCGACGCCAATATCTTTCGCAAGAGCTATAGCGACCAGACCGGCGAGCTGTGGTCGCCGCAGGGCCGCCTGCTCGCAACCACGCATCAGATCGCGTATTTCAAGGCTTGAGCTGCATATGGCGCGACAATAGACCCGGCTTTGCGATCGGAACGCGCGCCATGACAATGAAAATAGCGCCAGTGGTCAAAAGAAAAAGGGCGGCCCGTTGAGCCGCCCTTTTTGCTTATTCACGGCAACCGATTTTCCGAAATCTTATTCCGCGGCGAGCTTCACTTCCGGCGCGGCGGCGCGGACATCGGCGTCGACCAGGCTCTCGAACTTGGCGAAGTTCTTCTGGAACATGCCGACCAGCGAACGCGCGGTCTTGTCGAACTCCACCTTGTCGGCCCAGGTCTTGATCGGATCGAGGATATGCGGCTCGACCCCGGGCAGCGAGGTCGGCACCGCGAAGCCGAAATACCTGTCGGTACGGAAATCGGCTGATCGCAGCGAGCCGTTCAACGCCGCGGCCAACAGCGTCCGCGTCACCTTGATCGGCATGCGCCGCCCGGTGCCGTATTTGCCGCCGGTCCAGCCGGTGTTGACCAGCCAGCAATCGACATCGTGCCTGGCGATCAGATCGCGCAGCAGATTGCCGTACACCGACGGATCGCGCGGCAAGAACGGTGAACCGAAACAGGTCGAGAATTCCGGCTGCGGCTCATTGCCGAGGCCTCGCTCGGTGCCCGCGACCTTTGCGGTATAGCCGGACAGGAAATGATACATCGCCTGCGCCGGCGTCAGTTTTGCTATCGGCGGCATCACGCCAAAGGCGTCGGCTGCCAGCATCACCAAATTCTTCGGATGGCCGGCGCGGCCGGTGCGCGAAGCATTGGGGATGAATTCGAGCGGATAGGCCGAACGGGTGTTCTCGGTCTTCGAGCCGTCGTCGAAATCCGGCAGGCGGGTATTGGCGTCCAGCACCACATTTTCCAGCACCGTGCCAAAGCGCTTGCTGGCGGCATAGATCTCTGGCTCGGCTTCCTTCGACAGCTTGATGCATTTGGCGTAGCAGCCGCCTTCGAAATTGAAGATGCCGTCCGCACCCCAGCCGTGCTCGTCGTCGCCGATCAGCGTGCGTTTCGGATCGGCCGAGAGCGTGGTCTTGCCGGTGCCGGAGAGGCCGAAAAAGATCGCCGCATCGCCGTCGGGGCCGACGTTGGCCGAGCAGTGCATCGGCATCACACCCTTTTCCGGCAGATAATAATTCAGCGTGGTGAAGACCGACTTTTTCATCTCGCCGGCATAATAGGATCCGCCGATCAGGACGATCTTGCGGGCGAAATCGATCGCAACCACGTTCTCCGAACGCACCCCATGGCGTTTGGGGTCGGCCCTGAAGCTCGGCAGGTCGATGATGGTCAACTCGGGCACGAAGCTCGCAAGCTCTGACGGCTGCGGGCGAATCAACAGCGTGCGAATGAACAGCGAGTGCCAGGCGAGTTCGGTATAGACGCGGGTCTTGATCCGCAAGCTCGGATCGGCGCCGCCATAGAGATCCTGTGCGAACAGCGTCATGCCTTCGGCGTGTTTCAGGAAGTCGGCGTAGAGCGCCTCGAACTGTTCCGATGTGATCGACTGGTTGCCCGCCCACCACACGTTCTTGTCGGTATTAGCGTCGCGAACCGTGAATTTGTCCTTGGGGCTGCGCCCCGTGAAAACACCGGTGTCCGCGCACAAGGCTCCATCCGCGGAAAGCACGGCTTCGCCGGCAGCCAACGCGTATTCGGAGAGTTGCGGCGCACCGAGGTTCCAGTTGACGCTTTTGAGTTTCTTTAAGCCGAATTTGTCGGCGCCGAAGGCACCGTTATGCACGCCCGTCTCTTGCACGGAAGAATCCTCCTCGAACCCGCGTACTTCGATTGCGCGAATGCCCCCACACGCGCCTCTATCGCGGTGACCGTCAATATAGTCGTCCAGCCCCGGTCCGGCGACCTAATACTGATGAACACCTGGCTTGCCAAGCCGATCCCCCCATATTTGGTTTATTCGAAGGCGCACATTAAATCTCCTCAAATACTTGCTCCGGCGCGGGCCTGATCGGCAAGCTGCTTCAGCGTCTGCCGCAGTGCGGCAGGAGTGACAATGCGCCGCGGGAAATCCAGCCGCAGCGTGGTCGTACCAGCCTGAAGGTCTATTCCGTCGGGATCGCAGCCGGTGCAGCGCCAATCGGCGGGTTTGGCACCGAGCAGCCTTGTCGCATAGAGATTCATCGTATCGCGATGATCCGCGTTCATGTGGTCGACGGCTTCCTGCTCGGTTTCCAGCAACGAAGCGGCGTCGGAGCTATCGGTCAAAAACTGCTCAGGTTTGAGGTCGACGATGCGGCCGAATCCAGCGACCAAATGCGCACCGGTCGGCCGGACTCTGAAAAAGGAAAAATCCTTAAAATTTACAAAGACTTCCGAAGACGGATGGGCGTTGAGGTAACGGCGGCGCAAAATCGCCACGGCGTCCCCGCCCACCTGCTCCGCCTGACCTGCCAGCATGATCCGCGATCCCTCCAGTGGGTCGCCTTCGGCCCGTTCGTCGAGCATCAGCGAGACCCTGGCGTCGCCGAGCAGGTTCCTAGTGTGAATCGCGAGGCGCGAAATCAGCAGGATCGGCGAGCCGTCGGGATGGCTTGCGACATTGACCAGCGAGCAATAGGGATCGCCGCTGCCGGGCATCAGGGTCGCCAAAGCGCCTTGCCGGCTGCGCCGTAATAGCGACCGGGCGAGCCGGGCGGCGTCAAAATCAGGAGTGGGCTGCATCGAACATTTTCCAGTATCTCATTGCAAAAATAGCCATTTTTGGGCTAAACTGATATCCAGACAGGCTGGAACCCTTGGGTACCTCAGGCGTTTCGGGAACTCGGTCACACTTCAGCCCAGCTTGCATTGCTCGTTGACCGCGTTCGAAGCCCATTTATGCGGCGCATCGCTGGATTGCTCGCCGTTTCAGCCACTCCGTTTCGGAAAGCAGGCCCATGCCCACAATCGCCTTGGTCGACGACGACCGCAACATTCTCACATCCGTCTCGATCGCGCTCGAAGCCGAGGGCTATCGCATCATGACTTACACAGATGGCGCATCGGCGCTTGACGGCTTCCGCACCAGTCCGCCGGACCTTGCGATCCTCGATATCAAGATGCCGCGTATGGACGGCATGGAGACGCTGCGGCGGCTGCGGCAGAAGTCCGATCTGCCGGTGATTTTTCTCACCTCCAAGGACGAGGAGATCGACGAATTGTTCGGCCTCAAAATGGGCGCCGACGATTTCATCCGCAAGCCGTTCTCGCAGCGCCTGCTGGTCGAGCGCGTCAAGGCCGTGCTGCGCCGCGCGGCGCCGAAGGATCCGACCGCAGTGCCAAAGGAAACCGACGCCAAGGCGCTGGACCGCGGGCTGCTGCGGATGGACCCGGAGCGCCACACCTGCACCTGGAAGAACGAGCCGGTGACGTTGACGGTGACCGAGTTTCTGATCCTGCAGGCGCTGGCCACGCGCCCCGGCGTGGTGAAAAGCCGCAATGCCCTGATGGACGCGGCTTATGACGATCAGGTCTATGTCGACGATCGCACCATCGACAGCCACATCAAGCGGCTGCGCAAGAAGTTCAAGGTCGTTGACGACGATTTCGAGATGATCGAAACCCTCTACGGTGTGGGTTACCGCTTCAAGGAAACCTGATTTGCCTGCCTTTCGCGGGCGTTTGTTAACTGACGCCACCTCCCGTCTAGGGTAGGATGAGAAAGCAAACGCGCGTCGCACGACCTATCGAAACAACCGGCAGTTTTGGCCATTGCTTGATCGAACGCAGCCTGATGCAAGCCTGAATATCGAGGACGCCTCGTCGTCCCTCGTTCCGGATACCGCTGCCGCCGAGAATGCAGGGGCGAAAGGCTGGCAGCGGCCGCTCGGCTGGTTGCGCCGGGCCGGCCAGTTTTTCTTCGCGCTCAGCTTCTCGAGCCTGACCCGCCGCATCGTTTCCTTGAATCTCGCCGGCCTGATCGCGCTGGTGGCGAGCATTCTTTACCTGTCGCAATTCCGCGCCGGCCTGATCGACGCGCGGGCGCAAAGCCTGCTGGTGCAGGCCGAGATCATTGCTGGCGCAATCGCAGCCTCCGCGACCGTCGAGACCAACACCATCACCATCGATCCCGACCGGCTGCTCGATCTGAAGCCCGGCGAAACCTATGGTGCGCCCGACGAATATGCCGGACTGGATTTTCCGATCAATCCGGAACGCGTCGCGCCGGTATTGCGGCGGCTGATTTCACCAACCAAGACCCGAGCCCGTATTTTCGATCGCGATGGCGGCCTGATTCTGGACAGCCGCAATCTCTACGGCCGCGGCGATGTGCTGCGGTTCGAGTTGCCGCCACCGTCGGTCGAGAAGCCAGGTATCGCGGAGCGATCGATGATCGCGATCCGCACCTGGCTCAATCGCGGCGACCTGCCGCTTTATCGGGAACTCGGGCCGGAGAACGGCAACGGTTATCAGGAAGTCGCCAAATCCCTCAGCGGCGAAAAGAGCAGCATGGTACGAATCAACGAACGCGGCGAGGTGATCGTCTCGGTCGCGGTGCCGGTGCAGCGATTCCGCGCGATCCATGGCGCGCTGATGCTCTCGACCCAGGGCGACGACATCGATCAGATGGTGACCGCCGAGCGGCTTGCGATCTTGAAAGTCGGCGGCGTGGCTTCCGCGGTGATGATCATGCTGTCATTGCTGCTGGCAAGCACCATTGCGGGCCCGGTGCGCCGGCTCGCCGACAGCGCCGAGCGTGTCCGCCGCCGCATCCGGACCCGCGTCGAGATTCCCGACTTCACCCGCCGTCGCGACGAGATCGGACATCTCTCCGGCGCGCTGCGCGACATGACGGATGCACTCTATAACCGCATCGAGGCGATCGAAATGTTCGCTGCCGATGTCGCCCATGAATTGAAGAACCCGCTGACGTCGCTGCGGTCCGCGGTCGAAACCCTGCCGTTGGCTCGGAACGAGAACAGCCGCGCGCGGCTGCTCGCGGTGATCGAGCATGACGTCAAGCGGCTCGACCGCCTGATCTCCGATATCTCGGATGCGAGCCGGCTCGATGCCGAACTGCAGCGGCAGGATATGACGCCGGTCGATCTTCGGCGCCTGCTCAACACCCTGACCTCGGTCGCCAACGAAACCAGTCTTGGCAACAAGATCGCGGTCGAAGTCCGCTTCGAAGGCCGCAGCTCCACCGATACCTTCTCGGTACCGGGACATGATTCGCGGCTCGGGCAGGTGATTTCCAACCTGCTGGTCAACGCCCAGTCGTTTTCCGAGGCCGGCGGCAAGGTACGCATCGTCTGCCGTCGCGTGAAGCAGGAAATCGAAATCGTGATCGATGACGACGGTCCGGGGATCCGCGACGATGCGCTGGAGCGAATCTTCGAGCGCTTTTACACCGACCGGCCGCACCAGGGCTTTGGGCAGAATTCCGGATTGGGGCTGTCGATCTCGAAACAGATCATAGAAGCCCATGGTGGACGCATCTGGGCGGAAAATCGCGCGGGTCCGGTCGGCGCCGATGGCGAGGCGACGGTCGCGGGCGCGCGCTTTGTGGTCCGGCTGCCCGCGCCATGACGCATGGCAAAGGTGCGAGCGTCCATGCTTCCGCCGTGTTGATCGAAAATCGCGCCGTGCTGATCCGCGGGCCGTCGGGTTCCGGCAAGTCGCGGCTGGCGTTCGATCTCATCCTGGCCGGGCGTTCAGGCCAACTACCGTCGGCGGTGCTGGTCGGCGATGATCGCGTCCATCTTGAAGCTAACCAGGGGCAAATCCTGGTGCGGCCGGCACCCGAACTGGCCGGCCTGATCGAAATCCGCGGGCTCGGCATTCGCCGCTGCGGCTTCGCCGGGGAGGCGGTGGTGGGCCTGGTCGTGGATCTGTCGGCTGCGGACGCCGAGCGCCTGCCGGCGCCGGAGGCCCTCCTGACGCACATCCACGGTGTTCAGTTACCTCGAATTCCCGTGGAATCAAACCACCCAGCACTGCCATTGGTTGTAGCTGCGCTGACGACAACCGCCAGTTCAGACCATACCCGACCCTCGGATGATTGTCTGAAGGGAATTGGTAACCATATTACGCCCAGTATCGCGACCGAATAGACCGGCGCAGGTTCCCCCTCTACCGCTAATTTCCGGGTGAATCGCAAACATCCCCTCTTGCGCGAGGGCTCTGGATGGTCAAAGTGGCGCGTTCGTGCGGTGCACCAAAAGGCACCCGCGAGGAGTTTCCGATGATTGGCCTAGTACTTGTGACCCATGGCCGCCTTGCCGACGAGTTCAAGGCGGCGCTCGAGCATGTGATGGGTCCGCAAAAACAAATCGAAGCAGTCACGATCGGAGCCGAGGACGACTCCGATTTGTGTCGAAGCGACATCATCGAGGCGGTCAATCGCGTCGACAGTGGTGATGGCGTAGCTATCCTGACCGACATGTTCGGCGGCACGCCCTCCAACCTTGCGATCTCCTGCATGAGCCGTCCGAAAGTGGAAGTGCTCGCAGGGATCAATCTTCCGATGCTGGTCAAGCTCGCCAAGGTTCGCGAAGAGCGGTCGCTTCCCGATGCCATCGCCATGGCGCAGGAAGCCGGTCGCAAATACGTCACCATCGCCAGCCGGGTCCTCGCCGGCAAATGAGCGACGAGGACGCGTCGCCCGAAAACGATGCCGGGCCAAGCATCCCGCCGGGCGCGCTGTCCCGGGAAATTCCCATCATCAACAAGCGCGGACTTCACGCGCGCGCCTCGGCGAAATTCGTTCAGCTGGTCGAGCGCTTCAATGCCGAAGTCTGGGTGACGCGCGGCGGCGAGACCGTCGGCGGCACCTCCATCATGGGGCTGATGATGCTGTCCGCGGGCCCCGGAACATCCATCCTCGTCTCCGCGGCCGGCCCCGAGGCCGAAGCCGCCATCACTGCGATCACCGACCTCGTCGCCAGCAAGTTCAACGAAGAAGGCACGTAGGCGGCAAGACTGAACGCCTAGATATGAGCCGGCGGCACGATGTAGATCTTCCAGCTGGTCGCCGGCCCGGAATGCCCGTGGGAGAAACGCTGCGTCGTGATGACCAGGGACTCGGCCTGACCGGCATTGGCCGCCATCCACGCTTCACAGGCGGGCAGCCGCCCATCCGACGTATCGCAGATGCCGATGAAACCAAGCCGCTTGGCCTCCTCGAGCGAGGTCAACCCCGACGCCCAGAGTTCGCCGGGCGTGAACGGCGCCGGATGATCCGGACTGTAGAATGTCATCGGCTCGCCGATATCCGTAGCCCCGGCGACCACGGCCCATCGCGAGTTGAAGCGCTCATGCCAGACTTGCGTCAGCTCGCGGGCGAGTTCGGAACGCGCGGCATAGCCTGATGCGCCATTGGGATTTTCGGCGAATTCGCGGGCCGCGATGGTACGCGAGGCGGCAAGCACCGCGAGCGTCAACACCAGCCAGATCGCGACAATGCGAAACAGCGCGATTCTTTGCAGCCGCAGCGACGGTATCGCAACCAGCGCCAGCGGGGTCAGAAAGAACAGCGAGATCCCCCAGTCGGTCTTCATATAGATGATGAAAATCAAGCCGCCGAGCGGAGGCCCGATCGCAACCACGATCTGGATGATCCAGATATTGAGCGCCTGGGAGAGATTCACCGCGGGATTGGTCCCGCGCGACCAGGCGCGCGTGAACAGCGCCGACGGATGTTGCGCCAAGGTCGTCCACCATCGCGGCAACCAGGCCAGCGCCAGCGCCGCCAATGCCACCGGCAGAGCGAGCAGCGCCAGATTGTGGCCGATATAGCCGAGGACCAGCCGAAGGCACTGCGCACGGCTCTGCAATTCATAGGTATCGCCCGCGTAAGTCAGCGGCACGAAATTGACCTGCTTCAACCACCACAGATGCGGAAGCATCGCGACCACCAGGGTGACAATCGCAACCCATGGCGCCGGCGAGCGCAGGAACCGCAACCGATCGGGATGAAGCAACGCGGCGATCCCGATCGCGCCGATCATGGTCAGCACCCAATATTTGGTCATCAGCGCCAGTGCGCCGGCGAGGCCGAGCCACAGCCCGGAGCGCGCATCGCGCTTCTCGAACGCATGCAGATAGGCCAGCACCACCAGCGGCAGGGTCACGAGCTGCAGCAGGTCCGGATTATACTTGAAGCCCTTGAAGTTGAAGATCGGGTAGAGCGCCAGCATCACCACCACGAAGAAAGCGCGGCGGCGGTCGACCACGCGCAACGCGATCAGCCAGCAGATCACCAGCCCGCAGCCAAGCGTCGTCATCGCCAATGCGTAAGTTGCCCAGTTGGCGACCGGAAACATCGTGAACCAGATGCCCGCGATCCACCCCGACAGCGGCGGATGCTTGCCGTAGCCGAGCAGAAATTTCTGGCCCCAGGCATAGGCTTCCGCAACGTCCATGTGGACGTCCTGCGCCGCCTTGAGATTGATCAGAATCAGGGTCCAGAGCACCGCATGCGCAGCGGCAAAGCCGATCACCAGGCCGAGGCCGGCCTCGGGATCGGAGGCCGACGCGGCGAGCCATGCCGCCAGCCGCCGGACCTTCGACGATGCATATGCGTACAAATTTGCGGGCAGAAACCAGGCGCCTGACATAACCGTCTGCGTAGCGCGTTTTTGACCCAAGTGAAATCAGCTTGGCGTGAAGTTGTGCCGTCAAAAGGCTGCAATATGGTTGCCGCACCGGGGGGCGAATGCTATCCCGCGCCCATGACATCTATCCCTATTTCCAACATCCGCAACTTCGCCATCGTTGCGCATATTGACCATGGCAAATCGACGCTGGCCGACCGTCTGATTCAGACCACCGGGGGCTTGCAGGCGCGCGAGATGAAGGAACAGGTGCTCGATTCCATGGATATCGAGCGCGAGCGCGGCATCACCATCAAGGCGCAGACCGTGCGGCTGAGCTATCTGGCCAAGGACGGCAAGACCTACATCCTCAACCTGATCGACACGCCCGGCCATGTCGACTTCGCCTATGAGGTTTCGAGGTCGCTGGCGGCCTGCGAAGGCTCGCTGCTGGTGGTCGATGCGAGCCAGGGCGTCGAGGCGCAGACGCTCGCCAACGTCTACCACGCGCTCGACGCCGGCCACGAGATCGTGCCGGTCCTCAACAAGATCGACCTGCCGGCGGCGGAACCGGATCAGGTCAAGCGGCAGATCGAGGACGTGATCGGCATCGATGCCTCCGACGCGGTGATGATCTCCGCCAAGACCGGCCTCGGTATCGACGACGTGCTGGAAGCCATCGTTCACCGGCTGCCGGCGCCGAAGGGCGACCGTGACGCCTCGCTGAAGGCGCTCCTGGTCGACAGCTGGTACGACGTCTATCTCGGCGTGGTGGTGCTGGTCCGGATCGTCGATGGCGTGATGAAAAAGGGCCAGCGCATCCGGATGATGGGCACCAACGCCGCCTATGACGTCGAGCGGGTCGGCTTCTTCACGCCGAAGATGCAGCAGATCGAGGAGCTCGGTCCCGGCGAGATCGGCTTCATCACCGCCGCGATCAAGGAAGTCGCCGATACCAGAGTAGGCGACACCATCACCGACGACCGCAAGCCGGTGACGGAAATGCTGCCGGGCTTCAAGCCGGCGATTCCCGTGGTGTTCTGCGGCCTGTTTCCGGTCGACGCCGACGACTTCGAGACCTTGCGCGCGGCGATGGGCAAGCTGCGGCTCAATGACGCCAGCTTCTCGTTCGAGATGGAAACTTCCGCCGCATTGGGTTTCGGCTTCCGCTGCGGCTTTCTCGGCCTGTTGCATCTGGAGATCATTCAGGAGCGATTGTCGCGCGAATTCGACCTCAACCTGATCGCGACCGCGCCGTCGGTGATCTACAAGATGCATCTGACCGACGGGCAGGTGATCGAGATCCACAATCCGATCGACATGCCCGATGTGGTGAAGATCGCCGAGATCGAGGAACCCTGGATCGAGGCCACCATCCTCACGCCGGACGAATATCTCGGCAGCGTGCTGAAGCTGTGCCAGGACCGCCGCGGTTCGCAGAAAGAGCTCACTTACGTCGGCAACCGCGCGATGGTGAAATACGAGTTGCCGCTCAATGAAGTGGTGTTCGATTTCTACGACCGCCTGAAGTCGGTTTCCAAGGGCTATGCCTCGTTCGACTATCATCTCACCGACTACAAGCCGGCCGACCTCGTGAAGATGCAGATTCTGGTCAACAACGAGCCGGTCGACGCGCTGTCGATGCTGGTGCACCGCCAGCGCGCCGAGGGCCGCGGCCGCGCCATGGTCGAGAAGATGAAGGAACTGATCCCGCCGCACATGTTCCAGATTCCGATCCAGGCGGCGATCGGCGGCAAGGTGATCGCGCGCGAAACCGTGCGCGCGCTGCGCAAGGACGTCACCGCGAAATGCTATGGCGGCGACATCACCCGCAAGCGCAAACTTCTGGAGAAGCAGAAGGAAGGCAAGAAGAAGATGCGGCAGTTCGGCAAGGTCGACATCCCGCAGGAGGCGTTCATCGCCGCGCTGAAGGTGGATAGCTGAAGTCGGCGTACCATTGAGTTTCCGCGCGTAACATGTTACGTTCCACCCATGGCCTCGACCCCGAAAAAGGCAAAACCCCGCACCCCGCAGCAGCGGATGGCTTCGCGCCGCGAGCGCCTGCGTGCGCAGGGGCTGCGTCCGGTGCAGCATTGGGTGCCGGATTTGCGCGATCCCAAGGTGCTCTCGGAAATCCGCCGTGAGATTAAATTGATGGCGCAGCATCCGGAAAACGACGCGATCGATGACTGGATCGAGTCGGTTTACGATTGGGAATCGTGGAAATAGCGCGGGGAGATGTCGTGCTGATGGTCGTTCCGAGCGATCTCGGGAGGCCCCGGCCCGGCGTTGTTGTTCAAGGCGACAAATTCGCTGCCGGTCTTTCGACGATCTTCGTCTGTCCTGTATCGTCTGACCTGCAGGCCGGACTTTCACTCCGACCGCTGATCGAGGTTGCACCGGAAAACGGTCTTCGCCTTCGGTCGCAAATCATGACAGATAAATTGGTCGCGCTTCGCCGTGACCGCATTCGGCGGGTTATTGGCCGCATCGACGCTGAAACGTCCGAGCAACTCGACCGCGCGCTCCTTCTGGTCCTCGGGCTGGCGCAATGATGCAGCCGTGACTGGCATCTACCCTTGTCTCAGCACCGCCCATCTTGATCGACGGCGGCGAATAGATCACCATTGCGGCTCCACCAATCAGAACCCCAAAAATGGGCGAGAAGAACGCATGAACAAGCTTCCCGGTTTCGGACTGGTCGAGCGCGCGCGAGCGCTGGCGCCGCTGATCACGCGCGAGGCCGATGAGACCGAGCGGACCCGGCGCCTCACCCAGCCGGTGGTTGCCGCCCTGATCGAGAACGGGCTTTATCGCGTGCTGTTGCCGCAAAGTGCGGGTGGCACCGAGGCGCCGCCCGAAATCTTCATGCAGATGCTCGAAGAGGTGGCGAAGGCCGACGCTTCGACGGCGTGGTGCCTCGGCCAATGCAGCGTCTGCGCCATGATCGCGGCCTATCTCGATGCCGATGCGGCGCACCAGATTTTCGGTGCGCCCGGCGGCATCCTCGCCTGGGGCGCGATCGCCGGCGAGGCGCATGTCGTTCCCGGCGGCTACCGGGCCACCGGGCGCTGGGACTTCGCCAGCGGCTCCCGGCAGGCAAGCTGGCTCGGCGCGCATGTCCAGATCGTGGAAGCCGACGGCACCCGGCGGCGCAGGCCCGATGGCGCGCCGGAAGTGCGCACCATCCTGTTTCCGCTGGCGAGCGCCACGATGTACGACGTCTGGGACGTCATCGGCCTCAAGGGCACCGGCACGGACTCCTATTCGGTCGAAAATCTGTTTATCGCCGAAAAATTTACAGCATTGCGTGATGAACCGGCCGCAGTGCGTGAAACGGGGCCGCTCTATCGGCTCACCACCAACATCGTTTTCGGACTGGGCTTCGCCGCGGTCTCGCTCGGCGTCGCGCGGGCCACGCTCGACGCCGCCGTCGAACTGGCGCGCGGCAAGGCGTCGGTCGGCATCAAGCCGATGCGCGATAACAATGCGGTGCAGGGCGCCATCGGGCGCATCGAAGGCAATTTGCGCGCAGCGCGCGCCTATCTCTATGCCACAACCAGCGAGGTTTGGCGCGATCTCGAGGTTACGGGCAAGTACACCGAGGACCACCGCGCAGCGCTTCGCCTGGCATCGACCTGGACGATCCATCAGGCGGCCTCGGTGGTCGATGCGGCCTATCACATGGCAGGCGCCACCGCGGTATTCAGCGCCAACAGGTTCGAGCGCCGCTTCCGCGACATGCACGCCATCGCGCAGCAGATCCAGGCCCGCGACACGCATTACGAAGATGTCGGCAGGGCGATCCTGGCCACCGATCCCGGCGCGCCGGCAATGGACGCCTGAAAGCCACGCGACCAAATGCACGGACAGGCTGCCTTGAAGCGTCCGCGAAGCAAGAGGCCGACGAGCAAGCCACGTCTCGATTCTCCGGATTCCGCATCCTGCTGAATCGCGGAGGAAATTCCCGAACCGGAACTGCGCCACTGCGTGGCGCTGGCGCTGACCTATCATCTGCGCAGGCGCAAAACCGCCAACACAAGCTCGTAGCCACCGCTCTCAGGCGACGAGTGCGGGTTTCTCGGCGGGATCCTCGGGCGCGGTGCAATCGGCGCCGCACTGCGCTTTCAGGAGATCGGCGATTTCGGCATTGGGCCGCGCCTGGCTGAACAGGAAGCCCTGTCCCTCATGACAGCCCTCCGAGCGCAGGCAGCTCAACTCGTCTTCGGTTTCGACGCCTTCGGCGGTAATCGTCACACCGAGGCCCACGCCAAGGCTGATGATCGAGCGCACGATCGCCTGCGCATCGCGATGGGCGGCGAGGTCGCGAACAAACGACTGGTCGATCTTGATCTTGTCGAACGGAAAGCTTCGCAGATAGCTCAAGCTCGAATAGCCGGTGCCGAAGTCGTCCATCGAGATGCGCACGCCCAGGGCGCGTAGCGCGTGCAACGTGGCAAGTACCTGGCTGCTCTTTTCGAGCAGCAGCGTTTCGGTGATCTCAAGCTCGAGCCGCTTGGCCGGCAGGCCGGATAGCTTGAGTGCATCAACTACCACGGACAGCAGATTGCCGACGCGAAACTGCAGCGGCGACAGGTTGACCGCTACCCGGACGTCATCGGGCCAGAGCGCCGCGTCCATGCAGGCGCGGCGCAGCATCAGGCCGCCCAGCGCATTGATCAGGCCGGTCTCCTCGGCCACCGGTATGAATTCGGCCGGCGAGATCATGCCGCGTTCGGGATGCGGCCAGCGTACCAGCGCCTCGAAGCCGGTGATGCGCCCGCTCGAGAGATCGATCACCGGCTGATAATACGGCCGCAGCACGTCATTCTGGATCGCGTCGCGCAGATCGATCTCGATCTTGCGACGGCTCTGGGCGCGGGCATCCATTCCGGCTTCGAAGAAGCTGAACGTGCCGCGCTGCTCGTTCTTGGCGCGGGACAGCGCCATGTCGGCATTTTTCAGAAGCTTTTCGGACTCCTCGCCATCGCCCGGGGCCATCGCGATGCCGATGCTGGCGCCGATGACGATGGAATGGCCGTCAAGCAGATAGGGATCGCCGATCGCCTCCAATAACCGCCTCGCCAGCAACACGGCGTCTTCCGGCCGCGTCAGCCCGCTCTGGACGATCGCGAATTCGTCGGAGTTTAGGCGGGCAAGCGTGTCCTCCTCGCGCAACGTCGACCGCAGGCGCTTGCCGACGCCGCGCAGCAGTTTGTCGCCAATGCCGTGGCCAAGCGCATCGTTGACTGCTTTGAAATTGTCGAGGCCGAGTATCATCACCGCGGCCCTGTCCGCGCTGCGCCGCGTCTGCTGCAGGATCTCGTCCATCCGCTGGCGCAGCAGATTGCGGTTCGGCAGCCCGGTCAGGCCGTCGTGCTGCGCCATGAAGGTGAGCCGCGCCTCGGCACGCTTGCGTTCAGTGATGTCCATCAACGCGAGCAATACCGCGGGCCGGTCGCCATAGACCAGATGACGCGAATAAATCGCCAGATCGATCAACGTTCCGTCAGCCTTGACGTGCTTCCAGGTGCGCGCCGCCAGTTCGTCACGGCTGCGGTCGCCGGCCCACGGCGGTTCGGATCCGAATGCCTGGACGCTGCGGATGGTGAGCCTTTCAAACTCGGTGCGGCTATAGCCATAATGCTCGACCGCAGCGTCGTTGACACCAAGGATGCGTTCGTCATCCAGCGCGCATACGATCATGGGAACCGGATTGCTGTCGAACAGCAACCGGAATGAGGCCTCGCGCTGCTTCAACTCGGTGATGTCGACCCGCAGGCCGATGATGCCGCCATCCTCGGTCAGCCGCTCCTCGATCAGGATGCAGCGGCCGTCGGCCAGAACTTGCTCGTGGCGTTCGCCGGGCTGATAGAGCTTGCCCAGCCGCTCGGCGACCCACTCCTCCTCTCGGCCGATCGCTTCCGGATAATCGCCGCGTTCGACGCCGATCCGGATCGTATCCTGCAGCCGCGCGCCCGGCTTGAACAAGTCGGAGCTGCGGTTGTAGATCTCGGAATATTTCTTGTTCCAGAGAATGTAGCGTCCCTCGGCGTCGAGGAACACGATACCCTGCGGCAGAATGTCAATCGCCTCGCGCAGTCGCTCGTGGGATTTTCGCGCCTCGGCAATCGCCGCCTCAGCCTCCGCGCGCTTGCGCACAATCTCGCCGATCTCTGCTGAAAGGCGCCGGCTGCCATTCGAGAGCTTCGGACTGGGCTTCGCCGGCCGGCCGGCGATGCGGGCGAGCACCGCATGCTTCGGTTTCCTCGCCGTCTTTGGCCGGACTCTCGGCATCATTACGCCCCCACTCGCACTCTGCGTCGATCGTTCTCCGATAAGTGTCTGAAAAAATGGTATCGCTATCCGGCGGAGACCTTCCGCTCGCCGATATCCTGCCGGGATGTTTTTCGTGTTCCGGCTGCCTGTTTAAGTGGCGAATTCGCAAATAATAGCGGAAAAATAGCCATGCTCGACGCGTGGCCGGTAGCGCATGCGAGCAAGCGAGGCAGAATCTCCTATCTTGCATACCGACAGGGGACTACCGCGACGGTTTCACCTTGCGTGCCGCGAATTTTGCGTATCGTCGCACGAAGTTTCGTTAATGATCGACTAGGTTATCGAATGGTTAACCCATGGTAGCCCGCTGCGCCTGCAACCAGTTCGAAATCCCGATGCGCGTGTGGCGTGGCCGTTGCGCTCGACCAATGCGAACAGTGCGGCTGCATGCGACGGGTGCAGCCTGACGCAGCCATGCGAGGTCGGACCGCCAAGCTGTGCCGGATCATTGGTGCCGCAAATGGCGAAGCCGCAGTAGAGGAAAATCGCGTGCGGCATCGGCGCATTCTGGTATTTCCGCGAAAATCGGCGCCGGCGATCAAGCGGTTGCGATCGCCCATGTCATCTCCGGCGGCTGCTTTCGTGCTATCCTTGCGCTATAGAGTGACCCGATGAACCTTCGCCTGATTCTCATCCCTCTGCTGCTGTCCGCCGCTCTCTCCGGCGCCAATGCGGTGCTGGCGCAGGACAAGGGTACCGTCGATCCCAAACCGCTGCCGCCGCTGGCCAATCCCAACGATCCCAAGCTCGGCGCAAAGGAGTTGTTCGCGCGCAAACTGTTGCCGGCGGCAATGCCGACGCGGGTGATCGGCTTCTATTCCAAAGGCTGCATCGCGGGCGCGGCGCAAATGCCCGTCAATGGCGAGACCTGGCAGGTGATGCGGCTGTCGCGCAATCGCAATTGGGGACATCCCGATCTGATCGCGCTTTTGAAGCGGCTGTCGGTCAAGGCGCACAAGGACGCCGGCTGGCCGGGAATACTGGTCGGCGACATCGCACAGCCACGCGGCGGCCCGGCGCTCAGCGGCCACGCCAGCCATCAGATCGGGCTCGATGCGGATATCTGGCTGACACCGATGCCCGATCGCCGCCTGTCGCGCGAAGAACGCGAGGAAATGTCCGCGGTGATGATGGTGCGCGACGACCGCCTCGACATCGACCCGAGAGTCTTTACCCCCGGTCATCTCATGGTGCTGCGCGACGCCGCGCAGGAGCCGAGCGTCCAGCGCATCTTCGTGAACGCCGCCATCAAGAAGGCGCTGTGCCGCGAGGCCAAGGGCGACCGTAGCTGGCTGTCCAAGATCAGGCCGTGGTGGGGTCACGATTATCATTTCCACATCCGTATGGCCTGCCCGCCCGGCAGCCGCGATTGCAAGCCCCAACCGCCGCAGACGGGCGGTGAAGGCTGCAGCACCGACGATCTCGCCTACTGGTTCAAGGATTCGGTGCTCCACCCGGAGCCGCCGAAAGAACCGCCGAAGCCGAGCCAGCCGATGACGCTGGCCGCAATTGCCGGCGGATTGCCGGGCGGTTCTGGCCGCGCCGGATGCCAAGCAGTGACAAAACCCCGACGCAAGGTGATTTCATTGGGCTCGAAAACACGCTAGTGTCGGACATCGCCGCGCCGTAAGCGCAGGCGAGGTTTCGGGTCAGGGCTGCTGATCCTCTTTCAATCTTCAATCCCAATTGTCGATGCCGGCCGTCGTCATGAACGGGATAAAAACCATGAAGGATTCATCATGCGCATCAGTGCACGTAACCAGATCAAGGGCACCGTCGTCGAAGTGAAGAAGGGTGCGACCACCTCGCATATCCGCGTCGATATCGGTAATGGCCAGATCGTCACCTCCTCGATCACCAACGAGGCCGTCGATGAGTTGGGCATCAAGGCCAAGGGTCACGTGACCGTGGTGGTGAAGGCCTCCGACGTCATGATCGCGGTGGATTGATCATGCGCGCCCCCTTGCTCCTCGCGCTGGTCTTGCTCGGAACGGCTCCCGCATGGGCGGCGGAAGAACCGAGCGGCTGTGACAAGTTCAAATGGCCGATCGAGCGCGAGCGGGCTGCGTTGACGGCGCCGGATCGCATCAAGCTTGCATCCGGCGGCGAACTCGCCGCATTGCCGGCAACCGGGATCACGCTCGGGTTGCACACCCCGGCGGAGGCCAGGCTGCCGACGCCGCCCGAACGGGCGCCAAAGGAAGGCACCTTTGCAGGATTTGCGAATTTCAAAAACGCGCCGAAGCCCGGTATCTACACCATCAGCCTGTCCGCAGGCGGTTGGGTCGACCTGGTTCAGGACGGCCATGCCCTGAAGCCAAAGGCCTTCAGCGGCGCCACCGATTGCGACGGCATTCGCAAGACCATGAAATACGAGATTTCGGCAAGCCCGTTCGTGCTCCAGATCACCGGCGTCAAGGAAGACGCCGTGTCGGTGGCGATCCTGCCGTCGGAATAGACCGGCGCATGATGCCCCGGCGCGCGATCGGGCCCAAAAGCCGGTTCCTCCTTTTTGCCGAACACGCTCCAGGAAGACTTTACCCAAACCCTCAGCCTGTTATTGTTTTTGTTGGCGATATCCCGACCGACCGTAAGTCGTCGGGACCCAGTGGAACGGTGCTTCCGCCTGTCGCTTCCACATTCAACCAACGCCTGATTTGCGCGCGATGCGCCGCGAAGGCGCACGGGAGCGACCAATGCATCGTCTAGCCGGACCATTCATCGCTTTCGCCTTGCTGTTTGGATCGACCTTCTCGCCTGCCTTTGCCCAGAACAAGAGCCTTACCGTATTTGCGGCGGCTTCAATGAAGAACGCGCTTGATGATATCGACGCCGCCTATACCGCGAAGGCCGGCGTCAAAGTGCTGGCCAGCTATGCCGCAAGCTCGGCATTGGCCAAGCAGATCGAGCAGGGCGCGCCGGCGGATATCTTCGTGTCCGCCGACACCGACTGGATGGACTACGCGATCGGCAAGAAGAACATCAACGCGCCAACCCGGGTCGATCTGCTCGGCAACAGCCTCGTGCTGATCGCACCGAAGGATTCCAAGATCGACAATGTGACGATCGGGCCGGGCTTCGATCTCGCCAAACTCGCCGGCGACGGCAAGATTGCCACCGGCGACGTGAAGGCGGTTCCGGTCGGCAAATACGCCAAGGCGGCGTTGGAGAAACTTGGTGCGTGGCAAGCCGCCGAGCCGAAATTCGCGATGGCGGAGAGCGTGCGCGCCGCGTTGACGCTGGTGGCGCGCGGCGAAGCGACGATGGGCATCGTCTATTCGACGGACGCCAGGGTCGAGCCCGCGGTCAAGATCGTCGGCACATTCCCGGCCGATTCGCATCCGCCGATCATCTACCCGGTGGCGGCGACGGCGACCGCGAAAGCGGAAGCCGCCGATTATCTCGCGTTCCTGCGGACATCGGCGGCCAAGGCCATCTTCGAGAAATATGGCTTCAAATTCCTGATCAACCCGACGACCTGAAACGTGTTCGATATTTCGCCGACGGAATGGACGGCGATCCAGCTTTCGCTGCGGGTTGCCTCGGTTGCAACACTGGTGGCCACGCCGCTCGGGATCGCGGTGGCGTGGCTGCTGGCACGACGCGATTTCTGGGGCAAGTCGGTCGTCGATGCCTTGATCTACTTGCCGCTGGTGCTGCCTCCAGTCGTTACCGGCTACCTGCTGTTGCTGACATTCGGGCGGCGCGGCCTGGTCGGCGCCTGGCTTGCGGACCACCTCGGGATCGTGTTCGCATTCCGCTGGACCGGCGCCGCACTGGCCTGTGGCGTGATGTCGTTTCCACTGCTGGTCCGGCCGATCCGGCTCTCCATCGAAGCGGTGGATCGCCGCCTCGAGCAGGCGGCCGCAACGTTGGGCGCTGCACCCTGGCGGGTGTTCCTGACCATTACCTTGCCGCTGGCCCTGCCGGGAGTGCTGGCCGGCATGGTGCTCGGCTTTGCCAAGGCGATCGGCGAATTCGGCGCCACCATTACCTTCGTGTCAAATATCCCCGGTGAGACCCAGACCATTTCCGCCGCGATCTATTCGCTGATCCAGACCCCGGATGGCGATGCCGCGGCGCTGCGGATGGTGGTGGTGTCAATTCTCATCGCGATGGCGGCGCTGGTCGCTTCCGAATGGTTCGCGCGGCGCGCCAACGCGCGCCTGCACGGGAATTGATCATGTTGCGCGTCGACGTCTCAAAACAGCTCGGCGAGTTCGCGATCGAAGCCTCGTTCGCCAGCGAGGGCAGGGTCACCGGGCTGTTCGGCGCCTCGGGCGCCGGCAAGACCTCGCTGATCAACATGATCGCAGGATTGCTGCGGCCCGATCGCGGCATCATCGCGATTGACGGCGAAACCCTCGACGATACCGCGGCGGGCATCCATATCCCGCCACATCGTCGCCGGATCGGCTATGTGTTCCAGGACACACGGTTGTTTCCGCATCTCGATGTGCGCCGGAATCTCGACTACGGCCGCCGAATGCACGGCCTTGCCGACGATCCCGCCCAGCGCGCGCGCGTCACCGACCTGCTCGATATCACCAGCCTGCTGGATCGCCGTCCGGGCCGATTGTCCGGCGGCGAGCGCCAGCGCGTGGCGCTCGGACGTGCGCTGTTGGCACGGCCGAGGCTGCTGCTGCTGGACGAGCCGTTGGGATCGCTGGATGAAGCGCGCAAGGAGGAGATCCTGCCCTATCTCGTGCGCCTGCGCGACGAAGCCGGCGTACCGATGGTCTATGTCTGCCATGACCCCGACGAAATGCGCCAGCTGGCGACGCATATCGTCATGCTCAAGCGCGGGCATGTGACCGCCTTCGGCGGAGCCGAGGTGTTGCCCGCCGCTAACTCGCCGGCCTGACCCCCGACGGAGCCGGTACCTTTCACCGGGGATTCGAACCTTGGTCTCTGCGCCAAGCGCGCCATGGTTGTGCTCTAGATCCCGGCTGCCGACGACCACATGCTCGACAGCTTTTGCTTGAGCGACGCCATCCGCGTCAATGGCACGACCTCTTCTTCATCTTCGGGCAGGCGCAGTCCGACGACATTGACCCTGCCGCCGCCGATACTGCGCGCCACCAGAACGATGGAATCGAGCGTCAGCGTCGCGCCTTCCTTCGGTGCGTGATCGAGATGAACATCGAAATAGTCGGCGAGCGTCAGCTTTGATTGCTCGGCATCGACGCCGACCCCGTAGGTTGCCGCAAGATCGCCAAGCGTGATCTCGCCGGAGACGACAAAATCTCCCAGCAGATGGGGATCGGGCGCCGAACTCGGCTGCATGTCGACAAAAAAACGGTCGAGCGCTTCGGCTTTTTCCGGCGGCGCCAGCAGATAGATGTAGTCGCCGGCGGCGACCGGATCGGCCTCGGCGGGCGAGAGAATCCGCTGGTCGCGAATCACCAGTGTCGGCTTCGACCAGGACGGAATGAGGCCGCGCCGAAAATACAGGCTTTTCGGACGGACGGAATAGCCGACCAGTTGTTGCTCGAGCTGGCCCGGCAGATCGAGTTCGACGCGGCGAGGCCCGCGATCCGAGCGCGGCAGCGCCACATGCAGCCGCCGGGCCGCGAAGGCCAGCGTCCAGCCCTGCAGCAACAGCGAGATAATGACGACGACAAAGGCAACGTCGAAATACAGATATGCCTTCGACAGCCCGACCAGCATCGGGATCGACGCCAGAAAGATCGCCACCGCGCCGCGCAGGCCGGTCCAGGCGATAAAGATCTTTTCCCGCCAATTGAAGCGAAAAGGCGCCAGGCAGAAGAACACCGCGAGCGGCCGCGCCACCAGCATCAGCACCAGCGCCACGATCACGGCCGGGATGACGCTGCTCCCCAGCCGATGCGGCGAGACCAGAAGACCGAGCAGGACGAACATCACGATCTGCGCCAGCCAGGTCGCGGCGTCGAGAAACGTCACCACCGAATTATGCGCCCGCGTCGGCCGGTTGCCAATGATGATGCCGGCGAGATAAACCGCGAGGAATCCGGAGGCGTGCGCGATCTGTGCGGCACCGAAAATCACCAATGCTGCGGTGGCGACAAACGGCGCGTGCAGCCCCTGCGGCAACGCGACGCGGTTCAGCGACAGCACCACGAAACGGCCGCCGATGACGCCAATGACGGCGCCGAGCACGGCCTCGCGGCCGAATTCCAGCGCGACATGCCAGAACGAGCTTTCGCCGCTTGAGATCAATTCCACCAGCATCAGCGTGAGAAATACCGCGAACGGATCGTTGGTGCCGGATTCGACCTCCAGCGTCGCGCCGACGCGCGGCCGCAGCCGCAAGCCCTGTGCGTGCACCAAAAGAAACACCGCCGCGGCATCGGTCGACGCCACCACGGCGCCCACCAGCAGGGCCTCGGTCCAGTTCAGGTCGAGCGCATATTTGGCGACCGGCGCCGATATCAGCGCGGTCAGCAGCACGCCGACCGTCGCCAGCGCCATCGACGGCGCGAGCACCGCGCGGATGCTCTGAAACCGCGTGCGCAGGCCGCCATCGAACAGGATCAGCGCCAGTGCCACCGAACCCACCAGATAGGTGGTCCGCACATCGTCGAACCGCAGCTGCCCCGGACCGGAATCGCCGGCCAGCATGCCGATGAACAGGAACACCAGCAGCAACGGCGCGCCGAAGCGCAGCGCCAGCAGGCTCGACAGAATGCCGGCCATCACCAGTGCGGCGCCCAGAAGAATGGCTATGCTGACCGAATCGAGAGAGGCCATGAACGATCGCAACCCATCGTAAATACTTGCAGTTGCATCCTTATCGTCGCGATAGTTCGACGCCAACCCATTTTTGCCGGGAGGGCTCCGTTTCCGTAATGCGTGAACGGTTGCGACACCGTCGAGCACCGACTTTGGAAAGCAAGAGGCACTGGCGACAATGTGCCCGATTTGCCTGGCCTTGAATCGTTCCACGGGCGTGTCGGCGCGATGGCATCCACGCAGCGATTATGGGAATCTGCGGGAGTTTCGAATCAGCTTTTGCCCGGCGCCGATCCGCCCGCGATGAGATTTGACAATGGATCTGGACCTTACAGACATCACTGATTTTCTTCATTCCGCCGCGCGTTCGGTCGGCGCTGAGGTCACATCGCCATGGTTCTATCTGCAGCTTGGCGTAATTCTGGCCGGCGCCGGGATCGCGTTTGCCACCGGCGCGGCCGTTCGCTCGCGGGTCGACCTGACCGAGCGCGGCATGGGCTGGCCGGCGCCACTTCGGCTGTTCATGCGGATGCTGGTCGACAGCGCCTCGACGGCGGTGTTCGCGGTGCTGATGAGGCTGGCACGCCTGGTTATGGTGATGTCGACCTGGCCCAGCCGCAGCTATCTGCTCGGAGTTGCCTTCAAGCTTGCTTTCGCGTGGCTGATCATCCGCCTCGTGACATCTGTTATTCGGAACAGCTTTATCGTCCGCCTGGTATCGTTGTCCGCGTGGCTGGTGGCGGCGCTGAGCATTATCGGGCAGCTTGACCCGGCCATCGATGCGCTCGACTCGGTCTCGATCGTGCTCGGTGGTCTGCGGCTGACGCCATTGCTGCTGATCAAGCTCGGCGTGCTCCTGGTGGTGGCGCTATGGCTGTCCAATATTATCAGCAACTTCGTCGAAAGCCGGATCACGCGATCCAGCGATCTGACGCCGTCGATCCAGGTTCTGCTGGTCAAGATGATCCGGCTGGCGCTCATGATATTCGCCGTCGCGATCGTCATGAGCGCGGTCGGCATCAATCTCTCGGCGCTGGCGATCTTTTCGGGCGCGGCCGGCGTCGGCATCGGCTTTGGCTTGCAGAAAATCGTCGCTAACTTCATCAGCGGCATCATCCTTTTGGTGGACAAATCGGTGAAGCCGGGCGATCTCGTCACCATCGGCGACAGTTCCGGCCGCATCAGCGCGATGAAAACGCGCTATATTTCGGTCGCCGCCGGCGACGGACGCGAATTCCTGATCCCGAATGAGGATCTGGTGACGCAAAAGGTCACCAACTGGACCTACACCGACAAGAATACGCTGGTGAAGGTCAATTTCGGGGCCAATTACGACGCCGATCCGCGGCTGGTCTGCAAACTGGCGGTCGAAATCGCCGCGGCGTCGCCACGCATCATCAAGCTCAAGCCGCCGAACTGCATCCTGGTGGAGTTCGCCGAGGCCGGCATGAAGTTTTCGCTGACCTTCTGGATCCCCGACCCGGACGGGATGGACAGTGTGAAGAGCGATGTGATGCTGTCGCTGTGGGACGCCTTCAGGCGCGAGGGCATCCGCGTCCCCTATCCGGTGCGCGAAATCCGGGTCCGCGGCGGCGCCCTCCCGGTCGAAACTACCGTGGAGGTTTCGACCTGACGCCCATGCACCCTGGGGGAACGTCACGGCCTGGGAAAATCCGTTCGGTTCCGGTCGTGCTCCGACACAGCGCCCAACCTTGGCTTGCACTCATCGTTCCGATCATTAAATTAGTGCCCGAATTCATCCCTTAGCGGTTCCCTGCCCGCCAGAATATGATTGGCCCATGAGCTATATCGAAGCCTCCGATACATCCTTGCGCAAAACCGGGCAGATCAAGCTGCACGGGCCCGGCGGCTTCGCAGGCATGCGCAAGGCAGGCGCACTGGTGGCCAAGTGCCTCGATGAACTGACCGATCTCGTCAAGCCGGGTGTGCCGACCTCGCGGATCGACGATTTCGTCCGCGACTTCGCCTTCGGCCACGGCGCCTACCCCGCCACCCTGATGTATCGCGGTTATCGCTATTCGACCTGCACGTCGATCAACCACGTGGTTTGTCACGGCATGCCCGGGGACCGGGTGTTGAAGGAAGGCGACATCGTCAATATCGACGTGACCTTCATTGTCGAGGGCTGGTACGGCGATTCGAGCCGGATGTATGCGGTGGGTCCGATCGCCCGGAAGGCCGAGCGGCTGATCGAGGTGACCTATGAGGCCATGATGCGCGGCATTGCCGCGGTCAAACCCGGCGCCACCACCGGCGATATCGGCCATGCCATTCAAAGCTTCGTCGAACCGCAGGGCATGAGCGTGGTGCGCGATTTCTGCGGCCACGGCCTGGGCCGCATGTTCCACGACGAGCCCAACATCATTCACATCGGGCGGCCCGGCGAAGGCGTGGCGTTGAAGCCCGGCATGTTCTTCACCATCGAGCCGATGATCAATCTCGGCAAGCCGCATGTGAAGATTCTGTCCGACGGCTGGACGGCGGTGACGCGCGACCGCTCGCTGTCGGCGCAATTCGAGCATTCGGTCGGCGTAACCGCCAATGGCGTCGAAATCTTCACGCTGTCGCAACGCCACGCCGAGAAGCCGCCGGTGGCAGCATGACCGCTGGCGGGTCAAACCGCATCATTTGACAATTCGCCGTTGCAAAAACTGGCCGGCACGGCATGGTTGCGCCGATGCCCGCAGATGACAGCGATACTCCGAAGAAATCCGGACCTGCCGAAACGCCGCATTATCACGGCCATCGGATGCGGCTGCGCGAACGCTTTCTCGGCGCCGGACCGGACGCCCTGAGCGACTACGAATTGCTGGAGATGGTGCTGTTCCGCGCGCTGCCCCGGCGCGACGTCAAGCCGCTGGCCAAATCGTTGATCGCCAAATTCGGCTCGTTTGCCGAAGCCGTTCACGCGCCGGCGACCCGGCTGCGCGAAGTCGCCGGGCTCGGTGATGCGACGATCACCGAGATCAAATTGATCGCGGCGGCCGCCAGCCGGGTGGCCAAAGGCCAGCTGCAACAACGTACCCTGCTGTCGTCATGGAATGACGTGATCGACTATTGCCGGACCAGCATGGCGTTCGCCGACAAGGAACAATTCCGCCTGCTGTTTCTCGACAAGCGCAACCAGTTGATCGCCGACGAGGTGCAACAGGTCGGCACCGTGGACCACACGCCGGTGTATCCGCGCGAGGTGATCAAGCGGGCACTGGAATTGTCCGCCACCGCGATCATCCTGGTGCACAATCACCCCTCCGGCGACCCGACGCCATCGCAGGCCGATATCCAGATGACCCGCGCCATCATCGACATCGCCGGTCCGCTCGGGATATCGGTGCACGATCACATCATCGTCGGCAAGAACGGGCATGCGAGCTTGAAGGGGATGAAGCTGATCTGATTGAGGCCCGCAGAAGCTCACAAGACAACAAGCTGCTGGTTGGCTTGAGGCGATCCGACGCAGACAACACCGATCACAGCGAACAACTGCATCATGGCGACATCGCTGCACCCGCCGCCTCCGCAGCGCGCCGCCTCAAGAGGTCCTGTTCGCGTCGGTTGCCTGCAAGCTTCGCGGCCCCGTGGCAAATCGACATGCACTTCGAAAAAAAGCGCCGGCTCGTCTGACGCTGCGGAAGAAAACGCTGACCTGCCGTCGTCAAAGCCATGGCCGCCACGTCGAAAGGCTTGACGATATTGTTTGTATAACATACAAACAAGGGCGCTGACGGGTCGTGCCTATCGCCTCGACGCCAGAGGACGACATGAAGAGTGCTGCTGCGAATGACGGTTTGAGCGATCCCAGGCACACGGCGCGCGCCACACGCACCGCGGGCCGGCAAATGCGTTCGCGTCTGTTGGATTCGGCGAGCCGCCTGTTCAAGGAGCAAGGGCTGGCGGCCGTTTCGATTGCCGATATTGCAGCGGCAGCCAATGCGTTTCCGAGTCAGATCACCTACTATTTTCGCACCAAGGAGGCGCTGTTCGTCGAAGCTGCATGCCGTGACGTGCTGTATGTCGCGCGGGCGGCCGAACAGCACGCAGGCAAACAGCTCTCGCCGCAAGATTATACCCGCTCGCTGGTCGATAGCGTGATGGGATCGGATGCGGTCGGCTTTTTCGTCGAGGCCATGACGCTGACCCGCCGCAGGCAGGATCTCGCGCCGCTGGTGGAACGGACGGTCGAGCGGCTGCATGCCGAAGGCTTGCGCGCCTATGCCGCTGAGGTGACCGCGCGGGGCTGGCATTCGCGGCTCGATCCGGAAACAAGCGCGCGGCGGTTTTGGGCGATCGCGATCGGCGTCACACTGGAGGGGCATGCGATGGGCCGTTCGCCCGACGATCTTGCCGCCGAGATGCTGCGCCTGATCGGCCAGCAGGCCGATGCGCCGCCTCCATCGGTGCGGCTCAAGGTGGTTGGCGCCGAAAATTCGTCCCTCGACAGCTCTCGTGGCAATTCTCTTGACAATTCTCTTGGCAATTCGTCCGTCGGCAAGGAGAAACAGCAATGACCGCCCTTCGCATGCGTGCCCGCGACCTGATGACCGAGCAGGAACTTGTCGAAGTGCGCACGCGGTCGACCTGGAAGGGCGTCGCGCTGATCGCCCATGCCTGGACCCTGATCCTTGGCTCGATGGCGATGGTCGCGATGTGGCCCAATCCCTTCACCTTCGTGCTGGCGGTTGCGATCATCGGCTCACGCCAGCTCGGACTTACGATCCTGATGCATGACGGCGCGCATAGTTCTCTGGCGAACGGCCCCCGATTGAACATGGCTCTCAGTCAATGGCTCTGCGCCTACCCGGTTTTCGCCGAGACCGAAGCCTACCGCCGTTATCATCTGCAGCATCATGCCCACACCCAGCAGGACGACGATCCTGACCTGATCCTGTCGGCGCATTTTCCAATCACAAGGCAAAGCTATCGGCGGAAATTCTGGCGCGATATCAGCGGCCAGACCGGCTACGCACAACGTAAGGCGCAGTTTCTCAATGCGCTCGGCGACTCATCCTGGCCGCTCGCACGGCGAGCCGCGCACTTCCGGGACAAGCTTGGTCCCCAGATTGCATTCAATCTGGCTTTCTTTGCAGCACTCGCCGCAGCGGGCGTGTGGTGGGCCTATCCGCTGTTGTGGATGTTGCCGCTGCTGACCTGGATGATGGTGATCACCCGGATCCGCAACATCGCCGAACATGCCGTGGTACCGGACAGCGACGACCCGTTGCGCAACACCCGCACCACGCGCGCGGGCTTTTTCGAACGGCTGTTCATCGCGCCTTATTATGTGAACTATCACCTCGAACATCATCTGCTGTTCTACGTCCCCTGTTACAACCTGCCGCGCGTTCATCGGATTCTCTCACGCGGTCCTCATGCTGCACGGATGGAGGTGCAGCCGAATTATGCAGCCGTGTTGCGGCTTGCAACCGCGAAACCTGCCAGCGAGGACCGGCCTGGCGCGCTGGTGAGCAACGTTCGGCGTGCCCGTGCCGGCATCGCCGTCGATAACAACCAGGTTTCGTCCGGCTTCTAGCTGGTGCGTCTTTCTAGCGACAATGGCGATAGCCGCCACGGCGCGTGCATGGGCTCGCTCCTCCCCTGCGTGCGCTCCTTAGGTTTGCAAATCGACCCTCCGTCCCTCGGGAATCGAGAAGTTCTTTAAATAACGATGTTATTTTAAAATTGCGATGCGACCTATTTTTGGATAATCTTGGAACTGGAGCGCAGGCCGCGATGCCGTCGCCGGGCTTAGCCATGTGGCGAGGCGGCGTTTTGCAGCCGGTGCAGAATCGTCAGGGCCAGGGAGAAGCGTCGATGTCGAAGGTGATTTATGAAAGAGACGGCCGCATCGGCCGCGTCACGCTCAATCGTCCGGATGTGCTCAATGCCATCGACGACGAACTGCCGGGAGCGCTCGCCGACTGCGTCGAGCGCGCCAATGCCGATCCCGGTGTCCACGTCATCATACTGTCGGGCGCCGGCCGGGCCTTTTGCGCCGGATACGACCTGACCGCCTACGCCCAGACCGCCGGCGCCAACAACATCACGCAGGACATGCCGTGGGATCCGATGAAGGACTATGCCTTCATGATGAAGAATACCGAATTGTTCATGAGCCTGTGGCGATCCTATCGTCCGGTGATCTGCAAGGTGCACGGATTCGCGGTCGCAGGCGGATCGGATATCGCGCTTTGCGCCGACACCATCGTGATGGCTGACGATGCCGAGATCGGCTACATGCCTACCCGCGTATGGGGATGCCCGACGACCGCGATGTGGGTCTATCGGATCGGACCGGAGCGGGCGAAGCGGATGCTGTTCACCGGCGACCGGATCAAGGGTCCCGAAGCGGAGAAGCTCGGGCTGGTGCTGAAATCGGTGGCGCCCGAGAAGCTTGACGCCGAAGTGGAGGCGCTCGCCGAGCGGATGGCCGGTGTCCCGGTCAATCAACTCATGATGCAAAAACTCATGGTCAACCAGGCCATCGAGGCGATGGGATTGAAGACCACGCAGATGATCGCCACGGTTTTCGACGGGATCACCCGCCATTCGCCGGAAGGGTTGAACTTCAAGCACCGCGCCGAGCAGGTCGGCTGGAAGGAAGCGGTCAGGAATCGCGACCAGGGCACGTGGGACTGGACGGAGAACCGGTCCATCAATCCCAGGCGCTAACCGCCGCCGTGCGTGAAGACGGCGTCACGCCAACACCGGAGCCAGAAGATTGCCGCGCATTGTTCAGGAGCCCGATGATCCCCGGGTGCGCGCCAGACAGGATGCGCTCAGGGATGCCCGGCGTCAGGTGATCATCGACGGCGCCCGCCGTGTGTTCGAGCGTGTCGGGCTTGAGGGCGCGTCGATCAGGATGATCGCCGCGGAGGCCGGCTGCACGACGGGGGCTATCTATCCATGGTTCGCCGGCAAGGAGGAGGTCTACGCAGCGATTCTCGCGGAATCGCTGGATCGTCTGGCGGCATTCCTTGCCAGGCGAATAGCACGCGAGTCGGACGTATTGGCGAAGGCGCGGGCTGGCGTTGAAGCATTTTATCGCTATTACCAGAAAAATCCGGACGAACTCTGGCTCGGCCTTTATCTTTTCCGCGCCAAAGGCGTCGAGCCGGTCGGACTGAAGCCGGAGCTCAACCGCGACCTCAATGCGCGACTGGCTTTCGCCTTCGGCCACATCGCCGAAGCGATATCGGGCGCCGGCTTTGACGACCCCGACGGGCGTGCTGCCGACGGTGTCTCCCACGCGAGCGGTTTGCTACTGTTGACAAACGCCGGCCGCATGAAGGTCTTCAGGTCGCGACCCGACGGACTGATGCTTCGCTACCTGGAGACCGCGTTGCCTGGATTCAAAGGCGACTGAGCCTCCGCCTGATCTCAAATTTTCTCAAAGTCACCATGACGGCCCAATCCGCTCGCAAAGCGCGCGGCGCCCGCGGCCCCCTCCTCGAAATGGGCCTCGACACCGTTCGCCCATTCCCTGCGCAGCGCTTCGCGTAGCGGCACGCCATAGGTCTCCAGCACCGAGCGGCGATCGGCACGAACCGCAGCCTGGGGAAATCTCGCAATGTTGCGGGCCATCGCTTCGGCAGCGGTGCGCGCGCCGCCCAATTCGACGACCTGTTCGCACATGCCGACACGCAGGGCCTCGGCCGCGGGCACCTTGCGGCCCGTCAGTATGATTTCCATCGCGCGGCCCTGGCCAACCAGCCTCGCCAGCCGCACGCTGCCGCCATCCAGCAACGGGATGCCCCAGCGCCGGCAATAGACGCCGAAATAGGCGCTCTCGGCCATCACGCGGATGTCGCACCACAGCGCGAGTTCCATACCGCCGGCGACGGCAGGGCCTTCAACCGCGGCTATCACCGGCTTGGACAGTTCAAGGCGCGTCGGGCCAAGCGGCCCCCGAGGCGCAGGGTTTGCGCCGGTCGGAAACGCGAGACCTTCGACAACATCGTGCTGAAATTTTTGCCGATCGGAAAGCGTGCTCGCAAACTTCAGATCCCAGCCGGCGCAGAACGCACCGCCCTCGCCCCACAGCACCGCAACGCTGGCCGATTTGTCGGCATCGAACGCTTTGAAGGCCTCCACCAGCGCATCCGCGCTTGCCGGATCCATCGCATTGCGCGCCTCCTGAAACCGGCTGTGAACGATGGTCCATACCGCGCCGTTCTTCTCGATCCGCACCATCTGCTTTTCTTCCTCTGATCTTCAGTTCTGGGTTTTCTTGTCACCGTTGCCGCAATTCGCGGGCACGACCGGATCGCTCACCATCAGGGTGCCTGGCGCTGCGCCTCGACGCAGATATTGACGTTCTAACATCACGTGGATATTAATACATAACGACGTTATAATGTCAAGTATTCGATACCTTTCGACGACCGAACAAGGCCAAAGGCCCCGAAATGAATGACGATGTTTTAAGGACCCGGCGCCGGCAGGCGGTCGATACCGTCAAGCGCGAACTCATCAGGTCCGCGGCCAAGAAACTGTTCGCCGAAGCGGGGCTGGAGGGCACGTCGGTACGCGAGATCGCGCGCCTCGCAGGCTATACGACGGGTGCGATCTACTTTCATTACGCCAACAAGGAGGAACTGTACGCCGACATTCTGCGCGACTCACTCGACCGGTTGTTGATCAGCGTCAGCGCCGCCGTATCGGAAAAGGACTTTCCCGTCGAGGCTTTGTCCGGCGCCTTCCGTGCGTTTGTGAAATTCTATGATGGAAACCCGCGCGACTTCGATCTCGGATTGTATCTTCTCAGCGGCATCAAGCCTCGTGGTTTGACGCCGGCACTCAACTTCGAACTGAATACCAAGCTACTTGCGGTACTCGATCTCTATCGCGTGCATTTGGCGCGGGCGGGCCTTGATAAAGGCCGCCTGAATGTCGAGGTCGCCGGCCTGTTCGATGAAATGATCGGTTCGCTGGTCGCGGCTCACACCGGTCGCCTTCGTGTCATCGGCACAAACCTTTCCGATGTTGTCGACCACCACGTCGCCAATCTGGTTTTCAGGCTTAGCCAGGGCAACAAGCAGCGGCGCTGAGCGCCGGGCGACCTCGGGCGGCTTCGATCTATTGGCGGAGCATGATCAGCGGATCGGCGCTGTCCGGCACCCGCCGCCACTGCGCGTTGTCGTCGGCTTCAAAGCGCCAGACCTCGCCGCTGTTCGACATCAGCAGCAGTTCGCCGCGCTCCAGCCGCCACACCGTCGGCGCAAAGGCCGCGACCGCCGGATCGCAACGCGGCTTGAGAAATACCGCGAAATTGTCGGCGGTCGCCTCGGTGTTGGTCAGGGTCAGCCCGCAGATCGGCTGGCCGTTGCCGCGAACCATCGCCCAGTCGCCGATCATCTGGTCCATCGATTTCGCGAGCGAACGCGCGGCGACGAGGTTCTGCAGGATGTAGATGCCCTCGCCGGTTCGCATACCTTCGAAAATTCCGCTCTCCACCTCGGTAAAGTCGATCACCGGCTGCCCGGCGGCGTCCTGCAGCCGCACGATATCCAATCCCTTGATATTCCAGGCCGCGATGTCCTTGGTGAATGGCAGCGCCGCGGCACAGCCGGGTTCAAGTTCAAGCTTCAGGCCCTGCGGCGCGGATTCGCTCTTCAGCGTGACGACGCAGGTCTTGCTGCGTTCGGTGGTCGAGAGCTCCCATTGGCCGACCATGTCTTTTTTCAAGGTAGCGGCATCCTGCGTCCACGCCGGCGACGCGCAGACGACCGACGCCGACAGCGCCGCAAGCACGATGCCAGCGCGACCGCGTCTCATCAGCGTCCCTTTACGGGGGTCTCCGCGACCGGCGTCAGCGGAGGTTTCCCGGCAAACCAGGCTTTCAGATTATCGACCACCAATTGATCCATGGCATTCCGCGTCACCACCGAAGCCGAGCCGATGTGCGGAAGCAGCACCACATTCTGCATGGCGCGCAACTCGTCGGGCACGTTTGGTTCGTTGGCGAACACATCGAGCCCCGCCGCCAGGATGGTCCCCGACTTCAGCGCAGCGATCAGGGCGGGCTCATCGACCACCGACCCCCGCGCCACGTTGATCACGACGCCACGCGGCCCCAGCGCTTTCAGGACATCGGCATTGATCAGCTTGGCCGTCGCCGCGCCGCCAGGGACGATGACCATCAGCGTATCGACGGCCTTCGCCATCTCGATCAGGTCAGGATAATGCTTGTACGAGACGCCGGCCGCAGGATTGCGCGAATGATAAACCACAGGAACGCGCGCGGCATCGAGCCGGCGTCCGATCGCCTGGCCGATCCGGCCCATGCCGACCATCCCGACCTTGCGGTCGCGCAGCGAGCCGACGCTCAGGGGAAAGTTCTGCGTCCTCCACAAGCCGGAGCGCAGATAGCGATCGGCCTTGACGAACTCGCGCAAGGTGGCGATCAGGAGTCCCAAGGCGATATCCGCGACCTCTTCGGTCAGGACATCCGGCGTGTTGGTGACGACGATATTGTGCTCGCGTGCGTACTCGGCATCGATGTGATCGTAGCCGACGCCGAAGCTGGAGACGATCTCGAGCTTCGGAAACTGCGAAAGGGTCGCCCTGTCGCCCCGTACACTGTTGTAGGTGATCGCGGCGCCACGGATTTTCCCGGCAACGGCCGGGCTCAATCGCTCGAGGTCATGCTTGGTTTCAAAGGAATGCAGCACGAACTGGTCGGAAAAACCGTGGTCGACGATCGGCTTGCTCGGCCCATAGATCAGCAAATCGATCTTCTCGGAAGAAATATTCGCACCCACCATCAGCTTTCCTTTCCAAGCGCACTCTCATGCCAGCGCCGCAAGACCAGATGTGACGTTAGCGCCAGCAGCCCATAAATGACAATTCCGGCGGCGGAGAGCAACAACAACGCCGCGAACATTCTGGGAATGTTGAGACGGTAGCCGGATTCCGCGATTCGATAGGCCAACCCGGAACCGGCGCCGGCGGAACCGGCCGCGATCTCGGCGACCACGGCGCCGATCAGCGACAGGCCACCGGCAATCCGCAATCCGCCGAGGATGAACGGCAGCGCGGAAGGTAATTTGAGATATCGCAGGGTCTGCAATCGCGACGCGCCATAAAGTTGAAACAGACCGGCCAGATTGCGATCCACCGAATTCAGGCCGAGCGTGGTGTTGGACAGCACCGGAAAGAATCCGACGATCCAGGCACAGACAATGACCGCGGTCTGCTGCGGCAGGTAGATCAGCAGCAGCGGCGCGATCGCAATGACCGGAGTGACCTGCAGGATCACCGCATAGGGAAACAGGGAATATTCCAGCCATTTCGATTGATTGAACAACAGCGCCAGCGCCACGCCGCCGATGGCGGCCGCAACGAAGCCCTCGAGCGTCGTCTGCAAGGTGGTCAGCAGCGATCGCGACAGCACCGGCCAATCGTGAACCAGCGTTCGGAAAACCGCACCCGGTCCGGGCAACACATAGGGCGGAATATCATTGGCGCGCACCACGAGGTCCCATGCCGCGATCCCGATCGCGAGCACGACGACGGGAAGCAGAATTCGCACGAGGCGCTCGGCGCCGCTGTCCGACGCGCCTTGCTCTGCAGACAATGGCGGGGTTTGCAACGAACTCATGAACCGGGCTGCCTCTGGCGCAACGGTGTCAGCGCGTTCGAGACCTTGCGGCAATAGCCGGCATAATCGGCCGAGGTACGAAAATCCTCACCCCGCGGCTCGGCGGCGTCGATGCGAAACTCGGCGCCGATGCGTCCAGGCCGCGATGTCATCACGATCACGCGTTGCGACAAATATACCGACTCAAACACCGAATGCGTGACGAATATGACCGTCTTGCGCAGATTGCGCCACAGCGAGAGCAGATCGTTGTTCAGCCGGAAACGGGTGATTTCGTCAAGCGCGGCGAACGGCTCATCCATCAGCAGGATGTCCGGATCCGTGACCAGAGCGCGGGCAAGCGAGACCCGCATCTTCATGCCGCCCGACAATTCGCGCGGGTAAGCGTCGGCGAATTCGGCTAGCCCGACCTGCGCCAGCGCCTCGCCGACGCGCGTATTCGCCTCCGCGGCCGGAGCACGCGCCAGTTTCAGGGGCAATCGCACGTTCTCCCGCACGCTGGTCCATGGCATCAGGGTCGGCTCCTGAAAAACGAAGCCGATGGCACGCCCTGCGCGCGCCTGACCGTGAGGTTGAGAAATGCCGATGCTCCCGGAGGTCGGCGCGTTGAGGCCCGCAATCAGGCGCAGGGCCGTTGATTTCCCGCAACCCGACGGTCCGAGCAACGACACGAACTCGCCTTTGCCAACTTCCAGATCGAACGGCCCCAGCGCCGTCACGCCGTTGTCATAGACCTTGGTGACGCCACGAAGGCTTACCGCGAGGCGTGTGCTAATTTGGGATACGGCTGTGGAATTGGCCATTACGTCTCTGGTTCTTGCAGTTCTTATCTATTTCTTGGGTCGCAAATCCAGGCCGACGCCCTTATTGACAAAGCGAAGCGTGTAGGTTTTCCGGAAGTCGATGTCGCCGCGGACCACGCCCGCGCGCACCATCTTGTCGAAAAAGCTGGTAGCCCGTGCATCGGTCATGGCGCCGATGCCGTCGCGCAAGGTGTCGCCGGAATCGACAATTCCATATTCCTTCATCTTGGCAACCGAATAGGCCAACAACTCGTCGGTCATTTCCGGATTGAGCTTCTTGATCATCGCGTTGCCTGGCGCGTTGTCGCCGTACAGATAATGGTACCAACCGACGATCGAGGCATCGACGAAACGCTGAACCAGATCCGGCTTTTTGTCGACAATTTCCCGGCGCGTCTCGATCAAGGTGGAGTAGGTATTGAAACCATAATCCGCCAGCAGGATGACTCCCGGCTTGAACTTGGCGGTTTGCTCGATCGCAAACGGCTCCGAGGTGACATAGCCCTGCATCGCGCTCTGCTTGTCGGCGAGGAACGGCTGCGCATTGAACGTATAGGGTTTGACCTTTTCCTCGCTGAATCCGTATTCAGACTTCAGCCATTGAAAATAGGTTGAGATGCCTTCCTTGGATACAAACAGCGTCAGCGGCTTGAGGTCTTCCAGCCTGGCAATCTTGGATTCCGGATGCGTCACGAAGACCTGCGGATCCTTCTGGAAGATGGCGGCGACCGCCACCACCGGCACGTTATTCGCAGCCGCATCGAACGACTGCAGGGTGTTTGCGCTCATGAAGAAATCGATCTTGCCGGCGATCAGCAGCATGCGATTGTTTTCGTTGGGGCCACCTGGCACGATGGTGACGTCTAGTCCGTAACTCTTGTAGGTGCCGTCGGCCAGCGCCTGGAAAAATCCACCGTGCTCCGCCTCCGGAACCCAGTTGGTTCCGAACGAGACCTTGTCCAGCGTGGTCTGGGCCGCTGCGGACGAGATCGCCATCAGAACGACCATCAAGCCGGCCGTTAACGCTCGCGTCAAAAGAAGCGGGTTCATGATTGGACTCCGTCGATCGTTCTGGCCCATGATAGGAACTCCCTGCTGACCCGGACGTAGCTGACGTGTTCGCCGGGATTGAATGCAAGCTATCTTGCAAATCGGCCTAAAGAAACGTTTCGCTCGATGACATCAATGTTTCCTCCCCGCGACTGGATCGACATTCACTGGCCGGACATTTCCGGAGCCGAGCCGGCGCGATGGATCGCAGTCCTGCCGTTGGCGGCAACCGAGCAGCACGGTCCGCATTTGCCTGTCGGCACCGACATCATGATAGCACGGGCCTATCTCGCACGGGTGCGCGAGCTCCTCGCCGATACCATTCCCGTGACGTTCCTTCCGCTTCAGCCGGTCGGGATTTCTACCGAGCATATCGACTATCCGGGCACGCTGACGCTGCCCACCGAGGTTGCGCTGCAGGGCTGGATGGCGCTCGGGACCAGCGTCGCACGCGCAGGCCTCAAGAAGCTGGTGATGGTGACGAGTCACGGCGGCAACAGTGCGGCCATGAGCCTTGTCGCACAGGATTTGCGCGCGAAATACGGGCTTCTCGTTGTCAGCACCGGGTGGGCCCGCTTCGGCGCGCCGGAGGGATTGTTTTCTGCGGAAGAATTGCGCCATGGCATTCACGGCGGCGCCGTCGAGACATCGATCATGCTGGCGCGCTACCCTGAGCAGGTCCGCAACGAAGCGATCGCGGATTTTCGTCCCGCGAGCATCGCGATGGAGAGGGATTATCGCTGGCTGGCGGCGCACCGGCCAGCGCCGTTCGCGTGGCAGACCCAGGATCTTCACGCAAGCGGGGCCGCCGGCGATGCCACGCAGGCCTCCGCGGAAAAAGGCCATCGTCTGCTCGATCACGGCGCCCGGGCATTCTGTGAATTGCTGGCTGATGTCGATAGATTCGATCCGGCAATGCTTTCGTCCGGCCCGAAGAGCGGAGACCTGCTCGGTTAAGCATCTGTAATCGCAGCCAGAACATGACAGCTCGAAATTCGCAGGCAGCGATTCGCCAGCTCCGTCATTGACATAGTATAGGGGGGTACCCTATATCTAGCGTCATGACACACACGATCAGAGAGAAGAAGAAGCTGCTTGCCCGGATAGGCCGCATTCGGGGCCAGGTTGAAGCGATCGAGCGGGCGTTGTCCGAAGAGGCGGGATGCGAGCGCATCATGCACATGATCGCGGGCATACGCGGCGGCGTTGCCGGCCTGATGGCGGAGGTGGTCGAGGATCACATTCGCACCCATCTCGTCGACCCCGACAGGAATCCCGGCGCGCTTAACGCCGAGGCCGCGGATCAACTCATCGAAGTGATCCACACCTATTTGAAGTGAGAACAACCATGACCGATGTCTCCAAGCTTGCGCGGCACGATCACGTCTTTCTGGGCGAAGACCACGAAAAAGCCGAACGCCGAACCTGGGCAGTGATCATCCTTTGCAGCGTCATGATGATCGCCGAAATCGTCGGTGGTGCTCTATTCGGCTCGTTGGCGCTTATTGCCGACGGATTGCATATGTCGACACATGCCGGAGCACTGCTGTTGGCCGCGCTGGCTTACACCTATGCCCGCAAATATGCCAACGATCGCAGGTTCACCTTCGGTACCGGCAAATTCGGTGACCTGGCGGGATACACCAGCGCCATCGTTCTTGCGATGATTGCCCTGCTGATCGGTTATGAAGCCGTATCGCGGCTGCTCAATCCGGTTGCCATCAGCTTCAACGAGGCGATCCCGATCGCGGTGGTTGGTCTGGCGGTGAACATCGCGAGCGCGTGGCTGTTGGCCGGTGGACATCATCACGGTCACAGCCATGATCACCCGCATGGCCACGACCATCATCATGGCGAGGAGCCTCATCGCATTGAACTCGGCACCGGCGCCATCGAAATCGAGGTCTTTGAAGACAAAGTGCCGCCCCGCTTCCGCGTAAAGGCCGAAATGGCTGTGCTGCCGGCGGCTTCCGACGTCACCATCGAGACCGTCCGGCCGGATGGCAGCCGCCAGTTATTTCAGTTCGAGGATCGGCAAGGATATCTGGAGTCGCGCGACGAAATTCCGGAACCGCATGCCTTTGTTGCCACAGTCCGCGTCGCGCACGGGGCGCAGCAACAGGACCACCGACTTGAATTCGAAGAGCACGATCATGATGCTGCGCACGGCGGGTATCACCGCGACAACAATATGCGGGCCGCCATCATTCACGTCCTGGCCGATGCCGGCGTCTCCGTCCTGGTCATTGTCGGGCTGCTGCTGGCGCGCGCGTTCGGCTGGCTCTGGATGGATCCGCTTGCCGGCCTGATCGGCGCGCTCGTCATCGCAAACTGGTCGGTCGGACTGCTGCGCGATACCGGCGGCATCCTGCTCGATCGAACGCCGGATCCGCGCATGGCCGAGAGAGTCCGTGTGGCCATCGAAAGCGACGGAGATCAAGTCACCGACCTGCATCTTTGGCGGCTTGGCCCCGGCCATCTCGGCGCCATCGTCTCGGTCGCAACCAGCGGCGCGCGCGAGGCGGCGCATTACCGGCAGAGATTGGCCCGATTCGCCAGCCTGTCCCACGTGACCGTGGAGGTTCAGCACTTCCATCCAGCGAACGGCTAGCGTTCTGCCGCCGGTCACGCGTTACAGATATTTCGCGATCAGCCTGAAGTCCCTGAGCGCGGCCTGGCCTTTGGAGCCGGCCGCCTTGAAGGAACGTTCGAGGCCATGGCTGATATGGTCGTGAATCAATGCCTTTTTGGCATTCTCGATCGCGCTCTCCACTGCCTGTAATTGTTGCGCGATCTGAGCGCAGGGCCGGCCCTGTTCGATCATCTCGATAATCGTTTCGAGATGGCCATTGGCACGCTTCAGACGTCGGGCAATCGCGGAATGTGGGTGATCCTGCATGGTCATCTCCTATCCTCCTGGCAGGATAACACGATCCTCCCGGGAGGATAGATAAAAAGGCTTGACACCGGTAAGAGGCGGGCGTATCCGCCAATTGTTGCGCGGAACATCTCGTTTCGGGCAAACCTTGAACCCTCACGAAGAGCACATGGGCAGTATCACCTTTGGCAACGCCAATCCGACGATAGCGATCGGACCGGCGCTGCCGCCAGATATCAATCGCGACGGCCTTGGCCGCGTGAGGGTTGTGGTCGCAACGAGCTGACCGCATGCCGCTCACTGGCCTGCCGCGCCAAGCGGAAGTGGAAGTGAGCGATGTTCGCAAGACTCGCAGAATTCCGGCTTGTTCGGTCACGGCGCATCGCGCCGGAGCCGCATGCAGCCATCATGCATTGCAATGACAACCTGCCGGGTTTTCGCCGCCCGGCAGCAACGGGCAAGCGCCGGGCGCCAACCCCGGTGCTCGCCTGTCATTGGTTCAATCACAATGGCCGGCTGGAATGCCGCTGGCAGGCCGAGACCAATGACGCGCCAACCGACGCTTTCGATGAACACCACGCGACGGGTCGCTCCTGCGGCGGGTCGTCGATGCAACCGCGTGGCTGCGGCCTGGCGCTGACCGGATAGAGAAAGGACCAGCATGGACGAAGGACCTGGGTGTCCCGCCACGCACCGGTCCGATGCTGTGCCGGGAACCCCTCTCGCAAGGACGCGATCCAAGCCGGTCGAGGTGGCGTGAGCATCCAGTTCCTTCGCTCACCTCGTGCCGTGGCTTGCCGGCATTGAGGTGACTACGGAGGCAGAGATGACCGACTACATCAAACTTTCCGATTCCAATCTTTCCGATTTTCCAGCGGATGCGTCTCGCGGCGACCGGACGCATCGCCGGACCGTTCGCAGGAGCGATGGATCGCGCCGGCCCGATATCGCCGAAGCCCGCGCGCTTGAGCCGGTTGTTCAAAGCGCCCTGGGCATCGTGCGCGAAAGCGCCAGCCTGCTCTATCACATCGCCGGACTTGGCGCCGGACTTGGCATCGCGCTGGTGTCGGACCCGAAGCTGTCCCGCAAAAAAATGCCACGGCGCACACGCGCACAACCGCGCCCGGAAACGCGAACGTCATCCCGTTCCCCGGTTCGAAACGTCAGGCCACCGGCCAACGTTCCAGCAGGAAGGGATCATGACCATCATGAGTGACGCGAACGCACGAACGGTCGACATGCTTCGGCTGGCGACGGCGTTCGCGTGATCAAGGCGGCCTTCGAACTTGCGCCGCGCTGGGGGGCCATTGGCGCTTTTCGGTTGGCGGGCAGGATATTGCGGCACGCGACGCTGCTGCATCGGCAGCGCCGGATTTCACATAACCGTCTTCGAACCGTCTTATCAGGAACCCGCTTGCTGGAGCGGTTCGGAGTCTTGCTGGCCCTGGGTCGCCGGCGAAAAGATCAGGATATTCAAAGTGAACGTACCGATTGATCGGACCGCGGGCCGCGCCTTGCCATCAGGTTCCCTTGATCAGGCTTTTGACCGCAGGAATTGGCACCTCCGAGCGGATGGCTACCTTTCCTCGATCGCAGCGTACCGGCATGATCGAAATGATGACGGAGGAGACTGCCGGAATGCTCGCGCCGGAAATATCCACACGATGAATCGCTGCAGCCGATTTTGGGAACGCGTTATTGCGAGCGTTGGACTGGGCATGCTCATGTTCGATGGTCCCGCGACCGCTGCCGACATGCCGCTCAAGGCGCCGACGGCGGGCTACGCTGCCCAGGCGCCGCAAGCGAGTGGCTACGACTGGAACGGCTGGTACGTCGGCGCCAACGTCGGTGTGATCAGAGGCGCTTCGAACTGGTCGGAAACCCCACCGGGGGTCGGCGGCGCGGGGTTGAATGGATCGTTCAGCCTTCCGTTCAATTTCGATTTCATGGCCGGGACCGGCAGCTACGCCATCGGGCTGCAGGCGGGATATAATTACGTTTTTCCGTCTCGCTTGATGCTGGGCTTCGAGGCCGACGTCAGCACTCCGAATTCAGACGTGCTGGTGCCCTATTCCGTGCGCGGCAGTCAGACGGTGACCTCGCCCCTGACCGGCCAGGTGACCTACGGCGAGGCGGTCCTCGGCTATGGCTCCGTCCGCACCCGTGTAGGCTATGCGTTTGACCATTTTCTCCTTTATGGAACGGGAGGACCAGCCTGGAGCTATGATCAGGTGACGCGGACTCAGGTCGCCGGAAACTCTTTTGGCGGATTCGCAACCCCGGGGACCGTGGACACGAAGCTGTTGTGGCGGCTGGGCTGGGCGGCCGGCATCGGCGTGGAAATCCCGATCACCGGCAACTGGACCGCGAAAGCCGAATATCTGTCGACCGGATTCGGCGGCAAGAGCACGACGTTCCCGACCGCGATGGAGGGGTTTGAGTCCAACCTCGCCATGCAGAGCATCCGGCTTGGTGTGAACTATCGGATCGGTGACGATGCCGACCACGTATCGGACTTCCTGACCAAGGGACCATCGGCGCTGGAGACGGACCGCTTTGCGATCCACGCGCAGGCCACCTACGTCAACCAATACGACCCTCCGTTCCGGGCTCCCTACAGCGGCGCCAACAGTCTTGCACCGAATATCGGCCGCGAGACCGCCGACGTCACTGTGTTCGCCGGCCTTCGGCTCTGGCAAGGCGCTGAACTGTGGGTCAATCCGGAAATCGATCAGGGCTTTGGGCTGAGCGGATCGCTGGGCGTTGCGGGCTTCCCGAGCGGCGAGGCCTACAAGGTCGGAGCAGATTATCCGTATGCGCGCCTGCAGCGGACGTTTCTGCGACAGACGATTGACCTCGGCGGCGACGTTCAAAAAGTCGACGCCGGGGCCAATCAGTTTTCCGGAACGCAGACCTCGGATCGCCTGGTATTCACCATCGGGAAATTCAGCGCCGTGGATATCTTCGACACCAACAAATACGCCCATGACCCGCGCGGCGATTTCCTCAACTGGACCCTCCTCGACACCGGCACATTCGACTACGCCGCGGATGCCTGGGCTTACACAGTCGGCGCCGCCGCAGAATGGTATCAGGGCGCCTGGACCTTCCGCGCCGGCCTGTTCGATCTTTCCATTGCTCCTAACCAGACTGCGCTGGATCCGACGTTCGGTCAGTTCCAGTGGATTGGTGAAATCGAGCGGCGATATTCCATTTGGGGTCAGCCCGGCAAGCTCGCGGTCACAGGCTTTCTGACGCGGGGTCGGATGGGAAGCTTCGAGGACGCCATCCAACTGGCCGCGCTGACCGGGGGACCCGCCGATATCGCCGCCGTGCGGCAATACCAGAGCCGGGGTGGCATCAGCATGAACCTCGAGCAGCAGTTGATGCCCAACGTCGGTTTCTTTGCCCGTGCCGGGTTCGCGAATGGCGATATCGAACCCTATGAGTTCACCGACGTCGACCGCACCGTCGCTGCCGGCTTCTCGGTTTCGGGGAAGCAATGGAGTCGGGATGACGATACGTGGGGCATTGCCGGGGTCATCAATGGCATTTCCAGCGTGCACGAGGCCTTTCTAAATGCCGGCGGGCTCGGAATCCTGGTTGGCGACGGTATGCTGCCAAATCCCGGCAGCGAAAAGATCATGGAGACGTATTATAGTATTGCGGTTCTTTCCGCGAGAATCACGCTGGACTATCAGTTCATCGTAAATCCTGCATACAATCGCGATCGAGGCCCGGTCTCGGTGCTCGGTGTTCGCCTGCATACGCAATACTGATGTGGTGGTGCGGTCGAACTGAATCTGCCGCCCGACGCGCGGAGCGGCTGACACATACGGTCGGTGACAATGTGTTGGCCAGATCCGCGGATGGCAGCGCACCGGCATAATCGCAATGATGACGAAAGAGAGCCATCGGAATGCTCGCGCTGGAAACGATGTCGTGCTCGGCATCGAGGCGGACGCCTCGTTCACGAGCCCGGTGGATGCCCCCCTCCGCCTGCTGATCGGGGACAGTCAGCTCAACTACGGCACCGAACGAATTCTGCGAACTTGCTACGCCTACCCAGTCGACAAGGATTTTACGGTCACCGCGGACTATCAACTCGTCGTAAATCCTGCCTATAACGCCGACCGTGGACCGGCCTTGATTTTCTCAGGCCACCTGCACGGCGAATTCTAAACAAGGCGGCTCTGATGGCTCTCCAAGACCTTCGCCCGGCCGCACTGGGCCAGGCCCTGCGGCCCAACATCTGGGACGCGGTGGCGCTGATCTTCGTCATCGGCGCCATGGTACTGATCGTCTACGGAGGCGAGCAGACCACGGCACCTTTGTCGACGCTCGAGGTGACGCCGGTGTCGCTCGACCCGGCCAATCTTCCGGTCTATGCGCTGCGCACGACCATGCGGATGTTGCTGGCGATCGTCTGCTCCATCATATTCACCTTCATCTATGCCGCCCTCGCCGCCAAGAGCCGGCGTGCCGAGATGGTGCTGATCCCGCTGCTCGATATCCTGCAGTCGGTACCAATCCTCGGCTTTCTGACCTTTACCGTCGTCTTCTTCATGAACCTGTTTCCCGGTAGCGTGTTTGGCGCGGAACTCGCTTGCGTGTTCGCGATCTTCACCAGCCAGGCCTGGAACATGACGTTCAGCATGTACCAGTCGATGCGCAACGTTCCGAAGGACCTGGAAGAAGCGTCCCAGAGCTTTCACCTCAGCGGATGGCAGCGCTTCTGGCGGCTCGACGTGCCCTTCGCCATGCCGGGCCTGATCTGGAACACGATGATGTCGATGTCAGGCGGCTGGTTTTTCGTGGTGGCGTCGGAGGCGATCACCGTCGGCAATACCACGGTCACATTGCCCGGCATCGGATCTTACGTCGCATTGGGCATCGAAAAACAGAACCTGCCCGCGATCGGCTACGCGCTCGTTGCAATGCTTCTGGTCATTGTCGCCTATGATCAATTGCTGTTTCGTCCCGTGGTGGCCTGGGCCGACAAATTCCGGTTCGAACAGACCGCGTCGGCGAACGCTCCGACATCCTGGATGCTCGACCTGTTCCGGCGCACGCGGGCCTTGCGGGCGTCGATTTATCCGTTTGCGGTCCTGAACAAGGCCTTCTCGAATTTGCATATCGCAATCCCAAACCGATTGCGAATGGCATCGATTGCCAGAAGCCGTCCCTCGCGCGTCGTCGATGCGGTCTGGCTTGCCGTTATCTTCGCAGGCACCGTCTATGCGGGGTGGGAGATCTATCGGTATCTCTCGGCGACCCTGAGCTTGTCGGACGTCGTTAGCGCCACCGGGTATGGGTGCATCACGCTGGCGCGCGTCGTCGTGCTGATTGCCCTGGCCACGCTGATATGGGTCCCGGTCGGGGTCTGGATCGGACTTCGGCCCAAGCTTGCCGAGCGAATACAGCCGCTGGCACAGTTTCTGGCGGCATTCCCGGCAAACCTCGCATTCCCGGTATTCGTGGTGGTAATCGTCCGCTATGGGCTGAACACGAATGTCTGGCTGAGCCCGCTGATGATCCTGGGGACGCAGTGGTACATCCTGTTCAACGTCATCGCCGGCGCCAGCGCATTTCCCACTGACCTGCGTGAGGCCGCCGGCAGCTTCCATCTCAAGGGATGGCGGTGGTGGATAAAGGTCGTGCTGCCCGGGATTTTCCCTTATTACATCACAGGGGCCATCACCGCCTCCGGCGGATCGTGGAATGCCTCCATCGTCGCGGAAGTCGCAAGCTGGGGCAACACCCATCTGACGGCCAGCGGCCTTGGCGCCTATATCGCGACGGCAACGGAAGCCGGCGACTTCCCTCGGGTCGTGCTCGGCATTGCCATCATGTGTATTCTGGTGACGCTCTTCAACCGGCTGCTCTGGAGGCCACTCTATGCCTTCGGAGAACGTCGCCTTCGCCTCGGCTGACCAGGGGGAATCATGCTCGATCAAACCAAACAGACCAACCTTCTCGATATCCGCGGCGTCTGCCGGTCATTTCCGAAAGGCAGCGGCGAGGAATTGCTGGTTCTCGAAAAAGTCGATCTGACCATTCATTCGGGCGAAATTGTCGGGCTGCTCGGCCGGTCCGGATCCGGCAAGTCGACGCTGCTGCGCATCATCGCCGGACTGATCGCGCCGTCCTCAGGTGACGCGAAATGCCGTGGCGAGACCATCATGGGCCCGCCGAACGGCGTCTCGATGGTGTTCCAGTCCTTCGCGCTATTTCCGTGGCTGACGGTTCTGCAAAACGTCGAATTGGGTCTGGAGGCGCTTGGGATCGACAGCTCCGAGCGCCGCACGCGCGCGCTCGCGGCGATCGACCTGATCGGGCTCGACGGATTCGAGTCGGCCTACCCCAAGGAATTGTCCGGGGGCATGCGTCAGCGCGTCGGGTTTGCCCGGGCGCTGGTGGTTCATCCCGACCTGCTGCTGATGGACGAACCGTTTTCCGCGCTCGACGTGCTCACGGCGGAGACGCTGCGAACCGACCTGATCGATCTGTGGATCGAGGGCCGGCTGCCGATCAAGTCGGTGCTGATGGTAACGCACAACATTGAAGAAGCGGTATTGATGTGCGACCGAATTCTGGTGTTTTCGTCCAATCCCGGACGGGTCGCCGCCGAGATCAAGGTCGACCTGCCGCACCCGCGCAATCGGCTTGATCCGACGTTCCGGCAGCTTGTCGACAGTATCTACGCCCGCATGACCCAGCGCGCCGAGCCCAGAACACCCGCCATCGAGGGCATTGTCGGCACCGGCGTCGGCATGATCCTGAACCACGTCTCGTCCAACGTTCTTTCCGGCCTGATCGAAACGCTGGCGGGGCCGCCGTATAACGGGCACGCCGATTTGCCGGTTCTCGCCGGCAGCCTGCAACTCGAAGCCGACGAGATCTTCCACCTCGGTGAATCGCTTCAACTGTTAAGGTTCGCCCAATTGAGCGAAGGCGATCTGATGCTGACGGATGCCGGCAAGCGCTTTGCCCACCTCGAAACCGATGCCCGCAAGAAGCTGTTCGCCGAACATCTCATCAACTATGTGCCGGTGATGGGTCTGATCCGCCGCGTGCTCGACGAGCGGCCGACGCATACCGCGCCCGCCGCGCGCTTCCGCAACGAGCTTGAGGACTACATGTCGGAAGATCAGGCCGACGAAACCCTCAAGACCATCGTGTCGTGGGCGCGCTATGCCGAGCTCTTCGCTTATGACGAACAGTCGGAGCTGTTCAGCCTCGAAAATCCGCATTGATTTCCTGCTGTCGCTAGAGCGAGATGGCTCTTCGTTGAATCGCCATCTCGCTCTATCTTTTTGTTTAAGCATGATCTTTTCGGAAAACCGGTGTCCACTTTTCCGGATCATGCTTTAGCCCGCCGCTGAAAACGAATCCGACCGCGCCATGGCCCAGGCCTCGCGAAAGCGCGGATCGGCGGTGCCGTCGATCAATTCGCCCGGTCGCAGCGAGGGATAGAGCTGAGCGAACGACCGCACCTCGGTCGTGGAGGTTCGCTGCGAGAAGTGAATCGGCCGGATCTGCTGCGGATGCTCGAGCCCGGCGGCGGCGAGAAGCTCGGCCAGCGCATGCAGGGTGGCATGATGATAATTGTAAACCCGTTCGATCTTGTGCGGCACCACCAGCGCGCGATTGCGCGAAGGATCCTGCGTGGTCACCCCGGTCGGACATCGATCGGTATGGCAACTCAATGACTGGATGCAGCCCAGCGAAAACATGAAGCCGCGCGCCGAATTGCACCAGTCCGCGCCGATCGCCATCGCGCGCGCCATGTCGAACGCGGTGGCGATCTTTCCGGCGGCGCCGATGCGGATCCGATCGCGCGCATTGATGCCGACCAGCGCGTTATGGACGAAATTGACCCCCTCGCGCATCGGCATTCCCAGATGGTCCATGAATTCGAGCGGCGCGGCGCCGGTGCCGCCTTCGTTGCCGTCGACCACGACGAAGTCGGGGTAGATTCCGGTCTGGATCATCGCCTTGCAGATCGCCAGAAATTCCCAGGGGTGGCCGATGCACAGTTTGAACCCGGCGGGCTTGCCGCCGGACAGCCGCCGCATCTCGCCGATGAAGGCCATCATTTCCAGCGGCGTCGAGAATGCGCCGTGCGATGCCGGCGAGATGCAGTCCTCGTTCATGGACACGCCCCTGATCCGGGAAATCTCTTCGGACACCTTCGCCGCCGGGAGCACGCCGCCGTGTCCGGGCTTGGCGCCCTGGCTGACCTTGAGTTCGACCATCTTGATCTGGTCGTCGGACGCGACCCGCGCGAATTCTTCCGGATTGAAGGAGCCGTCGCGATGGCGGCAGCCGAAATATCCGGAGCCGATCTCCCAGATCAGATCGCCGCCGTTCTCGCGATGATAGGGACTGACGCCGCCCTCGCCGGTATCATGTGCGAAGCCACCCTTCTTGGCGCCCGCGTTCAATGCGCGCACCGCGTTGGGGCTGAGCGCGCCAAAGCTCATCGCCGAGATATTGAATACCGATGCCGAGTACGGCCGGGCGCAATCCGGACCGCCGATGGTGACGCGAAATTCCTCGTCGGCATGCGGCTTCGGCGCCACCGAATGGTGCATCCATTCATAGCCCTCGCGATAGACGTCCTCCTGGGTGCCAAACGGCCGCTTGTCGAGCACCATCTTCGCACGCTGATAGATGACGGCGCGGGTATCGCGGCTGAACGGCATGCCGTCCTTCTCGCTCTCGAAGAAGTACTGCCGCATCTCCGGCCTGATCTCTTCCAGCAGAAAGCGCAGATGCGCCGAGATGGGGTAGTTCCGCAGAACCGCGTGGCTCTTTTGCGTGAGATCGCGAATGCCGAGCAGCGTGAGGGCGCCGAAAATAAGGATCGGGATCAGAACCAGATCGAACACCTTGTGATCGACGATCCCGATACCGAGAAGCAATGCCGTGACGACGCTGCAAATCGTAAGAACGATGAAGCGTGGCGAGAACGGAAGCATCAACGTTTCCATGGGACCCCTCGGGCAGATTCTGCCGTATTATTTCTTGTCGGCCGCAGCCTAATCCAGATCATCCGAACAACCTGTACACGATATCCGGCGCGCGGGTCACCGGTATGACAGCGCACGGCGGCGAGGCTATCGAATCCGATCGCCGGAAAGCAATCCATCCGGCACTGAGCGACCTCTCCGTACGGCCTTTTTTGCAGTGCAACGTAATGCGGCCCGGACCTCGAATGGCCTAGTGTGCGTGCGGGCGCATCTCGTCGGGAATCTCGCTTTTCTGCAGGCCGTTCTGGGCGAGCCAGGCGTCGGTACTCCGGATCGCGCGTTCGATATGATCGCCGGTTCGCGAGAAGTCATAAGGCGATCCCATCAGCGGACATAAAGGCGGCACCACGAAATATTCGATACTCGGGTCGATGTCTTCCAACTCGCTGACCAATTGCCGCGCGATCAGGAGCGTCAGCGCATGCAGCGCATTTGCGACCGCGCCGGTCGGAGGCGTGCGCGTTGAACAAGCATATCCTGTCGGCAGAATGATCAGGCGGTTCGCGCCCTTTGCGACCGCGACCTTGATCGGTGTGTTGCTCGAGATCGCGCCGTCGGCCAAATAAAAATCCTTGTAGCGGACCGGCGCGAAAGCTCCGGGGATCGCCGTAGAGGCGATGATGGCCTGAGCGGCCGAACCCTCCGACAGCACGACGCTGTTGCCCGAGACGATATCGGTGGTGACGATATGAACCGGGAGCTTTGCATCCTGCAGATTGCGATAGGGCAGATTATCGTCTACCAGCTTTTGAATCCCGTCGTGCGGGATCAGGAAATCCCGGTGCCGGATAAATCCGAGCAGGGTGCGCCACGTGATCGGGAAGACGTCGTGGCGCGTCAGCCCGCGCCAGATGGCTTCCAGTTGCAACACACCGTTCAGCGAGGGATCCCCCGCATAGTAAGCGCCGTTCAAGGCGCCGACGCTGGAGCCCACCACCATATCGGCGGAAATTTCGTGGGCGGCGAGCGAGTGCATCATGCCCACCTGAATGGCGCCAAAGCTCCCTCCGCCTGCGAATACGAAGGCCGTTTTCGCAGGCCCGGCATGTTTGGGTACGGACAAGCCTCGATCGCTCCCAGCTGTCGATGCGTGGACGATCAGCCACACGACGTTCGGCCGCATCTATAGCAGCCCGCGGACGCACGGTGCTATCAACAATGTTTGTTGCGGAGAGAGGTTGTTCTTGCCGGGGGTCAACCGGCACCGGCGAAGTCTGGGTCCCGGCTCTGCAGCGCACCGCCAAACAGGCGTTGCACCGCGTCCGGGACACGCAGGTCAGCGTTCGACAAACGCCTTTTCGATCACGAAATGACCGGGCTCGCTGTGGCTGCCTTCGAGAAAACCACGTGCCTCAAAGGTCTGGCGCAGTTCTTCGAGCATGCCCGGGCTGCCGCACATCATGATCCGGTCGGTTTCGAGGTCCAGCGACGGCAAACCGATGTCGTTGAACAATTGCTCCGACGTGATCAGATCGGTGATGCGGCCGCGGTTGCGGAACGGCTCGCGGGTGACGGTCGGATAATACAGAAGCTTCTCGGTCAATAGCGGCCCGAGAAATTCGTCGTCTCTCAACTTCGCCACCAGCTCTTCGCCGTAGGCCAGTTCGGACACTTGCCGGCAACCGTGCACCAGCACGATGGTTTCAAACCGCTCGTACACCTCGGGGTCCTTGATCAGGCTGGCGAACGGCGCCAAGCCGGTTCCGGTCGACAGCAACAGCAGGCGTTTACCCGGAATCAGATTGTCGGCAATCAGCGTGCCGGTTGCCTTGCGCCCGACCAGAATGGTGTCACCCTGCTTGATCTGCTGAAGTCTCGAGGTCAGCGGACCGTCGGCGACCTTGATGCTGAAAAATTCGAGGGCTTCCTCGTGATTGGCGCTCGCCATGCTGTAGGCGCGCAGCAGCGGACGGCCATCGACCTCGAGGCCGATCATCGCGAACTGCCCGTTCAGGAATCGAAAGCCGGAATTTCGGGTGGCGGTGAAGCTGAAAAGCGTATCGGTCCAGTGCCGGACGGAAAGAACTTTCTCTCTATGGAAGGCGCTCATGTGTTTTGGTTTTTCCAGATGCCAGGATGTAGAACAATCGCGTCGTGCGGGCTTCAAACCAGCGAAAACCCCTGAAACGATTGACGATTTAGCGTGTGACCTATCGCAATATCAGAGATAGTCAACAGGCGTTGACGCGCAATTGAGGATTTAGAATGGCCGTCGATTTATTTCGTAAAATGGTTTCGGCGCATGATCATCGCAACGCGCCTCGCACGCAATTAACTTGCTCAAATCGGCGGCGTTCTGGCAGTTAATTTGCCTCGAATTCGAACACGGGATCGCGGATAGCGCATGCCAGACTTGAGAGAATTTCGATCGGGAAAACCGGGCAGCTATCCGGACCAATCGGTGTATGCGGAATATGCCTGCTCCGAATTCGGACTTGCGTTTCGAGACATCGATGGTGGAAGCGGGCTTGTCTTCAGCGTCAGTTCTGCGGCCAAAAGCATTTATTTCGGCGCCGGACGGTGTTCATGGTATCCGCAAAATAACGCCACCGCGTCGTCGCTGGCGACCGACAAATATTTTACCAATACGATCCTTGAAAGCGCCGGTGTACCGACACTGGGCGGCGAATATTTCTTCCTGCATGAGCGGCATCGCGCCCTTCGCGCCGCGGGCCATGAGCGCGATGCGGCGCTCGAGTATTTCAGGAAATTGGGTGCAACGGCCTTTGCCAAACCCCTAGCTGGATCGCGTGGCGATTTCGCAGAGGCCATTCATGGCGAAGCCTCGTTGCTTCGATATCTCGATGAGGTTTCGCGATACTACGATTCGATATTGATCCAGCCGCTTGCCGCGGGAACCGAATACAGGGTTTTTGTGCTGGATGACGAGGTCCTTTACACGGCGCGGAAATATCCGCCGGCTGTTTGGGGCGATGGCGTGCGCCCAATCCGGGATCTGCTGGCCGCGCACGACGCAAGCTTGCAATCCCGCGGCCTCTCGCCGGCTGCCGCGACAATGGACCGTGACGCCTCGCCCGATGTCGTGCTGCCCAAGGGCGAACGTTGGGAAATTCCCGGCCGGATGAATCTGAGCGCGGGAGGCACCATGGTCCTTGAAGCTCCCCGTTCCGATGCGGTACTCGCCCAGGCGAGGAAGGCAGTTCGCGCGCTCGGCCTTCGGCTCGCGGCCGTGGACACATTCACCGGTATCGGCGGCGATCCGGATGCCATACGGGTGATCGAGGTGAATTCGAGCCCGTCGATCCGGCTGCTGGAGCAATCCGGCCGCAGCGACCTGATCCTGAAAATCTGGCATCACACATTTTCCGCCATGGGACTACTGGCGCGATCGGGGTGAAATTCCCAAAGCAATTGCCGCAAGCTCGCCCAAAACCTTCGAAATGCAGAGGCACTTAGGTGTTTGACCTTCCGAAATACGGTGATGGCGTTGGCCTGGCACGGACGGCCGATCTGCTCGACGCCATCGCGGTGGATCGCGCAAGGCTGCGGCGCGTGTCGGCGGTGGTGGCGGGGTCTAACGGCAAGGGCAGCACGGCTGCGTTCTGCGCCGGCATCGCCCACGCCTATGGCTTGCGGACCGGATTGTTTACCTCCCCGCATCTGCACCGCTTCAACGAGCGGTTTCGGGTTGATGGCGAACCGATTGGCGACGAAGCCTTGGCGCGCCTGAAGGTGCGGATCGAAGCCGCCATCGCTCAGCTCTCACGACGGCGGAATGAAAAATTCGGAGCCTTTGAGGCCATGTTCGCGCTGGCTTGCCTGTATTTTCAGGAGAGCGAGTGTGATTTCGCCGTGTTCGAAGCCGGCATCGGCGGCCGTTACGACCCGGTACGTCTGGTCGGCGCGCTCTGCACCTGCGTGACCTCGGTTGATTACGAGCATGTCGAATTGCTCGGCCATTCGCTGGAATTGATCGTGTCCGACAAAAGCGACGCCTGTGCCGCCCGAGGCACGATTGTCTACGGCGAAAATTGCCGGAGCCTGCGGCCGCACATCATCGAATATAATCGCTATCGCGAAGTGACGACCCTGTTTGTCCGCGAACAGATCGCGATCGGCAACGAATTTATCTCGGCAGCCGGACAGCACTTCGACCTACAGTTCGAGGACTACGATTTTCGCTTCCTCGAAACGAATTTGCCGGGCGCGTTCCAAATCAGCAATGCAGCCATCGCGGTCACCCTGTTCCTGCTCTGGCTGCGACGGACGCGGCCTGGAGAGCCCTCTGCCAAAACCGAAGCCGCCGTGAGATCGGGCCTCCGCGCCGCGCGCTGGCCCGGACGCATGGAGGTGATTCGACAGGAACCGCTGACCGTGATCGATGTCGGCCATACCCCGGACGGCATCCGCCAATCGCTCGCGAGCCTCAAGACGATGCATGGCGCGGACAACTGGATCCTCGTGATCGGCATTTCCTTCGACAAGAAGGCCGACGAGATTGTTGCTTTGCTGGCGCCGTCATTCGACACCATCATATGCACCGCGGCGCGCCACAAGGGTGCGAAGGCGTCGAGTATCGCGGCCTCGGTCCAAAAAGCCAATCCGGCCGCAAGCGTTCAGATCGCCGCCACCATCGAGGACGCGGTCAGCATCAGCCAGATGCTCGCCACATCGCGAAAACAGAAAATCTATGTGGCCGGCGGATTATTCCTGGCGGTCGAATACGCGACCGTCGCCCGGGGCGGACGCGCGCTGGACCTGGATTTTTTCTGAGTTTTCCAGAGCGAAAGCAGGCGCTTTCGCCGCGCTGGACCGCCGTCAGTTGCTTTGGACGAATTTGAGCAGCGCATCGCGAACACGGGTTATTACGCTATCCCATTGGCGGGTCTCATTCTGGCGGAACAGACGCGCGGTCGGATACCACGGGCTGTCGTCCCGATCGAGCAGCCAGCGCCAATCGGGCACATGCGTCAGCAATATCCAGACCGGCTTTCCCAATGCACCCGCAAGGTGCGCGATAGCGGTGTCGACCGATATCACGAGATCCAGATGCGATATCAGCGCGGCGGTGTCGGAAAACCCTTCGAGTTCGTGGCCGAAATGGATGATGTTGGAACTCTTTTGAAGCGCCTCCATGTCCGCAGCGCGAACCTCTTTTTGCAGGCTGACGAACGTGGCATCGGCGTCGAGGAGCGGCCGCAGGTTGCTGAGAACGATCGACCGCTCGCGATCCCTGATGTGTTTCGCATTGCCTGCCCAGGCTATTCCGATCCTCGGGCGATGTTTCGGCGGAAGCCGAGCGCTCCATTTCAGCACGGCCTGATCGGGCGCGCGCAGATAGGACATGGTGGACGGAATTGTTTCAAGCTGTGTCGTGAAAGCCAATGGCAGGCTGAGAAGAGGACATTGCAAATCGAAATCAGGCAGCAGATTGCCTTTGGCTATGACCCGTGACGTGCCGCCAAGGTCGGTCAAGAGGCCCTGAAGCGGTTCCTCGACTTCCAGAACAACGCGGGCGCCACGTGCTGCGACCAGCGGCGCATAGCGGCAGAATTGAATGGTGTCGCCAAATCCCTGCTCGCTGTGAAGCAGAATGGTCTTGTCGGCGATCTCCTTGCCTCCAAGCCAGAGCGGTTGCGGGAAATCGCGTCTCGAAGGTCCCGTGGACGCACCCTTGCGGCGCCACTCATATGCAATCCAGCCCCGGTCGAAATCGCCGGTCAGAAGCCGCGACATGCTGCCGAAAAAATGCCCGTCGGCATGGCCGGGCTGCAAGCCCGTGGCGCGATCGTAGCTCGCCAGCGCCTCGTCAAACCGCTTCAGATCATGCAGCGTGACCCCGCGATTGACGAGCGCATCGGCATAATCCGGCTGCAAAGCAAGTGCGCGATCATAACTCGCCAGCGCCTCGTCGAGTTGCCCAAGCCGGTGCAGCGCGATACCGCGATTGCTGAGCGCGACAGCATGGTCCGGTTGCACCGCAAGCGCGCGCCCATGGCTTGCCAGCGCTTCGCCGTATCGTCCGAGATCATGCAAGGCGACCCCGCGATTGGTCAGCGCCTCGACATTGTTCGGCTCCATCGCGAGCGCGTGATCGTAGCTGTTCAGCGCCTCGGCGGACTGCTTTAGCTCGTGCAGCGCGACGCCGCGATTGACCAGCGCCTCGACGTGATCCGGCCGTAATGCAAGCGCCCGGTCGTAACTCTTCAGCGCTTCGTCATGCTGCCTGAGATCATGCAGCGTGACGCCCCGACCGGTCAGCGCCTCAGCATGCTCCGGATGCAAGGACAGCGCTCGGTCATAACTCGCCAACGCCTCGCCGAACCGCTCGAGTTTGTGCAAGGCAAGGCCGCAATTGTAGTGCGCGTCGATGTGAGCCGGCTGCAGCTTGAGCGCATCATCATAGCTCGCCAGCGCGTCCTCGTGTCGCTGCAGTTTGCCAAGCGCGTTTCCGCGATTGACGAGGGCATCGGCATTATCTGGCCGCAAGGCGATGGCGCGGTCGTAATCCGCGAGCGCATCGCCGAAACGTTTCAGCTCATAATGCGCGATGCCGCGATTGACCAGCGCTTCAACGAAGTCGGGCCGCAGGGCGAGCACCTTGTCGTAACTCACGAGCGCTTCGTCGTGTCGCCCCAGCGCCTGCAAGGTGATGCCGCGATTGTTGAGCGCTTCGGCATAGTCCGGCCGCAGGCCAAGCGCGCGGTCGTAACTCGCAAGCGCCTCGTCATGCCGCTTCATGGCGTGCAGCACGCCCGCACGATTGTTCAGTACCGCAACATGTTCCGGCTGCAAACGAAGCGCGCGGTCGTAGCTTTCCAGCGCCTCGTCGAACCGTCTCATCGCCTTCAGCACGGCACCGCGATTGTTCAACGCCTCGATGAAGTCCGGCCGCAGCGACAGCGCGCGATCGGTAGTTGGAAAGTGCTGCGTCGTTCCGGCCAAAAGCGCCGTTGATGACCGCCAGGAGATTCAGGGTGGGCGCCGAATCAGGGTCAGCGGACAAGATTTTGAGACACAGCTGTTCGGCCTCTGTGAGCTTTCCCGCCTGGTAGGCCTTCAGGGCGAATTCGAAGACCTGTGACAAGGTCAGCGATACGGTCGTCATTCGATGCGCCTTCAACACCGGAGATTTGGCTTTGGCACCTTACAACACGCCCTGGACATCGCCACGTTTGCCACTTGTTCCCGTTGTGGAATGGCCGCCCGCCGACTAGCGTCGCCGGCAGCGCACAAGGTGTGCGGCTGGGTGTTTTCTGGGCGCCCTCCGGCATCGGCAACCAATATTCGGGAGGGACCCATGAACGACACCGTCAATCGTCAGATTTTGCTGGTCGAGAAGCCGGCCGGGAAGCTTGGACCGGAGCATTTCAAGATGTCCAAGGCCGCCATCCCGGAGCCAAAAGACGGCGAGGTGTTGCTGCGGGTGCGCTACATTTCGCTGGATGCCGCCAACCGCGCCTGGATGCACGGCGCGACCTATCGCGCGGCGGTCGAGCCCAATACGGTGATGGCCGGCGGCGGCATCGCCGAGGTCGTGTCATCGAAAGCGCCGGGCCTCGCGGCCGGTGACATCGTGTTCGGCGATACCGGCTGGCAGGACTATGCGGCCGTGCCCGCAAAGCATCTAACCAAGATGCCACGTCTCGAGCCGATGACGCATTTGTTGAGCGTGTACGGCATTGCGGGTCTCACCGCCTATTTCGGCCTGCTCGATGTCGGGAAACCGAAGGCTGGCGAGACCGTCGTGGTCTCGGCTGCTGCCGGCTCGGTTGGATCGATCGTCGGCCAGATTGCCAAGATCAAGGGCTGTCATGTCGTCGGCATCGCCGGCGGCAAGGACAAGTGCCAGTGGTTGACCCGCGAACTCGGCTTCGATGCCGCGGTCGACTACAAGGACGGCGCGATGTTCAAGGCCCTGAAGGCCGCGGCGCCGAAAGGCATCGATGTCTATTTCGACAATGTCGGCGGCGATATTCTGGAAGCCTGCCTGTCGCAAATGAACAATCGCGGCCGCATCGCCTGCTGCGGGGCGATCTCGCAATATGACGGCGTGCCGTCGGCGACCGGGCCGCGCGGCGTACCCGGCCTGATCGTGGTGAAGCGGCTTATCATGCAGGGCTTTATCGTGATGGACTTCATGGATCAGCGCGACGAGGCATTGAGCGACCTGCAATCTTGGGTCGCCTCGGGCAAGCTGAAAGTCCAGGAAGACATCATCGATGGCTTGGAGAATACGCCGAAGGCCCTGATTGGACTATTGGCCGGCGAGAACCGCGGCAAGCGGATGGTGAAGCTGTAGGCGCAAAGCGGGCAAACGCGCACTTCTCGCGGGCCCCGCTTTCCGTCCCATCCTGTTAGGATGTAACGCTCGGCGCCTGCGGGCTCGTCTGCGGGCCGGCTTTCTTGGTCTTTCGCTCCGCGAGCCAGTTCTCGAATCGCTGCACCACGACAAAGAACGTCGGGACGAACAGCACCGCGAGGCAGGTCGAGGCGATCATGCCGGAGAATACCGTGATGCCGATCGACTTGCGGGCGCTGGCGCCGGCGCCGCTGGCGACCACCAGTGGCGCCACGCCGAGGATGAAGGCGAACGATGTCATCAGGATCGGCCGGAACCGCGCCCGCGCCGCCTCGATCGCCGATTCCAGCAGCGGCTTGCGGTCGCGAACGTGAAGTTCGAGCGCGACTTCGACAATCAGAATGGCGTTCTTGGCCGACAGCGCGATCAGCAGTATCAGTCCGATTTGCGTATAGAGGTTGTTCTCGATCCGCAGCCCCGTCAGTACGGCCATCGGCCCGAGCAATGACAGCGGCACCGCCAGGATCACGGAGATCGGCGCGTACCAGCTTTCATATTGCCCGGCCAGCACCAGATAGACCAGCAACAGAGCAAGACCGAACACGTAGTAGATCTGGTTGCCGACCGCCTTCTCCTGGTACGACATCGCCGTCCATTCGTAGCCCGTGCCGGGCGGGAGGGTCCTGGCGGCGATCTCGTCCATCAGCGCCATCGACTGGCCGGAGCTGTAGCCCTGGGCCGGCAGGCCAATAACCGTCGAAGACGGATAAAGATTGTACAGGCTGATCAGCGAAGGCCCGACCGACGGCGTGATGGTCGCCAACGTACCGAGCGGGATCATGTCGCCGTTCTGGTTGCGCACCATCAGTTTTTCGATATCCCGCGTCGTCAGGCGAAATTGCGACTCCGCCTGGGCATAGACCTGGAAGGTGCGGCCGAACTTGGTGAACTGGTTGACGTAGGACGAGCCCAGATACGAGGCCAGTGTCGAGAACACCTGATCGGTCGTGACGTGCAGGGTCTGCGTCTTGATCCGGTCGACCTCGACGTCAAACTGCGGCACCATCGAACGGAACGGCGAACTGACGCGCTGCAACGCGCTTTGCGTCTGCGCGTTGGCGACGATGGCACCGGTAATGGCCTGCAGTTTGCCGAAATCGGAATTGCCGTCGCGCAGTTCGACCTGCATGGCGAAGCCCGCGGCATTTCCGATGCCCTGGATCGGCGGCGGCGGCAGCACGATGACTCGCGCTTCCGGTATGGCCGCCATCTCCTGGTTCAATCCCACCACCAGTGAACGCAGATCCTCGCCGGCGCCGCGCTCGCTCCAATCCTTCAAAATCAAATAGGCAACACCGCCATTGGCCAGGCTCGAACTGTTGTCGAGCGCCGAGATGCCGGCAATGCTGATGACCTGATTGACTCCGGGCGTCTTGCCCGCCAGTTCGCTGACCTGGTCGAGCACGCGCTGGGTGCGGTCGAGCGACGCGCCGTCGGGTAACTGCACCGCCGCGAGCAGGTAACCCTGATCCTCGATCGGAATAAAGCCGGTTGGTACCCGCGACAGGCCGTAACCGCCGATGCCGATCAGGATCAGCGCCACGACGACCGACAGATTGCTGTGCGCGGCCATGCGGCCGATCAGCCCGGCATAGCCCTTCTCGATACGGGCATAGACCGAGTTGAAACCGCGGTAGAACCAGTTGCGCTGGGCCAGCGGCACGGGCGGGCGCAGCCACAGCGCGCATTGTGTCGGCTTCAGCGTGGCGGCGTTGACGGCGCTGAGCAGCGCGGTCGCGGCGATCACCAGCGCGAATTGCGCATACATGCGTCCGGTCAGCCCCGGCAGGAACGCCGCCGGCAGAAACACCGATATCAGCACCAGCGTGATCCCGATAATCGGCGCGAACAGCTCGTCCATCGCGCGGATCGCGGCATCGTGGCCGGACATTCCCTTTTCGATGTTGTGAGCCGCGCCCTCGACGACGACGATGGCATCGTCCACCACGATGCCGATCGAGAGCACGATCGCAAACAGCGTCGACAGGTTGATGGTGAACCCAAGCGCCGCCATCGCCGCGAACGCGCCGATAATCGTCACCGGCACGGTGGTCGCCGGAACCAGCATCGCCCGCCAGTCCTGCAGAAAGACCACGATAACCACGAGAACGAGAAAGCCCGCCTCGATCAGCGTCTTGTAGACTTCGTGGATCGAGGCCGAGACGAATTTGGTGGTGTCGAACGGCGTGTCGTATTTCACGTCCTGCGGGAATTGCGCCGCCAGCACGGCCATCTTCTTCTCGACCGCCTTCTCGACCTCTAGCGCGTTGGCGCCGGGCGACTGGAAGATACCGATGCCGGTGGCCGGTTTCTTGTTGAGCGAGAATATCTGGCTGTAGGTCTGGGCGCCGAGTTCGACCGATCCGACGTCGCGCACCCGGGTGACGTCGCCATTGTTGCCGGTCTTGACGATCACATCGAGGAATTCGCCGGGGTCGTCGAGCCGGCCGTTGACGTTGAGCGTATATTGAAACGCCTGGCCCGAAGGGGTCGGCGGCATCCCGACCTGGCCCGCGGTCACCTGCTGGCTCTGCTGCTGGATCGCCTGAATGACGTCCTGCGGCATCAGCCCGCGCACTTGCAGCTTGTTCGGATCGAGCCAAACCCGCATCGAGTACTGGCCGGCGCCGAATACGGTGACATTGCCGACTCCCGGCAACCGCGACAGTTCGTCCCGGATGTTGATCGTGGCGTAGTTGCTGAGAAAAAGACTGTCGTAAGTCGCATTGGGCGATGTCAGCGTCACGAACAGCAGGATCGCCGTCGACTTCTTCTGCACGGTGACGCCCTGGTTCTGCACCGATTGCGGCAACGACGACAACGCGCTCGACACGCGATTCTGCACCAGCACCTGCGCGAAGTTGAGATCGGTGCCGATCTTGAATGTGACCGTGAGTGTGTAGGTGCCGTCGGCGCCGCTGTAGGACTGCATGTAAAGCATGTCCTCGACGCCATTGACCTGCTGCTCGATCGGCAGTGCGACGGTATCGATGACGGTCTTGGCGCTGGCGCCGGGATAGCGGGTGGTCACCTGCACGGTCGGCGGCACCACATCGGGATATTGCGCGACCGCAAGGCTGAACATGGCCACGCCACCGATCAGGATCATCAGGATCGCGATGACGTTGGAAAGCACCGGCCGCTCGATAAAGAATTTCGAAATCATGCCCGGTCCTATTTGGTCGATGCTGGCGGCGCTTCGATCTTCTGCAGTTGCGGATCGACCTTCTGACCGGGAATGGCGCGCAGCAGCCCGGCGATGACTACACGGTCATCGGCCTTCAGGCCGCTTTCGATCACGCGCAAGTCGCCCTCGATTGGCCCGGCGCGCACCTTGCGCTGCTCGACGACATTGTCGCCGTTCACCACCAGCACATAGCGTCCGGCCTGATCGCTGCCCAACGCCACATCAGGCACAAGCAGCGCGTTCTGCTGCTGATCGAAGGGAACGCGGACACGAACGTAATAGCCGGGCAGCAATATGCGGTCGGCATTCGGCAGAACGCCGCGCACCGCGAGCGTTCCCGTCGACTGGTTGATCGTCGGCGCCGCATAGTCGAGCTTGCCCCGGTGCGGATAGCCGCTTTCGGTCTGCAATCCGACCTCGATCGACAGCTGCGTGAGATCGCTCGACGTCAGTCCCCGCCGTTTGGCTTCTGCCCGGATTCGCAGCACATCCTGTTCGTTGACGTTGAAATTGACGTAAATCGGGTCAAGCTGCACGATAGTCGCGAGCTGCGTTGGCGACGCCACGCCGACAAGCTCCCCGACCGAGACGAGGTGCGCGCTGACGATGCCGTCGAATGGTGCGACAACATCGGTATAGCCGTAATTGATCGCCGCGATCTTGGTGTTGGCCTGGGCCTGCTGCAGATTGGCCTGGGCGTTATCGCGTGACGACGTAGACGTATCGAGGGTCGCCTGCGAGACGGCCTGCCTGGTGACCAGCTCGGCCTGACGCTTGTAGTCGGCTTCGGCCTGCTTCAGCGATGCCTGCGAACCTGCTTCCGCCGCCTGGGCCTGCTCCAGTTTCAGCTTGTAGGTTTCGGGCTCGATCGTGAACAGCGTCGTGCCTTGTTTCACGAAGCTGCCGTCCTTGTAGTTAATCGATTGCAATACGCCCTGCACGCGCGCCACAAGATCGACGCTCTGGATCGGCGCCGTGTTGCCGGTGGCTTCGAGATAACGCGTGACGTTCTGCTGTACCGGCAGGCCGACATCTACCTTTGGCGGCGGCGGCGGCACAAAACTATTTTGTTCGCAGCCGCTTAACGCGGCGAACGCCGATATGATGAAGGCCATATGGGAGACGGCGATGGCTCCCTGCCTCACGCGACCATTCAGCCCGGCGCATGCCGGCGAACGCGGCGGCTTCATTATCCGTGCCCCCAATTCATCTCGGTTTAGAGAAGGCTTTCCGCAATTCGAGGATAGCAACAATCCGCTTGCGGTGGAACTCGAAAGAGAAAATGATCCCGCCCGCGAAATTCTTCTGTCGAGCCTTTCAGAACTTCACTTCAATTGAAGCGGCGGCTCCAACGTCAGCAGGAAGGATTTATTCAAATGATCAACACGTTGAGGCGTGAGGCGGCGCTCTGGGCACCGATAGCGGCCATCCTGTTCGCGGCAGCGACGCCGGCGTTTTCGCAAGCCCCGACCGATGCGCAGCGCAGCGCCATCCGATCCCAATGCCGCGCGGACTACCAGGCCCATTGCGCCAGTGTCCCGCCGGGCGGCAAGGCGTCGCTGCAGTGCCTGCAGCACAACATGTCGAGCCTTTCATCGGGCTGCCAAACAGCGGTGCGTGCCGTCGAAGCCCCTGCTGCGCCCAAAGCGGAAACGGCCCCAGTCGCGCCGGCCGAGTCGGCCCCGGCTGCCGCGACAGCCAAGCCTTCCGCGGAGACCGCGGCTCCGCCGCCGGCCTCCAATCCGCCTCCGGCTCCCAAGACGGCGGCAACCACCCGGGTCAAAAAGCCGAGCAGTACGCAGGCGGCCGCGATACGAAGCGCGTGCCGGAACGATTATCAGCAAAACTGCGCCGGCGTGCCGACCGGAGGCGCCGCGGCATTGAGCTGCCTGGAAAAGAACAAGGCGAACCTCTCGGCAAATTGTCAGGCAGCGGTCAGCTCGGCCGGTGGTGCCGCAACACCCGCGGGCGGCGATGCTGCGGCACCTGCGGCTGGTAGCGCTCCGACGGATGCAACAACCGCCGGTCCCGGAACTGCACCCGCCGCGGCGCCCGCGCTGGTGCTGCGGCCGATGCGGCCCCGAGAGGTGCTTTTCGTCCTGAGGTCGGCGTGCGGCGGCGATGTTCGCGCGCTTTGCAGCGGCGTCCCACCCGGCGGTGGCCGTGTCATACAATGTCTGGCCGCGCAGGCACCCTCCCTCTCACCCGCATGCGCGGATGTTCTGAGCCAGTTCGCGGCGCGATAAAGTAAAACGTAGAAATTCTGCGGACAGCCAAACCACCGGATATTTTTCGCTGGCGCGATTGACCGGCTGCAACTAGTCTGGATAAAATAAACAGTATACTGTCAATCGGGAGGGGACAGTGCGCATCGCCGTGATCGGGGGAGGCCCCGGAGGCCTCTATTTTGCCTATCTGTGGAAGAAGCGGCATCCGGACGCGGATATCGACCTGTTTGAGCAGAATGCCGCCGGAGCCACATGGGGCTTCGGCGTGGTGTTCTCCGAACAGGCGCTGGAATTCCTGCGTGCCGACGACCCCGACACGGTTGACGCCATCGCGCCGCGGATGGAGAGCTGGAAGAACATCACCCTCAACCTGCGCGGCGAGAGCGTCGCGATCGACGGCGTCGGCTTCTCCTCGATCGGCCGGCTCGATCTGCTCACGATCCTGCAACAGCGGGTTCGCTCGGTCGGCGTCACGCCACGATACGACACGGCGATCGAGTCGGTGGATCAGCTTTCCGGGTACGACCTGATCGTCGCGGCCGATGGCCTGAACTCGCTGGTGCGACGCACCTTCGAGAAGGAATTCGGCGCGTCGGTGTCCTGGTCGGCCAATAAGTTCGCCTGGTACGGCACGACCAAACGCTTCGAGACGCTGTCGCAGACCTTTGTCGAGACCGACCTCGGCGCCTTCAACGCGCACCACTATCGATATTCGGCTTCAATGAGCACGTTCCTGGTCGAATGCGATATGGCGACGTGGCAGCGATATGGTTTCGCCGACAAGACGGATGAGGAATCGAAGGAAATCTGCCAGCGCGTCTTCGCATCGACGCTCGACGGGCATCCGCTGGTGTCGAACAAATCGGTGTGGCGCAATTTCCCATGGATCTGGAACGAGCGCTGGTGCTGCGGAAACAAAGTGCTGATCGGCGACGCGCTGCATTCGGCGCATTTCTCGATCGGCTCGGGCACGCGTCTCGCCATCGAGGACGCGATCGCGCTGGTCAAGGCACTGGAGGCGGAGCCGAACATTTCGGCAGCGCTCCATCGCTACCAGACCGAGCGCCAGCCGATCGTGAAGAAATTGGTCACGGCGGCGCGCACCAGCGCCGACTGGTACGAAAAATTCCCCGAGCATATGCGGCTTGACCTGATGGATTTCGCTTACAGCTACATCACCCGCTCGGGCCGGATCGACGACGCGCGCCTGCGCGCGATGTCGCCGTCGTTCATGGCACGATATGAGGCGTCGAGACGTCCCCTGCTGCAAGGCGGGAGCAAGGCATGACGTCGCCGAAACCTGAAACGCATGAGATCGTCGACCGGGTCCCTCTCGATAGCCCGGGGGCTTTGGAGATCGGCTTTGCGATCCCGCAGCAATACAACGCCAGCCGCATTCTGTTCGACAACCTGTCGAAAGGCCGGGCCGACAGGCTTGCGCTGACCGGCCCCGCCGGAACGCGCAGCTATGGCGAGCTTTGCGCCGAAGCATGCCGATGGGGACACGGCCTGCAGTCGCTCGGATTAAAGCGCGGCGACCGGATCCTGCTGTTCCTCGACGACACACCGGCCTATCCGGCGGCGTTTTTCGGCGCGGTCCGCGCCGGGCTGGTGCCGCTCTTGATCAATACGCTGACGCCCCCTGACCTCCTGCAATTCTATCTATCGGATTCGGACGCCGCCGTTGCGGTAGCCGATGCCGAGTTCTGCTCGCGCTTCGACGCGCAGGCCTGCCAGGATACGCTCCTGCACACGCTGATCTCGGTCAACGGCGCGGCCGACGGTCACGCCGCGTCGAATGCGATTGCCGCAGAGTCGTGGTTGCCGGGTTTTTCCAGCGATCTGGCGGAAGCCGGCACCCGCCGCAACGAAATGGCGTTCTGGATGTATTCGTCGGGCTCGACCGGCCGCCCGAAGGGCATCGTCCATCTGCAGCACGATATGGCCTATAGCGAGGCCGCGTTCGCACGCCATGTTCTGAAGCTGGAGCCCGACGACGTCTGCTTTTCGGTACCGAAGATGTTCTTCGCCTACGGCTTCGGCAACTCGATCACCTTTCCGTTTTCCGCGGGCGCCGCGACCCTGCTGCTGCCGGGCCAGCCCAGGCCGGCGGCGATTTTCGAGGCGATCGAGCGCTTTCGTCCCACCGCGTTTTTCGGATTGCCCACCCTCTACACATCGCTGACCAAGGCCGATGGTGCCACGGCGACGGATTTTTCCTCGCTGCGAATGGCGCTGTCCGCCGCCGAGGTGCTTTCGGCGGATGTCTTTCATGGCTGGAAGGCCCTCACCGGGCTGGAAATCATCGAAGGACTGGGGTCCACGGAAGTACTGCACATCTACCTTTCCAATCTGCCGGACCGGAAAAAGCTCGGCGCCGCCGGCCTTCGCGTTCCCGGCTACGAAATTGCGCTTAGAGGTACTGACGGTCGCGAGGTCGACGATAACGAAGAAGGCATCCTGTGGGTGCGCGGCGATTCCGCGACGCCGCTGTACTGGAACCGGCCTGACAAATCAGCAGAAACGATCCGCGAGGAAGGGTGGATTTACACCGGCGACCGCTTCGTGCGCGACAGCGATGGTTTTCATTTCTTCCGCGGCCGCGCCGACGACCTGATCAAGATCTCCGGCCAATGGGTGTATCCGCTTGAGGTCGAGCTTTGCCTCGCCGAGCACCCAGACGTGCGGGAATGCGCGGTGTTCGCCGTCGAATTGCCGGACCGGCGCATGACCCTGAAGGCGATCGTGGTGATGAACGCCGGTGCTTACGATGCAACCGACGCGACGAAAATGCTGCAGGACTATGTGAAAGCCAGGCTGCTGCCTTACAAATATCCGCGCGAGGTGCGTTTCATCGACGAATTGCCGAAGACCGGCACCGGCAAGATCGATCGTCAGGCGTTGTTGAGGGTGTAGCATTCCCGGAGACCGTCATTGCGAGCGCAGCGAGGCAATCCAGCTTAACGCATGCGCCGCAGAGCCGAGGAAGCTGGGTTGCTTCGTCGCTTTCGCTCCTCGCAGTGACGATTTCCCCTACCCCGCCAGCCCAGTGCCGCCATACAACCACGCCAGATCGTTATAATAATCTTCCGATGTCTTCGCCCTCATGATGGCGTTGCGGATGCGGGCGTGTTCGCCTGAGGGATGATAGATGTGCTCGCCGATGGCGCGCGATAGCAGTTGAACGCGCGCGGTGCGCGGGAAACGCCGCGCACCATAACGCTGGAGCGCAGCGGCGGGATCGTCCGGATAGGCGCCCAGCATGTGCGACAGGCACACCGCGTCTTCCAGCGCCATGCAGGCGCCTTGCGCGAAATACTGCATCATCGGGTGCGCGGCGTCGCCAAGCAAGGCGACGCGGCCATCGACCCAGCGTTCGCTGGGGTCGCGGTCGCACAACACCCAGAGCCGCCAGTTCTTGCCGTGGCGAATGATGGCCTGCGCGCGCGCATGCACATGCGCAAAACCCTGCATCACCTCGTCGTCGGAGACTGGCTTGCCGGCAACCGGCTCCGGCGCGTCATTGTGGTAGGTGACGACGAGGTTGAACACCTTCCAGCCTGACAGCGGGTAATGCACGATGTGGCATTTCGGGCCGGCCCACAGCGTCGCCGCGTTCCAGCGCAGGTCTTCCGGCATCTGTTCGGTCGGAATCACCGAACGATAGGTGGTGTGTCCGGAAACCCGCGGCGGCCCGTCGCCGATGACGGATTTGCGGATATTCGACCACAGGCCGTCGGCGCCGATCAGCAGCGATCCCGTGATGCGCTCGCCGGAGGCAAGCCGTGCCGTCACCGACGCGCCGTCCTGATCGTAGCCGAGTACCTCGCTGCTCACGCGCAGATCGATCAAATCGTTGTCCCGGCAGGCTTTCAGGAAGACGCCATGCAGATCGCCGCGATGAACCACCGCATAGGGATTGCCAAAGCGCGCGCGGAAAGCCTCGCGCAAATCCACATGGCAGATCTCTTCGGCCGTCAGCGCATCCATCAACCGCAGCTGATCGACATAAACAGCCATGCCGCGCGCCGCCTCGCCGACGCCGAGATAGTCGAAGGCATGGAAGGCGTTGGGTCCGAGCTGGATGCCGGCGCCGATCTCACCGAGCGCCGAGGCTTTCTCAAGCAGGATCGAACGGATGCCTTTTTGGGCCAGCCCGAGTGCGGTGGCGAGGCCGCCGATGCCTCCCCCCGCGATCAGGACAGGTCGCGCGCTTGATCCCGGTCCCATCAGCCTGATTTCTTGAAATGCTCGAGCGCGTCCTCGGCGCGCAACGGCACGCGCGACGCCTCGTTGTTGAGATCGACCAGTTGGGTCAGCAGCGCCAGCAGCGTCTTGCGATCGGCTGGCTTCAGCGGCTGCAGCATCCGCACCTGCGCGCGGTCGACCGACGGCATGATATCGCGCAGCAACGCCGCACCTGATCTGGTCAGATGCAGCAGTTTGACGCGCTTGTCCTCGGCGGCCGGCTTTCGCTCGATCAATTGCTTGGCCAGCAGCCGCTCGATCACGCTGCCGAGGGTTGACCGGTCGAAGGCGATCACGGCGGAGAGGCGGGTGGCATCGATGCCGGGATGGGTGCGGATCGCGACCAGGGCGGCATATTGCACCGGCGTCAGGTCGTAGGCCCGGCATTCCTCCATGAAGATCGCCACCGCGATCTGCTGCATCCGGCGAAACAGATAGCCCGGCGCGGTATAGACCGCGTCCATGGTGATGGGGGCGGATTTATTCGGCATCGGGCTGCCGGTCCGGTGCGGCGTCGGCGAACGCCTTGAGGTCTTTTGCAGCCGTTTCGGCTTTCAAAAGGCGCGGAAAGGCGGCGAGATCGACGCCGAAACGCCGCGCATTGGCCAGCTGCGGCACCAGGCAAAGATCGGCCAGGGTCGGCGCGGCTCCGAAGCAGAACGGCCCGGGCTCGTTCGCGATCAATGTTTCGCAGGCGGTGAGGCCCTCGCGGTTGGCCCAGGCCGCCCAGCCCGTCACTTGCTCATCGGACAGACCGAGTTCGCGCAACCGCGCCAGAACCTTGAGATTCTGCACCGGGTGGGTATCACAGGCCAGCACCATCGCAAAGGCGCGGACCTTGGCGCGGCGCAGCGGATCGGTCGGCAGCAGCGGCGGTTCGGGATGGGTCTCGTCCAGCCATTCGATGATGGCCAGCGACTGGGTGAGGATCACGCCGCGATCGTCCTGCAGCGCCGGCACCAGCCCTTGCGGATTGATCGCGAGATAGGCGGGATCGCGCTGCTCGCCCTTGCGCAGATGGTGCGGCAGGTGGTCGGCGCTCAAACCCTTCAGGTTCAAGGCTATACGGACCCGGTAGGACGCGCTGCTGCGGAAATAGCCGTGCAGCTTCATCGGAACCTCCCTCAAGGCTTTCGTTTTCTCGTGTTGCGTCATTGACGCTATCCACTTTGTAAGTATGCTGTCAATCATTCGAACCATAAGACCGACGGGAGGCTGCCATGGAAGCCGTACAGAAGACCCCGGAGCGCGAGGCGTTCTATCGCAAGATCGACGGTGAAAATCTCTCGGCGCTGTGGAACGTGATGGGCGACCTGATCACGCCGGAGCCGAAGAGCGCCTGCCGCCCGCATTTGTGGAAATTCGACGCCATCCGCGACTACATGACCGAGGCCGGCAAGCTGATCACCGCCAAGGAAGCCGAGCGGCGGGTGCTGGTGCTGGAAAATCCCGGGCTTCGCGGTCAGTCGAAAATCACCACCTCGCTGTTTGCCGGCGTGCAGATGGTGATCCCGGGTGATGTCGCGCCGGCGCACCGGCACAGCCAGTCGGCGTTGCGTTTCGTGCTCGAAGGCAAAGGCGCGTTTACCGCGGTCGACGGCGAGCGCACCGCGATGGAGCCCGGCGATTTCGTCATCACGCCGTCCATGACCTGGCACGACCACTCCAACGAGACCTCCGAACCGATGTTCTGGCTGGACGGGCTCGACATTCCGCTGGTGCAATTCCTCGATGCGTCGTTTGCGGAAGGATCGGATGAGGATCAGCAGAAGATCACGCGTCCCGCCGGCGACAGTTTCGCGCGTTACGGCCACAATCTGCTGCCGGTCGACATCAAGCGCACCTCGAAGACCTCGCCGATTTTCAATTATCCCTACCACTACACCCGTGAGGCGCTGGAGCAGGCCAAACTGCGCGACGAATGGGACGCCTGCCACGGGCTGAAACTGAAATTCTCCAATCCCGAGACCGGCGATTTTGCGATGCCGACCATCGGCACCTTCATCCAGTTGCTGCCGAAGGGTTTCAAGACCGCACGTTATCGTTCGACCGACGCCACGGTGTTTGCCGCGATCGAAGGCAAGGGGCGTTCGCGGATCGGCGAGCAAACCTTCGAATGGGGTCCGCGCGACCTGTTTGTGGTGCCGAGCTGGCAGTGGGTCACCCACGAAGCCGACGAAGATTCCGTGCTGTTCAGTTTCTCGGATCGCCCGGTGCAGCAGAAGCTCGACCTGTTCCGCGAAGATCGAGGCAATGCCTGAAGGGACCCTCCGCGAGTCGTCCGGACCGGCACGCCCTTTAAGTTGGGAGGCGGTTCTCTCCCCTCCTCCTCTTGCGGGGAGGGGGCGGGAGGTGGGGTCTTCGGCTATGGGGGGTCTCCCGGCGGCGGGGGTTTGTGGCTCCCCCACCCCAGCCCTCCCCCGCGAGGGGGGAGGGAGCAGATCACCGCCAGTGCAGCAGGCGGATTTCCAGCCAGTTGATCAGGCGTCCGACCGCGAGACCGAACACCGACAGGATCACGACGCCGGCCAGCAGTTGATCGGTCTGCATCAGATTGCCGGCCTGCAACACAAAGGCGCCGATGCCGAATTCGGCGCCGATCATCTCGGCGCTCACGACCAGCAGCAGCGCGATCGAGGCGGTGATACGAAAACCGGCGAGGATCGACGGCAGCGCGCCCGGCCATATCACCCGGCGCACAATGGCGTGAAACGGCACATTGAAGCTTTGTGCCATCCGGATCAGGTTGCGCGGCACCGCATCGACGCCGCTATAGACCGAAATCGCGGTGGAAAAGAACACGCCGAGCGCGATGGTGGCGATCTTCGGCTGTTCGCCGATGCCGAGCCACAGGATCAACAGCGGCAGCAACGCGATCTTCGGAATCGGAAACAGCGCCGAGATGAAGGTGATGCCGACGCCGCGCGCGAGACCTGAAAGACCGATGGCAAAACCGACGATCACGCCGGCGATCGTCCCCAGCAGCCAGCCCGTGCCGATTCGCATCAGGGAATAGGACAGATGATGCCAGAGTGCGCCGCTGACCGCGAGCTGATAGATCGCGCGCGCGATCGCGGACGGCGTCGGCAGGAATATGGGATTGATCCAGCCAATGCTGCCGGCCAACTGCCAAAAGCCGATCACCAGCGCGAGCGCCATCCAGCCGGCATGGCGGCCTGCCCTTGGGGCAAAACCCCCGCCGCGAAACTCGACCGGCCGCGGTTCGGCCTCGCGATCGGTTGGCGGCGAGGCGTGCGTCGTTTTCGAGGGGTCAAGCATGCTGGACCTCGCGCTCGGCATCGATCGCTTCCTCGCGGATGAGCGACCACAGATCGCTCTGCAGCGCGAGCAACTGGCCGCGCGCCCGGATGTCGCCGCGATCGGCGCGCGTCAGCGGAATGGTGACGACCTCGCGGACCCGTCCGGGCCGCCGTGACAGCACCACGATGCGGTCGGCGAGCCGAACCGCTTCCTCAAGATTGTGCGTGACATAGACCGCGCCCATCGCTGCGTCGGCAAGCAGGCGGATAAAATCCTCCATCAGCAGTTCGCGGGTTTGCGAATCCAGCGCCGACAGCGGCTCATCCATCAAGAGGATCGCGGGCCGCACCGCCAGAGCGCGGGCGATGCCGACACGCTGCCGCATGCCGCCGGACAATTGCTTGGGGTAGGTGCGGCGAAAATCGGAGAGGCTGGTGCGGCGCAAGGCATCGTCGACGATCGCGCGGCGCTCGCTGACCGTCAGCCCCGTATGTATCAGCGGAAATTCGACATTCGCCTCCACCGTGCACCACGGCAGCAGCGCAAAATCCTGAAACACGAAGGTCAGCGGGTTGAGGCTGGCTGGCGGCGGCGCACCGCGCAATTCCGCCGACCCCGCGCTTGGGCGCAGCAGGCCACCGAGTATCGACAATAGCGTGCTCTTGCCGCAACCCGAGGGGCCGACGATCGCGACCACCTCGCCCGACCGGACCGTGAACGACACGTCGTCGAGCACCTCGAGCGTGTCGAAGCGGTGACTGATATGGTCGGCGATCAGGTCCATCGTCACATCAATCCGGCTTCACATAGTCCCTGGCAAGGATGGCGTCGGCCGCAAATCCCTTGTCGACGAATCCCTGTCCCTGCAACCAGCCGATCTGGTTGGCGACATTGCTGACGTCGAGCTTGCCCTCGGGATCGATATAGGCGCAGTTGCCGACCACCTGTTCGACCGGCAGGTTGGTGTATTTCGCGATGATCTCGAGCAGCGGTCTGGTGTTTTCGTTGATCGGCGCCTTGCCATCCGTGACTGCGGCAAGAATCACGTCGTGATATTCGCGGTCGGCGCGAACCAGTGCCGCCAGAAATCTGGTCACCAGCGGCTTGTCGGCCAAGGTTCTGGTCGAGGCGAACACCGCCCCCAATTGCCACGGCGTCTCGTCGCCGACCCAACCCAACAGTTTCGCACCGCCGGCATCGATCAGCGCCCGCGCGGTCGAGACCGGCAGCAGGGCGGCATCGACGGTTTCACCTTTCAGGGCCGCTGCCGCATTCGACAGCGATTGCAGCGGCAGCACCTTCACGTCGCTGAGCTTGAATCCGTATTTGTCGGCCAGCAGGCCGAGCGAATAATGAAAGCTCGAGCCGATTTGTGTCACTGCGACGCGCTTGCCGGCGAGATCGCGGGGCGTCTTGAGACCCGCGGCATAGGCATTGTTGCTAGCGAAATATCCGATCAGCGGATATCCCGCCTTCTCGCGGCTCATGCCGCCGATCACCTTCAACGTGCCCTTGCCGGCGAGGTTGTAGAGCCCCGCGGTGAACGCCGTTACGCCGAAATCGATGTCGCCGGACGTGGCCGCGACCGCGATCGGTTGCGCGGCATCGAAGAATTTCAGCTCAATATCGAGGCCCTCATCGCGGAAATAGCCCTTGTCCTGCGCGATGAACACCGGCGCCGACGACGACAGCCGGAGCACGCCGACCTTGGCTTTCAGCAGTTCATCGCTCCGCGCACCGGGCGATGCAGCCAGCCCCGCCAGCGCCAGCAGACCCGCGAACGCCCCCCGCGCACATCCCGCCCAGACTTTGGGCGCGCGATCGTGCTGCACCATTCCGTTTCCTCCGTCCGTATTAAAGGCCCGCAGGGATCGCCTGATCCCGCCCGAGAAAGGCCCCCTGCAGTTTCAATTGCGCATGCAGTTTGTCGACCGCGATATCGCGCGGCATGGTATTGCCGCCAAGCGCCAGCGCCGCGGCAGACCCGGCGGCCTCGCCCATCGCAAAGCAGGCGCCGGAGACGCGCGCCGCCGACTGGCCATCATGGGTCATCGAGGCGCAACGCCCGGCCACCAGCAGATTGTCGACGCCTTGGGGGACCAGCATGCGATACGGCAGCTCATTGAAGCCGCGCGATTCCGGGATCGGCGGGAATTTGAAGATCACGTCGCCCGCGACATGGGATTCCATCGGCCAGCCGTTGACGCCGATGGAGTCGTCGAACGAGGCGCAGCCGAGCACGTCCTCGCCCGAGAGCATGTAGCCGCCGACGATACGCCGGGTCTCGCGGATGCCGAGCTGCGGCGGCAGATCGACGATGTAGGATTTCTCGAACCCCGGCACGGTGCGCAGGAAATCGAAGGCGTTGACGGCCTGGCGGCGCCCCTCGATTTCGCCGCGTGTCAGGTCGTCGGGCTCAAGGCCGTTGATCGCGGCGCCATCCTCGCGCGCCAGCTGGGTGAAATTGACCCGCCACTCGATCGGCGAGCGCTGCGGCCGCACGATCGCGGCCTTGCGCGGGAAGTGATGGGTGCCGCTCGCTTCGGCCTTTTCCATCAGCGCCGGAATGGTCCGCCAGGCGTCGCCGGCCTTCTTGGGATCGATGCCGTTGAGGCGGAACATCATCGACGGATAGAGCATACTGCCGGCATTGTCGCCGACCTCGAAGCGCGCGCCGGCCCAGGCCGCAAGATCACCATCGCCGGAGCAATCGATGAAAATGCCGGCGGCTATCGCCTGACGCCCGGCCTTGGTCTCGACCATCAGCGCGTGAATGCGGTTTGCCCCCTGCATCACCACGCCGGCGCCGAGCGCGTGAAACAGAATATCGACCTTGTGGCTTAAGAGCAGATCATCGGCCGCGATCTTGTAGGCCGCGGTGTCATAGGCCTGCGCCAGGATTTTCCCCAAGATAAGATGCGGCGCGTTGAGTCCACCGAGACGATCGATGCGCCCGAGCAGGTCGGAAGCGATGCCCTGCACCACCCGATGCATCTCACCATGAACATTGGCATGCAGCCCGCAGAAATTCGTCACACCCGCCGCCGTGCCCATGCCGCCAAGGAATCCATAGCGCTCGATCAGCAGCGTGCGCCGGCCGGCGCGTGCAGCCGCCACAGCTGCCGCAATCCCGGCGGGTCCGCCACCGAGCACGGCGACTTCATACTCGCCATAGAGCGGCACCCGTCGCGCGGGCTCTTCGATGGTTTTGCGAGACAATTGAGGTTCCTGGATTATCAGCGGGCGATCATGCCCGGGGTCGGAGGCTTTAGCTATCCCGTCAAGGAGCCGATGAAAGCATCAGATCAATCACGAATTCAGGACGCTGCACCCTTTGCCTCGATCGCTTCGATCCAGCCTGCAACCGCGTCCAGAATTTCACGCATCACCTCTCCGTCATTGCGCCCCGAGCGCGCCAGCACATGGAAGGAATGATCGGCCTCCGCCACCCAATGCAGCGACGCCGACGGCCCGAGGCTTTTGACGACGGGTTCGAGCAGCTTCACCTCAGCCAGATTATCGCGGGTGCCTTGCACAAACAGCATCGGAACATGCACATCGGACAGATGCTTCGCCCGATCAGCAGACGGCTTGCCCGCCGGATGCAGCGGAAAGCCCAGGAAGGCCAATCCATGGACGCCGGCCAGCGGCTCAAGCGCTTGCGCCTGCGATGTCATGCGGCCGCCGAACGATTTACCGCCCGCAATCAGGATGAGGCCCGGGCAGCATCGGCCGGCTTCCGCCACCGCGGCTCGCACGGCGGCATGCGCCAGCGCCGGCGGGTCAGGCCGACGGCTCGACTTTTCCATATACGGAAATTGATAGCGCAACGTCGCCACGCCGCGTTCGCCAAGATCCGCTGCGACCTTCTCCATGAAGGAATGGGTCATCCCCGCACCTGCCCCATGGGCAAACACAAAACAGGCGCGCGCCGGGGTGGGGCGGATCAGAAGCGCGGAGACCATTGCCGCCTTCCCGACTGCGATCTCCAGCTTTTGCGGGCTGACAATATTCATTGCTTAACTTCATGCCGCGGTTGCTAAAGTTTGGCCGGCGGCGGCATTCGCCCAAATAGTTCTTCCAGCGCGAGACCGATCGAAAGCAGCCGGCGATCGCTGCCGGCCGGACCGTCCAGTTCCATGCCAACAGGCAATCCGCTGGTTGCACCCAATGCAATCGGTATCTGAAGACCAGGGATGCCGGCATTGCTGCCGGGGTCGGTGTTCTGAATGTACACGACGAAATTCGACAGATCGCTTGAGTCGGGATTGGAAGCGATCGCCACCTTCGGCACCGTGGGAAATACGATCGCGTCGAGACGGTTGTTCGCAAAGGTGTCGCGATAAAGCCGTTGCAGGGCCGGGCGCGCGGTCTTGATCGCCGCCTCATAAGCCGGCTTCGCATCCACGACCGTATTGTCCGGGCCCGGCAGTTTGCGCGGAATCACCAGGCCCTCATAGGTCCCCTTGACGTCGGGACTGGCGATGTCCCTTGCCAACTCCTCGATCGATATTTTCGCGCCGCGTTTGAGATAGGCGACCATATCGTCATAGGCCTCGTAAAGCGCGACTGGAAAACCAACCTGTCCGTTCAGTTCCATCAGGTCAGGCATTTCGACGTCGACGATCGTCACGCCGGCCGCCTTCAATTTCTCATGCGCTGCGGCGATCGCCGCCGCGGTGTCGCGATCGAGGTTCGCCATCGTCGCGGCGACGACGCCGAGCCGCACGCCTTTCAAGTCGGCGGCCTCGATCGGCGATTGGTCGGTGACGATGCGATCGAGCAGCACAACATCGGCAATCGATCCCGCCATCGCCCCCGCCGTATCGCGGGTGTGGGAAATCGGAGCGATGCCGGCCTGCGGATAGCGTCCGACGGTAGGCCGCAGCGACGCGCAACCGTTGAGCGCGCAGGGAACACGCACCGATCCACCGGTATCCGTCCCGATCGCCGCCGGAATGATGCGCGCGGCGATCGCCGCGGCATTGCCCGACGAAGACCCGCCGGCAATCTTCGCCGTATCGTAAGCGTTGCGGACCCCGAATTCGGTGCCGGTCTTGAATGCCGTGTTGTAGCCGGAAATGCCGAAGGCCAGTTCGTGCATGTTGGTTTTGCCGATGATGATGGCACCGGCTGCGCGCAGTTTCGTCACCA
>CAWEYJ010000022.1:0-91704 GCA_963813165.1 uncultured Pseudomonadota bacterium | reverse complement strand
TGCTCCGCGCCCGGCGCGCCGTTCTACCTGATGACGATGATCAGGACCCGCCGGGCGTTCATCACGGGCACGCGGGCCGCCGGCCACAACACTCCGCAGAGATCATTCCTTTCCGGGGTCGCTTGCGACCACCGGCTCGCCGACGATAAAGCCGCCGTGTCGGGTTGAGATCGGCACGACGGCCTCTGTGAGTGCGGGGTCAGGGCGTGTCCCGCACGGCCATGGTGGCGGGGGCTTTTGCTGTCTTTAATCTCAGCAAGCCTTGTTCGTAGCTTTGCGAGCACCATTTTCCCATACAGTCGCGTCTAAGTCGCGAAGCGACACTCCCGTCTCGGAGGTTGCCGTCTCAAGCATCTCCAATGCTTCAACCGGCGATACGCGACGCCCGATGTGCAATTCGACAAACCTACAAATATGAATATCTGGTTTTGTCGTGTCCGCCCCGAACAGCATCCGAAGGTACTGAAATCCGGCCAGCCCAAAGCCGCGAATGTGCAGAGCTACATGACCTTTTGGATGTGCAGTTTTGGCCCAACTCTCCAGTTTTGTTACTTGGCTTTCAGTTGAACCCGTGCCGCTAATGGTTGCGAGCCAATCGACAACCGCAACAAGAATATTCGCACGGCGTTCGTCTTTATAGTTGAGGTCAGTTTTCACGAACTCATGCGGGGATGAGCAGGTTGCAATTCGTTTTTGGAGATCGATTATCGAGTTTACGTGACCATTTTGTGTTTGGAATTTATTGAGCCTTGGAACGACGAACTTGTCGTAAGAACGGTTGAGCGACAGTACACAATCAATCACTTGGATGGCGGCTGGACGTAACGCCGCGCCATCTGACGACTTTCGGATCGACGGTGCCAGATTGCGTACTGCGTTCGTCAGACGCGCCTGCGTCTCTTGATCAAAGGCTCGCTTCTTCATGTGCTGCTGCCCTCCGTTGGGTTCCGGCGGACGCGGGCTATATACGGATGGCGACCACGGTCAAGCCTAGAAATAGAAAGCCACCGGGCCAGGTTGAGATCGTGCGCTACCGAGCCGCAGCCCGGCCTCTTTGCTTCAAAAGAAAAAGCCGCCGAACCGGGTTGAGATCGGCGCGGCGGCTTTCTTATGTGGGCATGGAACGCAACCCGTGCGCCAATGTCGCCACATCAGGTGAAGAAAAGGTTAGGGTCGCGGGAAGAGGATCGGGCATGATGAACGGCTATTGGCGAATAGAACGTATGGATTGCGACGAGGTCACCTTTGAACGATTTGTTCCGGGCAATCTCTCCGAAAAGGAAGTGATTACGATAGTCCAGCGCCTTGCTTGCAAACATTTGAGCGAGGATGAAATCATCGAAGCTTCGATGAGGCGTCCCAGCCGCACCGCTCTTCTCGAAACGCTGAGAGGCGGAAAGCCACATGGGGAAGCTAACCACGATCTCAATAGATCATGGCATCACATACATGGCGAGCTATTGGCGAGCAGACGAACTGGACAGCCCGCCAAAGCTTTAGTCGTAGGGCCGCCTTTCATTTCGGTTGGCTTTGTTGCAAGATTGCGCCCGAGGGTGGGACTAAGACAGATGGCAGCTACATGCCGATCTTTTTGTCGATTGATGCTGGCAATTTCAGCCTGTGTGGTCAGTGCCGCAAATGCGGCAGAAATCAAAGGAACCATGGAGGGCAAAGTGACGCCCTACAAAGGCGGCGGCACGATTGTCTCGTCTGGGTTTGTATTGGAAGGAAAGATTGAACCGGGAGACTACGACAAACTTAGAACGGCCTATGGTGACGTGCGAGCCAACCAATTCTATCTTGGTTCGCTAAAAGCCAACGAGCTTTATCTTGCGTCACCCGGCGGCGACTTGGCAGAGGCAATGAAAATTGGACGCCTCGTGCGGGCGCTAAAGATACATACAGTTGTTCCGTCCCGATGGGACGATCCCCACACGTTTGACGTGATGGTCATCGAACATGGGCTTAAAGAGCCCAAGATTAATTACATGTGTGCGAGCGCCTGCTTTTTTATATTTGTTGCAGGCGTCGAAAGGACTGCGGATTTGGGGAGCGATGCCATTCTCGGCATCCACAGACCTTTTCTTTCAGCCAGCGATTTAAAGAGCCAGAGCGGCGACCAAGCCATCACTTCCGCCAATCAGGTCAGAACATTCGTAGAAAATTACCTTAAAGAGATGAGCGTTCCAACCAAGTACGTTGATCTGATGTTCTCTACGCCAAAGGACAAGGTTCGGTGGATCGGCAATGCAGATTTTAATGCCGATTTGGAAGGCGTCATCCCCGCACTGAGGGACTGGCTCGCTGCCCGATGTGATAAGCGCACTGATGTGGAAAAGGCGACGTGGGAAAAGATGATGACCGACCGGCGTCCAATAGGTCAATATTCGGCGGCCGAACGGTCAATTGCCGATATGATGCAAAAGAAAATGCTTGAAGTGAGAGATTGCGACCACGAAACGTTGGACAAATTAAGTGCGGACGCTTGGCTAGAAATGTTTGACCCCGCATGCACGATTATTGCATCCGAGGCTCGGGAAGTCTGCCATCGGCAGAAGTGATAGCATCCTCTTTAGCGGTCGCGCGCCAGCTTCGCGCGTCCCCAATGCGTCTTCTTGCGCGACGAATTGAATTCGCGAACGTCGTGTCGGTGCAAAGCGCGCATGACGCCGATGCGGGCAAACATCGTAGGGCCGCCGCGCGCAACCAAGATCAAGGCCTGCATGGCATCCTGCCATTCCGGAGCCAGGTGGTCGGCCTTGGGAAGCTTCGTAATATATGTGCCGGCGTCTTTGAGAGTGACCAACTTACGACCCTTTCCGCTGGGCCTTTGGCCCGGCGGCTTGGGCAGTGGGATCGGCTTGTCGAATTTGCGCGACCAACCCTTAGCCGTCATCTGCTCTCTGCTAGGTTATCCGATTGCCGATATGAAAGCTTGCCATCGAGCCTTCGGCTACCATTTCTCTCGTGCAGAACAGAAGAAAATCCGTCTCGCGCTTTTTGCCGAAGGCGTCTTCGTACCTGACCTCGCCCGCGAGATAGATCGCGTAGGTCCCATTTTCGAGAACGTTCATAGTCGGAGCGTTTAAAGGCTGGTCGATACCGCTGCTCATAATGATCTTCCCGCCCGGTGCTACCGCGCCGGGAGGCATCGCTTGGGAACGATCTCTTTCGGGTAGTTGCGCCATGTTCGGGAATGTCGAAAAGCCCATCTTAGCCCAGTGCGTGACGCTTTTAGCGGGCGTGTTACCGGAATTTTTGATGGTGACGATAGCTCGGGGACAACCGCCGACTTTGAGCCCTTCAAGTCGAACAGTCTTGATCATTAGGTATGCGCGTAGTTGCCGTTCCGCAGTCTTCTCAGCGCCGATCACAAGCTGTCGTGTCGCGACATAGAGGGCGAGGGTCGCACCGATGAGCAGCCACTCGGCGAGCTTGACACCTAGAAAGCCCTCATGTGTTGGCGAGTACAGCGCGGGCAAGCCGACAAAGAGCCATGCCGCGAAGAGAGCTAGGCCCCAAAGCGCGAATGATACATCCCCAGAGCCACGCATTGTTGTATCCCGTGACGCTGGCGCGGCAGCGGCGCGCGGGGTGTAGCCTGCGGGCGGACTTCCTCGATCTCAACTTCCGTGGCAGTGAGCCCCAGTAGGGTGTGAACCGGTTTCCGGTTTTCCTCAATTTTTATTTTGTCCGGCTGTCTGGACTTCGGGACGACGCGGTGTCTGTCAGTTCACCCCCGTGACCCACCTCAGGTTGTGATGCGATGCCATTGCTACCCCGTAGGTCAACCCATTGGAATTGTTACCATCTTTCCACCCCAATAGCTCTTAGCGACTAAGAGATTAAAACCTTAATCACGATATGTGACAAACCCGCAACCTGAGCGCGAACACAACCTCCCGCGCATATCGGGTGTTATGGGATATCTCGTGATTATGTAACAGTGTCAATGGGTTAGTGCGTGTCAAGTTGTATTGCCAATATGCGTTAATCGTTCGTGCTTCGTCCCATGCTTTGGATGCCAGATGCCTACTCGGGCGGGTTCTGCAACCAGCCCGAGCGCTTGCGCCCGGGAAGGGGGTGTCAAGCTGTTTCTGAATTTATAGTTAACGCCCCGGCACGGGATAAGCGGAATTAAGGTCAAAAAGTAACGTTAGCGCGCCCCGGGTGACCTTTAAGACTTCATTAAGGTTAACAGTTAACCTTAACGGCCCCTAGATCGCCCCAGACAGCCTATTTTACCCGGGTAATAATGCAGATAGTGCAAAAAGTGCACACAATTGAGGTTAATGGCGGTCGCCCTCCCCCGGAAGCCATCCCGAAGGGCCTTGTTTCAGTCCAAGCAGTCCAAGTTAATTCTCTACCTATCGCGCAAGAGGAAGAAGGAAATATGAGAAGGGAAAAGCATAGAACAGTTCCGGGTTTAACTTGGACTGCCCGGACTGCGCAAGCCATCGCACGGTCAGAGCGGTCAGGGCTCAGTACAGGTCGCCGAGATCGGCTTTGAGCTTGACGACCCATTGTGGCGACCGCCCAGCGTATCCCTCCGCTCCCGCCGTGTTGTATCGCTTGCCGTCTCCGCCGATGGCTTCGAGCACGGCAGCGACCTTCAATCGCATATCCGAACCATCCGGGCGCAAAACATCCTCGCCAAGAATTTGCCATTCCTGCCGGCGTACTTCGGCGGAGACCATTTCCGCGAATTCTCTTTGTGCTCCGGCATAGAGCGGCGGACGACGGGCTGCGGCAACACGCATCGCCATCAAAACAGGGTCACCGTAAGAATAAGTTGGTTCGTTAGACTTCTTGAGTGGTGCCATTGGGGGAGACCTTTCGGGAAGTGAGGGGCCAACTCGTTATGAACTCTTCGATGCTTGCGACGGGGATGCGTTTGAGATGCGGCGTCGCCTGCCGCAATTCCAAGCGCCCTTCATCGACGGCCTGCTGCACCACATGAAGCGGAATGGACAGCGCGCGGGATGTCGCTGAGATGCTGAGGGCGAGCTTGATGGTTGGCGTGGAATTACGCGGCATGATGGACCTCGTGGGGAATGATGGCGACGTGCCGCCCGCCTTGGGAGAAAAACGACACGTCGCTGATTTGAAATCGGAGGGGCTGCTCATGCAGCCAAAGCGTGCTCGACCGTCGTCAAGTTCGCACGTCGGATTTCAACAGGAGTTTATTATGTTCCGCAGGGGTCATCAACTGGGAACGAGCGAAGGGCATTTTCAGTGCTTCGTCGGTGGGTAGTCAGCGCTTGTGTAGCCACTTGGCAGGTGGATCATATGGCGCGGCTGCTCGTGCCTGCGCCGTCTTCTCTTCGTCGCGATAGACCCGCAACTCCAGCCTGACCTTGTCCGGATCAATCTCTTCGTCGTTCAAGTTGAGTGTGAAGTCGAGACGGTGGACGAGACCGCAGTCGCAACACTCCATAAGATACCCGCCTTGGCCGGCCATCTTCGGTTTGATCAAGTCGCCACATATGATTTGTTTCAGCATGACCGAGCCCTCCGCCGGCCGGGCTTACGTAAGCCCGGAGCGTTGGGTATCGCGTTGCCCGGCGCGTAGTCGGGTAGGCCGGCGTAATAGGCGCGGATCGATGGGCCATCGATCAACGTGCGCGTACCGCAACGCTTGCCCTTGAGGGTGCCAGCGGCGAGTAATCGATAAATGGTTGGCTTGGAGAGGCTGAGATATTCAGAGGCCCCTTGCGGGGACAGGGACAACGGTTCGGACATGGTACTTCCGTGAATGTCCGGCTCAACGGACTTCCACGGGGCCATAGGGCTGTATCCCGTTGCCCAAGGCGATTGCGTTTCATCCCACGGAAGGGCGCTTTCGGCCTCACGACATGGCTCAAGTACGCCTTGCATTCCAGCGTTGCAAGTGGGAATTACGGCGGGTCATGTCGGCTCATGATGGCTCAAAATCCTGTGGGTACAGCGGTGGGTATAACGTCAAAAACGCAAGCGATTTCAATGCGAAAAACCTTCTCGCATAGAAGCGCTGCCTCTTCCCCTTCCACTGCGGACGGGCACGAGGCATTTTTCTTCGGAGAGTGAACGATGGGTTACAAAGTCGCGCTGGTCGGAGCGACCGGCAATGTCGGGCGGGAAATGCTCAACATTCTCGACGAACGCAAATTCCCGGCCGACGAGGTCGTGGCGCTGGCGTCGCGACGCAGTATGGGCGTCGAAGTGTCCTATGGCGATCGCACCCTGAAGGTCAAAGCGCTGGAGCATTACGATTTCAGCGACGTCGATATCTGCCTGATGTCGGCGGGCGGCGCGGTGTCGAAGGAATGGTCGCCGAAAATCGGCGCCGCCGGAGCGGTCGTGATCGACAATTCGTCGACCTGGCGGATGGATCCGGACGTGCCGCTGATCGTGCCCGAGGTCAATGCGGACGCGGTCGCAGGTTTCGTCAAGAAGAACATCATCGCCAATCCGAACTGCTCGACCGCGCAGCTCGTGGTGGCGTTAAAGCCGTTGCATGACCGCGCCGTCATCAAGCGCGTGGTGGTCTCGACCTATCAGTCGGTGTCGGGTGCCGGCAAGGACGCCATGGACGAACTGTTTTCGCAGACCAAGGCGGTCTATACCAACAGCGAACTCATCAACAAGAAATTCCCCAAGCGGATCGCCTTCAACGTGATCCCCGAGATCGACGTGTTCATGGAGGACGGCTACACCAAGGAAGAGTGGAAGATGATGATGGAGACCAAGAAGATTCTTGATCCCAAAATCAGGCTCACCGCGACCTGCGTGCGGGTGCCGGTGTTTGTCGGCCATTCCGAAGCCGTCAACATCGAGTTCGAGAATCCGATCTCGGCCGATGAGGCGCGCGACATCCTGCGCAATGCGCCGGGCTGCCTCGTGATCGACAAGCGCGAACCGGGCGGCTATGTCACGCCCTACGAGGCGGCCGGCGAGGACGCGACCTATATCAGCCGCATCCGGGAAGATGCGACGGTGGAGAACGGTCTGGTGTTGTGGTGCGTCTCCGATAATCTGCGCAAGGGCGCGGCACTGAACGCGATCCAGATCGCCGAGTGCCTGATCAACCGCAAGCTGATCAGCGCCAAGAAAAAGGCGGCGTAAGCATCATGCTCCGGAGATAGCGGGAGCCGGACAGCCATGAGCGACCAGCCGCCGCCCTACCGGCCCAATCCGGCGCTGAAGCGCGTCGAACACGGGCTTGAGAACCTGCTGTTCAACAGCCGCTGGCTGATGGCGCCGTTCTACCTCGGTCTCGTCATCAGCCTCGCGGTGCTGCTGTACAAATTCGTGGTCATGCTGTGGGAGTTCATCCTGCACGCGCCCGCGGCCAAGGAGGCCGATATCATCCTTGGCGTGCTCAGCCTGATCGACGTCTCGCTGACCGGCAATCTGATTCTGATCGTGGTGTTTTCGGGCTACGAGAATTTCGTGTCGCGGATCGATCCGCGCGGCCATCCGGACTGGCCGGAGTGGATGACCAGGGTCGATTTCGCCGGGTTGAAGCAGAAACTGCTCGCCTCGATCGTCGCGATTTCAGCGATCCAGGTGTTGAAGGCATTCATGAACATCGATGCCGCCTTCGACGCCCAGAAGATGGGCTGGCTGGTCGGCGTGCATCTGGTGTTCGTGATTTCGGCCCTGATGCTGGCGCTGTCGGATCGATGGGGCAGCGATCACGGCAGTGACGGCAAGGCCGGGCATTAGAGCGACATGGCTTTTCGTCGAATCGCCATCTCGCTCTATCTTTTTGTTTGAGCATGATCTTTTCGGAAAACCGGTGCCTACTTTTCCGGATCATGTTTTGGGCGCTTCTCAGGACGAGGCCAGCGCCTCCCTGACGCTGTAAAATTCTTTCGCCGCCGGATCGAGCACGAACAGCGAGCCCTCGGCCACGCCGAAATACGCGCCGTGCAAGGACAGTTCACCGCGCTCTACCGCAGCCCGCACAAACGGAAATGTCAGCAGATTTTCCAGGCTTCGGAACACGGCGGCCTTTTCGATCCGGATGGTGAAATCGGCCATCGTCTCATGGTCGCGCTGCGAGACGGTTTCGCCCGGCTTGATAAACATCGACATCCACTTGCCGATGAAATCTCCCGGCGACAGCGGCTCGATCTTGTCGATGAAGGCCCGGATGCCGCCGCACTGCGCGTGGCCGAGCACCACGATGTGTTTGACGCGCAGAACCGACACCGCGTATTCCAGCGCCGCCGACACGCCGTGCGCGTTGGCATCCGGCTGATAGATTGGCACCAGATTGGCGATGTTGCGCACCACGAACAATTCGCCGGGGCCGGCATCGAAGATCACCTCCGGCGACACCCGGGAATCGCAGCAGCCGATCACCATCACTTCGGGGGCCTGGCCGACTTCGGACAGTTCGCGGTAGCGCGATTGCTCGGTGGGCAGGCGCTGCGAGGTGAAGGTGCGGTAGCCTTCGAGCAGATGTTGCGGGAACGATGACATGGCAGTGGCTAACCATATATGCCGCACTGGAACAAGTCTTTCGGGCGGGGGGCTGAACTGTTAGAGCATGATCCGGAAAAACGGGCACCGGTCTTCCGGGAAGACCATGCTCAAAAATATGATGCTGATATGTCGGATTCGACCAAGTGGAACCGGGCTTATAACGTCGGTTTGAAGCTATTCCGGGAAACGAGAACATGATCCGTCCGCGCCGCAGTCTGCTGTTCATGCCGGGGTCGAACGGGAGGGCGCTGGAAAAAGCGCGCAATCTCCCGGCCGACGGCATCATTCTCGATCTGGAAGATTCCGTGGCGCCCGACGCCAAGGCGCTGGCGCGCGACCAGATCGCGCAGGCGATCGCGGCCAGGGGGTTCGGCAAGCGTGAGATCCTGATCCGCGTCAACAGCCTCGATACGCCATGGTGGATCGAGGACGTCGCCATGGCCGGCAAGGTGCGGCCCGACGGCATTCTGGTTCCGAAGGTTTCCAGCGTGGAGGACATCCAGGCGATCGCCGATCGCCTGGACGGTATCGGCGCCGACCCGTCGATCCAGGTGTGGACCATGATCGAGACTGCGCGCGCCGTCCTGCATGCCGAGGAACTCGCAGCCACCTCGCGCAATTCGAGGACACGGCTCGCCGGATTTGTGTTCGGGCCGAACGATCTTTCGCGGGAGACGCGAATCCGGATGCTGCCGGGCCGCGCCGCGATGCTGCCGCTGATCACGCAGTGCATTCTCGCCACCCGCGCTTACGGCCTCGAAATTCTCGACGGACCCTATAGCGACTTCAGCAATTTCGACGGCTTCGGGCAGGAATGTACGCAAGCGCGCGATCTTGGCTTCGACGGCAAGACGCTGATCCATCCCGGCCAGATCGAGGCCTGCAACGCGATCTTCACGCCACCGGCCGAGGAAGTGGCGCACGCCCGCAAGATCATCGCGGCGTTCGCGCGGCCGGAAAACGCCTCGCGCGGCGCGATTCAACTCGACGGTCAAATGGTGGAGCGGCTGCATGCCGAGATGGCCGCGCGCACCATTGCGATTGCCGACGCGATCGCGGCAATGGGGAATTGATTTTTCCCTGCTCCCACGAGGAGAGGGGAAAAGAAGCAGCAGGACGCAAATCTCAACGCGATCCAAACCGTTCTGCCGCCCAGGCGTACAGACTTCCCGGGGTGGGCTGTTCGCCGCCGCGGCCTTTCGGCGAAATGTGAAACCCGATGATTTCGGGATCGTTGATCAGCGCTGAAAAGTCCTGCGGCTCGAAGAACAGCTTCGGTTCGGCGTGCACCGCATAGAACGATTTTTTCGGCAAAGCGAAATCCAGCTCGCCGGCGCGGCGGGCGAGCGCGGTCAGCGCCGCGGGACCGTAGATCGCGACGCGAATATCGGAGAGCCGATGTGAGCCGCGCAGCTTGCGCCAACCGAACGTCAGGCGGTGCCGCAGCGCCAGCCAGTCCGGCGTCAACTCGTCCTGCTGCATCAGCGCGGCGAACGCTGTGACGATGGGATCGGCGGGCGGCAGATAGAGCACTGAATTGCCGAGCTGGCGCGGCCGCTCCCAGGCGAAGTAAGGCTTGGCCGGGTCGATCTCGACCGGTTTCAGCAGCAGCACGTCGGCGTCGAGCCATAGCCCGGCATTCTGCGCCATCAGCCGCATCCGGAAGAAATCGCTGTACTGCAAGGTGGTCCAGTCGCGCCACACCCCGTCCGGTCCGGTCGGGCGCAGCTTCTCGGCGAAAGCACGCGGCAGGATCGCTTCGGCCTCGGCGTTGCCGACGCCCTCGGGCAATTGCGCGAGCGGCTCGAAACTATAGACGGTGACCTTGTGTCCTGCCGCGACCTGCGATCTGAGGCACAGTCTTCTCAAGGCGTCGAGCGGGCCGTGCCAGAAGGTGACGATGTCAGGCCGCATGCATCTCGCCTCTGGAGCGTTTCGAGCCAAACGCACGCCGGGGTGGAAACCGGTCTCCGTGCGTCAGACAAGGAGACGGCGCCGCGTTTCCTGCAGGATCAGAACAACAACTCGCGGGTGAGGTCAGGCCCAGGCGCGCGCGGTCTTTGCCTTTGCCTCGTAGCTGTCGATCGCGGCCTTCTTCTCCATGGTGAGGCCGATGTCGTCGAGGCCGTTCATCAGGCAGTGCTTGCGGAACGGGTCGATCTCGAATTTCACCGTGCCGCCGTCAGGTCCACGGATTTCCTGATGGGCAAGATCGATCGTCAGTGTCGCATTGGCGCCGCGCTCGGCGTCGTCGAACAGCTTGTCGAGATCGTCCTGGGTGACGCGGATCGGCAAAATGCCGTTCTTGAAGCAGTTGTTGTAGAAGATATCGCCGAACGAGGTCGAGATCACGCAGCGGATGCCGAAATCGAGCAGCGCCCATGGCGCGTGTTCGCGGCTCGAACCGCAACCGAAATTATCGCCCGCGACCAGAATCCTGGCGTTGCGGTAGGCGGGCTGGTTGAGGACGAAATCCGGGTTCTCGCTGCCGTCGTCCTTGTAGCGCTGTTCGGAGAACAGTCCCTTGCCGAGCCCGGTGCGCTTGATGGTCTTGAGATACTGCTTCGGGATGATCATGTCGGTATCGACATTGATGATCTTCAGCGGCGCTGCGACGCCTTCCAGCGTGGTGAACTTGTCCATCGGTCGTACTTCTCGGTTGGATTTGATCGGGATTTACGGGAACGTCAGTGGTTTATCGCGAATGCTGGCGGCATTAAAGGCCAAATGCGCCTGGGCGCGGATGGCGCATGGAAGACGAGCAAAAGTTGTTGTTTCTCCATTTGACGCGTTTTCTTCACGCGAACCGGTAGCCACCCCGCATCCAGTGCGGGGCAGGCTTTCGCTCGAAAACGCTTTATTCGGCGGCCTCGATCGCCTCCATGTCGTCGTCGGACAGGCCGAAATGATGGCCGATCTCGTGAATCAGCACGTGGCGAACGATATGGCCGAGCGTTTCGTCATGTTCGGCCCAGTAGTCGAGGATCGGGCGGCGGTAGAGCCAGACCATATTGGGCAGCCGCGCGAGGTCGTTATCGCTGCGGAACGGCAAGCCGATACCCTGGAACAGGCCAAGCAGGTCGAATTCGCTTGTCGCGCCCATCTCGTCGAGCACCTCATCGGTCGGAAAATCGTCGATGCGGATGATCACGCCCTCGCACATGTCGCGAAAGTTCTTCGGCAGGCACTCGAAAACCTCGTGCGCCATGACTTCCATTTCGGCCAGGGATGGCGCTTTGGCGGATTTCCACATGCTGTTCGTTTATAGCATTTGGAACGAAGTCGCCCCGTGCGTGATGCGGGGCCTGCCCCGCACTTGATGCGGGGTCGATGCCGGTTTTGCGGCCCGGGTCCAGTTGACGTTGGCGCGGCAATCGGAGACCGTAGGGCCGACAACAGGTTTGGGTGGCGTGATGAAGCGGATCAAGACGGCGGCCATTTGGCTTGCCCTTATCGGGGCAGTTGCGCTGCCCGGAGCCGGAACAAAAGCGCAAACCGCGCCGTCCGGGGTGCGGACAGCGCAGGCGTCGCCACCAGCCGCCGCGGAGGCCGATGGTCAGGTCAGGGTTCGACGGTCGCCGCGACGCGTGCCGGTCTATCCGCGCAATCAGCCGGAACCGAATGATGTCTACCCGCACTATTTCCCGGGCCGCAACGCGGTGCGGGACTGCACCGCAACCTATGTGCAGGAATACCGGCCGAGCGGCACGGTGATCGTGCCCCGCATGAACTGCTATTGGCGCCGCGGCTAAGCTGCCGAAGATACGCACGGCAGCCCGGGACCATTTTGAGAAATGTCCCGCGAAATAGCTCGTCCGAAGCCGGAACCGGATCGCGCGTCCAGTATGCGTCTCCGCAGCGCTGATGTTCATTTCACATTCACCTCGCCGACCTAGCTTGCGATCTGCGCGGCAGCGCGGGTTGATTCGATCGACCGCGCGGCAGGCGTGACACCCGATGATCCCAACGGAGAATAAACATGAACGTGACGAGACTTCTGGGACTGGCAGCGGTCGGCGGATTGCTGATCCTGGCCGCTCCAGCCGAGCGCGCCCAGGCGCTGTCGCTGGCCAATCCCGGCGCCGCCGCAGCGGTGCAGCAAGGTTCCAAGGTAGAGACCACCGAGGTGCGGTGGCATCATCATTGGCATCACCATCATTGGCACCACCATCATTGGCATCATCGCCACCATCGTTGATTTCCCCGCGGTTCCTGCTGGACCGCTTTGCGAAACGCGATGACGGCAAAAAAACAGGCGCCCGATCGGCGCCTGTTCTGTTTCCGTTGCGGGAAAATGCCGCGCTCAGCTCCAGTCCTTGAATTTCCAGGATTTAAGCTTCCACGGCGTCAGCGTCTCGACGCGCCACTGTTCCCACCGATCCGGCGGCCAGTGGCTGAGGCGCGATCTTTCCTTGACCACGGGTGCTTCGATACGAGGCGCGTAGCGGCGCCGCGACTGGCGCGTCGCCTCGCTGATCATATCGACGAATTCAGGCTTGTCGGCCACGGCCCGCTCCTTGCGAAACGCCTCGCCTTGATGAATTCAGCTTGCTCCCGCTACCTTAAGGACTTCTTTCCAAAACATCTCGATGTTGAGGCAAGGCTGCGCGGCTTACCGCCACTCCCTGACATCGACGAAATGTCCGGCGATCGCCGCGGCGGCCGCCATCGCCGGCGAGACCAGATGGGTGCGGCCCTTGAAACCCTGGCGGCCCTCGAAATTGCGGTTCGAAGTCGAGGCGCAGCGTTCCTCGGGCGCGAGCTTGTCGGGGTTCATGGCGAGGCACATCGAGCAGCCCGGTTCGCGCCATTCGAATCCGGCCTTGATGAAGATCTTGTCGAGCCCTTCGGCTTCCGCCTGCTCCTTCACCAGGCCCGAACCCGGCACGATCATCGCGTTGAGATTGCCGTTGACGGTCTTGCCGGCGACGACCTTTGCCACCGCGCGCAGATCCTCGATCCGGCCATTGGTGCAGGAGCCGATGAAGATGCGGTCGAGCTTGATGTCGGTGATTTTGGTGCCGGCCTTCAGCCCCATATAGTTCAGCGCGCGATGTTTGGAGATCCGCTTGGCTTCGTCGGCGATCTGGTCGGGATCCGGCACCACGCCCGAGATCGACACCACGTCTTCCGGCGAGGTGCCCCAGGTCACGATCGGCGGCAATTTTGCCGCATCGAGCCTGATCTCGTGATCGAAGTGCGCGCCGCCGTCGCTGCGCAGCGTCTCCCAATAGCGCATCGCGGCGTCCCAGGTTTCGCCCTTCGGCGCCATCGGGCGGCCCTTGAGAAATTCGAAGGCCTTTTCGTCGGGCGCGATCAGGCCGGCGCGGGCGCCGCCCTCGATCGACATGTTGCAGACCGTCATGCGGCCTTCCATCGACAGTGCGCGGATCGCCTCGCCGGCATATTCCAGCACATAGCCGGTGCCGCCGGCGGTGCCGATCTCGCCGATGATGGCGAGAATGATATCCTTGCCGGTGACGCCGTCGGGCAATTGCCCGTCGACGGTGGCGCGCATGTTCTTCGCCTTTTTCTGGATCAGGGTTTGCGTCGCCAGCACGTGCTCGACTTCGGAAGTGCCGATGCCGTGCGCCAGTGCACCGAAGGCGCCATGGGTGGAGGTGTGGCTGTCGCCGCAGACGATGGTGGTGCCGGGCAACGTAAAGCCCTGCTCGGGGCCGATGACGTGCACGATGCCCTGGCGCTTGTCGAACTCGTTGTAATATTCGATGCCGAATTCGCGGGCGTTCTCCGCCATCACCCTGATCTGCTCGGTGGATTCCGGATCCGGATTGGGCTTGGAGCGGTCGGTGGTGGGAACGTTGTGATCGACCACCGCCAGCGTCTTCTCCGGCGCGTGAACCTTGCGGCCGGTGGCGCGCAGTCCCTCGAACGCCTGCGGCGAAGTCACCTCGTGGACCAGATGGCGGTCGATATAGAGCAGGCAGGTGCCGTCATCGGCTTCGTGAACCAGATGATCGTTCCAGATTTTGTCGTACAGCGTGGTCGGTTTTTTATCGGACATGGGATCAGGCCTTGAATTGGGATTTGAATCGAAAATGCAACGGTGCGCGCCGACAGGCGGCGCGCTCAGCCTCAAGCCGCGAGCGCTGCCGTCGTCAGCCGGCCGAAGAAGCGCCAGGGCAAACGGCTGCGGTCGTCGAGAACGACGCGAGACACGATGGTTTGGCGATCTGGAAACATTCCAACCTCATAGCACATGAGGTATTTAGGCGCGATATGCGTTTGCCGCCAGCATCATTGCGATGACGACGGCGCAGCAAAAAAGCGCAGGACCCGAGCCCTGCGCTTTTCGCCGGAAACGTGGATAAGGAAATTACTCGCCGACGGCGGCGGCGCGGTCCGACTTCTTTTCGACGATGCGGGCCGACTTGCCGCGCAGGTTGCGCAGGTAATACAGCTTGGCGCGGCGCACCTTGCCGCGGCGCACCACGGTGATCGAGTCGATCATCGGCGACATCACGGGGAAGACGCGCTCGACACCTTCGCCATAGGAAATCTTGCGAACCGTAAAGCTCTCGTTGAGCCCGCCGCCGGTGCGGCCGATGCAGACGCCTTCATAGGCCTGCACGCGCGAGCGATCGCCTTCGACCACCTTGACGTTGACGATCACGGTGTCGCCGGGCCCGAATTCCGGAATGGTCTTGCCGGCGGACAATTTATCGAATTGCTCTTTTTCGAGCTCTTGAATGAGGTTCATCGCAAAATCTCCATCGGCGGCGCGCCCGGCCTGTCAGGCTCGGGCAGCGCGAACGTCCATCTATCCTGTAACGCGTATTCCGCAAAAGTGGATACCGGTCTTGCGAAAGAATACGCGCAATTCAATGAGTTAGAGCATTTTCTCACGGCCATCCGGATACCACTTGGCCGGAAAATGCTCGGTGCGCGGATTTGGCGCTCGTATACGGCAAAGGCCGGGCGTTGTCACCCGTCCGTCGTGTTTTTTGGGCGTTTTTGGTTGACCTTGATGGTCCAAAGGTCAGGCCGCCGCGCTTTTGTCAGGGCCTCCGCCTCGGCCCGACGCCAGGCCGCAACCCGCGCATGGTCGCCCGACAGCAGGATGTCGGGGATCGGCAGGCCTTCAAATTCCTGCGGCCGGGTATATTGCGGGTATTCCAGTAGTCCTTCGGAAAAGCTCTCGTCGACCCCGGAAGCCGGTTTCCCCATCACGCCCGGCAGCAGCCGGATGCAGGCATCGATCAGCGCCAGGGCCGCGATTTCACCGCCGGACAGCACATAATCCCCGATTGATACCTCCTCGAGCCCGCGGCTTTCGATGACCCGCTGGTCGATGCCTTCGAAGCGGCCGCAGACGATCAAGGGACCGGGCCCTGCGGCCAATTCGGTCACCCGGGACTGGGTCAATGGCCGACCCCGCGGGCTCATCAGCAGCCTTGGCCGATCCGTTGGGCGGTTCGAAGCAACGTCCGCCGCATCGATCGCGGCCGCCAGCACGTCGGCGCGCAACACCATGCCGGGGCCGCCGCCGGCCGGGGTGTCGTCGACGCTGCGATGGCGATCGGTGGCCGAGGCCCGGATATCGCGCGCTTCCAGCGCCCACAGCCCGGCCGAAAGCGCCTTGCCCGCGAGGCTGACGCCGAGCGGGCCGGGAAACATCTCCGGAAACAGGGTCAGGACGGTCGCGCGCCAGATTGGGGGTTTGGAAGGTTTGGGTTTGGAAGTCATGACTTCAGTTACGGTACGACGGCGGTGAGATCGAGCCCCTGCATCGATGCCGCCGCCTCGACCGCCTGCTTGAACTGATCGAGCGGGAAGGTCTTGACCTTGATCTTGCCGAGATCGAGCAGGCCGGCGGCCACCAGCGCGGCAAGCTGGCCCGGAGCATATCGCTCGTACATGAACTGGCCGACGATCTCCCAGTCGTTCGCCAGCAATTCGCGGAACGAGATTTCCAGCGGCACCTCGGCGCTGCCCATCACGACGAGACGGCCGCCGCGCTTGAGCGCGCGCAATGACGACAGCGTGGTCGACGTGCTTTTGGCGCTGCCGAGCAGGTCCAGTGCGACGTCGGCGCTGCCGCCGGTGGCGTTGCGGATGATGCTGAGGTCCTTGTCGACTTCGCCGCTGACCACGGCGGCCACCACGCGGGGACCGAATGCCGCGCGCAGTGATTCCAGTGCTGTGGCATTTCGTCCGGCAGCGACGACCCGGCCGGCACCCATCGCCACTGCCAGCATCACCGCGCCGGAACCGAAATAGCCGGTCGCGCCGTTGATGATGATGGTGTCGCCGCCGCGCAGGCCGCTGCGCTGCAGGCCGCCGAACGGCACGATCAGTTTGGCGAGGCCGATTAGTTCCGTCGCCGGCTTATCGTCCAATCCCTTCAGCGGCGTGACGCATGCCGCCGGCCAATGCGCGATTTCGGCGAACACGCCGTCGCGCCAGCGCGCCTGCAGCGCGAACGCAGCCGGCGTGGTCACCGTTGCGGTCAGCCCGATCAGGATTTGCGGCGGTTCCAGGTCCGGGACGTCGCCGCGCAGATGCGGGCTCAGGAAAACCCGGTCACCGCTGCGCACATGGGTCACGTTGGCGCCGACAGCGACGACGCGCGCGATCGCATTGGTGCCGGGCACGAACGGCATCGGCGGCAGGCTGTAGGGCACCGAACCCGACAGCACCTTGCCGGTATAGGACAGCACCATGCCGGCTTCGATCCTGACCACAACGCCATCGGGCGCCGGAGCGGGGCTCGCGACGTCATCGAACCGCAGGTCGTTATGCGCGTGCAGCCGCCAGGCTTTGTGGGTGCCAGCCTTGTGGGTATTTGTCATTGCCATGCTTCCCAATCGAGCTCGCGAGCAAGTAATGGCGCGGGATCGCGAATTAATATCGGCCGACGGCGTGGTCACGCGTCGGCCGGATCGTCGCCCTCGATCTCTGCGGGCAATTCGATCACCACGCGCCCGGCTGCCAGATCGACCGCCGGCACCACGGCGTTGGTGAACGGCAGCAGCATGGCCGCGCCATGCGGCGGCGCGATTTCGATAATATCGCCGGCGCCGAAATTGTGGATCGCGGTGACACGGCCGAGCGGTTCATCTGCGGCATTGACTGCGGCAAGCCCGATCAGGTCGGCGTGGTAATACTCACCCTCGTCGGTGGCCGGCAGCTTCTCGCGCGCGATGTAGAGTTCGAGGCCGTTGAGGCGTTCGGCGTCGTCACGCGTCGCGATGCCTTTCAGCGTCGCGACCAGATGACCCTTCGCCTCGCGGGCGTGCGTGACCACGAACTGCCGCGCGCCGTCCTTGGTCGCAAGCGTGCCGTAGCGCAGCACGGCCAGCGGGTCTTCGGTGAAGGTCCACAGCTTCACCGCGCCGCGCACGCCATGCGCGGCGCCAATGCGGGCGATGCAGATCTGTGCCGCCATCGCCGCGCGCCGCCCGCGCTTACTTCTTGGCGGCGGCTTCGGCGTTGGCCTTGCGCTCCTTGCGCGGCACGGCCTTTTCCGGATTGTTGCGCGCGGCGCGCTTGGCGACACCGGCGGCATCGAGGAAACGCGACACCCGGTCCGACGGCTGCGCGCCCTTGGCTAGCCAGCCCTTGACCTTGTCCATGTCGAGCTTCAGCCGGGCTTCGTTGTCCTTCGCCAGCAGCGGATTGAAATGGCCGAGACGTTCGATGAAGCGGCCATCGCGCGGAAAACGCGAGTCGGCAACGACGACATGGTAGACCGGACGCTTCTTGGTGCCCGCGCGAGCAAGGCGGATAACGACTGACATCTAGTTCTCCTGATAGAGGTTGATTGGACGATTTGTTCGATTAGCTCGCGTCATTCCGGGGCGCGAAGCGAAGCGGAGCAAGTGGGAAAGGCGACGCGATTCTCATTTCTTCTTCCCCAGGCCGGGAAAGCCACCAAGGCCCGGCAAGGTCGGCTTGCCGCTGAGGCCGGTGAGCCCCGGCAGGTTCGGCAGGCCGGAGCGCAAGCCCGCAGGCAGATCCTTTGGCAGCGCGGGCATTCCGCCCGGTCCGGCACCGCCGGGCATTTTCTCCGCCAGCGCCTTCATCTGCTCGGGCGACGGCATGCCGCCGCCGAACCCCATCGCCTGCGCGATGCCGGCCATCGGGCCGCGCTTGCCCGAGCCCATGGCCTTCATCATGTCGGCCATGTTCCGGTGCATCTTGAGGAGCTTGTTGACTTCCTCGACCTTGAGGCCGGCGCCGGCGGCGATGCGCTTTTTGCGGCTGGCCTTGAGGATGTCGGGGTTCTTGCGTTCCCGACGCGTCATCGAATTGATGATCGCGACCTGGCGCTTCAATATCTTGTCGTCGAGGCCGGCATTGGCGATCTGGTTCTTCATTTTCGCGATGCCGGGCATCATGCCCATCAGCCCCGAGATGCCGCCCATGTTCGACATCTGCAGCAATTGCTCGCGCATGTCAGAAAGGTCGAACTGACCCTTGCGCATCTTCTCGGCGACGCGCGCGGCTTTCTCCGCATCGATGTTCGCGGCGGCTTTCTCGACCAGCGACACCACGTCGCCCATGCCGAGAATCCGCCCCGCGATCCGGCTGGGGTGGAAATCCTCCAGGGCGTCGGTTTTTTCGCCGGTGCCGATCAGCTTGATCGGCTTGCCGGTGACCGCGCGCATCGACAGCGCCGCACCGCCGCGGCCGTCGCCGTCGACCCGCGTCAGCACGATGCCGGTGAGGCCGACGCGCTCGTCAAACGACCGCGCCAGGTTGACCGCGTCCTGACCGGTGAGCGAATCCGCAACCAGCAGTACTTCGTGCGGGTTGGCCGTGGTTTTGATCTCGGCGGCTTCCGCCATCATCTCTTCGTCGAGCGTGGTGCGCCCGGCGGTGTCGAGCAGCACCACGTCGTAGCCGCCGAGCCTGGCGGCTTCCAGCGCGCGCTTGGCAATCTGCGCCGGCTTCTGGCCGGCGACGATCGGCAGGGTCTGGATATCGAGATCGCGGCCGAGTACCGCCAGCTGCTCCATCGCCGCCGGGCGATAGATGTCGAGCGAGGCCATCAGCACCTTGCGCTTGTCGCGCTGGGTCAGGCGGCGGGCCAGTTTGGCGGTCGTGGTGGTCTTGCCGGAGCCCTGCAGGCCGACCATCATGATCGCCACCGGTGGCACGGCGTTGAGGTCGATGGTCTGGCCATCGGAGCCGAGGGTGGCGATCAGTTCGTCGTGAACGATCTTCACCACCATCTGGCCGGGCGTCACCGATTTGACGACGGTGGCGCCGATCGCCTGCTCGCGGACTTTCTCGGTGAAGCTTCTGACCACGTCGAGCGAGACGTCGGCTTCGAGCAGCGCGCGGCGCACCTCGCGCATCGCGGCATCGACGTCGGCTTCCGTCAGCGAACCGCGCCGCGTCAGCCGATCGAGAATGCCACCCAGCTTTTCCGACAGATTGTCGAACAATTCCGTAGTCCTTGTTGACCTCGCCCTGCTTGCGGGGAGAGGTCGGATCGCCTCGGCGATCCGGGTGAGGGAGCGCTGGGCCAAGTAAGAGCCCCTCACCCCGACCCTCTCTCCGCAAGAGCGGGGCGAGGGAGAAGAAAACCGTCATCGGTTGGTGATGACGGGTAACCAAACACTTTCGCGCCCGAGGGCGCATCGCGCTGTCGGGCGTTGACCTCCGGTCTCCAGGGCCGGGCGGCGGGTCGAAAAGAACGTCTTTCCGATGAGTGGCGGCGGTTTAACCTCCGGACACCGGAAAAGTCAAGAAAAGTAAGTGAAAATGGCATTTTTTCGAACCGGGCCGATTGGCGGACCCCTTGCCGAAACCGGCATTTTGAGGCCAATCGGGCCATGACCATTGCCCGCCGTCGTGTTTCTGGCCGTGGTTTCGAGCTGCTGGCCGGCGCTGCCGCCGTGATCGGCATCCCGTCAGTCTGGATGTATCGCATGAAAACCTATGCCGGGCCGGTCTCCGATCATTTCGACGGAACTCACTTTTTCGATCCTGATGGCGCGCCGCCGAAATCGCTTCGGGAAGTGTTGCGCTGGCAATTCGGCGGCGGCAGGCAACGCCGTGCCTGGCCCGAACGGGCGCCGAGCCCTCACGCCGACACGCCACCGGCGCGGGTGACCGGCGACAAGGTGCGATTTTCGTTTGTCGGTCACGTGAGCTGGCTGATCCAGACCTCAGGGCTGAACATCCTGATCGACCCGGTGTGGTCGGAGCGCGCCTCGCCGATGCCGTGGGCGGGACCAAAGCGTTACAACGATCCCGGCATTGCATTCGATGCGCTGCCTCCAATCGATATCGTGCTGGTGTCGCATGGCCATTACGACCATCTCGACACCGCGACGCTGTCGAAACTCGCCGCGAAATTCTCGCCGCGCGTGATCACGCCGCTCGGCAACGACCTGACGATGCGCGACGCCGATTCTGCGATCCGCGCCGAGGCATTCGACTGGCATGACCGCGTCGAACTCGGCAATGCCATCGCCGTCACACTGGTGCCGACGCGGCACTGGTCGGCGCGCGGACTGTTCGACCGCAACAAGGCGCTGTGGGCGAGTTTCGTGGTCGAGACGCCGGCCGGCAAGCTCTACATCGTGTGCGATTCGGGCTACGGTGACGGCGTGCATTTCCGCCGCGTCGCGCAGGCCCATGGTCCGCTTCGATTGGCGATCCTGCCGATCGGCGCCTATGAGCCGCGCTGGTTCATGCGGGATCAGCACATGAACCCGTCCGATGCGGTGAAGGCGCTGGCCGATTGCGGCGCGCAACAGGCGCTGGCGCATCATCACGGCACCTTCCAGCTCACCGATGAAGCGATTGATGCGCCGGTCATCGCACTCGGTGCGGCGCTTGATGAAGCGAACATCCCGCGTGAGCGTTTCGCGACGCTCAAGCCGGGACAGGTGGTGGAGATTTAACCTCTGCCCGCAAGAGCGGGGCGAGGCGGAAGGACTACGGCGAAGGCTTGATCGCCCAGGATACGCTCACGCCGACGGAAAGCGTCTCTTCGCCTTGCGACACCGGCGCTGCGGCCATCGGCGCCATGGCCATCTTGCTGCGGAACATCGGCGTCGACACATTGCCTTCTGAAATGCTGAGCGGCGCACCAAGCGTGACGCCGGCGGCCTTGGCATAAATCTCGGCCTTGCGGCGGGCGTCGGCAAACGCCTGTTCGCGGGCCTCATCGAGAAGTTTCGACGCCGCGGACACCATGAAGTTGATGCCGCCGATGTCGTTCGCGCCCGCGCCCACCAGCATGTCGATCACGCCGGCGACCTTGGTGACGTCGCGCAACCGGATCGTCACGTGATTGCTGGCGCGGTAGCCGACGATCGCCGGGGGGCCGGAGCGGTTCGGCGGGTTTTGTGTTTGCGGCTGCAATGACAGCCGCGAGGTCTGGATATCCTTCTCGTCAATGCCGGCGGCCTTCAACGCCAGCAGCACCTTGCCCATCGCCGCGTTGCTGGCATCCGAAGCCTCGCGCGCGGTTTTGGCCTCCGAGGTGAAGCCGCCGTCGACCTCCGCCAGATCGGGCGGCACCGATACGGTGGCTTCGCCGGTGACGGAAATCATCGCCGGGCGCTCGCTCTGCGCCAGCGCGGGGGGTGCGAGCAGCATGGCCGCCATCAGAGGGGCTATGAGCGGAGCGCGGTATTTCATGAATTTCACTTCAGCGGCACATAGACGTTGATCACCAGTTTGTCCTCCGCTGTCTTCAGGGGATCGGTGATGTATTCCTCGATGAAGGTGTCCTTGGCCTCGAGCTTCTTGTCGTCGAGGTGATTGGTGATCGCCTCATAGGTGTTGTCCATGTTGTCGTAGGAACCGCGATGGACGAACTTCAGCGCCTTGCCATCGGGCGATTTGCCCATGCTCATATCCTTGGTCAGGTTTTTCGGATCCTGATCGACCGGAATTTCCGCCAGATAGGTGAATCCGGTATCGTCGGTGGAGGTGTAAACGATCATCGGATTGCCGGCGCTTTTGATGCCTTGCTTGTCGAGCAGCGCCGACAGAGTCTTGAACGAGTCGATCAGGGCCTCGAACGCTGAATCCCAGTTGGCGCTGCCCTTGAGAACGACAACCGTCTTCGGCGCCAGCGTGGTTTCCTCGCCGAACGGATCGGCGGCCTGAACCGGTGCGGCAGCGGACGGCGGTGTCGCGGGGGTCTCGGCCGCGGCGGGCGGTTTTGCAGGCGCGGCGGAAGGACTGGCTGCCGGGGCCGGTGTCGCCACAGGAGGCGTCGCAGCCGGCGATTCCGCCAATGCTGTGGCGACGCCGAGCGAAATCGCGGCTGCCGGGACCAGCGCGACCATGGCAAGGCGGATAGAGCGGAAGCAATTCATGCGATATTCTCCTTGGTCGCATTCAGCGATGGTCGTCTCGGTCGGCGGTGCTTCGCTTGCGTGTCCCGGGTCACGGCGGCGAAGCGCCGCCAATCTAACACGCAAGGCCCGCTTTCGTCCCATCTCAGGTAGCTCATGTCAGGTAACTCTCGCGGCCGGCGGGTAACGACACAAAATCACCACACTGGCCAATCCGCCATCATTCGCCATATAAGGCAGGCATAATTCGGGAAATTTCATGAGCGCGCTCGCCAATCATGCGTTTGCCAAGATGAACGGCATCGGCAACGAAATTGTCGTGGTCGATCTGCGCGATTCGGCCGCCGCTGTCACGGCCGAGGAAGCGCGCGCGGTCGCCTCGCCCAGCGGGGTGCATTACGACCAGTTGATGGTGCTGCAGCCGCCGCGGCTTGCGGGCACCGAGGCCTTCATCCGCATTTACAACAACGACGGTTCGGAGGCCGCCGCCTGCGGCAACGGCATGCGCTGCGTGGCGCGCCGGCTGTTCGAGAAAACCGGCCAGACTCAGGTCACCTTCGAGACACGTGCCGGGCTCTTGAATTGCTGGCGCGGCCCATCCGACGATCTCTACACCGTCGACATGGGCCGGCCGAAATTCGGCTGGCAGGACATTCCGCTCGCGGAGGAGTTTCGCGACACGCGGTCGATCGAACTGCAGATCGGCCCGATCGACGCGCCGGTGCTGCATACGCCGTCCGCGGTCAGCATGGGCAATCCGCATGCGATCTTCTGGGTCGACGACGTCAACGCCTACGACCTTGCCCGCTTCGGGCCGCTTCTGGAAAACCATCCGATCTTTCCCGAGCGCGCCAATATCACGCTCGCCCATATCGTCGATCGCGATCACATCACGATCCGCACCTGGGAACGCGGCGCGGGACTGACCAAGGCCTGCGGCTCGGCGGCCTGCGCCGCGGCGGTGGCCGCGGCCCGGCTCCGGCGCGCCAATCGCACGGTGCAGATAACGCTACCCGGCGGCGAACTCGGCATCGAGTGGCGCGAGCGCGACGACCACGTCCTGATGACGGGCACCGCGACATTCGAGTATGAAGGGCGATTCGATCCGGCATTGTTTGCCAGCGTCGCCTGACATGAGCGTCGATGTCGTCACCTTCGGCTGTCGTCTCAACGCCTTCGAATTTGAAGTGATCGCCCGCGAGGCGGAACGCGCCGGCCTCACCGAAACCATCGTCATCAATAGCTGTGCGGTCACCAACGAAGCCGTTGCGCAGGCGCGGCAATCGATCCGCCGGCTGAGGCGCGAACGGCCGTCGGCGCGGATTGTGGTGACCGGCTGCGCGGCGCAGACCGAGCCCGGGATGTTCGCCGGCATGGCCGAGGTCGATCGCGTCGTCGGCAATGACGACAAGATGCGCGGCGACGCGTGGCGCGCCGCCCGCGCGGCTTTCGACATTGCCGGCAATTTCGGCATCGAGCAAAGCGAAAAGATCGCGGTCGCCGACATCATGGCGGTCCGGGAGATGGCGCCGCATCTCTTGGAGGGCTTTCAGCGCGGCCTGCCGCGGGTGTTCGTGCAGGTGCAGAATGGTTGCGATCACCGCTGCACTTTCTGCATTATTCCCCATGGCCGCGGCAATTCGCGGTCGGTGCCGATGGGCGCGGTGGTGGCCCAGGTCCGCGCGCTGGTCGAGCGCGGCCATGCCGAGATCGTGCTGACCGGGGTCGATCTGACGAGTTATGGCGCGGATCTGCCGGGCACGCCGAAACTCGGCCTGCTGGCGAAGCAAATCCTGCGGCATGTGCCCGACCTGAAGCGGCTGCGGATTTCCTCGATCGATCAAGTCGAGGTCGACGGCGATCTGCTCGACGTGATCGCGGACGAAGAGCGGCTGATGCCGCATCTGCATTTATCGCTGCAGTCCGGCGACGACCTCATCTTGAAGCGGATGAAGCGGCGGCATTCCCGTAGCGAAGCGATTCAATTCTGTGCCCAGGTGCGGCGCTTGCGGCCGGATATCGCGCTCGGCGCCGATATCATCGCCGGATTCCCGACCGAGTCCGACGAGATGTTCGCGCGCTCGCAGGATCTGGTGGAAGAATGCGATCTGACGTTCCTGCATGTGTTTCCCTATTCCAGGCGGCCGGGCACGCCGGCGGCGCGGATGCCGCAGGTATCGGGCGAGCAGGTCAAGGAACGCGCCCGGCGCTTGCGGGCGACGGGAGAAGCCGCGTTGCAAAAACGTCTGGCTTCGGAAATCGGCGCGACTCGCCGGGTTCTGATCGAAAGCGCCAGACAGGGCCGCACCGAGCATTTCATGCCGGTGGCTATCAGCGGCGAGACGCCGGGCGCGGTGCTGACACTGAAGATGGCAGGGCATGACCGCGCGCGGTTGATCCCGGATGGTCATCGCCCGGCTTGACCATCACTCCCCGTTCCAGCCGCAGGCCCGAAGCCGTTCATGCAAATGCGCCGGCGCCGGTGCGGCCACGTGCACCGGGTCCTTGTTCTTCGAAATCGGAATTCCGATTTCGCGGGAATGCAAATGCAGTCTCGGTTCGCCGAAGCGGGGACCGTTCCCGTAAATATTGTCGCCGACAATCGGCCAGCCCATCGCGGCGGCGTGAACCCGCAATTGATGGGTGCGGCCGGTGACCGGTTCCAGCGCGAGCCAGGCGAGGCCATCGCCGCGTCCCAGTACTTTCCAGTTGGTGGTCGCTGGCTGGCCATCCGCATCGGGCTTCTGCCACCAGCCGCGCTCGGCGTTGAGGCGCCCGAGCGGCATGTCGATGGTGCCGTGATCCTCGACCGGGCCGCCTTCGACCACCGCCCAGTAGGTCTTGGAAATCCTGCCATGCTTGAACAGGAGCCCCAGCGACGCCGTTGCCTTGCGGTGTCGTCCCAGCACGAGGCAACCGGAGGTGTCCTTATCGAGCCGGTGGGCGAGAACCGGCGGACGCGGCAGGCCAAACCGCAGCGCATCGAACGAGGATTCCAGATTGGCGCCGCCCTTGGGGCCGCGATGCACCGGCAGCCCCGCGGGCTTGTCGATCACCAGCATCAGCCCGTCGCGATGGAGTACGCGCGCCTGAATTTCCTCCGCGGTTAATTCGGGAACATCCATCGATCGGTCAAGACTTTCGCTCACGGCGCGAAACCGCTAACACACCCCCGACATGAACGATACACCTCCGGAAAAGACCAAGCTGAGCTGGTGGCGGCGGCTGTCCGGCGGACTGAAGCGAACGTCAAGTTCGCTCGGGACCGCGGTGGCCGATCTCGTCACCAAGCGCAAGCTCGACCGCGCGATGCTCGACGATATCGAGGACGTGCTGCTGCGCGCCGATCTCGGAACCGAGGTCGCCGCGCGCATCGCCGCCGCGGTCGGCGTCGGCCGTTACGACAAGGCGATCTCGGCGGATGATGTCAAAACAGTGGTCGCGGCCGAAGTGGAGAAAGTCCTGGTTCCGGTGGCAAAACCGCTGTCGATCGACCGGACGCACCAGCCATTCGTCATCCTGGTGGTCGGGGTCAACGGTTCCGGCAAAACCACCACCATCGGCAAGCTGGCGGCCAAGTTCAGCGCCGAAGGCCGCAAGGTCATGCTGGCGGCCGGCGACACCTTTCGCGCCGCTGCGATCGAGCAGCTCAAGATCTGGGGCGACCGCACCAAGTCGCCGGTGATCGCGGGAGCGCAGGGTTCGGATTCGGCGAGCCTGGCGTTTAATGCCCTCACCGCGGCGCGGGAGGGAAAGCTCGACGTGCTGCTGGTCGATACCGCCGGGCGGCTGCAGAACAAGGCCGAATTGATGAACGAGCTTGAAAAGGTGGTTCGCGTCGTCAAGAAGGTCGATGCTTCGGCGCCGCATGCGGTGCTGCTGGTGCTCGACGCCACGGTGGGACAAAATGCGCTGTCGCAGGTCGAGGCGTTTCAGCGTACCGCGGGCGTGACGGGCCTGGTGATGACAAAACTCGACGGCACGGCGCGCGGCGGCATTCTGGTGGCGCTCGCCGAAAAGTACAAACTGCCGGTGCACTATATCGGCGTCGGCGAGGGCATCGACGATCTCGCGCCGTTCACCGCGCATGAGTTCGCGCGGGCGATCGCAGGGGTTGAATAGGCTTCATCCATCGAGATGCACGCAAGACGCGCGCTCCTCAGGATGAGGGAAGGGCAAAGCCAATATCCTCATCCTGAGGAGGTGCGAAGCACCGTCTCGAAGGATGGCAACGCGACGAATTTGACGGAATTGAATGATGGACAAGACCACGCCGCATCCGCTGTTCAAGCTCGCGACCGAACTTGGGCCGTTGCTGATCTTCTTCATCGCCAACGCCAAATTCCATCTGTTCGTCGCCACCGGCGCGTTCATGGTGGCGGTCGTGGCGGCGATGATCGCCTCTTATGTGGTGACGCGACATATACCGATCATGGCGCTGGTTACCGGCATCATCGTCATCGTGTTCGGCACGCTGACGCTGGTGTTGCACGATGAGACCTTCATCAAGGTCAAGCCGACCATCATCTACGGGCTGTTCGCCGCGGTTCTCGGCGGCGGTTTGCTGTTCGGCCGTTCCTTCATCGCGATCATGTTCGACCAGATGTTCAATCTCACGCCGCAGGGATGGCGCAGCCTGACCATGCGCTGGGCGCTGTTCTTTTTCGCCATGGCGATCCTGAACGAAGTCATCTGGCGCACCCAGACCACCGATTTCTGGGTTGCGTTCAAGGCTTTCGGGGTAATTCCGCTGACGATGGGCTTCGCAATCACGCAGATGCCGCTGATCAAGCGCTATCAGGTCGAGCCGGTATCGCTCGAAACGAGCGAAGCCGAGGCCGGCGACGTGTCGAACGGGTGAGTAACGAGTCCCGGACGCGGCCCAAGGGGCCGTTCAAGACCCGGCGATTTAAGACCCGGCCTTCAGCGCCTTGTCGATCTCCACCCTGAGCACGGTGTCGATGTTATCAGGCATGATCGGGCCGACCATCTTGTAGGCGATAGTGCCGTTGCGCCCCACGATGAAGGTTTCCGGCACGCCATAGACACCCCATTCGATCGCGGCGCGGCCGTTGCCGTCGACACCGACGATGGCGAACGGATTGCCATAGCGGCCGAGGAAACGCCGGGCGTTTTCCGGCGTGTCCTTGTAGTTGATGCCGACCATCTGCAGCCGCTTGTCCTTGCCGAGTTCGGTCAGTAGCGGCGCTTCGTCATGGCACGGCACGCACCATGACGCCCAGACGTTGACGACGCTGACCTTGCCCTTGAACATGGCGGGATCGAGCCCGGGTATCTGCGTGCCGCTATCGAGCAGGCCCGGCAGCGGCGGCAGCGCGGTCGGCGGGGCGGGGTGACCGATCAAGGCCGAAGGGATTTTCGACGGATCGCCCTCGCCGAGCCGGAACCAGAAGATCGCGGCCAGCAAACCGAACGCCAGCAGCGGCAGCGCCATCAGCCAGGAGCGGCGTTGCGGGGACTTGCCGGATGTCTCGGGCATTGATGTCACGGGATCTGACGCATTGGGCTCGTTCATCGGATGTCCGCCACGCTGCGCCCGGAGCGCCGGACCACGCCGCTGGCCTCGAGCTCGCGCAGGCGCTGCTTCTGGCGGCGATAATCAATCACGATCCAGATAATCAGGATCAGCACCACGGCTGTTACCAGCATATAGGATGTCACGATAAAGGAGGCGTAGGGACCGAGCGACATCGCCGTCACGCCGAACGCTGGCTGGCTTGCGTCACCTGCATCAATTGCAGCGCGCGCACCCGGCGACGCAGGATTTCGTTGCGCATCGCCGCCAGATGCAGCGTGACGAACAACAGCGAAAACGCCAGCGCCATCACCAGCAGCGGAATCAAAAACGCGCGATCGAGCGTGGAGCCGCCCATCCGAAACACCGAGGCCGGTTGATGCAGCGTATTCCACCAGTCCACCGAGAATTTGATGATCGGCAGGTTGATGGCGCCGACCAGCGTCAGCACCGCGGCGGCGCGCGCGGCCCGTGACGGATCTTCGACCGCGCGCCACAGCGCCATCAGGCCGAGATACATCAGAAACAGGATCAGCATCGAGGTCAGGCGCGCATCCCATTCCCAATAGGTGCCCCACATCGGACGTCCCCACAGCGATCCGGTGACCAGCGCGAGAAACGTGAAGGCCGCGCCGATCGGGGCGGCAGCTTTGGCAGCGACGTCCGCCAGCGGATGCCGCCACACCAGCGTGCCCAGTGCTGCCAAGCTCATCACGCCCCATACGAACATCGACAGCCACGCATTCGGCACATGGATGAACATGATCTTCACCGTCGCGCCCTGCTGGTAATCGTCGGGCGCCATCGCCGATTGATAGAGGCCGATCAGCAGCAGAACAGCGGTGGCAGCGGCGAGCCACGGCAACAGGCGCGTGGTCAGCGTCAGGAACCGGGTGGGGTTGGCGAGATCGATCAGCGTCATGGCGTTCCTGATAGTCGCTGCGGCCCCGGCAGACAATGCGGCTTGTGCTGTTTCATTCGGTCTCAGCCAGAGTTGATCGGCATCGATTCGGGGCTCAGTCGAGGCCATGCCGCAGGCTTGCGGCGGCAGCGAACGGTCCGATCACGAAGCTGACAAGCGACAGCGCGCACAGGATCGAAAACGGCGTGCCGAACGACGACGGTCCGCTGATGGCTGCTTCGGACGCGGCGACGCCGAAAATCAGCACCGGGATCGACAACGGCAGCACCAGCACCGCCAGCAGCAATCCGCCGCGATGCAGTGTCACCGCCAGTGCCGCGCCGATCATTCCGGTAAAGGTCAGCGCCGGCGTGCCTGCCAGCAGCGTCAAGGCGACGGCCGACGTTGAGCCGGCGTCGAGATTCAACAACAGCCCCAGAACCGGCGTGGCGATGATCAGCGGCAATCCCGCGGCCAGCCAGTGCGCCAGTGCTTTCGCAGCACAGGTCAATTCCAGCGGCGACCGGCTCATCACGATCAGATCGAGCGAACCGTCCTCCTGATCGGCCATGAACAGCCGGTCAAGCGTGAGCAGGCTCGCGAGCAGGGCGCCGAGCCAGAGAATCGCCGGACCGAGCCGTGCCAGCAAGGCGAGGTCGGGTCCGAGCGCGAACGGCATCAGCACGACCACGGTGAGAAAGAACAGCACGCCGATCAGCGCACCGCCGCCGACGCGCAGCGCGATCCGGATGTCGCGTCGAATCAGTACGGTCAGGGCGGTCACGATGTGCCCCCGATCCGCAATTGCTTTGCTTCTAACCCCAGCGGCGCATGGGTTGCGGCGACGATCAGGCCGCCGCGCGCGAGGTGGTCGCGCATCAAGGCGGCAAACAGGCTCTGCCCGCGGGCATCGAGCGCCGAGGTCGGCTCATCCAGTAGCCAGATCGGCCGTCGCACCGCGAGCAACCGGGCGATCGAGAGCCGCCGGCGCTGTCCGGCCGACAGATACCCCGCCGGCAAATGCGCGGCATGATCGAGCCCGACCGCGACCAGGCTCTCGGCGGCATTCGACGCCTCGCCGCCCAGAAAATCCCGCCAGAATGCCAGGTTTTCCAGCACGCTCAGGGCGGGTTTCATCGCATCGCGGTGGCCGAGATAGTGGGCCTGTTCGGCCACGGTCCGCTCTCGCTCGCCGTCCTCCAGATCGATCGATCCGGCTACCGATGTCAGCAGGCCGGCGACGATCCGCAACAGCGACGTTTTGCCCGCTCCATTAGGGCCGGTAACGGCCAGCGCTTCGCCCGACGCGGCTGTAAAATCGAGCTCCGAGAACACCTCCCGACCGCCCCGCACGCATTTGATGCCGCGTCCCAGGAGCCGCATTTGCCCTTCCGTGGCCTTCCGAAATGATGGATACCGCATTGCTGCGGCACGGTTGTCGCTGTGGCGGTGCCACTGGAAAGATTCTAAAAGGTTCTATAAGCCGGAACTTGATGCAGCACACAATCCGCGGCTGCAAGCCATCAGGCCAAGCCTCGCCGACGGTGTTTGGATACCCTTGTCGGGGACAACGATGAATTGGGATTGCCTCACATGACCTCGCTCGACAGCTTCAAATGCCAGAAGACCCTCAAGGTCGGCAGCAAGACCTATGTCTATTACAGCCTGCCCGCCGCCGAGAAGAACGGTCTGAAGGGAATTTCCAAGCTTCCCTATTCCATGAAGGTGCTGCTGGAAAACCTGCTGCGCAACGAAGACGACCGTACCGTCAAGAAGGCGGACATCCTGGCGGTTGCGAAGTGGCTGAAGAAGCGCAAGCTCGAGCATGAAATCGCCTTCCGGCCGGCGCGGGTGCTGATGCAGGATTTCACCGGCGTTCCGGCGGTGGTCGATCTCGCCGCGATGCGAAATGCCATGCAGGCGCTCGGCGGGGACGCGGAAAAAATCAATCCGCTGGTGCCGGTCGATCTGGTGATCGACCATTCGGTGATCGTGAATTTCTTCGGCGACAACAAGGCGTTCGGCAAGAATGTGGTCGAGGAATACAAGCAGAATCAGGAGCGCTACGAATTCCTGAAATGGGGCCAGAAGGCGTTTTCGAATTTCTCCGTGGTGCCGCCGGGCACCGGCATCTGCCATCAGGTCAATCTCGAATATCTGGCCCAGACGGTATGGACCCGAAAGGAGAAGCTGACGGTCGGCAAGAAGAAGGGCACCTTCGATGTCGCCTATCCGGACACGCTGGTCGGCACTGATTCGCACACCACGATGGTCAACGGCCTTGCCGTGCTCGGCTGGGGCGTCGGCGGCATCGAGGCGGAAGCCGCAATGCTCGGCCAGCCGCTGTCGATGCTGCTGCCGGAAGTGGTCGGCTTCAAGCTCAAGGGACAGCTGAAGGAAGGCGTCACCGCCACCGATCTGGTGCTGACAGTGACACAGATGCTGCGCAAGCAGGGCGTGGTCGGCAAGTTCGTGGAATTTTTCGGCCCCGGCCTGGATTATCTCTCGGTGGCCGACAAGGCGACCATCGGCAACATGGCGCCGGAATATGGCGCGACGTGCGGCTTCTTCCCGGTCGATTCCGAGACCGTCGATTATCTCAAGACCTCGGGCCGCAAGTCCGACCGGGTCGCGCTGGTAACCGCCTATGCCAAGGCGCAGGGCCTGTTCCGCACCGCCAAATCGCCCGATCCGGTCTTCACCGAGACCCTGACACTGGATCTCGGCGACGTGGTGCCGTCGATGGCCGGCCCGAAGCGTCCCGAGGGCCGCGTCGCGCTGCCCGCGGTTGCGGAGGGTTTCGCCGCGGCGATGACCAGCGAATACAAGAAAGCCGCCGATGCCTCCAAGCGTTACCCGGTGGAGAATCGCAATTTCGATCTTGGCCATGGCGACGTGGTGATCGCGGCGATCACCTCGTGCACCAACACCTCCAATCCGAGTGTGCTGATCGGCGCCGGGCTGCTGGCGCGCAATGCCGCCGCCAAAGGCCTTACTGCAAAGCCCTGGGTCAAGACTTCGCTGGCGCCGGGCAGCCAGGTGGTCGCGGAATATCTTTCCAATTCCGGACTGCAGCTCGATCTCGACAAGGTCGGCTTCAATCTGGTCGGCTTCGGCTGCACCACCTGCATCGGCAATTCCGGGCCGCTGCCGGAAGAGATTTCGAAGTCGATCAACGACAATGGCATCATCGGCGCCGCGGTGCTGTCGGGTAATCGCAACTTCGAAGGCCGCGTCAGCCCGGATGTGCAGGCCAACTATCTGGCTTCGCCGCCGCTGGTGGTGGCCTATGCGCTGGCCGGAACGGTGACGAAAAATCTCGCGGTCGAGCCGATCGCCAATGGCAGGGACGGCAAGCCGGTTTATCTGAAGGACATCTGGCCGACGACCAAGGAAATAAACGCGTTGATGAAGAAGTTCGTGACCGCGGCGATCTTCAAGAAGCGTTACGCCGACGTGTTCAAGGGCGACACCAATTGGCGCAAGATCAAGACCGTCGAGAGCGAAACCTATCGCTGGAACATGAGTTCGACCTACGTTCAGAACCCGCCTTACTTCGAAGGCATGAAGAAAGAGCCGGAACCGATCGTCGATGTCGTCGACGCACGCATTCTGGCTGTTTTCGGCGACAAGATCACCACCGACCACATCTCGCCGGCCGGCGCGATCAAGCTGACGTCGCCGGCGGGCAAATATCTCTCCGAACACCAGGTGCGCCCGGCCGACTTCAATCAATACGGTACCCGGCGCGGCAATCATGAAGTCATGATGCGCGGCACTTTCGCCAATATCCGCATCAAGAACTTCATGCTGAAGGGCGCCGACGGCAATATCCCCGAAGGCGGCCTGACCAAGCATTGGCCCGACGGCGAGCAGATGTCGATCTACGATGCCGCGATGAAGTATCAGGCCGAGAAAGTGCCGCTGGTGGTTTTCGCCGGCGCCGAATACGGCAACGGCTCGTCGCGCGACTGGGCGGCGAAGGGAACGCGGCTGCTCGGCGTCCGCGCCGTGATTTGCCAGAGCTTCGAACGCATCCATCGCTCCAATCTCGTCGGTATGGGTGTATTGCCGCTGACCTTCGAGGACGGCGCGTCCTGGCAGTCGATCGGGCTGAAGGGCGACGAGACGGTGACGATTTGCGGGTTGCAGGGCGATCTGAAACCACGCCAGAAGCTGACGGCCGAGATCGTCTCCGGCGATGGCTCGTTGCAGCGCGTCTCGTTGCTGTGCCGCATCGATACGCTCGACGAACTCGAATACTATCGAAACGGGGGCATTCTGCACTACGTGCTGCGCAAACTGGCGGCCTGATGCGAATCGTTATCGGTGCCTCACTGCGAAGTGAGTGGCGAGTGAAGGGGAGGCGGCCTATGAAAGACCGCCTTTCTGCATTCGAAGGCCGGCGCGATCAGGTGCCGCATGGCAGATGCGATCACGGCGGCGGCGCGGAAGTCTCCCGGTTTCCAGTATGACAGCGATGATGGCCTATAATTGTATTTCGCGGTGGTCAGGCGCGCTTGGCGTATGCGCGATCGTAGCAATCGTCCGTCCAGCCCTTGCTGAACCGCGCGCGGTGGTGGAGCTTTTCACGTCGCAAGGCTGCTCGTCGTGCCCGGCGGCCGACAAGATCATGGGTGAGCTCGCCAAGGATCCATCGATCGTCGCGTTGAGCATGCCGATCGACTACTGGGATTATCTCGGCTGGAAGGACACGCTGGCGGACGCGCGCTTCAGCGCTCGCCAGAAGGCCTATTCGCGGATGCGCGGCGATCGCGAAGTCTATACGCCGCAAGTTGTCGTCAACGGCTCGGCGCATGTGATCGGCAGCGATCGCGCCGGCATTGAAGGCGCAATCGGCGATACCAAGAAAGTCGATGGTGTGATGTCGGTGCCGGTCTCGATGACGCTGACCGGCAAGCAAATCAATGTTTCGGTCGCCGCCCCCAGCAGGGGTCCTACCGCGATGCACGGCGAAATCTGGATCGGTTCGATCTCGAAAGCGGTGCCGATTGCGATCGGGCGCGGCGAGAATCGCGGCCGCGAAGTCACGTACTATAATGTGGTGCGTAACCTGCTGAAGGTCGGCGACTGGAACGGCAGCTCCGGGAGTTGGACCGTGCCGCTGGAAAATATTTCCCGCGAGGGCGTCGATGCCGCGGTGGTTTATATCCAGGATGGCAATCGCGACAGGCCCGGTCCGATGCTGGGCGCGGCGTATACGTCGCTTCACTGATTGATCTCACCGGGACTTTTGCTTCGCGCGGGCGGTTTGCGGTTCGCAAGGCCGATGACCTTGCTTGCAACCGGCCTGTTATGGCGCCGTCTTGTGAATTGCCGACGCCATCGACCTATGGCGGCGCCGAGACGGTCGGTGAGTCTAAACGAAAAACGGGAACCCAAAAACAAAAAGGACCAACTCTCGTTGGCCCAGTGTTGGGGTATACTGCTTGCGAAACAGGCCCGATCCTGACGACCCCGGGGGGCTGGGGGCTGAGGAATCCGGTATCGAAAGGACCGGGCCAACGCAGGGTCTCCTTCTCGCAGTCCAGAAGGGCGGTCGATAGGCGGAAATTGGGCGGTATTATGATTCCGCTAACGATCCCGTGACGGTATATTTCCGCTTCAACTGCCGTTGAGATCCTCCGTCGCATGGGAGATTCGAAACGCACGGGCTGCCACCCTCTTGCAGCCGTGCGCAGTTGGCGCAATCATGTCACCGAAATGACAGCAGGAGGCGCTCCATGAGTTCGATGTCGGAGGAAGCCGATCCAAGCGAGAATCGCGCAGCGGCGCGCCTAGCCGCTGCGGGGCCGTTGCCGAGCCGTGTAACGTTCAATCGCGTCGAACTCAACCGTATCTTGAATTTGTACGGACGCATGGTCGCCGACGGCGAGTGGCGCGACTACGCCATCGATTTTCTGAAAGACCGCGCGGTGTTTTCGGTGTTCCGCCGCGCTTCCGAAGTTCCGATCTACCGAATTGAAAAGGATCCGCGGCTGGCGCGCAAGCAGGGGATCTACAGCGTGATCTCGGCGACCGGGCTGATCCTGCGCCGCGGCCACGAGCTTGACCGCGTGCTGCTGGTGATCGACCGCAAGCTCGCGGTGGTCTAGCGCGGGAGCGGTTCCTCGCCATGAGGGATCACCCCGGCCCATGATGCGGCCGGTAACGTGTTTCCGCCATCACCCAGTGGCCGCTGCATCATCACGGTGTCGAGCCAGCGGCCGAACTTGAAGCCGACATTCGGATGGGTCCCGATCAGCTCAAATCCGGTCCGGGTATGCACCCCGATCGATCCGGCATTGGCGGAATCTCCGATCACCGCGATCATCTGCCGATAGCCGCGGGCCTCGGATTCGGCGATCAGCCTTTGCAGCAATCGCATGCCGATCCCGCGCCGATGGATCGCGGGTTGCAGATAGACCGAATTCTCGACGGTGAAGCGATAGGCCGGCCGCGGCCGGTAGGCGCCGGCATAGGCATATCCGACCACCCGGCCCTCGATCGCGGCGACGAGATAGGGAAAGCCGCCGTCCATCAACACGCCAAAACGCCGTGTCATTTCAGCCAGATCGGGCGGGATCAACTCGAAGGTCGCGGTGCCATAGCGGACCGCGTGGGCGTAGATCTCGGTAATGGCTGACAGGTCGGCGGCGACGGCAGGTCTGATTTCGGCAGCGGACATGGCGCGAAGACTATTTTTGTCCGTTCCAAAAGAAAAGCCCCGGCCGCAAGGCCGGGGCTCGAACCATCCGCCAAAGCGCGGGCGATCAGTCTCGCTGGCCGAGCAATTGCAGCAGCAGCGTGAACAGGTTGATGAAGTTCAAATAGAGCGACAACGCGCCGGTGATCGCAGCCCGTTCCGCCACATCACCGCCCTGCGAGGCGTAGCCGTAGATGTAATCGTTCTTCAGCCGCTGGGTATCCCAGGCGGTAAGGCCCGCGAACACCAGCACGCCGACCACCGATACGATGAACTGCAGCATGGAACTCGCGAGGAAGATATTGACCAGGCTCGCGATGATGACGCCGAACAGCCCCATGATCAGGAATGATCCCATGCCGCTCATGTCACGCCGGGTGGTGTAGCCGTAAAGGCTGAGTGCGCCGAACGACGCCGCGGTGATGAAGAACACCCGCACGATCGAGGTGTGCGTATACACCAGGAAGATCGACGACAGCGAAACGCCCATCAGCGCCGAGAACACCCAGAACAGCATCTGGGCCGTCGCCGGCCGCAGCCGGTTGATGCCGGCCGAGATAACGAACACCATTGCCAGCGGCGCCAGCATGAACAGCCATTTCAGGGGGCTGACGAACATCGCGTAGCCGAACGGCGTCAGGAAGGCATTGCCGATCTTGGCCGCGCCGCCCGCCGGATCCGTCGTCACCGCCGCCATATAGATACCGAGCGCAGCAAGGCCGGTAATGGCGAGACCGATGCTCATGTAATTGTAGATGCGCAGCATGTAGGCGCGCAGACCGGCGTCGACGGTCGCGGCGTCAGTGCGCCCGGCGGCCCGGCCGAAAGGAGAAGCGTAGTTGCGGTCTAGGTCCGACATGGTCGAATTCCCGTTGTTGTCCGGCAGGGCGCAAAGGGTTCGCGGCGCCGGCTAAGAAATCTATCCCAGTTACCGCCGATTGCTGACATTAATTTTAGGTCATCAAAGGTCATCAAACCGGCGACTGGCCCTGGCTGGTATGTGGGAAACTAGCACATTCCCTGCAAGCTTCCATGCGCGGCTGAATGTCGCTCCACGCGCCGCGATACGGCGCGGAGTGATGCAATGGCTCTCAGTCGTCAAGCGCTGAACATGCAAGTTGGCGATCCGCGTTAACCCTGCAGCATCGAGTGCCGCAAAAGCAGCTTCAAATTGTCATAAATTCCGCAACACGGTGGCCGGCTTCTGGTTCAGGGCCAGCAACGTGCCGGCAAGCCCCAGCCCCACGGTGGCGATCAGCGCCACCGCCACCACAAGGGCGGCGCTGCCGGCTTGCCAGATGAAGCTCAGCGTCATCAGCCGGGTCACGATCAGCCAGGCCGCGACCGAGCCCGCGATGACGCCGAAAATCGCGGTGGCCAAGCCGATCATCAGATATTCCAGCGCATAGGCGCCGAGCAGCCGCGCCCGCGTGGCGCCCAGGGTCTTGAGAATGACGGCATCGTAGACCCGATGGCGATGGCCGGCCGCGAGCGCCCCGCCGAGCACCAGCACCGCAGAAATCAACGTGACCGCGCTGGCGCCGCGGATCGCCAGCACCAGATTGGTGACCACGGTGCCGATGGTGTCCAGCGCCTCGCGGACCCGCACGCTCGTCACCATCGGGAATGCGTCGGCTACCGATTTGATGATCCGGGCGTCGCCGCCGGGGTCCGGGTGGGTTTCGGTCAGCGTCGCGACATGGGTATGCGGCGCGCCCTTGAAGGCGTTGGGGGAAAACACCAGCACGAAGTTCATGCCGAGGCTCTGCCAATCCACTGTGCGCATGTTGCTGATGGTGGCCGGGATATCGCGGCCAAGCACATTGACGACGATCTCGTCGCCGATCTTGAGGCTGAGCCCGTCGGCGATCTTCTTCTCGATCGACACCAGCGGCGGCCCGTCATAATTCGCATCCCACCATTTGCCCTCGACGATCTTCGAGCCTTTGGGGATTTCGCTGGCGGAGGTCAGGCCGCGGTCGCTTTGCAACACCCATTCGGCGTCGGTCGAAGGCTTGAGGTCTTCCGCCTTGACCCCGCGGGCGGCGACGATGCGTCCGCGCAGCATCGCCACGTCCTCGACGGTCGATTGCGGCGTGGTGGTTTTGAGGAACGCGGCAAAGCGGCCGGCTTCGGTGCTTGGAATATCGATGAAATAGAATGACGGCGCGCGGTCGGGCAGCGCGGCCAGGAATTGCCGCCGCAGGTTGCCGTCGATCTGCGTAATCGTGACCAGCACGGCCAGACCGAGGCCGAGCGACATCACCACCGATGGGGTCAATGCTCCGGGCCGATGAATGTTCGCGATCGCCAGCCGCAGCATGGTGATGCGGGTACGCGGCAGGCGGCGCGCCAGCGCCATCAGGATGGCGGCGATGCCGCGCAACAGCGCAAACACCACGATCGAGGAAGCGACGAACACCGCCGCGACCCGCTTGTCGTAGGCGAGCCCGATCGCCACCGCCACCAGCAGCGCGATCACCGCGGCCATCAAGGCGAGATAGCGCCAGCGCGGGCGGTGCCATTCGCTGGTCACCGCCTCGCGAAACAACGCCGCCACCGGTACGTCATGCACCCGGCCGAGCGGCCATAGTCCGAAGGCAAGTGCGGTCAACAAGCCATAGACGAACGACAGCACCAGCGCATCGGGATGCAGCGCGGGTACCAGCGGCAGCGGCAGCAGCTTGCCGAACACACCGGTGATGATGAACGGCAGCGCCGCGCCGGCGGCAAGCCCGATCACCGAGCCGACCACGGCGAGCACGATCACTTGTGTGAGATAGATGGTGAAGACGTCGCCGCCGGTGGCGCCCAGCGCCTTGAACGACGCGATCACGTCGCGCCGGCGATCGATGTGGCTTTTGACGGCGTTGGCGACGCCGACGCCGCCGACCAGCAGTGCGGCAAGGCCGACCAGCGTGAGGAATTGGGTGAAGCGGTTGATGGTGCGTTCGAGCTGCGGCGAAGCATTGTCGCGGGAGCGGATTTCCCAGCCGGCCTGCGGCAACGCATTTCTCGCATCGCTGACCAGCGCAGTCACCGCGCGATCGTTGGCCGCGCGGTCCGGCAGCTTCACCCGGTAGATCCAGTGCACCAGGCTGCCGGGTTGCAACAACCCGGTCGCGCGCAAGCCGGCATCGCTGACCAGGAACCGGGGGCCCAAGCCGACCCCGCCGGCAAGCTTGTCGGGTTCGGCGTCGATGACGCTGCGAATTTGAAAGCTCGCATTGCCGATGGTAACGCGGTCGCCGATCTTGAGATCGAGCCGCGCCAGCAGGGTCGAATCAGCCGCCGCACCGAACACGGCGCCCGTATCGCGTTGAGAATAGCCTCGTTGCGGATCGCCTTGTCGGGCAGGGTTTTGGCTCTCGGCCAGCAGATCGGCCGCCGCCATCGTCGGATCGAGCGTCAATGCGCCGAGCATGGGGTAGGTGCTGTCCACCGCCTTGAGCTCGACCAGAGCGAGCCGGCCATCGCCAGTGCGGGCCATGGCGCGCAGCGTCGCCGCTACCGATACTTCGCCGCGGGAACGGAGAAACGCAATTTCCTCCGGCTTGGCTTCGCGCTGCATCAGGGAGAAGGCGGCGTCTCCGCCGAGCAGCGTACGGCCTTCGCGCGCCAGTCCCTCGCTGAGGCTGGCCGCGACCGAGCCGACGCCGGCAATCGACATTACGCCGAGCGCGATGCAGGCAATGAAAACGTAAAAGCCGCGCAAACCCCCGCGCAGTTCGCGCAACGCATAGCGCAGCGCAAGCGATGCCGCGCGATTGCCAGGGACCGGTTCGGCGATCAGCGTCATGGTGCGGTGATGCGATCCGCCGACTGGCCATCGATCCGGCCCGAGCGCAGCCGCACCACGCGATCGCAGCGTTGCGCCAGCGACGTGTCGTGGGTCACCAGCACCAGCGTCATGCCGCGCTCGGCGTGTTTGGTGAACAAGAGATCGACGATCTGCTTGCCGGTGGCTTCGTCGAGATTTCCGGTGGGCTCGTCCGCCACCAGGATGGCGGGATCGGGCGCCAGCGCGCGGGCGAGGGCGACGCGCTGCTGCTCTCCGCCGGACAATTGCGTGGGGTAGTGCTGCAAGCGGTCGCCGAGGCCGACCGATGTCAATTCCTGCGCCGCGCGCCGCGATGCATCGGGATTGCCGGCCAGTTCGAGCGGCACCGCGACATTTTCCAGCGCCGTCATGGTCGGGATCAGGTGGAACGACTGGAACACGATGCCGACCTGGCGGCCGCGAAAGCGCGCCAGCGCATCCTCGTCGAGGGCATTGAAAGGGGTGCCGTTGACCACCACTTCTCCGCTGTCGGGACGCTCCAGTCCCGCCATCACCATCAGCAAGGTGGATTTGCCCGAGCCTGACGGTCCGATCAGGCCGATCGCCTCCCCTGACGCCACGCGCAGGCTGATATCCTTGAGGATGTGAACGCGGGCGGCGCCCGCGCCGAGCGAGAGGTTGACGTTCGAGATGGCGATGCTGTCCGGCTCAAGGCCGGCCAATGACGAGGGTTCGATGAGACTGTCCATGGCTCGGTCATATGGCACTTCTGCCGCCCCGGTCGAGGGGCAGCGGCGGATGTTCGTGCACATGCTCGTGTGGGGCCTGCTATTTTTGGGCCTCGCCGGGGAACTGGCGGTCGCGCCACCGGCCGGGGCGCAAACGCCCGAGGGCCACGGCGCGAAGCCGATCAAGATGGTTGTGCTGGGCGATTCGCTAACCGCTGGCTATGGACTGCCGGGGCCGGCCGCCTTCCCGGCGCAGCTCCAAAAAACGTTGAAATCCAACGGGATAGATGTAGACATGATCAACGCCGGGGTCTCCGGCGATACCAGTTCCGGCGGCCGTGACCGGCTCGACTGGTCGGTGCCCGAAGGGACCGAGGCCGTCATCGTTGAGCTTGGCGCCAACGATGCCTTGCGCGGCATCGATCCCGAGGTTACCCGTGAAGCGCTTTCGGATATCTTGACCCGCCTGAAGGCGCGCAAGATCGCGGTTCTGCTGTGCGGAATGGTCGCGCCGCCGAATAACGGCAGCGATTATGCCGCCCGCTTCAACACCATCTATCCGGATCTTGCGAAATCGTTCGGGGTGCCGCTGTATCCGTTTTTCCTCGAAGGTGTCGCGACCGACGCCAAGCTCAACCAGGCGGACGGCTTGCATCCGACGGCGGAGGGAGTTGACGTGATCGTGAAAAAAATGTTGCCCACGGTGGAGGCATTTCTTGGCGCGTTATCCGGGCAACGGAGTTGAAAAAAGGGCAGCGATAACCCTAACACGGTGTTTTCCCGGCGCTGTCGTTGTTCGAAAGTCGCGGATGCTTCGCAGAGTCACATAAGTACGGTAGAAATCAGCATCGGTGATTCGTTGCCGGGTTTGTTACAGGGCATGATCTTTCCCGAAAACCGGTGTCCACTTTTCGGGATCAGGCCTCAGCATCGGGAGTCTTGCGATGCCGCGTTTGTTTACTGGACTGGAAATTCCGGCCGAGATCGGCCAGACGCTTTCCAATATGCGTGGCGGCCTGCCGGGCGCGCGCTGGATCGACCCCGAAAATTATCACGTCACCTTGCGCTTCATCGGCGATATCGACGGCGTCGCGGCGAATGAAATCGCCTCGCTGCTGGTTCGGGTCAATCGCAAGCCGTTCGAGGTGGCCCTGCAGGGCCTGTCGAGCTTCGGCGGAAAAAAGCCGCGCGCGGTGGTGGCCCAGGTGGTGCCGAGCCGGCCGCTGATCGAGTTACAGGCCGAACTCGAACGCCTGATGCAGCGCATCGGGCTCGACCCCGAGGGTCGGAAATTCACCCCGCATGTGACGCTGGCGCGGCTGCGCGACGCCTCCAATCAGGATGTCGCGGACTACCTGTCGGTGCGCGGCTATTTTCCGACCCGGGTGTTCACGGCCTCGCGGTTCGTGCTGTTCTCGTCCCGGGCCTCCACCGGCGGCGGGCCCTACGTGGTCGAGGATTCCTATGCGCTGAGCGCGTGACCTTCACCTCTCCCGCTTGCCAGGGGGTACGGCGCTCGAGTGATTCTCGGAATTTGCCTCGAAAGTGCCCCTCACCCCCAACCCTCTCCCCGTAAGAACGGGGCGGGGGACAAAAAAGCGCATAGCCCCTGCACCAATTCGCGGCTTGCATTTTTTGCGGCGTTAGGGCCGTAAGATGCGTCATGTTGTTCACCCCGCCCGCCTCGTTCCACGCCCATTATCAGGCCCTGGTCTCCTCCGGCGCAATTGAGCCCGACGCCGCGCAGGCGCGTGCCGCGGAGGCTTTCGCCGCCCTCGAGCGGCGGCTCGCGAGCTACAGGCCGGTGCGCAAGCAGGGTCTGTTCGGCCGGCTGTTTGCGGACAAGGACGAGGTGCCGCCGCGCGGTCTCTATGTTCATGGCGAGGTCGGGCGCGGCAAGACCATGCTGATGGACATGTTTTTCCAGCAAAGCCCGGTCGAGCACAAACGCCGGGCGCATTTCCACGAATTCATGGCCGACGTGCACGAACGGATTCATGGCTTTCGTCAGGATATCGCGCGCGGCGAGATCGCCGATGGCGATGTGATCGCGCTCACCGCCACGTCGATTTTCGACCAGGCCTGGCTTTTGTGTTTTGACGAATTTCATGTCACCGATATCGCGGACGCGATGATCCTCGGACGGCTGTTCGCCAAGCTGTTCGAACTCGGCACCGTGGTGGTGGCGACGTCCAACGTCGCGCCCGACGATCTCTACAAGGGCGGTCTGAACCGGGCGTTGTTCTTGCCGTTCATCGCGCAGATCTCCGATCACATGGATGTGCTGCGGCTCGATGCGCGCACCGACTTCCGGCTGGAGAAGCTGGCGGGCGTGAAAGTGTGGCTGGTGCCGGCAGATACGGCCGCCGCTGCCGCCCTCGACAGGGCGTGGGTCAAGATGACCGGCAACGCACTCTGCCAGTCGCGCGACATCCCGATCAAGGGCCGCGTTCTGCGCGTGCCGTGCTCGGCGCACGGCGTGGCGCGATTTTCGTTCGCCGATATTTGTGAAAAACCGCTCGCCGCATCGGATTACCTGCGGTTCGCGCATGACTATCACACGATTCTGATCGATCGCATTCCGGTCATGGATTATGCCGAGAGCAACGCCGCCAAGCGGTTCATCGCCCTGATCGATACGCTCTATGACAATGCCGTGAAGCTGATGGCGTCGGCGGAGGCCGATCCGGTGTCGCTGTATCGCGGGACCGAGGGCTACGAGGCGAACGAGTTCAAGCGTACGTCGTCGCGGCTGATCGAGATGAGTTCGGAATCCTATCTGGCGCGACCCCACGGCCACAAGGATTCCGCGGCAAGCGGCTCCAGCACGGGGTTGGTGGAGACATGACGGCGTAGCCGTCATTCCAGGCGCGCAATGGCGCGAACCCGGAATCTCGATCCAGCAACCTCGGAATGACGACAACTGGCCGACAATTGGGCACGCCCCGACTTGAACGGGTCGGTCGAAAGGGATAACCAGCCATTCAGCTTCCTTCCACCCTCCTTCTTTCTTTGTGTTCAAAGGACAGATTCCCATGGCGCGCGACAAGATTGCTTTGATTGGCTCCGGTCAGATCGGCGGAACGTTGGCTCACCTCATCGGCCTCAAGGAACTGGGCGATGTCGTGATGTTCGATATCGCCGAGGGCGTGCCACAGGGCAAGTCGCTCGATATCGCCCAATCTTCCCCGGTGGACGGGTTTGATGCGCATTTTACCGGCGCCAATTCCTATGAGGCGCTCGACAACGCCAAGGTCTGCATCGTTACCGCCGGGGTGCCGCGCAAGCCCGGCATGAGCCGCGATGATCTGCTGAGCATCAATCTCAAGGTGATGGAGCAGGTTGGCGCCGGCATCAAGAAATACGCGCCGGACGCCTTCGTCATCTGCATCACCAATCCGCTCGACGCCATGGTCTGGGCGCTGCAGAAGGCCTCGGGCATGCCGCACAAGAAAGTGGTGGGCATGGCGGGCGTGCTGGATTCCTCGCGCTTCCGCTATTTCCTTGCCGATGAATTCAACGTCTCGGTCGAAGACGTCACCGCCTTTGTGCTCGGCGGGCATGGCGACACCATGGTGCCGCTGGTGCGATATTCCACTGTGGCCGGCATTCCGCTGCCCGATCTCGTGAAGATGGGCTGGACCTCGCAAGCGCGGATCGACGAGATCGTCGATCGCACCCGCAATGGCGGCGCCGAGATCGTCAACCTGTTGAAGACCGGTTCGGCGTTCTACGCGCCGGCCGCTTCCGCGATTGCGATGGCGGAGAGCTATCTGCGCGACAAGAAGCGCGTGATGCCGTGCGCGGCCTATCTCAACGGCGAATATGGCGTGAAGGACATGTATGTCGGCGTGCCCGTCGTGATCGGGTCCAAGGGGGTCGAGCGTATTGTCGAGATCGAACTGGCCGGCAAGGACCGCGAAGCATTCGACAAGTCGGTCGGCGCGGTGCAGGGTCTGGTCGAGGCCTGCAAGAAGATCGCGCCGGATCTGCTCGGTCGCTGATCGCATTCAGTCTGCATTGATCGTCTAGGGTTTCCGGGGGCCGTCCAATGAATATCCATGAATACCAGGCCAAGGCGCTGCTGCACGAATTCGGCGTCCCGATCTCCAGGGGAGTTCCGGTGCTGCGGGCCGCCGATTCCGATGCGGCCGCGAAAACGCTTGGCGGCCCGATCTGGGTGGTGAAGAGCCAGATCCACGCCGGCGGCCGCGGCAAGGGCAAGTTCAAGGAGGCCTCGGCCGGCGACAAGGGCGGCGTCCGCATCGCCAAATCGGTCGCCGAGGTCAACGAATTCGCCAAGCAGATGCTCGGCGCGACGCTGGTCACGGTGCAGACCGGCCCGCACGGCAAGCAGGTCAATCGGCTCTACATCGAGGAAGGCTCCGACATCGACAAGGAGTTCTATCTCTCGATCCTGGTCAACCGCGAAACCTCCGAAGTGTCGTTCGTGGTCTCCACCGAAGGCGGCGTCAACATCGAGGAGGTCGCGCACCACACGCCCGAAAAGATCGTGACGTTCTCGGTCGATCCGGCCACCGGCATCATGGCGCATCACGGCCGCACCGTCGCCAAGGCGCTGGGGCTGTCGGGCGATCTCGCCAAGCAGGCGGAAAAACTGGTGGCGCAGCTCTATGCGGCTTTCGTCGCCAAGGACATGGCGATGCTGGAAATCAATCCGCTGGTCGTCACCAAGCAGGGCGATCTGCGCGTGCTCGACGCCAAGGTAACGTTCGACGGCAACGCGCTCTATCGGCATCCCGACGTGGTGGCGCTGCGCGACATGACCGAGGAAGACGCCAAGGAGATCGAGGCCTCGAAATACGACCTCAACTACGTCACCCTCGACGGCAATATCGGCTGCATGGTCAACGGCGCCGGCCTTGCGATGGCGACGATGGATATCATCAAGCTTTATGGCATGGCGCCGGCGAATTTCCTCGACGTCGGCGGCGGCGCCGACAAGGCCAAGGTCACGGCGGCGTTCAAGATCATCACCGCCGATCCCAACGTGAAGGGTATCCTGGTCAATATCTTCGGCGGCATCATGAAATGCGACATCATCGCCGAGGGCGTGGTCGCCGCGGTGAAGGAAGCCGGATTGAAGGTGCCGCTGGTGGTGCGGCTCGAAGGCACCAATGTCGATGCCGGCAAGAAGATCATCCGGGAATCCGGACTCAATGTGCTGCCCGCGGACAATCTCGACGATGCCGCGCAGAAAATCGTCAAGGCCGTGAAGGGGGGCTGAGCCGATGGCCGAGGACCACCTCGCCGCACCGACGCCGCTGGAAGAGCATCGCAAGCTCGCCGTGTTCGCGGGCGAGTGGAGCGGCGAAGAGATGGTGTATCCGTCGCGCTGGACCGCGGGAGGGCCGGCAACCTCGCATGTCACGGCCCGCATCGATCTCAACGGCTTTTATCTGATTCAGGACACCCGCCAGATTCGCGACGGCAAGGAAACCTTCGCCACCCACGGCGTGTTCACCTATGACCGCGAGGATCGGCTTTACAAACTATTCTGGCACGATTCGCTGGGCTATTATCCGCCCTCGCCGGCCTCGGGCGGCTGGACCGGCAAGAGTTTGGTCCTGGTCCGCGGCTCGCTGCGCGGCAATGCGCGCCATGTCTATGAAGTCATCGACGACAAATCCTATACGATGAAAATCCAGTTTTCGCCGGATGCCGAAGGGTGGGCCGACGTGCTCACCGGCGTTTACCGGCGAACCAGCTGACCCCTGACCGCATCCGCGCGAAAGCAATCCCAGCCATGTCCATCCTGATCGACAAAAATACGAAAGTCATTTGCCAGGGCTTCACCGGCAAGAACGGCACGTTTCATTCCGAAGCGGCGATCGCCTACGGCACCAAGATGGTCGGCGGCACCTCGCCCGGCAAAGGCGGCGCCACGCATCTCGGTCTGCCGGTGTTCGACACGGTGGCCGAAGCGCGCGAGAAGACCGGCGCCGATGCATCCGTGATCTATGTGCCGCCGCCCGGTGCGGCGGACGCGATCTGCGAAGCCATCGATGCCGAAATCCCGCTGATCGTCTGCATCACCGAAGGCATTCCGGTGCTCGACATGGTGCGGGTCAAGCGTTCGCTCTCCGGATCGAAATCACGGCTGATCGGCCCGAACTGCCCGGGCGTGATGACCGCGGGCGAATGCAAGATCGGCATCATGCCGGCCAACATCTTCAAGCCCGGCAATGTCGGCATCGTTTCGCGCTCGGGCACGCTGACCTATGAAGCCGTGTTCCAGACCACCCAGGAGGGCCTCGGCCAGACCACCGCGGTCGGGATCGGCGGCGATCCCGTCAAGGGCACCGAATTCATCGCGGTGCTGGAAATGTTCCTGGCCGACCCCAAGACCACCTCGATCGTGATGATCGGCGAGATCGGCGGTTCGGCGGAGGAAGATGCCGCCCAGTTCCTCAAGGACGAAGCCAAGCGCGGCCGCAAGAAACCAGTGGTCGGCTTCATCGCCGGGGTAACGGCGCCTCCCGGGCGCCGCATGGGCCACGCCGGCGCGATCATCTCCGGTGGCAAGGGCGACGCCGGTTCCAAGACCGCGGCGATGGAATTGGCCGGAATTACGGTCTCGCCATCGCCCGCGCGGCTCGGGCACACGCTTGTCGAGAAATTGAAGTCCTAATTCAGTTCTTCGTTCTTTTCGGCGCGAACATTCGCGTTATATAGGTTAGAAGGTCGGCTATCACGCTGATCCGGTGTCCGGATTGGCTGTTGCGCCGTATTCCAGGCGCGAATCGAAATCACCAGGACGCAATCATGTCTCGCCAAGACGCGAATGCCGCATTTGCTCTCTCCTCGTTCCTCCAGGGAACCAACGCCCCCTACATTGATGACATCTACGCCCGCTACGAGAAGGACCCCGCCTCGGTCGACGCCGAATGGCAGGAGTTTTTCAAGAGCCTGAAGGACCAGCCGGCCGACGTTCTGAAAAACGCCGAAGGACCGTCCTGGGGCCGGGACAACTGGCCGCTGACGCCGCGCGACGACCTGACCTCCGCGCTCGACGGCAACTGGGCTGAAGTCGAAAAAGTCATCGGCGGCAAGCTCGCGGCCAAGGCCCAGGCCAAAGGCACCGAGGCGGTCGCGGCCGACGTCCACCAGGCGACGCGCGACTCGGTGCGCGCCCTGATGCTGATCAGGGCCTACCGCATGCGCGGCCATTTCCACGCCAGGCTCGACCCGCTCGGGATCGAGCCGCCGCGCGACCGCGAGGAACTCGATCCACGCTCCTACGGCTTTGTGGAGGGCGATTTCGACCGCAAGATCTTCCTCGATCACGTGCTCGGCCTCGAATACGCCAGCTTGCGCGAAATCGTCGCGATCTGCGAACGCACCTACTGCCAGACGCTCGGCGTCGAGTTTATGCACATCACCAATGCCGCACAGAAGGGCTGGATTCAGGAGCGCATCGAGGGACCGGACAAGGAAATCAGTTTCACCCGTGAGGGTCGCCGCGCCATCCTGATGAAGCTGGTCGAGGCCGAAGGCTTCGAAAAATTCTGCGATCTCAAATTCACCGGCACCAAGCGATTTGGTCTGGACGGCGGCGAATCGCTGATCCCGGCGCTGGAACAGATCATCAAGCGGGGCGGCAATCTTGGCGTGAAGGAAATCGTGGTCGGCATGCCGCATCGCGGCCGCCTCAACGTGCTGACGCAGGTGATGGGCAAGCCGCATCGCGCGCTGTTTCATGAATTCAAGGGCGGCTCCGCCAACCCCGACGCGGTCGAAGGCTCCGGCGACGTCAAATATCATCTCGGCGCATCGTCGGACCGCGAGTTCGACAACAACCGGATCCATCTGTCGCTGACCGCCAATCCGTCGCATCTGGAGATCGTCGATCCGGTGGTGCTCGGCAAGGTGCGCGCCAAGCAGGATCAGCATGGCGATCCGCCGGACCAGCGCATTTCGGTGCTGCCGCTGTTGATGCACGGCGATGCGGCGTTCGCCGGGCAGGGCGTGGTGGCGGAATGCTTCAGCCTGTCCGACCTGAAAGGCTACCGCACCGGCGGTTCGCTGCATTTCATCGTCAACAACCAGATCGGGTTCACCACCTATCCGCGCTATTCGCGCTCCTCGCCCTATCCGTCCGATGTGGCGAAGATGATCGACGCGCCGATCTTCCATGTGAACGGCGACGATCCGGAAGCGGTGGTGTTCGCGGCCAAGGTCGCGATCGAGTTCCGGCAGAAGTTCCACAAGCCGGTTGTGATCGACATGTTCTGCTATCGCAGGCACGGTCACAACGAAGGCGACGAGCCGATGTTCACCCAGCCGGTGATGTACAAGAAGATCGCGACCCATCCGACCACGCTCGAGATCTACTCCAGGCGGCTGATCGCCGAAGGCGTGATGACCGAAGGCGAGATCGACAAGGCCAAGGCCGACTGGCGCGCCCGGCTCGATGCCGAACTCGAGGCCGGCTCCGGCTACAAGCCCAACAAGGCCGACTGGCTCGACGGCAAGTGGGCCGGATTCAAGTCGGCGGATCAGGAGGAGGATCCGCGCCGCGGCGTTACCGGCGTCGCTGTCGCCGAATTGAAGGACATCGGCCGCAAGATCGCCAAGGTGCCCGATGGGTTCAGGGTTCACCGCACCGTGCAGCGGTTTCTGGAAAACCGGGCCAAGGCGATCGACACCGGGATCGGGATCGATTGGGCCACCGGCGAGGCGCTGGCGTTCTGCACCCTGCTGGAGGAAGGCCATCATGTCCGGCTGTCGGGCCAGGACAGCGAGCGCGGCACTTTCTCGCAACGGCACTCGGTGCTGATCGACCAGGAAGACGAGAGCCGCTACACCCCGTTCAATCATCTCGGCGGCAATCAGGGGCATTACGAGGTCATCAATTCGCTGCTCTCGGAAGAAGCGGTGCTCGGCTTCGAGTACGGCTATTCGCTGGCGGAGCCGAAGGCGCTGACGATCTGGGAAGCGCAGTTCGGCGACTTCGCCAACGGTGCGCAGGTGCTGTTCGACCAGTTCATCTCGTCGGGCGAGCGCAAATGGCTCCGCATGTCGGGCCTCGTCTGCATGCTGCCGCACGGCTATGAAGGCCAGGGGCCGGAGCATTCGTCGGCACGGCTCGAACGCTTCCTGCAGCTGTGCGCCGAAGACAATATGCAGGTGGTCTATGCCACCACGCCGGCGAATTTCTTCCACGTGCTGCGGCGTCAATTGCATCGCGAGATTCGCAAGCCCCTGATCCTGATGACGCCGAAGTCGCTGCTGCGGCACAAGCGCGCGGTGTCGCGGCTCGATGAAATGGGTGCCAACACCACCTTCCATCGGCTGCTCTACGATGACGCGGCGATGCAGCCCGACGAAAAGATCAAGCTGGTGAGCGACGACAAGATCCGCCGCGTCGTGCTGTGTTCGGGCAAGGTCTATTACGACATCTACGACGAGCGCGAAAAACGCGGCATCGATGATGTCTACATCATGCGCGTCGAGCAGCTTTATCCGGTGCCGCTGAAGGCGCTGGTGCAGGAGCTCGGTCGCTTCAAGAACGCCGAGCTGGTCTGGTGCCAGGAAGAGCCGCGCAATATGGGCGCCTGGCACTTCATCGAGCCCTATCTCGAATGGGTGCTGAACCAGATCAACGCGCCGAACAAGCGTCCGCGCTACGCCGGGCGCGCCGCGGCTGCAGCGACGGCCACCGGTTTGATGACAAAGCATCTGGCGCAGCTCAAGGCTCTGCTGGACGAGGCGCTGAACTGAGGAATTTGTAATCCGTCATGCCCCGCGAGAGCGGGGCATCCAGTAACCGCCGCTTTCACTGAATCGGGACCGTCACGGACTACTGGATCGTCCGCTCTCGCGGACGATGACCGCACAGGATTGAGGAAACAGACAATGACTGAAATTCGCGTTCCGACGCTCGGCGAGTCCGTGACCGAGGCCACCATCGGCCGCTGGTTCAAGAAGGCCGGTGACGCCGTCGCGGTCGATGAACCGCTGGTCGAGCTGGAGACCGACAAGGTCACCATCGAAGTGCCGGCGCCATCGGCGGGCACCCTCGGCGAGATCGCCGCCAAGGATGGCGAAACCGTTGCCGTCGGCGCGTTGCTCGGACAGATCAATGACGGCGCGGCGGGAGCCGCCGCCAAGCCGGCCGCAGCACCCGCCAAGACCACCGCCGCTCCGCCATCACCGGCGCCCGCGGCCGCAGCGCCTGCGGCTGCCGCTCCGGTTCAGAAAGCGCCGCCGGCCGACGCGCCATTGGCGCCTTCGGTGCGCAAGATATCGGCTGAAAGCGGGATCGATGCCGCCACCGTCCCCGGCTCCGGCAAGGATGGCCGCGTCACCAAGGGCGACATGCTTGCCGCCATCGAGAAGGCGGCATCGGCGCCCACACCGGTCAATCAGCCCGCCGCTGCGGTCCAGGTTCGCGCGCCGTCGCCTGCCGACGATGCCGCGCGCGAAGAGCGCGTGAAGATGACGCGGCTGCGCCAGACCATCGCGCGCCGCCTCAAGGACGTGCAGAACACTGCGGCGATGCTGACCACCTTCAACGAAGTCGACATGAGCCACATCATGGCGATGCGCGCCCAGTACAAGGAAGTGTTCGAGAAGAAACACGGCAGCAAGCTGGGATTTATGGGCTTCTTCACCAAGGCCTGCGTGCAGGCGCTGAAGGACATTCCGGCGGCCAATGCCGAGATCGACGGCACCGACCTGATCTACAAGAATTATTATCACATCGGCGTCGCGGTCGGCACCGACAAGGGTCTGGTGGTGCCGGTGGTGCGCGATTGCGACCGCAAGTCGATCGCGGAGATCGAAAAGAGCATCGCCGATTTCGGGCGCCGCGCCCGCGATGGCCAGCTCAAGATCGATGAGATGCAGGGCGGCACCTTCACCATCACCAATGGCGGCATCTATGGCTCGCTGATGTCGACGCCGATCCTGAATGCGCCGCAATCCGCCATTCTCGGCATGCACAAGATCCAGGACCGCCCGGTCGCGATCGGCGGCAAGGTCGAGATCCGCCCGATGATGTATCTGGCACTGTCCTACGATCACCGCGTCATCGACGGCAAGGAAGCGGTGACGTTCCTGGTGCGGGTCAAGGAGAGCCTGGAAGATCCGGCGCGGCTGGTGCTGGATCTGTAACGCGTCCCGCACCTTGATGTCTTGAGGGGAATGATGTCGCCGTTGCCGACTGAAATCGTGATGCTCGGATTGGGGGCTGCCCCGGTGCTGGTGCAGATGTTCCTGCAATCGATTTCCTCGGCGGTAGAGATGGGCGCCAGCTGTGGGGAAAAATCTTGACCGACAAAGTAGCCATCATCACCGGCGGTAGTCGTGGCATCGGCCGTGCCGCCGCGATCGCGGTCGCGGCACGCGGATTTCGCGTCGTTGTCGGCTATGTCAGCAACAAGGCCGCGGCCGATGAAGTCGTCGCGCGGATCGGCGCCAGCAACGGCAAAGCCATCGCGGTCAAATGTGATGTCGGCAGCGAAACGGACATTCTCGCGCTCTTCAAGGCCGCCGACGATTTCGGGACGCTTGGTGCGCTGGTCAACAATGCGGGGATCGTCGGACCGACGGCGCGGGTCGAGGATATGTCGGCCGAGCGCATCGCGCGGATGATGGCCGTCAACGTCACCGGCAGCATGCTTTGCGCGCGTGAAGCGGTGAAGCGGATGTCGACGCGCCACGGCGGCAAGGGCGGCGTCATCGTCAATATTTCGTCGGTCGCGGCAAGGCTTGGTTCGGCCAATACCTATGTCGATTACGCAGCCTCCAAGGGCGCCGTCGATTTATTCACCGTCGGCCTCGGCCACGAAGTCGCCGGTGAGGGCATTCGCGTCGCGGCGATTCGGCCCGGACTGATCGATACGGAAATTCACGCCAGCGGCGGCGAGCCCGATCGCGCCCACCGGCTCAGTCACATGGTGCCGATGAAGCGCGTCGGCACCGCCGAGGAAATCGCCAACGCCATCGTCTGGCTGATATCGGACGATGCCTCCTACGTCACCGGCACCATCCTCGATGTATCGGGCGGGCGTTAACACCTGTCACACTGCTCAGCTACAGGACTTCAATCATGGCCACTTACGATCTTGTTGTCATCGGCACCGGTCCTGGCGGATATGTCTGCGCGATCCGCGCGGCGCAACTCGGCATGAAGGTCGCCGTGGTCGAGAAGAACGCGACGCTCGGCGGCACCTGCCTCAACGTCGGATGCATGCCCTCGAAGGCGTTGCTGTATGCCTCCGAGATGTTCGAGGAGGCCGGACATTCGTTCGCAAAGATGGGCGTCAGCGTCGCCGCGCCGAAACTCGATCTTCCCTCGATGATGAATTTCAAGCAGCAGGGCATCGACGGCAACGTCAAGGGCGTCGAATTCCTGATGAAGAAAAACAAGATCGACGTCATCAGCGGCAAGGCAAAGATACTCGGCACCGGCAAGGTCGAGGTCACGGGCAGCGACGGCAGGACCCAGACCGTGGAGACGAAGAACATCGTCATTGCGACCGGTTCCGATATCGCGCGGCTGAAGGGTATCGAGATCGACGAAAAGCGCATCGTGTCCTCGACCGGGGCGCTCTCGCTCGACAAGGTGCCGGGGAAGTTATTGATCGTCGGCGCCGGCGTGATCGGGCTCGAACTCGGCTCGGTGTGGCACCGGCTCGGGGCGCAGGTTACCGTGGTGGAATTTCTCGATCGCATCCTGCCGGGCATGGACGGCGAGGTGGCCAAGCAATTCCAGCGCATTCTCGAGAAGCAGGGCTTTGCGTTCAAGCTCGGCGCCAAGGTCACCGGCATCGACACGTCGGGCAAAATGCTCGTCGCTCAGGTCGAGCCGGCCTCCGGCGGCAAGGCGGAGACGCTGGAAGCCGATGTGGTGCTGGTCTGTATCGGCCGTGTCCCCTATACCGAGGGTCTCGGCCTGAAGGAAGCAGGTGTCGCGCTCGACAATCGCGGCCGGGTGCAGATCGACGCGCATTTTGCGACCAGCGTGAAGGGCGTCTATGCGATCGGCGACGTCGTCGCGGGCCCGATGCTCGCCCACAAGGCGGAGGATGAAGGCGTCGCCTGCGCGGAAATTCTCGCCGGCCAGGCCGGCCATGTGAATTACGATGTGATACCCGGTGTTGTGTATACCACGCCGGAAGTGTCGTCGGTCGGCAAGACCGAGGAAGAACTGAAGCTCGCCGGCATCGCCTACACCATCGGCAAATTCCCGTTCACGGCCAACGGCCGCTCCAAGGTCAACCAGACCACGGAAGGGTTCGTCAAAGTTCTCGCAGATGCGAAGACCGATCGCGTGCTCGGCGTGCACATCGTCGGCCGCGAAGCCGGCGAAATGATCCACGAAGCGGCAGTTCTGATGGAATTTGGCGGTTCTGCGGAAGATCTCGCGCGCACCTGCCATGCGCATCCGACGCGCTCGGAAGCCATCAAGGAAGCCGCGCTTGCAGTCGGCAAGCGAGCGATCCATATGTGATCGACGCTGCGGCGCAGGCCGGGGCCGGGATGACATCGATGATGCGCCGCCTTCTTCAACCGGTCTGGGTTCTGCTTGCGATCATTTTCCTGATCGAGGCTTGGCTGTGGGATCACCTCGAGCCGATCGTGGCCTGGGTGGTGGCGCGGATTCCACTGCGCGCCTTCAAGCAATGGCTCGCCGATCGCGTCGACACATTGTCGCCGGCGATGACGCTGATCGTCTTCGTCGTACCGGTGATCCCGCTGTTTCCACTGAAGCTGGTCGGCCTCTGGCTGCTCGCCCATGAACATTGGATCAGCGCCATTCTCACCATCATCTTCGCAAAATTCCTGGGTGTCGGCGTCGCGGCTTTCGTGTTCGACGTGACACGGCCGAAATTGCTGGAAATGGAGTGGTTTGAAAAGCTCTACGAGTTTATCATCGCATTAAGGGCCAAAGCCCGGGCCCTGGTCGCGCCGATCATGTTGCAGCTCAAAGAGGCTCTCGGCGGCGGCGGCGATGGCTGGTCATCGCGGATGTTGCGGCTGATCCAGCGCTTCCGCAAGCGCGTGCACGAAGCGCGTTAGCTTCCGCCTTTTCGCGATGGAGAAGATTGTGGCGCGGTTGGCTCGCATTCGAACCCCGGTGCTGGACGTCGCCTATGAGCAGAGCGGTCCTGCCGGCGGGCCACCGGTTCTGCTGCTGCATGGTTTCCCCTATGACGTCAGATCGTTCGACGGCGTCGTAGCACTCGTCAACGCGGCGGGCTTCCGCACCGTCGTTCCCTGGCTGCGCGGCTATGGTGGCACCCGCTTCCTGTCGGCGGACACATTGCGGTCCGGCGAACAGGCAGCGCTTGGTCAGGATCTGCTGGAGTTGCTGGATGCGCTTCGCATTCAGAAGGCGGTGCTGGCCGGATATGATTGGGGCGGCCGCGCCGCCTGCGTGGTTTCGGCGCTATGGCCGGAACGGGTGGCAGGCCTCGTGAGCTGCACGGGCTACAACATTCAGGACATCGCGAATTCGCGCAGGCCGGCCGATCCGGCGCAGGAGGCGCGGCTCTGGTACCAGTATTATTTTCATACCGAACGCGGCCGCAACGGTCTGATCGAAAAGCGCCGCGAGATATCCCGGCTGCTGTGGAAGATGTGGTCGCCGACCTGGGCGTTCGACGAGGCGACGTTCGAGCGGACGGCGCGGTCATTCGACAACGAGGATTTTGTCGATGTCGTTATTCATTCGTACCGGCACCGGACCGGCGCCGTCGCCGGCGACCCGTGCTACGCAGCCGTCGAAGCGCGGTTGGCCGCGCAGCCCGACATCGATGTTCCGGCCATCAATCTGCATGGCGCAGCGGACGGTGTGACGCCGGTCGGGAGCTCGGAATCCCACGGCAAACATTTTACCGCGGCATATCAGCGCCGCGTTCTGGCGAATGTCGGCCACAACGTGCCGCAGGAGGCGCCGCAGGCCTTTGCCGACGCGATCTTGCAGCTTTGCAAGGATGCGTCGGCTTGAGCCTGCGTGATTACGAAAAGCGAAAATCGATTTTCGAGCGCGTTGCTCTAATCTGGCCTCAGGGCAGATGCAGCAGATGCGGAACGAAGATGCCGAGCCCGGTAATGGCGATGCCCGCCAATGTCAGGATCCCCGATATCCAGGCCAGCGCCATGATGCCGGTGATGATGGTTCCTGACGCCAGCACGATGCCGATCTGAAACGCCGCCGAGGCAAGCTCGAAGTGGTGATACTTCGCCTCCGCAAGGTCGCGCTCTTCCTCGGCGTGCTTGGCGCGTTCGGCCAATTGCTCGGTGCCTTCGCCGGTTTCGGGCTCGGAGCGGTAGCGCGCCGCGGTCTTCTGCCACTCGTCGATCTGCTTTTGCGCCGCAGCTTTGGCGGCATCGTCGCTGGCGGCGCCGAGGCCTAGTTTGGACTGTTCCGATGCGGTCTGGACCACGGTGCGGCGGATGCTCTTGGCCTGAAAGAACGCCCACAGGTTTGACGATTCGACATTCTTGCTGATCGATTCGGTCTGGGCGCCCTTGCCCAAAGTTTCCGACAGCGCCAGGCACAGCGCGATGACCGCAATCAAAAGCGCGATCTTCCTGTTCTCGCTGGAGGCTTCCTTGGCCTGCTCGGCCTGCTCCATGCTCTCATGTGCGCTCACAGTGATTCCCCTCCCTGTTCAATAGATCCACGATTGCCGAACAACACCGCCTGCGCAAGAGGCAAGCGGATGTAGCGGCAGTCTGTCAGGGTCCAAAGCAGCGCGATCTTGGAGCCGTTCCGTTCCGATCGAATCGGAACGGAATCTCTATTTCTTTATTTGACGCATTTTCTTCGCGCGAACCGGTATCCACCCCGGATCAAGTCCGGGGCAGGCTTTCGCCGGAAAACGCTCTAAGCGCGGGGATGCGCGGCGCGGTACACTTCGAACAGCCGTTCGGTGTCGATCCCGGTATAGATCTGCGTGGTGGAGAGCGACGCGTGGCCGAGCAATTCCTGGATCGCGCGCAGGTCGCCCCCGCGGGTCAGAAGGTGGGTGGCAAAGGAATGCCGCAGCGCATGCGGCGTCGCGCTGTCGGGCAGGCCCAGCGCGCCGCGCAGCCGTTCCATGGTGAGTTGAATGATTCGGGCCTTCAGCGGCCCGCCCCGGGCGCCGACGAAGATCGGCCCTTCCGGCGGCAACGGATGCGGACACATCGCCACATAATCCTGGACCAGCGCCAGCACGTTCTGCAACACCGGCACCATGCGGGTCTTGTTGCCCTTGCCGGTCACCACCAGAACGTCGCCGGCGCCGGGTGCCGGTACATCGCGGCGCTTCAGCCCGAGCGCCTCGGAGATGCGTAGGCCCGATCCGTACAACAGCGCCATCACCGCGGCGTCGCGCGCCCAGATCCAGGGATCGCGGGATTTGCCGGCGCGCGCGTCGGCGTCGGTGAAACGCTTGGCCGCCGCCATCTGGATCGGCTTCGGCAAGCTCTTGCCGACCTTGGGGGCGCGGATCGCCGACAGCGCGCCGACCTTGCCCTTGCCTTCCCGTTCGAGGAAGCGCCCGAACGAACGCAACCCTGCCAGCGCCCGCATCAGCGAGCGCCCGCCGATATCGTCGGCGCGCCGCATCGCCATGAAGGCCCTGACATCGCTCGCCTCAAGGGCTGCGAACCGGGCAAGCGTTACCCGCGCGCCCCAGTGCTCGCAGAGAAAGACCAGACATTGCCTGAGGTCGCGGGCATAGGCCTCCGATGTCTTCGGCGACAGCCGTCGTTCGGCGCGCAGATGCGACAGCCAACGCGTCATCTGCAGCGCGATGTCGTCGGCGGCGCAGTCAAGTTCTACTGGTTGAATGGCGGCAGCCCGATTGGCCATGGGATTCTCGAAGCGAGGCTTTCGAATAGCCGATACTATCACACCCCGTTCGTTTACCTTTGGTGAACCGCTCCGATCGGTTCGGATATTCGCGCCACCGCCGGTTCCCTTGCTGGTCACCTTCGGCCGATGACCTTAGATGGGTTGAAACCCTTTCGAGTTGATTCGCATGGACCATTCCACGCGTGCCGGCATGTCCTCTGCATCATCGACGCGCGTCGTCGATGTGCTGGTGCCGGTCGCGCTCAATCAGGCCTATTCCTACCGGGTGCCGCGCGGCATGGAGCTCAAGCCGGGCGATGTGGTGTGCGTGCCGCTCGGCCCCCGCGAAGTGGTCGCGGTGGTATGGGCGGAGAATGCCAATCCCGATCCGCGCCTACACAATCGCCTCAAGGACGTCGGCGAAAAGCTCGATGTGCCGCCACTGAAAGCGGAACTGCGCGCGCTCGTCGACTGGGTCGCCAACTACACGCTGTCGGCGCGCGGCATGGTCCTGCGCATGACCCTGCGGATGGGCGATCATCTCGGCCCGGAGCGGATGCGGATGGGCGTGCGCCTGATCGGCGAGCCGCCGCGGCGCATGACCCCGGCGCGGCGGCGGCTGATCGAAATTCTGTCCGATGGTCTGCTGCACGGCAAGTCCGAAGCCGCCAAGGAAGCCGGCGTCAGCGCCGGCGTGATCGATGGCCTCGTCGATGAAGGCACGCTGACATCAGAACCGATGCCGCGCGCGCTGCCGCCGCCGGCGCCCGATCCGTCGTTCGCCGAGCCCGACTTTTCACGTCAGCAGCGCACCGCGGTGGACGCGATGCGGGCGCTGGCGGCGAACGGCAGTTTTCATGTCGCGCTGCTCGATGGCGTGACCGGTTCGGGCAAGACCGAAGTCTATTTCGAAGCCGTTGCCGAAGTCATCCGCCGCGGTAGGCAGTCGCTGATCCTGATGCCGGAGATCGCGCTGACCGGACAGTTCCTCGACCGTTTTGCGCGGCGTTTCGGCGTGCGGCCGCTGGAGTGGCATTCCGAACTGACCCCGCGCACCAGGCAACGCAACTGGGCCTCGATCGCGGCGGGCGAAGCGCCTGTCGTGGTGGGCGCGCGTTCCGCGTTGTTTCTGCCCTATGCGAATCTCGGCTTGATCGTTGTCGATGAAGAGCACGACCAGGCCTACAAGCAGGACGAAGGCGCACATTATCATGCCCGCGACATGGCGGTGGTGCGCGCGCATATCGCGAAAATTCCCATCGTGCTGGCGTCGGCGACACCGTCGGTCGAGTCGGAGGTCAATGCGCGCAAGGGCCGCTATCAGCGCGTGGCGCTGCCGTCACGGTTCGGCGGCCAGCATATGCCGCATATCGAGGCGATCGATCTGCGGCGCGAAGCGCCGGTGCGCGGCCGCTTCATCTCGCCACGGCTGGCGGAACAGATTCAGATCGCCGTTGAACGGCGCGAGCAGGCGCTGTTGTTTCTCAATCGCCGCGGCTACGCGCCGCTGACCCTGTGCCGCGCCTGCGGGCATCGCTTTGCCTGCACGATCTGCGATGCGTGGCTGGTGGATCACCGCTTTCGCCAGCGTCTGGTTTGCCACCATTGCGGCTTCTCGATGCCGCGTCCGCAGGTCTGTCCGCATTGCGCGGCCGAGGAATCGCTGGTGGCGGTCGGTCCGGGCGTCGAACGCCTGCAGGAAGAAGCCGCCAACCTGTTTCCGGACGCGCGCACCATGGTGCTGTCGAGCGATTTGATCACCTCGATCGAGACCATGCGCACCGAATTGAACGAGATCGCGGAAGGGCGGGTCGACATCATCATCGGCACCCAATTGGTGGCGAAAGGCCATCATTTTCCGCGGCTGAATCTGGTCGGCGTGGTGGATGCCGATCTCGGGCTCGGCAATGGCGATCCGCGCGCCGCCGAGCGGACCTTTCAGTTGCTCAATCAGGTGATCGGGCGCGCCGGGCGCGATCAGGGCCGCGGCGTCGGCTATCTGCAGACCCATCAGCCCGAACATCCCGTGATGAAGGCGCTGGTGGCGTGCGACCGCGAGGCGTTTTATGCCAGCGAGATCGAGGCTCGCGAGCGCGCCGGCTATCCGCCGTTCGGCCGGCTCGCAAGCTTGATCATTTCCGCGGGCGATCGACCCACGGCCGAGAGTTTTGCGCGCCGGCTGGCCGCGGTCGCCCCGCTCGACGAGCGGATCCAGGTGCTGGGACCCGCCGAAGCCCCGCTCGCCGTGATCAAGGGCCGCTATCGTTTCCGGCTGCTGGTGAAGGCGCTGCGATCGGTCGACCTGTCGGAATACTTGCGCGAATGGCTGGCGGCCGGCCCCAGGACCAAGGGCAATCTCAAGCTCGAGGTCGACGTCGATCCGCAAAGTTTTTTGTAGGGCAGACGACCGGGTTTCCGACGAAAGAAAAAGCCTGCCGTCATTGGCGACGGCAGGCCTGTTTCGGCGTGCAGGAAGTTCTGCGGCCGTACTGGACGCAACGCTTACCGAACGAATGGCGTTTCGACGCCTGCTTTGGTTACATGACCTCGGCGACGACGCGGCCGACGCCGGAGCCGGTGATACCGACCGCGCGCGCCGCGGCGGTCGACAGGTCCAGCACGCGGCCACGGACGAACGGGCCACGGTCATTGACCGTAACGATGACGCTGCGGTCGCCGTGGGTCACCCTCAGCTTGGTGCCGAAGGGCAGTGAACGGTGGGCGCAGGTCAGCGCGTTCTGATTGAAACGTTGGCCAGAAGCGGTCCTGCTGCCGGATTCGTTGCCGTAAAACGAGGCCATCCCCGAGAAGCTGCGTCCGGAGCCCGACGATGGGGCGATTGCGGCGTTGGCGTCGCGCCAGGAGCCGCCGGCGTTACTGGCGTGGTGGTGGTAATGCCGGTGGAAGTGATGGTGATAGTGATGATAGCGATGGGCCGAGGCCTCGGTGGTGGTTCCGCCGATCAGAACAGTTGCGGCGAAAAGCGCTAGTGCCGTGCGCGAATTCCCCCGCGCCGGATTTCTAGATATCTGCATAATAATTGTCCCTCAATGCAGTATTGCCACATATGTGACAAGTGGAACCCCCGCCCCGTGTTGCCCGGCTGCCGTTTGGTGTCTTAATAAGGCGTAAACGGGGCAGTAATCCGTTTTGTTTCCGGCTGAGACATCTTGTTACTGCCGACGACTAATCAACTGGTGCTCCCCTCTATTGTGCTTTAACCAAATTTTAACTTGGGTATTATGTAAAAATACCGACGAATATAGTTTTCGTTCGCGGCGACAAGATTTGCGCAAGTAATACGAAAGACGGAATGGCGGGTCCGCCGATGCCGCCTCCTGCGCATGGCTCATGACGCCTATGCATCGGGGGAAGGAACGAATAGCGGCCTGGCGACCGATCGGCAGTTGCGTTCGGGGCGGCGAGGCGGGTTCGCGACGGCGGTGATCGCCCGCAAGCCGCCGTCGACAACGGTTGTGACGACGGCGTGCGACAAGGCATCGCCAGCCGCCGTCGTCATGTTGCACCTGCGCTCTTGCTATGTTAGCAAAGCCGCGATTTTAACGTTGCCGATACAGCTTGTACCGGTCGAAAATCGAAGTCCCGCTTGAATTCCAAGGGCTTGGATCGCTAGGCGCCGCATTGTGGCGACGGTTTTTCCCTTGCGAGTTTGACAGCTAAAAGAGCGCGCAGTGGCTGCAGAAGATCCGTCCGTTTCGGGAGTGTCCGGCCGTTATGCAACGGCCTTGTTCGAGTTGGCGCGGGATGAAAAATCCGTCGACGCGGTGAAGGCCGATCTCGACCGGTTCGACGCCATGCTGGCTGATAGCCCCGATTTGAAACGGCTGGTTCGCAGCCCGGTCTTTTCAGCTGATTCGCAGTCAAAGGCGCTGGCGGCGGTGCTCGATAAAGCCGGTATCTCCGGTATTTCCGCGAAATTTCTCAAAGTTCTCACCGCCAATCGCCGGCTGTTCGCGGTGGCTGACGTGATTCGCGCTTTCCGCGCCTTGGTAGCCAAGTTCAAGGGCGAGGCGACCGCCGACATCACCGTTGCCGAAACGCTCAGCGACAAGAATCTCGATGCCCTGAAAACCGCTCTGAAATCGGTGACGGGCAAGGACGTAGCACTCAACGTGAATGTCGATCCCTCGATCATCGGCGGCCTTGTGGTCAAGCTGGGCAGCCGGATGGTGGATAGTTCGCTTCGCACCAAACTCAATTCGATCAAGCACGCGATGAAAGAGGCAGGCTGATGGACATCCGCGCCGCGGAAATTTCCGCGATCCTGAAGGACCAGATCAAGAATTTCGGCCAGGAGGCTGAGGTTTCCGAAGTCGGACAGGTGCTGTCCGTCGGCGACGGCATTGCCCGCGTCTACGGCCTCGACAACGTCCAGGCCGGCGAGATGGTCGAGTTCGAGAACGGTACGCGCGGCATGGCGCTGAACCTCGAAACCGACAATGTCGGCATCGTGATCTTCGGCGCCGACCGCGAAATCAAGGAAGGTCAGACCGTCAAGCGCACCCGCGCCATCGTCGATACTCCGGTGGGCAAGGGTCTGCTCGGTCGCGTCGTCGACGCGCTAGGCAATCCGATCGACGGCAAGGGCCCGATCCAGTCGTCCGAACGCAAGCGGGTCGACGTCAAGGCGCCCGGCATCATCCCGCGCAAATCGGTCAACGAGCCGATGGCGACCGGCCTCAAGGCGATCGATGCGCTGATCCCGATCGGCCGCGGCCAGCGCGAATTGATCATCGGCGATCGCCAGACCGGCAAGACCGCGATCGCGCTCGACGCCATCCTGAACCAGAAGCCGCTCAACGCGACCGGTGACGAGAAGATCAAGCTGTATTGCGTCTACGTCGCGATCGGCCAGAAGCGCTCGACGGTTGCCCAGTTCGTCAAGGTGCTGGAAGAGCAGGGCGCGCTGGAATATTCGATCATCGTCGCGGCTACCGCCTCCGATCCGGCGCCGATGCAGTACATCGCGCCGTTCACCGGCTGCACCATGGGCGAGTATTTCCGCGACAACGGCATGCACGCGGTCATCATCTATGACGACCTGTCGAAACAGGCGGTGGCCTATCGTCAGATGTCGCTGCTGCTGCGCCGCCCGCCGGGCCGCGAAGCCTATCCCGGCGACGTGTTCTATCTGCATTCGCGCCTGCTCGAGCGCGCGGCCAAGCTCAACGACGATCATGGCGCGGGGTCGTTGACGGCGTTGCCGGTCATCGAAACCCAGGCCAATGACGTGTCGGCCTATATTCCGACCAACGTGATCTCGATCACCGACGGCCAGATCTTCCTCGAGACCGATCTGTTCTTCCAAGGCATCCGGCCCGCGGTGAACGTCGGCCTTTCGGTGTCGCGCGTCGGATCGTCGGCGCAGACCAAGGCGATGAAAAAGGTCGCCGGCAAGATCAAGGGCGAGCTCGCGCAATACCGCGAAATGGCGGCGTTCGCGCAGTTCGGCTCCGATCTCGATGCCTCGACGCAACGCCTGCTCAACCGCGGCTCGCGGCTCACCGAACTGCTGAAGCAGCCGCAATTCTCGCCGCTGAAGATGGAAGAGCAGGTCGTGGTGATCTATGCCGGCGTCAACGGCTATCTCGATGCGCTTCCGGTTGCCAAGGTGCGCAGCTTCGAGGATGGCCTGCTGTCGCTGCTGCGCGGCAAGAACGTCGACATCCTCAACACCATCCGCGACACCCGCGATCTCAGCGACGAAACCGCCGCCAAGCTCAAGACGGTGGTCGAGGGTTACGCCAAGACTTTTGCTTAAACTCTTTACCTCTCCCGCTTGCGGGGGAGGTCGACCGGCGAAGCCGGTCGGGTGGGGGCTGTTCTTAATCCGCGCTTAGGCCCCCCACCATAGCCGATGCTTCGCATCGGCGTTCTTCAATAAGGGGCCGGCGGCCGTAGGCCGCCGATGCCCTCCCCCGCAAGCGGGGGAGGGGGTCGCAACCGAGGTGCTGTGAGTTAGACTGGAATGGCTTCACTTAAAGACATGCGGGTCCGCATTGCCTCGACCAAGGCGACGCAGAAGATCACCAAGGCCATGCAGATGGTTGCGGCGTCAAAATTGCGCCGGGCCCAGAATGCCGCCGAGGCGGCGCGGCCCTATGCCGAGCGAATGGATGCGGTGATTTCGAACATCGCCAATGCCGCGGCGGGCTCGCCCGGGGCGCCGGCGCTGCTCGCCGGAACCGGCAATGACAAGGTGCATCTGCTGCTGGTCTGCACCGGCGAACGCGGCCTGTCCGGCGCGTTCAATTCGTCGATCGTGCGGTTGGCCCGCGAGCGGGCGCTGGCGCTGATGAGCGAGGGTAAAGAGGTCAAGTTCTTCTGCGTCGGCCGCAAGGGATTTGAGCAGTTGCGCCGCACCTTCGAGAAGCAGATCATCGAAAATATCGAGCTGCGCTCGGTTCGTCAGCTTGGCTTCGTCAACGCCGAGGACATCGCGAACAAGATCATCGCGCGCTTCGAGGCCGGCGAATTCGACGTCTGCACATTGTTCTATTCGCGCTTCAAGTCGGTGATCGCGCAGGTTCCGACCGCGCAGCAGATCATTCCGCTGGTGGTGGAAGCCAAGGCCGCGAATGCCGGCCCGGCGACATCCTACGAATATGAGCCGGAAGAAGACGAGATTCTGGCCGGCCTGTTGCCGCGCAATCTGGCGGTCCAGATCTTCCGCGGGTTGCTGGAAAATAACGCCTCGTTCTACGGCGCGCAGATGAGCGCCATGGACAACGCCACCCGCAACGCCGGCGACATGATTCGCAAGCAGACCCTGATCTACAACCGAACCCGTCAGGCGATGATCACCAAGGAGCTGATTGAAATCATCTCCGGCGCCGAGGCGATCTGACAGCCGCAACGGTCGTTTGAGATAGAATTCGAAGGAGAGAGTTTTCATGGCTACACCCGCCAACCAGACCGGACGCATCACGCAAGTCATCGGCGCCGTCGTTGACGTGCAGTTCGAAGGACATTTGCCGGCCATTCTGAATGCGATCGAGACCAAGAACGCCGGCAACCGGCTTGTGCTCGAAGTCGCCCAGCATCTCGGCGAATCCACGGTGCGCACCATCGCCATGGACACCACCGAGGGCCTGGTCCGTGGCCAGGAAGTGACCGACACCGGCAATCCGATCATGGTTCCGGTTGGCGCCGGCACGCTCGGCCGCATCATGAACGTGATCGGCGAGCCGGTCGATGAAGCCGGACCGATCGCATCGGAAGGCAACCGCGCGATCCATCAGGAAGCGCCGCTCTATACCGACCAGTCGACCGAAGCTGAAATTCTCGTCACCGGCATCAAGGTGGTCGATCTGCTGGCGCCTTACGCCAAGGGCGGCAAGATCGGCCTGTTCGGCGGCGCCGGCGTCGGCAAGACCGTGCTGATTCAGGAATTGATCAACAACGTTGCCCGCGCTCACGGTGGCTACTCGGTGTTCGCCGGCGTCGGCGAGCGGACCCGCGAAGGCAACGATCTGTATCACGAGTTCATCGAATCCGGCGTCAACAAGAAGGGCGGCGGCGACGGCTCCAAATGCGCGCTGGTGTACGGCCAGATGAACGAGCCGCCGGGCGCCCGCGCCCGCGTCGGCCTCACCGGTCTCACGGTCGCCGAGCATTTCCGCGATCAGGGCCAGGACGTGCTGTTCTTCGTCGACAACATCTTCCGCTTCACGCAGGCGGGCTCTGAAGTGTCGGCGCTGCTGGGTCGTATTCCATCGGCGGTGGGCTATCAGCCGACGCTCGCCACCGACATGGGCGCGCTGCAGGAGCGCATCACCACCACGCATAAGGGCTCGATCACCTCGGTGCAGGCGATCTACGTGCCGGCCGACGACTTGACCGACCCGGCGCCCGCGACCTCGTTCGCGCATTTGGACGCCACCACGGTGCTGAACCGCGCGATTTCGGAAAAGGGGATTTATCCCGCCGTGGATCCGCTCGACTCGACGTCGCGGATGCTGTCGGCGAGCGTTGTCGGCGAGGAGCACTACACCACGGCGCGCATGGTTCAGCAGATACTGCAGAAATATAAGTCGCTGCAGGACATCATTGCCATTCTCGGCATGGACGAACTGTCCGAAGAAGACAAGATCGCGGTGGCGCGCGCGCGCAAGATCGAGCGCTTCCTGTCGCAGCCGTTCTTTGTCGCGGAAGTCTTCACCGGATCGCCCGGCAAGTTCGTCGAGCTTGCCGACACCATCAAGGGCTTCCGCGCCATCTGCGAAGGCAAATACGATCACCTGCCCGAGGCGGCCTTCTACATGGTCGGCACCATCGAAGAGGCGGTCGAACGGGGCAAGAAGCTCGCAGCCGAAGCCGCTTAAGAGGCGAATGGCGAATTGGGAGTAGCGAATAGCCGAAAGCTAGTCCCTTCCTTCGCCACTCGCTGTTCGCCACTCGCTATTCGCAAGGGATCCCATGGCCACCTTCCACTTCGATCTCGTGTCGCCGGAAAAGCTCGCTTTCTCCGGAGAAGTCGATCAGGTCGACGTTCCCGGCGCCGAAGGCGATTTCGGCGTGCTCGCCGGACATGCGCCGGTCGTGGCAGCGGTGCGGCCGGGGATTCTGACGGTGACCACCGGCGGCACGCATCAGAAGATCATCGTGCTCGGCGGTCTGGCGGAGGTTTCCGACAAGGGCCTCACCGTGCTCGCCGATGTTGCGACCTCGATTCAGGACCTCGATCGGGCCAAGTTCGCCGACACGATTTCCGATATGGAAGCCAAGCTTGCCCAGAAAGAAGGCTCCGAACTCGACAGCGAGATTGAGCGGCTCGATCATTTCAAGAGCATCCAGAGCCAGCTCAATTCGACGGCGATGCACTAATTAAAGCATGATCCGGAAAAGTGGACACCGGTTTTCCGAAAAGATCATGCTTAAACAAAAAGATAAAGCGAGATGGCGATTTAACGAAGAGCCATCTCGCTCTAGGGTTCGCGGGGCTCCCTGCCGTGCCGATCCGAGAGCTTGTACCATTTCAGTGATCTGCGATTCTCCCGCGGGCGAGACGGGAACAAGGAAGCCGGGGCACTTCGTCATCCCGCGAATTCCGCAAAATGCCGGGCCACCGTCCGATACACCTCGCGCCTGAACGGCACCACGAGATCGGCGACGCGGTCGAGCTGTTCCCATCGCCAGCGGTCGAACTCCGCCGGTTGGCCATTGCGCGGCGTCAGCGGGTCGATTTCGTCGTCGTGTCCGGTGAAACCCAACGCGAACCATTTCTGGCGCTGGCCCCGGAATTTCGCGAGCCGGTGCGATGACGGGCCGTCGAACGGCGGAAATTCGTAAGTCAGCCAACCGGTTTCGCCGAGGTAATTGGCGTTCACGACGCCGGTCTCTTCCCACAATTCGCGCATCACCGCATCGCGCGGATCCTCATTGGCGTCGATGCCGCCCTGCGGCATCTGCCACTCGTAACCTGGAAGAATGATTTCCGGCCCGTCGTCCTTGAAGCGGCGACCGATCAGCACCTGACCGGAAGCGTTAAAAAGCGCGATGCCCACATTGGGCCGATAGGGTTTGCCGTCTGCCATCCGGAGATTATAGCGTTTTCCGGCGAAGCGGTTGCCGGTTCGCGGGAAGAAAACGCGTCAAAATAACAGAGATCCAGCCTCCGTTCCGATTCAATCGGAGCGAAAAAGGCTCTGGTCGCCCGCGAGCTTCGAAAATTCCTTCACCACGCGCTCATAGACCGGCCGTTTGAACGGAACGATCAGGTCGGGAAGATTCTTCATCGGCTCCCAGCGCCAGTTCACGAACTCCGCCTTGTGGCCGCCCCCGGGGCTCTCGACATTGATCTCGGCGTCTTTCCCGGTAAAGCGAACCGCGTACCATTTCTGCCGCTGGCCGCGATAGCGGCCCTTCCAGGCGCGCCCGGCAACGGTGCGTGGAATGTCATAGATCAGCCAGTCCGCGACCTCGCCGAGCCTTGCAACCGAGCGCACGCTGGTTTCCTCGTAGAGCTCGCGCCTCGCGGCGTCCCAGGTATCCTCGCCGGGGTCGACGCCGCCCTGCGGCATCTGCCAAACATGAGATTCATCGACGTGTTCAATGCCACCGGCGCGGCGACCGATGAAGACCAGCCCGGCTGCGTTGATCAGCATCACGCCGACGCAAGTTCGATAGGGCAGATCTTCGTAACGCGTCATTCCGTCAAAGCCTCTTGTGGTCATTCGGACTGATCTTGCGTTTCCGGACCCGAAATTGGCGCAACCTCACCACCCTTACGTAGTCACGGATTCCGGATTCGAAAGGACACCAGAATCTACAATTCTGGCGTGGTTTGGGTTCAGGAATTTTCTTGACGTACCTGCGGCGAAAAAGAAAAGAACTTCTAAACTGTGGGACAAGCGGAGAAAACTCGATACTGCGAAATTGCGGCAATCAAAGTTGCCCCAGAGTATTTTATTCTACAACCGATCAGGCGATGCCGTCTGCACAAACTTGTTTTCCCGGAAAACGCGTTACCCGGATTTTGATTTTAGCATAACGGTTGTCAACGGCACGAGCATGACGCCGTGGCTTTCAAGTGTCCTGGTCCAGGCGCCAATCCGCTCGATCGAAACGGGCAATGCCGAGGCGACGCCGACGGCTAAACCACGTTCCTTTGCCAAACCTTCAAGCCTTGCAAGAGCCCGGTCGATCTCCACTGCCGTCGGTACGGCATCGATACTGAGATCGGCCTTGGCGAAAGGCATCGCCAGTCCTGCCGCCAACGAGGAGGCCACGCTGCGCGGCGCCGATCCGTCGTCGAGATAGCCGAGCCCTCGTTTGGCGGCCTCGCGGACAATGGGCTGCATCACGGTGTCGGCGACGACGAAGCGCGCGCCCATGAAATTCGCGATCCCGGCATAGCCCTGGAAGCGGCTGAGGTGCCAGTACAGACGGTCGAGGTTTTGTTCGGCGTCCAGCGTCGTGAGCAGGGTTTGCGGGCCGGGGTCGTTGTCGGGATAATCGAACGGCTCCATCGGAATCTGCAGCAGAATTTCGTGGCGTTGCGCGCGCGCCCGTTCGGCCAGTCGGGCCGGATCCGAGCCGTAGGGCGTAAAGGCCAGCGTCACCGCGGGCGGCAGTTTCATGATGGCGTCGGTGGTCTTGGCAGCACCGACGCCAAGTCCGCCGACCACGACGGCGACCACGGGCATTTTTGCCGCCCTGGCGCGGTCGGCCTCGCCGGCATAGGCCGTGAAAGGCTTCAGCCCATCGGCGACCACCGGAATCATGCCGTAACGCGACTTCTCAAGCAGGCGCTGATCGATTCCAGCCATCATCGCGGCCGGCGCGTCGCCGTCGGTCTTGTCCGCGGCATCGCTGCCGATCACGACGTCATGGCGCGCGCCGTTGGAGCCGTCGATGATGGTGACGGTCCTTTGGTCGGCCGGCGTGGCTTGTTTGGCGATGGGTTTTGTATCGGGCTCGGGCGTTGCGGGGGACGCAAGCTTTTCGCCCGGGCCTGCCTGAGGCAGCGCAATGCGCTTGGTCGGCTCACCGCCCAGCGGGTTATCGTTGAAGATGGCGAAGCCCGCGAAAGCTGCCAGAAACAGGCCGAGCAGCACGGCCAGTGCCTGGATTCCGGTAAACGGCAACCGATAACGGCGCTTCGGCCGCGCCGTCTCCTGCCCGAGCGGCGTGCTCAGATCGTCGGCCGTCTCTGCCATGGACCTCCCCGAATCAACCCGGCCGACGATACCACGGCGGGGCAAGGCCGCGGCAGGTCGTGCGCAGCGGCAACCACCGCCTGATTCGGACCATCCAGCAAAAAGGGCGGCCCGAAGGCCGCCCTTTGGTAAAAACCGGCTGGTTCTTCAGTTCGCTTCCTTGGTCGCGGGCTTGTCAAGCGCAGCCTTGTCGCCACTGGCCGGCGCGCTGGCATTGACCTTGATACCGTGGAGCAAATCGTCGGCCATCTTCAAGGCCTTGTCGTCCTTTGCGTCCGGCGGCACGTAGGATTGCGAACCGGTCTTTTCGTCGCCCTCGGACTTCAGATGGCCGCGCAGCGAGGCTTCGCCCTTGGTGTCGGTCCGCGACTTCAGCTCTTCCGGCACGTCCTGCAGCACCTCGATATCGGGAACGATACCCTTGGCCTGGATCGACTTGCCCGACGGGGTGAAATAGCGCGCGGTGGTCAGACGCAGTGCGCCGTTGCCCGAGCCCAGCGGAATGATGGTCTGCACCGAGCCCTTGCCGAACGAACGGGTGCCGACCAGGGTTGCACGCTTGTGGTCCTGTAGCGCGCCGGCGACGATCTCGGACGCCGATGCCGAGCCGCCGTTAATCAGAACGATCACCGGCTTGCCCTTGGTCAGGTCGCCCGGATGCGCGGTGCGGCGCTGGGTTTCCTCGGCGTTGCGGCCGCGGGTCGAAACGATCTCGCCGCGCTCGAGGAAGGTGTCGGAGACCGTTACCGCCTCTTCCAGCAATCCGCCGGGATTGTTGCGCAGGTCGATGATGTAGCCCTTCAGCTTGTCACCGATCTGGGTTTGCATATTGCCGATTTCACGCTTCAGACCTTCGGTGGTCTGCTCGTTGAACGTGGTGATGCGGATATAACCGATATCGTCGCCTTCGACATGCGCGCGCACCGAGCGGACGCGGATATTGTCGCGCACCAGCGTGACATCGATCGGGTTGTCCTGGCCCTTTCGGATGATCTTGAGCTTGATCTTGGTATTGACGGGCCCGCGCATTTTCTCGACGGCCTGATTGAGGGTGAGGCCCTGCACGGCTTCGTCGTCGAGATTGGTGATGATGTCGTTGGCCATGATACCGGCCTTCGACGCCGGCGTATCATCGATCGGCGAAACCACCTTGATCAATCCGTCTTCCATCGTGACTTCGATGCCGAGCCCGCCGAATTCTCCGCGGGTCTGCACCTGCATGTCACGGAAGCTCTTGGCATCCATGTAACTGGAATGCGGATCGAGGCCGGACAGCATGCCGCTGATCGCGGATTCGACCAGTTTGCTGTCGTCGGGCTTCTCGACATAGTCGCTGCGGACCCGCTCGAACACGTCGCCGAACAAATTAAGCTGGCGATAGGTGTCGGACGTTGCTGCGCGCGCGCTCGATCCCATCAGTACCGAACGTGGCTGGGTCACGAACAACGTCAATGCTGCGCCGGTGGCGGCGCTCAGCAGAATTACAGAAGTCTTGCGCATCATCCGCGAACCTTTTCGCCTTCATTTGCGGCCCACCATGGGCCTGGATCGATTGGAGTGCCGTCCTTACGGAACTCGATATACAGTACGGGCTGGCTCGCATTGGCAGCGAGGATGGATGCCACTTGGGATTTTGTCCCCATGGTCGCGACCGGCTCCCCCGTCAGTACAAACTGGCCGATGTTGACCGAAATTCGCTCCATCCCGGCGATCAACACATGATACCCGCCACCGGCGTTGAGGATCAAGAGTTGTCCGTAGCTGCGAAACGGTCCGGCGTAAACCACCCAGCCGTCACACGGTGTTGTGACCTGGGCCCCGGCCCGGGTTGCCAAGGAAATGCCTTTTTCTACGCCACCAGCCCCGTCGGAACCGCCAAATTCGCGAATCCTGACGCCATTAACCGGCAGCGCGAATAATCCCTTGGCGGAGGCAAAGGCGACGGCCGGGCTCATCCGGGCGGGGTCCTTGAGGGCGCCCAGATTTGGCGTGCCATTCGGGGTGGCCGGGGTTCCCTGCAGGCTGGCGGCTGCCGCGGCTTTCGCCGCGCTCTGCAAATCCTGCTCCATTTTGGCGATCAAGCCCTGCAGGCTGTCGACCTGCCGGGACAGCGCGATGGCGCGCGCCCCTTCGGCCTCCATGTCCTTCTCGATCGAGCTTTGCTGCCGCTGCCGTTCATCGACGAGCGCGGCGAGCCGGGTCTGGTCGTTCTTGAGATTGTCGCGGTCAACCGCAAGCTGGTCGCGCTCGGTGGCGATATTCTTGCGAAGCGCAACCAGCTCGCCGAGGTCATCGGTCAGTTTTTGCGCGCGCGCATGCAATTCGGGCACCACCGATCCAAGCAGCATGGCGGTGCGAAGCGATTGCAGCGCATCTTCGGGCCTCACCAGCAAGGCCGGCGGCGTGCGCCTTCCTGCGCGTTGCAGCGCGGCCAGCACCTCGACAATCTCCGAACGCCGCGAATCAAGCGAGCCGCGAATCTGCTGCTCGCGGCTGTCGAGCGGGCGTAGCCGCGCTTCGGCGTCGCCGATTCGGGTCTCGACGCTGCGCACCTGGGCGGCGATGTCGATCAGTTGCTGGTTGAGTTTGCTGCGATCCTGTCCGATCGACGCGATATCGGCGGCCAGCCTCTGCTGCAATTCGGCGGCACTTTTTTGCTGCGCACGGGCGGCCTCAAGTTCCTGCTCGCGCTGCTTGATGGCATCGGGTGAGGCGGCCGTCGCCTGCGGCGTCGATTCCGCGACCTGAGCTGCCGCGGGCGGAAGACACATGCCGGCGAAGCCTGCGGACAACAGGGCGATGGAAAGCGGAACGCGAACCGAAGCCAGCTGGCCGCGGCGGGCGGTGTCAGAGAGCGATGGAATGTTCCGATCTGGCTGCATCGAATCCGAATCAGTGCTTTCGCTGCTTCCGCAGCACGCGGCTTACGCGCGGTGGTAAGGGTGGCCCGACAAAATGGTCGCGGCCCGATAAATCTGTTCCAGAAGCATGACGCGAACCATTTGATGCGGCCAGGTCGCAGAGCCGAACGCAATGCCGAGCTTTGCTTTGCGCCGCAAATCGGGCGAAAGTCCGTCCGCGCCGCCGATCGCAAAAATAGTATTGGCGATCTGGTCGTCCCGCCAGCGGCCAAGATGCCGGGCAAACGCGGCGCTGTCGAGATTGTCGCCGCGCTGGTCGAGCGCCACCAGGGCGGATTTATCGGGAATAGCGGCCGAAATCGCCGCCGCTTCCTCGGTCATCCGGGTTGCCGGGTCCCGGGCGCGGCTTTCGGGAATTTCGTGAATCTCAAGGCCGCGAAAGCCGAGCTTGCGGCCGATTTCGTCGAAGCGTTCGCGGTAGCGTTCGGCGAGTTCCCGCTCCGGGCCCTGTTTCAGTCGGCCAATTGAAATGACGACGAGGCGCATCAGAGCGTTTTTCCGGGCGAGGCATGGCGAGACATGCCTTGGACTTGATCCGAAACGAAAGCCGGTTTGCCGCAGAAAATACGTTAAATCAATCACGGCGCGCGCATTCCGATCGCAAATGCGCGATGCACGCTGCCTTGTGCTCAGCCGATTTTCAGCGGCCGGCTGGCGTTAGATCACCTTCGCCGCCGTCGGGCTCTGTGTCCACAATCTTTCCAGATTGTAGAACTCGCGCACCTCGGGTCTGAATACGTGCACGATCACATCGCCGGAATCGATCAGCACCCAGTCGCAATTGGGCAAGCCCTCGACGTGGACGCTTTTGATTCCGGTTTCCTTGAGACCCTTGGCGACATTTTCCGCGATCGCGCCGACGTGCCGGTTGGCCCGGCCCGACGTGACGATCATGTAGTCAGAGAATGCAGATTTGCCGCGAAGGTCGATGGTGACCGTTTCTTCCGCCTTCATATCGTCGAGGCGGGAGAGGATCATATTCAGCGTCTTGTCGGCGTCGGGTTGCGCCTTCAAGGCCGCAGCTTGTGTCGATGTTTTACGCGTTTTGGGTAAAACAGACTTGGACAATACAGATGTGGCCAGGGACCATTCCTTTCACTGTATCGCGAACGCCGAATCCCGGCGCCCGCTCACTATACTACGCATGTGGGGTTAACGGTTTCAACATTCCAGTGCGTCGTCCTGTCACTTCTTTGCCTTCCAGCTGCCGTCCGGGTTCCGCAGGCCGGTCGACGACAGGTTCAATTTCATCCCGGTGAGAAAGACCCAGGCCGGCGGACGCTGGTCTGCGAGCCTGCCGGCCTGATTTTCGGGCAGGCGGTAGCGGCGGAGCGCCTGGGCCGCCGGTGCGGCGATCGCGCGAAAACTTTGTGGCGGCCGGTCGATCACAGCGATCGGAACCTCGGATGCGATGCGCCGCCAGTTTTGCCAGCGATGAAATTGCGCGAGATTGTCAGCGCCCATGATCCAGACCAAGCGCAAGCCGGAAGTGCGGCGGCGCAGATATGTAATCGTGTCTGCTGTATATCGCGTTCCGATGACAGCTTCGAGACAGCTTATGTCGATACGCGGATCGTTGGCCATTCGGCGGGCGGCGTCGGCGCGTTCATCGAGATCGCGCAAGGCTGCATGATCCTTGAGGGGATTGCCCGGCGACACCAGCCACCACACCCGGTCCAGTTTCAGCCGCTTGATCGCGAACAGGCTGATGGCGCGGTGTGCGACATGCGGCGGATTGAACGAGCCGCCGAGCAGGCCGATCCGCATGCCGCCGGTATGGAGCGGAAGGACTTGCGCGGCAGATGGCGGCGCGACCAAAGCTGGCTTCAATTAGTGCCCCTTGCGCGAGCCGGTTCTCGCTTCGCGTAAAAACGCCTTGATGTTCACGGTCGCGTCTGCCCGGTGCCATGGACGCGATATTTGAAGCTGGTCAGTTGCTCGGCGCCGACCGGGCCGCGGGCGTGAAATTTCCCGGTCGCAATTCCGATTTCCGCGCCGAAGCCGAATTCGCCACCGTCCGCGAACTGGGTCGATGCGTTGTGCAGCACGATCGCCGAATCGACTTCGTTGAGGAATTTGCGGGCGGCCTCGGCATCGTCGGTCACGATCGCATCGGTGTGATGCGAGCCGTGGTTGTGAATATGCGCGATCGCCTCGTCGAGGCCATCGACCACCTTTGCGGTGATGATCGCATCCTCGTATTCGGTGTCCCAGTCCTCGTCGGTGGCCGGCTTCACCCTGGCATCCGTGCGTTGCACGGCATCGTCGCCGCGCACCTCGCAGCCGGCCTCGATCAGCATCTCGACCAGCGGCTTCAGAGTGGTCGCCGCACCGGCACGATCGACCAGCAAGGTTTCGGCGGCGCCACAGACCCCGGGGCGCCGCATCTTGGCGTTCAGCACGATCGATTTCGCCATTTCCAGATTGGCGGCATGGTCGACATAGACGTGGTTGACGCCCTCCAGATGCGCGAACACCGGCACCCGTGCTTCGGCTTCGACGCGCGCGACGAGGCTTTTGCCGCCGCGCGGCACGATCACGTCGATGCCGCCGTTCAATCCGCTCAGCAGAAGGCCGACCGCCGATCGGTCGCGGGTCGGCACCAGCGTGATGGAAGCTTCCGGCAGATCGGCCTCGCGCAATCCCTGCACCAGGCAGCCGTGGATCGCGCGGCAGGACCGGAAACTGTCCGAGCCGCCACGCAGGATCACCGCGTTGCCGGATTTCAGGCACAGCACGCCGGCGTCGGCGGCGACGTTGGGGCGGCTTTCGAAAATCACGGCAACGACGCCGAGCGGCACGCGCACGCGCTCGATGGTCATGCCGTTCGGACGCTGCCAGCTCTCGGTCACGACGCCGACAGGATCCGGGATATTTCGCACCGTCATGATGCCGTCGGCCATCGCGTCGATCCGCGCGGGCGTCAGTGTCAGTCGATCGATGAAGGCGGTACTGGCGCCGCCGGCACGCGCTTCCGCGACATCCTCGGCATTATCGCAAGTATCGCCGATGCATGGGCGCGGATGGCGCGCTCCATCGCATCGAGCGCCCGGTTTTTCTGCTCGGACGACGCCAGCGCCAGCACCCGCGCGGCGGCGCGCGCGCGGGTCGCAAGCTCGGTCATCAGATTGGGTAAATCGGCGTTTCCGTCGATGGCCTTCAGCGGAGCGGTCATGGCGGTTCCAGCTTTTCGTTAAGGCCATGTCCTAGCACGGAAATCCGTGTTTTGCGAGGTGCCGAAGGGACATCGCTGGGGTGCGATGACCGGGCGACAGCGAAGCTGGAACGAGTTTGTCGTAACCACGAAAGGTCTATCGCGGCGACGCCGTAGGCATGGTTACGGACGAATGTCTTCCAGCCTTGCGACCGCGGGCCGCTCTGCCCGAGCATGTACTTGGCGGCGGGCAGGATGGTGAGCGCGCCAGTACGCTTCGCTGAAATCTACCGAATGAGCTTGCTTTCTCGATCAGCGCGCTGAGGACTCGATGCCGGGCTCCGGCCGCAAGTTCTTTGATGGCGTCCCGCTCGGGGCGGGAGAGGGGCGTTCTCTATTCGTACTATTTTCCTCGATAGTGAGCAAAACAGGGTAGAATCATTTTGGGCGGTGCAGGGCCTCGGTAGCGTCGCCGGACGTGGTTCGGGAGCCGTGGTTTTCTCGAAAGCCCGCCGCGACTGTGCGGCATGCCTTGGTATGGTTCCTCCATCGCGCGGACGACATGATTGCGGCGCAAGCCTGCTAATGTAACGCTGCTGCTTCCGACCGCCGGCGTGAAAGTGGCCCAAGAACAAGTAGGTTGGCCAAAGTACCTTGCTGGCTGTAGATTTCGATTGCTAGCTGGTCGCAATCCCAAGACGACCGATAGGTTGTAATCGAGAGGAAGTATTGTTGGATGTGGATCGTCCGCCTCGCGCTCGACCGACCATATACGTTCATCGTGTTGGCGTTGCTGATTCTCATTCTCAGTCCGCTGATCATCCTTGACACCGCGACCGATATTTTTCCGAACGTCAATATCCCGGTCGTCGCAGTTGTCTGGACCTACACCGGTCTCAATCCCGAAGAAATGGAAGGCCGGCTGACATCGAGCTATGAGCGTTCGTTGACAACGCTCGTCGATAATATCGAGCATATCGAGTCGACGAGCTTCAACGGTCTGGCGCTGGTCAAGATTTTTCTCCAGCCGAATGCCAGTCTTGATACAGCCAACGCTCAAGTCACGGCTTGCTCGCAGTTCATGCTGCGTCAGATGCCGCCGGGCACCCAGCCGCCCGAGATACTGAATTTCAGTGCCTCGAGCGTTCCAATTCTGCAGCTTGGTCTCTCGGGACAGGGCATGTCCGAGCAAGAGCTCAACGATCTCGCCTTGAATTTCCTGCGCACGCAGCTCGTGACTGTGCCGGGCGCGGTGGTGCCCTATCCCTATGGCGGCAAACAGCGCCAGATGGTGATCAATCTGGATATCCACAAGCTTCAGGCGAAAGGACTCTCTCCTGCCGATGTTCTCAATGCGGTACAGCGCCAATACCTCGTTCTGCCCTCCGGCACGCTGAAGATTTCCGATTTCGAGTATGACGTCCATGTCAATGGCACAACATGGAACGCCGATGAACTGAATAATCTGCCGATCAAGACTGTCGGCAATGCGACGATCTATCTCCGCGATGTCGCGACCGTCGCCGTTTCCTTTGCCCCGCAAACCAACGTGGTGCGACAAAACGGCGGACGCGGCGTGCTTGTCAGTATTATCAAGGCGGGCGCCGCGTCCACCATCAGCGTCGTCAACGGCATCCGCAATATTCTGCCGCGCGTTGAACAAACCTTGCCGCCCCAGTTGCGCATCGAAGCACTGGGCGATCAGTCGATCTTCGTGAAGGCTTCCGTCACGAGCGTGGTCCGTGAAGCGGTCATTGCAGCGGGCCTGACTGCGCTGATGATCCTTTTGTTCCTCGGCAGTTGGCGGAGCACTCTGATCATCGCCGTCTCGATTCCGCTATCGATCCTCACCTCGCTCATGGTCTTGAGCTTCATCGGCCAGACCATCAACATCATGACCTTGGGGGGCTTGGCGTTGGCGGTCGGCATTCTGGTTGACGATGCCACGGTCACCATCGAAAACATCGAACGTTATATGGAAGAAGGACACAAACAGCGCGATGCGATCCTCCACGGTGCGGCCCAGATTGCCGTGCCTGCGTTTGTTTCAACTCTATCAATCTGCATCGTCTTCGTGCCGATGTTCTTGCTCAAAGGCGTGGCGCGCTACCTGTTCGTGCCTTTGGCTGAAGCCGTCGTCTTTGCGATGATCGCCTCATACATCCTGTCGCGTACTTTGGTGCCGACGATGGCCATGTATCTGCTCACAACCGAGAAGCATGAAGGTCTGTCACGCTCGCGCAATCCGCTCGCGGTTTTTCAACGGGCATTTGAAGCGCAATTCGAACGGTTGCGGCGTGCCTATCACGGACTCCTGTCAAGCTTTGTGCACAATCGAAAAGCCTTCGTCCCGGTCTTTCTTCTTTGCTGCCTGGCGGTATTTGCGCTCGGGCCATGGCTTGGGCAGGATTTCTTCCCGAGCACCGATAGCGGTCAATTCACGCTTCATATGCGGGCAAAGACAGGCACGCGGATCGAAGAGACTGCGCGGATTGCCGATCTTGTGGAAGATAGAATTCGCGAAATCATCCCGGCAAACGAAATGGGCGCCATTATCGACAACATAGGTCTGCCGTACAGCGGCATGAATTTGACACATGTTACCACTGGAGTCATTGGCGCTGCTGACGCCGATATCATGGTGTCGCTCAAACAGGATCATGAGCCGACCGCGGATTACGTGCAAAAAATCCGCGTAGCCGTGGCACACGACTTTCCCGGGGTCACCTTCTATACGTTGCCGGCCGATATGATTACGCAGATCCTGAATTTCGGCCTGCCGTCACCGATCGATGTCCAGATCAGCGGTGCGGACATCGACAAGAACCGTGGAGTCGCTGACAAGATTTTGGCGCGCGTGCGTGCGGTTCCCGGCGTGGTCGATGCGCGCATCCAGCAAGATTTCGATTACCCCACCTTCGAGGTCAATGTCGATCGCACCAAGGCTCAGCAGAACGGTCTGTCGGAAAGCGACGTCGCGAGCAGCGTGCTCGATACTTTGAGCGGCAGCTTTCAGACCGCGCCGATGTTTTTCTTGAATCGGAAGAACGGGGTCAATTACAACCTCGCCACCAGGGCACCGCAATACGCGGTCCAAAACCTGCAGGATCTACAAAATCTGCCGGTCACCGGCGTCGGCGCGCATCCAGCGATCTTGGCTGATGTCGCGACGATCAGCCGATCGCAAGAGATGGCGGCGGTCGATCATTACAATATCCGCCGCGTGATCGATGTTTACGCCAACGTAAGAGGGCGCGATCTCGGCGCCGTCGGCCGCGACGTTCAAAAGATCGTTGACGAGGAGGAGCATCTGCTGCCGCGCGGGAGCTTCATGTCGATCCGCGGCCAGATAGAGACGATGAAGGGCGCCTATATCGATCTGCTTGCCGGTCTCGCTTTCTCGATTTTGTTCGTGTACCTGCTGATAGTGGTTAACTTCCAGTCCTGGTCCGATGCCGTCATCATCATCAGCGCCCTACCCGCGGCATTGTCCGGTATCGTCCTGTTCCTGTTCTTTACCGGCACAACACTCAGCGTGCCCGCATTGATGGGGGCCATCATGTGCATGGGCGTTGCTACGGCCAACAGCATCCTCGTCGTCGCTTTCGCGCGCGAAAAACTGGCGGAGCACGGCGACGCCGCACGCGCTGCGATCGAGGCAGGTTTTACCCGTTTCCGGCCTGTGATGATGACGGCGCTCGCCATGATTATTGGCATGGTACCGATGGCGCTCGGGGCTGGCGAGGGCGGCGAGCAGAACGCGCCGCTCGGCCGCGCGGTTATCGGCGGCCTTATGCTGGCGACTCTCGCTACACTGATTCTTGTTCCCTCGGTATTTGCGCTCTTTCATGCGCGACGATCCGCTGGCGCAGCTGCAGCTGCCAGCACCTCGACGGAGGGAGCCTAGGAGGACATCATGCTCGAAAAACTCCCTTCGCCAGCAACGGAGGCTAAAGTGCTGCAGCCGGACAAGCCGGCGGTCGAGACGATCGAGTCCCCCGAGCGTCGGTCCAAGTGGGGCGGCATTTTGATCGGCGTCACGGCGCTCATTTTACTCTGCGGCAGTATTTATTTCGGCTTTCGAGGCCGGACCTCGGCCGAGGCCGCTCTCGCACATGAGACGCAAGAAATGGCGGTACCAATCGTGGATGTCGCGGCGCCAAGCGCTGATGCACCCGACCAAGTCCTGGTTCTGCCCGGTCAGACCATGGCCTTCACCGATACGCCAATCTATGCCCGCACCAGCGGTTACCTGAAGCAATGGTATTTCGATATCGGCGCCCGGGTGAAACAGGGTCAGCTCCTCGCCTTGATCGAGACGCCGGAGATCGATCAACAACTGCGCCAGGCGCGTGCCGATCTCGAGACCGCGGAGGCCAATGACAAGCTCGCGGAGATCACTGCCGCCCGCGCCAAGGCCATGGAGGAGCGTCAGGCGGTATCCGTCCAGGCGCGCGATAATGCGGTGAGCGCCTTTGCCGCCGACGAGGCGATCGTTGCCTCGAACCAGGCAAATGTCGCCCGGCTTGAGAAACTTCAGTCCTATGAGAAAGTCTATGCGCCCTTCGACGGCGTCATCACCTCGCGCAATACCGATATCGGCGCGCTGATCAATGCAGGTGCCGGTGCGCCCAACATGGAGCTTTTCCACATCCAGGCGATCCAAACGCTGCGCATTTATGTTGCCGTGCCGGAAAGCTATGTCCCATTAATCCATCTCGGTGCGACCGCCGCAGTGACGCTCGACGAATATCCCGGCCAGAAATTCCGTGGCACTTTGATGCGCACCGATAACGCGATCAACGCGGCTTCGCGTACTTTGCGGGTCGAAGTCGATGTAGATAATGCGGACGAGAAGCTGTTGCCCGGCGCATACACGTTTGTGCATTTTACTCTGCCGGGCAGTCAGAGCACGGTGACCATCCCGGTCAATACGCTCCTGTTTCGCAGCGAGGGGCTGCGCGTGGGCGTGGTCCGTAGCGGCACGGCGGAGCTCGTACCGATTGCCATCGGCCGCGACTATGGCGACAAGGTCGAAGTGATCTCGGGCCTGAGTGGCACGGATCAAGTCATCCTCAATCCGTCCGATTCGCTGATAAGCGGCACAAAGGTTCAGGTTAAGAACCGCAAATAGGCACGGGCTGGCATATCGTTTCTCTAATAGAGCCAGCATAGATCGTCTTGGTCGATCATCCTGGAGCTTGGGAACGACCCGCCCAAGAAGCCGAGAATCATATGGCCCATGTTGAGGGTTCGGGATGCGGTCATCCTGCACTGCCTCGACCGAATGTGCGATCCAAGTCAGATGGCGGAAAGCGCGCCGCTCGGGCCGACCACGAGATCGTCGCGGTGGATCATTTCGGCGCGTCCGGAGATGCCGAGGATCGCCATCACATCCGGCGACGAGCGGCCCTTGATCCTGTCGGCGTCCTCGGCGTCGTAGGCGACGAGGCCGCGGCCGACCTCGCGGGTGTCGGGGCCGCGCACCACCACGGCATCGCCGCGGGCGAATTGCCCATCGATCCGGATCACCCCCGCCGGCAACAGGCTCTTGCCCGCGCGCAAGGCCTTCACCGCGCCGGCGTCGATGGTCAGCGTGCCCTTCGGCTCCAGCGAGCCTGCGATCCATCGTTTGCGCGCGGTGACCGGATTGGCCGGTGTCAAAAACCAGGTACAGCGCCCGCCATCCGCGATCGCCTGCAGCGGATGCTCGATCTTGCCGGAGGCGATCAGCATATGGGTGCCGGATGTGGTGGCGATTTTCGCGGCCTCGATCTTGGTATGCATGCCGCCGCGCGACAGTTCGGATTCCGCGCCGCCCGCCATCGCTTCGATTTCGGATGAGACGGACTCCACGATCGGAATCAGTTTCGCGTTCGGATTGCTGCCGGGCGGCGCATCGTAGAGGCCGTCGATATCGGACAGCAGGATCAAAAGGTCGGCGCTCGCCATGGTGGCGACCCGCGCGGCGAGGCGGTCATTGTCGCCGTAGCGGATTTCATTGGTGGCGACGGTGTCGTTTTCGTTGATCACCGGCACCGCGCGCCATTCCAGCAGCTTGGCGATGGTGGAGCGCGCATTGAGATAGCGGCGGCGTTCTTCGGTGTCCTGCAGGGTCACCAGAATCTGCCCGGCGCCGATGCCATGATCTCCCAGCACCTCCGACCAGATTTGCGCCAGCGCGATCTGCCCGACCGCGGCCGCGCCCTGGCTTTCCTCGAGCTTCAGGGGGCCGCGCGGCAGTTTCAGGCGGCTGCGTCCCAGCGCGATCGATCCGGACGATACGATCAAGAGTTCGCGCCCCTCGCCATGCAGCTTTGCGAGGTCGGCGGCGAGGGCGGCGAGCCACGACGCCCGGACGTCGCCGGCCTCGGAATTGATCAGCAGCGACGAGCCGACCTTGACCACGATGCGGCGAAAATTTTTCAAGTTGGGGCGGGCCATGGATGCCGTCGGATGATGCACGGTTGGCGGAAAGGAGATTGCAGTTTTGCAGCCGGGCGAAACGAGCGCAAGTCGAGCTTAATTCAGCTTTGCGGCGTCGTCGGCGCCCAGGGCTCGGCCTGCGCCGCGCCCTTGGCCTTGACCGAGACCGGGGCTTCGCCGATCGCCTCGACCAGCGCGCGCAACGCATCTTTCACGCCTGCGCCGGTGGCTCCCGATATCAATAGCGGCGTTTTCTTCGCGGCGCGTTTCAGCCGGTCCTTCTGCTTCTTCAATTCGTCCGGCGTCACCGCGTCGATCTTGTTGAGCGCGACGATTTCGATCTTGCCGGCCAGATCTCCCTGATAGGCTTCAAGCTCGGTCCGCACCGTTTTATAGGCCTTTCCCGCATGCTCGCAGGTCGCATCCACCAGATGCAGCAGCACGCGGCACCGCTCCACATGGCCAAGAAAGCGGTCGCCGAGGCCGGCGCCTTCATGCGCGCCTTCGATCAATCCCGGAATATCCGCCAGCACGAATTCGCGGCCGTCGACATTCACGACGCCAAGCTGCGGATGCAGCGTCGTGAAGGGATAGTCGGCGATCTTCGGCTTGGCGGCGCTGACCACCGAGAGGAATGTCGACTTGCCGGCGTTCGGCAGGCCGACCAGGCCGGCATCGGCGATCAGCTTCAGCCGCAGCCAGATCCAGCGCTCCTCGCCGACCTGGCCGGGATTGGCATTGCGCGGTGCGCGATTGGTCGACGATTTGAAATGCGCGTTGCCGAAGCCGCCATTGCCGCCTTCGGCGAGCACGAATTTTTCGCCCAGCGTGGTGAAGTCGTGGATCAGGGTCTCGCGATCCTCGTCGAAAACCTGGGTGCCGACCGGTACCTTGAGCACAATCGGTTTGCCGTTGGCGCCATGGCGGTCCTTGCCCATGCCGTTGGTGCCCTTCTGGGCCTTGAAGTGCTGCTGATAGCGGTAGTCGATCAGCGTGTTCAATCCATCGACCGCTTCGATGATGACGTCGCCGCCACGGCCGCCATTGCCGCCGCTCGGTCCGCCGAACTCGATATACTTCTCGCGGCGAAACGCCACGCAGCCGTTGCCGCCGTCGCCGGAGCGGATATAGACCTTTGCCTCGTCAAGGAATTTCATGGCCTACCCGTATCGCAGGGGCGCGGATGCGGCAACCTTTAGATGCCGGAGATCGCCTAAAAGGCCGCATTTTCAGGCCTTTTCGAGGCCTTGCGCGCGCCGCCCGCCCGGCGCGCCGTTATCGCTCGGCGGTCCGCCGGCGGATCAGATATTTCTGCGATCCTTCCAGCACCAGCTCGCGGCGCTGGTTGAACACGGTGCTTCGCAACGCCACCACGCCGGTGCTGCGGCCGGGCGTCAGTTCCGTCACTTCGAGCGCCGGATAGATCGTGTCGTCGGCAAACACCGGCTTCAAGAACCGGCTCGATTGTTCGAGAAAGCCGACCAGCGATTCCTCCACCATGAAGGGGAACATTCCGCTGCCGGGTGCGGTGTGGATCAGCGTCTGGAAACCATGCGCCAGCAGGTTCGGCATGCCGCGGGCGCGGCAATATTCGACGTCGTAATGCACGGGATGGGTATCGCCGCTCGCCACCTGGAAGGCCGCGAATACCGCCGTCGTCATGGTGCGGCTGGGAATGACAAAGCGCTCGCCGAGCACGAAGTCTTCAAACCAGCGTTGTTCCGGCACCATGCGATGCTGTGCGGGATCGAACTCGGTCATGGCGGATATCCTGCGAGAAGAGCTGCTGGCGTATCGGTACCGCAGCGGTGTCGTGGCGGCAATTGGCGTCATGCCCGGGCATAGCCGTCTGAAGGACGGCGTCGCTTTCGCTCACCTATTGTCCGGGGCCTCCACGTCTTTAAAACGGCGTTGCACAGACGTCGATGGCCGGAACAGGTCCGGCCATGACAAGAATGCCAAGCGGCGCTTGCGGTCACACATGAATCTCTTCGCGAAAATCTCGATCGCCGCCGACGAGCGCTCCGCGCGCCTCGCCGGCATCGGATTGATGGTGCTGTCGGTCTTCATGTTCTCGTTCGGCGATGCGCTGGGCAAGTTCATCGTTGCGACCTATTCGGTCGGGCAATTGCTGTTGCTGCGCGGTGCCGCGGCGCTGATCGTGCTGTCGCCATCGATCTGGCGCGGCCGTCGGGAATTTTGGCGGGTGCAGCAGCCGTGGCTGCAGCTGTTGCGGGTGATCCTCTCGACACTGGAGGTCGCGGCGTTCTTCCGTGCAACGGTGTATCTGCCGCTGGCCGACGTCACCACCTACTATCTGGCGGCTCCGATTTTCGTCACCGCGTTGTCGGCGATCGTGCTGCGCGAGCAGGTCGGCTGGCGGCGCTGGAGCGCCGTCCTGATCGGATTTTGCGGCGTGCTGATCGCGCTGCGTCCCTCGGCGCAGACCGTCAGCTGGCCGGCGATGATCGCGCTTGGCGGGAGCATGACATTTGCGGTGCTGATGCTGATCACGCGTTCGCTGCGCGCAACGCCGGATATCGTGCTGGCCTCGGTGCAGTTCATGGGCACGTTCGTCTTCGGCGCGGTGCTGGCGCCGTTCGGCTGGGTCACGCCGACGCCGGGAAGCCTCGTGTTCTTTGTCGTGGCCGGCTGCATCTCGGTCTGCGCGCTATTATGCGTCAACCGCTCGCTGAAACTCGCCCCTGCGAGCGTTGTCGTGCCTTATCAGTATTCCATGATCATCTGGGCGGCGATCTTCGGCTACGCCGTGTTCGGCGACGTGCCATCGGTCGCAACGATCGCGGGGGCGTCGATCATTATCGGTGCCGGGTTCTACATCTTCCTGCGCGAGCGGGGTCCGGGGCGTGACGAGATGGTGGTCAGTCCGCCGGCGTAAATACCCGCGACGTCCCCGCATGCGCGGGGACATCGATATGCTTACGAGCGCTAGCGTTTGTGCCGCGTCGAGCTGTTCCAGTTCTTCAGCGACGACCAGACGCTGCGCGAGAGCCTGAAGCAATCGACCGGCGTCGAGGATCCCAGCGCCTCGAAACGATGCAGTTCGACGCCGCTCCACTGGAAGCCGCATTTCTCCAGAATGTTGCGCGACGACGGGTTGGTCACCCGCGCGCCGGAGATCAGGTGCTCGACGTCGAATTCCTCGAAGGTGAAATCGATCGCCGCGCGCGCCGCTTCGGTGCCGAAGCCCTGGCCCCAATGCTCGACGCCGAGCCAGTAGCCGAGTTCCGGGGCCTCCGGCTCGCGCCAGTCGATGCCGACCATGCCGATCGGCACATAATTGTTTTCGATCAGGAACACGGTCTCGCGAGGATCGTTCGCCATCGCGCGAACGAACTCCACGGCATGGTCCTGCAGATAGGGATGCGGCAGGCGGCGGGTATTCTCCGCAATGCGGCGGTCGTTGGCGAGGCGCGCAATCGCTTTTACGTCCGCGAGTGTCGGCCTGCGCAGCATCAGCCGTTCGGTCTCGAGGACGCAGCTACTCGCCTCACGCAAGGTCGGGGTCGGGATATCCTGCAACATGTCGGGCTCCTGTGACGCAGCTCTTGGACTACCGCGCATGTTCTGATCGCAAAACCGGGGAGCGTTTTTGCGGAACAGGCGCAATAAAAAAGGGAGGCCGGTTTCCCGCCTCCCCTTAGAGCCCTCTGGAGCTCCGCCGGTTCAACAGGACCCGGCGGACTCATCTATCCACCGTCTACTCGGCCGCGGCTTCCGTCATCGGAACAACCGATACGAAAGTGCGGCCGTTGGCTTTTGCACGAAACTCAACATGACCCTCGACCTTGGCGAACAAAGTATGGTCAGTGCCCATGCCGACATTAAGGCCGGGATGCCAGGTGGTGCCGCGCTGACGCGCGATGATGTTGCCGGGGATCACGTGCTCGCCACCATAGGTCTTGATTCCAAGGCGCTTGCCCGCCGAATCACGACCGTTACGCGATGAACCGCCTGCTTTTTTGTGAGCCATGGCCCGTCTCCAGCTTCTATCTGATCTCTAGTTCAATTCCTTGACGGAATCATTTCACTTTGTGTCGCGCTTCACTTTGTCGCGCTTCACTTTTTTTCACTTTTGCCTGTTGCCGCGGCCTTCTTGGCCGGCGCTTTCCTGGCATCGGGCTTGGCGCGAGGCTTTGCCGTTTTTTTGGCAACGGTCTTCTTGGCCGGCGCCTTCTTCGCGGTCTTGCTCGGCGCCTCATCGTCGCCATCGACTGGCGTTGCCACGACCGGCTTCTCGCGCTTTGGCCGCGGACCGATGGTCGGCTTGTTGTCGTTGGTCAGGATCTCGGTGACGCGCAGCACCGTGATCTCGTCGCGATAGCCGCGCTTGCGGCGCGAATTCTTGCGGCGGCGTTTTTTGAACGAGATGACCTTCGGGCCGCGCTTGTGCTGCAGCACTTCGGCCGCAACCGAGGCGCCGGCAACCGTGGGTGCGCCAAGCACCGGCGATTCGCCGCCGACCAAAAGAACCTCGCCAAGCTGCACGATCGTTCCGACATCGCCGGCGATCTTGCCTATCTCGAGCACATCATCCGGAACGACGCGGTATTGCCGGCCGCCGGTTTTGATGACTGCGAACATCGTTTAATTCCTTCGTGTTCGATCCCGGCCTCGGACAGGTCCGGGCCGGCTTTTTCTTCAGTCGTTATGGGTTCACCGCGCGATCATAAGATCGTCGCGTATTTCCGCACGGTCGGGAAGCGATCCCTGAGCCGTGCAAAAACAAGCGGCGCGAGGAAATCCCGCGCCGGCTGGCGGGACTTATAGCCCGTGGCGGCTCCGAGTCAAGATAAAGCACCCTAAAAACCGGCAGAATATAAGGGATTTAGCGGGTTTTTGGCCGGCCTTGCGGTTTTGGACCAGGTTCGTCCCGCCAATGAAACCAACGGGTTGCCTGCTCGTTGTCATCCGGTTCCAGGCGGGGCAACGGTAAAAATGGCTGAGGACACACTGACGACTTCCGGTATCGGCAGGCACGGCGCGACGCGCCTGCCTTCGGTAGACGTAGACAGCTTCAACATCGAATTGAAGGACGACGACGGTTATCTCGGCGACCGCGCCAGCAAGGGCGCGTTCCGGAAGATTCTGGATGCGCTGCGCGAGCCGCTGAAGAAAAACGGCGATGATCCCTTGGGCAATAAATCTGCCGATTCCATCAGCAAGAACACGCTGGATGAAGCGCTGAGGGGCGACGACATCGGCGCCGCGGCGCTGGTGCATGGCGCGATCGAGGAATTCGCGCAGGAGCTCGCCTATGTCACCCAGCGGTTTCTCAAGACCAAGGCCTGGGCCGATACCGAACGCATTGTGGTCGGCGGCGGCTTCCGGCAGAGCCGGGTCGGCGAACTTGCGATCGCGCGCACCGACATCCTGCTGAAGGCCGAAGGGCTCAAGGTCGATCTGGTTCCGATCCGCTTTCACCCCGATGAAGCGGGCCTGATCGGCTGCCTGCATCTGGCGCCGTCGTGGATTTTCGAAGCCCATGACAGCATCCTCGCGGTCGACATCGGCGGCACCAATATCCGCTGCGGCGTGGTCGAGACCCGCTGGAAGAAAGCGCCCGATCTGTCGAAGGCCGCGGTCTGGAAGTCCGAACTCTGGCGCCATGCCGATGACGAGCCGACCCGCGAGGGAGCGGTGAAGCGGCTGGTGAAAATGCTGAAGGAATTGATTGGCGCCGCCGACGCCGAAGGTCTCAAGCTCGCGCCGTTCATCGGCATCGCCTGTCCCGGCGTGATCAACGAAGACGGCTCGATCGAGAAGGGCGCCCAGAACCTGCCGGGCAACTGGGAGAGCAGCAAGTTCAATCTGCCGGCGAGCCTGGTCGAGGCGATCCCGCAGATCGGCGATCACGACACCGCGGTGCTGATGCACAATGACGGCGTGGCGCAAGGCCTCTCCGAAGCGCCGTTCATGCAGGAGGTCGAGCACTGGGGCGTGCTGACCGTCGGTACCGGGTTGGGCAATGCGCGCTTTACCAACCGCCGGAAGGAAAAGGACAGGGACGACAGGAAGGCCAGAGACAAGGAAAAGGACAGGGAAGACAAGAAAGACAAGAAGAAAAAGGATTGAGCCGGACCGGCCGGTTAACCCTGCGGGTCGCCTGGCAGGTCACTCGGCAAGTCAAGTCACTCGGCAGTCTGCTGGCAGGTAACCTTGATCGGTTAGGTTAAAACAGGGTTAGCGTTGCCGGCCGCGAATGGATCGTTACCGTCAGGCCGTCGCTCCGGCTGGCCGGCGAAGCCGCACTTCCCGGCCGCAATTTCAATGAGGCGACACGGGACCGCCGGTTTTTATCGCGTCTGGCGGTCCCACCTTTCCTTCAGTTTTTTAGCCCCAGCCGATGCGTCCATAGAACGCGCCGATCTCCGCGGCGGCGCGTTCGGGGTCCTCGCGGTGCGGAAAGTGTCCCACGCCTGGAAACAGCGCGAGATCGAGATTGGAAAAGGTCGCGCCGAGCCGGTCGGTCCAGGCATAGGGAAACAGCGGGTCGTGCTCCGCCCAGCGGATGCAGGTCGGCACCTTGATCGGCGCGAGCTGCGGCGCCTCGCCCTTCATCATCCGGATTCGCCCCTGATGGGAAGCACGGTAATGCGCAAAGCCGCCGGCGAGGTTGCCGGGCTTGAGGAAATTGTCGGTGAAGGTTTCGAGGACGTCGTCGAAGGCATCCTTGCGGTGCGCCCAGGATTTCAGAAAGTGCCCGATAAAGGTCCGGCAGCTTTCGCGCGTCGCGCCGACCAGGGCTGGCGCCATCTCCATCTGATTGAACGACTGGTACCAGATATTGTTGAGCCGCTCCGGCTCGGCCATTCGCGGGCCGATGCCGGGATAGACGAAGTCAAAGAAGAACAATCCGGAAATCCGCTGCGGGCTGGTTCGGGCCAGCGGCTGCATCAGCGCGCCGGCGACGTCATGGCCGACGATGCCGGCTTGCTTCAACTCGAGCGCATCCATCAGCGCCAGCATGTCGGCGGCATGCTGGTCGGGGCCGAACGGGCCGTCGGGCTTGTCGCTGTCGCCGAAGCCGCGCAGGTCCGGCGCGAATAATGTGTGGCGATCGGCGAGCCGCGCCATCACCGGTTCCCAGGTGAGCCAGAATTCCGGCCAGCCATGCAACAGCAGCAGCGCCGGCCCTGCACCGGTCCGCGCCACATGGAAGGTAGCGCCATTGGCGCGGATTTTCAGATGCTGCATCACGGTTGCTCCGTTTCGTTCCGGACGGTCCGGTTTTTCAGGCGTTTCGCGCAGAATTCTACGCGCCCGCGCCTTGTCTGGCCCGCCGTCCTCGCCTAGAACTCGGCCCGACCGCGGGTGTATCAGCCCAATATGGCGCCTGGAGAGGTGGCAGAGTGGTCGAATGCACCGCACTCGAAATGCGGCATAGGTGCAAGCCTATCGGGGGTTCGAATCCCTCCCTCTCCGCCACGCCGATGTTCGCCTTTGTTCGTGGCCGTCTCCCAACCCCCTGAAAATTCGCCATATTTTTAGCGTTTGTTGTGCATTGGCATCCGCGCGCATTCATCCCAAAACGTGGGTAAATGCGTGCCGAGATGTGGGTAGCGTTGTGGGTAAGATGGCAGTGCAGACATGGCGCATCTGGTGGGCCGGCTGACGGCGCTGAAGGTGGCGAAGGTGAAGAAGTCCGGCATGTACGCCGATGGCGCCGGCCTCTATCTGCAGGTCTCGGGCGACGGCGAAAACACACTCGCGAAATCCTGGATCTTTCGCTTCACCCTTCGCGGCCGCTCCCGCGAAATGGGGCTCGGTTCGCTCTCGCTGTTCGGTCTTGCCGAGGCGCGCGCGAAGGCAGCCGAGTGTCGACGACAAACTTACGAAGGCATCGATCCGATCGAGGCGCGCCGCGCGCAACGCGTCCAGGCCGCGCTCGAGGCGGCAACCGCGCTGACCTTCAAGGACTGCACCGAGCAATACCTTGCGGCCCACAGTGCCGGCTGGCGCAACGCCAAGCATGCCGCGCAATGGAGTTCGACGCTGAAGACCTATGCCGAGCCGGTGATCGGTGCGCTTGCGGTCCAAAGCATCGACACCGCGCTGGTGATGAAGATCATCGAGCCTTTGTGGGCGAAGAAGCCGGAAACGGCCTCGCGGCTGCGCGGCCGGATCGAAGCCGTGCTCGATTGGGCGACCGTGCGCGGCTTCCGCCAGGGGAAAATCCAGCTCGATGGCGCGGCCATCTCGACAAGCTGTTGCCGGCGCGTGCCAAGGTGCGCAAGGTCAAGCACCATGCTGCCTTGCCCTATGACGAACTACCCGCATTCATGACCGCCTTGCGCGCCCAGGACGGTGTTGCGGCACGCGCGCTCGAGTTCCTGATCCTGACGGCGGCGCGCACGGGCGAGGTGATCGGGGCGCCAACTGAAGAGATCAAGGACAAGGTCTGGACGGTGCCGGCCGGTCGCATGAAAGCCTCAAGGAGCACCGCGTTCCGTTGTCCACGCCGGCGCTCGCCATCATCGAGAAGCTGCGTGAGGAGCAGGGCGGCGCGTATCTGTTTCCGGGCGGCAAGCGCGACAAGCCGCTTAGCAACATGGCCATGCTGGCGCTGCTCGACCGGATGGGCCGCTCTGACCTGACCGCGCATGGCTTTCGCTCGACCTTCCGGGACTGGGCCGCCGAGTGCACGAATTATCCGAACGAAGTGGTCGAGATGGCACTCGCCCACACGATCAACAGCAAAGTCGAGGCGGCTTACCGCCGAGGCGACCTGTTCGAGAAGCGAAAGTTGTTGATGTCCGACTGGGCCGAATTTTGTTTGTCAAACAAGGTGCGGATCAAACATCATCCACATCCGCGCATGAAATTGCCTATTACCTGCGTTGTGACTGCCGGCGTGTGCGCTGCGCTCGCCTATGTCAAAGGCAGGCTCACAACCTGAAGGTCATAGGTTCAAATCCTATTCCGCCCAAACGCTTCAACTGGCACGCCCTCCGGCACTACGCGGTTTCTCGCTGGATTGATGCGGGCCTCCAGCCAAAGACCATTCAGACCTTCGCGGGCCATGCCACGCTCGCCGTCACGATGGACCGCTATGGGCATCGCATCAACACAGGGAAGCGATGGACGACATCGCGCGGGAATTCGCCCGTATCGAGCCGGAACCGCCAAAACGCCGTTAAACCCTAACAAATCGCCTCGGGAATTAATCCCTTAAGGCCTATTTTTCCTCCGGGATGGCCCTATGGGCGCTTGGATGGTGGCAAATCGTAATTAAATGAGTAGCCATTAAACAACATGACGTCATGGCGGCCGAGTCTGCCGGCAATTATGTCCGGGTGACGGAGGAAAAATTGCGAAGTGACGAGTTTGTTTTGCGCCGATGCTTCGGCGATCATGGCATGAAGGATTTTTGCCTCGCTCATGCCGAGAGGGATGAATGCGATTTTTGCGGCGCAACCGGCACCGAATTCCATTGCAGCGCCTTTAATGACGTGATCGAACACATCAACGCGACCATTCACCGCTACTATGACGATCCCGCGAACGCCGGCTTGCCGTATAGAATCCGCCGAGGGCGGATGGCAGGGCGAGACCTGGTACACCTACGAAATCTTCGACCAGCTGGGGCTCTATTTTCCAAAAGATGAGGGAGGCCGTCTTCAGAAGGCCATCGACTTTGGGCTCGACAACGACCTCTGGAGCGAAGCCGAGCCGTTCGCCTTATCCCGGGATCAAATCCTGCGCTTCAGCTGGGAGCGGTTCTGCCGCGTGGTCAAGCACGAGCAACGATATTTCTTCATGCACGAAAAGAAGAAAAGAGGGTGGCCCTACGACGACGGGCTTTATTCCCCCGCAGAAATCCTGAAAACCACCTTCGCGTTCGCTGAAACAGCTGGGGCCTTTGTTCCCATGCCAGCGGGCACGAAGCTTTTTCGCGCGCGTTACCAGCCGCCGAAGAAAACCTATGCGACCGCCGGGACGCTCGGGCCGCCGCCCGAGGACCATGCGATCAAGACGAACCGCATGAGCCCGCCCGGCGTCGTCATGACCTATGCCGCCGAAGACAAGGACACGGCGCTGGCCGAAACCGCAGATGAGCCGGGTAGGTTCGCCGTGGGCGAATTCACCAATGACCGGGAGTCTCTGATCTTCTAACTGACGCGCCTGCATGAGGTTCCAAGTGTTTTTGCCGAGCTTCCGGACAGCCTCGAATACGACCCCCGCCCACAGCTCAATTTCTTGCACAGTATCAGCCGAGAGATTTCGCGGCCCATCGCTCGCGATGACCGGGTTCACGTCGAATACGTCCCCA
>CAWEYJ010000021.1:0-69851 GCA_963813165.1 uncultured Pseudomonadota bacterium | reverse complement strand
GGGAGCATCCTCGCTGGGAATATAGCCCTTGAGGGCCGGCGTCCCGGCCGTGGCGGGCAACCCGGCAACTTCAATGTTGTCCTTGATGGCGATCGGCACGCCGCCCAACGGCTTGCAGGGCTCGCCTCGTGCGCGCGCGGCGTCGCAGGCGCGGGCCGCCTCCAAGGCTCCCTCCTGATCCAGCATAATGAATGCATTCAGTTCGGAGCGAGCCTTTGCCCGCGTCAGTGCGGCCGTGACCAGTTCCACGCTGGTATATTTGCCGGCGCAAATGTCGGACGCCGCCTGGGTCGCGGTCAGATGATCCAGATCGAACGCTGATTGCGCATGAGCCAAAGGCTTCACTTCACACAATGCCATTGAAATATTGGCGATCCCGGCATGACTCGAACATGCGACCTACGGTTTAGGAAACCGTCGCTCTATCCGGCTGAGCTACGGGACCGGAGCCCCCGCGGAAGGCCGCGGGCGCTTGGAAGCTCCATACCAGAGCGACCGCGTGATCGCCAGCCTCCCCAACCGCCCTGGCGTCGTCGGATACTTGGCCGGCGAGTGGTCTCGTTCGCATTCGCACAAGGGAATTTATTCCGATAACCACGAGTACCCCACTGACTGGTCAGCCGAATTAAACTTGGCTACAGTGATTCTTGCCCGTCATGGGCAGGAGTAATGCCCGCAAAGGGCAGGAGCCATGCCCATCAAGGGCATGGGCCAAGGGAGGACAGGGATGAAGCGACTAATCACGGTCGGGGTAGCCGCATGTCTGGCAACAGCCGCACATGCGCAAACGGCACAAGAATTATCCAAGAGCGATCCAAGCTACGTACTCAATTACGGCATGGACTATGGACAGCAGCGCTACAGCCCGCTGGCCAAGATCAATGCCGAAAACGTCAAGCATCTGGCTCCGGCCTGGAACCTCAGCTATGACGACAACCGCTCCGAGGAATCGCAGCCGCTGGTCTATAAGGGCGTGCTGTATGTCACCACCAACAGCGCCACGATCGCGGTCGACGCCAAGACCGGCAAGCAGCTCTGGAAAACCAAGGTCGAGTATCCGCCGGAGACGCCGCGCGTGGTCTGCTGCGGCATCATCAACCGCGGTGCGGCGCTCTATGAAGGCAAGATCATCCGCGGCACACTCGATGCGAAGCTGGTCGCGCTCGACGCCAAGACCGGCAAGCAATTGTGGAAATCCGACGTCGCCGAAATGAAGGCCGGCTACACCATGACCGGCGCCCCGCAGATCGCCGACGGCGTCATCATGACGGGCATCTCCGGCGCCGAGTTTGGTACCCGCGACTTCATCGACGGCTGGGATCCGGCCGACGGCAAGCATCTCTGGCGCACCTACACCGTGCCGCTGGCCAATGAAAAGGGCGGCGACACCTGGCCTGGGGATACCGCCAAGACCGGCGGCGGATCGACCTGGATTACCGGCTCGTTCGATCCGGAACTCCACACCGTCTATTGGGGTATCGGCAACCCCGGACCGTTCAACGCCGCCGGGCGCAAGGGCGACAACCTCTACACCTGCTCGGTTCTCGCGCTCGATCCGAAGACCGGCAATATCAAGTGGCACTATCAGTTCTCGCCCAACAATCCGTTCGACTATGACAGCGTCGCCGAAATGATCCTGTCGACGATCGAGGTCAAGGGCAAGCCGACCAAGGTGCTGATCGACGCCAACCGCAACGGCTTCATCTATGTGCTCGATCGGACCAACGGCAAATTGATCGCCGCCAATCCCTACGTGAAGGTGAACTGGGCTTCGAGCATCGATATGACCACCGGTCGGCCGGTCGAAACCGAGATCTCGACCAAGGCGCGCGCCGGCGAACAGGTTGACGTATGGCCGTCGATCCTCGGCGGCAAGAACTGGGAACCGGGCTCCTTCGACCCGAAGACCGGCCTTGCCTATTACAACACGCTCAACTTCGGCGGCCACTACAAGGCCGTGCCGGCCGACTACAAGGAAGGCGAATGGTTCCTTGGCATGGATCTGACCCTTGGCTGGGCCTACCCCGAAGGTCCGCGCGGCTATCTCAAGGCCATCGATCCGATGACGGGCAAGGCCAAGTGGGAAGCGCCGAGCGATCTTCCGCGGTTCTCGGGCGTGTTGTCGACCGGCGGTGGGGTGGTCTTCTCGGGCCAGCTGACCGGCGAGTTCGAGGCGTTTGATGCCGAGAACGGCAAGAAGCTGTGGTCGTTCAAGACCGGATCCGGCATCGAAGGCCAGCCGATCACCTGGGAACAGGATGGCGAGCAATATGTCGCCGTGTCGGTCGGCGTCGGCGGCGTGTATTCGCTGTTCTCCGGCGACGAGCGGATGGCTTCGATTCCGCCCGGCGGCTCGCTCTGGGCTTTCAAGCTGATGAAGTAATCGGCTGTTTGCAGAACTGAGGGGGCCGCCGGCGTGGCGGCCCCCTCTTCGTGTCATCGCCATGCTTTCGGGATTACAATCGATGAATGCCAAGGTCGGGTTTTGGATGCCCGCATTCGCCGCGCTGTTTGTTGCCACGTCACTTGTTGCTACAAGTCCAGGCTTCGCCGCTGACGTGTCGCCCACGGCAGCGGCGCCACAACCTGCAAACGATCCGGCGCAGGCGAGCAAGGGAAAGGCGCTCTACGGCACCAATTGCCTGCACTGTCACGGCATCAACATGGTTACGTCCGGCACGGTGGCGTTCGATCTGCGCCAATTTCCGCATGACGACAAGGCGCGCTTCGTGAACTCGGTGACCCACGGCAAGAACAATCGCATGCCGCCGTGGGGCGACCTCTTGAAGCCGGAGGACATCGATAACCTCTGGGCTTACGTATTAACCGGCGGGAAGCCGTGATAGGGAATCTCATGAAGGCCAGATCGGCGACGGCACTCGCCAGTGCTGCATTGATCCTGACGCTGACGGCTTCCGCGAAGCCGGCCGCGGCGGAGGAGGAGACGCTTCGCGTTTGCCTGAACGAGAATATTCCGCCTTACTCTTTCCATGAGGGCAAGGAGGCCGGCGGGTTCGACCTCGCCGTGGCCGAAGCCGTCGCCAAGCGACTCGGTCGCGCGCTCTCCGTCCAGTGGTTCGAAACCGGCATCGACGCTGACAGCAGCCTCACCTTGCAGGGCAACGCTTTGCTGTCGGACGGTCGCTGCCAGCTCATCGGCGGCTACCCGCTGTTCCGCGTCGCGCTGGGCCGGCCCGCTGTCGAAACCGCGCGCCTGCCCGGCTTCGAGGGCGCAAAGCCTGACGATCGCCGCCGCCGCGTCACCCTCGGTGAACTGGTGCCGACCAAGCCGTATCACTTCGCACCGCTCACCGTCATCCTGAGCGGATCGGTCGCCGATAAATCGATTTCGAGCCTCGCCGATCTTGCGGGCTTGCGGCTCGGCGTCAACCAATCGACGCTCTCCGACGCCATTCTGATGCGCTATGGCGCCGGCAAATACGTCAACCAGGTCACCCATTTCATCCCCGGACACAGCGAGTTGTTCCCCCGCATGGAAAGCGGCGATATCGACGCCACGCTGACCGAACTGCGCCGGTTCGACGACTATCGCGACAAGCATCCCAACACGAAACTCAAGGCCACCGGTTACTTCCACAAGATCGGCTTCAACATGGGTTATGTCGGCCTTGGCGCCGACCGGCCGCTGATCGAGGCGGTCAATGCGGCCATCGCCGATCTCATCGCCAAAGGCGAACTCCCCGCCATGGCGAAGAGCGCCGGCATGACCTACGTGCCGCCGACCGAACCGGACGTCCTCGAAGGCATCTCGATCGTCGATTTTTTCAAGGACTAGAGCGGGATGGCTCTTCGTTGAATCGCCATCTCGCTCTATCTTTTTGTTTAAGCATGATCTTTTCGGAAAACCGGTGTCCACTTTTCCGGATCATGCTTTAGCGGTTGAGGCCGGCTTCCTGATTCGAATTTCAGCTAATCCTCGCATGAAGCCGTCATACTCCGCGAAAGCGGAGTATCCAGTACGCCGCAGCTTCTCGGTTCGATCATCGGAATACTGGATCGCCCGCTTACGCGGGCGACGACGGAAAGTAAGTCGTCATTGCGAGCCACCGGGTCGCAATGACGCGGATAGCTCAGATACACTTCCGCCATCCCGCGGCGCGATGCGCCCGAGTTGTGCAAGATCGATCCGCCCAACAAAGGGCGTGGGGAATGCCGGGTGCCCGATGCACCCGCAGCCGCGCGTGGTGTGTAGAAAGCACGCGCGTTAGTCACCACGGTCGCACCGGGATCACCCGGCATTCCCGCACGCGATGGTTTTAACGGTTTCCTCCGCGCTCTCCCGGGTGACCGGGCTTTCTTGCCACCCTCGCCCGCGCAGATCACTCCTGCGGGACTTGACGCCAGCGTCGGGGCGTCAGGACCACACGACTTCGCCGTCCGCATAGATAGCCGCTCGTCCGCGCAAGCATGTTTGCGCTGTCGTGCTTCCGCGGCCATCGCATCCCCTGCCCTACGTCCGTGACGATCGCGAAACGCCCCCTTTGTGTGGGACGGGATGGCGAGAGATATGCAGCTGATTTGGGTCAAATGGGAATGCGAATATTTTTAGAAATAGGACTGGACTGGTGGAATCAGCTTGATTCAGTTCGACAAATCACTTTGAACGCGCAGGGCAGCTTAGCCCAACGGATCGCGCCAATGGGCGCCGGATGGCAGGCCTCCGCGCGATCCGGGATCGCGATATCGATGAGGCGGGCCATGCGGTATGACCTATGCGCAGGAACGCACGGTCAATTAGGTGCACTGTCACGGTAATCTTAACGTCTGCTCTCGGGATAAGAGCGCAGCTTCCGAATGTTGCTTGGCGCGTCGGGCATGGTTGGCATTCCCGGCTGTCCCCAGCGATCCCCTCTCAAAATAGCAAGAACGCGACAGAATCAGCATTGCAACCCCGATAGCCCAGGAAAAGCCCAGGCCGCGGGAGAGAGTCATGAAGAGAATTACATTCTCGGCGATTTTGATCATGGTAGCGGTGGCCGCCGTCTTGGGCGGGAGGGCCATTTCCGCGCAAGACAGGTACACTCTGCAAATCCCGGGTGGGCTCGCCTTCGCTGAATTCAGAGGATACGAAGGCTGGCCAGTCATTGCCATCAGCGAGAACGGCGGCAAGATCGCTATGATCCTGGGGAATTCCGTAACGATCGACGCCTTGAAGGAGGGCGCGCCCGGCAACGGCAAGCCTTTCCCAGACGGCGCCAGAATGGCGAAAGTCCATTGGATCCCGAAAAAGCAGGAGGCGTATCCCGGTCAGCCAATGGTGCCAGGGACCCAGCATGACGTCGATTTCATGGTGAAGGACAGCAAGAGGTTCGCCGACAGCGGCGGATGGGGATATGCCGAGTTCGAGTACGACGCCGCATCCGACACGTTCAGGCCGGGCACTTTAGATGACCAGCCGCCGCAGGCGAACGACGCCAAGTGCGGCTACGCGTGCCACACGATCGTGCAGAAAAGAGATTACGTTTTCACGGAGTATGCGCACCGGTGAACAGCGAGCGGGATTGTCATCGTCCGCCCGATGCCTCCACCACGGGCATCGACCTGGGCGAAGCGAAAGCCTGATAGGAGTCGATGATGAAGGGCGGTCATGATTGCCAACGCATCTCGCGCCGTGTGGCGCTGTCCGGCGCCGCGTTTGCTCTCGGCGCGGCGGCAATCGCAACGGCGGTCTCGCAAGCGGCAGCGCAGCAGAAGATAAGCCAGGCGGACGCCAAATATCAGGGTACGCCGAAGGGCGATCAACGCTGCGGCGGCTGCGCCAATTTCCAACCACCGAATGCGTGCAAATTCGTTCAAGGCGACATCAGCCCGAGCGGCTGGTGCCAGCTTTTTATCCCAAAGAGCTAGTCCTGGCCGTCCCGACTGGACGTCGTATGATCCTATGTCCCGGCATCGTATAGTTCAATTGGCGCCCCAAGCCCCTTCAAGTTGTATAGACTTCCGTCGGCCTGGACGATGTCCTTCTCACACCGATCGCGAACAGCTTCTCGTGACCAGAATCTGTCCTCCACGGGCGGCCGATTGTGCGCGAGCGGCGGTGTTCACCACAGTGCCGATCGCGGTAAGGTCCCTGTGCGACTGGCCGAATTCACCAAAACTGACATCACCGCTGCTGATGCCGATGCCGATGCTCAGGCTTCCTTCTTCTAAGCCGTGCCCCTCCACGAGGCTCGGATACCAGGCGCGCCAGCGCTGCTGCATCTGCCGGGCGGCACGTACCGCTTGCTTGGCGTGATCGTTCTGTCGAATTGGGAAATTGAAGACCGCCATGATGGCGTCGCCGATCGTCTTATTCAGCAATCCGTCGTGCTCCCAGATCGCTTCGGCGCACTCGTCATAGAAGGTATCGAGCGTTGACGTCATCTCGCTCGAGGCCAAGGACTCGGAAGCAGTCGTATAGCCCCGCAGATCGACGAACAGCACCGTTGCGTCGATCGTGACGTTGCGGGCCTTCATGATGCGCGTGAAGGCGAGTTCGCAAAAAGTGCAGGTGTTGGGATTCATCCGGCTCGGTCTGAGGCCGACAACTCGGAAAGGGATCGCCAAGGGACCGCGCAAGACCACGGGCAAATGCAGATTTTGCCAGCACCCTTTGCAAATGGTCGAATGTTGCTGCAGGTCCATCGAATGTCTCCTACAGGCCGCCGATAGTATCCAGCGAAGTTATCCTCTAAACGGCTTTCGCGCAGCACCAAAAGTCGTCATTCTGCGTCTTTTCCGGTTTGGGCGTTGAGGCATGTTTCGAAGGTCCATCAAACAGAAGATTGTCGGCATCGCCGCCGGACTGATCGTGCTGGCCGTGATCACGTCGTCGCTGTCGATGATCATGGCTGCGCGCGTGGGCCATCTGCTCGATGAACTAACCAATCGCTACGTCCTGGCGTATGGAGACCTCGCGCAGGCCAATGTCAGGTCGCTCGAGCGAGGTCTGAAGGTGCGGCAGATGATCATCGCCAAAATGGAGAACCCGCCGGACCAGGCGAGCTACGCAGCGCATCTGAAGGCCCTCCAGTCGATCGATTCCGAGATCGGTCGCGAGGCGCAAGCCGCGCGCGAGCAGATCGCCGCGATCATAGATGACCCGTCGACACCATCGGATAACGCCGCGCTCGGCCGTCTCGATAACCGCATCGATACGGCTGTCAATGAGCTTCGTGAGCGGCTGAACGAGCGAGATGCAATCCTGCTGAAGCAACTCGACGTGGGCAATTTCGAACAAGCTAAATCGGAGCTCGCCGGTGCTGATGAATTACGCGCGGAGTTCGATCGCAAGATCGATGACATCCGTACTGACATGTTGAACCAGGTCCATGCCAGCGCTGCTACCGTCATTCGCGAACAACGGCAAGCAATTTGGGTATCGGCAATCGCGACGGGAGTCGCAGCAGTGCTCGGCTTCATGTTCGCGATGATGGTGGGCAGTGGCATCACCGGCCCGGTTCTGCGTCTGCTGGAAGGCACCCGCGAAATTGAGGCCGGCCAACTCGACGGTTCTATCAGCGTGACGACGCGCGATGAAATCGGCCAACTCTCGGCAGCATTCAATCGTATGATCGAACGTCTGCGACAGAACCAGCGCATCCGAGAGACCTTTGGACGCTATATCGATCCCAGGATTGCCGAGGGCCTGCTTGACGAAACCGCGATTGCCGCCACCGAGGGGCAGCGGCGGGTAATGACGGTGATGTTCTGCGACATGAAAGGCTTCACGGCGCTGAGCGAAGGCGTCACCCCGCAGGGGCTGGTCAAGATCATGAACCGCTATCTGTCGACCATGTCCGAACCTATCCGTGCGAATCGCGGTGTAATCGACAAATATATTGGTGATGGCATCATGGCCTATTGGGGGGCGCCCTTTGTCGATGAGGCTGAGCAGGCGAAATGCGCCTGCTCGGCCGCAATCGACATGATCGGCCGCCTCGAGAAGTTGCGGAAGGAGCTGCCGGAGTTGCTTGGTGTGCGCACGATCCCGATCGATTGCGATCTCAGGATCGGGATCGCGACCGGAGAGACGCTGGTCGGCAGTATCGGCTCAGAATACATGATGAGCTTCACAGTGATGGGTGACACAGTGAACCTCGCTGCAAGGCTGGAAAGTGCCAACAAAGTGTATGGCAGCCGGTGCCTGATTTCGGAGGCAACTGCGAACATGTGTTCGGAAGATTTCGAACTCCGCGAGATGGATCGCGTGGTGCTCACCGGCCAGAGCCATCAGCAGACGGTCTATGAGGTCATGGGCAGGAAAGACGTTGTCGCGCCTCAACGAACGCAGGTACGCGCGCGCTATGCAGCAGGGCTGACGGCGTATCGGGAGCGGCGTTGGGACGAGGCCCGTGCGGAGTTTACGGCAGCGCTCGAGGCTGCGCCGGACGACGGCCCTTCGATCGCATTGCTCGCCCGAATCACCGATTTGAAACAGAATCCGCCGCCCGAGAATTGGGACGGTTCGTGGCGGATGAAATCCAAATAGGCGCAGGTCGGCAGTGTGGTTGCGCGTCAGCGTCACGGTTATCATGCGGCCGCTGACGCCATCCTGCGACGAAAGTCGATCGATATCCGGTGGTTCGGGACCACGCCGGGCACCAAGTCCCCTCTTGTTGGCACATGGCGTCAGTTATTGCGGCGCGGCGATATGCCCGGAGTTGGGTGTAAGTCGGAAGTGACCGGCTCACAGCCAAAGTGGTGCGAGAGCCTGGATCGCCCCGATCCCGGCGACAAGTTTTCTGCTATTGGCAGGCACGTTTCGGCAATGGCGCGATGTCCGACTTTGGTCCGGAATGCGCGTCAAAGCGACGGCCGCCGGAGCCTGTCATCGTGCCGCGCTTTGCGCGGACCCGTTGGGCTAATCCGCCCTGCCTCGGCTTATGGCGTGACGGCGCCGCGCGCAGTCGATTTCAACGCGCCCGCAAGCCCTTGCGGATCGTCGGTGCCGATGCGGCGAATATCGCTGGACCGCAAACGCAGTTCGACCGCGTCGAGGCCGGACACATTATACAGCCGGAAGCCCGGCCGCGTTCTGATGCCGAAGCCGTTCCACCAGTGGTTACGCACCACCGCGACCGTTTCGATGTCGTCCAGGGCGAGCCGATAGCTCCAAAATCCGGGACCGAAATGCCATCGCAATTCCCCGCCGCTCACCTCAACGGTCAAGGATGAGAATATCAATGCAACGGCAACGAGAATGATCAGCACCACCACCGGCGGCCATTGCCCGGTCCGCCAGGCGATCGCGGCATCGAGTGCAGCAAGGACCAGACAGAGAAACATGATCAAGGTGCCGCGCTGTGTATGACGATACGGCATAGCTGTAACCCTTCGATCTGGAAACACGGATCCAACCGGCTGCCTCATTTTGAGGCCTCCTATTATGTCGTCGTTTGGTCGACAAAATCCGCGCCCGGGTTCATCATGCGCCACGATTCGTTCGGCCTCCTTGAGGCCAGTCCATCTTCGACTGGACGTGAATGTGACCCACCGGTCACAACCCACGAAGCGAGTTCGTAAGCCGCGCGAGAAAATCGCCGGTTACGGGGTGACAAGCCGGCCGATAATGACGACAATCGGGATAAATTGTGTCGTCAAAATTCGCCTTGAGAATTAAACTTTGAGGATGATGTTACGCATATCCGCCTTGTTGATGGCCGTGATCGCCGCCGGCTGGGCGTTGACGCCGCCGCGCGCCCACGCGCAGTGGTGGGGCAAACGCGCGCCTGCCGATTATGAGGAATGCGCCGACGCCGCCGAAAAGGCGACGACTCGCGAAGCGAAGGCGGCGGCATTGATCGAATGCAACGCAAAATTTGCCGGACGGCGCAAGCCCGGCGGCGGCTACACTTATTTCGATTTCATGCAGAACCGGACCTTCGATATCGCGGGCCCCAATCCAACGCCGCAAGAGCAGAAGCATATCGACGAACAATATACCGAATTCCTCGATCGCGAGCGCCAAAGCAACATCGCGGCGGCGTTGGCGGCAAAACAGCAACAGCAACACCAAGTGCAGCAGGCCACCTTCAAGAGCGAGACTGAAAAGGTACCCATGCCGATCGCAGCGCCCAACAAGCCATCGGTCGCGAGCGGCAATGCCAAGCGCCTGAAAGCGTCAAATTGCGCCAGCCATTCCTTCTCCTGCGACTGGCCACGGCTTTCTGAAGGGCTCAATGATCTGAAGAAAGCGCTGTTCGGCTCTTCTTCAACCAAAGACAAACGCGGCTGACGTTCGCCGCCACGACGGACGGCGTCGGCATCGTTTCAATCGATGCCGCGGTGCATCTGCTTTGCGCGGCGCCGGGACACCCGATGATGAGCGGACACATCCGGTTGATGAACCGTCGATGCGTTTCGTTGCTCTTGCAATCTTGCATCATAGCCCGGCGACGGGGTGACGGTCGGCGGCGCGGATCTCGCCGGCAACACTGCAGCCCAGCCGCCAAAAGACAGCACCGCAGCAACGGCAACGACAATAGAAAATCGTCTCATGTCGGTGCTCCCGGCCGGATCTGGTCCGGCGTCAAACGAGGCGACCCCTTGCCGGCCGCTTCGGCGCTCTTGATCAACGCGACGATGCGCCGGGAGAGCGGAACCGGCAACCCGTGCCGGTCGGCGATCCCGGTGATGACCCCCTGCAGGTAGTCGATTTCGGTGCGCCGGCCGCGCTGCAGGTCTTCCCACATCGACGAGCGCGCCTCGGGATCGATCTTCATCGTCCGCCCCAGCAGCATCCCGAACACGGCGTCGGGCAGCCGCAGCAAATGAGGTGTCCAGCCGGCCGGGATCGGTGTCGATGACACCGGCTTGATGCCTTCCGCCCTGATGGCCGCGAGCCCCTCGGCCATCTGGTCGGCAAACAAGACGCGCCAGGCGCGCTGGCTGAGCTGTTGGCGCAACGGCAGATCGGCCAGTGCGTTGAGCGCATTGTTGAGATTGACCAAGAGCTTGCCCCACTGCACGCCGGCGATGTCGCCGGAGGGACGCATGTTCAGTCCCGGCACCGACAGCCGATCCGCGGTGCCGGCGTCGTCCTGCTCGATCACGATATCGCCCGAGGTGGCGCGATGAAACCGCCCCTCACCGAGAGCGATGACATTGAACGGCACCATGCCCGCCAGCACACGCCGCCCCGGCAATCGCTCGCGCAGCACGGGCACGTTGCCGACTCCGTTCTGCAGGCTGACGATGACGGCATCCTTGGGAGCGTGCTGCGCGATCACATCCGCCATCTCGGCGGTATCGGCGCTCTTGACGGTGACCAGCACCAGGCCGGCATCGGTAAAAATTGAAGGATTTTCGGACAGTGCCAATTGGTTCGGCGCGACCTGCCGTTCGGAGCCTTCGAAGCCGGTCAACCGCAAACCGTTGTCTTCGATTTCCTGGAGGACGCGCGGGCGCGCCAGCAACGCGACGGGGCGTCCAGCGACCGCAAGCATGCCGCCGACAAAGCAGCCGATGCTGCCGGCCCCGGCAATGCCAATGAGCTTTCCGGGAATCATCCTGCCCTGCCCTCGCTTGATTTCCGGATCGATAGCAGACCCCGCCTTCGCTGCCTATGCGAAGGGCGGCCGCGCCCCTTGGGCTCGCGGGGCCGGTGCCTTGTAACCGTCATGGCCCACCTTTATGTTTCTCCGCGGGCGGGCACTCGGCAGGAGGTGACAATGGGTTTACTCGACGTACTCAACGGCATGCAGAATGGCCCGCGCGGCCCCAGCACTCCGAGCGCTCCAGGCAGCAGCAGTAGCGGAATGTCGCCGATGACGATGGCGATCCTTGCATTGCTCGCCTACAAGGCGGTCAAACATTTCACCGGGAGCCAGCCGGGCGCCACTCCGGCACCGACCCCGACGCCTGCACCATCGCCAGGCACGACCGCGAATGCCGGCCCGGCCGGCGGCGGAGGTCTCGGCGGTCTCATCCCGGGTGGATTGGGCGGCCTGCTCGCAGGGGGTGCTGCGGGAAGCGTGATCAGCGGCGGACTTGGCGACCTGCTCAAGCAACTCCAGCAGAGTGGCCATGGCGAAACCGCCAATTCATGGGTCGGCCCGGGCCCGAACAAGCAGATCGCGCCGGGCGACCTTGCCAATGCGCTGGGCGCCGATCAGATCAACAGCCTGATGTCGCAAAGCGGCCTGTCGCGGGACGAACTGCTCTCGGGCCTGAGCCAGCATTTGCCCGAGGTGATCAACCATCTGACGCCGGACGGACGGCTGCCGACCGAAAGCGAGCTGGCGGGACGGCTTTGACGCCGGTCATCATGAGCTTTTGAAATTCTGCTTTTTCAGAAAGGGACAACAGCTATGAGCGGCATTCTCTGGATCATCATCGTCGGCTTCGTCGCCGGAATTATCGCGCGAATGATTTCGCCCGGCCCGAACAACCCGAGCGGATTCATCCTGACGGTGGTGCTCGGCATTGCCGGCGCGTTTCTCGCAACCTTCATCGGTCAGATGATCGGCCATTACGGTCCGGACCAGGGCGCCGGCTTCATCACCGCCACGATCGGCGCGCTGGTGGTGCTGTTCATCTGGAACAGGCTGGTGGCCAGCCGCGTGATTTCCGATCCCGGAAACAAATAGACTGGGGCTGCTTCCGTTGCGGGGAGCAGGCGAGCCTGTAGGGGGCTGCGTTACCGTTCGTTCCCGGATGTCGCTTGGCTCATCCGGGCTTCAATTTCTTCTCAGCTGACGAGATGCAGGCCGGCGTCCATCCGCACCAGTTCGCCGGTCATGTTGCTCGATGGCGGCGTCGCCAGAAAGCACACCAATGCCGCGATATCTTCGGCTGACGAAGCGACCTTGAGCGGCACCCTGGCGACGACATTGTCGCGGACCTGCCTGGCGGCGGCCTCGCCGCGGCCCTTGGTGAACCAGGGCGTATCGATATAGCCGGGACATACGGTGTTGACGCGGATCAGCGGCGCCAGCGCGCGCGCCAGCGAATAGGTGATGGTGTTCAGCGCGCCCTTGCTCGCGGCATAGGCGACCGAAGAGCCGATGCCGCTGATGCCGGCAACCGACGACACGTTGACCACCGCGGAGGCGCGCCCCGACGCCTTCGCACCCGCCTCCAGCAGCGACCTTGCCGCCCGCACCATCTGGAACGGACCGATGGTATTGACGCCGAACAGCCGCTGGAAATCTTCCGCCGACAACCCGTCCAGATTGTCGTGCGCCACATGCTTGGTGGTGCCGGCATTGTTGATCAGCGCATCGAGACGTCCCCACGGGGCGGCGGCCGCGACGATCTTCCTGCAATCCTCGTCACGGGACACGTCGCCCTGCACGACCACCACTTCGCCGCCCGCCGTCCGGCAGAGATCGGCGGTCTGTTCGGCTTCCTTCTGGCTCGACGAATAATTGACCACGATGCGCGCGCCGCCCTTCGCCAGAATAGCCGCGGTCGCCGCCCCCAGACCGGACGCAGAACCCGTTACAATCGCGCACAAACCATCCTTCGACATCCGCATTTCCTTTTATTGATTTTGGCTTTTCCGCTGTCACGCGCGATCTAGAGCCTCCGTTCCGATTTAATCGGAACGGAGGCTCTATTTCTTTATCTTGACGCGTTTTCTTCACGCGAACCGGTAACCACTTCGCTGGAAAACGCTCTAGCATATCGCGCGGCGAAATGCCTGCAAATCGGCGAAACTCCGTTGCGCGGAATTTGTTCGGCGGCGGGCTGCCGCTCATGCCGGCTCTGCAGGGGCACTTGCGGACATCGGCGCTTGTCATGGCAGTGGCTTTTCCTCATCATGCGGTGCAAGAAAAGGCCGCGTCCGGCGCCCGGCGGAACTGTCGAGCGAAATGGGCGCGGATCGAAAAACGGGGAACGCTGTGGCGGAGAGTGAGAACATTGTCGTAGAGACTGCGGAGCGGATCTTCGCGGATCTCGCCGACGCGCAAACCATCAACCGCGACAGCAAAGGCGACTGGAAAGCACCGCTCTGGCAGGCGCTGACCGAAGCCGGATTGCCATTGTCGTGGGTACCGGAGGATTGCGGCGGCTCGGGCGCAAGCCTGGCCGAAGGCTTCGGCGTTTTGAGTGCCGCGGGGCGTTTTGCGATTGCGGTGCCGCTCGCCGAGACGATGCTGGCGGGCTGGCTGCTGGCGCAAGCCAAACTCGCCTCGCCGGAAGGGGCGATGACCGTGGCGCCCGCAAGCCCGAAAGACCGTATTGCGCTCAACGCCGACGGCACCCTGTCCGGCCGTGCGCGCGGCGTTCCGTTCGCCAGGGACGCCGGCCACCTCGCCGTAGTGGCGCAGGGTGTTGCCGGTCTCTCGATCGCGCTGGTCGCCGCAAGCGCCTGCCGGATCGAGGCTGGCCTCAATCTCGCCAGCGACGGCAACGACACCGTGACGTTCAACAACGTGCAACCTGCCGCCATCAAGCCGGCGCCAAAGGGCTTCGACCAGACCTCGCTGATGCTGATGGGCGCGGTGGCGCGAAGCCTGCAAATTGCCGGCGCGCTTGAATCGATGCTCAATATCAGCGTGCGCTACTCCAACGAGCGCGTCGCGTTCGAGAAGAAAATCTCCAAATTCCAGGCCGTGCAGCACAATCTCGCCAGGCTGGCCGGAGAGACCGCAGCGGCCATGACCGCGGCCAGCTCGGCGGCGGATACGATCGCCAACGCCAGCGGATTCGACGATGCGGTTTTTCTGGAAGCAACGTCAGCGAAAATCCGCTGCGCCGAGGCCGCCGAAAAGGGGGCTGCGATCGCCCATCAGGTTCATGGCGCGATCGGCTACACGCTCGAGCACATCCTGCATCGCTACACCATGCGCGCGCTGGCATGGCGCGACGATTTCGGCAATGAAAGCTACTGGGCGGTGGAACTGGGCAAGCGCGTCGCCGCGCGCGGCGCCGATGAATTGTGGCCGCTGGTCGCCTCGCGCTGACATCTGGGATATTCGGATACACAGGAATTGAGATTTGACATGACCGCAGCCCTCCGTTTCGATCCGATCCGTCTGCCGGCCGAATGCGAAAAATTGCGCAAGGAAGTCCGCAGCTTTCTCGCCGAAGAAATCGCCGCGGGCACCTTCGATCCGCATAGTCCGCAAGGCGGCGACACCGACGTTCCCGGTTTCAGCAAACGGGTCGGCGAGCGCGGCTGGATCGGCATGACCTGGCCGAAGAAATATGGCGGCCACGAGCGCAGCTTTCTGGAACGTTATGTGGTCACCGAGGAAATGCGCGTCGCCAATGCGCCGACGCGGCGGTTTTTTGTGGCCGACCGCCAGAGCGGCCCGGTGCTGCTGAAGTATGCGCCCGAGCACATCAAGATGGACATCCTGCCGCGCATCTGCCGCGGCGAGGTTTGCTTCTCGATCGGCATGAGCGAGCCCAATTCCGGCTCGGACCTGTTCGCCGCCAAGACCAAGGCGACGAAAACCGACGGCGGCTGGCTGATCAACGGCACCAAGATCTGGACCTCGGCCGCGCAGGTCGCCAATTACATGCTGGCGATCTTCCGCACCTCGCCGCCGACCAAGGAAAACCGCCGGCACGGCCTGACGCAATTTCTCGTCGACATGAAAACACCTGGCATCAAGGTCAACCCGATCGCGCAACTGACCGGCAAGGCCGAATTCAACGAGGTGGTGTTCCAGGACGCCTTCGTGCCGGACGATCACATGCTCGGCGAAATCGACGGCGCCTGGAAGCAGGCCACCAGCGAGCTCGCCTATGAGCGCAGCGGGCCGGAACGCTTTCTGGAGACCTATTACGTGCTGACCGAACTGGTTCGCGCGCTCGGCGAAGAGCCTGACAATCGCGGCGCCGAAGGGGTCGGGCGGCTCGTCGCGCAGCTGCACACCATGCGCCGCATGTCGGTGTCGGTCGCGGGCATGCTGCATGCCGGCAAGGAGCCGGTGGTCGAGGCCTCCATCGTCAAGGATATCGGCACGATCTGGGAACAACAATTGCCGCAGCGGGTGCGCGATCTGGCGGCTTTCGTCGAGCCGGATGCCAGCAATCACGAAATTCTCGACACGGTATTGCCGTTCGCCATGAAGGTCGCGCCCAAGCTTACCATTCAGGGCGGCACCACCGAGGTGCTGCGCGGCATCATCGCGCGCGGGCTCGGACTGCGCTAGAGCGCGCGCTCGATCTCCCCTGTTCGCAGAGGGAGCGTGGCTTGATCGCTGCAAATGTTTCGACGCCACTCTGATTCACAACAATACCGGAGACCACATCATGAAAAAATTCACGGATATCGGCGTCGAGAAGGCCGGCCATGTCACCATGATCGAGATCCAGCGGCCGCCGCTGAATTTTTTCGATGTCTCGCTGATCAACCAGATCGCCGATGCGCTGACCGACATCGACAACGATCCGGAGGCCCGCGCGGTGGTGCTCGCCGCGCAAGGCAGGGCCTTCTGCGCCGGCGCCAATTTCGGCGATCCGGCGCGGCAGGAGGCCGAGGCCAGGGAAAAAACCGACCCGGTCTCGCATCTTCCGATCAACCACCTTTATGTCCAGGCGGTGCGGATTTTCCGCAACAAGAAGCCGATCGTCGCCGCGGTCCATGGTGCCGCGATCGGCGGCGGGTTGGGGCTTGCGGTGGCGGCGGATTTTCGCGTCACCTGCCCCGAGGCGCGCTTCGCCGCCAATTTCACCAAGCTTGGATTTCATCCCGGCTTCGGGCTGACGACGACGCTTCCCGAACTGGTCGGCAGGAACAATGCCGAACTGATTTTCTATACCAGCCGCCGCATCACCGGTGAGGATGCGACCCGAATGGGCCTCGCCAATGTATGCGTGCCGCAAGATCAGGTGCGCGCCGCCGCCATGAAGCTCGCCTCCGAGATCGCCGAATGTTCGCCGCTCGGCCTGCTCTCGACCCGCGCCACCATGCGCGCGGGCCTCGCCGAGCGAGTGATGGCCGCCACCAACCACGAACTCGCCGAACAGAACAGGCTGCGTTCGACCGAGGATTTCAAGGAAGGCATCAAGGCCACCGAGGAGCGCCGCGTCGCCAATTTCAAGGGGCGGTGAGGCTTTCAATCTATGCATGCCGGGACGACGGCTGCGAACTTATTCTTTCTTCGGCACCACCAGCGCGTCGACGATGGTGGCGCCCTCGCCTTCGGCGTGAACCAGCACCGGGTTGATTTCGATTTCCGAAATCTGCGCGCTGTATCGCGCGGCAAGCAGCGATAGTTGCGAGATCAATTGCGACAGTGCCGGAATATCGGCTTTCGCGGCCCCGCGGAATCCGCTCAGCAGCGGCGCCGCCTTGAGTTCGGCCAGCATGGCGGTGGCCTCCGCCGCGCTCACCGGCGCGGGCCGATAGACCACGTCCCTGAACAATTCCGTCGTGACGCCGCCGAGGCCGACCATGACCATCGGACCGAATGTCGCATCCCGCATGGTGCCGACGATGATTTCGACGCCCTTTTTCGCCATCGGGCCGACCAGAACGCCCTGGATGGCGGCGCTGGGCCGATGACGATGCGCGTTGTCCAGCAGCATCTGGTAGGCCGCGAACGCCTCGCCCTTGGACGCAATATTGACGCGCACGCCGCCGACTTCGCTCTTGTGCGGGATGTCGCGCGACTGGATCTTCATGACCAGCGGAAAGCCCACGCGGGCGATCGCGGCATCGAGCGCCGTTTTCTCCGTCACCAGCACTTCGTCGGGCAGCGCGATGCCGGCATCGCGCAACAGCGATTTGCTGTCCGCTTCGGAAAGGGTTGCGGATTTGAGGTAGGCCGAGACATCGTGTGGCGCCGACGCCGGCGCTTCGGCCGGCGGCGCCAGCCTGAATTTGGCGCGCTGAACCATCTGGCGCATGGCCACGCCGACATGCGTCAACCCCGACAGCACCACGACGCCGGATGCAGCGAGCTCGACCCGCGCGAACCGGGATGGCAGCGTATAGGAGTAGAACACGATCGGCTTGTTCTGCGCCGCTATCACCGGCTTCAGTTCCGACTGCTTGAACGGCATCCGGGTGTCGCTGGACAGCGACAGCACCACCAGAACCGCATCGACTTCGTCGGAAGCGCTGAGCAAATCGATGCTCTTCTGCAACCCGCCGCTGTGCACGCCTTGCGCGGTGACATCGATCGGATTGCGCGCCGAGCCATAGGACGGAATCAAGGCGCGGATTTCGGCCTGGATCGGCGCCGACAGTTCCGGCACCTGCAAGCCCTGCATCGAGACGGTGTCCGCGCCCCAGATGCCGGCGCCTCCCGACACGGTGAGAACGCCGACGCGATCGCCTTTCGGCATCGGGTTGGTGGTCAGCACCGCGGCAATGGTGACGGCTTCATCAAGATCGTTGGAAACGATGAAGCCGTATTTGGCGAACACCGCATCATAGGCCGCGGACCAGCCGGCCATGCTCGCGGTATGCGACGCGGCTGCCCGCTCGCCCGCGCCCGAACGGCCGACCTTGGTGACAATGACGGGTTTGCCGGCCTCGGCGGCACGCCGGGCGGCGGCGAGAAACTTTCCGACATCGCGAATGCCTTCGATGAACAGCAGGATCACATCGGTCGAGGAATCCTGCACCATGTAGTCGAGGAACTCGCCGGCGCCGAGATCGGATTCGTTGCCGGCGCTGACGACGTAACTGAGCGCGATGCCGAGCGCCCTGGCGCGGTGATAGATCGCAAAGCCGATGCCGCCGCTCTGGGCGACGATGCCGATCCGCCGTGTGGTGGCGATCAGCCGTGGCGCATCCGGCTTGACATCGACGGTCGGGCTGAAGGTGGCGGCGACGCGCTGGGCCTCGCTGTAGAACCCTTCCGCATTGGGCCCGGAAATCCGCATGCCGGTCTTGCTGGCGAGATCGGCGATCGCGTCCTGCATGGCGGCGCTGTCGCCGCCCTCCTCGGCGAATCCCGACGAGATGATCACCGCGTTCCTGACGCCGACGGCGGCGCATTCCCTGAGCGCGCCGAGAACCGCGCGCGCCGGAATGATGACGATGGCAAGATCGATCGGCTGCCCGACCACCGCAATCGATGGATAACACCTCAGCCCGTCGATATCGCCGTAATTTGGATTGATCGGATAGAGTTTGCCTGGAAATTCGTTCTTGCGCAGCATCGACAACAGCCGGCCCGGGATTTTCTCGGAATCGCGCGAGGCGCCGATCAGGGCGATGCTCTCCGGCGAGAAGAATGTATCGAGCGGGTGCGGCATTCGAATGGCCCGGTTATTATCGGCTGGCTTTCGAAATCGTCATTGCGAGCGTAGCGAAGCAATCCATCTTGCGACGTATCGAACGTAAAGAAGGAGTGGATTGCTTCGTCGCTTCGCTCCTCGCAATGACGGCGGAAGGTTCACGCCGCGACACGAAACGTGACGCCGCCGATCACAAAACCATCGCCTGACACCTCGTATCCCCTTGCCTTCGCGGCATTGCGGACGGCGGCGATATCGCCGACGCGAAACGTCAGGCCGCTCATGATTTCGCTGGCGCCGTTGACGAAGCGGAAGCTGCAATTGGGAAGCTTCAGTTCGGGCTCGCCGCTTTGACTTCTGGAGACAGGAATCCCGATGATCCGTCCCCAATGTTCGGCCAACCCTTGCGGATCGGGGCCCTGCATTTCCACGCCGATCAAGGCTTGCGTCACGTCCCTGGCGATCGATTTCTGCCAGTCCGGCCCCGCCGGCGGATAGGGGCCGAGAATATCGTCGCTGCCTTCGGTGTGATTGAATTCGATGAACGCCGCGCGGCAATCGCGCGGATGCAGTTGCACGCCATGATAGGGCGCGTGATCGATGACGTTGGCGACGCGGACGCCGATTTTTTCGGCATGCCGTCCGCGTTCATCGGGGTCGTCGCAGCAGAAGATCGCCATATAGCCGCCACGGCCGCCGGTCTTGTCGAGAAAGCGCCCTGCCGCGGTGCCCGGCTGAAACGGCGCCACCACTTCCAGCAGGATGGTGTCGACCGGCAGCAGTGCGTTCTCCAGGCCATATTTGGCGACATTGCCGTCGCGATAGCAGACATGGAGCCCCATGATGCCCGCGATGTCGCTGATCACCGGCTCGAGATGCGGCGCCACCAGGCAGATTTGCCGCAGCCTGATATAGCCGGTCGTCTTGCTGACTTCGGCCATCTCAATGACCCTGGAAGGCGGGTTTACGTTTTTCGACGAACGCTTTCGCGGCTTCCTTGTGGTCGGCGGTCTCGCCTGAACGCGAGTGATGCATCGCCTCGGCGTCGAAACAGGCCTCCAGCGACAGGTGCTCGGCGTTGTTGATGTTCCGCTTGATGTAGCCCAGCGTCACCGAGGGGCCTTGCGCCAGCGACATCGCCAGCTCGTGGGCCGCGGCCTCGACCTCGGCGTCGGGCACGACGCGGGTCACGATGCCGAGCGCGAGCGCTTCCTGCGCCGTCAGCACCGGCGATGTCAGATAAAGCTCGCGCGCCCTGGCGCTGCCGAGCAAATGGGTCAGGAAATAGGTGCCGCCGTAATCGCCAGAGAGGCCGACCTTGGCGAACGCGGTGGTGATCTTGGCGGAGGCGCCGGCGACGCGGAGATCGCAGGCCAGCGCGATCGAAAGGCCCGCGCCGGCCGCCGCGCCATCCACCTGCGCCACCACCGGCTTCGGCATATCGTGGAGAATGCGCGAGACCTCCATGCCGCGCCGAAGATTGGCCAGTTTGGCTTCGAACGGCAACGGCGCCCGCCCCTCCGCCATCGATTTCACATCGCCGCCGACACAGAAGGTGCCGCCGGCGCCTTTCAGCAGAACGGCGCGGACCTCGTGATCTTCAGCCGCGCGTCGCGCCGCTTCGACCAGACCCAGCGTCATGTCGGCATTGAGCGCGTTGCGCCTATCGGGACGGTTCATGGTGATGGTGAGCAGCCCGGCATCGAGCTTCTGAAGGACCATTTCATTTGCGCTCATGGATTTTTGCTTTCGTTGCTTTATTGGTTGTCGTTTCAGAACCGTCATTGCGAGCGAAGCGAAGCAATCCACAGGGCGTCTTGGAACGATGGATTGCTTCGTCGCGATGCTCCCCGCAATGACGGGAGGCGGTCAGTCGTCCCTTATTTCTTCACCAGCGGGCAGCGCGACAGTTCGAGCGACTGGAACGCCTCGTCGCCGGGGACCGTCGCCAGCAGCTTGTAGTCGTCCCAGCGGCCCTTGGATTCCGAGGGTTTCTTGACCTCGAACAGATACATGTCGTGCACCATGCGGCCGTCTTCGCGAATCCTGCCGTTCTTGGCGAACATGTCGTTGATCGGGGTGTCCTTCATGATCTTCATGACGGCGGCCGAGTCGGTGGTCCCGGCGGCCTTCACCGCCTGGAGATAATGCATGATCGACGAATAGACGCCGGCCTGCGCCGAGGTCGGCGGCCGCTTCACGCGGGCCATGAAGCGCTTGGAGAACGCGCGGGTGTCGTCATTGAGGTCCCAATAGAACGCTTCCGCGAGCAACAGGCCCTGCGAGGTCTCAAGACCGACACTGTCGATATCGGTGACGAATGCCAGCAGCGGCGACAGCTTCTGGCCGCCCTTCATCAATCCGAACTCGGCCGCCTGCTTGATCGCATTGATGGTGTCGCCGCCGGCATTGGCGAGCCCGATCACCTTGGCCTTCGAGGCCTGCGCCTGCAGCAGATATGACGAGAAATCCGAGGTGTTGAGCGGGTGCCTGACGCTGCCCAGCACCTTGCCGCCGGACTTCACCACGACATTGGTAGTGTCCTTTTCCAGGTCCTGTCCGAAGGCGTAGTCGGCGGTCAGGAAGAACCAGGTATCCAGTCCGCTTTTCACCGCAGCGAGACCTGTCACGTTGGCCTGCGCGAAGGTATCGAACACGTAATGCACGGTGTAGGGACCACAGGCCTCGTTGCTCAGGCGGATCGATCCGGGGCCGTTGAACATGATGATCTTGTTGCGCGCTTTTGCGATCTCGCCGGCCGCCAGCGCGGTCGCCGACGCCGCCACGTCGAAGATCATCTCGACGCCCTGATTGTCGAACATGTCGCGGGCGATGTTGGCGGAAAGATCGGCCTTGTTGAGATGATCCGCCACGACGATCTCGATCTTGCGGCCAAGCACTTCGCCGCCAAAATCCTCCGCCGCCATTTTTGCGGCCATCTCGCTGCCGGGTCCGGTGATGTCGGCATAGAGGCCGGACATGTCGAGAATGCCACCGAGTTTCAGCGGAGGCTTGCTTTGCGCCAGAGCTCCGGTGGCCATGGCCGCCGTGGCGACGATGGCCAGCGATAAACCGAGAACGCTGGAAAGAATTCGTTTCATGGAAGCTCCCTGGCAATGGGCCGCATTGGCTTGCGACCTCAATTCTGTTCGCGCAATCATGCCGCAAGCGTTGCGCAGCGGCAAGCCGCGGCAAAGCCATGCCAATTCGCGTTTTTCCGTTAAGCGGAATGAACGGTTCATGAGAACATGGTGTCATGCTGTCGTCGGCGATCATGATTGAGCTTCCGTACAAACGTCGCGTGTCAATCTCGCTCTGCGGCCTCGCGCTTGCTGTTGCTGCCGCCGGTCCGGCGATCGCGGCCGGATGCGCCTTCGAGGCGCAGGGTGAGGGCCGCGTCGCCGCGGTGATCGATGCCCGCACCTTTCGGCTGCAGGATGGCCGCGAGGTCCGCCTCGCCGGTATCGAGCCGGTCTATTCTGAAAAGCCCGCAGCCGAACATGCGGACCGCACGTCGGCACTGGCGGCGATCGTGACCGGCCATGAGGTCACGTTGGCTGGAGAGGACGACACCCCCGACCGATACGGCCGTCAGCCTGCCTTCGTGTTTCTGGATCACTCCGACACATTGGTGCAGAGCCTGCTGCTGGCGCAGGGCGACGCGCTGGTTTCGGACACCGTGACCAACAGGGACTGCGCCTCGGTTCTCACGGCGGCCGAGGCGACCGCCCGTCAGGCAAAACGGGGAACCTGGGCCGATTCGGCGGTCATAAAAAACGCGGAAAGTCCGGACGATATTTTGGCCGGGATAGGGCGGTTTATCGTCGTCGAGGGCAAGGTTCTGTCGGTGCGGCAGGCAGGGGCAACGACTTACCTGAATTTCGGGCGGAACTGGACACGGGGCTTTGCTGTGACTATTTCAAGGCGCATGATGCCGGCGTTCGAGGCCGCCGGAATTGTGCCTAAGTCTCTTGAAAATCGAAGGATTCGGGTCCGCGGCTGGGTCGAGGCGCACGGCGGCCCGCGGATCGAGGCGCTCCGGGTGGGGCAGATTGAGTTGCTTGGCGAGAATTAGTTCGCGGGCAAATACGAGGCTGAAGTGGCAGAGTGCGCGGGACGGCGCGAAACCTGGATCAGCCGCCGCCTTTGGGCTGCGGCGGTTTTGTTGTGCGCCGCGTTTGCGCTGGGCGCCTGCGGCGACCTCGGCCGGTTTCAGACCGCGTCCCCGACGCCAAGCCCCCCGACCACCAGCAAGCCGGCGCGGACGGTCGCACAAAGCCCGTCCGCCGAGCGCGAGCATGAGCGAATTCTGTCCTCCTATGGCGGCGCTTATGACGATCCGGCGCTGGAAGCCCTGATCGGCAAAACGGTCGATCGGCTGGTCGCCGCATCCGAACGTCCCGATCAGGCCTACAAGGTGACGATCCTCAATTCGGGAGCCGTCAATGCGTTCGCGCTGCCGACCGGCCAGCTCTACGTGACGCGCGGCCTGATCGCGCTGGCGTGCGACACCTCGGAATTGTCCTCGGTGCTGAGCCACGAGATGGCGCATGTGCTGGCCAAACACGCATCGATCCGCGAAGACCAGGCGCGCCAGGCCGCCATCGTGACCCGCGTCGTCACCGACATGGGCAGCGATCCCGATCTGACCGCCCTTGCGCTTGCCAAGACCAAGCTGACGATGGCGAGCTTTTCCCGCTCCCAGGAGTTCGAGGCCGACAGTATCGGCGTCGGCATTTCCGCCCGCGCCCATTTCGATCCCTATGGCGCCTCGCGCTTCCTGACCGCGATGGAACGCAATGCCGAGCTGAAAGCAGGAAAGACCTCGGTCGATCCGCGCGCGCAGGACTTCCTGTCGTCGCATCCGGCAACGCCGGAGCGGGTGCAGAGCGCGCAAGCAAGTGCCCGGCAATACACCTCGCCGGAGGGCGGCGAACGCGATCGCGAAACCTATCTCGCTGCCATCGACAACATCGTCTATGGGGAGGATCCAAGCGAAGGGTTCGTTCGCGGCCGGCGTTTCCTGCATCCCAAGCTCGGCTTCACCTTTACCGCGCCTGAAAACTTCACCCTGGACAACACCGCACAGGCCGTGATCGGCGTACGCGAGGGCGGCAGCCAGGCGATGCGCTTTGACGTCGTGCGGGTGCCGTCGGAACAGACGCTCGGCGACTATCTCAATTCCGGCTGGATGGAAAATGTCGACAAGGCCTCGACCGAGGATCTGACGATCAATGGCTTCCCCGCGGCATCAGCAACCGCGCATGGCGATCAGTGGCAATTCAAGGTCTACGCGCTACGTTTCGGCAGCGACGTCTACCGCTTTATTTTCGCCTCCAGGCAGAAAACCACCGAGAGCGACCGTAACGCGCGCGAAACGGTGAATTCCTTTAGGCGATTGACGCTCGAGGAGATCCAGGCCGCCCGGCCGCTGCGCATCAAGATCATCACCGTGCAGCCCGGCGATACCGTGGAATCGCTGTCCCATCGCATGGCGGGCGTTGACCGCCCCGCGGACCGCTTCCGCGTCCTCAACGGCCTCGATGCCCATGCGCAGGTCAAGGCGCGGGATCGGGTGAAGATCGTGGTGGATTGACGCGCCATCGTCGTCCCAAACAAAGAGCCCGGTCTTGCGACCGGGCTCTCGATTATCTCGAACTTGTGAGGCTGCTTACGCCGCTTCATCCGCGACGGCGGCATCGTCGCCATCGGCGTCTGAATCGCCATCGGCTTCGCCGTCCACCTCGACTTCGGCCTCGGCCTTGGCACCGCGGCGTGGGCTCTTGGCGAGCTGGCCTTCGATTTCCTTCACCGCCTCGGTCTCCGTCACATGCTGCACGACGGCGATCTCACGCGACAGGCGATCGAGGGCTGCTTCATACAGCTGACGCTCGCTGTAGGACTGTTCGGGCTGCGATTCCGAACGATAAAGATCGCGCACCACTTCGGCGATCGCGACGATATCTCCGGAATTGATCTTGGCTTCATATTCCTGCGCCCGCCTCGACCACATCGTGCGCTTGACGCGCGCGCGCCCTTTGAGGGTTTCCAGCGCGCGCTTGACCAGCGCCGGTTCGGACAGCTTGCGCATGCCGACATTGGCGACCTTGGCGGTCGGCACCCGCAGCGTCATCTTGTCTTTCATGAAATTGATCACGAACAGTTCAAGCTTGGCGCCGGCAATCTCCTGGTCTTCGATCGCCAGGATCTGGCCAACACCGTGCGCGGGATAAACCACGAACTCGTGGGTCTTGAAGCCCTGGCGCTGGGTCAAAACCTTTTTCGGTTCCTCGACGCGAGGCGCAACGGCCACGGGTTTTGCGGCAGGCTTGCCGGCGGCGACGGGCTTGACCGCAGGCTTGGTCGAAACAGCCTTCGGGGCAATCTTGGAAGCAACCTTCGAAGCAGTGGCCTTCGAACCAGTCGCTTTCGCGGCAGTTTTTGCAGTCTTGTTTGGCATTGCGCTTCTTTTGTTTTTTGAGGATTTTGCAACCGCGGCCTTGGTGGCCTTCCGGTCATCCCTCACGGACGCACGGGCGCGGCTTTTGGTTGCACCGCGGCTCGCCGCAGCGACTTTTTTAGAGACCTTGGAAACACTCTTTTTACGCGTTTTCTGTGACACAGCCTGCGCGCGGAACTGCCACGCCCCTGTTCGATGTTTTTCACGGGAACCCGTGGGGCCAAAAATACGCATGGCTGGGTTCGGCTTGTAATGTGCCCAATATAGCACATTTTCCGCAAAAATCAATGATTTAGGGGCTGTGTTGAGGCTCCGCGAGGCCATTCGGCCCGATGACCGGGGTTAGGGTTAAGCCACCCGGCAAAATTACGGACCGGTTGCCAGCTGCTCGCGGCCGCCGCTTGCATCGAATCAGTCGCCGGTCCCGGGCGCAGGAGAAAAATATTTCTCGAACTTGCCTTTCATGCCCTCGAAATCCTTGGCATCGGCCGGCGATTCCTTCTTCTGGGTAATATTCGGCCAGCTCTTGGCGTATTCGGTGTTCACCTCAAGCCATTTTTCCAACCCGGGCTCGGTGTCGGGCTTGATCGCATCGGCCGGACATTCGGGTTCGCACACGCCGCAGTCGATGCACTCGTCCGGATGGATCACCAGCATGTTGTCGCCCTCGTAGAAGCAGTCCACCGGGCAGACTTCAACGCAATCGGTATATTTGCATTTAATGCAGGCTTCAGTGACGACGTAAGTCATCCAATGCTCCGAAACGGGTCAATTTTGAGTGGTTTGCGTAGCGCAGGAACTCGGCAGCCGCAAGCCAAGCACTGCACCCCAAGTCCTGTTTTGAGGCCGTTCTATGCTGGCTGAATTCGCTTGAACACAGATAGTTACTCCCGGCTGCCCTGCAAATCCTCGTAGAGCACGCGCGCGGCGGACGCATCGCCCCGCCGTTCCGCAAAGCCGATCACCTTGAGCACGCGCACGCTGCGGTCGAGCCCGACCGTCACCACGTCGCCGGCCTTCACGGCATGGCCCGGCGCCTTCTCGCGTACGCCATTGATACGGACATGGCCGGCCTCGACCAGCGCGGCCGCGCTGGTGCGGGCCTTCACGACCCGCGCATGCCACAGCCACTTATCGACACGCTGGCGCTCCAAGCAGCACCCATTCGAGGACCGACGCTAGTCTAGCGCTGATCCTTGCGGGCGGTGAGCTGTTCTTTGAGAGCAGCCAGTTTGGCAAACGGCGAATTGGGGTCGATCGGGCGTTCGCGCTCGCGCGGCGGCGCGCTGGTTGCGAACTGCCGGTGCGACGGCCCGCCCTCGGAGCGTTTGTCGCCACGTCCGCCTTTTTCTCGTCCGCCCTTCTCGCGCCCACCGCCAAATTTGCCTTTGTCCCTGTCCTGATGCCTGTCCTTGCCCTGAAAACGCTCGCGCGGCGGACGGCCCTTGTCCTCGCGTGATTCGCGAGCCGGCGCGCCGTCCGTTGCTGCAACGGCTTCGACCGGCGCATCGGTGCGGGGCTTACGGAAGTCATTGTGGCGGTCGCGCCGTCCGCGCCCATGCCGCTCGCGCCTGGCGCCGTCAGCAGCCTCGGTTGCGGCGGCGGCAGCCGGCGCGCCCTCTTCGGGACGATCCCGGGGACGATCCTGATGGCGATGGCGGTGGCGATCTTGACGCGGCCGCCGATCATCCGGTCGGCCGCCGGGCCGCCACACTTCCACCATTTCCGGCGCCGCAGCCGCATCGGGCGCAGCCGCCGCAGGCGCGCCCGCATCTATCCGCGGCTGCCGAATTGACAATGGCAGCCGTCTCAATGGCTGTTTCGGGGGCAGCCTGTTGTTCCAGCGGCGCCTCCGCTGCTTGAACTTCAGATGAGGGAATTTCAACCGAAGCCGGCTGGTCGGCACCGGTCACCGGCAAGAACGCGATATCGGGCAGCAGCGCCGCTGACGGCGGAGATACCGCTTCCTCGGAAATTGGCGGAACATCGCTCGCCGCGGCGGCGACATCGCTGCTTTCAGCGGCCGCCACCGGCTCCGTGGGCGGCGTCTCTGCGGGTAGCGTCTCTGCGACGACCGGCGCGTCCTCCATGACAGTTGTGGACGATGTGTCCGACGTTGTTTCCGATGCCGTTTCCGGCGCGGGTTCCGCCGGACCCGATTCCGCGGCAACGGTCTCGACCACCGCCGGTTTCGGCGGCGGCGGCGGGCGGCGCTCCATGCGATAACCGAGCGCACGCAGGATCGAGGCGAAATCCTCGCCGGCCGAACCCGTCAGCGACGTCATCGCCTGCGTCACCACGAAACCGCGGCCGTCGAACGCGCCGGCAGGCTTTGTGCCGGGCGAGGCTTCGCGCCACGACAGCGCCGGACGAATGAGATCGGCGAGACGCTCCAGGATATCGACCCGCACCGCGCGTTCGCCGCATTGCCGGTAGCCCAGCACGCGGTAGGCGTCGCGATCGAGCAGCTTGTCGACCGGGAACGACGTGCGGCCGCTGCCCGCGAGGTGCTGCGCACCCGACAGCGCCGACATGTCGACATTGTCCTGCTTCTGCGCCCACAGCAGCGATGCCAGCGCGCGTGCCGCCGGCTTCAGCAGCGGCGGGACGTAAATATGATAGGCGCCGAACCGCACGCCGTATTTACGCAACGATGCCCGCGACGGCTGATCGAGATCCTTCATCTCGGCCGCAATCTTTTGCCGCTCCAGCACGCCGAGCGCCTCGATCAATTGAAAGGCGATGCCGCGTGCGATCCCGGTGATGTCCTCGGCCTTGGCGAGTTCGAACAGCGGCCCCAGCAGTTTTTCGATATGCGTCTTCAGCCAGAGATCGAGCCGGGTCTGCACCGCTTCGCGCGGCGCGCCGGCCAGGCGTTCGTCGGAAATGATGCGGATGCGCGGATGCAGCACGTCATCGGCCGCAACCAGTTTCGCCACCGCGTCGCCAGTCCAGCGGATGGTGCCATCCGATGCCAGCAGAAACTGTTCGTCGGGCGCCGCCGCCAGTTTCTCGGCGCGTGCATCGATTTCACCGGCCAGCGCCTTTTGCGCGGTCGCCTGCAATGCCTTGGCATCGGAGCCGGCCTCGGCCGCATCTGGCGCAAAGGTGAATCCGTCGAGGCGGCCGATCACATGGCCTTCTACGATCACTTCGCCGGTCTTGCCGATTTCCGTATTCAACATCGTGTTTTCCCGCAGGCGGCGCATCAATACACTGGTCCGGCGATCAACGAAACGCTCTGTGAGCCGTTCATGCAGCGCATCCGACAATTTATTTTCGACCTCGCGCGCGATTCCCTGCCAATGCTCGGGATCGGCCAGCCAGTCCGGGCGATTGGCGACAAAGGTCCAGGTCCGGATATGCGCGATCCGGCTGGATAATGTGTCGATATCGCCGTCAACGCGATCCGCCTGCTCGACCTGGGCGGCGAACCAGGCATCCGGAATCCTGCCCTTGCGCATCAGAAAGCCAAACAGCGTCGTTACCAGTTCGGCATGCGCCGCGGGCGCGATCTTGCGGTAATCCGGAATCTGGCAGGCATCCCACAGCCGTTCCACCGCGGCAGCCCCATGCGCCATTTCGCGCACATCGGCGTCGCGGGCGGCGTGATCGAGCACGCGCAGATCCTCCGCGATCGGGGCGCGGGTCAGCGCTTCGTGGGACGGCGCCAGCGCCAACGACACCTGCAAGCTCCCGAGCGAGGAAAAATCCAGCCTCGAATTGCGCCATTGCAGAACCTTCACGGTTTCGAAGGTGTGATTCTGCAGCGCGTTGACCAGTTCCGGCTCGAACGGCGCGCACCGGCCGGTGGTGCCGAAGGTGCCGTCGCGGGTGGCGCGCCCGGCGCGGCCGGCGATCTGCGCGAATTCGGACGGATTGAGGCGGCGGAATTGATAACCGTCATATTTGCGATCCGAGGCGAACGCGACGTGATCGACGTCGAGGTTGAGCCCCATTCCCACCGCATCGGTGGCGACCAGATAATCGACATCGCCGGACTGGAACATCGCCACCTGGGCGTTGCGGGTGCGCGGCGACAGCGATCCGAGCACGACCGCGGCACCGCCATGCTGGCGCTTGATCAGTTCGGCGATCGCATAGACCTCGTCCGCCGAAAACGCGACGATCGCGGTGCGCCGCGGTTGCCGCGTGATCTTGCGGTCGCCGGCGAATTCAAGCTGCGACAGCCGCGGCCGGGTGACAATGCTGGCGCCGGGCAGCAACCGCTCGATGATCGGGCGCATGGTGGCCGCGCCCAGCAGCAGCGTTTCGTCGCGGCCGCGGCGATGCAAGATGCGATCGGTGAAGACGTGGCCGCGTTCGAGATCGGCGGCGATCTGGATTTCATCGACCGCAAGAAACGACACGTCGAGGTCCCTCGGCATCGCCTCGACGGTGGAGACCCAGAACCGCGCCTTCGGCGGCTTGATTTTTTCCTCGCCGGTGATCAGCGCGACGGAATCCACCCCGGCGCGATCGGCGATCTTGTTGTAGACCTCACGCGCCAAGAGGCGCAGCGGCAAGCCGATGACGCCGGAAGAGTGCGCCAGCATCCGCTCGATGGCGAGATGGGTCTTGCCGGTATTGGTCGGCCCGAGCACCGCGGTGACGCCGAAACCGGGAGCCCGTCCGTTGGCGAACGTCGGCGCTGAAGAAGAAAAAACCATGTTTTCCGGGGATTTCTGCGTCGTTGGCATTGGCGAAGTGTTTCACAATGCGACGCATTTGAGGTCGCGGCTTAAGCTCTGGAACGAGTCCGGAACGAATCGCGCCCGAATCGGTGACTCCTACCCACTCCGGCTTCGTTCACCGCAACATCTCGCGCTGGCGCCGCAGACCGGCACTAGATCAAGTTTGGCGCGGGTCGACAAGAGAAGGCATGGCGGCGAAATCCTTAAAATGTGTGCGACCGGCGAGTTGAATCAGAATGCGGAAAGAGTCAACCTGGATTTGTGGTCTCCAAAACCCGTCATTGCGACGGCCTGAAGACCGCATCACTGCGTTTTGGCGACGCGCGGCGGCGTCGCCGAGGTGATGAACTGGGTGGCTTCCAGCATGGCGGTGCCGAGCGGCGTCGGAACCATCATCCGGAACGGGACCAGGATGCGGGTTCCGGCAACCGGCGCGAACGCGATTTCGATGTTGCGCTGCGCGGCGAGGTATTTGATCACGACGCGATCGGGGATGTAGCCGGCGATCGGCGAGAAATAGACCGCGCAGACGACCACGGGGCCCTGATAGCCCTTTTCGGCCTTTACCGTTTCCATGCGCTTGTAGTCGAGTTTGAGATCGTAGCGCATGCGGCCGTCGAAAATCGCAGCGCCGGTGCGGCAGGCCTCGGGGCTGAGCGGATCACCCGAACCGGGGACCCGCAGCATCGATCCCGTCATCGGGTCGACGACGCCGCGGCGATGCGCGTCGGTCACGGGAATCCGATCAGGATCGACCGGAGGCTCCGGCTCGATCGCGTATTCGCGAATGTTGCCGCCGGATAAAACCATGTGGATCACTTCGGTTTTCTTCGACGTCGTGGTGCTGGCGGAATAATTCGTCGCCACCAGTGCGCCGTTGACGACGCGCCCCACCGAGGCCCCGGTGCCGGTGCCGCCGGCGAACGCCTTGAGCAATCCGGCGGTGCCGCCGGAGGCCGCGGCGGTAAACTGATCGTCCGATATATCGATGGTCCAGGCGCCCTTGCCGACGGGGATGCCGGCCAGCGTTGCCTCATAGCGCGCGTCAAGCTTGCCTTGGGCGAGCGCGAAATGCGGGTGCGTCAACAGCAGCAATGCGCCGACGCACAGCCCGCCCAACAGCCGCAGTGGAAATTGGACCGGCCGGAGTGCAATCATGCGATATCTGATCACTGAAAGGCGGTCCTCAACTACGCGCGGGCAATCTGTCATTTAAGCAAAAATATCCGGCAAACAACGCGCGTTCCGCAAAAGCACGCCTGGACCGATCCCGGCGTGGATACCGGCTTTGCGAACAGCATACGCGCAAATTGATTTTGGTGCGCCTTTTTGAACAAATCCGCGCCAAACCGCGGGAACAGTCGCGGCAGCCATCATGTCGTCGGCGAATACGCCGTTTATATGATGGCGAAAACCGCCGGGATGCCCGCAAAAACGCCCTTGCCGGCGGCCTTGCAGGCAGCGCAAACCTTGACGCCTTCCCGCTCTCCCCCTATACGTCCGCGGTTCCCTGGATGGACGTGATTTTGAACCCTGCACCGGACCCTAAACAGGGACGGAGGGCGGGATGGAAGAGGATTTAGTGCGATGTCGCGGCGCTGCGAACTGACGGCCAAGGGCCCGCTGGTGGGCCACACGGTAAGCCACTCGAATATCAAGACCAAGCGCCGGTTCCTGCCGAACCTGTGCAACGTCACCTTCATTTCCGACGCGCTGGGCCGGAATGTTCGGTTGCGGGTTTCGACCAACGCCATCAAGTCCGTCGATCATCGCGGCGGCCTCGATGCATTCCTGATCAAGGCCAAGGCGACCGACCTGTCGCCCCGGGCGCTCGAATTGAAGCGCCAGATCGAGAAGAAGACGGCGGCCGCGGCCCCCGTGGCAAAGGCGAGCTGACGGTTTCGTCAAAACCGGCTCAATGCTGGAAGCGTTTTGAATGGCCGGGTCACACGACCCGGCCATTTCCATTTGGGCCGCGAGAAGGCCGGCCGTCGCAGGAAAGGCTGCCAGCAAAACATCTGCGCTTGGAGCCGAACTCCGGCGAGCCGGCATTGGGCAAGGTCGCCAGCTTTTGAACGGCTTACCGGCGCAAAAGAAACCGAAAATTAGGGTTACCCAATCGTCAATGCTCAGTTTTTCTTAAGCATTCCCACCCACAGTCAGATGGCGGCGCGTGTCACCGGCAATCGTGGGTTGTTTCAATGCAAAAGATTTCGGCTGCGGTTGTCAGCCTGATCCTGGGTAGCGGTCTCGCAAATGCGGCAGACCTTCCAAATATCCAAGACGCCCCGATCGCCGTTTGGTCCTGGACCGGCCTCTATGTGGGCGGGCACATCGGCGGCGGCCTCGGAAGCACGCAGTTCTCGGATCCCGCAGGGCCTTCGATCTATGGCGGCAATGTCAGAAGTCCGGCAGCCCTCGGCGGTCTCCAGGCCGGCTATAATTGGCAAGTCCCCAATTCGCGCTGGGTCTTCGGCGCGGAGGCAGATGCCAGCGCGCTGGGCGCCGACGGCACGGCCACCTGCCTTGCTTCGTCCGGGGTTTTCATCTCGGCCAATTGTCGCGTTCGTCAGAACGCGAGCGGCAGCCTGACCGGCCGGATCGGCTTCGCTGCGGGACCGCAAGGACACACCCTGATTTACGCCAAGGCCGGCGCGGCCTGGCTGGAAGAGCAGATCGGCATCACGACCAATGCGGCCTATCCGCCAACGTCTAGCGGCTTCGATGACCCGCGCTGGGGATGGACGGTCGGCGCGGGACTGGAAAAGGCGCTGACGCCAGCCTGGTCGTTCCGGGTGGAGTATGATTATGCGAATTACGGCAGCGCCAGCGTCGGAACACCTGCAAGCTATCTTCAAGTTCTCCCACCGTCGGCGTTCGGTTATGTTGCAACGCCGGGCAGCGCGAGCAGCGTCAGCCAGAACGTGCAGACCTTCAAAATGGGCCTGAACCTGAAACTCGGCGAAGACCTTCACGCTCAATGGGACCCGTCGCCGTCTGACTATCGTTTGCGAGGGACGTCCGCCGAAAGCTTTATCCCCCATGCAGAGATCGAAGTCGGAGGCCGCACCTGGTACAGCTCCGGCAGGTTTCAGAAGGATCTCGGCGCGACGCCCAATCAGCCCCAGCAGGACCTGCTGAATTCGAGGCTGACCTACGACACGACAGCCGCGTCAGGCGAGCTGTTCGGCCGCGTCGACAGCGACACAAATTTTTTCATCAAGGGCTTTATCGGCGCCGGAAACATCCTGTCGGGCAAAATGAACGACGAGGACTGGCTGATCTTCAATGAAACCGTGCCCTATTCGAACACCGTTTCCAGTGTGAAGGGAACTCTGGATTACGCCACATTCGACGTTGGATATTCGCTGTTTCGCGGGCCGAATTCTAAAATCGGCGGCTTTGTCGGCTACAACTATTACACCGAGAACAAGTCAGCCTATGGCTGCACCCAGATCGCCAACAGCAATTCCGATTGTGTGCCGTCGATTCCGAATTCCACGCTCGGCATTACGGAAAACGACCGGTGGGATTCTGTTCCGGATCGGTCTGAACGGCGTTGTTACGCTGATGGACAGGCTGACGCTGACCGGCGACGCCGCTTATTTGCCCTATGTCGCGTTTCGCGGCACCGACAATCACTTGCTGCGAACCGATGTCCCCAGCACGGTCTCCCCGGAGACTGGCACCGGACAGGGCGTGCAGCTCGAGGCCATCCTCGCCTATGCGGTTACGAATTCCTTCAGCGTCGGTGCGGGCGGCCGCTACTGGGCGATGTGGGCGACCGATGGCTATACCAACATATTTGGTACGGGGTGCCCCTGTCAGACATTGCCGGCGAGAGCCGAACGCTACGGCGCGTTCCTGCAGGCTTCGTACAAGCTGAACGGAGTTAAATAGTCGTCCGTGAATAAGCCTCTAAGCGATTGAGCGGGATTCTGTTTTCCGGATTCGGAGGCATTTGAGATTGCAGGGATTTGGGGCTTGAGAGCCCTGAACGTTGCAATTTCGTTTTTGGATTCCCTTTCGCTGCGGACCATGATTCTGTGGTGCATCGGAGGGAACGATGCGGCCGAAGAAGCACAAGACGACGGGATCGAACGATCTGTTCCGGGCGCGGCTGGACCAGATCATCAATCTGAAGCACGAGCTGGTTCTGCTTGCCGGCAAAATCGACTGGGACTGGATCGACGGCGAGGTCGCTCCGCTCTACAGCGAGAACGGCCGGCCGGGCATCGAGACCCGCTTCATGATCGGGCTGTTGTTGCTCAAGCACATTTACGGGCTGTCCGATGAGGGGGTGTGCGAGCGCTGGGTCCACGACCCGTATTTCCAGTTCTTCACCGGCGAAGAGTTCTTCCAGCACGCCTTCCCGCACGAGCGAAGCGACCTGAGCCATTGGCGCAAGCGGCTCGGCGACAGACTGGAGTTGCTGCTGGCCGAGAGCCTGCGGGTGGCGCACGCGGCCGGCGCGTTACGCGGCCAAGACCTCAAACGGGTCACGGTCGATACCACGGTGCAGCCGAAGGCCATCACCTTTCCGACCGATGCCAAGCTGCTGCATGCGGCCATCAAAGGGCTCAATCGCCTGGCGAGAAGGCACGGCGTAGGGTTGCGACAATCCTATTCTCGCGTGGCCAAGGCCGCCGCGATGATGGCGGGCCGCTACGCCCATGCCAAACAGTTCAGGCGGCATCAGCGGCAGTTGCGTATCCTGCGCAGTCGGCTGGGCCGGATCATCCGCGACATCCGCCGCAAGATCGTGGACCAGCCTGCACTGCAGGAGGCGTTCGCCCTCCCGCTTGGTCGGGCCATGCAGATCCGCTCGCAACAGCAGCGCCAGCGCGGCTGGAAGCTTTATTCCTTCCATGCCCCGGAGGTGGAGTGCATCGGCAAAGGCAAGGCCGCCGCGCCTTACGAGTTCGGAGTGAAGGCCTCCATCGTCACCAACAACCGCCGGGCTCCCGGAGGCCTGTTCGTGCTGCACGCCAGGGCGCTGCCCGATAACCCGTACGACGGTCACACCTTGCGGGACGTCATTGATCGCACCGAAACGCTCACCGGCTGTCCGATCGAGCGGGCCTATGTCGACAAGGGATACCGCGGCCACGACGCGCAAAATCCCCGTCGTGTCTTCATCTCCGGCCAGAAGCGCGGCGTCTTCGGTGTCATCAAGCGCGAGCTGCACCGCCGCTCCGCCATCGAGCCCATCATCGGACACCTGAAGGCCGAAGGACACCTCGGCCGCTGCTACCTCAAAGGCCGCGCAGGCGATGCTGCCAACGTTGTCCTCTCAGCCGTCGGCCACAACTTCCGCCGCATCCTCGCCTGGCTGAGAGATTTTTGGCGCCTTATCCTGACCGCACTCATCGCAGCCATCAGCGTCCAATCAGCCCTCAGATCAGCTTCTTAACGGGCGACTAATCTTACTGAGTCAGAAAGTCGCATTTTGGGAGCTTGGGATCCTTGATAATTTTGGGAGATTCGTTTTTCGGCATGAGGAGCTGAGATGGATCACCCAATAGCGGCTGACAGTGCATCGCGATTTGAAGCATATGTCGAGGGACTTGTGAGCGTGATCGGCCATGCGGACCGTGCCGGGCCGCTGCGGGATTACTGCGTTGGCCTGATGATGCCATGCGAGCGCAAGAGCGTAGAGGCTATGGCGGCGGTGACCGCACCTGAGCGGACGGCAGCGCAGCATCAATCACTCCTGCATTTTGTCGGCGAAGGGCGCTGGTCGGACGAGAAGGTCTTGGCCAAGGTGCGCGAGATGGTCCTGCCGGAGATCGTGCGCCATGGGCAGATCGAGGCCTGGATTATCGACGACACGGGTTTCCCCAAACAGGGCCGGCATTCGGTAGGGGTGGCACGGCAGTATTGTGGTCAACTCGGCAAGCAGGACAATTGTCAGGTCGCGGTGTCGCTATCGATTGCCAATCGCCACGCCAGCCTGCCGGTGGCGTATCGCCTGTATTTGCCGGAACAGTGGGCGGCGGACGATGAACGCCGGCGCAAGACAGGCGTGCCCGGGGATATCCGCTTCAGGACCAAGCCCGAGATAGCGCTCGAGCAGATCCGTGCGGCCAGTGCAGCCGGCCTGCCGCTCGGTGTGGTGCTGATGGACGCCGGATATGGCTGCAACACGGAACTGCGCAGCAGCATCAGCGCACTGGGGTTGACCTATGTGGCTGGCATCTTGCCGAACACCACGGTATGGGCGCCGGGCATGGCGCCGTTGCATCCCAAAACCTGGTCGGGCCACGGACGTCCGCCGAAGTTGATACGGCGTGATCGCAATCATCGGCCGACCTCAGTCAAGCAGCTTGCTTTGGGCTTGCCGGCAAAAGCCTGGCGCAAGATCGTGTGGCGTGAAGGCTCGGCCGAACAGTTGTCCTCGCGCTTTGCCCGGTTGCGTATCCGTGTCGCCCATCGCGATTACAATCTTACCAAGAGCCGCCCGGAAGAATGGCTGTTGATCGAGTGGCCGAAAGGTGAGGCCGAGCCGACAAAATATTGGTTCTCGACGCTTCCGCAAAATATCACCTTCGGCAACCTGGTAGATCTCACCAAGCTACGCTGGCGCATTGAGCGCGATTATCAGGAGCTGAAGCAGGAGGTCGGGCTCGGGCATTTCGAAGGGCGAGGATGGCGCGGCTTCCACCATCACGCCACACTCTGCATCGCGGCCTACGGGTTCCTGATCTCCGAAAGGGAGACGATTTCCCCCTCAGCATCTCGTCCCACCGCGATGTTCCAGGCGCCTGCCATTCCCGAAGGTTACAGACCCAGAGGCTCCACCGCTGCGGCCCGAGCGGCACATTCCAAACTCGATTGCGACCATGCGCCGACGGCTCGTTCTCGCCCTCGTCAAAAACTTGCCGCGATGTCCGTGCTGCGCCGCTCCGATCAGGAACCTGCCGAAGTACCAAACTTTATGACGCAGTAAGACTAAATAGCCGTTTGGCCCGTGGACATGTTCACGCGCCGCCGGGACGGCGGATTAAAATCCGCCGCCCTCATCGTTATTGGTGCATCACGCCGCGCGGACAAGGTCGCCGTTGAGGTGCTTCAACCGCGGCATCACTTCCTGCTTCAACAGCCTGATGGAATGGTGCCAGGCCTCGGGCTTGTGCTTGTAGTCGAAGCCGAACACCAGGAGCGTGCCGAAACCGCCGACCTCGCGATAGATGGTCTCGATCTTCTCGGCCACCGTTGACGGCGAGCCGACGATCCAGTTGCGGCGGGCGCAATAGTCGACCGTCACGTCGCTGTCCGGCACGGAGGGGTCGTGCTTGAGATAATCCTTGAAGCCGAAATGCCCGAGCAGCGGCAGGAAGTACTCGCCCTGCATGCGGCCCATCATGTCGCCAGCCGAGAGCTTCCAGGCTTCCTCATCGGTATCGGCCACGCACACCTCGCGCACCAGCCGCCAATCCTGGCGGCGTGGCGTGCGTCCGGTCTTGGCCGCACCCACCTCGACCGCGTCCCAATGGCTTGCGACATAAGCCGGGTTGAGGTTGAGGCTCATCGGAATATAGCCGCGCTCGCCGGCGAGCTTCAGCGTGTCGGAATTCTTGCTCAGGCCGGCAACGCCGATCGGCGGATGCGGCGCCTGCAGCGGCTTGAGGTGGGGCTTGAGGAAGTCGAACATCGTGTCGGGTTTGTTGACGGTCCAGAATTTGCCCTTGTAGGTCCACGGCGCCTCTTCGGTCCACATCTTCAGGATGATCTCCAGCGCCTCGCGCGTCATGTCGCGGTTTTGTCCCGACATGCCATCGACGTTGAACATCGCCCAGTCGCTCGGCAGGCCGGAGGCCGCGACGCCGAAATTCAGCCGACCGCCGGAGAGATGATCGAGCATCGCGACGCGGTTGGCGAGTTCGGCGGGATGATGGTAGGGCAAGAGGAAACCGCCGGGGCCGAGACGGATGTTCTTGGTCTGCAAGAAGGCCTGCGCCAGCAGCAGGTCCGGCGCGGGATGCGGTTCCCATGGCGCGGTATGGTGCTCGCCGATCCAGGCTTCCTGGTAGCCGAGTTCATCGAGCCATCGCAGCACCTGAAGGTCCCAGTCGTGACCCTCTTTCAGTCCGCATTCCGGCGGATGCGAAGGCATGGTGAAATATCCGATTTCCATGGGCTTTCCTCTCGTCGTTTCGTCTCCCGTGACGCGTCTTGATGCGCGCCCGCGTGGACTATAGCACGCCAAAGCCTGTCCATCACCGGTCGCGCTTACGGCCGAATTGTGACCTGAGAAAAACCGATAAGTTTACCGCGTGCCAAACGTCGTGGTCCCGAACAGGTCCTTCTGCTCGTGCGGCGGGGCGCGCCAATAGGCCGGCGGCGCATCGACATGGCCGCCGAGTTCGGCCGCGGCGTGCCAACCCCAGCGCGGGTCGTAAAGCATGCCGCGCGCCAGCGCGACCATGTCGGCCTTGCCCGATGCGACGATCTCCTCGGCCTGCCTTGGCTGCGTGATCAGGCCGACCGCAATTGTGTTGACGCCGGTCGCGTCCTTCAGGGCTTGCGCGAACGGCACCTGATAGCCGGGGCCGAGCGGAATCTTCTGGTGCGGCGATACGCCGCCGGAGGACGCATCGATCCAGTCGACGCCGCGCTTTTTCAGTTCGCGGGCGAATTCGATGGTCTGCGCGATGTCCCAGCCGCCCTCGACCCAGTCGGTCGACGAAACCTTGATGCCGACCGGCTTGTGTTGCGGAAACGCCGCGCGCACCGCATCGAACACTTCCAGGGGATAGCGCAACCGGTTTTGCAGGCTGCCGCCATATTGGTCGGTGCGCCGGTTGGAGATCGGCGACAGGAATTGATGCAGCAGGTAGCCGTGCGCGCAGTGCAGTTCGAGACCGTCGATGCCGAGCCGCTCGGCGCGTTGGGCCGTCGCCGCGAACGCGTCGCGGATGCGCGCAAGCCCCTGCGCATCAAGCGCCAGCGGCGGTCGCTCGCCCTCCTTGTGCGGCACGGCGGAAGGCCCCTCCGCCTGCCAGCCGCCTTCGGACAGCGGGATCAATTGGCCGCCGTCCCATGGCGTATGGCTCGACGCCTTGCGGCCGGCATGGGCGAGCTGCATCGTGACGGCGATCTTCGAATGCTTGCGCACCGAAGCCATGATCGGCCGCAGCGCCGCCTCGGTGGCGTCGTTCCAAAGACCGAGGCATCCCGGCGTGATGCGGCCGGTCGCTTCCACCGCCGTGGCCTCGATGCAGAATATCGCCGCACCCGACAGCGCCAGATTGCCGATATGCACGAAATGCCAATCGGTGGCCTCGCCGTTTTCGGCGGAATACTGGCACATCGGCGCCACCATGATGCGGTTGGGAAGCGCGAGCCCGCGCAGCTGGAACGGCGAAAACAGGACGCTCATGTGGAATTTCCGTCTCAGGAGGGATCGGTCGGCGAGCACTTTAGGTCGCGCCGCGGCGATTACCAACTCCCGACAATGCGGATGGCCCAGGCGAATGCCGGGGCGACCGCGGAACTACCTTAGCAGCGTGAATTGCAGCAGCAGCGTGCGCTGGATCATCGAGAAATTGTCGTCGGAGACCATGGTCAGCACAGTTTCGCCCTCCGGCGTGACATGGGCATCGATACCTTCCATGTTGTCGATCTCGTGACCAAGATCGGCGTCGAAGATGCTGGGGCCATCGACCACGGCGCCCGGCGCCACCGAAGCGAGCGCGATGCGCCGAATGCGGATGCCGACGCCGTCGAGCAGCGAAAACTTCCGCTCCAGCAGCAGCAGTTCGCCTGAGGGCAGCAGCACCGCGTCGCTGACATCGAAACTATTGGTACGGCGGACGCTGAACTGCCCCGGCCTCGGACCGCCGACCAGAAAGGCGATGAGGTTGCCCTGCGCATCGAGGCCGCGCTCGGAAATCGCGATCAGCGTGCCGGCGAGGGGCAGACCCTTGGGCACCATCACCAGCGCTTCCAGTCCCTTGTTGAACGGCAGCTTCCGCGCCGCCGCCGGAAGCGGCACCACTTCGCCGCGCGAACGGGTGAACCCCTTGCTGAAATCGAAACGAAGCACCTGGTTGACGCGTTCGAGGCCGATATAAACAAAAGGACCATCGAGCGCGATCAACTCCGAATCAAACCAGCCGCGCGCGGTGATCGGCTGGCCGTCGGACCCCAGCATCGGCGCGGCCTCGACGTCGTCAAGCCCGGTCATCGCGCGGCCTTGATAGACGATGCGGCCGGTAAACCACGTCCCCTTGTCGCTGAACGAGATGAAGCGCTCGCCTTTGGCGTCGAGCCGCAATCCCGACAGCCCGCCAAAGCCGGGAAACCGCGACGTCAGGGCCAGCCCGCTGCGGTATTCCAGCGACCCGAAACGCACATGCGTGCGGTCGCTTCGATCGAACGAGGCGATCGGCCGGGCGTTGACCTCGATCGACACGGGGGCGGCGACCGAATATTCGTCAGCGACGACGGGCTTCGGCGGCGGCTCGATTGCGGATTGCGCCCGCGCGATCCGCGGCACCGCGATGGTCGAAAGTCCCATCGCGCCGGACATCAGGAAGCGGCGGCGGGTGAAATTGCGAGACACCGTCGTCATTCCGGGCTCGCTCTTTCGCCCGCGCCCCGGAATGATAATTTCATCTGTTCAGGAATGCAGGCGGCGGCGACCTGACGTCGCGGGTGCCGCGCCATGGGTCTCGCTGAACAGCTCGGCAAGCTTTTCGGTGATGGCGCCGCCGAGTTCTTCGGCGTCGACAATGGTGACCGCGCGGCGATAGTAGCGCGTGACGTCGTGGCCGATGCCGATCGCGATCAGCTCGACCGGCGAACGGGTCTCGATTTCCTCGATGATATGGCGCAGATGGCGCTCCAGATAATTGCCGGGATTGACCGACAGCGTGGAGTCGTCGACCGGCGCGCCGTCGGAAATCATCATTAGTATCTTGCGCTGCTCGGAGCGCCCGAGCAGCCGCTTGTGCGCCCAGTCGAGCGCTTCGCCATCGATGTTCTCCTTGAGCAGGCCCTCGCGCATCATCAGCCCGAGATTCTTTCGCGCCCGCCGCCACGGCGCATCGGCGGATTTGTAGATGATGTGGCGCAGATCGTTGAGACGTCCCGGATTGGGCGGCTTGCCGGCGGCAAGCCACGCCTCGCGCGACTGCCCGCCCTTCCAGGCCCGCGTGGTGAAGCCGAGAATCTCCACCTTGACGCCGCAGCGTTCCAGCGTCCGCGCCAGGATATCCGCGCAGGTCGCCGCCACCGTAATGGGGCGTCCGCGCATCGAGCCGGAATTGTCCAGAAGCAGCGTCACCACGGTGTCGCGGAAGGTCGCTTCCTTTTCATGCATGAACGACAGCGGATGATAGGGATCGGTCACCACCCGCGACAGCCGCGCCGGATCGAGAATGCCCTCCTCGAGGTCGAACTCCCAGGCGCGGTTCTGCTGCGCCATCAAGCGGCGCTGCAGCCGGTTCGCCAGCCGCGCCACAATGCCCTGCAGATGCGCCAGCTGCTTGTCGAGATAGCTGCGCAGGCGCTCCAGTTCGTCGTGGTCGCACAGATCCTCGGCCGCGATCACCTCGTCGAATTTCGGCGCGAAGGCGTGATATTCCGGCCCGCGCGGTTCGTTGGCGCCACGGGAATTCGGCCGCGTCGCCTCGCCCGGGGTTTCGTCGTCGCCGAGTTCACCATCGTCGAAAGTGTCCGATGTGGAAGCCTGCGCGCTCTCCATCGCGCTTTCCGACATCTCGTCGGTGGAAGCCTGGGCCTGGTCGGCGCTCATTTCCTGCGCGGCGTCGGAGTCGGGCGACCCCTCCGCGCCGGACTGGTCGTTCTCGCCGTCGCGGTTATCGTCCTGGTTCTCGTCCTCGTCGGCCTCGGCGTTGCGGTCGTCGCCAAGTTCGAGCGCGCTCAACAGATCATGCACCGCGTCGCCGAATTTCGCCTGGTCCTCGGCGAGGCGATCGAGCCGATCGAGCCGCGTGCCGATCTTGTCTTCCAGCACCGGGCGCCACAGGTCGACCATCTTGCGCGCAGCCTGGGGCGGCGCGAGGCCGGTCAGGCGTTCGCGCACCAGCATCGCCAGCGCATCGGACAACGGCGCGTCGGCGCGGTCGGTGATCTCGTCGAACTTGCCGCGGTGGAAATGGTCGTCGAGCATCGCGGTGAGATTCTTGGCAACGCCCGCCATCCGCCGCGAGCCGAGCGCCTCGACGCGGGCCTGTTCGACGGCTTCGAACACGCCGCGCGCCTGCGGGTTTCCCGGCATCAGCTTGCGGTGCACTTTCGGATCGTGGCAGGCGAGCTTCAGCGCGATCGAATCGGCGTGGCCGCGCACGATCGCGGCGTCGCGCCGGGTCATCTTGCGCGCCGGCTCCGGCAGCCGCGCCTTGCCCGGCGCAAGGCCCGGTCGCTCGGCGGCAAACGTCACCTCAAGTTCCGGCTTTTTCGCGATCGCGCGCAGGCAGGCCGTCACCGCGCGCTTGAACGGCTCGGTCGGCGCTTCCTTCGATCCGGTGCGGAATTTGGTATTCGACGTCGTCATCGTGGCCTCACCGCGCGGGGACGCCGCTAGCTCAACGCCACGTTCACCGCGGATTCCGCAAGCTCGGCGTTGAAGCAGCGCTGATAGAATTCGGCGACCAGCGGCCGCTCCAGCTCATCGCATTTGTTGAGGAAGGTGACGCGGAACGCAAAGCCGATGTCGGAGAAAATCTCGGCATTCTCCGCCCAGGTGATCACGGTGCGCGGGCTCATCACCGTCGACAGGTCGCCATTGGCGAATGCGTTGCGGGTGAGATCGGCAAGCCGCACCATCTTGTTGACGATGTCGCGGCCCTCGGACGTGCGGTAGTGATGCGCCTTGGCCAGCACGATCTCGACTTCCTCGTCATGCGCCAGATAATTCAGCGTGGTGACGATCGACCAGCGGTCCATCTGGCCCTGGTTGATCTGCTGGGTGCCATGATAGAGGCCGGAGGTATCGCCGAGCCCGACCGTGTTGGCGGTCGAGAACAGCCGGAATGCCGGGTGCGGCTTGATCACCTTGTTCTGGTCGAGCAGCGTCAAGCGGCCGGAAACCTCGAGCACGCGCTGGATCACGAACATCACATCGGGACGACCGGCGTCGTATTCGTCGAACACCAGCGCGATATTGTGCTGCAGCGCCCATGGCAGAATGCCGTCGCGGAACTCGGTCACCTGCATACCGTCCCGCACCACGATCGAATCCTTGCCCACCAGATCGATACGGCTGATGTGGCTGTCGAGGTTGACACGCACGCACGGCCAGTTCAGTCGCGCCGCAACCTGCTCGATGTGGGTCGACTTGCCGGTGCCATGATAGCCCGTGACCATCACGCGGCGGTTCTTGGCGAATCCTGCGAGGATCGCCAGCGTGGTGGCGCGATCGAACCGGTAATCCGAATCGATGTCGGGCACATGCGGATCGACTTCGGAATAGGCCGGGACCTCGAGGTCGCTGTCGATCCCGAACACCTGCCGGACCGACACCTTCATGTCGGGCAAACCGGCGGGCTCCTGCGCTTTGGTCATGGCGGCGGTCGTCATTAATCCTCCGAGGTCCCGGGTGCTCCCGAAACCAGATTTGCGGTGTGGCTGCGGATGGGTGCTGGAGCGAACCTATCAGAGAGCAATGGCCGGCAGAAGCCCGCGGCACAATCAAAGTTCCGTTGCCTTATCATCAAGATAGGTGCTGGGTCCGGTTTTTGGAAGGCTGCCCTGCGAATCACGCCGTACTTTCGCCGGACAATTTGCCACCCCGCCCGGCGCGCAAGCCTGATGGCACTTTTCACCCTTGTCGTGAGTTATGTTAGGTCTGCGCCCGACCGGGATGGCGGTACCCAAATAGGAAATTTGTGACTTCATTCATCGACCCCTTGATCAGTTTCGTCTCGGCGCATGCTTGGCTTGCCTATCTCACGCTATTCCTCGCCGCCCTGCTGGAAGCCGTTCCCATTGCAGGTTCGGTGATTCCAGGCTCGACCATCATCCTTGCGCTGAGCGCGCTGGTGGCCGGCGGCGAGTTGCGGCTTGAATTGGTGCTGGCGGCGGCGATCGCCGGTGCCTTGCTCGGCGATGGATCGGCGTTCTGGATCGGACATCGCGCCCAACGCGATATCCTCAACGCCTGGCCGATGGCGAATTACCCAGGCGTGGTGGCGCAGAGCGAGGCGTTCTTTCATCGATGGGGCGTACTGGCGGTGTTCTTTGCGCGCTTCGTGCCGCCGATTCGCGCCTTCGTGCCGATCACGGCGGGCGCGCTCGGCGTGCCACCGCTGCGCTTCTACCCCGTCAATGCCGCGGCTATCCTGCTATGGGCGCCGGCGCATGTGCTGCCGGGCATCCTTGCCGTGTCGGCGCTGGAACGCTACGGCGGATGGCTGGGCCTCGGCGGCACCGCCAAACATTACTGGATGCCGCTGGTCATCGGCGGTGCGCTGATCCTGGGGCTGGCGATCTGGGTGATCCGGCGCCGCAATGGCGGAGGCGTGATCGAGCCGGCAACCGCCGCCGCGCGGAAGGATTCCCGGCGGTTCAGATCCGGCGGATAGTCGGTTCATGGCTTGTTGAAAGCCGCGCTTCGCCCCGGTGCCGGGCCGATATAGCGGGCGCGGGGGCGTATCAGCCCGCCATGCCGCAACTGCTCGCAGGCATGGGCAATCCATCCGACCGTGCGCGCCATCGCGAACAGCACCAGTTCGTTGCCGGGCGGCAGGCCCAGCGTATACACCAGCACCGCGAGCGCGTAGTCGATGTTGACGAATTCGCCGGTCGCTTCCGCGATGCGTTCCGGAATTTCCCTGGCAAGCTTTTCCGAAGCACCGGCGCGCGCCAAGGCGTCGAGCAATGCGTGGGCGCGCGGATCGCCGAGCTTGTAGACGCCATGGCCGAAGCCGGCAAAGCGCTCGCCGAGCGCAACGCGCTCCCGGATCACGGGAGCCACATCGCCGTCAACCAGAGTCCGCACGAGCTGCGCTGCGAGGACGCCCGCCCCGCCGTGTTTTGGGCCTTTGAGCGCCACCAGGCCGGCAATCATCGCATCATAGAGATTCAATCCGGTCGAAGCCGCGCAGCGCACGGTGAAGGTCGAGGCGTTCAGTTCATGATCCGCCAGCAGCACCAGCGCGCGGCGGATCAAATCGGCGGCGTGCTTGTTGGCCGGCGCCCATGCCCTCGCGATCTGCAGATGCAGCGGTTCGGCCGATGGCGTGCCGTTCAACATGGTCGCGACCACCAGACGCAGAATGCGCGCGCCGACCATCGCGCGCCCGTCGGCGGCGCGGGTAAAAGCCCGCGGATCGGCGCTCGCAGCCAGCGCCAGCACGGCGATGGTGCGATCGATCGGCGCAGCATCGTGCGCGGCGGCAGCGACGGCGCGCATTTCGGCTGACACCAGCGGGCAATTGTCATGGGAAAACGGATCGACGCCGGTCACGTCCCACAGCAGCGTCGCGGCATGTTCGAGCGTGTCGGTTTCCGCAAGCTCGATGCAGTTGACGCCGCGATAGATCGGGCCGTCCTCGGTGATGGTTGCGATCGCCGAATCCATCACCGGCAAATCGGCATCGAAACTGCGCAGCCCGCGCGGCTCCGGCGACGGGGTGCGCCGTTCCTTGAGGCTGCGGACATCCTCCGCTCGGTAGCGATGATTTCGCGAATCCGACGAGGGCTCGGAGCGGATCAATCCTCGGCTGACATAGGCGTAGAGCGTGGCCGGCGAGATGGCGAGCTCCGCTGAAGCCTCGCGGGCGGACAGGTAAAGCGCGGCGGATTTTTTCATATTGATTTATATAATCAAGATTGATCAATCTGTCGAGAAGGTTGACGTTTAGAGCCTCATCAGGAGGCCGACCATGAACATGCAACTTTCCAAAACCCCGATCGGGCTGGACGGCATTGCCGCTGCCGAAACCGTGCTCAGCCATGTCGATGGCGAGCGTGGCGAACTGATCATCGCTGGCGAACGGATCGGCGACCTCGTGCGCCAGACCGGCTTCGAAGGCGTGACCGCGCGGTTGTGGAGTGGAGGAACCGGCCAGCCGGTCGGCGAGGCCAGCGTGCGCGCCGCCCTCGGTGCGGCCCGCGAACGCGCCTTCGCGCGGCTTCCGGACTTGCTGGGAAGCACACGCGGCCTGTCGATCGTCGACGGTTTCCGGGCCGCCATTGCCGGCTTGCGGGCGGAAAGCGGGTTGCCGCATGAGGCGACGATTGTCGGTGCGTTTGCCGTGATCGCCGGCGCGCTGGTGCAGCGCGCGGCCGGCTTCGACCCCGTCGCGCCCGATCCGACCGCGAGCCATGCCGCCGATACGCTGTCGATGCTGCTCAACCGCAAGCCCGACGCACGCGAGGTCGCCGCGCTCGACGCCTATCTCGTGACGGTGTGCGACCACGGCATGAATGCATCGACGTTCACCACCCGCGTTGTGGCCTCGACGCAAGCCGACCTGTTCGCGTCGGTGACGGCGGGATATTGCGCGCTGACAGGGCCGCTTCACGGCGGCGCTCCGGAGCCGGTGCTGGAAATGCTCGATGCCATCGGCAGCCGCGAGCGCATCAAACCGTGGGTCGACAGTGCGCTGGCGCGTGGCGAACGGCTGATGGGTTTCGGCCACCGTATCTATCGCGTCCGCGATCCGCGCGCCGATGTGCTGAAAGGCGCGATCGAGCGGCTCGCCGTCAACGGCACCGATCTTCCGTTCGCGGGTGAAGTCGAGGCCTATATCCGCGAGGCGTTGCGGCGCGAAAAGCCGGATCGTCCGCTCGACACCAATGTGGAGTTCTTCACTGCCATCCTGCTCGACGCATTGGCGATCCCGCGGCAGTCCTTCACGCCGATCTTCGCGGTGGCCCGTTCCGCGGGATGGACGGCGCACGCCCGCGAGCAGCAGCGGGGCGGCCGGCTGATACGGCCAAGTTCGGCCTATATCGGTCCGATGCCGGATTGAGACCCGCAGCTCGACGATTACTTGGCCGGATTCGGAAAATGGCCTGAAACGTGCGGTCGCGGTCAGCTTGCGCCGCGCACCACGGTCTTCAGATAATTATAGGCCTTGATGATTTCGATCAGGCGGTCTTCGGTGGAGCGGTCGCCGCCATTGGCGTCGGGATGATGCTGCTTCACCAGCGCCTTGTATTTCGCCTTGACCACTTCAAGCGTCGCATCGGAGCCGAGCCCCATCACCTGCAGCGCCTTGCGCTCGGCATTGAATATTTTCCGGGTTTCGACCTTGGCCTCGGCGCCCGGACCCGGCCGCCAGCTGCCGCGGCCATTGAGCTCGCTGAACATGCTGAAGGGATCGGACGCGCCTTCCAGATCGGCCTCGGGGCTGCCCTTGCCCTTTTTGGCGCTGGTGTTGGCGCCCATCTTCCAGGTCGGGCGGTGGCCGGTCAGCGCATCCTTCTGGTACCGCGCAACCGCATCCGCGTTCATGCCGGAAAAGAAATTGTAGGACTGATTGTATTCGCGAACGTGATTGAGACAGAAGTGCCAGTATTCCTTGTCGTTGGCACGGCCCTTGGGCGCGCGATGCGGACCCTTGTTCTTGCAGTCGGGCCATTCGCACATGGCGGATTCTTCGCGCGCCTGGGCCTGCTGCTTCGCGCTCAGCTTGTTGGGCTTGATACGGATGGAGTCGAAGAATTTTGAGGAATCAATCGGCATTGGCGGACTATGACAACGCTATGGACAAGGCTTCAAGTCTTGACATTGCGAAACCCTCACTCTCGATGCGCCATTGACGAAACACGGTCACGGACGTATTGCCCCGCCATGAGCGTTCATCAAACCGTCAAGCACACTATCACAAACAAGTTGCGTGAAGCTTTCGCGCCGGAAAGCCTCGACGTCACGGATGAATCACATCTGCATGAGGGCCACGCCGGCCACAGGCCGGGCGGCGAGACGCATTTCAGGGTCTATATTGTATCGACCGCCTTCAAAGGGAAGAGCCGGATCGAGCGCCACCGCATGATTAATGCATTGCTGGCGGCGGAACTCGCCGGCTCGGTGCACGCCCTGGCGATCAAGGCGCAGGCGCCGGGAGAGGCCGGGGGCACCGGATAACCCGCCCGGCTCACCCTGGAAACGTCGGCCGGTGCGCCGGAATATCCTGCTCGCGGAGGCGCTGCCGACCCTTATTTTGCCTTTATGACGGAAGTATCCCGGTCGTCTGGAATTCCTACGCCACCCCTCATCATATTGGCTGCAGAAACCAGCCCGCGACTGGCTGGCCATCCTGTTCATTTTGGTGCGGTCATGAAAGATCATTCTCAGGGGGATAATACTACCGATCCATATTCCCCGCTGATGTGCATCCTGCTGCTTTTGGCGACTGGAATCGTTGTCAAAATCGGCACCGGAGTCCACCTGCCTTTAAATTGATGATTGCGACCAGCAGGACAGCTGGCCGGAAAAATCGCAATCGCGGACATCATGATCCCGCAGGCGATTGTACGGAAGCGCCTGGCACACCGTAGCGCCCGGCATACCACAGGGTTTGCTGCGAACCTGTCCGGGCCAATCGGCTGGTATTGGTTGAAGTTGGCCCAAGCCGGTGAGACCCTTGGGGCGCCTGAACCGGCCCCGGGGCATCCGAATGTTTGAGCGCCTGCCAGTCCTCTTCCGTTCCGCGATGTATGCGCTTCGTGGCGGCTTCCTCATTCGGCCGATGGCAATCGCCATGGTCCTGGGGGCCGCGGGCGCGGTGCTGTCGTCGCTGGAAGAGACAATACCGGGGATCAGCGCCTGGATTCCCAGCACTCTGTTTCCTTCGCACCAGGATCCAGGCGTCGCGCAGGTCATCCTCAGCAGCATCGCCACCTCGATCATGACGGTGGTGTCGATCGTGTTCGCGATCCTGCTGATGACGCTCACGCTCGCATCGACGCAATTCTCGCCGCGCATCCTGATCAGCTTCGTCCGGGACCGCACCACGCAGGGAACGCTCGGTGTCTTCCTGGGGACGTTCACCTACTGCATGGCGGCGCTGCCCGCCGCACGCACATTGCCGCACCCGTTCGTACCCGTCGCGACCGTGACGGGAGCCATGGTGCTCGCGCTGGTCTGCGTGGGGTGGCTGATTTATTTCATCAACCACATTTCCCGCTCGATCAGCGTTAACCACATCGTGGATCGAATTGCGCGCGAAGCCGAACTTGTGATCGACGAGTTCATGCCCTTCCCGCGAGGCCCGTTCCGGTTGCCGGATCGCGGCGAACCGTCTTCGGCGGAGCGCGGGGGCCCCATCCTCAATCGACAATCCGGCTATATCCGCTATGTCGATCTCAATCGCCTTGTCGCCCTTGCGAAAGCCTACCAGATTTGCGTGCATCTGGACCGCCGCGTCGGCCACTTCGTTCCATCAGGCGTTCCGCTGATGCGCGTGTCGAAGCCGGAACGCGTGCCAGCCGAACGCGCACAGCATCTGATCGCCGCTATCGACATCGGTCCGGTGCGCACCATGCAGCAGGACGTCGAGTTCGGCATCATCCAGATCGTCGACATCGCGCTGCGCGCGATGTCGCCCGCGGTCAACGACCCAAGCACGGCAATCAGCTGCGTCGACCAACTCAGCCGCATCATCATCCTTTGGCTAAGCCGTGTACCGCCGCCGACCCATTATTACGCACCGCCGCATGTTTTGCGGCTGTTCGTGCCGTGGATGAGCTTCGACGGCCTGCTCGATACGGCGTTCGAGCAGATCAGGCACTATGCCGCCGCCGACGTCGCGGTCAGCTTGCGGCTAATGCGCGCCTTCAACGACATCGCAGGCACCACTGAGCATGCCGACATTCGCAGCGGGCTTCTCGAACGTGGGCGCCGCGTGATGACCGGCTGTGCCGGGCGCTTGCCGACAGATGAAACAGCAAGGCTGCAGCAGCGATTCGCGGCGCTTGAGGCGACCGTCGCGGCTGGGACAGCGGCCAGCTGACCGGCTTTCGCCGGACCAGAAGAGGCTCCCGGCGGAGCGACCCTGCTCGCGGTCGGCTTCGGTCGAACCTAAAGCTCGATCTGGCCGCCGAGTTCAATCACACGATTGGGCGGGATACGGAAGAATTCGGTTGCCGCCAGCGCGTTACGATGCATCGCCTCGAACAGATTGATCCTGATCCGGCTCATCCGCGGCGCCGCGGCAGGAACGATCGTCAGCCGGCCGACGAAAAACGAGGTTTCCATCAGATCGAACCGGAGTTCCTGCGCGGCGCAGGCATCGAGCGCCTGCGGGATGTCCGGCTGCTCCATGAAGCCGTAGCGAATGACCACCGAATGAAAATCGTCCATCAGATGGGTGACCTGGATGCGTTGATCCACGGCGATGTACGGCGCGTTCCCGGTCACGACATGCAGCAACACGATCCGCCGATGGATGACCTTGTTATGTTTGAGATTATGCAGCAGGGGAACCGGCACCACATCGGTCCGGCTGGTCAGGTAGACCGCCGTCCCCGGCACGCGGGACTTGCCATGTATCTGCTTGATGAAGCTCGCAAGCGGCAACGTATCGCGCTCGAGCCTCTGCAGCATGAGTTGGCGACCGCGCCGCCATGTCCAGATCAGAAAGAAGATCACGGCAGCAACGATCAGCGGAACGTAGCCGCCCTCGAATACCTTCATCAGATTGGCTGAGACGAACGAGAGATCGACGACGATGAACGATCCGGCGACCAGCAGGCTCGCCGGCAGGCTCCAGCCCCAGATTTCCCGCATCACCAGATACATCAACACCGAGGTCAGCAGCATGGTCAGCGAAACCGCGACGCCGAACGCCGCGGCAAGATTATCGGAGGAACGAAAGGCCAGCGTGAGCCCGAGCGTCAGCGCCATCAGCACCCAGTTGACGGAGCCGACATAGATCTGGCCGTAGCCCTCCGCCGAGGTCTGCGTAATGTGCAACCGCGGACAGAGCCCGAGTTGCATGGCCTGTCGGGTCATCGAAAATGCCCCGCTGATGATCGCCTGGCTTGCAATGATCGTGGCCAGGGTGGCGAGGACCACCAGCGGCACCTGGAGCGGCGCCGGACACAGCACGAAGAATGGATTGGCGTCGGCCGCAACCCCGTCTTCGACCACGGCGGCCGCCTGTCCCGCATAATTGAGGAGCAACATCGGGAGGACAAGACCATACCAGGTGAGGCGGATCGGCCGGGGACCGAAGTGGCCCATATCGGCATAGAGTGCTTCGGCGCCGGTAGCGCACAGGAACACCGCGCCGAGAACCAGAAAGCCGGTAAAGCCGTGGCTGAACAGGTAGGCGAAGCCGTAGCGCGGATCGAGCGCGACCAGTACGCCCGGATGGCTCACCACCCCGCCCAATCCGAGCACGCCGATCACCATGAACCACACCGTCATGACGGGGCCGAACAATCTTCCGATTCGCGCGCTGCCCTGCGGCTGCAGCGCGAAAATGCCGATGAGAACAGCCACCGAGAGCGGCACCACATAGGGCGCGATCCCCGGTGCCGGCAGTTTGAGCCCCTCGAGCGCGCTCAACACCGAGATCGCCGGCGTAATCGCCCCGTCGCCATAAAGCAACGCCGCGCCCAAAACACCGATCGCGATCACACCGGCGCGGTTGCCGTGCTTGATGCCGAGCAGCGACATCAGCGCCAGGATGCCGCCCTCGCCGTCATTGTCGGCCCGCATCACCACGGCAACATATTTGATCGAGGTGGTTATCAAGAGCGTCCAGACGATCAAGGACAGCATGCCGATTGCGACCTCGGGCGTCGCTCCGCCGCCCCAATCGAGCGCCGTCTTCATGGTGTAGAGCGGACTGGTTCCGATGTCTCCATAGACCACGCCGAGTGCACCGAGCGCCAGCGTCCCGAGACTTCCGCGCGGCGTATGCGTCTTGAGATCGCCAGCGATTGCGATCGTGCTCATCGGCAGTCCCCAGGACGCAACGCAGCGCTTTCATCGGCGTTGACGCGCACAAAAATGACCGACCGTTGCTGGAAAAACAAGGTTGCAAAAAAATGAAAAGAGCCCGGCGAAGCCGGCGGCAGAACCTCGGACGGCGCGCGGCCTCTTTTACGAAGCCCGGCGCCTAGAATGACGTCCCCGCCCGCTTCGGCCTTTTCTCCTCGACCTCGGCCTCGCGCGGCACCGCCACGATCCGAAGGGCGGTGATCCGGTTGCGCTCGCGGCGCAGTACACGAAAACGGAAGCCGTGGAACGTAAAGCTCTGGCCACGTTCCGGGATCGAGCGGGCCTCGTGAATCACAAGACCCGCAACCGTGGTCGCCTCTTCGTCCGGCAGATGCCAGTCCATCGCGCGATTGAGATCGCGGATCGGCACCGAGCCATCGACCACCACCGAGCCGTCGGGCTGGGCGCGGACGCCGGCCACCACCACGTCATGCTCGTCGGAAATGTCGCCGACGATCTCTTCCAGAATATCCTCCAGCGTCACCATGCCTTCGACTTCGCCATACTCGTCGACCACCAGCGCGAAGTGGGTCTTGCGGCGGCGGAACGCCTTGAGTTGTTCGGACACCGACCGCATCTCCGGCACGAACCATGGCGGCAGCGCAATGGTCGAGACGTCGATTTTGGCGGTGTCGCCGTCCGCGGCGCGGATCGCGCGCAGCAGATCCTTGGCGTGCAGCACGCCGATGATATTTTCGGGTTTCTCGCGCCACAGCGGAATCCGGGTGTATTCGGTGGCCAACACCTCGCGCACCAGTTCCTCGGGCGGCAGGTCGGCGTTGATCATGACCATTTCGGTGCGATGAACCATCACGTCGGAGACCTGAAGCTCGCGCAGATCCAGCAACCCGCCGAGCATGTCGCGATCCTGCTTTTCGACCTTGCCTTCGTGATGCAGAAGGTCGACCGCGCCGCGCAACCGTTCGGTCGGTGACAAAATCGGCTGGTTGTGACCGATCTTGATGCCGAGCACCTGCATCAGCGCCCGGACGATCGCCTCGATCACGGTGAGCAACGGTCCAAGCAGGTAGACCATCACCTTCATCGGCCGCGCGACCAGGAGCGAGACCCGGTCCGGCGCGTTGATGGCGATGGTCTTCGGCAACACCTCGGCAAAGATCACGACCATCACCGTCATCACACCGGTGGCGTAGAGCACGCCGACTTCCCCGAACCACGCCGTAAAGATGCCGGTCGCCAACGCGGAGGCGCCGATATTGGCGATGTTGTTGCCGAGCAGCAGTGCGCCGATCACCCGCTCACGCATCGCAAACAGGCTGGAGACGACGCCGGCGTCGCGATTGCCCTGCTTCGACAGCCGCAGCATGCTGGCGCGCGACGCCCCGGTCAGCGCGGTCTCGCTCGCCGCAAAAAACGCGGAGACCAGCAGAAAGGCGATGACAATGGAGAATGCAAACCAGTCCATGAGGTACCGATCACTTCATCTATCGTTGCGGCATGATCTTTAAGAAAGCCGGTTTTGACTCTTCGGATCGTGCCTTTTCCCGATCATTGCTCAGGCTTTGCGGGCCAGCTTGACGCTAAGAAAATCGCGCACCCGCGCAGGCTCGACGTCGGGAACGATGACCGCGCGGCCGATCGCCCCGAGCAGGATGAAGGTGAGCCGGCCCCGCTTGACCTTCTTGTCCTGCGCCATCAGCGCCATCAGCGTATCAGCATCACCAAGCCCTTCCTGGGCAAATCCCGCGATGTCCTGCAAATGGGTCGGCAGACCGATCGCGGCAAGGTGATGTTTGACGCGCGCGGCGTCCGATTCCGAAATCATTCCGAGCTGCGCTGAAAATTCGGCCGCCAGCACCATGCCGACCGCGACGCCTTCGCCATGGAACAGCCGGTCGGAAAAGCCGGTCGCAGCCTCCAGCGCGTGACCGAAAGTATGGCCGAGGTTGAGCAGCGCGCGCTCCCCGGTCTCGCGCTCGTCGCGCGCCACAATCGCCGCCTTGGCGCGGCACGAGGTGGCGACCGCGTGTTCGCGCGCCGCACCGCCGGCGAAAATATCGGCGTGGTTGGCCTCCAGCCAGGTGAAAAACGCCTCGTCGCCGAGCACGCCATATTTGGCGACCTCGGCATAACCGGCGCGGAACTGGCGCGGCGACAGCGTGTCGAGCACGGCGGTATCTGCGACAACCAGGACCGGCTGATGAAACGCGCCGAGAAGATTCTTGCCGTGCGGCGAATTGATCCCGGTCTTGCCGCCGACCGAGGAGTCGACTTGTGCCAACAGCGAGGTCGGGACCTGCACAAAATCGACGCCACGGCGCAGGATCGCGGCGGCGAAGCCGGCGAGATCGCCGATCACGCCGCCGCCGAGCGCGACCACCAGATCATTGCGCTCGATCTTCGCGGAAATCAGCGCTTCGCTGACCTGTTCGAGGCCGGCATAGGTTTTCGAGCCTTCGCCCTCATCGACAATGATTCGCGAGGTGGCAATGCCGGCCTCCGACAGCGAGGCCTCGGTCTTCCCGAGCCAATGCTTCGCGACCTTGCGGTCGGTGACGATGGCGGCGCGCGCGCCGGGCCGCAAAGCCGCGACACGGGCGCCCAGCGATGGCAGCACATCGCGGCCGATGACGATGTCGTAGGCGCGGCTGCCGAGCGCGACATCGACCGTGATCGGATCGGAATGTTTCAACGGTGCAGTCATCGCGTGGCGCCCAGCGCGCCCGGCGCTTCCTTGGCCGCCGAGGCCGTACCGCCGGCACACAGCCAGCTGTGCAGGGCATCGATGCATTCATCGACGATCTTCTCGTGCGGCACGTCGCGCGACCAGATCGTCAGATCGGCGTGCTGGTAGATCGGTTCACGTTCCTCGATCAGACGCCCGACGGTTGCCGCCGGGTCAGCGGTCTGCAGCAGCGGGCGATCGACGCGGCGCTTCACCCTGCGCATGATGATATCGGCATCGGCCTTGAGCCAGATCGAAACAGCCTGGAGGCGAATGCGGCTACGCGTCTCCTCGCGCATGAAGGCGCCGCCGCCGGTCGCGATCACCGCGGGACCGCTGTCGAGCAGCCGCGCGATCACCCGCGCCTCGCCGTCCCTGAAATGCGGCTCGCCATGGGTCTCGAAAATCTCGGGGATGGACATGGCGGCGGCCGCCTCGATCTCGATATCGGCGTCCAGAAACGGCAGCCGCAGCCGCGCCGACAGCCGTCGTCCGATGGTGGACTTTCCCGCACCCATCATCCCGACCAGCACGACCGAGCGTGTTCCCAGCGCGGCCGTGATTTCGGCCTCCTGGGATCCGCTGGCACCGGCTGTTGAAACTGTCTCGGGCATCGATCGCTCTGCCGCCGCGGATTGCGACGTTTCCAGGCAACCTATACTACCCCCGCCGATACCGTTGCCAGAGACTCTTGCAACGGAGGGGCGAACATGTTGGTAGTCGGGGTCAGCTATCCCCGATGATTTGACTGGTTAATTCGCCGCCTGAGGCTCGCCGATGCCCAGCCTGTTCCGCTTTCTGACGGTGGTCGCCGTGATCGGCGGCATTGTCTATGGGGCGATTTTCGCGCTGGCGAATTTCGTTAACCCGAAATCGCGGGAAATGACCTTCACCATTCCGGCAGACAAGTTCCTCAAGAAATAGCCGATAGATTCTGATTCGCGGGATACGAACTGACGGCGTGTGTCACCTCCTCCCATCGAAGCCGGATTTATCCGACTTCGACAATTTGGGATGCCCGACTCGGGAAAAACCCAATTGGGTGGGAGAGGGAGCCCGCATCCGTTGCGGAGATGCCGAACCAAAATGCGTTCCAAGACCTCAGATGCCGGGCTGATCCATCTGTTCCTCGACATGCTCGCGGCGGAACAGGGGGCGGGCGACAACACCCTCGATGCGTATCGCCGCGATCTTGAGGATTTTTCGGAATTTCTCGGCCGCGACGGCCGCGGGTTTGCCGGCGTCGAAACCCAGGCACTGCGGGACTACCTCGCCGATCTGGACGCGCGCGGCTTCAAGTCATCGAGCGTGGCGCGCCGGCTGTCGGCGATGCGGCATCTGTTTCGCTTCCTGCTGCACGAACGGATTCGCAGCGACGATCCGGCGGCGATCCTGTCCGGCCCGAAGCGCGGCCGCGGCCTGCCGAAGGTGCTGTCGATCTCTGACGTCGATCGCCTGCTGGTGCGCGCCAAGGCGCTGGCCGATGCGCCGGAAGCCTCTGCGCTGCAACGGCTTCGCGCGCAGCGCATGTATTGCCTGCTCGAGGTGCTCTATGCCACCGGCCTGCGGGTATCCGAACTGGTGGCGCTGCCGCTCTCGGCATCGCGTCGCGACGCCCGAATGATCGTGGTCCGCGGCAAGGGTGACAAGGAACGGCTGGTGCCGCTGAACGAGCCCTCGCGACAGGCGATGGCCGACTACCTCGCGGCGATGCAAGCGCTGAAGCAGGAGAAAAAGAGCAGCGGCCCGGCACCGAAGAACAACTCAGCCTCGAAATGGCTGTTTCCCTCGTTCGGCGAGAGCGGACATTTGACCCGGCAGCATTTCGCACGCGACCTGAAGGAGCTGGCGGCGGCCGCCGGTCTGGCGCCGCGGCTGGTCAGCCCGCACGTGCTGCGCCACGCCTTCGCCAGCCATCTTTTGCATAACGGCGCCGATTTGCGCATCGTGCAGACGCTGCTCGGCCATACCGACATCTCGACCACGCAGATCTATACCCATGTGGTGGAGGAACGGCTGAAGAGCCTGGTGCGCGATCTGCACCCGCTGGCGGAGAAGTAGGCCATCACCGTCCCTGCTCCGCTCCTGGCACTGCGCCTTGACTTCGGCGGCTTCTGCCGTGAAACAACCGTTCCCGCCCGCGATCTCCTTGCGCGCCCGGCAAGACGGTCCCATTTTGCGTCAGAATGCGCGCTAAGTGTCTGAAAATACGTGCGTTTCCAGCGAACCGAAATCCGCTTCGCCTGCAAGCGGGTTCGTCCTTATATTGAATTGATGCCGGATCCCATGCGCAGCTATCTCGATTTTGAAAAGCCGATCGCCGAACTCGACTCCAAGGTCGACGAATTGCGCGCGCTGGCGGCATCCGGCAGCGACATCGGCGATGAGATTTCGCGGATCGAGGACAAGGCCGCGCAGGCGCTGAGCGATCTCTACGCCAACCTGACGCCGTGGCAGAAAACCCAGGTGGCGCGCCACCCGCAGCGGCCGCATTGCGTCGATTACATCAACGCGCTGATCACCGAATTCACACCCCTGGCGGGCGACCGCAAGTTCGGCGAGGACGAAGCGCTGATGGGCGGTTTCGGCCGCTTCCGCGGCGAAAGCATCTGCGTCCTCGGCCAGGAAAAAGGCGCCACCACCGAGAGCCGGCTCAAGCATAATTTCGGCATGGCGCGTCCGGAAGGCTATCGCAAGGCGGTGCGGCTGATGGAAATGGCCGACCGGTTCGGCATTCCCGTGCTGTCGCTGGTGGATACCGCCGGCGCCTATCCCGGCATCGGTGCCGAGGAACGCGGCCAGGCCGAAGCGATCGCGCGCTCGACCGACGCCTGCTTGTCGCTGGGCGTCGCCAATGTCGCCGTCATCATCGGCGAGGGTGGCTCGGGTGGCGCCATCGCCATCGCCACGGCCAACCGCGTGTTGATGCTCGAACATGCCATCTACAGCGTGATTTCGCCGGAGGCGGCATCCTCGATCCTGTGGCGCGACGGCACCAAGGCCCAGGAAGCCGCCACCAATATGAAGATCACCGCGCAGGACCTTCAGCGCTTCGGCGTGATCGATTCCATTCTGAGGGAGCCGGCGGGCGGCGCGCATCGCGATCCCAGTGCCATGATCGCGACCAGCGGCGACGCCATTGCGTTCGCCCTCAACGATCTGCGCAATCTGGCTCCGGACCTGATTCGCAAGCAGCGGCGGCAGAAATTCCTCGATATTGGCCGAAAGCTGGGTTGAAACCGGCGGCCGCGCGATAAAACCCGCCATGACCGCCGCCCGGAGCCCCCTAGGCTATCGAAAATCGGCCATTTTGGTCGCAATTAGGCCGTGACGCCGATATTTAATGTCTGTTGACCATGCTCGGGTTGGATCCCGCCGCGATGCCGCGGTTGGCTTGCGGGCGCGGAGGCCAAAGGATAGTATTTTATTCAATGGCTTCAGGGCATGAACGCTATAATTGGGGCGCGAAGACTGCCTGCCGGGTGTGGAGCTTTGCATTGATCGATCGCTCGCTGTTTCGCGCGCTCATTACCTCGGCCGTGCTCGCGGCAGGCGCGGTCTTGGCCGGCTGCAACAGCGATGAAATCTCGCTGGCGAATAACGCCAAGGCCAACCAGCCCGTCCCGCCAAAGCTCCTCGCCGAGATGGTGTCGAAAGACATGGACCTGCAATCGCCGATTCTGGTTCGGCTGTTCAAGCAGGAAGCCGAGCTCGAGGTCTGGAAGCAGGATCGCTCCGGCCACTTCGCGCTGTTGAAGACTTATCCGATTTGCCGCTGGTCGGGGGACCTCGGGCCCAAGGTCAGGGAAGGCGACCGCCAGGCGCCGGAAGGCTTCTATTCGATCACACCGGCGCAGATGAACCCGCAGTCGGCGTATTATCTTTCGTTCAACACCGGCTTCCCCAATGCCTACGACCGGGCGCTCGGGCGCAGCGGTTCCCAGTTGATGGTGCATGGCGACTGCTCGTCGCGCGGCTGCTACGCGATGACCGATGAACAGATCGCGGAAATCTACTCTTTGGGGCGAGAGTCCTTTTTCGGCGGTCAGCGCGCGTTCCAGTTCCAGGCCTATCCGTTCCGCATGACGCCGATCAACATGGCCAAGCATCGCAACAATCCGAACATGCCGTTCTGGAAGATGATCAAGGAAGGCTACGACGATTTCGAGGTGACGCGGCAGGAACCGAAGGTCGATTTCTGTGAAAAGAGATATGTCTTCGATGCCGTGAAGCCGCCGAACGCGACGCGGGATCCGGTGTTCGATGCGTCGGCCAAGTGCCCCGCTTATGTCATCCCGGACGAAGTCGCCAGCGCCGTTCGCGAGAAGGAACAGGCCGACGAGGCCGAGACTGCCAAGCTGATTTCCAAGGGAACGCCGGTCGCCCGGTTGAACACCGGCATCGACGGCGGCATGAACCGGATATTCGCCGCCGCGTTACCCAACGGCAATACCGGATTGTCGGAGAGCGGCGAAGGCCGGAGCCTGTCGCTGATGCGCGAGCGGTTGCCCGGAACAATCCCTATGGATCACGTCAATCCGCCGCGCGGGCCGGTGACGTCGCCGGATGAGCCGCTGGTGGCCTCGACCACCTCCTCCGCGCATGTGGCGTCGGCGGCGCCCGATGCGCCATCTGGCGGCTTCTTTAGTGATCTCGCCCGCAAGGTGGGGCTCGGCGGCGCGGCGGATGCCAGTGCCAGCGTGCCGCCCCAACCCCAGCCAGTGGCTTCGGCGAAGCCCAGAATTAACGAGACCAAGCGCCACGAGCCGCAGCACCCGGAAGCATCGGCGAAGATGGCAACGGCCCCGAAGTCGGATACCAAACAGGCATCCGGCCGCCCGCCATTGAAACCATCGCTCTCGGGCAATTCGGATACGGCGGCTGCCGCGGCGAACGACACCGTCGTCGCCGGTTCGCAGCCGATCGTACAGGCCAATTCGTTTGAGAACCGCTTCTCGGCGACCAAGTAAGGCCCCCGTCATCCGCGTCACGCACGCGATTTCCAGTTTGAATTTCAAACAGCCTGCAAGCACGCGGGGCCGCCTGATTCGTGACGGCGCGGTCCGGCAAAATCGATCCGATTTGCCCGACGCGGGGCAAACCGGAAATGGACGCGCCGCCGATTATTGATCATTCTGTCAGCCTTCGATCCATAGAACGGCCCGACCGACGGCCGCGGCAGGGGATCACCGGGAGGAGCAAAAAACCATGGCAGGCATTCACCTGCTCGATCGCGCGATCGGCAGCGAATATCCGAATCTGGCCACGGACGCCGACGTCCGCGCCTTCGAACAAATTCCCTATCTCGACCGCATCGCGGCGGCGAGCACCTATGATGCGATCAGGCTCGGCGCGTCCCACAATCCCGATGCACCCGCGATCCAGTTCCTGCCCAACGCCGACCCGGCCGATACGCCGCTCGTCATCACCCACCGCGACTTCTTCGCCCGGCTGACGCAGGCCGCCAACATGTTCCATGCGCTCGGCGTCCGCAAAGACGATGTCGTGAGCTTCATGTTGCCGCTGTTGCCGGAAGCGTTCATCACGCTGTTCGGCGCCGAAGCCGCCGGCATCGCCAATCCGGTCAACCCGCTATTGGAGCCGCATCAGATTGCGGAAATCCTGGAAGCCGCGGGCACGACGGTGCTGGTGGCGCTTGGACCGATGCCGGGCACCGACATCTGGCAGAAGGTCGAGCAGGTGCGCAAACATCTCAAGCACCTGAAGGCGATCGTGCAGGTCGGTCCCGGCGATCCCGCAAGCGGCATTCACTCGTTCGCCAAATTGATCGAGACGCAGCCGTCCGACCGGCTGGTGAGCGGCCGCAAAATCTCGGGCGGCGACATCGCCGCGTATTTTCACACCGGCGGCACCACCGGCACGCCGAAACTCGTGCGCCACACCCACGCCAACCAGGTCTACCAGGCCTGGGTCATCAACCTCGTGCTCAAGTCGGAGCCCGGGATCAATCTGTTGTTCGGCATGCCGCTGTTCCATGTCGGCGGCTCGCTGACGCAGGCGCTCGCCACGCTGGCGGGCGGCGGCTGCCTGGTCGTGCTGTCGCCTTCGGGATGGCGCAATCCAGCCTCGGTCAAGAACATCTGGGGCCTGGTCGAACGCTTCAGGCCGCACGCGCTGTCGGGCGTGCCGACGGTCTTGGCGGCGGCGCTCGGCATCCCGCCCGGCAACGCCGACATCTCGAGCCTGCAATGCGCCGCCGCCGGCGGATCGGCGATCCCTGTGGCGGTGGGCAAGGCGATCCAGGACAAGTTCAAGCTGCCGGTGCTCGAGGTCTACGGCATGACGGAAACCTCGAGCGTCCATACCATTGCCTATCCGGATCGTCCGATCCGGATAGGCTCTGCCGGCCTGCCGGTGCCCTACAGCCGGGTTCGCATCGTCAAGCTCGACGCCGATGGCCGCTTCGAGCGCGACTGCGCCACCGACGAGATCGGCGTCGTCACCATGGCCGGGCCCGGCGTGTTCGGCGGCTATCTCAACGAAGCGCACAATGTGGGCGCCTTCGTCGACGGCCATTGGGTCAATTCCGGTGATCTCGGCCGCCTCGATGCCGACGGCTATCTCTGGATCACCGGCCGCGCCAAGGACCTCGTGATCCGCGGCGGTCACAACATCGACCCCGGCCCCATCGAGGACATCATGTTCCAGCATCCCGCCGTGGGATTTGCCGCCGTGGTCGGCCAGCCCGACGCCTATGCGGGCGAACTGCCGATCGGCTATGTGCAATTGAAGCCGGGCGCGAGCGTGCAGCCCGGTGAACTCGAGGCATGGGTGCGCGAGCGCACGCCCGAGCGCGCCGCCGCTCCCGTACAGATCGTCCCGATCGATCCGATGCCGCTGACCGGCGTCGGCAAGGTGTTCAAGCCGCAACTGCGCTGGGACGCCGCAAGGCGCGTCTTCACCACTATCCTGGCGCCGCTTCGCGATCGCGGCATCGATTGCAGCGTGAAGGTCGGCGCGCACGGCAGCCACGGCAGCATCGCGACCGTCACGCTGCAGCGAGTGCCGGAGGATCAACGCGAGGCAATTGCGAACGAAGTGCACACGCTGCTTGCGCCGTTCGTGATGCGGCACGAGGTGGTTTTCGGGTAGGAAGGCTGCCTCGAACTCTACGCCCGCAGCGTTTTCATCTCGCTCCGGGCCGAGCATGGAAACGGCATTGTTACCGGGCAGACGTCATGAAACGGCGTCCCGTTTCCGATTCACGTTCGACCTTGCCGGCGCGGACCGCCTGCTTCAGGCATATTTGCCGTGGCAGTGCTTGTACTTCCTGCCCGAGCCGCAGGGACAATCCTCGTTGCGGCCAATCTTGCCCCAGCTTGCCGGATTTTTGGGATCGCGGTCGGCGGTGGCCGCGGGCACCAGCGAAGCATTGGCGAACGCCATCTCGTCCTCGCCCGTGGTCGGATCGAGCTTGTGCGCTTCCATGGCCGGCAATACCGGCTGCCGATCTTCCGGCGGCACGATTTCGACGCGCATCAGCTGCGCCGTCACCGCCTCGCGCAGATGCGCGATCATGGCCTCGAACAGGCTGAATGCCTCGGACTTGTACTCCTGCAGCGGATCGCGCTGGCCGTAGCCGCGCAGGCCGATCACCTGCCGCAGATGATCCAGCATCACCAGATGCTCGCGCCACAGATGATCGAGGGTCTGCAGCAGGATGGTCTTTTCGACGTAACGCATCACGTCGGGACCCCACTGCGCCACCTTCGCCGCCATGTGCTCGTCGACGCGGCTCTCGATACGCGACAGCAATTCCTCGTCGGCGATGCCTTCTTCCTTGGCCCATTGATCGACCGGCAGGTCGACGTCGAGCACACGCTTCAGCTCTTCCTTCAGCTCGGCGACGTGCCACTGCTCGGCATAAGCGTGTTCGGGCACATGCTTGGTGACGACGTCCTCGACAAAGGCGCGGCGCATGTCGGCGACGGTTTCGGCGACGCTATCGTCCTTCATCAGATCGACGCGCTGGTCGAAGATCACCTTGCGCTGGTCGTTCTGGACGTTGTCGAATTTCAGCAGGTTCTTGCGGATGTCGAAGTTGCGGGCCTCGACCTTCTGCTGCGCCTTTTCCAGCGCCTTGTTGATCCAGGGATGGATGATGGCCTCGCCATCCTTCAGGCCGAGCCGCGTCAGCATGGAATCGAGCCGGTCGGAGCCGAAAATCCGCATCAGATCGTCTTCCAGCGACAGGAAGAATTTCGAGCGTCCGGGGTCGCCCTGGCGTCCGGATCGGCCGCGCAGCTGGTTGTCGATGCGCCGCGATTCGTGGCGCTCGGAGCCGATGATGTAGAGGCCGCCCGGCCGGGTCACGGTCTTGGCAGGCTTCGACCCCTTGGCGGGCTCGACCTCGACCACATCCTCGGCCTTCAGCACGATGTCGCGGAAGCGCTCGACGTCGGCCTTGATGCGTTCGATCTTCGCGGCCTTCTCGGCCTCGTCGGTGATGCCGGCGGTCTCGTGCAGGAGACGCATTTCGAGCGAGCCGCCGAGCTTGATGTCGGTGCCGCGGCCGGCCATGTTGGTCGCGATCGTGATCGCGCCGGGTACGCCGGCCTCGGCAACGATATAGGCTTCCTGTTCGTGGAAGCGCGCGTTCAATACCGCGAACAGCTTCGCCGGCTTGCCGGCGCGGGCCGCGGCGTAAAGCTTCTCCATCGCGTTTTCGTTGCCGAAATCGATCTGCTTGTAGCCGTGCTTTTTCAGGTACTCGGCGAGCACCTCGGATTTTTCGATCGAGGCGGTACCCACCAGCACCGGCTGCAGCCGCGCATTGGCGCGCTCGACCTCGGCCAGGATCGCGGCATATTTCTCGTTCTGGGTGCGGTAGACCTCGTCGTCCTCGTCGAGGCGCGCCACCGGCACGTTGGTCGGGATTTCCACGACCTCGAGCTTGTAGATGTCGAACAGCTCGTCGGCTTCGGTCAACGCCGTGCCGGTCATGCCGGCGAGCTTTTCGTACATCCGGAAATAGTTCTGGAACGTGATCGAGGCCAGCGTCTGGTTTTCCGGCTGAACCTGGACGTGTTCCTTGGCTTCCAGCGCCTGATGCAGGCCTTCGGAATAGCGGCGGCCCTGCATCATGCGGCCGGTGAACTCGTCGATGATGATGACCTCGCCGTCGCGGACGATGTAATCCTTGTCGCGCGCAAACAGCGAATGGGCGCGCAGCGCCTGATTGATGTGATGGACGACCGAGACGTTCTCGACGTCGTAAAGCGAGTCACCCTTGAGCTGGCCGGCGTCGCGCAGCAGCGTCTCGATCTTTTCCATGCCGGCTTCGGTCAGCGTCACCGTACGCTGTTTCTCGTCGACGTCGTAGTCGGTCTTGTCGAGCTGGGGAAAGAAGGTGTCGATGGTGTTGTAGAATTCCGAGCGGTCGTCGAGCGGGCCGGAGATGATCAGCGGCGTGCGCGCCTCGTCGATCAGGATCGAATCGACTTCGTCGACGATGGCGTAGAAGTGGCCGCGCTGGACCATGTCCTCCAGGCGGTACTTCATGTTGTCGCGCAGATAGTCGAAGCCGTATTCGTTGTTGGTGCCGTAGGTGATGTCGCGTGAATAGGCTTCCTTGCGCTCGTTGTCGTCGAGACCGTGGACGATCACGCCGGTGGTCATGCCGAGGAAACCGTAGATCTGCCCCATCCATTCGGAGTCGCGCCGGGCGAGGTAATCGTTGACGGTGACGACATGGACGCCCTTGCCGGCCAGCGCATTGAGATAGACCGCAAGCGTGGCGACCAGCGTCTTGCCTTCGCCGGTCTTCATCTCGGCAATGTCGCCTTCATGCAGCACCATGCCGCCGATCAGCTGGACGTCGAAATGCCGCTGGCCGAGCGTGCGCTTGGCCGCCTCGCGCACGGTGGCGAAGGCCGGAACCAGGATGTCGTCGAGGGTCTTGCCGTCGGCGAGTTGTTTCCGGAATTCGGCGGTGCGCGCTTTCAGCGCGTCGTCGGAAAGGGCTGAGAGCTCGGGTTCAAGCGCATTGATGGCGTCGACGCGGGACTGGTATCCCTTGATCCGCCGGTCATTGGCGGAGCCGAAAAACTTGCGGGCGAGCGCGCCGATCATGCCAAATTCCTGTCCAAATTCTTGTCGATGCGGTTCGGCGTTGCAGCCATGACGTGGTCCACCAGTCTGCCTATCAACTCATCGTGACGCGTCGCCAAGCAGGCCCCGATCCGGGAGCATCCGCCAAATGAGTGGGAATTCAGCAATCCAAGGTTCAAAAGGCAAAAACGCAGCCAAATACGCGCTATCGCCATTGACCCGGCCGGGGAGAGATATGGCTGGCCTACGGGCTTGTCAACGGCGGCCGGGGCCACTGATTTGAAGTCCCGCAGCGGTCGCGGCGCGCCTGTTCGAGGGGCCCGAAATCGAACGGCGGCCCTGGGAACCCCGATCCTTTTTGCGCATACCCCTGGCTGCCAAAATCCTGATCGGAGTGCGCTGCAATGGACCACGAATTCGGAAAGCATGCCGCCAGCCTTTCAAGGATTTCATCATTTTGACAGACTTTTCGCGTTGCCAAGGCCACCTGATTGGGCGAGTGTCCCGCCGCTCCAAACAGCCCCATCTTTCAGGATAAGGATTTTCCATGACCACCTCGTTCCCGGAAACGAAAACCGGACCGCGCCTCGGCCTCGCTTCTGCCGCCCTCGCAGGCTGTCTGGCGATGGTTCTGCTCGCCGGCCTGCCGGCACGCGCCGATGACGCGAACCCGGTGCTCGCCAAGGTGAACGGCGCCGAGATCCGCCAAAGCGACATGGCGCTCGCCGAGGAGGAACTGGGCCCCAGCCTCGCGCAGATGGACCCCGCGACCAAGCAGGAAAACGTGCTGTCGTTCCTGATCGACATGAAGATCGTCGCCAAGGCCGCCGAAGCCAAGAAGATCGAGGACCGCGACGACTTCAAGGCCCGTCTCGCCTTCGCGCGCAACCGGCTCCTGATGGACAATCTGCTGGCGGTCGAGGGCAAGGCCGCGACCACCGACGAGGCCATGAAGAAGGTCTATGACGAGGCCGCCAAGCAGATTTCCGGCGAACAGGAAGTTCGCGCCCGGCATATCCTGGTCGAGACCGAGGACGAGGCCAAGGCGATCGAGGAAGAGCTCAAGAAGGGCGCCGATTTTGCCGAACTCGCCAAGAAGAAATCCAAGGATCCCGGCGCGTCCGATGGCGGCGATCTCGGTTTCTTCACCAAGGACCAGATGGTGCCGGAATTCTCCGCGGTCGCCTTTGCGCTCGAGCCCGGCAAGATTTCCGATCCGGTGAAGTCGCAGTTTGGCTGGCATATCATCAAGGTCGAGGAAAAGCGCGACCGCAAGCCGCCCGACTTTACCCAGGTCAAGGCCCAGATCGAGACCTATGTGACGCGCAAGGCGCAGGCTGACTACGTGGCCAAGCTGCGCGAAACCGCAAAGGTCGAGCGCATGGACAAGCCCGATGCGGCGGCGACGGACGCCAAGCCGGATGCCGCCAAGCCCGCCGACAACAAGATGGCGCCTGCGAAGAAGTAACAATCTGCTGTCACTTCCCCGAAGCCAATAGTATCTACGATGGTGATGGCCGGATTGATTCCGGCCATTACGTCTTGCGCCGTACGGCGAGAAAGACGTGGATCACCGGAGTCAATCCGGCGATCACGATCTGTTTAGTCCTGCCGCTTTTTCGGATTATGCCCCATGGCCAGCGCTGTCTCTCCTCTCGCTCCGACCCACGTCCCCGATATGCCGGCGATCTCGGGCGTGAAGCTCGCGACCGCTGCGGCCGGCATCCGCTACAAGGACCGCACCGACGTTTTGCTCGCGGTCATGGACAAGGGCACCACGGTCGCCGGCGTCTTCACCAAATCGAAATGCCCGTCCGCGCCGGTTGAATGGTGCCGCGCCAAATTAAGCCGCAGCGGCTCTTCCAAGGGGGGATCGGCCCGCGCGTTGGTGGTGAATTCCGGCAACGCCAATGCCTTTACCGGCAAGACCGGACGGCAGGCGACGACACTGACGGCTTCGATCGCCGCCAGGGCGCTGGCGTGCGGCACCCATGAGGTGTTTCTCGCCTCCACCGGCGTGATCGGCGAACCGCTCGACGCCACCAAATTCAATGGCGTGCTCGGCACGCTGGCGGAAAACGCCGCACCCGGCGAATGGATGAGCGCGGCCAAAGCGATCATGACCACCGACACCTTTCCCAAGGTCGCAACCGCCACGGTAAAGCTCGGCAAGGCGATGGTCACGATCAACGGCATGGCCAAGGGTGCGGGCATGATTGCGCCCGACATGGCGACCATGCTGGCCTTCGTGTTCACCGATGCGCCGATCGCGGCGGGCGCGCTGCAATCGCTGCTGAAGAGCGGCGTGGAAGACACCTTCAATGCCGTCACCATCGATGGCGACACCTCGACCTCGGATACGTTGCTGGCGTTCGCCACAGGTGCGGCGGCCGCGAATGGCGCGCCGAAAATCAGCCGCGCCAACGATCCCCGGCTGACCGGCTTCGCCAAGGCGTTCCGCGCCGTGCTCGCCGATCTCGCCGAGCAGGTGGCGCGGGACGGCGAAGGCGCGCGCAAGCTGGTCGAGATCATCGTCGACGGTGCGGTGTCGAAAGCCTCGGCGCGCAGGATCGCGATGTCGGTGGCGAATTCGCCGCTGGTGAAGACCGCGATCGCCGGCGAGGACGCCAATTGGGGCCGCGTGGTGATGGCGGTCGGCAAGGCCGGCGAGCCCGCCAACCGCGACAAGCTCTCGATCTCGTTCAACGGCATCCGCGTCGCCAGCCGAGGTGCGCGCGATCCGTCTTATAACGAGGCCGAAGTTTCGGCCGCGATGAAGAACCCGAAAATCCAGATCAAGATCGCACTTGGCCTGGGCAAGGGGCGCGACCGGGTCCTGACCTGCGATCTCACCAAGGAATACGTCGCGATCAACGGCGACTACCGGTCGTGAGCGGCCTTCGCGGCAGTGCGGTTAATTCCTCGCACTGTTACTGACCTCCAGAGCATCTGCAGCACATGGCGGACATCAAACTCATCCTCGTGGTTGCCTGCGCGCTGCTTGACGCCGACAAGCGCGTGCTGATCGCGCAGCGGCCGGAGGGCAAGGCGCTGGCGGGGCTGTGGGAATTTCCCGGCGGCAAGGTCGAGCCCGGCGAGCGGCCGGAGCAGACCCTGATCCGCGAACTGCACGAGGAAATCGGCATCAGCGTCAGCGAGGCCTGCCTCGCGCCGCTGACCTTTGCCAGCCATGCCTATGATGACTTTCATCTTCTGATGCCGCTCTATATCTGCCGGCGCTGGGACGGCGAGGTGATCGCGCGCGAAGGCCAGAAGCTCGCCTGGGTCCGCGCCAACAAGCTGCGCGACTACCCGATGCCGCCGGCGGACCTTCCGCTGATCCCGCATCTGATCGATTTGCTGATGTGAACTCGTCGTGCCCCGGACGCTGCGTAGCGCGCCGCGTTTGCGGCGTGGTGCGCAGCGTCCGGGACGCGATCATTCGAGCTTCAGCTTCCTCACCGCCTCCGCCAGACTCGCTTTTGCCGAGCCCGGCGGCAGCGGCTTTTGCTGGCTCGGATGCGGCGCCCAGCCCGACAGCCAGATCACATCGAAGGTGGCGCGGATGCGGCCGTCGGAATCGGCAAAGCGTTCGCCGTAGATCTGCGCCATCCGCAGCATGGTGGCGCGACGCGTCGGCGTCCGCCGCCGCTCCATCAGGATATTGGTCGCGCCCATGCGCCGCAGATCCTGCATCAACGCAAATGCGCTGTCGTAGCGCACCACCGCGCGATCGACGTCGGTGACCGGCAGGGCAAAACCTGCGCGCTGCAACAGCGCGCCGACATCGCGCAGATCGGCAAATGGCGCAACCCGGGGTGACACGCCGCCCTCGCATTCGGCTTCGGCGGCCGCAAAACATTGCCGCAGCTCGGTCAGCGTGTCGCCGCCGAACATCGCCGCCAGCAACAGCCCGTCGGGCCGCAAGGCGCGGCGGATTTGTGAGAGCACGCCGGGCAGATCGTTGACGAACTGAAAGGCCAGCGCGGAAACCGCAAGATCGAGCGATTCCGGCTGCAGCGGAAGAGCTTCCCGCCCGGTCTCATCCAGGGCGATCGGCGTGACCGACTTGAAACGATCGCGTGACGTTTTTCGCAAGATGTCGCCCGGCGTCCAGATATCGGCGGCGTCAGCAAACTCCCGCAGCACCGCGTGCAGCCGCTCCTCCATATCCTCGGCGACGCGGTCGAGCAGGAAGGTCGCAGGCTCGCTACGCCGCGCCCGATCCTGTCGAGCGCGCAGCATGGCGCGGTCGAATAGGACGGGGGCGGTGGTCGGAGTTGGTGTCATGCGGCTTGGTACGCCGGTCTTCCCGGATCTGGCAATCCGGGGAATGCGCCGCTGCCCTTTGCCGCTTGAGCCCCGCACGCCCCGGCGCTAGCCTCGACCCATGGACGCCGAGACCTCACCATCCCGTTCCGTCGCGACCCACCTGCGCGGTGCGCTGAGTGCGTGCCGTGGCGCATGGTCGCATGCGGCACGGCTCGCGCTCGACATCGCGCTGCCGACACTGTGCGTCGCCTGCCGCGAGCCGGTCGATGGCGAAGGCGTCTGCGCCACCTGCTGGGCGAAACTGTCGTTCATCGCGCCGCCGTTTTGCCCCCGCCTCGGCATTCCCTTTGTCTACGATCCCGGCCCCGGCCTGCTGTCGATGGAAGCGATCTCCGATCCGCCGGCCTATGCGCGTGCCCGGGCCGCGGTGCGCTATGACGATGTCGCGCGCACGCTGGTGCACGCCCTGAAATACCAGGATCGCACCGATCTGGCCCCCGCGATGGGCCGCTGGATGGCACGCGCCGGCCGGGAATTGCTCGACGAGGCCGATTTGATGGTTCCGGTGCCGTTGCACTGGCGGCGGGG
>CAWEYJ010000020.1:0-34840 GCA_963813165.1 uncultured Pseudomonadota bacterium | reverse complement strand
CAGTTGGGTGGGCTCGAACCACCGACCTCCTGTTCCACAGACAGGCGCTCTAACCAACTGAGCTACAACTGCATCCCTTGCGCGGCCCCGAAAAACGGGCCCCCGAACGGGCCGGAAACTAGGTGCAACGCCGCGCTTTGGCAAGGCCGCGGCGGCACCATCCGGCGCCTTTCTTGCGATCGCAGGACCCAAAGCCCAGGTACTTATGAACGGCTTCCGAGCTGAGGCTTTTGGCCTTCGCCCCACAAGCAAAAAGCCCGGGCTGGGCGCCCGGGCCTTTTTTGGAACGGGAACGGCGCTCGATCAGAACGCCGCTCGATCAGGCGGCCGGCTTGAACAGCTTGGTCGCATTGGCCTTGATGGGCTCGACGGTTTCGGTCGCAACCCGCTGGGTCAATTCGGCGAGCTCCTTGGTGTTCGCCGTGAAGGTCTCGAACTGCTTGCGGGCGTGGGAAGTCCACAGCTCCATCACTTCGGAGGGCGATTTCACGCCGAACAGGGATTGCGCGAAGTCGAGGTTCGCGGTGGTGCTGGCCTTCATCATCTCGATCAGCTTGGCGGAGTATTCGCTGGCGCCCTTGCTGGCGGTCGTGAACACCGCCTCGATGGTGCCGTTGTGGCTTTCGGCGACATCCTTGAACTTGGCGTAGTTGTCGCGGGCCTGGGAGACGCCCTTTTCGGCGAAGGCGCGCATCTGCTCGGGAACTTCGAACGGGATCACGGAGGAGGAGAACGGGTCGGAGGGATTAGCCATGGCATGCATCTTTCGGAAACAGGGGTGAAATGTGACCCCAACGCCCGACAGCCAAAACGCTGCGAACGCCGACTTGGATTTACGCAGACCGGGTCACGGGAATGCCCTTCCTCGGGCAACCAGTAGTAAATACACATATCATGTCAATTTTGTGCAACGCAACGAAATTTAATGTGCGTCGCGGCATTTTGACCCGGATCAAACCGCGTTTCCGGCGGCAAAGCACCGTCGAGCGGCCAAGATCGGTCCAGAAGCTCCGAAACTTGACCTTTTCGGCTCGGTTTTGAGGTCCAGAGCCGCCAACTCCGAACTCGCGGAGAGGCCCCCTCACCCGGATTGCACCGGACGACGCTTCGCGCCGCCGAGGCCATCCGACCTCTCCCCGCAAGCGGGGCGAGGTAAACCTAGCTTTTGGGCTTGGCCGCATCCATCGCCGCGCGGCTGACGGCCTGGCCCATCTCGCTCGCCTGTTCGGCCAGCGAGCGCATCTGCGTTCCCACATATTCGCTGTGCAGCCGCATCACTTCGGTCAGGTCCTTGGCATGCAGCAGCGCCTGCGCATAATCCAGCGAGGCCTGCACGTTCTTTTCGGCATAGGATATCGCCTTGGCGCCGATGTCCTTGGCGCCGGCGCGAACCGTCGCGCCCCGCTCCTCGATCGCGCCCGCGGTCGCTTGCGCGCCTACGAGGAATTTCTCGAACGACTTGCGGGCCTGCTCGAAGCTCGCCTCGGCCATCGATCGCATTTCCTTTGGAATCTCGAAACGGCTATGCCCATCTTCGCTCATGATGCCACTCCTGTGTGCTGTTTCTGCTGCGCAAATCCAGGCCCCATCCACCGCCCCGGCTTCCGTTCGGCTAGCCTCCGGTTTCGCGGCTTCGCGCCGCGTCCCGCAGGGTTCCCCATCGTGGACCTCTGCGCGCCTTTTTCAACACCCCAACGGGATTCTGCGCGCGAGCGTTCAGACACATTCCCGAGATTCAGGCCATTTTGTTTTGACGCGTTTTCTTCACGCGAACCGGTATCCACTTCGCTCGAAAACGCTCTAATTAAGGTTATCGCGGCTTTCGGTGGCCTGGCGAGGTTCAGGCCGTGGACCTGCCGTCTCCCGCGCGCGATACTAACCTTCCGTTAAGGCTGTCATCGTTTGGCCGCCGAACCCTGTCGCCATTACCGGGCAGCAGCCCAACTCGTGCGGTCATGTCATATCGATGAATAACGCGGAATTTCAGTTGCGAGGCGTCGGCGATCCGCGACTGGCGGTGCATGCGACAAGCGCCCTGCCCGCATGGCTGTGGTCGACCGACGGCACCCGGATTTTATGGGCCAATCCGGTCGGCGCCCGGCTGTTCGGCGCCGCCAATGCCGCCGTCCTCGCCGCCAAGACATTCGGCCCGGCGGACCAGCACCGGCGCCAGGTCGCGCAGCTCGCCGGCCGGCTGCCGGCAACCGGCGGGTTCCGGCTGGAGCGGCTGCGCGGTTTCGGTGCCGCGCTCGGCACGCTTGTCACCTGCGGCTGCGCGCGGCTCGATTTTGCCGATGGCAGCCACGGCATTCTGGTGGCGGCCGCTGAGCCGGTCGGCCGCGCGATGCCGCTGGTCGAACGGCTGCAACGCCTGGTCGAAGGCATCGATACGCCGATCGCGGCCTTCGCGCGCGACGGCCTGTTCATCGGCGCCAGCGACGGCGCCCGATCGCTGCTCGGTTTCCGCAATCTCACCGAGGCGGGCCTTGACGATGCGCGCAACGACGCGCTGAAGCAGGGCCGCGTCGAGACGCCGATCGGCATCGGCCATCTGGTGCTGCAACGGGTCGGCACCGGCGCGGATGTCGGCCTGGTGGCGCTGATCGTGCCGGGCGCAACCACGCAGGCGCATTTTCACGCCGTGCACGCCACCCCGGTCGAGCCGCCACCGCAGCCGTCGGCGCCGGCGGCGGAGCAACCGATACCGGCTTACGAGCAACCGGCGACCACAGGCGAAGCACCGGCCGAATTCGCGCTGGTCGATGACTTCGCGGAAGAACCCGCAGCAACCCTCGAGGCCGGCAACCAGCGCCGCAGCCGGCGCCTGATTACGAGGAACCGGCGACAACGGGCGAAGCACCGGCGGAATTTGCGCTGGTCGATGAGTTCGTGGAAGAGCCGGCGCAAGAATTGGGGCAACATGTATCGGCGCAAGACGTGACACCCGACAGCGCCATTTATCCAAACGAAGCCTCTCCCGAAATCGAAGCCGTTGGCGAACAGCCGGCACCTGCCGCCGCCGCGCCGCCACCACCGCCGATCGAAGCGTCCGCTGCGGCGCCGGGCGCGGCGCAACCTGTCAAGGCGCTGTCATGGCTCGACCAGCCCGCGCCGAATACGCGGCGGCATCCGCTGCGCTTCATGTGGCAGATGGATGCCGACGGCCGCTTCACGCTCGGCTCCGACGAATTCACCCGCCTGATCGGCTCGCGCACCGCGGCGGGCTTCGGCCGGTTGTGGAGCGAAATCGCCGCGGTGTTCGGGCTCGACCCCGAGGGCCGCGTGCTCAAGGCGGTCGCCACCCGCGACACCTGGAGCGGCATCATCCTGAACTGGCCGGTCGACGGCGGCGGCCGGCTGCCGGTGGAATTGTCGGGACTGCCGGTGTTCGATCGCGCGCGGAATTTTGCCGGCTATCGCGGCTTCGGGGTCTGCCGCGATCTCGACGGCCTGGCGCGGCTCGCCGCGCTGCGCCGCTTCGAATTGTTCAGCGAGCCGCCGCCGCAGGCGCTTTCGGCCGCAATCGTCGCGGCGGATCCCGCCAGCGACAGGGTCGCGGCGGAATCCTCACGACAAGATTTGCCGGTTGCGGAATCACCGGCCAAGGAATCTTCTGCTGAAGATTTGTCCGTTGAAGATTTGCCTGCTGATTTGCTTGCCGAGGACTTGTTCGTCGAAGATTCGCCCGCGGAAATACCGCCCGCCGAATCCAGCGGTGCGTCATCCAGCATTCCCGATCCATCCGCGCCGATGGCTTTCGAGACTTCACACCAAACCGATTTGGAAACATCCGTGGAACCCCCCAACGAACTGCTCAAGCCAGGGCTCGAGGACGCGCCGAAGAACGTGCTGCCGTTCCGCCCCATCGGCGAATCGAAATCGCCGGTGCTGACCCCGGTGGAGAACAGCGCCTTCAACGAGCTCGCCCGGCAACTGTCGGCCCGGCTCGAGAGCGAGAACGGCGCGCCTGCGGCGCCCGCTGTATCCGACACGCCGGAAGCCGTCGCCGATCAGCCGGCGGCGCCCGAAATGCCCGAGGTCCACGAGCCACCGCAGTGGCTGGCCCAACCCGAGGCGCCGGCGCGCGGCGAAACAAGGCGCGACAAGGCGCTGCTCGATCTGGTCCCGGTCGGCGTGCTGATCTACCGGCTCGACCGGCTGCTCTATGCCAACGCGGCGTTTCTCGAGCGGATGGGCTATGCGAGCCTTCACGCCCTCGAGGAGGCCGGCGGTCTCGACGCGCTCTATGTCGAGCCCGGCGTCTCCAATGCCAGCAGCACATCGGGCACCGGCACGCCGGTGACGATTTCGGCAACGTCCGCAACCCAAGTCTCGTCCGACCAGACGCCGGCCGCGGCGGCGCAGGCGCATCTCTATACGATTTCCTGGGACAATGATTCCGCGCTGGCCCTGATTTTCTCGAGCGCCGGCGCTGAGAGCACGGCGGTTGCCGCGGCGATCGCCGAGCCGGTCGCGGCCCCTTCGATCCCCGCCACTGCGACGATCCCCGGCCCATCGGCCGTCGGCCACGCCAATGCCGAGGAACTCGGCGCCATCCTCGACACCACGGCCGAAGGCATCGTGATGTTCGACGCCGAGGGCAACCTCAATTCGGCCAACCGCAGCGCCGAAGCGCTGTTCGGCCATGACGGGCCCGAACTGGTGCAGCGCAAGCTCACCGAATTGTTCGCGCCGGAAAGCCAAAGCGCGGTCAAGGATTATCTCGACAGCCTGAAGGGCTCCGGCGTCGCCAGCCTGCTTGAGCAGGGCCGCGAGGTGCTGGGCCAGGTCCGCGGCGGCGGCCTGATCCCGCTGTCGATGACGATGGGCCGGACGCAAGCAGACGGGCCGAATTTCTTCGCGGTGTTTCGCGACCTGTCGCAAACCAGAAAGAGCGAGAGCGAACTATTGCAGGCGCGGCGGCTGGCCGAGCGCGCGGCCAACGCCAAGAGCGACATGCTGGCGCGGATCAGCCATGAGGTCCGCACGCCCCTCAACGCCATCATCGGATTTGCCGAAGTGATGATCGGCGAACGGTTCGGCGCGCTCGGCAACGAGCGCTACATCGAATACATGAAGGACATCCGCGCCTCCGGCGAGCGCGTGATCGCCATCATCAACGACCTGCTCGATCTCAGCCGGATCGAGACCGGCAAGCTCGACCTTGCCTTCGCCAACCAGAACCTCAACGACCTCGTCGAGCAATGCGTCGCGGTGATGCAGCCGCAGGCCAACCGCGAACGCATCATCATCCGCACCTCGCTTGCGCATATGCTGCCGCCGGTGGTCGCCGACGCCCGCGCGCTGCGCCAGATCACGCTGAACCTGATCGGCAATTCGATCCATCTCGCCAATGCCGGCGGCCAGGTCATCGTCTCCACGGCGTTATCGGATTTCGGCGAGGTGGTGCTGCGGGTCCGCGATACCGGCCACGGGCTCAACGACAATGAAGTCGCCGCCGCCATGGAGCCGTTCCGGACCCCGGCGCCGTCGGACCAGGCCTCCGACAGTTCCGGCGTCAGCCTGTCGCTGACCAAGGCGCTGGTCGAGGCCAACCGCGCCCGGTTCCAGATCAAGACCGGCCCGCATTCGGGCACCCTGATCGAAGTGGTGTTCGCTCACGCGCTGGCGCGGGCGTAGGGCCTCGCACCGGATCGAGGGGCAATCGTAGCCCGGATGAGCGAAGCGACATCCGGGGATCGGCGGTACGTGCGTTCCCGGATCTCGCTTCGCTCATCCGGGCTACGGCACTACGACGCTCACGCGTTCTTCAGCGCCACCCGGAAATCGGCTTCGGTCTTCGACTTCACCTCGTCGAGCGTGACGCCGTCGGCGAGTTCGATCAGCGCCATGCCGTCCTTGCCGTGCTTGTCGATGGTGAAGACCGCGAGATCCGTCACCACCATGTCGACGACCTTCTCGCCGGTCAGCGGCAGGTTGCACTTCTTCAGGAGTTTCGGGCCGTCCTTGGCGGAATGCTCCATCACGACCACCACGCGCTTGACGCCGGCGACCAGATCCATCGCGCCGCCCATGCCCTTGACCATCTTGCCGGGGATCATCCAGTTGGCGAGATCGCCGTTCTGCGCCACCTGCATCGCGCCCAATATCGACAGGTCGATATGGCCGCCGCGCACCATGCCGAAGGAATCGGCCGACGAGAAATAGCTGGTGGTCGGCAATTCGGAGACGGTCTGCTTGCCGGCGTTGATCAGGTCGGGATCTTCCTCGCCCTCATAGGGGAACGGCCCCATCCCGAGCATGCCGTTCTCGCTCTGCAGCTGAACGTCGATGCCGTCGGGGATGTAGTTCGACACCAGCGTCGGAATCCCGATGCCGAGATTGACATAATATCCGTCGCGCAATTCCTTGGCGGCGCGGGCAGCCATTTGATCGCGGGTCCAGGCCATCAGACTTCCTCTCCGGTTGCAGCGGCGGCCGCCGAGCTGCCGCGCTTGCGTGTGTTGCGGAATTCGATGCGCTTCTTGGCGTTGCCGACCTCGATGATGCGCTTGACGAAAATGCCGGGCGTGTGGATGCAATCGGGATCGAGCTCGCCGGCCGGCACCAGATGCTCGACCTCGGCCACGGTGATCTTCGCCGCGGTCGCCATCATCGGATTGAAGTTGCGCGCGGTCTTGCGATAAATGAGATTGCCGGCGGTGTCGCCCTTCCAGGCGTGGACGATGGCCAGATCGGCGAACAGCCCGCGCTCCATCAGGTATTTCTCGCCGTCGAATTCCTTCACTTCCTTGCCCTCGGCGATCAGCGTGCCGACGCCGGTCTTGGTATAGAAGGCCGGAATCCCGGCGCCGCCGGCGCGGATGCGCTCGGCCAGCGTGCCCTGCGGATTGAATTCGAGTTCCAGTTCGCCGGCCAGGAACTGCTGGGCGAACAGCTTGTTCTCGCCGACATAGGACGAGATCATCTTCTTGATCTGCCGCGTCTCGAGCAGCCGGCTCAGCCCGATACCGTCGACGCCGGCATTATTGGAAATGACCGTGAGGTTCTTGACCCCGGAATCGCGCAGCGCGTCCGACAGGGTCTCGGCGATGCCGCACAGGCCAAAGCCGCCGGACATGATCATCATGCCGTCCTTGAGAATGCCGTCGAGGGCCGATTTGGCGTCGGGGTAAACCTTGTTCATGAAATGCGACCTGATCGAGGGAAGCGCTGACGGCCGGCCACCGGGGTGGCGGCTTGCGAAAGCCGGGACTGGCGGGGATTATTAGGCGAAATCTTCGCAATGCGTCAATGCAATGCGTCAATGACCGGTGCCTGCGACCAATGGGCGTGTTTCAGAACATGGCCACGGCCTTGAAAGCGTCAAGAAAACCCCTCAAGTTGCGAAGTTGCGTGGGTTGGCATGGGCGCTATCCGGGTTGGCCCAGGTCAGGCTCAGATTTGGCGGGTGCCTTGGCCTTGGCCTGGGCCTTTTTCAACAGCGACGTGCTCAAGAGCGGACCCGTTCAACAGCGACCCGGCGACATCAACCCGATTTCGGTTTAACCCGGACTTGATTTGACCAGACCTGATTCAACCCGACTTGATCCGGCAGGACGTGATCCAGCCCTGCTCGATCCAGCCCAATTTGGATCCAACCAAACTCGGATATGCCATTGACGATGGCCCAAGGAATAAAGCGCCTGGGGATGCCGATCGCGGCGTTGCTCGGCGCAGCCCTGACCCTCCTGATCGCGATGTCCTGGCTCCTCAACCGGGACGCCTTGCGGGAGGCGGTGGAGGCACAAATCCGGGCGGTGACCGGCCTCGATCTGGTGGTCCATGGCAATATCGATGTTTCGGTTTTTCCCGGCAGCTACGTCTCCTTTCATGATGTCGGGCTGAAAGGCGGGGCGACCGCCGACCCGGCGCTCGCCGTCGATGTGCTGACCGCGAATTTGCGCCTGCTGCCGCTATTGCTGCAGCGGTTCGAGATCGCCGATGTCATGATGCTGCGGCCGCATATCCATGTGGTCCGCGACGCCAGCGGCGAGAGCAACTGGACGCCCTTCATTCAGACCGTGGCGCACACCATGAAGCCGGGCGCCGATAACCAGGTGTCGTTCTCGGAGATCAGGATCCAGGACGGCGAACTCAGCTATGACGATACCGGCAATCACCTGACCGAGACGCTCGGCAATATCGACCTGTCGCTGGCCTGGCCGTCGATCTCGCGTTCCTTTGCCGCCACCGGGCAATTCGACTGGCGCGGCGAGCGGGTCGACGGCAGCATCAGCATCAGCGATTTCGTGGCCGCATTGTCCGGCGACCGCTCCGGCCTCAAGGCGCGGCTGTCGAGCGCGCCGCTGAAGCTCGCCTTCGACGGCACCGTCGCCGATCGCACCAGCATGATGATGGAAGGCACGCTGACGGTCGACTCCACCTCGTTGCGCAACGCGCTGCGCTGGACCGGCGGGGCACCGCCGGGCAGTGGCGGCTTCGGCCGCTTCGCGCTGAAGGCGCGCGCCAATGTCGTCGGCGCCTCGATCGCCCTGACCAATGTCAATGTCGAGCTCGACGGCAATGTCGCCGAGGGCGTGATGACCTACGCCAATAACGGCCGCCAGACGCTGCAGGCGACGCTCGCCGCCGGCGCGCTCGACTTCACGCCCTACGTCTCCACCTTCCGGCTGCTCGCCGGCGGCGCGCACGACTGGAACCGGCAATTGTTCGACCTCAATTCGCTGTCATCGGCCGATCTCGACATGCGATTGTCGGCAGCGCAGGTGACGGTCGGCTCGTCGAAACTCGGGCGCACCGCGCTCGGCGCCAACCTGCGCGGCGGCGCGCTGGCGCTGAGCATCGGCGAGGCCCAGGTTTATGGCGGCATCGCGCGGGGTTCGTTCGCGGTCACCCGGGCCGACGCGGTCGCCGACGTCAAGGCGCAGTTCCAGTTGATCGATGTCGACCTGCAATCCTGCGCCAGCGATTTGTTCGGCATCACCAAGCTGTCCGGCCGCGGCAATCTCAACGTCTCGCTGGTGGCCTCGGGCACGAGCCCGTTCGGGCTTGCGCAATCGCTCGACGGCACCGCCACGCTTACCGGACATGACGGCGCGATCGCGGGCTTCAATGTCGAGCAATTGCTGAAGCGGCTGGAGCGCCGGCCGCTGTCCGGCGGCGGCAATTTCCGCTCCGGCTCGACGCCTTACGACCGGCTGAACATCGCGGTGAAATTCAGCGAGGGCATCGCCACCGCGCAGGATGTCCGCGTCGAAAGCCCGACATCGCGCCTGACGCTGACCGGCACCGCCTCGGTGCCGTCGCGCGAATACGACCTCAAGGGCGTCGCCAGCCTGATCTCGGCCTCGGCGGCGAACGCGCCGGCCGACTTCGACCTGCCGTTCGTGGTGCAGGGCCCGTGGGACGATCCCTTGATCTTTCCCGATCCGGAAAGCCTGATCCGCCGCTCGCCCGCCTCCGCGCCCTTGCTCGAAGCGGTCAAGGACCGCAAGACCCGCGACGCCGTCCGCTCGGTGATCGAGCGGTTTACCGGCGGCGCTGCGAAGCAGGCCTCGCCGGATGCGGATGCGGCGGCGCCCGCCGCTGCGAGCGCGCCGGCGGCGGTGGGGGACGCGAAGGCGAATTGAGGGGTGGCGGGGTTGGTTTCAGTTTGAACCATGTCTTCAGGTTACGGGCCTGACGACCTACCGGAATCCCTCATCAATGATGAAAAAGCTTACTAATCTGATATTTAGCCCTGATCTAATAGGACTTATTTCCTATCATCACCGCCATACGCCATTTATCGCTGGAACTCTGTCGACATGCCGGGCGAAGAAGCTCAATAATGCAACAATAAGGTGTGTCCCAGAAAGTTGCCCGATTGCCGTCCAGCCAAATCCCCGACCCGTTCCTCGTCTCCCGTATTCCACAAGGGACTCCTTTGGAACCTGTCGCCTTGTGTGCCGGATTTGACGGTGGAAAGTGGCGCTGCACTCAACTAGCTAAGCATCTCACGGAATGCGTTTGGAATTCTCGCTTCGCGTCTGAGCCGTCGTGGGGAGCGCGTCGCGGGTTTATAAGACGGATTCTGCCAACCGAGGAGAAGCTGGCGAACTTCTTCTTCATATTGCTTGTCGGCAAGAATTTGGCACCCAACAACTTGTTGCGCGCCTGTATTATAAATCTTCACTCGACTAACAAGTTCATGGCTTCGATTGCGTTCACTTTCGAATTGGCTCTGACTCTAGAATTGAACTCTGGCTCGGCAAGTCAAAGCTCTACGCCAAAGCAGACAAAGCCATATCCGCCGCTCGACAATCTATCAAGGAGCATCTTGATCGGGGATTTCTTGAATCTCAAAAAATGTTGATACTTCCCAAGATTGCTGACGAAGATAAAGCGTTGGCTACGATGGTGCAGCATCTTTTTCATAAGAATACGCCCATCGATGACTTCTTGGGGGCGATGGTAATTCCAGTGTTGATAGCGTGCGATAGTAGCGCTGTCGCCAAGGCACGGTCAGTTACCGATGGATATATCTCAGCAGTTCGGGACGAAATGATCGATATTTCCGACCGCGTTCGCAAAGGCTCACCATTTTCCTCTTTACGTATCCAGCCGATCTATATTCCGCTTCAGTCAAAAGAAGACCTGCGCAAAGCATTCGGTGATGCGCTGAAAGGCTTACAATGACGGATTTTCTCTCGCCGTTAGACGCATGGCTCGACGCGCCAGCCGCAGATCTTCGCGAAAAGGCTTTTGAAGCCTCGCAGTTCGCGGCGACCGAAATTGCAGATCAAGGCATCAAGGCCGATGCGGCGCGCGATATTGTCATCCGCTTCTGGCTTTGGCTGAACAGCGAGCGGATGACCTTGCTGACTTCCGCCCAATGATCGAGGCTTTAACGCGCGAAGTAGGCCTCTTTCCATATATCGATGAGGCCGTCGCGTCTTTAGGCGATCGCATAGCCCGAGAGGCGTTCCGATCAGAGTCTGATCCTGAGCTAGTGTTTCATGTCGAGCAACAGCGGATTTTTCACTCACTCTCGTTGGGAAATAACGTGGTTGCTAGTGCTCCGACCAGTTTCGGCAAGAGCCTAATTATCAATTCAATGATTGGGCAACCGCACATCAATCGAGCGGCAATCATTGTACCAACTCTCGCCCTTCTTGATGAAACACGACGGCGCATTTCACAAAAAGTCGATCCTTCGACGACAATCATATTCCATCGGTCTCAAACTCCACCGTCGACGGGAAAGGTTATTTTTCTCGGAACTCAAGAGCGCTTACTTGACCGATCAGACATTCGACAACTCGATCTTTTGATCGTCGATGAATTCTACAAGGCTGACCCTTCACGATCAGATGGCCGATTTGTTGCCCTAAACGCCGTCATATCAAAATTGTCGCGCCTTACCCGGCAATTCTTTCTCATCGGTCCATTTATCGATGGAATCGATGCGCGCGGTTGGCGTTATGCGGATGTTGATTTCATTAAAACAAACTATCGAACTGTTTCGTTTGATCCTATCGACGTTCAGACGGATCAAGATAACGCAGCGAAGCTTGCCGGATACCTTTCTGACGGACAGAATAGGCCCGCGCTAGTCTTTGTCAAATCACCGCAATCGGCAACAAACCTAGCGAGCGACTTGGTCAAAGCTGGGATCGACCTCGGCACCGACTGGTCATGCGATTTAGCCGACTGGATCGCACAGAACTATACAGATAATTGGGGCCTCGTTAAATCGCTGCGGCGAGGCATAGGATTTCACCATGGCCGTATGCCTCGGGCGTTAGCGTCGGCACTCGTTCGGGGTTTCAATCGCGGAAGATTTAACATCCTGCTTTGCACGTCGACGCTTATAGAGGGCGTTAATACCGCAGCTAAAAGCGTCTTCATATGGGACAAAAAGATCGATGGTAACGATGTGGACTTTTTCACCTTCTCTAACATTCGGGGGCGAGCCGGTCGTATGGGCAGACATTACGTCGGCAAGGTCTTCTATTTTCATCCCGCGCCGGAGGAAGAGCAACATGATGTGCAGGTGCCGGGGCTCGGTTCAGGCGGAGATATTGACGAGATACTAGTTCACTATGATGCGGCAGAAATCCCGAGAGTAGCGCAGCAGCGAATCTCCGCATGGCAAAGCTCTACAGGCCTCAGCATTGATGAATTAAAGCGCTTCGGTGGCCTTGGATTTGATCGACTGGCTGGTCTCAAAGCTCTCGTCGACGAGTTATCTCCCATTCAGATACAACGTCTAAGCTGGCAACAATTTCCAAAATACAATGAACTCAAAGAAACCGCCGAGCTGATTTGGAAAGCATTTAATCTTACGCGATCTGGCGCTTGGACTGCTAGTCAACTGACCCTACTGTTGTGGCGTCTTTATCGTGAGCCCTCGATGTCAGCCTTCTTGAAAACGATGTTCGGCGGAAAGCGTCCGATGCAACCGGACGACCTTTTCGCATTCCTTCGGAGCTGCGAATTTAGCTTTCCTGAAATGATGATGTGCCTGCAGACAAGTTTGGTAAACAATAGACAGAGCGACGCTGATTACGCACTTTTCGTCGCGCGTTTGGAGAATTGGTTTAGGCCCGAGGCAATTAAATCTTTAGAAGAAATTGGATTCCCGATTGTGCTTTTTGAACGTCTCGGTGCCACCGTTTCAGATTCTACCACAGTTGACCAAGCGATCGATATTGCCATGCGGGCGGCACAAGGCCGGTCCGACCTTGCCCCGATAGAACTGGAGATGATCGCGGACGCTAGATCTGTTCGACTAATTGTAAACTAGACGGCAAGCGTAGCCCAGAGCGGGTTCCCGCATCTCGCTGTGCTCATGCGGGCTACCTTCTTATACATTGTTTCGTGGTTGTCCTGATAGGCGGGGAAAGACAATGGTCAAGAAGTCGAGAGATTACGTCGAGGGAGCGTCAGCATCTCTGCGGGCGACAATCTCCGAGATAGAGAGCTTTCTGGCCGGTAACAGACCTTCTCCAACGGAGAGATCGTGCAGAACTTCGCGCCAACATCGAAGCTCTTGCGAAGAATGGTTTCGCCGGGTTTCCGGCGCAGCTGCATCGAAATGCACAAGGCTGGGAAGCCGCTTCCTAAGACAATTCGCTACGATGCTGCTCGAGACTTTTACAGTGGCAGGCAAATTCCTGTGACCGTCAAATGGAAAGCAAAAGCGCGTAGGGTCGATTAGCAGAGCGTAATCCGCCACTCACTTGATCGTAGAACGGCGGGTTACGCCTTCGGCTAAGCCGCCCCGCATACCTTACTCGCGCAAAGGAAATCACATGACCATCCAGTTCGAAAAGCTCAAGGCCCGCCTGCTCGCCAACCCCAGGGTCAAGGCCGAGTATGACGCGCTCACGCCGGAGTTCGAGATTGCCGCCGAACTGCTCCGGGCTCGCCTGCGCGCGGGCCTTTCCCAGGCCGAACTCGCAGCCCGGATGGTCACCAGCCAATCCATGATCGCCAGGCTGGAAAACGGTCGTACGCTTCCGAGCACCAAGACGCTGCTGCGCTACGCCAAGGCAACCGGCAGCAAATTTCAGGTGCGGCTATCGGCGGCTTGAGGTGTCATTCGGGATACGAGCTCTGATCGATCTACTTGACGACTTCTTGCGTGAGGCACCCCCACCCCAACCCTCCCCCGCAAGCGGGAGAGGGGGCGCGACGGAGAATCCACTCTCGCTTCCCGTTGCCTCATCGATTGCTTCGCGGAGCCTGTCATCGGGCGCATTCGCGCGACCCGTTGGCTCGCAATGACGATCTCGGGCGCAGCGCGCCGGCAATTTCCTCGCTTCAAAGTGTCAGAAGTAAAAAGGGCCTCGACACTGTCGAGGCCCCTTCGGGTTATCAGTTGTCGTGATGAATGACGGTCTTGCTGCGATTTCCGTCCGCATCTTCCTTCTTGATCACGGTCGTGTCGCGCGGTTCGTGCTCCTTGATGACCGTGGTGCGTCGTCGCGATCGCGGTATTGATCGTGGGTTTCACCGACGGTTACGCCGGCTCCGACCGGCCCCACGCGGACACCAACCTCGTCCGCAAAGGCCGGCGAAGCAATGACGCCGATGACAGTGGCAACAAACAAAGATTTCCTCATGTCCATCCTCCAGAACGTTGAATGGTGGGAGAATGCGAGGCGCGCTCATTCGTTCCGTGAAGTATCTGCGGCAGGCGGGGAACCTTGCCGCTGGAACCAATAATGAATCACCATAAAGCTGGAACAATTGCTCGTCGCTCTCATTGGTCCGGACGCTGCAAGGAGTAAGAGCCGTGGGCGAGTTGCTGGATGCTTTAAACGAACTGGATGAACGCGCAACTGCGCCTGATAAACCCGGCGTTTCGTTCGTCGATCTGGCGGCGCAAATCTTTCGGTCGGCAAGTCACACGGTCAACGGGGCGATCGAGGTTCTCGAAGAACCGGGTATGCCGCTGGATATGCTGAGCCGCTGGACGCGGCGAGCGCCGCTACAGGCCCTGGCGATCGCCTTTCTGGTCGGAGCGGGTGTTGCGCGACGCCGGCGGAGATAAGTCGAACGTATCAAGTTTCAGGTACGGCTATCGGCGGCGTGAGGCGTCGCAATGACGATCTCGGGCGCAGCCCGGAGCTTTGGCCAGCCTGAACGGCCGTGCGCGCAACGGCGAATTTGTCGAGCCGGATCAAGGTGATTTGGGTCGTCCAGTCCCCTTGCAAAAAATATTCCCCCTTCTCAATTGACCCAAATCACCTCCATATCTCTCGCATCCCGGCCCGCATGAGGCGCGTTTCGCGATCGTCACGGACGTTGGGCAGGGGATGCGATGGACGCGGATGCGCTGCAGCGCAAATCATTTTGCGCGGACGAACGGCGCGACGCGGACGGCGAAGTCGTATGGTCCTGACGCCTCGACGCCGGCGTCAAGCTTGCGGAAGACAAATCCGCAGGCGACGGTGACAAACAAGCCCGATCACCGGGGAGAGTACGAAGGAAACCGTTAAAACCATTCGCGTGCGGGAATGCCGGGCGATCCCGGCGCGACCGTGGTGACTAACGCGTGTGCTTTCTACTTTGCGCACGCGGCTGCGGGTGCACTGGGCACCCGGCATTCCCCACGCCCTCCTTGGGCGGATCGTTTTCGCAAAACCCGGGCGCCATATGTCGCGGGAATGCGAAGGTGTGTTTGGAATTAGCACAACGTCATTGCGAGGAGCGAAAGCGACGAAGCAATCCATTCCAACTTTTCAACTTTCTGCGCCATGGATTGCTTCGCCAACACTCGCAATGACGGTGTATCGGCTGTTTGAAATTTGAATCGGGCCTACGCGCGAATGCGCGCTGCCTCTCCCGCTTGCGGGGGAGGTCGGCGGGCGGAGCCCGCCGGGTGGGGGGAAGATCGATCGACTCGAATGCTACGTTTCGCGGCGGCACCCCCACCCCCAACCCTCCCCCGCAAGCGGGAGAGGGAGTGGACTGCCGGCGCCGTGAGTCCCGCGCTACAGCGGCGCGGCGCTGTCGCCGCTTCGGCTCGACAGCTTCGAGGCGAACGACGCCAGCACGATGATCACCGCGATCAGGCCGACCACCAGCGTGCAGATCGCGTTGATCTCCGGCTTCACGCCGAGCCGCACCTCCGAATAGATCCGGATCGGCAGCGTCTCCGAACCGGGGCCGGTGGTGAAGCTTGCGATCACCAGATCATCCAGCGACAGCGTGAACGCCAGCATCCAGCCCGCGGCAATCGCTGGCAGGATCAGCGGCAACGTCACGGCCAGAAACGCCCGCGCCGGATCGCAGCCGAGGTCCATCGCCGCTTCTTCCAGGCTGCGGTCGAGCGGACCGAGCCGCGACTGCACCACCACCGCGACGAAGCACATGGTCAGCGTGGTATGCGCCATGGTCACGGTCCAGAAGCCGCGCTCGGCGTTCAGCGCCACGAACAGCAACAGCAATGAAAGCCCGGTGATCACTTCGGGCATCACCAGCGGCGCATAGAGCATGCCGGAAAACAGCGTGCGGCCACGGAAGCGCTCGCCGCGCGACAGCGCCACCGCGGCGAGCGTGCCGAGCCCCGTCGCCAGCGTCGCTGAAGTGGCCGCCACCCGGAAGCTCATCCAGGCCGCCTCCAGCATGGCGCGATCTCTGAAAAATTCGCCGTACCAGCGCAGCGACCAGCCGCCCCACACCGTGACCAGCCGCGAGGCGTTGAACGAATAGATCACCAGGATCACGATTGGCAAATACAGGAACGCCAAACCCAGCGCGAGCGAGGCGATGTTGAAGCGGGAGAGTCGCGTCGCGGCGTTCATCGGCGGGACTGGTGTGATGCGAGGTGGGCACTTCTGCTCCCCTCCCCCTTGCGGGGAGGGGTCGGGGGTGGGGGTCTCCAGCCGCAGTGCTCGTGGCTTACCCCCCACCCCGACCCTCCCCCGCAAGGGGGGAGGGAGAAGGGCGCCGCTCGCCATGCCGCGCGATGACGCATGATTATCGTCGCCACCGCCATCATCATCTTGCGCCTTCGAGCTGGCGGCGCTGCAGGCGGTCGTAGAGCGCGAGCGGCACGAGCAGCAGCGCCAGCAGCACCACCGCGGCGGCGGAGGCGACCGGCCAGTCGCGGTTGGTGAAAAATTCCAGCCACAGCGTCTGGCCGATCATCATCGAGTTCGATCCCGCCAGGAGATCCGGGATCACGAATTCGCCGACGATCGGAATGAAACACAGCAGGCAGCCGGCGCCGACGCCCGGCAACGACAAGGGAAACGTCACCAGCCAGAACGCCGCCCGCGGCGACGAGCCGAGATCGCTCGCCGCCTCCAATAGCGCCGGCTCCATTTTGGCGAGCGTGGCATAGAGCGGCAGGATCATGAACGGCAGATAGGAATAGACGAGCCCCAGAAACATCGCGCTGTCGGTGGAGAGCCACACCAGCGGCGCCGAGATCAGGTGCAAGCCGAGCAGTATTTTGTTGAGCAGGCCGTCATGCTGCAGGATGTTGATCCAGGCATAGATGCGGATCAGAAACGAGGTCCAGAACGGCACGATCACCAGCATCATCGCCACGCTCCGCCAGCGCCGCGGCAGCCGCGCCATGCCGTAGGCGATGGGATAGCCGATCACGAGCAGGATCGCGGTCGAGACCGCGGCCACCACGAGGCTGCGCAGATAGGACGAGAGATAAAGGCTGTCGGAGAACAGCAGCCTGAAATTGTCCAGCGACAGGCTGGCGAAGGAAGCCCTGATCGCGGCAAAGCCCTGCGTCAGGTCGAACACCGGCAGATAGGGCGGCTGCGCGATCGCGGTGTGCGACAGGCTGATCTTGAGCACGAAGCCGAAACGGCACCAGGAACAGCAGCACCATCCACAGATAGGGCGCGATCGCGGCGAGCCGCGCCGGGCGGGTGAAGAGGGACGGCGCGCTCATTGCTCCAGCACCACGCAATCGTCGGGCGTGAACCATGCCACCACGCGATGGCTCGCGCTGTAGGCGTCGACATCGAGCCGCGCGGTGTTGGCCATCGACGATCGCAGCACAGCGCCAGTTTCGAGCTTCACTTTGTAGGTGGTGACGCCGCCGAGATAGCTGACCTCGGTCACCACCCCTTCCAGCCGGTTGATGGCCTGCGCGTTGGCCGCATCGGAGGCCGGGCCGCGCTTCGACAGCTTGATCTTTTCCGGGCGGATCGCGACGCTGACGATCGCCTTGGTCACCGGCTGGCGCGGCGCGGTGACGATGATGGTGCCGGCGTCGCGCGTCGCAATCGCAAGGCGCCCCGCCTCGCCGGCCCCGACCTGCCCCTCGAACATGTTGACGTCGCCGACGAACTCGGCGATCCAACGCGAATTGGGCGCCTCGTAGAGTTCGCGCGGTTTCGCCACCTGTTCGAGGCGGCCACGGTCCATCACCCCAATCCGGTCGGCCACCGTCATCGCCTCTTCCTGGTCGTGGGTGACGATGATGAAGGTCATGCCGAGCCGGCGCTGCAGCTCCATCAATTCGGCCTGCGTGCTTTCGCGCAGCTTCTTGTCGAGCGCCGCCAAGGGCTCGTCGAGCAACAACACCTGGGGCCGGCGCGCCAGCGAGCGGGCCAGCGCCACGCGCTGTTTCTGGCCGCCGGAGAGCTGATCCGGCCGGCGCTTCTCCAGGCCCTCGAGCCGGACCAGCGCGACCATCTCGGCGACGCGGGCGTCGATCTCGGATCGCGGCATGCGCGCGCGCTTCAATCCGAACGCGATGTTGTCGCGCACATTGAGATGCGGAAACAGCGCGTAGTTCTGGAACATCATGTTGACCGGACGCTGATGCGGCAGAACCTGCGCGACGTCGTTGCCGCCAAGCAGGATCCGGCCCTCGTCCGGCGTCTCGAAACCGGCGAGCATCCGCAACAGCGTGGTCTTGCCGCAACCGCTCGGACCGAGCAGCGCGAAGAACTCGCCGGCCCTGATGTCGAGAGACACCCCGTCCACTGCCCGCACCGCGCCGAACTTCTTCACCACCGCGTCGAAGCGCAGCAAGGGAACGTCGAACGCGGCGATTGGCGGCCCGGGAGCCAATAATTCCTCAGCCATGATGCCAGTTAAGCCCCATCGTCGCCGTACGCTAGCGGCGGATCGGCGGCGGCTCAAGCGGATGTCGCCATGAACGCGGCCGTCAATTCCGGTCCGAACGCCTGACCGAGATGCGGGGAGAATACCGGTTTCGCGTCAGGAAAACGCGCCAAGGCCAGCAAGCCCTAGCCGGTCTTGCGAGCAGGTTCCATCGCATTGCCGCCGCTGCGGCCGACCAGCGCCGAATACTGCCTGATCGGCGCCGGTTTGCCGATGAAGTATCCCTGCACCTGGCAGCAATTGGCCTTGCGCAGAAACTCGAGCTGCTCCTGGGTCTCCACGCCTTCCGCCATGATCGGAATGTCGAGACCAAGGCCGAGCCCGATCACCGCACGGATGATCGCCGCCGACTGCGAGTTGGTGCCGAGGTTCATCACAAAGGTCCGGTCGATCTTGATCTTGTCGAACGGGAATGCCTGCAGATAGGTCAGCGAGGAATAGCCGCTGCCGAAATCGTCCATGGCGATCTGTACGCCGAGCGCTTTCAACCGCCGCAGCAGCGCCAGACCGCGGTCCATGTCCTCAATCAGCACGCCTTCGGTGATTTCCAGCTCCAGCCGTCCGGCGGCCAATCCGGTTTCAAACAGGATCGAATGCACGAGACCGACAAGGTCGCCGTGCATGAACTGCGCCGGCGAGAGGTTGACCGCGATCTGCAGCGGCTTCGGCCATGACGCAGCCTCACGACAGGCCTCGCGCAGGATCCACTCGCCCATCTCGACGATCAGGCCGCTCTCTTCGGCCAGCGGAATGAAATCGCTCGGCGGCACGAAGCCGCGCTGCGGATGAATCCACCGCGCCAGCGCCTCGAAACCGATGATCTCCTGAACGGCGTCGCGATGACGCAACACCGCCTGCGGCTGATAATGCAGCGAGAGCTCGCCGTTCTTGATCGCGTGCGAAAGATCCTGATGCAGCGCGCGGCGATCGCGAATCTGCTGATCCATCTCCGGTTCAAAGATGCTGATCGAGCCACGCGATTTCGCCTTGGCACGGAACAAGGCCGCGCCGGCATTGGCAAGCAGCGAAGCGGCATCGGCGCCGTTATGGGGGAATACCGAGATGCCGGTGGTGATACCGGTGCGGACCGATCTGCCGTCGATCTCGAACTCGTCCCCCATCGCTTCAACGAGCTGTTCAGCCAGCGCCTTTCCGGCGGCGGGTTGCTTGCCGTCGATGATCAGTCCGAACTCGTCGCCGCTGAGCCGGGCGACGACGCCGCCGCGCGACGATGTCTGGAGGCGGCGCGCCACTTCGATCAGCAGCTTGTCGCCGACCGCATGGCCGAACACATCGTTGATTTCCTTCAGCCCGTCGAGATCGATCGACAGCACCGCGAACTCCTCATCGGTGCCCACGCAGGCCTCGATCATCTGCGCGAGCGCCTGCAGGAATGCCGCGCGGTTCGGCAAATCCGTCAGGCCATCATGATAGGCCATATGCGCCATCCGAGACTCGGTCTGGCGGCGGTCGGTGACGTCCTCATGGGTCTTGATCAGATATTGCGGCTCGCCGGCATCATCGAGCACCGTCATGCGACGCGTCAGGAACAGCCGCAACCCGTCCTTGGTGCTGATCGGATGTTCCTCGGTCAGCAGGCCGCGCTTCTTGATCGCCGCCTCGTCGCGCGCAACGATCAGCTTGGCTTCCTTCGGGTTGAAAATATCCGCGGCGGTCAAGCCGGTCGCGTCCTCGCGCCGCCGGTTGAGGATGGCCTCCGCGCCACGATTGGCGAGAAGGTATTTTCCGTCGCTGACGCGCTCGACGATCAGCGAAACCGGGATGTTATCGACGACGAGTTCGAGAAACTTCTTGGTATTTTCGAGCTCCTTGGATAGCGATCTGCGGTCGGTGATATCGTCGAACAGCGCGATCAGGAATTCAGGCTGGTTCTTGTCGTTGCGCGCGATCACACGAACACTGGCCAGAACACGCTTCTCGGTGCCGCGCTCGACGGCGAATTCGTTGCGGAAGTGACCGTCGGGTGCAGCCAGCGCTGCCCGGTCGGCCGCCTCGATGCTTGCCGCGGTCACGGGCTGGAAGATCTCATCGGCGCGCTTGCCGACGATCTTGTCGCGGGAAAAGCGCGAGAAACGCTCGAACGCACGGTTGGCGAAAATATAGCGGCCGTCCTCGATGCTCTTGGCCCCCACGCAGACCGGAACATTGTCGAGCACCGATTCCAGAAACTGCTTGGTCGACGCAAGTTGCCTCGACAGCTTGCGCTGCTCACTGCAATCCTCATGCGTCGTCACCGAACCGCCGTTCGGAAGCGCAAAATACCGGACCAAGATCGAGCGCCCGTCGGGCAGTTCGGTCACAAGGCCTTCCGGCGATTTGGCGGTTGCATAGAAATACTCGGAACTGAGATTGTGCATCCCGAGCTCGCGCCCGATCTCCAGCAGTTGCGGACCAGTGGCATTTCTGGGGATATCCGAACGTACGACGCCGTAGATCTCGAGATAGCGATCGTTGCAGAATACCACCCGCCTCTGGGAATCCGTCATCACCACGCCCTGATTGAGATTGTTCAGGGCGGAACTGACAAAGGCATTTCTGCGCAGTTGCGAGCGCTTGACCTTGCGCAATGCCGAAAGGATCCACAACGCGACAGCTGCCAGAAAGGAGCAGACCACGATGCCGCCGATCAGCACTTCCCAGATCATCTGGGGGCCGGTCGAGCCGACATAGCTAGCCGGCGCAAAATTATCGGAAACGGCCGAGGCTTTGCCGAGCGGCACAACGGTCGCGATCAGGCACACGACGGCCTGCGCGGAAACCAGAATTTTGCCGCCTGCCTGCCAATTCTTGTCAGCCATCAGTCACCCGCGGATTTCTATGGCGGAGTGTCTGGCTTCGCGGGTTTGGATCGGGTAAACGCGTGCCCATGCAACGCAAAAATGTGACTCAAATTATGGCAATTGCCCTGACATGATTAATGCTTCTCTAACGGGAACCCGGATCGGAAGCGAGCCGCGGAAAAGCCCGGCGCTTTCCTCGAAAAATCATCCTGAACAAGGCAAAAAGGCGCGAAGGCGATTGATCCCGGACGTGGGGTCAGCTCATCTGGGCCCGATCTGAAATCGGCAAGCCAAGTCCGGACTCGAACTGCGAATGGAAAAAGTTGAGTGCGTCGTGGTCGGAGCCGGAGTGATCGGTCTTGCGGTCGCGCGGCGGCTGGCGCAGGCCGGCCGTGAGGTCATCATCCTGGAATCGGCCGAGGGAATCGGCACCGTCACGTCGTCGCGCAACAGCGAGGTGATCCACGCCGGCATCTATTATCCGGCAGGCAGCCTGATGGCGCGGATGTGCGTCAGCGGCAAGCGCGCGCTCTATCGATATTGCGAGGATCATGGCGTCCCGCATCGAAACTGCGGCAAGCTGATCGTCGCGACGACGCCGAAAGAGACCGCAAAGCTGCAGTCGATCAGGGCTCACGCCGAAGCCAATGGCGTGCTCGACCTGCAAACGCTCAGCGCCGAGGCCGCGCGAGCGCTGGAGCCCGCGCTGAATTGCGACGCAGCCCTGCTCTCGCCTTCCACCGGCATTGTCGACAGCCACGCCTTCATGCTGGCGCTGCGGGGCGACGCCGAGGAAGCAGGCGCGATCTGCGCCTTTCACGCCCCGCTGCTGCGCGCCAGAGCGGCAGCGGGCCGGATCGAACTCGAGGTCGGCGGCGACGCGCCGATCAGCCTTGAATGCGGACTTCTCGTCAATGCCGCAGGGCTCGGCGCCCCGGCGGTCGCGCGCGGCATCGACGGCATGCCGATCGACCTGATACCGCCGGCCTATCTCGCCAAGGGAAACTATTTCAGCTGCCACGCGCGGGCGCCGTTTTCGCGTCTGATCTATCCGGTGCCCGAACCCGGCGGTCTCGGCGTGCACCTCACCCTTGACCTGGCGGGGCAGGCCCGGTTTGGTCCTGACGTGGAATGGGTCGATGCCATCGATTACGCCGTCGATCCGGCGCGGGCGGAACGGTTTTATCCGGCGATCCGGCGATACTGGCCGACGCTACCGGACGGCGCGCTGATGCCCAGCTATTCGGGAATTCGTCCCAAGATCGTGCCGCCGGCGGTAGCCGTGCAGGACTTCCTCATCCAGGGCGCAAAGGATCATGGCGTCGACGGGTTGATCAACCTGTTCGGAATCGAATCGCCAGGGCTCACGTCGTCGCTCGCGATCGCCGACCATGTCGGCGATCTGGCTGGCGTGTAACAGCAGTATCGCGGGATCTCTGCCGGCCGTTAGTGCAGGGTCTCGCTTGCGGTATGCCTCAACCGCTCGATCTCGTCCTTAACCATCAATTTCCGGCGCTTCAATTCGGCAATTTGCAGATCGTCTGTGGAAAGATGCACAAGAGCTTCGTGCAATTCGTTTTCGAGAATCTTGTGTTTGCGTTCTAGTTCAACAAGATGCGCCTGCATTGCCATTCGAAACCTCCTCGGTGGAATTAAACCTCAGATTCGATCCGGACGGCCGAGTGTACACGAGCCGGCGAATTTGTCGATGGATATCAAAAATGGCGCTCTCATATTTGGCCGTCATATGTAACCAATCGTGAGGATGGAACCACGGGCCCCTGTGCCGAATCCGGACCACGCAGCCGGGCGCGCCTTGAGCTATCTTAGCGTTGCTAGACAGCGGAAACTCATGATTCCACGACCTTTTCCGTTCCGATCAAATCGGAGAGAGGCTTTGTTTCCTGTCTTTGAGCCGGATTCTTCACTCCGGACGATATTCACCCCAATCGAGTGGGCAGCTTTCACCGGATACGCTCATTGCGGTTCGGGTTCGGAAGTTTCTCAACAGACCGGCAAGAGAGAATGAAGCGAACTTCCCGACCGAGACCACCAGCTTGCGGACCGGGCCGCCAGGGACGATATTCCTTGGACGGCTTTCACAACCATTCGCAATCTCATCGCGTTTTCAGTTAACGTATCCCATGACCGACGAAGATGAGCGCGAACTCCAATCCGAGCTCGCACGGCTGCAGCAGGAGCACCGCGATCTCGACGCGGCGATCGATGCGCTGCATCAATCTCCCGCGCCGGATTTGCTGCGGCTGCAGCGGCTGAAGAAGCGCAAGCTGCAGCTGCGCGACCGCATCGCCTTCATTGAAGACCAGATCACGCCGGATATCATTGCGTAGCCGTCGTCGTTCCGAAGCGCGAATGAACCGAACCCCGGAATCTCGAGATTGCAGATTCGTGTCTTCGGCGCAGCCCGGGACGCGGGTTGAATTTACCCGCCGGTCAATTCGCGCAGCACGCCTGTGACCTGTAACGGACTGTAGGGTTTCAACAGAAACCGTCCGCCTTCGGGCAGGTCGCGTTCACCCACATTGACGTGGCCGGAAGTCGCGACAATCTTGATCGGCGGCCAGCGTCCCCTGACCGCTCGGGCAAGCTTCAACCCGTCCATGGAACCGGGCATCTGGATGTCGGTGAAGACCACCGTGATATCGCGGCGCGCTTCCAGGATTTCGATCGCTCGATCGGCATTTTCGGCTTCGACAACTTCGAACCCGGCGGCGGCGATGATATCGGCCGCATCCATCCGCAACAGAAACTCATCCTCGACGATCAGCACCACGGGTCTTTTGGAATCGACAAGACCCATGCGTCTCACTCCTTGCGAACATCAACAAGCCGTCGATTTTGTTTTAGTTCCAGCGCTGCCGAATTCGCGAACCAGGACACCGGGCAAGGGTCATCGCATCGCCGCAGGAGAACCGGTTCACGTTTCGAAAGCCGTGGCCGATAAATCCAGTCGGGCGTCTCGTATTGGCGCGGTGGAAAAAGATATTCCGGCTTGTCTTGCACGCTTGACTCAGAAAGAACAAAATAGGAACATTCATTCCTGCCCTCCAGCCGTCCGGGAATTTTGCCATGACCGAACCTGCCAAATCCGAGCCTGCCAATTCCGAACCCGCTTCGCTCTCCGACGTCAGCCGTTACGAGCGGGCCTGCGACGAGGCGATCGCGATGTGCGACGGCAACATGCGCAGCACCATCAAGGCGCTCATCATGGCCAATGAGTATCTGGAGGCGGAATTGCAGGATCTGCAGGCGGCGGCGTCGCACCACGGCAATACCGCAAAATTGCCGCGCGCAAAGGACGATGCCGCCTGATCGAACCGGAGCGACACAATCGGGAGCAACACCATGGCCGATGTCACCTATTATGTTGTGCTGCCATTCCAGCGAGACGACGGCGGCTCGCCGGTCGCGGGCGCTGCGGAAGAATGCCAGAGTTCCTCGGGCGCGCTGCGACGCGCGGAAATCTTGTCAAAGACCGCGGGCTGCGTCGGCGCGGTCGCGTTCAGCCGCACCGGCGATCCCCTGATCGGCGAATTCAGCGACGCGCAAATGCTGAGAAAATTTGGCGACGTGCCGGATGATCTGAGCGGGCTGTAGTTTCAAAATTCGTATCAGCGCAATTCCCGGAAGAAGGCGTGCACCTCATCGGCGAGCAGCGCCGGCTGTTCCAGCGCCGCGAAATGCCCTCCCTTGGGCATGACGCTCCAGCGGCGAATGTCGGTGAACACGCGCGCCGCCGCGCTGCGCGGCGGCCTGAGTATCTCGCGCGGGAATTGCGCGTAGCCGGTGGGCACCGAGATGGTTTCGCCGGCGGGCAGGACCGGTGAGCCGTGCAGGCGGGCATAATAGGGCCAGAACGACGATCCGATCGCCCCAGTAAACCAGTAGAGGGCGATGTCGGCGAGCATGCGGTCGCGGCCGATTGCGCTCTCAACGTTGCCACCGCAGTCCGACCAGGCGCGGAATTTCTCCACGATCCATGCCGCAAGGCCGGCAGGTGAATCCGTGAGACCGAAGGCCAGCGTCTGCGGGCGGGTGCCCTGGATCCACTGGTAACCGGTCTCCTCGCGCGTCCAGTGCGCGAGATCGCCGAGGTAACGCTTCTCTTCATCGTTCGGATCGGGAAAGGCTGCGGCATCGCGGCCTGCGGCCATCATAAAATTGACGTGGATCCCGATCATCCGATCCTTGTGCGCATAGCCGAGCCGGCTGGTGACCGCGGCGCCCCAGTCGCCGCCTTGCGCGCCGAAACGGCGGTAACCAAGCACGTCATGCATCAGCGCTGCGACGCACTCCGCCATCTCCGGGACGCCGTACCGCTTCTGGCCGGGGCGGAATGAAAGCCCGTATCCCGGCAAGGACGGCGCCACCACGGTGAAGGCGTCGCGCGCGTCACCGCCAAAGCGGGCGGGGTCGGTGAGGCGCGGAATGATCTCGAGAAACTCGAACACCGAGCCCGGCCAGCCATGCAGCAGGAGCAGCGGCATCGGGTTCGGGCCGACGCCGGGCACCTGCAGATAATGCAGGTCGATGCCGTCGAGCGGGACGCGGAATTGCGGAAAGACGTTGAGTGCGGCTTCCTCCGCCCGCCAGTCAAACCCGTCACGCCAGTATTCCGTAAGCTCGCGAAGATAGGCAACATCGGTGCCATAGGCCCAGGCCTCGCCGGGTGCCTGGTCGGGAAAGCGTGAACGGGCGAGGCGCTCGCGCAGGTCGGCGAGGTCGGCGTCCGGGACGTGAAGCGTGAAGGGCGTGGGTTTGATGATCATGACGTCCTGCTCGTTATGTTTCCGTTACTTTTCATGCCGCCGTTGCGCCTTGCGCACATACATGGCTCGATCGGCCTGTTCCAGCGCCTTGCCGGCTTCGGCATGCGGGCCGAGCAGCGCGACCCCGGCGGATACGCCCGCGGTGGCGGTGCGGCCGCGAAACACGAATGTCAGCCGATCGATGGCTTGTTCCAGCGCCGCCGCCTTGGCGTGCGCGTCGGTTTCGCTGAGATGCCACAGCAGCAACGCAAACTCATCGCCTCCCAGCCGGCCGATCACATCGGAAGAACGCACCTGACGCTGCAGTTCGGCCACGATGGCCTTCAGCACCTGGTCGCCGGCGGCATGCCCGAACGCGTCGTTGATCGGCTTTAAGCGATCGACGTCGAGCACGATCAGCGCGCCGCTGGCGTGATAGCGCTTGATATAGGCGATGGAGCGATTGAGCTCGCGCTCGAACCCGCGCCGGTTGAGTATATCCAGCAGGAAATCGGTATCGGCGTGCGCCTGTAATTCGTCGATCCGCTTCAGCGCCTCTGCCAATTCGGCCCTGAGCCGGCGAACGATCGATTTGCCATCGTTGGATGTGACCAGCAGCCGCGATGGCGACGCCGGCTGGGCCTTGCGCCGCCGGACGCGCGGCGGAGCCGCCTTGCGCCCCGCGACGCTGCCTTTGCGGCGTTTTGAGGTGCCCGAAGCGGTCGATCTTGCCTTCTTCTTCATGGGCATCCTTGAGAGGAGGCTTGCCGAGATTCACCAAGACAGGATAGTCCATTCCGAACCCCTTGCCACGCCTTGCCGAACCTTGGGCCAATCCTATAATCCGGCCTATGTTTTTGGATTCCCGAAAAGAATTGACCGCATGACCGCGCCCGTAGCCATCATCATGGGAAGCCAGTCGGACTGGGACACCATGCGCCATGCCGCCGAAACCCTGGCCGCGCTCGGCGTGGCTTGCGAAAAACACATCATCTCGGCCCACCGCACCCCGGACCGGCTGTTCGCCTTTGCCAAGGGCGCCAGGGCAGCCGGCTTCAAGATCATTATCGCCGGCGCCGGCGGCGCCGCCCATCTGCCGGGCATGACCGCGTCGCTGACAGAACTTCCGGTATTCGGCGTTCCCATCGAATCGAAGGCGTTGTCCGGTGTCGATTCGCTCTATTCCATCGTCCAGATGCCGGCCGGGATTCCGGTCGGAACGCTGGCGATCGGCAAGCCCGGCGCTATCAACGCCGCGCTGCTCGCCGCCGGCGTGCTCGCGCTGAACGATCCGGCGCTGTCGGGCCGACTGCTGGCCTGGCGCAAGCAGCAGACCGAAGCGGTGGGCGAGCGCCCGGAGGGATCGGCGTGACGGCGTCCAATCAGGTGAAGCTGAAGCCCGGCGACACCATCGGAATTCTCGGCGGCGGACAACTGGGCCGGATGCTGGCGATGGCGGCGGCGCGGCTGGGCTTGCGGTGCCAGGTGTTTTCACCGGACCCGGATTCGCCGGCGTTCGATGTCGTGCTGAACGCGACATGCGCCGAATATGCCGATGTCGAGGCGCTTGAACTGTTCGCCAGCGACGTCGACGTCATCACCTACGAATTCGAAAACGTGCCGGCGGCCTCCGCGATGATCCTGGCGGCGCGCCGGCCGGTGCTGCCCGACCGGAAGATCCTGGAAACCACCCAGGATCGGCTGGCCGAAAAGGACTTCGTCACGCGGCTCGGCATCGGCACCGCCGATTACGCCGACATATCGTCGGCCTCGGCGTTGCAGACCGCGATCGCGCGCATCGGCCTGCCCGCGGTGATCAAGACCCGCCGCTTCGGCTATGATGGCAAGGGCCAGGCGATCATCCGCAGCGGCGACGATCTGGATCAGGTCTGGGAGAACCTCGCCACAAAATCCGCGATCCTCGAGGCCTTTATTCCGTTCGAGCGCGAGATCTCGGTGATCGCCGCGCGTAGTGCCGACGGCCGGGTCGAATGCTTCGACGTCACCGAAAACGAGCACAGCGACCACATCCTGAAATTCTCCCGCGCGCCGGCTGCGATCTCCGATGCGCTGGCGGCGCAGGCGCGCGGCATCGCCGAGCGGATCGCGCACGCCCTGAATTATGTCGGCGTGCTCGCGGTTGAAATGTTCGTGGTACCCGGAGATGGCGGGCCGAAGGTTCTGGTCAACGAGATTGCGCCGCGGGTGCATAATTCCGGGCACTGGACGCTGGACGGCGCCTCGATCTCCCAGTTCGAGCAGCACATCCGCGCCATTGCCGGCTGGCCGCTCGGCAAGCCGGTCCGTCATGGCCCCGTCACCATGACCAATTTGATCGGGGACGATATCAACGACTACGAGCGATGGCTGACGGTGCCGGGCGCGACGCTCCATCTCTATGGCAAGGGGCCGCCGCGGCCGGGCCGCAAGATGGGCCATGTGACGCAGGTCGCACCGCCAAAAACGGCCTGATCGGGATTGAAAAAGGACCGATTTGGCCGCGCGATGGTGCTTGCGCAGGTGGACATTCCCGCCTTGATCTGATACATCCGCGCGCTTGAGGTTAAGGGTCAGGCTTTTCGCCAGCTCTTTGCCTTACCAGATTCCAATCCGATCAATTGAAAGAGGATGCCGCGTGCAGGTTCTCGTTCGCGATAACAATGTCGATCAAGCTCTCAAGGCGCTGAAGAAGAAGATGCAGCGCGAGGGCATTTTCCGCGAGATGAAGCTCCGCGGCCACTACGAAAAGCCTTCCGAGAAAAAGGCCCGTGAAAAGGCCGAAGCGGTACGCCGCGCGCGCAAGCTCGCCCGCAAGAAGCTGCAGCGCGAAGGCTTGCTGCCGATGAAGCCGAAGCCGGTGTTTGGCGCCGGTCCGGGCGCTGAACGTGGCGCCGGCGGCCGCGGTGGTCCGGGCGCAGGCCCGCGCGGGCCGCGCTGATCTAAAATTTTGCAGATCCGGATTTGATGACGCGGGCAGAGGTGCCCGCGTCATTGTTTTGACCGATGCATTTTGCCACGCGTCGGGCTACCAATACGGCGTCAACCGCGTGAGCGTTCCGTATCGATGGCCATTCCGGTTCCCTATCGCTTCCCGCCCGGAGTCTCGCGCGTCGCGAGCGTAACCGCGCCGGTCGCATTGGTCGCGATCGTGCTCTGCGGCTGCTCGATCAATCTGGGATCATTGTCGCCTTCGGACGAGCACGACCAGCCCGCGCAACTGGCCTCCCAAAGCAATATCGCCTCGCTCACCGAAGCGATCAAGAACAACTCCAACGATCCGCAGGCCTACAACATGCGCGGCTCGGTGCTGGCGCAGGCCGGCAGGACCGACGACGCGCTCGCCGATTTCAACAAGGCGATCAGCCTCGATCCCAATTACGGCCAGGCCTTTGCCAACCGCGGACTGATCTATCGCAAGACCAAGCGGCTCGATCAGGCAATGGACGACTACAATCGCGCGCTGGCGCTCGATCCCAGTTACGCCCCGGCCTATCTCGGCCGCGGCATGGTCTACAAGGCGCGGAAGCAGGAGGCGGAAGCGCTGGAGGATTTCAACAAGGCGATCAGCCTTCATCCCGATAATGCGGAGGCCCATTACAATCGCGGCCTGCTCTATCAGAGCGAAAAGCAACACCAACTCGCGATCGATGACTTCACGGTGGCGAGCGGTCTGATGCCGCAGCAGGCCGAGCCCCTGCTGGCTCGCGCGTTGAGTTATCTTGCACTCGACAGGGCAAAGGAAGCTGCGGCCGATCTTGACGAGGCGGTGCAGGCCGATCCGCAGAACGGGCAGATCTGGATCACCCGGGGGCTTGCCTATGAACGCCTTGGCGACAGGACCAAGGCCGCCGGCTCATATGGCCGCGCCATCAACATCCGCCCCAAGGATGAAGCCGCCCGCAGCGGCTTTGCGCGCGTCGGCGGCAAAGCCGGCCAGAGCTACGAAACATTCTGAGCTACTATTCCGAGCTAGGCTTCGGCAAAACCGCGTGAAACACCGATTTCGCCGCCGACAGCATGTCTTCGGCAACATTGGTGTGGGCCGGCGCCGGCGGCGCCTCCACCGCTTCGGCGCGCAGATCGAGCGGCGGCGCGGTCGGAATGTCGGCTGGCGGCGTCGGGCGGCGCGGATCGTCGGTCGGCGCGGCAGCCGCATAGGGCGGGTTCTGGAACGATCCCGGCGCCGAATTGAACCTGTCGTTGCCGGGCGTCGAGACCATGATCGGCGGCGGAAGCGGCCGAACTGCTGGAGCAGACACGGGCGGGGTTGACGCCAGACGGGGCGGATCCGGCGTGTGCGCGGCTTCTTGCGTACGGACCGGACCTTCGTTCGTGCCGCGCAGGCGCTCCAGCGTCACGCGGGCGATTTCGTTGGCGTTGAGGTGATCGTCGGGGGCGATGGCGGCCTCGACCGGGGAGGCGGCATTCGGCGCGGCGACTTCCGGGGTGGCGACCGCCGGCACGACGACCGGCGCCGGAACCGTCTTGGCGACCGTCTTTTCACGTGGCCCAGACTGACGCCGGCGCGGGTCGGCGGGGGGGATACTTGCGGTCTCCGTCGGCTTGTCAGCAGGCTTCTCTGCGGGCTTTTCCGCTACGGATTTCTCCAAGGCGGCCTTTTCAGAAGCTGCCTTTTCAGAGGCCGCCTTTTCGGATGCGGCCTTTTCTGAGATGGCCTTCTCGGAGATACCCTTGGCCCTGACCCCCGCCTCCCGGAGGTTGGCGACGTCGGAGGTGGTGTCGGACGGCTTCGAATTGGCCTTGGGGTTGACCTTTTTGGGGTTGGCCGACGACATCGCGGCCGCCGCCGGGGCGTCGGGTGCGGGCCTGGCGACGATGTAGTGGTTGACGATGTAGGCCCCGATGATGGTCGCAGCCACCGAAGGCAGTATATCCATGGCAATTTTTGAAAAGTACTTCAGCATGACCAGGACACTCCCCGCGCTGGTTTTGATGCGGAAACTTTGAGGCACATTGAGGGATCAACTGCGACAGATCGGTGGCAATTAAGCATATGGCGCCATTATGGTTTCAATTCAACTTCCAGGAATACGATTTCGGTGGCGGTCTCGTTGAGCACGTCATGTTCGACCCCGGCCTTTCGGAAGTAGGACTTGCCGAGGCCGAGCTGGGCCTTCGAGCGTTCCCCGTTGGGCGCCACGATGGTCATTTCGCCGGGGCATACCGGAACAATGACGTAATCCATTTCGTGGATGTGATGGCCGGTCGCACTGCCCGGCGCCAGCCGCCACTCGGTGACGCGGACTTCCGGCGTATCGATCTGAACATCCGACTTGGCGCTGATCATGGTCGTTCCTGTCTCGGCCTCGTGCTCCCGGTTCCAAAATTCGCAGGTATTCGCGACACCCTCATGTTCGAACTGCGGAATCAAAGACCAGCAATATTATAATATAATTAATCATCCGATTTGAACGTGACGTTCCCGTGAGGGGCCTGGGCGGGAACTTCGAATTCACCGCACCGGGTCACGGCACGAACACCAAAAATACGAATACGGCAAACACCACCAGATGAACCAGTCCGAACAGGATGTTGGTGCGCCCGGTGCCGAAGGTGAGCATGCTGAGGACGAACGTCAGCGCCAGCAGCACCATATCCTGAACCTTGAGCCCAAGCACCAATTGCTTGTCCAGCGCGTAAGCGGCGACGGCGACCGCCGGAATGGTCAGCCCGATGGTCGCCAGCGATGAGCCGAGCGCCAGATTGATGCTCTTCTGCAGATCGTTCTTGCGCGCCGCCGAAATGGCCGCGACACTTTCCGGGAGCAGGATCAACAGCGCCACCAGAATACCTGCGAAAGCCGGAGGCGCGCCGATCAGCGCCGTACCCGCATCGACCACCAGCGAAAACTTCTTCGCCAGCAGCACAACGGCCAGCAGCGAAACCAGCAACAACAGGACACTGAGCAGGAAGGTCCGGTTCGACGCGTGCGCCCCGTCATCGGCGACGCCGGCGGTTTCACCGATGAAATAATCCCGGTGCCGGATGGTCTGGGTATACAGAAACACCCCGTAGAGAATGAGCGTAGCGACACTGACGAAGCCAAGCTGCGCCGCGGAATAGACCGGTCCCGGCGTGGTCAGGGTATAATTGGGCAGGATCAGCGTGATGGTCGCAAGCACGCTCAGCACACTGAGATAGAGATTGGATCCGGTGACCTGAACATCCTGCTCGCGGTAGCGCAGACCGCCGGCCAGGATGCAAATGCCGACCAGCCCGTTGCAGACGATCATCACAACGGCGAACACGGTGTCACGCGCCAGCGTCGGCACCGGCTTTTCACCGAGCATGATGGTCGCGATCAGGGCGACCTCGATGATCGTGACCGCCAGTGTCAGCAGCAGCGTGCCGTACGGCTCGCCAATCCGCTCGGCGATCACCTCGGCATGATGGACGGCGGCGAACACGGTGCCGAACAGGATGACCAGCAGCACGGCCGCAAACACCAGCCCGGCGGCCGATGGCGTGAAGCCGACGCCGAGCCCGGTGGCGCCGGCGAAAAGCAAAACCGCCAGCGCCGGGAAAATCCATGCCGATCGCGGCATCGGGCCGTGCACGCTCATGTCACCCCATCCCTAGAGTCCGGGCATCGACCCCCTGCCCCCAACTGCGGCAGCCGTCAGCCCGTTGAAACGCCGATGAATTGTCGAGCTGTTTCAATCGCACCATAATTGTCCAGATCGTTATGGCCTCCTTCCGGAAACCGCACGAATTGTTTCGGCTCATGGGCGAGCGTGAACAAACGCTCGCCCAATCTGATCGGAATGGCGGGATCGCGTTCGCCGTGCATGATCAGAAGCCGTGCCGTGACACGCCCGATACGCGCGTCGGATCGAAACGAATCCCTGATCAGCCAACGTACCGGCGCGATTCGAAACCGCAAGGCCGCCAAATCCGCAATCGAGGTATAGGGAGCCTCCAGGATCACTTTCGCGACCGGCCGCCCGGCCGCCAGCGCCACCGCAACCCCGCTTCCCAGCGAGAAACCCCAGACCACAATTCGCTCCGCGCTGTATCGTGACGCCGTGAAGCCATAGGCCGCATCGGCATCCAGCAGCAGCCCGCTCTCGCTGGGCTGGCCGCTTGATCCGGCATACCCTCGATACGACAGCGCGACGAGGCCGGTCCCGTCCGAGGTCATGTCTCGAAAGCGGCCGACGCTGCCTGCGAGAAAATCTCCATTGCCCGGGAAATAGATGACAACCGCGTGTCCCGGTTTTGCCGGGACGTGCCAGATGATGACTTTCTCGCCGTCCGCGGTTGCCAGAAAATGCTCTTCAGCCTGCGGAAAGCCGGCGGCCTGCGGGGCCGTGCGCAACCTCTGCGGTATCGGGAAGACCAGCGACCGTTGCGCGAAAAACACGACGCCAAGACCGCCGAAATAGCCGATCGACACGAGAACGACGAGCCATTTCAGGACGGTCATGATCTGCCGTGAATTTCCTCACAGCGCCTTGACGATGTTCTCGGTCATTTTCTTGGCATCGCCGAGCAGCATCATGGTGTTGTCGCGGTAGAACAGCGGATTGTCGATGCCGGCATAGCCGGAGGCGAGCGAGCGCTTGATGAACATCACGGTGCCGGCCTTCCAGACCTGCAGCACCGGCATGCCGTAGATCGGCGAGGTCTTGTCCTCTTCGGCCGCCGGGTTGGTGACGTCGTTGGCGCCGATCACGAAGGCGACGTCGGCCTGGGCGAATTCCGAATTGATGTCCTCAAGCTCGAATACCTCGTCATAGGGCACGTTGGCTTCGGCGAGCAGCACATTCATGTGGCCAGGCATGCGGCCCGCCACGGGATGGATCGCGTATTTGACCTCGACGCCTTCCTTCTTGAGCTGGTCGGCCATCTCCCGCAAGGCGTGCTGGGCCTGCGCCACCGCCATGCCATAGCCGGGCACGATGATGACCTTCTGCGCGTTCTTCATGATGAAGGCGGCGTCGTCCGCCGAGCCGAGCTTGACGGGACGCGCTTCACCGCCGGCGCCAGCGCCCGCGGCAGCGGTTTCGCCACCGAAGCCGCCGAGGATGACCGAGATGAAGGAGCGGTTCATCGCATGGCACATGATATAGGACAGGATCGCGCCCGATGAGCCGACCAGCGCGCCGGTGATGATCAGCGCCGAATTGCCGAGCGTGAAACCGATGCCGGCGGCGGCCCAGCCGGAATAGGAGTTCAGCATCGAGATCACGACCGGCATGTCGGCGCCGCCGATCGGGATGATCAGGAGCGCGCCGAGCACCAAAGCGAGGATGGTGATCAGCCAGAAGTCGATCGCGCCGCCCGACAACACGAGGCCGACGATGAAGAACAGCAGCGCCAGGCCGAGAACGATATTGATGATGTGCCGCGCCGGCAGGATGATCGGCGCACCGCTCATCCGGCCCGAGAGTTTCAGGAAAGCGATCACCGAACCTGTGAAGGTCAGCGCGCCGATGGCGACGCCGAGCGACATTTCAACGAGGCTCTGCGGATGGATGTGGCCGGGCGTGCCGATGTCGAACGCTTCGGGCGCGTAGAAGGCGCCTGCCGCGACCAGCACCGCGGCCATGCCGACCAGCGAGTGGAACGCCGCAACCAGTTCCGGCATCGACGTCATCGGCACCCGCCGCGCGATCACCGCCCCAATGCCGCCGCCGATGGCAACGCCGAGAATCACCAATAGCCAGCCGACGCCGTCGGCCGGCGGATGCG
>CAWEYJ010000019.1:0-320968 GCA_963813165.1 uncultured Pseudomonadota bacterium | reverse complement strand
TCCGCGGCAACCATTTTTTCTTTTGCTCGGGGCTTCCGTAGCTGAGCAGGTAGCCGCAGCACACGTCATTGTGCACCGAGAAGTCGGTGGCGGGACCGGCGAAGCCGGAATAGCTGAGTTCCTCGATGACAACCGCGTTATGCCGAAAGTCTCCGCCCGCGCCGCCGAGCTCTTCGGGCACTTGCGCGCACAGCAACCCGGCTTCGCCGGCGGCGGCCCACAGCGAGCGGTCGATGATGCCGGCGTCCTCCCAGCGCTGAAAGTCGGGCGCGATCTTCGCCGTCGCGAAGCGCCGCACGCTCTCCCTGAACTGCTGGTGTTCCTCGTCGTAGACCGCCCGGTGTGGCAGCATGGCGATGCGCAAGCCCCCTTGTTCGTTGAGACCAGCAGTGCTGGCCTAGATAACAGTCCGATTCAGAATCCGACCTTGTCGCCGCCTTTCAGCGTCAGGATTTCCCGCGCCTCGTCGGGCGTCGCGACCTCCAGGCCAAGTCCTTCAATGATCTTTCGAACCTGCGTCACCTGGTCGGCATTCGATTGCGCCAGTTTGCCGGCGCCGATCCACAGGCTGTCTTCCAGGCCGACGCGGACATTGCCGCCCATGGCGGCCGCCATCGCCGCGATCGGCATCTGCGCGCGGCCGGCGCCGAGCACGGACCAGCGGTAGTTGTCGCCGAACAGCCGGTCCGCGGTGCGCTTCATGTGCATGACATCGTCGGGGTGCGGGCCGATGCCGCCGAGCAGGCCGAACACCGTCTGGATGAACAGCGGGGCTTTCACCAGGCCTTCGGTCCAGAAATAATGGAGATTGTAGAGATGGCTGGTGTCGTAGCACTCGAACTCGTAGCGCGCGCCGGTGCTGTTGAGTGTCTCCAGCGCGTAGCGGATATCCTTGAACGAGTTGCGGAAAACGAGATCGCGCGAGCCTTCCAGCATGGCGGGCTCCCAGTCATGCTTGAAGGTCTTGAAGCGCTTGAGCATCGGAAATAGTCCGAAGTTCATCGATCCCATGTTCAGGCTTGCGATCTCCGGTTTCCAAACCGCTGCCGGTTTCACCCGCTCCTCGACCGTCATATAGGGCGAGCCGCCGGTGGTCAGATTAACGACGACGTTGGAATTTTGCTTGATGACGCGCAGAAACGGCTCGAACGCCTCGGGCGATTGGTCGGGGCGGCCGTCCTTCGGATCGCGCGCGTGAAGATGGACGATCGCCGCACCTGCTTCTGCCGCGGCCAGCGCGGAGGAGGCGATCTCGGCCGCCGTGACCGGCAAATGGGGCGACATCGACGGCGTGTGGATCGATCCGGTGACGGCGCAGGAAATGATGATTTTGCGCGATGCCATGACGTTTTCCCCTATCGTGGTTTTATCGGCGACGGCGCGGAAGTGAACCGGAGATCACCGGTACTTCGCGTCGCCGTCGCCGTCATAAATCAGGAGGTGAACTTGTTGAAGTCGGGCGTCCGCTTTTCATTGAAGGCCGCAACCCCTTCCTTCGATTCCGGCGTATCGTAGAACATCTTCAGGGCGTGCAGCGCAAAATTGCTGACGCCGCGAATGCTGTCGGAGTCCGCGTTAAACGAGCGCTTCGCCAGCGCGATTGCCATGGGCGATCGTTGCGCCAGCTTGTCGGTCCAGTCCTTGACCGCGGCGTCCAGTTCGGCCGCGGGAACAACCTTGTTCACAAGGCCCATCTCGCGGGCCTGCTCGGCAGTGTAGCGGTCGTTGATGTACCAGATTTCCCGCGCTTTCTTGTCGCCGACATGACGGGCCAGGAATGCGGTGCCCCAGCCGGCATCGACCGAGCCGACTTTCGGCCCGACCTGGCCGAACTGCGCGGTATCGGCGGCGATGGTCAGGTCGCAAAGCGTCGCCAGCACGTTTCCGCCGCCGATGGCAAAGCCGTTGACGCGAGCGATGACCGGCTTCGGCACGTCGCGGATCAATCCCTGCAGCTCTTCGATCGGCAGCCCGACAATGCCGCGCCCGTCATACTGCCCTTCATGTGCCGACTGGTCGCCGCCGGTGCAGAAGGCCTTGTCTCCGGCGCCGGTCAATACAATGCTGGAGACCTTGCGGTCGTTCGCGGCAAGCTGGAATGCCTGGATCAGTTCTTCGACGGTCTGGCCGCGGAACGCGTTGTAGACCTTCGGCCGGTTGATGATGATCCACGCGGCGCGGTCGCGGACTTCGTAGATGACGTCGGTGAATTTGGGAGTATCTGCCATGGTGGAACCTCGTATTTGAACTAGATCATGTTCATGCCGCCGGAGACCGAAATGGTCTGGCCGGTGATGAATTTTCCGTCGTCGGATGCCAGCAGCGCGACGATCCCGCCATAGTCTTCCGGTTCGCCCATCCGCTTCAGCGGAATGCCGCGAAGCATGGCATCCTTCCATTTCACCGCGTGGTCGCCTTCGCCCAGGACCGCGGCCATCATCGGCGTGTTGGTCGGTCCCGGGCAAACCGCGTTGAGGAGCACATTCTTCCGCGCCAGCTCGCGCGCCATCGATTTGGTGAAGGCGACGATGCCGCCCTTACAGGCGGAATAAACCGCCTCATCGCTGGTCCCGACCCGGGCTGCGTCCGAGGCGATGTTGACGATGCGGCCGCCGCCGCGGTCCGCCATCAAGGGCGCGATCGCGTGATGGGTATTGAGCGGTCCGTAGAGATTGATGCGGATGATCTTGTCCCAAAGCTCCTTGTCGGTCTTCAGGAACGGCATCGGCTTGTCCCAACCGGCATTGTTGACGAGCACCCAGATCGGCCCGATCTCCGCCTCGACCTTCGCCACGGCGCTGTCCACCGAGGCCCGATCGCCGACGTCAACCGCGTAGGTGGTAATGGAAGATTGCGGCGCGAGCTTTGCGGTTTCCTGTCCCGCGTCGGGCTTGATGTCGAAGATCGCGACCTTGCAGCCTTCTTCGGCAAGCCGAAGCGTGATGCCGCGCCCGATGCCCTGGCCGCCGCCGGTAACGATCGCGACTTTCCCGGATAGACCTCTCACGTTTCATCTCCCTGGGTCGAGTTGATTTTCAGCGAAGGCAATGACGTTGCCGTTCAGCCGCTTTTTGGTATCGAATGTCCGTGCTGCGCGAACATTTGCCGCGCGATGATCGTTTTCATGATCTCGATCGATCCGCCGGCGATCTTCACCACCCGGGCGTCGACATAGGCGCGGGCGATCGGATATTCCCACATATAGCCCCAGCCGCCGAACAGCTGCAGGCATTCGTCGACCGTTTCGCAGTGCAGTTCCGAGGTGAACATTTTTGCCATGGCGGCATCGACCGGATCAAGTTCGCCCTCCATGAACAGCGCAATGCATTTGTCGGTGTAGACCCGGGCGACGGTGGCCCTGGTCTTGAGATCGGCGAGCTTGAACTGGGTATTCTGGAAATCCGCGATCTTTTGCCCGAAGGCGTTGCGGCCCGCGGTGTATTCGACGGTCCAACCGATCACCGTTTCCGTCACGGTCGCCGAGCGGATCGCCTGCGCGAGGCGCTCCTGCGCCAGCTTGGTCATCATCAGCGCAAAGCCGTTGCCCTCGCCGCCGAGCATGTTGGTGGCGGGGATGCGGACATCTTCAAAGAACAGCTCCGAGGTGTCCTGCGCCTTCATTCCGATCTTTTCGAGATTTCGTCCGCGCTTGAAACCCGGACGGTCGCTCTCGACAATGAACAGCGTCACGCCCTTGGCGCCGGCGTTGCTGTTGGTCTTGGTCGCGAGCACGACGAAATCGCAGAGCTGGCCATTCGAAATGAAGACCTTCTGGCCATTGATTACGAAATCATCGCCGTCGCGAACCGCGCGGGTCCGGATCGCCTTGAGGTCGCTGCCCGCATGCGGCTCGGTCATCCCGAGCGAACCGATGGCCTCGCCAGACACCATCTTCGGCAGCCATTTCCGTTTCTGCTCTTCGGTTCCAAACGACAGCAGATAGGTCGCGACAAGATCGGTATGGATCAGAAAGCCCGGGCCGCTTGCGCCGGAGCGCCACAATTCCTCGAACACCACGACGTCGAACAGATAGTCGAGCCCGAGGCCGCCATAGGCCTCCGGCACGGTGCAGCACAACAGGCCCGCCGCGCCGGCCTTGAGCCATAGTTCACGCGGAACGACCCCGTCTTGTTCCCATTTGGCATGGAACGGCACGATCTCGCGTTCGACGAATCGGCGGACCGACTCCCGGAAAATGTCGTGCTCTTCTCGGAAAAGGGTTCGCTTGATCATGGGGCGAAACGGGGTCCTGCTCTTTTTAGTTCGCTAGCTTACTATATGTTAAGCGGACTGAAATGCAAGGGCCGGCCGTGCTTGCGGACCAATTGGTACGCAAGTATATGGTATTGTAAATCTTCCGATGGACGGGATCGCCGTGACAAAACCTCTCGCCGGAATTCGGGTGCTCGACCTCTCGAAAGTGCTGGCCGGTCCGCTATGCGCGCAATATCTCGGCGATCTCGGCGCTGAAGTCATCAAGGTGGAGACGGTAGGGCAGGGCGATGAAACCCGGGGCTGGCCGCCGTTTCCCGCGCCCGGTCTGGGAACTGTATTTCTCAGCGCCAACCGCAACAAGCGCAGCATCGCCGTCGATCTGAAAACCGAAAAGGGACGCGGAATCGTTCATGCGCTGGCCAAGTCCGCCGACATTGCCATCGAAAGCTTCGGGACCGGCGTGGCCGAACGGCTGGGAATCGATGCGGCGACGCTGCGGCCGCTGAACGATCGCCTGATCCATTGCAGCATCTCCGGGTTCGGCCGCTCCGGGCCGCTGAAGAATTCGCCGGGCTACGACGTCATCCTGCAGGCCTTCAGCGGCATCATGTCGATGACCGGCGATGAGGGTGGGGGCTTCATTCGCAGTCCGATTTCGCCGATCGACCAGATGACCGGCGTGCATGCGTTCAGCGGCATCATGGCGCTGTTGTTCGCACGCGAAAAGACCGGACAGGGCGGCACGATTCAGGTCTCGCTGTTCGACACGGCGATGGGGCTGCTCGGCTACAATCTGCAGACCTATTGGGAGCGCGGCGTGCAGCCGAAGAAATGCGGCTCGAGCCACGAGTCGCTCTGTCCCTATCAGGCGTTCGAGGCGGCCGATGGACCGATCATGATCGGCGTTGCGAACGACAATCTGTGGCGGAAGTTCTGCGGTATCGCCGGGCTGCAGGCGATCGCCGATGATCCCCGGTTCAGGACCAATGCGGATCGGGTAAAGCATCGGGAAGAAACACTCGATCATGTTCGGCGTGCGCTGTCGGCGCAAACCGCGGCATTCTGGAACGATGCGCTTGCCAGCGTCGGCGTTCCCAGTTCGCCCATCAACACCCTTTCGCAGCTGCTTGACCATCCGCACACGCGGGCCAGCGGCATGATCGTCGACTACGATCATCAGGTTGCGGGTCCGTTGCACGGGATCGGTCATCCGGTCCTGATCAACGGCGCGACGCGCGATGCCGGACGGCCGCCGCCGCTACTCGGCCAGCACACCGACGAAATACTCGGCGAACTCGGCCTGTCGTCCGACGAGATCGCGGAACTCAGGCTCGCGCAAACGATCGGCTGATGGCCGAACGCGCTTTACGGCCTCGCCGAATAGCTCAGCCGGACAGCGACAATGGCGATGCCGCGACGCTGTCCGGCTGTCGGCTGCCTTATTTCTGCGACTCGGACTTGGCGTAATCGGCCGATTGCGCCTTCACGACGCTCCATACTTCGTCCTTGAACGCCGCGCCCCAGTCGGTCTGTGGCACCCACTTCTGGCCGTCCCACATCTCGATGCGGGTCTTGCCGCCTCCGCCGTGATCCTGCGCGGTGACGGTAACCGGGGCCATGAATCCATTGGCGTCATAATCCTTGATGCTTTCGAGACCGTCCTTGATCTTTTGCGGCGTCAGCGGCCAGCCGTCCTTCTTGATCGCAAGGCGGGCGCCCTCGGTGGCGATCGACCAGATCGCCAGGCCGGTGTTGTAGTAGACGTCGTCGAGATTCTTGCGATCGCCGTTGCCTTTGCCCTTGTCGTAGAGCTCCTTGATGATCTCCTGAATCAACGGCTGGTTGGATCCGCCGGCGACATTGGTGCCGCGCTTAAGTCCTTTGGCCTCGGCCGGGCCGATGTTCTTGATGTCGACTTCGTTGAGCCAGTTCACCGAAATATACTTGTCGATCGGGATGCCGTTGCGCTTCATTTCGCGCGAGGCGATCACATGCATGTTCGACAGGCTCCAGCTGATGATCCAGTCCGGGTTCATGCGGCGAATCTGCGTCCAGGCCGAGGCCTGATCGTTGCCGGGCAGCGGGTAGGGGAAGAGCTGCAGGTCGAAACCCTCTTTCTCGGCCAGCGTCTTCAGAATGCCGATCGGCTCCTGCCCGAACGGATAATCGACGTAGAGGAACGCGATCTTGACGCCCTTCAGGTTTCCGCCGGATTTCTGCTTGATGTATCCGATATCGTTGGCGGCCTGGCCCCAATAGGTCGGGCCGATCGGGAATACCCATTTGAAGACGTCGCCGTCGACCGCATCGCCGCGGCCGGCCAGCGACTGAATCATGATGTTGCCATCCTTCATGACGCGCGGCAGCACCGCGCGCGATACCGGCGTCGACAGCATGTCGAACACCATCACGCCCTCGCGCTTCAACTTCTCATAGCATTCGATGCCGCGTTGCGGTTCGTTGCCGTGGTCCTGCACGATCATTTCGACGGGGTGACCTTCGATGCCGCCTTTCAGGTTGAGAAGGTCGGCATAGTCACGCGCGGCCTGGGCGACCTGCGGCGTGACGAAGGTGTAGGCCTTGGTCAGGTCGTAGCACAGCGCGAAGCGCATCGGATCGGCTGCGGACGCGGGCATGACGTTGAACAACGTCAGCACCAGTCCGGACAGTATGGCTAGTAACCTCATTTTCTGGATCCTCCCTTGTTGAATTGATTGAATTAGAATGCCTTGATCGCCGTCGCCCTGCTGTCCGGCCGGCCCGCTATGTCAGCCATCGCTTTCGCCGCCGGTAATGCTTGATGTCGCGAAAATTTTTGCTCTCCGCGCCACCCAGATAGAACTCCCGGATATCAGGGTTTTTCTTCAATGCCTCGGCGCTGTCGTGCATCACGATGCGGCCGCTTTCGATCAGATAGCCATGGGAGACGATTTCGAGCGCTGCGATCGCGTTCTGCTCGACGAGCAGGATCGAGAGCCCTTCATCGCGGTTGATGCGGCCGAGAATCTGGAAAATTTCCGCAACCAGAAAAGGAGCCAGTCCGAGGCTTGGCTCGTCGAGCATCAATAATTTCGGCTGGGTCATCAGGGCGCGGCCGATCGCCAGCATCTGCTGTTCGCCGCCGGAGAGGTAGCCCGAGGCCACCGACCGGCGCTCGTGCAGGCGGGGGAAATAGCTGTAGACCCGTTCCTTGTTGCGGTTCATGTCCTGGCGGCTGTGCAGGGCCGAGGCTGCGATCAAATTCTCCTCGGGCGTCAGATGTTCGAACACCCGGCGCCCTTCGAGCACATGCGCGATCCCGAGGCGGACGCGGTCCTGCGGCATCAGGCCGCCGATGCTTTGGCCGCGGAACTGTAATTCGCCCCGCCGCACCTCACCGCGCTCCGCCGCCAGCAAGCCGCTGATCGATTTAAGCGTCGTACTTTTCCCCGCGCCGTTGGCGCCGAGCAGGGCCACCATTCCGCCTTCGGGCACCTCGATCGAGACGCCCTTGATCGCAAGCGAGACGTAGTCGTAGACGACCTCGACATTGTTGAGCGACAAGATCTTGGCAGCGACCGGTGCGTTCATGGCATCCATGCTTCCGCTATTTCTTGGTGTAGCCGAACGGCCAGACCAGCAGATAGTCGCGGATATTGTTGTAGATCTTGCCGAGGCCGAGCGGTTCGATCAGAAGAAATCCGATGATGAGCGCGCCATAAAGCGCCTGGGGAAGGTGGCCCAGCGTCTCGATGCCGAGCGAGAGTCCGAACCGGGTGGCGAGCCACGAGATGAAGCTGTTCATCGCCCCCGGCATCAGCAGGATGAATGCGGCGCCGAAGTAGCTGCCGATGATGCTGCCGAGCCCGCCGACGATCACCATCGCCAGCGCCTGGATCGAGACGTCGACGGAAAACTGTTCCGGCGTGACGGCATGGTAAAACGTTCCGATCAGGATGGCACCGGTGACGCCGCCGATGAACGATGATGTCGCGAACGCCACCAGCTTGAAATAGAAGCTGTTCACCCCGATCACGGCGGCGGCGTAATCCTTCTCGCGGACGGCGACCAGCGCGCGGCCGAGCGCGGTCCGCCGCAGGTTGAGCATGAAGGACGTGACCAGGATGCACCAGACCAGGGCGATGTAGTACAGTCCGGCGTCCGACGTCACGGGTATGCCGAGCAGGCGGATATCGGGCGCCTGCAGCGTGGCCTGGGTGCCGCCGCTGATTGCGGGGACGTGCGAGATCGTCCAGTCCATCACGAACTGCAAAGCCAGCGTGCTGAGCGCCAGATACAGGCCCTTGACGCGAAGTGCGGCAAAGGCAAACACGATCCCGATCGCCGCAGCCGTCAGCCCTGCGAGGATGATGGCGAACTCCCAGGGGATGCCCGCCCGCATCGCATGCACCGCGGCATAAGCGCCGATCCCCATCACCGCCGCATAGCCGAGGTGAAACTGCCCGGCCCATCCGAGGATCAGGTTAAGACCGAGCGCGCCCGCGGTCCATACCAGCCATGGCAGCATGTAGCTCGAGAGGTAAAGCTGGTCCATGTAGAGCGGGGCCGCCAGCGCCAGCAGCAGCAGAATGCCGATCATCCAGCGGTCGGCCGGAATCGGAAACAACGCCCGGTCGGCGGCGTAGTCGGTGTGAAAAATGCCGGCCTGGCGGAAAAGCATGCGCTCACACTCTCTCGATATCGTGGCGGCCGAACAGGCCATGCGGCCGGATCAGGATGGTCAGGATCAGCATTGCCGCGTCCACCAGGTCCCGGCTGGCGCCTCCCAGCATCGGATCGAGGACGCTGGAGGCGACCCCTTCCACGATCCCGAGCAGCGCGCCGGCAAGCAGCGCGCCTCCGATACTGTCGAGCCCGCCCAGCACCGCGACCGTGACACCCTTGAGCAGCAACTGGGCGAGCGATTGATCGACGCCCTGCACCGAGCTCCAGAGCACGCCGGCAATCGTGGCGACCACGGCCGACATCGCCCACGATAGCGCAACCCCGCGCTCGACCGAGATGCCGACCGACCAGGCCGCCGTGTAGTCATCGGAAATCGCCCGCAGCACGACGCCCAGCCGGGTGCGAAAGAACGCCACGAACAGGCCGAACATCGCGACCGCGACCGCAGCACCAACGGCATAGGCGCGGTTGATCAGCAGCGGTCCCAGAAACAGCGGCGCATCGCTGATGCCGATTGGCATCGGCCGCGCGGTGCCGCCCCAGATCGTCATCGAGCCCGCGCGCAGGAAAATCTCCAGCCCGAGCGTCAACATCAGGATCATGATGATGGGACGGCCGGCGAGGCGGCGCAACGCCACCCGTTCGATGCCGATGCCGATGACGAACATCGTCACAATCGCCAGCGGAATCGCCAGCCAGATCGGCGCGCCCGCATTGTTGGCGAATGCCAGCACGACGTAGGCGCCGAGCATGGTCATTGAACCCTGCGCCAGGTTGGGCACCGAGGAGGATTTGTAGATCAGCACGATTCCGATCGCGACCAGCGAATACATCAGGCCGACGAGCATGCCGTTGACCGCCGATTCCAGGAGCGAGATCGCGTCCATGCGTCAGGCCTCCTGCACCGAGAGCGTCCGCTCGATGGTGCCGACTTCACCGGACTCGTAGCTGATATGCGCCTTCATCAGCACGGTCTGCCGGTTGTCGTAGATGGCGTCGATGATCGGTTGATAGCGGGTTTCGACGACATTGCGCCGGATCTTGCGGGTGCGGGTGATCTCGCCATCGTCGGCATCGAACTCCTTGTGCAGGCAAACGAAGCGCCGCACCTGCAATCCCTCCGGCAGCGAGCGGTTGACGTGCTTGACCGCGGCGGCGACCAGTTCGGTTACTTCGGGCTTTTGCGACAGGTCGGCATAGGAAATGTACGAGATGCCGCGCAACTCGGCCCAAAGGCCGACGGCATCCCTGTCGATGCAGATGATGGCCGCCAGCGTCTCGCGGCCTCGTCCGAGCACAGCGGCATCCTTGATATATGGACTGAACTTCAGCCGGTTTTCGATATAGTTCGGAATATAGCGCTCGCCCTTGGCGGTGTGCACCACATCGGAGAGGCGCCCCAGCACCACCAGATGGCCGTCGGGTTCGAGATAGCCGGCGTCTCCGGTATGCAGCCAGCCGCCGTCGAGCGTTTCGCGGGTGGCTTCGTCCTGCTTGAAGTATCCGGCAAACACGCTGCCGGACCGGATCATGATTTCGCCGGACGGGCTGATCTGAACTTCGACGCCCGGCAGCGGTCGCCCGACCGTGTGCAGCCGCACTTCGTCCATGCTCTGAATCGCGTTGTAGGCGCTGCTCTCGGTCTGGCCGTAGAGCTGCCGCAGCTTGATGCCGAGCGCGCGGTAGAACACGAACGTGTCCTCGCCCATGGCCTCGCCGCCGGTGAAGGCGCCGCGCAAACGCGCCAGGCCGAACTGATCCTTGATCGGCCCGCAGACCAGCCACTCGCCGAGCGGACTGAGCAGGCGCTCCTTCAATGTCGGTTCGCCGCCGTCGAGCTTTCGCCGTTCGGCCGAAAGGGCGGCCGTCATGAAGAACTGGTAGATGAATTTCTTCAGCCGGGAAGAATCTTCCATGCGAACCTGGATCGCGGTCAGCAGGTTGTCCCAGCTGCGCGGCGCGGCGAGATAGAAGGTGGGGGCAATTTCCCGCAGATTGTGCAGCACCGTTTCCTGCCGCTCGGGAATGTTGATGGTGAAGCGAAGCGCGATGCCGGCGCCCATGGTGACGGCGAAATCACCGACCCAGGCGATCGGCAGATAGGCCAGGATGGTCTCATCGAACTGGAAAGCGCCGCCGTGATAGGCGTTTCGAACACCGGCGAGCAGGTTGCGGTGGGACAGCACGACGCCCTTCGGCTTGCCGGTGCTGCCGGAGGAATGCACGAACACGGCGGGACCCTCCGCTTGCGCGCGCTGGATCAACGCGTCGCGCAACGCCGGATCTGCGGCCAGCCGTTCGGCTCCCCTGGCCAGCACCGCCTCCCACGAGATCAGGCCGGGATTGGGATAGGCATTCAGTCCGCGCGGGTCGTCATAGATGATGTGCTCGACCGTCGCGCCCTGATCGCGCAGATCGAGGATCTTGTCGACCTGCTCCTGATCCTCCGCCAGCATGAAGCGCGCTCCCGCCTCGTGCACAAAGTGACGGATTTCGTCCAGCGTTGCATCCGCAAACGCCGGCATGGCATAGCCGTTGAGCGCGCCCGCCGCGAGCATGCCGGCGTAGAGCCTTGGCCTGTTGTCGCCAAGGACCAGCATCACTTCGCCGGGACCGAAACCGAGGCTCTCGAGCCCCGCCGCGCATGAAATCACGCTGTCGAGCAGCTCCCGCCAGGTCGTCTCTTTCCAGATGCCCTTGCTTTTCTCGCGCATCGCCACGCGATCGGGAAACACCTCGGCATTCCGCGCCAGCACGCGGATCAGCGTGGTGTCGATGGAGAAGTCCCAGGTCGACCCGGGTTCAGCGCGCGGCATGCGCGCCTCCGATATAGGCGTCGACCACGCGCGGGTCGGCCACGACGTCCGCGGGAATGCCGGTACCAATCATCGCGCCATAGTTCAGCGCCAGCATCCGATCGCAGATGCCGGTGATGACGTCCATGTGGTGCTCGATCAGCAGCACCGTGACCTTGCGTTCGTCGCGCGCATCGAGGATGAAGCGCGCCATGTATTCCTTTTCCTCCTGGTTCATCCCGGCCATCGGTTCGTCGAGGATCAGGAAGCTGGGCTCGGCCGCCAGCGCGCGCGCCAGCTCCACCCGCTTTTTCAGACCGATCGGAATGACATCGACCAGTTCGTCGCGCACGCTTTCAAGCTGCAGGAAGTCGATGACGTCCTCGACCGCGGCGCGGTTCGCCGTCTCGTCATTGCGCGCCAGCCACCAGTAAAATGCGGTACGCATCACGCTCGGCCTCATGTGAACGTGACGGCCGAGCAGGATGTTGTCGAGCACGCTCATGCCGTTGAACAGCGCCAGGTTCTGGAACGTGCGCGCTACTCCAAGGGTCGCGACCTTGTGCGGCGCCATGCCGGTGATATCGCGACCGTTGAGCGCGATGGTGCCCCGCTGCGGCGGGTAAAAGCCGGTGATGGCATTGGTCAGGGTGGTCTTGCCGCATCCGTTGGGGCCGACCAGACCGAAAATCTCGCCGCGTTCGATCCGCATGTCGATGCCGTTCAGCGCGACGATGCCGCCAAACCGTCGTTCAACGGACCGGCATTCAAGTACCGGATCGGTAGTCTCCCCAGCAGCCAACTTGTTGTTCCGTCCCTGAAGGCTTTGGCACCGCTCGCGGCCGTCCACAATCGGCGGGTAGTCTTCTTTTGATAGGTCTTATTGGTAAGCTAACGAACGTAATATGGTCATGCAAGCGGGCGTTCGGACTGGATGGCGGGCGCCTCAGCGGCGGCGTTTCGGGCCTTGAATGAATGTCACGACGGCTTCGGTGAATGCGTCGTTGCGATCGCCGGCTACCATATGGCCGGCGCCGGCCACATCGGTATAGACGGCATGCGGGGCCAGTTGCAGGAACTGTTGCGCGGCGCTCTCTGAGACCAGATTGCTCGATCCGCCGCGGATCAAATGGACCGGCAGACGCAGATGCCTTGCCGCGGCACTCAGGCGTTCGGTGGTTTGCCCGGCCTCGCCCTGGTTCACGGAAGTGACGAACCGGGGGTCCCAGTGCCAGCGAAACCGGCCATCGTCGCCCTTGCGCAAATAGCGGCTCAAGGTTGCGGAGCCCTCACGACGCTCGCGGTGCGGAAGGTAGGCGGCGATCGCGTCGGCGGCCTCGTCGGGCGAGGCGAAGCCGTCCACCAGATGCGCCCGCATGAAGCCCAGGATGTGAGCGACGCCGCTCGCCTCCATGTGCGGGTGATATCGACGAGCGTCAGCGAAGCGAATGCGCCCGGTTGCAGCTCGCCTTCGGCGATCAGCCCCGCGAGTCCGCCAAGCGAGGCGCCGACCAGCGCCGGCTTCTCCGGCAGCTGCGCTGATATCGCCAGCAAGTCCGCGGCGAAATCGTCAAACGTATAGGCGCCGGACGGCGACCACTCGCTCTCGCCGTGCCCGCGCATGTCGATGGCAATCGCCTGGTGCCCGGCCTGCATCAGCGCTGATGCGGTTCGGGCCCATGCCGTGCGGGTCTGGCCGCCGCCATGCGCCAGCACCACCGGCGAGCCGCGGCCGATCACATCGGCCACGATCGCTTGCCCATGGGCACCGGCAAAAAGCTGTCTTTGCTTTTCCAGCGCCGTCGTCGGCTCCGATTCGCTGTGCATCGATAATCCCGGCTAGCCGAATTTCGGCTTTCGCTTCTCGCGAAACGCGGCGATGCCTTCCTTGGCATCGTCATGCATGAACAACAGCGGAAAGCCGTCGATCGCGTGCCGCATCTCGTCGCCGCCGAGGCCGCGATTGTAGAACGATTTGGCCATCTGCACCGCAAGCCTCGGCTTCGAAGCGATGCGCCCGGCGAATTCCATCGCTTCCGCCATCAGCTTTTCGTGCGGCACGACGCGCAGCACCAGCCCCAGTTGGTAGGCTTCCTCCGCGCTGATGGGATCGCCGAGGATGCTCAGTTCCTTGGCCTTGGGACGGCCGACGATTTCGGCGAGCCGAACGATCGCAAATCCCGGCAGCAGCCCGAGCTTGATCTCAGGCACCGCGAACTGCGCCCGGTCGGAGGCGATAATGAAATCCGAGGCGATTGCGACCTCGAAGCCGCCGCCATAGGCGAGGCCGTTGACGGCTGAGATCACCGGCTTTCCGCAGTTTTCCGGCGCAGCCAGCACGCCCAGCACCGTGAACATGAAGTTGCGGACCGCCTCGGGATCGAATTGAAAACCGCTGATATCGGCGCCCGCGCAAAATGCCTTCTCGCCGCTGCCGGTGATGATGGCGACGCGGATATCATGGTCGGCATCGACCCGTTTGAGGCCTTCGACGATCCCCTCGCGGATGCCTGGGCTCAACGCATTGAGCTTGGCGGGCTCGTCGAGCGTCAGGATCGCTATTTTTCCCCTGGTCTCGTAATTGACGCTTCCCAGTCTCATCACTTTTACTCCTGGTTTATTGCCGGGCTTGGTAGATCGATCCCGGCATCAGTTCGTCTGTTCCGGCTCGACGATGACAATGACGGCGTTGCGTTCAACGGTTTCACCGGCGCGGCAATTGACGGCGGTCACGACGCCGTCGATTTCGCTGCTGACGCGCAATTCCATCTTCATCGATTCGAGCACCGCGGCGACGTCTCCGGCCTTGACCTTGTCACCGACGGCGACGTTGACCTTCAGGATCATGCCCATCATCGGCGCCCGCAGTTCGCCGCTGGTTTCCGCCACCGCGCTGATGTAGGTGAGGTACGGCACCGCGGTCAGCGCGTGGATGCCGCGGCGGTCGTGGACGAAAATCGTCTGTGCCTCCTGATGAATTCGCACCGTCTCGCGGCGCGCGCCGACGATGGCGGTAAAGCTGTCGTCGGCAAGCGGGACCAGCGCGACCTGCAGTCTGTCGTCATTGACGCTGACGGTCATCGATCCGTCCGCTTGCAGCGGCGCGAACCGTATCTCGGCGCTCGCGCCGCTCTCCTCAAGATGGAGGATCGGTATCGGCGACAATCCCTCGCCGCCGGCGGCCATGTGCCAGCCGGTCATGTCGCGCGACTGCCACGGGCTGCGCGCGGCGGGTCGGCGTTGCCGGGTGATCCAGAAATACGCGCCGAGCGCGAGTGCTTCGGTGTCGGGTTCTCTGGTCTTGTCGACGAGCTGGTCGATCTGGTCGTCGATCAGCCGGGTATAGAAGGTGGCGTTGCGCGTCGCCGGCAGCTCGATCAGGCGCTCAAGGAATCCCTGATTGGTCGTGATGCCGAAGATGGAAGTGTCGTCGAGCGCCTGTTTCAGTCGGTCGAGCGCCTCATCGCGAGTGTCGGCATGGGTGATCAGCTTCGCCAGCATCGAATCGTAATAGGGCGTGACGACGGAGCCGCTCTCGACGCCGGTTTCGACGCGAACGCCTTGACCGGGAAACCGGACATAGGCCAGTTCGCCGGTGCAGGGCAGAAAGTTGTTGGCGGGGTCTTCCGCGCAGATCCGGGCCTCGACAGCGTGACCGCGGCATGTCACGTCATCTTGCGCAAACGGCAGCCCCTCGCCGGCGGCAATGCGCAACATCAGCTCGACGATATCGATGCCGGTGACCAGTTCGGTGACGGGATGCTCGACCTGCAGCCGCGGATTGACTTCGAGAAAGTAGTAGGTGTCATCGCGCAGGATGAATTCGACCGTGCCCACGCCGCGATAGTTCAGGCGCTTGCCGAGCCGCACCGCGTCGGCAGCGATCTTCTCGCGCAGTTTCGGCGACAGATTGGCGGCCGGCGCTTCCTCGATGACCTTCTGATGCCGCCGCTGCAGCGAGCATTCGCGCTCGAACAGATGGATCACATTGCCTTTGCCGTCGCCGGCGATCTGCACCTCGATATGACGGCCGCGCTCGACCAGTTTTTCGACGATCAATCCGGCATAGCCGAAGGAATTCTTGGCCTCCCGCATGGCGGATTCGATTTCGCCGGCCAGACCATCGAAGTTCGAGACGGCGCGCATGCCCTTGCCGCCGCCGCCGGCCGCGGCCTTCAGCATCACCGGAGGCTCGAGTTCGCGCACGATGCGGTCGATTTCGGCCGGATCCTCGCTCGGCGTCTTGCTGCCGGGGACGATCGGCACCTTGGCGGCTTCGGCTTCCCGCTTGGCGGAGGCCTTGTCGCCCAAGCGTTCAATGACCTCGGCCGTCGGCCCGATGAAAACGAGGCCAGCGGCTTCCACGGCGCGGGCAAACGCCGCATTTTCGGCGAGGAAGCCGAACCCGGGATGAATGGCCTCCGCGCCGACGGCTTTGGCCGCGGCAATGACCGCATCGATGCGCAGGTAGCTCTCGGACGCACCGGCGCCGCCGATTTCGATCGACTCGCCGATTTCCTTGACATGCAACGCGTTGGCGTCGGCTGTGGAGTGCACGCCTGCAACCGCGATGCCGAGCCGATGACAGGTTCGCGCGATCCGGCACGCAATTTCACCGCGGTTGGCGATCAGGATTTTCTTGAACACTGCTGATATCCTCTGTCGTCACATCCTGAACACGCCGAACTCGGTTTCCTGCGGCGGCAGACGGCCGGCCAGATCGAGCAGTAGCGCCATCACGTTACGGGTCTCGAGTGGATCGATCACCATGTCGCACCAGGTATGACGCGCATAATTATAGGCGTTGGCGAAATCCTCGAATGTCTTGCGCACCGGCGCGCGGTAGGCCTCGCGCTCCTCGTCGGTCCAGCTGGTGCCGTCGCGCTTGTGCGCCTCATCCTTGACCATGGCGAGCGTGTTTGCGGCCTGGTCCGGACCCATGATGGCGGAACGGCCGTGCGGCCACATCATCATCGCATGGGGCTTGAAGGCGCGGCCGCACATCGCAAGGTACCCTGCGCCGTAGGAGTTGCCGATGATGAGGGTGTATTTCGGGACGTTGGCGCTGGCCATCGCGGTGATCATCTTGGCGCCGTGCTTGGCGATGCCGCCTTCTTCCGCCTCGCGTCCGACCATGAATCCGGTCACGTCGGCCATGAAGAGCAGCGGAATGTTTCGCTTGCAGCACAGGTCGATGAAGTGGGTCGCCTTGAGCGCGCATTCGGAAAACAGCACGCCGTTGTTGCAGAGTATACCGACCTCGAAGCCCATGATGCGGGCAAAGCCGGTGATCAGCGTCTCGCCATAGAGCGGCTTGAATTCATGAAACTCGCTGCCGTCGACCAACCTAGCGACGATTTCACGATTATTGGTAGGAATGCGCGGGTCGGTGCTGATCAGCCCGTAAATGTCGCTGACGTCGAAGCGCGGCTCGCGCGGGGGCGCCACGTCCCAGCGCTGCGGCGGAATATCGCCGAGGTTGGCGACGATGTCACGCGCGATGGCGATGGCGTGGCTGTCGCTTTCCGCCAGATGATCGGTGACGCCGCTGACGCGGCTGTGCATCTCGCCGCCGCCGAGCGTCTCCATATCGACTTCTTCCTTGGTCGCGGCATAGACCAGTTGTGGTCCGCCCAGGAACATCGCGCCCTGATTGCGAACGATGACGGTCTCGTCGCACAGCGCCGGCATGTAGGCGCCGCCGGCGGTCGACGGCCCGTGCACGGTGGCGATCTGCGCGATGCCTTCGCTCGACATCCGGATCTGGTTGTAGAAGATCGAACCGAACTGTCCGTCGTCAGGAAAGATATTGGGCTGGTCGGGCAGGTTGGCGCCGCCGGACTGCACCATGGTGACGCAGGGCAGGCGGTGCTGCCAGGCGAATTTCTGGGCCCGGACGTGCTTCTTGCAGGTGATGCCGTAATAGGTGCCGCCCTTTACCGTCGCGTCATTGGCGATGATCATGCAGGCGCGGCCCGATACCATGCCGACCCCGGTGACGATGCTGCCGCCTGGCGGCACGCCGTCATACATGCCTTCACCGGCGAGCTGACAGAATTCAAGAAACGGCGAGCCGGGATCGAGCAGCGCGGAGATGCGCTCGCGCGGCAGTAATTGCTTGCGCTCCTTGTGGAGCCGCCGCGCCCGCTCGGGACCGCCCAGCATGGCGGCCGCGCGACGTGCGTGGAGATCGGCGATTCGACCGTCGTAAGCGGCGCGGTTGCGACGGAATTCATCGCTTGCCGCTGAGACATCGGACTTCATCACGGCCATCGCGGGCGACCCTGTTCGCTGAGCATCATTTCTCCGGAATGCTTTTAATAGCTACGCGGCAAGCCCATGACGTGCTCGCCGATATAATTGAGAATCATCTCACGGTTGAGCGGCGCGGTCTTCAACAGCCGTACCAGCGGATAGATATCGAAGATGCCATACTCCTTGGTGAAGCCGTTGCCGCCGAAGCATTGCAGCGCGATGTCCACGGCCTTGGTGCCCGCATCGGCGGCCGCGAGTTTTGCCATGTTGGCGAATTCGCCGGCTTCGCGGCCCTGGTCGAAAATCCATGCCGCCTTCAGCGTCATCAGGGAAGCCATTTCGATGTCAGTTCGCGCGCTGGCGAGCGGATGCTGCAGCCCCTGATAGGCGCCGATCGGAACGTTGTTGAACACCTTGCGCTCCCGGGCGTAGTCGACGGCGCGGTTGAGAGCGTAGCGGCCGAGGCCGCAGCAGATCGATCCCACCAGAATTCGTTCCGGATTGAGGCTCTTGAACAGAATGCCGAAACCCTTGTCGACTTCGCCGACGACGTCCTCCGGCCCCAGATCGACGTCGTCGAAAAACACCTGCCACTGCGTCTCCGGCGCCGGAATGCTGACCGGAATATATTGCTTCTGCACGCCCTTGGCCTTGAGATCGACGACGAACAGGGTGAAACCGTCGGTCTTTTTCTGGACCGCGGTATGCGCCGTCGTCCGCGTCACCACCAGCGCATAGTCGGACCCGTCGGCGTCGGTAATGAAGGTCTTTTGGCCGTTCAACGCGAACCGATTGCCGCGCTTTTTCGCCATGGTGGAGGTGCGGATGGTGTTGCTGCCGGCGTCGGGTTCGGTGATGGCAAAGCAGAATCGCGTCTTGCCGCTGCAGGCGTCGGGCAGATAGCGGGTCTTTTGCTGCTCCGAGCCATGCTTGGCGATAAATCCGAGGCTCATCGCGGCGCCGACCACGAGGTTGAGCAGCGGGATGCCGTTGTTGGACAATCCTTCAAGGAACAGATGCATCTCGATCATGCCTTGTCCCGCGCCACCATATTCCTCCGGCACCATGGTGCCGACGAAGCCGTCTTCCGCGACCTGACGGTACAGCGCCTCCGGGAATACGTGCTTCTCGGCGCAGTCCATCCAGTATTTGCGATCGTATTTCTGTGCGACCACATTGCCGTATTCGAGAATCTGCCGCTGCTCGTGCGTCAAATCAAAGTCCATCGAGGAACTCTCCGCTGCGGGGGCTTCGGTCCAATTGAGGCTGATCCTGCCAGTAAACAACGAAGATCGCGGCACAAGCCGTGATCCGGTAACCTGATCTTGCTTGCCATCTTTAGGCAGAAGCCTCTAGGATTTCAATCGAACAATCGTTAGAAATCGAACAAATGTTAGAAAATAGCCACGCCGATTTTGTTGCGCTTGTCGCCATGCGATGGCGCTCGGGAGGTCGTCGATGACCGCGATGAAATCGACGGTTGCGACCGGATCGGACGAATTTCAGCAAAACCGCGCGCGCTACCTGGCGCGGATTGCCGATCTGCACAAGCGCCGGGCCGCAGCCAACGAAGGCGGCTCCGCCAAGGCGCGCGCGTTGCATAAATCGAGGGGACAGTTGCTGCCGCGTGAGCGCATCGCCGCGCTGATCGATCCGGGATCGCCCTTTCTCGATTTCGGGCATCTGGCCGGCGAGGGCATGTATGACGGCGTGCCGCCGGGCGCCACGATCATCACCGGTGTCGGCCAGATCGGCGGCCGGAGTTGCATGCTCATCGCCAACGACGCCACGGTCAAGGGCGGGACGTTGTTCGGCATGACGACCAAGAAGCACACCCGCGCGCAGTTGTTTGCGTGGCAACACCGGTTGCCCTGCATCACCATGGTGCAATCGGGCGGCGGCTTTCTACCCGATCTCGCCAACATCTTTCCGGATGAAGGGCAGGCCGGATCGATCATGTACAATCAAGTGAAGATGTCGGCGGAAAACATCCCCCAGATTGCGATCGTGCACGGGCCCTCGACCGCGGGCGGCGCCTATATCCCGGCGCTGTGCGACGAGGTGGTGATCGTTCGGAATCAAGGTGCCATGTTTCTCGGAAGCCCCCAACTGGTGTTCGCCGCCACCGGCGAGGTGATCGACATCGAGCCGCTGGGCGGCGCGGAGATGCATAGCCGCGTCAGCGGGGTGACCGATCATATCGCCGAGAACGACAGCCACGCGCTGGCGATCGCGCGCGATATCGTCGCCCGGTTCGGCGAGCCGCCGCCATTGCGCTGGACGCCGAAGCCGCCGCAACCGCCGGCCTATGCCGTGGAGGAAATCTACGGCATCGTCAGCGCCAACAGGCGGACCCCGACCGACAATCGCGAAATCCTGGCGCGGCTGATCGACGGCAGCGAGTTTCAGGAATTCAAGGAGCTTCACGGCGAGACGATGCTGTGCGGATTCGCCCGCATCAAGGGTTTTGAGATCGGCATTTTGGCCAATAACGGCGTGATGTTCTCCGAAAGCGCGATCAAGGGCGCGCACTTCATCGAGTTGTGCTGCAAGCGCGATATCCCGCTGTTGTTTCTGGTCGACGTCTCCGGCTTCATGGTCGGCACCGCGGTGGAACGGCAGGGTATCGCCAAGCATGGCGCGCAATTCATGACCGCGATGGCCTGCGCCGACGTGCCGAAATATACCGTCATCACCGGCGGTTCCTACGCCGCGGCGTATTTCGCGATGCTCGGCCGCGCCTTCAAGCCGAATGCCACACTGATGTGGCCGAGTGCGCATGCGGCGCTGATGGGTCCGGAACAGGCCGCGACCACGCTTGCCATGGTGCGCGACAACATTCACGAGCGGGAAGGGACGTCCTGGACCGACGAGGAGCGGGAAGAATTCAAGCAGCCGGTGCGCAGGGATTTCGAGGCGTTCGCCGATCCCTACAACTTCGCCCGCAATTTGTGGTGCGACATGGTGATCGATCCGGTCGAGACCCGCGAGGTGATGGCGCTGCTGCTCGATCTGGCCGGCCGGACGCCGGCGAAGAAGACCAAATTCGGGGTGTTCCGGATGTAGCGGAAGCGGGCTGTCAGGCGCGTTTGAGCCGGGCTTCGAGTTCGTGACGCTGCACCTTGCCGCTGGTCGAGCGCGGGAATTCGGAGAATTCGATGAACCGGAATTGCCGCGGGCATTTATAGCCGGCAAGATCGCGCCGGCACAGGCCGAGCAGATCCGGCTCGGTGATGGTGGTGTCGCGGCGCGAGACGAAGGCTACCGGCACTTCGCCCCATTTCGCGTCCGGCGCGCGTACCACCGCTGCTTCGGTGATGCGCGGATCGCTCATCAATACCCGCTCGATCTCCGCGGGATAGACGTTCTCGCCGCCGCTCTTGATCATGTATTTCGCGCGGTCGACGAAATCGAGCGTGCCGTCGTCGTTGCGCCGGAACACGTCGCCCATGTGAAACCAGCCGCCACGGAAATCGCGCGCATTGGTCTCGTCCGCCTGCCAGTAGCCCGAGAACAGGGTCGGGCCGCGAATGGCGAGTTCGCCCGGCATTCCCGCCGCGACTTCGTGGTCGTCCGGATCCACCAATTTGACCTCGCAGAAGGCGCTCTGTTGTTTCGACAAGCGGTTCGGAACTTCGCCGACGGCGATCAGCGAACGGGTTGCCGGCGGCAATCCGGTCTCGGTCGAGCCAAAGCTGTTGACGTAGGGCGCGCCCAGCAACTCGGTTACCTCAGCCAGGACGTGCGGAGGAACAAGGTCGGCCATCGCGCCGCAACATCCGACGCCCTTGACGGCGATCTTCTGTGCCAGGAAGCCGGCAATGAACGCGTCGATCATGCCGGGGATCAAAACGAACCAGCCTATATGGTACCGCTGCAGCGCGGATAACAGCGGATCGATCTGAAAGCCATCGACGATGACGACGGTGCCACCGCGCAGCAACGTTGCCAGGCTGTGATCGGTCGATGCCATGTGAAACAGCGGCGCCCATGCCACGAAGGCGTCGCGCTGAAGGATGTTGAGTTCGGAACTGAATACCAGTGCGCGCGCGATCATCGCGCGGTGCGAGACCACGGCGCCTTTCGGCAGGCCGGTGGTTCCACTGGTGTAGAGAATGACGAGGCCGTCCTCCGGATCGATCGCGACGGGGCGTGAATGAGCGCTCTGTTGCCGCAACAGATGCTCATATTCATCGCCGATCACGATCAGTTCGCGGCCGTCGGTGCCGCGGCTACCCAAATTTGCGGTCAAATCCTGTTCCGCGATCAGAAGCCTTGGGGACACGAGCTCGATGCAATAGGCGAGTTCGCGTTCCGACAACCGCCAGTTCAGGCACGCGGTGATGACGCCGAGATTTGCCGCCGCCAGTTCAACCTCCAGATATTCCGGCCGGTTGCGCGAGAGCAGGGCGACGCGATCGCCGCGAACAAGCCCACGGGCCGCCAATACCGAGGTCAGGCGGTCGACGCGATCCAGCAACTCGCCGTAACTGATCAGACGTCCCTGATATTCGATCGCCGGAAGGGGTTCTTGAATCCGGGCGCGGGCGCGAAACAGCTCGCCGACCGTCGGGGTTGCGCCTGCCATTTCCATCGGAGATTTAAGGGGCTGAAATCCAAGAGACTGACCTGGCATCGTTATCCTCGAAAGACTGTTCTTGCTTTTTGCGATTGCCGCTATCCTGCCTAATCGGCTTGCGGCATCGATGGAACGTATCTAAATTCTAACACCTGTTCGAATGAAAGTAAGGGAAAATCGATGTCCAAGCGTTACCAGGCCTACACCAGACTGAAGCTGGATTACCCGTCGAAGCGCGTTCTTCGTATCACATTCGACCGGCCCGAGACCTACAATTCGGTCGATGCGGAAACCCACACCCAGCTCACCAACATATGGCGCGACATCAACGACGATCCCGATATCAACGCGGTGATCGTCACCGGCGCCGGCAAGGCCTTTTCGGCCGGCGGCGATTTTGAGTTGATCAAGAGCATCCTCGACAATCCGGTCGCGCGCATGGCGACGTGGAAGGAAGCCAAGGATCTTGTCTACAACGTCATCAATTGCAACAAGCCGATCATCTCGGCGATCAACGGCGTCGCGGTTGGCGCCGGGCTGGTGGTGGGCATTCTCGCGGACGTGTCGATTTGCGGAAAGTCCGCGCGCATCGTCGATGGTCACACCCGGCTGGGGGTTGCGGCCGGTGATGTTGCCTGCATCATCTGGCCGCTATTATGCGGGCTTGCCAAGGCAAAATATTACCTGCTCACCTGCAAGCCGCTGTCCGGCGCGGAAGCCGAGCGGATCGGCCTGGTTTCACTCTGCGTCGAGGATGCCGATTTGCAGAGGATTGCGCTGGAGACCGCTGAAGAACTGTCCAACGGCGCGCAGAGCGCCATTCGCTGGACCAAATACGCGCTCAACAACTGGCTGCGCGTCAACGGTCCCATCTTCGACACGTCGACCGCGCTCGAGCTTCTGGGCTTTACCGGCGCCGAAGCGCGCGAGGGCCTGGCCTCGCATCTGGAGAAACGCAAGCCGGTATTCCCGCAGGAATGCCCGATCTGAATCGACGGGCCAGCGTTCCGTGAGGCCGGGTTCGCCCGGCCTCTTTTGCCATTCATGTATCTTGCAGTTCCTGGCATCTCGCCATTCATGCGGTCGCGAGTTTTTTGCGCAACCGCTCGACGGCCTCGGGGTTAGCCAGTGCAGAGAGATCGCCGGGATCCTTGTTCTCGAACACCGCGCGCAGCACCCGCCGCATGATTTTCAAGTTACGCGTGCGCGGCAGGTCGTCGACAAAAACGATCCGCTCCGGCCGGTAAGAGGCGCCCATGCCGTTGACGATGGCGGACGACAGTTCGTCGGCGACGCCACGGGCGCCATCGATCCCGGGCATCGGCACGCAGGCGCAGACGATCGCCGATCCCTTGACCGGATGCGGAATGCCGAACACCGCGGCTTCGGAGACCTTGCCGGTGTCGATCAGAATGCCTTCAAGTTCCGCGGGTCCGGTGCGCTTGCCTGATATCTTGATGGTGTCGTCGGAGCGGCCGAGGATGTAGTACAGCCCGTCATGGCCGCGCATCGCGAAATCGCCATGCACCCACAGCCCCGGAAGCGTGCTCCAGTAGCTTTCGATATAGCGCGCATCGGCTTTCCACAGGCTCTTGGTGAGGCCGATCGACGAATGCCGAAGCACGAGTTCGCCGACCTCGCCGGGCGGCAAACTCCTGCCCGTCATATCGACAATATCGGCCCCGACACCGAGCCCGCGCAGGGAAAACGAGCCGGGATTCATCGGATGGTTCGGGGTTCCCATGAAGATGCAGCCACCGACTTCGGTGCCGCCGGAAATATTGATGATGGGAATCTTTTTCTTGCAGACATGTTCGAAGAACCACAGCCAGGGAGCCGCGGTCCAGGCTTCACCACCGGACAGCGTGATGCGCAGGCTGCTGAGGTCGTAGGGTTCGACCTGCTCGGGCCCATAGCGCATCAGGCTGCGGATAATGGTCGGCGAGACGCCGAGATAGCTCACTTGATGATTCTGGATCAGCCGCCAGAACCGGCCGGTGTCGGGGAAATCCGGTGTGCCTTCGGCAATCAACAGGCTGGCGCCGGCGAAGCTCGGGATGCAGGCGCACATCGCACCGACCATCCATCCCATGTCGCTGAGAAAGAAGAATCGGTCGGACGATTTGAAATCGCCGCAGATGATCATGTCGCGGGTGACCATCGAGCCGATGAAGCCGATATGCGTCCACACGCAGCCCTTGGGCTCGCCTGTCGTGCCGGACGTGTAAAGAAGAATGGCGGGATCTTCCGCCTGCATCTCCATTGTCGCGATGGTTCCATCCTGGCCGGCAATCAGATCGTGCCACCAATGGTCGCGCCCCTCGCGCATCGGCGTCTCGATCGCAAGGCCGTCGCGGCCGACCACGACCACATGTTGCACCGTCGGCGAGGCGTCCAGCGCCACGTCGAGTACGGATTTCAGCGGCGCCGGTACGCCGCGGCGCCAGGTGCCATTGGCGGTAATGACCGCCTTGGCGCCGCCGTGGTTCAACCGGGATTGGATCGGGCTCGGGCCAAAGCCTGAGAACAGCGGCATCGCGATGGCGCCAAGCTTGAGGATGGCGAAAAATGCGACGAAGGTTTCCGGCAGGTTCGGCATGTAGATCGCGACCACGTCGCCGCGGCCGATGCCGAGCCTGCGCAACGCCTGCGCGAGGCGTCCGACCTCGCGGTCGAGTTCGCGATAGGTCAGCTTGCGCTGTTCGCGGGCGTCCTCGCCCTCCCAGACCAGAAAGGTCTGGTCCCACACCGGCGTGTCACGGTGCTTGTCGAGGCAATTCAGAACGATATTGGTAGTGCCGCCGACGCACCATTGCGCCCATGGCTCACCGCGCGAGACATCCAGCATCCGATCGTAGCGGCGATAGAACCGGACGTCGCAAAACCTGAAGACTTCTTCCATCAGCCAGGCCGGATCGGCTTCGGCCCGCGCGGCAAGCTGGTCGTCATCGGCCTGGCCGGTTGCGCGCAGGAATGCGGTCAGGTTGCTACCCGCCACCAGTTCGGGGGGAGGCTTCCATATGTACGAGGTTTCTTCTGTCATCGCGGTCCCGGTTGGCGCAGCGCAGTGGCCGCGTTGCATCGATTGTATCGCCCGGAAGCTAGACCTGTCGCGCAAACCACGTCAACAAATTCTAACGCTTGTTCGATAGCTCGGATGATGGCATTTTTGCGCATTGCGATCGTGCAATACCAAGCCGGCGAAGGACGATGGCGGTCTTGTAACATTGTCTGCACGATCGAATTGGACGGAAGGAAACACCATGACGGCGGACGCTCATCCTCCCGAGTTCCTGCGATCGACGACCTTCGTCGACAGCGAATCCCCGGAAGTGCGCGCGTTCGTATCGCGCGCGCTGGACCGGCCGGGTCTTTCCGCCACCGAGAAGGCGGTCGGCCTGTTCAATGCCGTGCGGGACCAGATCAAGTACGATCCGTTCCATATGGGCCTGGCCGAAGACGACTACCGCGCCAGCCGGATCGCCGGGAGGGCGTCGAACTTCTGCGTCCCCAAGGCGATCCTGCTGACCGCGGCGTTACGCGCCGCCGGCATTCCAGCGGCTGTCGGCTTTGCCGATGTGAAGAATCACCTGAATTCGCCCAAGCTTTCGGATTTGATGGGAACCGATCTGTTCATCTATCACGGCTATGTCGCGCTGTGGCTGAAGGGGCGGATGTTCAAGGTGACGCCGGCGTTCAATACCGAGCTGTGCCAGCGGTTCGGCGTCAGGGAATTGATATTCGACGGCGAGCATGATGCGCTGTTTCACGAATTCGACACCCGCAACCATCGCCATATGGAATATGTCAACGATCGCGGCTGGTTTGCCGATCCGCCGATCGCGCAATTGCTCAGCGATTTTCGCGTCGCCTATCCGAAGCTGGTGGCGGCGAGCGCAAGTCGCGACTCGATCAGCGATCCTGCTTTCGACGGAAGGCGATGAGATCGAGGCGAAGAGGCGCGGTCGGTCTTATCTCGCTTGCGGTTGCTTCGCATATTGAACGGCGATGCGGCCGACCTTCTCGCGGGCGATGACCAGTTTCTGGATTTGCGCGGTGCCGTCGCCGATCTGCAGGCCCATCACGTCGAGGTAGCGCTGATGGAACGGCAGGTCGGTGGTGTAACCGTAATGCCCATGGGTCAAGAGGCATTGATGGATGATTTCGCAGGCCACCTTCGGCACGTACCATTTGCACATCGCGGCTTCCGCGGTATGCGGAAGCCGGCGGTCGCGCAGCGACAGTGTGTAGTAGCAAAGCTGGCGCATCATCGTGAGCTGGGTCTCGGCTTCCGCCAGCGGAAAGCTCACGCCCTGAAACTGCGCAATCGGCCGCTCAAATGCGTTCCGCTCGGCCGTGTAGTGCCAGGTTTCATCGACCGAGGCCTGTGCCGGTCCGAGGCATTCCAGGCCGATCAGGGCGCGGCTGAAGTCGAAACCCGTCATGATCTTGGAGAACCCCTTGTTCTCCTCCGCCATCAGGCATTCGGCGGGAACGAACAGGTCGTCGAGGAAGATAGATCCGCGTCCGACCGGCTTGGTGCCGATGTCATCGAAATGGGTGCGTGTGACTCCTTTCTGGTTGAGGTCGACGAAAAAGGCGCTGACGCCGCGGGCGCCGTCCTCGACCTTTCCGGTGCGGGCGAAAATCACCGCGGCCTCGCACTGGTCGGAAAAGCTGATCGAGGTCTTCTCGCCGTTCAGGCGGTAGCCGTTTCCGGATTTTTCCGCGCGCAGAATGAGATTGGCGGCATCCGATCCGCCGCGCGGCTCGGTCAGGCCAAGGCCGATGATAGCTTCGCCCGCCGTGACTTTCGGCAGCCATTCCTGCGCGATATCGGGCGAAGCGTGCTGGGCCAGCATGCCGCCCATCAATGAGGCCAGCAACGGAACATAGCTGGCGTTGAAATCGCCATAGGCGATCTGCTCGATGATGATCCCGGCAGTGACGCTGCTTTCGCCGAGGCCGCCATATTGCTCCGGCAGGTCGGGCGCGATCAGGCCGAGCGCCCCCATCTCCTTCATCAGCGCGCGATCGATGCGGTCTGCGGTGGCGCGCTTCTGATAGTGCGGCGCCAGCTTTTCCTTCGCAAAGCGCATGGCAGTTTCGCGGAAGGCCTGTTGCTGCTCGCTGAGCGCGTAGTCCATGGTACCCTCCGCAGAATGTCCTTGATTTATTCCGGTCATTCTAACAAGTGTTAGAAAGTTCGCAACGCCAGTGCCCCGCATCCGAAGGTCGTGATACATTGCAGCACGCTCTTGCACGACCTTCGGATGCGAGAGGGCACTAGCAAATCCATGATTCTAGTACCGCTTTTCGATCTGACGTTCCTGGGATGAGTTTGCGGCAGGTGGTGCAGGAACTTCAGATCGGCGGTACCAGCCATTACGGGGCAATGCCATGCAGACCAGTCCGGGGACGTCGCTCTATCCGCATCTGCTGGCGCCCTTGCAAGTGGGCCGCACCACGCTGCGCAACCGGATGATCATGGGTTCGATGCACACCCGCCTCGATATGGAGGAGAACGGGTTGCACAAGATGGCGGTGTTTCTCGCCGAGCGCGCCAGGGGCGAGATCGGTCTGATCATCACCGGCGGCTACGCACCAAATACCGCGGGGCTGATTGAGCCGGGCGGCCCGATCCTGACCGAGCATGCGCAGGCCCGTGAACTGCAGCAGGTCACCGACGCGGTGCATCGACATGACGGCAAGATCTGCCTGCAGATCTTGCACGCCGGACGTTACGCGCGGCAGGAAGAGTGCCTCGGCCCTTCCGATATCCGTTCGCGCATCAATCGCTTTCCGCCCCGCGCCATGACACCTGCGGAAATTGAGCAAACGATTTCGGACTACGTGCGCTGCGCGCAGCTCGCCAAGGAGGCCGGGTTCGACGGTGTCGAAATCATGGGGTCGGAAGGCTACCTGATCAATGAATTCACGGTGTTGCGGACCAACGACCGCAGCGACGCATGGGGCGGATCAGCGGAAAACCGCCATCGCTTTCCGGTCGAACTGGTCTCGCGCGTGCGCGCAGCGGCGGGGCAGGATTTCATCATCGTCTACCGGATATCCGCCATCGATCTGGTCGAGGGCGGCGCCACCGGCGACGAAATCGTGGCGCTGGCCCGGAAAGTCGAGGCGGCCGGCGCCGATATTCTCAATACCGGGATCGGCTGGCATGAGGCGCGGGTTCCGACTATCGCCTATCCGGTTCCGCGCGGCGCCTGGCGCTTCGCGGCCGCGCGCCTCAAGCGCGCGGTCGGCATTCCGGTGGTGGCGTCTAATCGCATCAACAAGCCCGAGCTTGCCGAGGAAATTCTCAGCGTTGGCGACAGCGATCTCGTTTCGATGGCGCGGCCGCTGCTGGCCGATCCGCAATTCGCGAGAAAAGTGCGCGAAGGCAATGCCGGCGCGATCAATGTCTGCATCGCCTGCAACCAGGCTTGCCTCGATCTGATCTTCTCGGATCGCAGCGCCAGTTGCCTGGTCAATCCGCGCGCCTGTCGCGAGACCGAATTCGACGAAGGGCCGGCGGCCAAATCGCGCAAGGTCGCGGTTGTCGGCGCCGGCGCCGGAGGTCTTGCGGCGGCGGCGGAGGCCAGCCGTCGCGGGCACAAGGTCACGTTGTTCGAGGTCACCGATCGGATCGGCGGCCAACTGAACCTCGCGCGCGCCGTTCCAGGCAAGTCCGAATTCGACGAGATGCTGCGCTATTTCAGCGGGCGGATCGACGACGGCGGCGTCGAGTTGCGGTTCAACAAATCACCGACCGCCCGCGATCTCGGCAACGGTAATTTTGAAGCCGTGGTGGTGGCGTCAGGGGTGCATCCGCGGATACCGGACATTCCCGGCATCGATCATCCCAAGGTGGTATTCTACAACGACCTGCTCAGCGGCAAGCGCCACGCCGGGCACAAGGTCGCCATCGTCGGCGCCGGCGGCATCGGCTTCGACGTCGCGGAGTATCTCTGTCATTCGCAACCGGACCAGGGTCCAAGAACGCGGGGCCTGGACATTGCGGCTTTTCAGCGTGAATGGAATATCGACTCTAGCCTGACGCAGCCGGGAGGGCTGGCCGGCGATCCGCTCGCTCCGCGCAGCAGTCCGCGAGAGATCACGCTGCTGCAACGCAAGGCCACTCGTCCCGGTGTCGGTCTCGGCGTATCGACCGGGTGGGTCTTGCGCAGCAGCCTTGCCAAGCGCGACGTCAAGATCCTCGCCGGCGTCAGCTACCAGCGGATCGACGATGCCGGGCTGCACATCGTGGTGGACGGCGTGCCGCGGGTGATCGAAGCCGACACCGTCGTGATCTGCGCCGGGCAGGTATCCAACCGCGAACTGTTCGATGAGCTCAGTGCCGCGGGCGTCGAGGCCCATGTCATCGGCGGCGCCAAGGAGGCCTCCGAACTCGATGCCATGCGCGCGGTGGAGGAAGGGGTGCGGATCGCGCAAGCGTTGTGAAATTGGGTCATCCTAGCGACCGATATCGTTCGGCGCCTATTTCACTTTCCCGTCGCCGCGCTCGCGCTTGCTGAACTTCATCATATCGATCATCTGGCGGGCGTCATGGGCAAGATGCAGCGTCTCGCCGCCATCGATGTACCATTCCTCCCCGGTGACGAACTTGCCGAGCGACGAACTCAGGAAGATGATCGCTGCCGCAATATCTTCCACATCTCCCATATGCCCGAGCACGTTGCGATTGAGCTTGAGCCACTGCTCGGGATCGATCGGATAGTGACCCATCCCTTCGGTCTTGACGGTACCGGGCGCCACGCAATTGAGACGGATGCCGAATTCCGCCCATTCGAAGGCCAGCGTCTTCATCATGCCGAGCACGCCGCCGCGCGCTGCCGCGGTATGCACGAAGCCGCTCAAACCGGAGCGGATGCAGGCGGTCACGAACACGATCGATCCGCCGTTCGCCAGCATGAAATGATCGGCGACGGCCTTTGTCATCTGCCACGAACCGATCAGATTGTTGCGGATCACCGTCTCAAACCCCTTGTTGTTGAGTTCGCGGGCCGGCGTCACGAACTGGCCCCCGGCGTTGTTGACGAGGATATTGAGCCCGCCGAATTCGCTCTTGATGCGTTGCATCGCCGCTTCGATCCGGTCGGGCTCGCGGATGTCGGCCGATATGGCAAAAGCCTCGCCGCCGGCATCCCGGATCGCCTTGGCGCAGTCCTCGATCGGCTCAACGCGCCGGCCGAGCACCACCACCCGGGCGCCGCATTGCGCCATTTCCAGCGCGGTGGCGCGGCCCATGCCGGTGCCGCCGCCGGTCACGAGGGCGACCTGATCCTTCAGCAGGTCCGGCGCGAAACGCATTTTTGTGGGCTGCGACATGGCATTCGAATTCCGGTTGTATTCGGTTGCACGGGACGTATTCTAACCGATGTTAGATTTTCTGAAAGAAACAGCCAATCGATGGAAGTTGTCAATGCGCCGGGATCATGACGCGGTTGATTTTGCCGATTTGCTCCGCGGGTGCTAGGACTGACTGACGACCACGCCTTAACCTCTTAACCCTGTCAGGCCTTGATGAATACGCACATCGCCAATACCCCGTCGCGCTCCGTCTATTTCGGCGAAGAGCATGAATTGCTACGGGACCAGATACGTCGTTTTGTGGATGAGGAGATCAAGCCGCACGCGCTGCAATGGGAGCAGGACGGCATGGTGCCGCGGGCAGTGTTGCGAAAAATGGGCGAGCTTGGCTTCTTCGGTATCCGCTATGCGCAGGAATATGGCGGCTCGGATATGGATACGCTGGCGACCGTGGTGCTGGCCGAGGAATTGGGACGATCGACGTTTTCAGGCGTCGCGATCACGGTGCTGGTCCATACCGACATGGCGTCGGTGCATCTCTACAATTCCGACTCGGCTGAATTGAAGCATCGCTTCATGCCGGATGTCATCGCCGGCAAGAAGATCGTCGCCGTCGGCGTCACCGAGCCGGGCGCCGGTTCGGACGTCAAGGGCATCCGCACCACCGCGCGCCGCGATGGCGACAGCTACGTCCTCAACGGCAGCAAGCTGTTCATCACCAACGGCGTCCACGCCGATCTCTATTGCGTCGCGGCCCTCAGCAACCCGGACGCGCGGCCCTCGCAGCGCCTGTCGATGTTTCTGGTCGAGAAGGGGACGCCCGGCTTTCGGGTCGGACGCGCGCTCGACAAGCAGGGCTGGCGCTCGTCGGATACGGCGGAACTGCTGTTCGAGGATTGCCGGATTCCCGCCAGCAACCTGCTCGGCCAGGAAGGCCGGGGCTTCTACGCGATCATGCGGAATTTCCAGAACGAGCGCATCGTGATCGGCGCGATGGCGATGGGCGAAGCGCAGGCCGCCATCGAGATCACGCTCGATTGGGTGACGCAGCGACAGGCGTTCGGCGAGCCGTTGTGGTCCAAGCAGACGATCCGGCAGCGAATGGCGATGCTGGCGAGCAAGGTCGAGGCGGGAAAACAGCTTGTCTATCACGCGGCATGGCTGGTGGCGCGCGGCATCGACGCCACCAAGGAAGTGTCGATGGTCAAGGCCTATTGCGGCGAACTGGTCAACGAGGTGATGTATAGCTGCCTGCAGTTCCACGGCGGCATGGGCTATATGCGCGAGAGCACGATCGAGCGGATGTCCCGCGACGCGCGGGTGCAATCGATCGGCGGCGGCGCCACCGAAGTGATGCTGGAAGAGGTTGCCAAACGGATGAGTGGCAGCGGTTCGAACCGGTGATGCGGCGCGAATGAACTGGCCGGCTTATTTCCTGGTTACGCCGTCCAGGATCAGGAGTTCGGTTCGCTGCGCCAGCTTCAGAACGGCTTCCTGCTTGCTGTAGCTGAACCATTCCACAGTCCAGTTCAATGCGCCCAGCACGAATATCCGCAAGGGGACGATCTCGATATCGGCGCGAATTTCGCCGGCCCGCCGGGCGTCGAGGAACAACTGATCCCAATATTTGGCATAGGCTCGCCGCAGCGGCCGGTGGCGATTTTTCAAGCGCTCGGGAAGCTGGCCATAGATGCGAATATTGGCAGAGGTGAAATCGCTGGCTTCCAGCAACGCCAGCAGATGCGTCTCGATCGCAAGGCCGATCCGGCGCCGATGCGAAATCTTGCCGGCTTTCTTCAGCGCGGTCTTCACCGCTTCAAAAATCCGGTGCAGCCCCTGATCGAGAACCTCGTCGAGGATCGCCTCCTTGGAATCGAAATAATAGTAAATGCTTCCGGCCTTGATCTCGGCCATGCCGGCGATCTGACGCAGCGTGGTCGCCGAGTATCCTTGCTGGCGAAACAGCTTGGCGGCCGCTTCCAGCACCGATTGCCGGGACTTTTCGGATTTCGTCGCCAGCGCCTTGTCGCCGGAGGGCTTTTTCTTGCCGGCCCTCGGTCGGGCCTCGGAGGCCGATTTGCGCGCCCGTAAAGATCCCGGAGCCTGCTTGCCTTTCGACTTGACCGGCCGATCAAGATTGGAAACCAGCAGACCCCGCCGTGTCGAATTCATCTTCAAGGTGCTTTCCAGCCCGGACCAATGCAAAGTCAAGAGAGTGGGCAATAGCCGGTGAGCCTAAGCGAAATACGCGCTTTACGCCACTACCGGATGTGTCGAATCCGAACAAGACCGGGGCGCAAACCCACAAGCATTCCAGCGACGATTTCGCGACTCCTTTTCCAACGGAAATATCCCGCCCGAACAACGACCACGGTCATGGGATTGGCCGGCGCGGATCTTCTGGCGGGCTGGAAGCCATTTTCGACTCAGCGCCGACTGGTCGTCACTGTTGCGGGGACTATTCAGGGTTTAGCGCTGGCGTCCCGCGGTAGGGCTTTGACAATCTGGATGTGCTCCGGCGGCCTTGGTACCCCGTCTTGGAAAGACCGCAGGATCGGTAGATCGGGTCGCTCAAGTTTTTATTTTGCGCTTTATGTTACCGAATGGCAACAGACAGGACTTCCATCAGTTGATATCGATATCGGATTGGACTTCATATTTTAATATCGGAGGAGCCCGGTTATGGCCTCTCGGCATTGCGTGGCAACCGTTGTTCTAATTCTAGTTAGCGGATTGGCCGCGTCGGATGCGTTTGCGGGCGTGGCCGATTGCAAAAAGATTCAAGCGCCGCTGGATCGCCTGGCTTGCTACGACAGGCTAGCAAATGCGGGGGCGGCATCTCACCCGACGAAGCCACTCAAGCCCGAACTCGGGCGTCCGGCCCAGGTCCCGAGCGTAATGCCAGCCTATGCGGGCGCGTTTCCCCCGGTCGATTCGCCCGGCAAGCAATGGTGGATCGAGGCCGAGCAGGCTTTCTATAGTCTCTCGAAGGGGCATTCTTCGCCCTTGATCGTTTCGGGCGATCCGACCGTCACGGGGCCGGTGACGACGCTAGTCCACATTCCAACCTCTCCTGGCTTTATAGGCCTCCAGACCGTGCAAAATTCGCTGGGGAGCGCGTTGGCGAACGGGGGCACCCTGTTTGGTGGAGATGGGCTCAATACGGGCATTCACAGCGGCGAGGAGCTGCGTTTCGGCCACTGGCTCGATGCCGAACACACTCAGGCCATCGAGGGTGGCGGATTCTTTATTGGACAAGGGAGCACCAGCTTTACCAGCGGGCAGGGCGGCAATGGCGTGGGCGTTCCGTTCTTCGACGCGAACGGGATCGGTCAGCTCTTCGTTGTCAACCGACCATCGACGCTCACCTCAACAAACGTATCGGTGAACACGACGCCCGACGTATTCGTTGGCCTGTTCAACAAGACCTCAACGGACCAGTCCACGGGAACCGCCAGCGCAAGCTATTCCCAAATGCTTTGGGGAGCCGACCTCAATTATCGAGTGGCCACGCCTTTGTTCCGGGAACGCGGCGTCGAAGTCGACGTCTCCGCTGGCGTCAAGTACGCAAACCTCAGTGAAAGTCTCTCCCTGAACACGACATCGACCGCCGTTCATACCGAGGTTACGACGTTCGAGAAGGCGCTCGGCCTTCCGGGAAATCCCAACTTCACGGATTCGACCAGCACCATCACCGGGACCAGCGACCTTATCAGCACGCGCAACAACTTCATCGGTCCGCAATTCGGAGCCGGTGGTGACTTCCGGCTGGATGAGCGCTGGTCGATCTCGGGTGACGCGAAGGTTGCCCTCGGCGCCAACTTCGAATCCCTGTCGGCAAGCGGAAGCACAATGTCGACCGTCACCAGTGCGACCACGCCGACGTCGACGCTTATGCTCGCCGGGATTCCGCTTACCGTCGCCGCTGGCAAGCCTCCCGGATCGGCGGCGACGCCCGTCGTCACGACGAGCACAACGACAAGCGGCAGCGGGATTTTCGCGTCGCCTGCGAATTCCGGTAACCACTCGCGGACGGTGTTCGCCTACATTCCGAGCAGCGCGCTTAAACTGAATTATGACGTGCTTCCGAATTTTCTTACGCTTAGCCTGGGCTACAACGTCTTCTGGATGAGCGATGTATTGCGGCCAACCAATCAGCTCCTCGGTACGGGCGCGCCGACCTACGCGCAATCCAGCCTGCTGGCCCAAGCCGTCACGGTTAGCGCAAAGGTGAAATTCTAAATCACTCGCACGCGAGGCGCGCTTCTGGACATAGAGCCACCGTTCCGAATGAATCGGAACCGAGGCTCTGTCGCCTTATTTTGGACGTCCTTTTTGATGGGCGGCTGCGGGCTCTAGTCGTCCGGACTAAAAGCAGGATATTGGCCGTCCGCCGAGGCGATCAATTGGCTGGGGACCAATAGCAGGGCCGGAAGCATCAGGGCATAGACGATCGTGATTGCGATTACGCAAACGTCAAAATCGCCGAACTGATCATAAAGCCTCGTGCCGAGAACATCACCGAATCGCGTGACCAGGAAATAAAGACTGCTCGCCAACATGAGGGTCGTTCCCTCCAGCCCGCGAGGACATGCCCGAATGATCAGGTCCAGATAAGCGCCGGTGGCAATGCCGCCCATCAGGCCGATTGGCACCGCGGCGATCAGGGCGCCCATCACCGAATGTATAAAGAGCAACGGAATCATCTGCGGGATTGCAATCAGGGTTCCCCACCACAGGAGCGTTTTCAGCGCAAACTTTCGGCAGAGAACTCCATATACGATATAAGTCGGAATGAACGAGGCGGCAAAGATGGCGTTCCACTGACCCCATTGGGCATCCGAGGCATGGAGCGTGTTCTGCAGGTGATACTGAAGCGGCGTGGTTGAACCAGGTGCGAAATTCCATAACACCCATATCAGGAATGCTGAATAGATAGGCCAATGCCGCGCGAGCCTCTTAAGGTCAGCCATCGGATGTTGGCCCACCCGACGTTCGATGCGTACATTGTTGAATACGTCTGCGGGCCTCCACATCGAATAGACGGCGACGATCGTCATAATCGCGGCGCCCACCAGAAAAAGAATACGGATAGCCTGGTCAGCGCCCTTGTCTTCGAGCAGCCCGCTAAGCGCTCCCCCCGCGAGCAACGCCGCGACGGTAGGAACCGACAGGAAGACGTTCCACGCCGCGCTGATCTGACCGGTCATGGCATGTTGCCGACCGATCATTGCAGTCAATCCATTTTGAGCGCTGGCGACAAAAAGGGAAGAGGCTGTCAATATAACGACCGCAACGATCAGCACCAAATAGGTAACGGAACTGAAAGCGAAAAATACATAAAGGAGCGCGCTGATCGTGCCAAACAACAGCATAAATCCGCGATCCCTCATCCCAAAGGGGCTCCAGATGTCGCGAATAAATCCGAAAGCAAAAGACAGATAGAGTGGGATAGCGGCCACGACCCGGAAACCGGCAACCTCATGCGCACTCAATTTCAGCTTGTTCTTTAGAAGAAAGCTGATCGGGATATCGATCAGGCCTCCCGAAGGACTGCCGAACGCAAGCAGAATAATCAGGATGCCGAGATAGAAGAAAACTCTCTGCCGCGCCAAGGGCGATAGTTCGATCGGATCAACGGCAATATCCACAATTGCGGGTGCGGGACGGTTTATCGTCATAGCGCGTGATCTCTCCGATCGGAACGGCAAACAACAAAGAGCCGACTATCGGCCTTGAAATCGGCAGCTACTTTTGTGGGCCTAAGTATAAGCCTCCCACCTCGGCTTTCAAACGCGTCGTTCTGACCTTGGGTCGACCGCATCCGGTCTACCCCCTGATAGGCAGACATTCTCGGTATCCGCCGGCATGTATCAAAGGTGCCAAAGGCGGAAGTTTCCGCTTATATTTTGGGACTGGAACGCTTCGAGTACTCGTAACCGGTTTAACTTTTTGGTGGACTTGTTTGGTTGTAAATTGTGTAATGATCTGTCTGCGAGAACCGGTCAGAGCATCCTCACCAATGCGGACTTCGGTAACAAATAAGGTGCGAGGTTGGGCGGCGCGCATGCTCGTCGCAGCTTATGCGTTCGGCGTTCTCGCACCGTCGATGGTCTTCTCGTTCAACGGCAATGCATCGATCATTCATTCGTTGACCGAAGTTCACGGTGATCTGCTAGTGCTGCACTTCCATCCCCACAATGATGATGGCAAGGGCTCCGATAAGCACCCGCCCGCAGGCGTTCATCACTGCTGCGGGGTCGTAGCAGTCCCCGGTTTACCTCCTTCCGATTGAGGTCTCGATCGTCGCTCCGGTCTGCGCCTCGTTGGTCCCCTCGCTGCCCCAAGACCATCATGCGGGCTGCGGTCCGGTAACGCTGGACCGGCCTCCAAGACCTTCTCTGTTGACCTGAACCTCACGCAACGGCTGTTCGCCGTCGTGTTCCGTTTGGATTTCAACAGGGGTGGTCTCGGTTATGCCCATCTATAAGGGGTCGCGGCGCTCTCCATATGAGGGGGCGCTTGCTCGATTTCTTTGTAAGATGCCTTCGGCAAGCCTCACGCTGCGTCAGGCTGCACGAGCCAGCGCGTTGGGTATCTCCTTCGCGGCGTCGGTCGCTTTACAAGCAGCGCAAGCTCACGGGATTGCGGGCAACCGCTTTTTTCCGGGGACGCTCACCTTTGATGACCCAGCCGTCGCCGACGAAGCAGTCCTGCCGAATTTTTGGAGTTTGGAACATTCGTGATGGTGGCGGCAACATTACCGACGACCGCATCAATTGGACCTTTACGCGTCTCCTCACCCCCACGGTGGGGGTCGTCATCGACAACAGTTGGATTGCACGTAACTGGGGTGTGACCCAACGCTTCGGTTTCGACGTAACAAGCGTCGGTCTCAAATGGGAGGTTTATCGAAACAACACTCATGAGGCGCTTGTCGCCGCGAGCCTGCTATGGGGGATCGGCAACTCGGGCGCTCAAGGGGTCGACGCCAAAGCGCCTAACACGATCAAGCCGGGATTATTTTTCGGAAAAGGCTTCGGCGATTTGCCGGACAGCGTATCGTGGTTGAGGCCGTTCGCGGTGACGGGTGCCCTGGTGCTGGAGCATCCGACCGGCGGCGTCTCCGCCAACCTCGGTTTTGATCCGATCACCGGCCAATTGGGCCCGCTGCTGACCCGCAACGTCGATATCCTGCATTGGGGCTTTGCGGTCGAGTTCAGCACACTGTATCTGACCGGCCGCTTCACCGGTGGTCCGCCGAAGGAAGAACCGCTCAATCAGCTTGTGCCGCTGGTGGAGTTCGCGGTCGTTAGTTCGTCGGGAACAAAGTCGATTGCGACCATGAACCCCGGCCTCTCCTACGTGGCGGTCACCTGGCAGATCGCTGTTGAAGCGATTGTGCCGCTGAACAGCGCGGCGGGACGCGGAAGCAGAATGCAACTCCTGCTGTTCCTCGACGACCTCGCGCCATCACTCTTCGGCAAGCCGTTGTTGAGCCGGTAGGGGCCATGCCATGATCAAAAAGATTCTGATATTCAGCGTTTCTATACTGATCTTGCCGCTGCTACATCCGACCCCAGGCTCGGCCAAAGGAGGCACGTATGGGGTTGAGGATCGTTACAATCCGCAGCACGTTACGTCGCTTCCTCCGGAGATTCGCCAAATCGTCGTCAGCAAGTGCAAGGAGCCGCTCGCATCACACGAATTTTCCAGTTACAGAGACGGCACGGCAGAAATCGTGCTGCACTACGAGCATTTGCTTTGTGGACTATCGAACATCTACTGCACCTCGAACGCATGTCTGCATGAAGTTTACAGACGCACCCTCCAAGGGCGATATAAATTGATCCGAAGTTTTTATGTCACGCAGCCTGAAGTGGAACATTATTAGCGAACCGTGCAGGTTCCCCACAGGGCAATCCCGGAAGTGCCGTTTGTCCGGTTTTGCCGGTTGAAGGCATTGGTTTTCACGCGCTTCAAGCGCAAACCGGGGCTCGACCATCCGGCGGGTAGCGACCTGATGTGACGAGTTCGCGGCCAACGAGTCCGCGCCCCAAATTAACCGTCCATGCGATGCCGCCTGCATGGCCCGGCCGACGGCCGCGGCGCCATCGTTATCCGCCCAAGCACGCGCATCTGTCAAAGCATGTTGGCAGGAAAGTCCAATCTAGCGTACGATGCGCGTTAGACGGAATTCAGATGCTATGGTGCAGGAGCGGCCAGATCGCATTCGGCGTCGGTTGTCGGCGATATTGGCCGCCGACGTAGCCGGCTATTCCCGGCTCATGCACAATAACGAAGAGGCGACGCACGCTAAATTGACCGCGCTTCTGGTGGACGCTATCGAACCGGCAATCGTTGAACACGGAGGTCATATCGTCAAGAATACTGGCGACGGGTTCTTGGCGGAGTTTTCGAGTGCCGTCGAAGCGGTCCGGGCTGCGACGCGGTTCCAGACCGGCATCCTTGAAGTGACAATCGGTGATACGGAAGATGAGCGTATTTCTTTCCGCGTAGGCATCAATGTCGGTGACGTGATCGTCGAAGCGCATGACATCTTCGGAGACGAGGTCAACATCGCAGTTCGACTCGAAGGTATTGCCGCTCCCGGCGGCATCTGCCTCTCGTCCTCTGCCTACGATTACGTTCGCGGCAGAGTGCCACTCGAGTTCACCGATTTGGGCGAGCAAAGTCTCAGAAATATAGCCCGCCCGGTACGAGCCTATGCAGTGGTCGGGGTTGGGTTGAACGGCGAGACACAGGGCAGCAGCACGACGCCAGGCTCGCCCCAAGCGCAGCGACTTTCCATCGTGGTACTACCGTTCGACAATATCGGCAGAGAACCCGAGCAAGACTATTTCGTCGATGGCATAACCGAGAGCCTAACTACAGATCTGTCGCGCATCGCCGGTTCCTTCGTGATCGCCCGCAACACGGCGTTCACCTTTAAGGGTAAAGCCGTAGACGTTAAGAAGCTCGGACGCGAGCTGAACGTCAGTTACGTACTCGAGGGGTCGGTGCAACGTAGCGGCAACCGCCTCCGGGTGAATGTGCAGTTGATCGATGCCGAAACCGGCAAGCACGTCTGGGCCGAGCGTTTTGACAAGCCCGTTGCCGACCTCTTCGACATGCAGGATGAAATAGTATCCAGACTTGCAAACACTTTAAACTCCCAGCTTGTTGAGGTCGAGGCGCGCCGAGCAGAACGTTTGCCTCATCCTGACGTAATGGCCTTGATTTTTCAGGGGAGCAATTTTTGGAACAAGGGGTCGACCCCCGAACACATGGAGAAGGCGCTTGGATTTTTCGAGCGCGCCTTGGAACTCGATCCAATAAATATCGAGGCAATGGTCAGTGTGGCGGCCGTTCATGCGGTGAGTGCCGCTCTGTATCTTGTCGACGACCGCAAAACGCGGTTTGCGAAGGCTGAAACGATTTTGACCAAAGCGCTATCCATAGCCCCTCAACACGCTCGGGCTCATTTATTTTTAGGTATCGTGCAATTGTCGACGAACCGTGCGGCGCAGGGAATTTCAGAATGCGAGCGGGCTCTAGCGTTGAACTGGAATCTGGCCGATGCTCATGGTGCCATTGGCGTCGCCAAGATTTTTATTGGCCGCAGCGAGGAAACTGAGGCCCACATTCAGGAAGCGCTGCGGCTCTCTCCTCGCGACGACAGTATTTACCGATGGCTGCATTATGTCGGCGTTGCTAAATTGCTACTCAGCGCCGAGGCCGAAGCAGTCGTGTGGCTGCGCCGATGCCTTGAGGCCAATCGAAATTACCCCATCGCGCATTTCCACCTGGCCGCTGCGCTTGCGCGTCTCGGCTCGCTGGACGAGGCGCGCGCGACGGTCCAGGCGGGATTGGCGCTTGATCCAACCTTCACTATCCAACGTATGCGCGGCATTACATTGAGCGATAATCCGATTTTTCGCGCTGGAAGCAGGCGGATCCGTGAGGGGATGCGGATAGCCGAGGTGCCGGAGGAGTAGGGATTCGGCCCGCTCTCGGGCAGCGAAGCTCCAGGTATCGTCGCTAGGCTGTACAAGCGGGATACGTGAGGCATCCTTGCGTCAGGAACGGACATTTCCTTTCAAGAAACCGGACAGTGCAGTTGGCCGTCAATGCGATGGCGCCTGCATGGCCCGGCCGACGGCCGCATGGACGTCGACCCAGGGCGGCTTGTCGGGTGCAAATTGCTGCCGGAGGTAGGACACGAGCTCCGTGACCTGATCGGTCGACAGGCTGTCCTTGAAGCCGGGCATGTAGCCGAGATCACTCGACGCCGGAGATGCGATGCCGTGCAGAATTACCTGGATCAGGTTATCCGGCACGGCGCTGTGCAAATTGCTGTTCAACGCCAGCGACGGCCGGCTCCCGAACAGCGGCGCGCCGCCGACCTGATGACAGACCGCGCAGGCGCCTTCATAGAGCCGCGCGCCCATGGCCGGGGCCGAAACCACCCTGGTGCCGGTTGCCCTTTCGAGCTCGGCGGCCAGCGCGTCGTGGCCCGATTTACTGATCGCCTTCTCATTGAAAGAGCTGAGATAGATCGCCATGGCCCGGATGTCCTGGTCGGACAGGCTTGCAAGCTCCTTCACCACCGGCGCCATCGGGCCTGCGGCGACGCCGTGAAAACGGGATTCGCCGGTTCGTAAATAGGCGAACAGCTCATCCTCGCTCCAGGGGATCGGCGCATGCGACAGCGATGTCAACGGCGGCGCTTCCCAACCTTCCGCGAAACCGCCGGCGAGATAAGCCCCGGCCTTTTCCGCGCCGAATGCGTTGCGCGGCGAATGGCAGGCGCCACAATGGCCGAGGCCTTCAACCAGATAGGCGCCGCGATTCCAGGCTGCCGATTGCGTTGCGTCGGCTTCGAATGCGCCGGCCTGATGGAACAGCGCGTTCCATCCCGCCATCAGCGGGCGCAGGTTGAATGGGAATGCGAGCTTGGTGATCGGGCCTTCGGCGCGCACCGGCGGCTGCGCCATCAGGTAGGCATAGAGCGCTTGCATGTCGGCGTCAGTGGTCTTTGCAAAATGCGTATAGGGAAACGCCGGATAGAGATGCCGGCCGTCGCGGTGAATGCCGTCGCGCATCGCGCGCTCGAAGGCGGGATAGGACCACGCCCCGATGCCGGTCTCTGCATCGGGCGTGATGTTGGTGCTGTAGATGGTGCCGAACGGCGTCTCGAGGGCCCGGCCGCCGGCATTGATGGCGCCGTTCACGGCGGTATGGCAGATCGCGCAGTCGCCGAGCGCGGCGAGTTGCCGGCCGCGCGCGATGGTAGCGGCCGAATAGACCGACGGATCCGGTTGCGTGATCGGCGTGATCGACCGCCACGGCAGCACGGCCGCCGCGATGCCGATCATCGCGGTAATCGAGGCGGCAACGCTCGCCCATACGCCGCGCCGCCTCGCGAAAGGATTCGGCTGCGCGGGGGCCGCAGCCCGGCCGGCGGTGAAGTCCGCGATCCCGGGCGCTGGTCCCGGCAATGCCGCCGGTGTCGAACCCTGTTCGCCCTGCAATCCCGCCAGAATTCGTTCCGGCGTGAACGGCAATTCGCGAAACCGGACGCCGGTTGCGTCGAAGATGGCGTTGGCGATCGCGGCAGCGCTCGGGACCGACGCGGATTCGCCGACGCCGAGCGGCGGCTGATCCGGTCGCGGCAGCATCAAGACGTCGATCTTTGGGACGTCAGGGAAAGTGATGATCGGGTAGGCGCCCCATTCGCGGCTCGTCACCGCGTTGCGGTCGAACGAGACTTCTTCCATCAGCGCGCGGCTGGTCGACTGGATGACATTGCCATGGATCTGGTGGCGGACGCCGTCCGGATTGATCATCAGGCCGGAATCCTGGCCGGCGACTACGCGTGTGACGCTGACATCGCCGGTTGATTTATTGACCGCGACATCGGCGATCCAGGCCGACCACGCCGCACCAAAGCCCGGAAATTGGCTGTGGACATACAGCGCGTAGGCAAAGCCCCGCCCGCGCACGATGTCGCCGTCGGCGACCGGTTCCTTCCAGCGCGGGCGAGGGGACCAGTCGGCGCGTTTGGCAACGGCATTGACGAGATCAATCGCGCGTGGGTCCTTGAGGTAGCGCAGGCGATATTCGATCGGATCGACGCCGGCCTCGGCGGCCAATTCGTCGATATAGGATTCATGGGCGAAGGTGTTCGGCAGCGCCGAGACGCCGCGAAACCAGGAGGCACGCACGATCGGCGGCATGTCGTGGGCCACCACGCGCATGGCATCGTAGTCGTAGGGCGGGATCGCGGTGCGGTCGCCCATCTCGAACACGGTTGGGACCGGCGCGATCGTTCCGGTCAGCAACAGCGCCAGAGTGGGTGCGCCGTTGGAGGGATAGCGTGTCGCAAAATCGTAACCGGCGACGCTGCCGTCGGCGCGCAGGCCGCCCTTGACGTCCATCAGTTGCGCGGTGCCCTTGGGTTCCCATGCGTGCTCCTGCTCGCGCGTCAATTGCACCCGGACCGGACGGCCGACCGCGTGCGATAGCAGAACCGCGTCGGCCGAAACGTCGTCGGCGCAGTTGCGGCCGTAGCAGCCGGCGGCCTCCATCCGGATCACGTCGATTTCCGAATCCGGCCGCCGCAAGAGCAATGCGAGGTCGGCGCGCAGGAGGTGCGGATTTTGCGTGCCGGACCACACCCGAACCTGACCTTCCCCGACGTCCGCGACCGCGCAGGACGGACCGATCGAGCCGTGCATCTGGTACGGCCAGATATACGTCCGCTGCATCGGCTTCTCGGCGGCCGCGATCGCAGCATCCACGTCGCCCTTGTCGATCAAGGTGCGCGGCGTCGATGGATTGGCGCGAAGCGCGGTCTCGACGTCCTTCATGTCGGGCAGCGTCGGCGTCGGCTTCCAGGTGACTTTAAGCTGGGCGGCGGCCTTGACCGCGTTTTCCTCGCGATCGGCGATGACGCCGACGAAATCGCGAATGTTGACGACCGCGATCAGGCCCGGAATATCGCGGACCGAAGCTTCGTCGACCGCGATCAGGCTGGTGCCGACAAAGGCGCCGGCATCGACCCCGGCATAGGGCGGGCGCACCACGCGGCCATGCAGCATGCCGGGCACGCGCACGTCGTGAACATAGACCAGTTCGCCGGTCGCCTTGGCCGGAAGATCGATGCGGGGCACCGACTGCCCGACAATGGTGTAGGAATTGACGGCCTTGACGGCAACGTTCTCGGCCAGTTCGAGGCGGATGGTCTCGCCGGCAATCAATTCGCCGTAGCTGACGCTGCGGTTATCGCGCCCTCGGATCAGGCCGTCTTCCACGATAAGGTCCTGCTCGGCAAGTTCCAGCCGTTCTGCGGCCCGCGCGACCAGGAATTGCCGCGCCTGCGCCGCCGCCTTGCGGAGCGGTACCGCGGTGACCTGAATGGTCTCGCTGGCGATGGTCGCGCCCTGATTGGGTACCAGCGAGGTATCGCCCAGCACGACGACGACCCGCGCAAAGGACACGTCGAGCTCTTCAGCGACGATCTGTCCGAGCGCGGTGCGGATGCCTGTGCCGAGGTCGACATGACCGTTGAAGGCCGTGACCGCTCCGTCGGCTGTGATCTTGATGAAGGTCTCGAATATGCCTTCCGTACCAGATCCGCTTGCGCGAATAACCGACAGCGATCCGGGCCGAGTTTCAGGATCCGGCGCGCCCATCAATCACGGGCCTCTGCGGCATAACCCGCCGCGCGCTTCACCGCGCGCATGATTTCGACATGCGCGCCGCACCGGCACAGATGATATCGCAGCGCTTCGCGCATGTCGGTCTCGGAAGGTCGAGGGGTGCGTTTCAACAGCGCCTTGGTCGCCATGATCATGCCGTTGAGGCAGTAGCCGCATTGCGCGGCCTGTTCCTGGATGAAGGCGTCCTGCACCGGATCGGGATGATCGCGCGAGCCAAGACCTTCGAGCGTCAGGATGTCGCGCCCGACGCAACCGCTGATCGGGATCACGCAGGAGCGTGCCGCCAGGCCGTCGATCAGCACGGTACAGGCTCCGCATTCGCCGAGCCCGCAGCCGAATTTCGGCCCGTTCAATTCAAGGTCGTTACGCAAGACATAAAGCAGCGCGGTATCGGGAGCAGCGGTGACGTCATGGATCCTGCCGTTGACTGTCAGGCGCATGCTCGTGGTTCCACTCCGATGCTGCGTTGCAACCACCCTCTAAACCCTTGTGAAGATACCGTTTGCATACAAACGTGCAAGCTTGCCGTTCCGCAGCGAAACAATTTGCCCGATTTATGAACAGCCGCGCCAGGCAATTGAGTTTTTATTCGGCAGCGGTCCTTTTCAATTGCGACAACGCTTGACAGGTTTCCGGCAGGCGCGCAAAATTGTTCGTATACAAACAAATGCCCGGACCGCATGGACGTGAACTATCGAGACCGCCCTGATTGCGTTACCGTGCATCGTTTTCAACTTCGCCGTTTGACAGTTTGATGCCGGCTTCGAGAGCTTGTTCATGCTGACTGATGCGACCAGTGCCGCCGACAAGATCCGCTGCGATGCCTGTCCTGTGATGTGTTACATCAAGCCGGGGGCGGCGGGGGCCTGCGATCGCTATGCCAATCACAATGGCGAATTGGTGCGCGTCGATCCGCATATCGTGCTGGAGCGCACGGTGTCCCATGGCGGGCGACTGGTGCCGTTCCAGGCCACCGGCGACTGGGACGGCAAGATCGTCAGCGAGCCGAGCGTTTTCGTCACCGCCATCGGCGCCGGCACCACCTATCCCGACTACAAGCCGGCGCCGTTCATCGTATCCTCCGAGATCGACGGCGTCGACATGGTGACCGTGGTCACCGAAGGCATCTTCAGTTATTGCGGCGTCAAGGTGAAGATCGACACCGATCGGTATCTCGGGCCAGAGACCGCGACGGTCCGGGTGCAGGGCGAGGCCGTCGGCCACGTCACCACCAGCGAGTACGGTTCGCAGATGCTGTCGCTGGGCGGCGTCCATCATCTGACCGGCGGCTCGAAGAAAGAGGGGCGCGTCACCTGCGACGCCCTGATGGATTTGAGCAACTGCAAACCGGTCGAACTGACGATCGACGGCGGCGCCACCGTGGTGGTGCAGGCCGGATATCCGCCGATCGTCAACGGCGTTGCCGAGGAGCGCATGCGGGTCGGTTGCGGCTCGGCGACGATCGGCATGTTTGCCAAGCAGTGGCACGGCAAGGTCGATGAAGTAGTTGTCGTGGACGACCACATCACCGGGGTTCTCTCAGAACACCAGGCGGGCAAACTGCTCGACATTCCCGACACCGGAATCAAGATGAAGGGACGGCGTTCCACGCCGGGCCGCTATTTCCAGGTTGCCGAACCCGGCACCGGATGGGGCGGCACCATGATCTCCGATCCGCTTTCGGTGCTCGGCCCGTTCGACCCCAAGACGGCTCGGTCAGGCATGACCATGCTGATGGTCTCTACCACCGGCGAGCACGCGGCCTATTATGAACTCGACGCGGCGCTGCGGCCGATCGAAAAGCCGATGCCTGCCGATCTCCGGCAGTCGGTCGAGCGGATTCAGGAGAACTGCGAACCGGCATTATGCACCGTGCTGTTCATGGGCGGAGCCGGCGGATCGCTGCGCGCAGGCGTCACCGATAATCCGGTGCGCCTGACGCGATCGGTGAAGGAGGCGTTGACGCGGGTCACCAGCGGCGGCGCGCCGGTTTACGTCTGGCCCGGCGGCGGCATTACGTTCATGGTCGATGTCACGCGACTGCCGGCCGGCGCTTTCGGCTACGTGCCGACGCCGGCGCTGGTCGCGCCGATCGAGTTCACGCTGCGGCTGTCTGACTATGCGGCGCTCGGCGGCCACATGGATCAGGTGCGTCCGCTGGCGTCCTTGAAAGACAATACGGAAATCCGTCAAATGTCGCCGCAGCCGCCGGGAACGCGCGCATGAGCCGAGCCCCGCAAATCAGGTTCCTGGCTGATGGCAAGCGGCTGCATTTGCAGGACGGCCCGATCGACCTGATCGTCGAGGCGCGCGGCAGCGAGACGAATATGCGCGCGGCCTATGACGCCGCGGCACGGCGCTTCACCGGCGTGCTCGACGAACTCTGCGACGAGCTAAAGATGTTGCGCCAAGCGGCCGATCCAACGCGCTGCCCGCTGCAAGGCACGGTCGCGCGCCGCATGCATGCGGCGGTGGCGCCGTTTGCGGTCGACTATTTCATCACGCCGATGGCGGCGGTCGCGGGCGCAGTCGCCGAAGAGATTCTCGGCGCCATGGTGCAGGAGGCGCGGCTCGACCGAGCTTATGTCAATAATGGCGGCGACATCGCGCTGCACCTTGCGGAAGGCGAGCGCTTTACGGTGGGCCTGATCGATCGGCCGGACCGGCACGGTGTGATGCGAACCACCATCATCGATGCCAATGATCCGTCACGAGGGGTTGCGACCAGCGGGCGGCACGGACGCAGTTTCTCGCTCGGCATCGCCGATGCCGTGACGGTGCTGGCGCGGACTGCATCGCAAGCCGATGCCGCGGCCACCATCATTGCCAACGCCGTCGATTTGCCCGGCCATCCCGCCATCCTGCGCGTTCCGGCCCATGAGTTGCAGCCCGACAGCGATCTTGGTGCGCGCCCGGTCACGCGCGGCGTCGGCCGGTTGTCGGGCGATGAGATCGCAGCCGCGCTCGGAGCCGGTGCGGCGTGCGCGCGGGCGCTGCTCGCTGCGGGGTTGATCGATGGCGCCACATTGCGGTTGTGCGGTGAAACCGTGTCGGTGGCTTCACGGCCGATCGAGGTGCGCGACTCGCGCAGGGCTCACAAGGACAGGATAGAAAGCGCGGTACATGTTTGACCAGGGACAAGGCAGAAAGCGATGAGCGCGATCATTCGCAAGATCGTTACGGTCGTTGAAGAGACCCGTCTGGAAATGGGACGCAACGTGACGCCGCCGACCCGTCGCGCCGCGGCGATCGCGGTGATCGAGAATCCGTTTGCCGGAAGATATGTCGAGGACCTTTCGCCGCTGATCGCGATTGGCGAGGAACTCGGCGAATTGCTCGCGACAACGGCCGTGGCCGCGCTCGGCATCGAAGGGCCGAACGCGCAAAGTTACGGCAAGGCGGCCGCGGTCGGCGAAAACGGCGAACTGGAACATGCGGCGGCGATCCTGCATCCCAAGATGGGCGCGCCGGTGCGCAAGGTGCTGGGCAAGGGCGCGGCGCTGATTCCGTCGTCCAAGAAGCGCGGCGGTCTCGGCACGGTGCTGAACATTCCGCTCGGGCACAAGGATGCGGCGTTCGTGCGAAGTCACTTCGACGGCATGGAAGTGCAGATCAATGATGCGCCGCGCGCCAACGAGATCATGGTGGCGCTCGCGGTCACCGACAGCGGCAGGCCGCTGCCCCGGGTCGGAGGTCTGACCGTGGCGGAGATCAAGGGCGACGACGGACTGCGCTAATCGACGGTTCAACATGGGAGGTCTGGGATGCAACGAAGCAAACGTCTGTTGGGTGGGGCTATCGGCGTTCTGCTCGCCGGCATCGCCAACGCCGCTTTGGCGCAGAGCGAAATCAAGATCGGCGAGATCAACAGCTATTCGTTGCTGCCAGCCTTCACCGAGCCCTATCGCAAGGGCTGGCAGCTTGCGGTCGAGGAAATCAATGCCGCCGGCGGCGTCAACGGCAGGAAGCTCGTGGTCGTCTCCAAGGATGACAGCGGCAAGCCGGCCGACGCGCAGACGGCGGCCAACGAGCTGGTGTCGAGCGAGAATGTGGTGATGCTGACCGGCACGTTCCTGTCGAATATCGGTCTGGCCGTCAGCGACTTTGCGAAACAGAAGAAGGTTTTCTTCCTGGCGGCCGAGCCCTTGACCGATGCCATTACCTGGGAGAAGGGCAATCGCTACACCTTCCGCCTGCGGCCTTCCAATTACATGCAGGCGGCGATGCTGGTGGAAGAGGCGGCGAAGCTGCCGGCCAAGCGCTGGGCGACAATCGCGCCGAATTATGAATATGGCCAGTCCGCGGTGGCGGTGTTCAAGAAACTGATGTCGGAAAAGCGGCCCGATATCCAGTGGGTCGACGCGCAGTGGCCGCCGCAGGGCAAGATCGATGCCGGGCCGGTGGTGCAGGCGCTTAACGAGGCCAATCCTGAAGCCATTCTCAACGTGACCTTCGGAGCTGATTTGGTGAAGTTTGTGCGCGAAGGCAATACCCGCGGTCTCTTCAAAAATCGCGCGGTGGTCAGCTTCCTCACCGGCGAACCCGAATATCTCGATCCTTTGAAGGATGAAACGCCGGAAGGCTGGATCGTCACCGGTTACCCCTGGTACAGCATCAAGACGCCGGAGCACGACGCGTTCCTGAAGGCCTATCAGGCCAAGTACAAGGATTATCCGAGGCTCGGTTCGATCGTCGGTTATGAGACCATGAAATCGGCCGCTGCCATCCTCGCCAAGGCCAAGTCGGACGATCCGGAGAAGCTGATCGCGGCCGCGGAGGGATTGTCGGTGCCGTCACCGTTCGGCGAGATCACCTTCCGCAAGATCGATCACCAGTCGACGCTCGGCGCGTTCGTCGGCAGGACCGCGCTCAAGGACGGCAAGGGCATCATGGTGGATTCAGTCTATCGTAAAGGCTCGGACTACCTGCCGAGCGATGATGAAGTTTCAAAGCTGCGCCCGAAGGAGTGAATCCGTTGAGCCTATTTCGAAAAGTTGAATTCGTCATTGCGAGGAGCGAAGCGACGAAGCAATCCAGCTTTGTTTGTTGCAAGCGCGTCTGGATTGCTTCGCTGCGCTCGCAATGACGATAGAGACCTCATCCTGAGGAGCATCGCGAAGCGATGCGTCTCGAAGGACGAGGCAATGTTCGGAAAGAAAGTACTGGCACTGGACCATAAATGGCCTTCTACTTCGTCCAGTTCCTGACCGGTCTTGCCAGCGCGGCGTCGCTGTTTCTTGTCGCGTCGGGCCTGTCGATCATCTTCGGCGTGACGCGGATCGTCAATTTCGCGCATGGCGCTTTCTATATGCTCGGCGCCTATGTCGCGTTCACGCTGACGGCGAGATTTTCCGGCGCGGTCGGATTTTGGGGCGGCATCGTCGTGGCAGCCCTGATCGTCGCCGCCGTCGGCGCGCTGGTCGAGATGGTGCTGCTACGGCGGATTTATCATTCGCCCGAATTGTTTCAGTTGCTGGCGACATTCGGCCTGACTCTGATGGTCGAGGATCTGGTGGTGCTGATCTGGGGCCCGGACGATCTTTTGGGTCCTCGTGCGCCGGGATTTCGCGGCGCGGTTGATTTCTTCGGCCAGAATGTCCCGAGCTACGACCTGTTCTTGATCGCGCTCGGCCCGATCGTGCTCGGCGTGCTGTGGCTGTTGTTCCAGCGGACGCGCTGGGGCGTGCTGGTTCGCGCCGCGACCCAGGATCGCGACATGGTCGCGGCACTCGGCGTCAATCAGAAATGGCTGTTCACCAGCGTGTTCGCGGTCGGCGTGTTCCTGGCGGCACTCGGCGGCGCGCTGCAAATTCCGCGCGACGCGGTCAATCACGCCATGGACCTGCGGATCATTGTAGACGTGTTCGTGGTCGTAGTGATCGGCGGTCTCGGCAGCATCGTCGGCGCCTTTGTCGCGGCGGTGCTGGTGTCCGAATTGAATGCGTTCGGCATCCTGATCTTTCCGAAGATATCCATCATCCTGGTGTTCCTGGTAATGGCCGCCGTTCTGATCGTGCGGCCATGGGGCCTGTTCGGCAAGCCGGAAGCGCCGGCGCGCCGCACGCCGGGGCTGACGGTCAACCCGTGGCGGCCGCTGACCTCGAATGAACGCTTTGCGGCCATCGCTGCGCTGGTGCTGGCGGTGGCGTTGCCGCTGATCGCCGGCAATTATGCCCTCACGGTCGGCTCGGAGATCGCGATCTTTGTGATCTTTGCCGCCAGCCTGCATTTCCTGATGTCGGTCGGCGGGCTCGCCTCGTTCGGCCACGCGGCCTATTTCGGGCTCGGCGCCTATGGCGTGGCCTTCCTCGCCAAGCTGGCCGGCCTGCCGATGATTATTTCGCTTTTGCTCGGCCCGCTGCTCGGGATGTTGGGCGCGGTGCTGTTCGGATTTTTCGCGGTGCAGTTGTCCGGGGTCTATTTCGCGATGCTGACGCTGGCCTTTGCGCAGATCGTCTGGTCGGTCGCGTTTCAGTGGGTCGGCTTGACCGGCGGCGACAACGGCATCCTCGGCGTCTGGCCGGAGAAGTGGGCGTCGTCGCCGTCGCATTTCTACTGGCTTTCGATCGGCGTCGCCGCGCTCTGCGTGGCCGCACTTCGCATTATCGTATTCTCGCCGTTCGGCTATGCGCTGCGGGCGACCCGCGACTCGATCCGGCGCAGCGAGGCGATCGGGATCGACGGCAAGCGCGTGCAGTGGACCGCCTTCGTGATATCAGGCACCGTGGCGGGCGTGGCCGGCGCGCTGTTTGTCTACCTCAAAGGCAGCGTGTTTCCCGACAGCCTCGGCATCTCGCTGTCGGTCGATGCGCTGGTGATGGTGCTGCTCGGCGGCGTCGAGACAGTCTCCGGTGCGGTGGTCGGCGCCATCGCCTACAAGGCGCTCAACATCTGGCTGGTGAGCCAGACCGATCTGTCCAAGCTGGTGCTCGGCGGCGTCATCGTCCTGATCGTGGTCGCGTTTCCCAAGGGCATCGTCGGCATGCTGGAGACGATCCGGAATCGCCGCCGCCCGGAATTGCCAAAGCCGCTGGCATCGCGGATCGAGAGCGCCGAATGAGCATGGCCCCCACGCTGCTGTCGGTCGAAGACCTGAGCAAATCCTATGGCGGTGTTCATGCGGTGCGCGGCGTGACCTTCGCGCTGCAGGCCGGTGAAATCCTCGCGCTGATCGGCCCCAATGGCGCCGGCAAAAGCACATGCTTTGACATGCTCAACGGCCAGAACGTTCCTGACCAGGGCCGGATCAGCCTGCTCGGCCAGGACACTGCCGGCATGAAACCGCGCGCGATCTGGCGACTGGGCGTCGGGCGTACCTTCCAGATCACCGCGACCTTCCCGACCATGACGGTGCGCGAAAACGTTCAGGTCGCGCTGGTGTCGTATCGCCGTCAGCTGTTCAATCTCTGGTCCTCGACGCCGCGCTTTGCGCGTGCCGAGGCCGGTCGCCTGCTGGAGCTTGTCGGCATGAGCGGCTATGCCGAACGCCCCTGCGGCGAGCTCGCTTATGGCGACCTCAAGCGGCTGGAACTCGCCATCGCGCTCGCCAACCAGCCGAAACTGCTGCTGATGGACGAGCCGACCGCCGGCATGGCGCCGCGCGAGCGCATCGAACTGATGCGCCTGACCGCGCGCATTGCCCGCGAACAATCGATCGGCGTGCTGTTCACCGAGCACGACATGGACGTGGTGTTCGAGCATGCCGACCGCATTCTGGTGCTCAATCGCGGCACCCTGATCGCGGAAGGAACGCCGGAAGAAGTCCGGCGCAATCCGCAGGTCCGCGCCATCTATCTCGGCGAGGGCCTGGTCTACGACGCCCGCCACCGTGACGGAGCGCCGGCATGAAGCTAAGCGTTCAAGACCTCAACAGTCATTACGGTCCCGCCCACATCCTGTTCGACATCGCCCTCGAAGTCGGGGCCGGCGAGGTGGTGGCGCTGCTTGGGCGCAATGGCGCCGGCAAATCCACCACCTTTCGTTCCATCATCGGTCTGGTCGAGCAACGCACCGGCCGCATCGTGTTCGAGGGCCGGGATATCTCGGATCAGCCGACTTATGCGATCGTGCGCGGCGGGCTCGGCTACGTGCCGGAAGAGCGGCGGATCTTCACCGATCTGACGGTCGAGGAAAACCTCGAGGTCGGCCGCCAGCCGGCTCGATCAAATGCGCCGACCTGGGACCGGGATAAATTGTTCGCGCTGTTTCCGAATCTCGGTGAAATGCGCGGCCGTCAGGGCGGACGCATGAGCGGCGGCGAGCAGCAGATGCTGACCATCGCACGGACCTTGATGGGCAATCCGTCGCTGGTGCTGCTCGACGAGCCGTCGGAGGGATTGTCGCCGAAGATCGTGGAGCAGATGGTCGATGCGATCCTGACCATGAAGAAGGCGGGCGTGAGCATCGTCGTTTCCGAGCAGAACTTGCACTTCGCCCGACTGATCTCCGACCGCGCCTATATCATCGAACGTGGCCGGATTTGCTTCGGCGGCACCATGGGCGAACTTGATGCCCGTCCGGACATTCGCGACGCACATCTGGCGCTGTGATGTCAGGCGCAAGAGAATCAAGAAGACCAGGAAGACAAAGGCAGGAACGCACATGACCAGGGTTCTTCAGCCGAAGCGGAGCGTCAAGCCGTCGCGGCCGTCCTATGTTCTGGAAGAGCAGATCGGCTTCATCCTGCGCCAGGTGTGGCAACGGCATGCCGCGATCTTCGCCCGCGAGATCGGAATCAATCTGACGCCGACGCAATGGGCAGCACTCGCCAAACTCACCGAGACCGGGCCGTGCTCGCAGAACCAGCTCGGACGGCTGACGGCGATGGACGTCGCCACCATCAAGGGCGTGATCGACCGGCTCACCGCCCGCGGCCTGACCGAGACCAGCGCCGATCCGGAAGACGGCCGCCGCCTCTTGGTCAGCCTGACCCGCGCCGGCGCGCAGATGGCCGAGAAGGCCGCGCCCAACGCGCTGGCGATCACCAGGGAAACCCTGGCGCCGCTCGACGCCAAGGAGCGCGAGACGCTGGTGGCGCTCTTGAGCAAGCTGCGGTGAAGGGCACCTGGTGCGTCATGGCCGGGCTCGTCATTGCGAGGAGCGAAGCGACGAAGCAATCCATCCTTTCTTTGCATGCCAGATGGATTGCTTCGCTTCGCTCGCAATGACGCTCCAATCCGGAACGACCGCTTACTGATAAGCCGCCACGATATCGGACACCGCGCGCTCGAGTTGCTTGGCGGTCGCGCACTGGCGTACCACGCTGCAGAAGGCGGCATATCGCGGCATTTCCGAATCGCCCCAGCCCCAGGCCATGCGGCCTTCGGGGTTGAGCCAGACCAGCCGCTTCGATCGTTCTGAAATGCGACGCAGGATATCGGCGCGCGGATCGAGGTTGTTGGTGCGGGCGTCGCCGAGCACGATCACCGTCGTATTCGGCGTCACCGTCTTGATCCAGCCCTTCTCGAAATCCGATAGCGAGCCGCCATAGTCGGACGAGCCAAAGCCGACTTTCGACATGATCTCGCTCATGGCTTCTTCCGGCGATTTGGTGTCGAGGATGTCGCTGACCTCGATCAGGTGTCCCGAGAAGGCAAACGAGCGCACGTCGTCGACGACCTCATGCAGGCTGTGGATCAACAGCAGGAAGAAGTCGGATACCTGCGCCACCGAACCGCTGACATCGCAGAGCGCCACGATCTGCGGCCGATCGCGATGACGGCGTTTCCATGACGTCAGAAATGGCACGCCGCCCCAGGCCGCGTTGCGCCGTAACGTGCGCCGGATATCGAGATGGCCGCGGCGCTGGCGCTTGCGGGGCTTGCTGTAGCGCTCGCGCAAGCGTCGCGCGATGGCGCGGATCAGGGCCTTCATCTGCTCGACCTGCCGGCGTTCAAGGCGGGCGAGCGGGGCGTTGCGCAGGATTTCATTGCGCAGGTTTTCGCTTTCCTCGCGTCCGTAGAGCACCAGCGCCTGCGAGACGATTTCGCCGACGTTTTCGCGCAATGCTGTCAATGCCGCCGCGAGCCGTTCGGCCTCCGCCGGATTGGTTGAGGTCAGCGCATCGAGATCGTCGCGCAGCCGCTCGATGCCCAACTGGTTGAGAATCCGGGTCGAGAAGATGCCGCGCTGGGTAAAATAGCGGATGTCGGACAGTGACGCCGCACTGGCCGCGTTCGCCAGCGCGGCTGCGACCGCGCTGCGATCCTGCGACATCAGCATCTGCGCCAGTTCGCCCAGTTCCGGCGCCGGCGCGCCGGATTCGCCGGTCTCTCCTGCGGTCGCATCCGGCGTAGCGCTGTTGGCAGCGTCGTTGGCAGCATCCTCGGGCGCGGTCTCGTCCTTCACCTCGGGCTGGCTGAAGAACAGGTCGAAGGTCTCGCCGAGCGCCCGCTTTTCATCCTGGTTCTTGGCGAGTGTCAGCAGCAGCGTGTCGCGCAGGATGTCGCGGTCGGCAAACCCGACATCGGCCACCGCTTTCATGGCATCGATGCTTTCCGCGGGCGATACCCGAACGCCGGCGCCGCGCGCCGCCCGGAAAAATCGATGCAGTTCCTCGCGCATGAGTGCCCCTAGCCGAATACGCCTTGGCGGCCGGCCCTGGCGACGAAGGTCGTCACCTGGGGCAGCGTGGTCTCGATGTCGGCCTCGTATTTCAGCAGCACATTGAGCGTGTCCTTGACTGTTTGGTGATCCAGCTCGGAAGATTGCAGCAGCACCAGCACGCGCGCCCAATCGATGGTCTCGCTCACCGAGGGCAGCTTCTTCAGATCGAGGGTGCGGACCTGGTTGATGAAGCCGACGATCTGGGTGCGCAGGGATTTCGCGATCCCGGGGACGCGGCTTTCGACGATGCGCTCCTCGAGCTTCTGCTCGGGGAAGCCGATATGAAGATGCAGGCAGCGGCGCTTGAGCGCGTCCGAAAGATCACGCTCGCCGTTGGAGGTCAGGATCACCGTCGGCTTCACAACGGCCACGACGGTTCCGAGTTCGGGGATGCTGACCTGGTAATCCGAGAGAATCTCGAGCAAGAGCGATTCGAATTCGGCGTCCGACTTGTCGATCTCGTCGACCAGCAGCACGCAGCCCCTGGGCTGTTCGAGGGCCTGGAGCAGGGGGCGCGGCTCGACGAATTCCTTGGAGAAGAACACGTCGCCGAAATCGTGCAGCCGGTCGAGCGCGCCGGCCAGCGTTTCCGCGCCGCCCAGCACTTCGCCGAGCTTGTCCTTGAGAATCTGGGTGTAGAGAAGCTGCTTGGCGTATTTCCATTCGTACAGCGCCTTGGCTTCGTCGAGCCCTTCATAGCATTGCATGCGGATCATCTTCAGCCCGCGCCAGGCCGCCAGTGCCTTCGCCAGTTCGGTCTTGCCGACGCCGGCCGGACCCTCCACCAGGATCGGCTTCTCGATCCGCTCGGCCAGATAGACCGCGGTCGCGATCTGCCGGCTGGCGATGTAGCCCGCCGAGGCGAGGCCGGAAGTGACGGCCTCGATCGAATCCGCCGGTACGTTGATGTTCATGATGTTCTCGATTTTCAGGCTTCAGGTCTTACGGCATCCGGCGAACGGTCCGGATTCCGGGGCGCGCCTCTTGGGATTTGAAATGGTTTTAGAGCGCGCGGAGGCCGGTCGCGAGTTCTTTTTTGCAACCTTCAATCGCGATGCAGCATGGCTCTGAAATCGGCACGGGCGCGCCGCGCCTCGAGCCGCGCCGTTTCGGAGGCATCCCCGAGGCCGAAATAGCCGTGAATCAGGCCGGCGCCGTGATGATATTTCGTGGCGACGCCGGCGGCGCGGAGCGCATCGGCATAGGCCTTGCCCTCGTCGCGCAGGGGATCGAACCACGCCGTGCAAACCACAGCCGGCGCGAGCCCGGCATGGCTTTTCGCGCGCAACGGCGAAACCCGCCAGTCGGCGCCTTGTTTGGGATCGCCGAGATAATGGCCGGCGAACCATTGCATGGTCGCGCTCGTCAGGAAGTAACCTTCGGCATTTTCCGCGCGCGACGGAAAGCGCGCGTTCTCTGTTGCGTCGGCAAAGCCTCCGGCGACATCGGTCACCGGATAGACCAGCAATTGCGCGGCGAGATCGATGCGTGCGTCGCGGCAGGCGATCGCGATGGATGCGGCCAGATTGCCGCCGGCGCTGTCGCCGGCGACGCCGACGCGCTTAGCATCTCCGCCGAATTCGGCAATGCGCGCGATCACGTCGCGCGCGGCGGCGAAGCCGTCCTCGAAGGCGCCGGGAAAGCGCGTTTCAGGCGGGCGGCGGTAGTCGACGGAAACCACGACGGCGCCGGTTTCGATCGCGAGCAGGCGCGCCTGCCGGTCATGGGTTTCGAGATCGCCGGCGACCCAGCCGCCGCCATGGAAAAACACCACGGTCGGCGATTTCCCGTGGCTGACGCGATAGAGGCGGGCGGCCAGCGGCCCGGCCGCGCCCTTCACCTGGATATCGCTGACGCTCTCGACCGGCGGCGGCGGAATGGCGGCGCGTGATGCGGCCAGCGCGCGCAGCGCATCGCGGGCGCTCTGCGGCGTCATGGTATCGGGATCGCGCAGCGGCAAGCGCGGAATGATTTCGGCAATCACAGGATCGAGCGGAGTGGTCATGCGGGCTCCGGCGGATGCAAATCGGCGCGAGCATAGGGGTCGCTGGCGGCTCCGGCAATCAGGACACCGCGGAAATGTTCCGGAGCCGGATTTATCGGAGGTCAACGCACCGTCACTTTGGGATATTCGATCCAAGAGGATCGTGCATAGCTCAATCTTAAGTAGATGGGCAAAAAATCCATGAGCGTAAAGACCATTTCGCAATCCCGGTTTGCTTTGCGAAATGTCCATGCCTGGAATAAAGCTCGGGCCGGCAGATGATGCAGACAGCATCAGGGCGGCGCTCAAGTTGCCTTGAATCACCGCCCTGAAGCCTTGTCGCGTCGCGCCAGAATCAGGCGAGGTCAAAACGGTCCGCGTTCATCACCTTGGTCCACGCCGCCACGAAGTCTTTCGCAAACTTCTCCTTGGCGTCGTTGCTGCCGTAGACTTCCGCAAGCGCGCGCAGCTGCGAGTGCGAACCGAAGATGAGGTCGACACGGGTGCCGGTCCACTTCAGTTCGCCCGTCTTGTGGTCGCGTCCCTCATACACGCCTTCCGAGCCTGCGGCCGGCTGCCATTGCGTGCTCATGTCGAGCAGGTTGACGAAGAAGTCGTTGCTCAGCGTCCCCGGCCGCTTGGTGAAGACGCCGTGCTTTGCGTTGCCGGCATTGGCGCCAAGCACGCGCAGGCCGCCGACCAGCACCGTCATCTCGGGCGCCGTCAGCGTCATCAGTTGCGCCCGATCGACCAGGGCCTCCTCTGGCATCATGAACTGCCGCTTGCCGCTGATATAGTTGCGGAAGCCGTCAGCGCGGGGTTCGAGCGGCGCGAACGACTCAGCGTCGGTCTCATCCTGCGACGCGTCCATGCGGCCGGGCGCGAACGGAACCGTCACGCTCAGACCGGCATCCTTCGCCGCCTTCTCGATCGCGGCACCGCCGCCGAGAACGATCAGGTCGGCGAGCGAGACCTTCTTGCCGCCGGCGCTGAACTCCTTCCGGATCGCTTCGAGCTTGCCAAGCACGGCTGCCAGTTGCGCCGGCTGGTTGACGTCCCAGTCCTTCTGCGGCGCGAGGCGAATGCGCGCGCCGTTGGCGCCGCCGCGCTTGTCGGAGCCGCGGAACGTCGATGCGGACGCCCAGGCCGTCGAGACCAGCTGGGAAACCGACAGGCCGGAGCCGAGGATCTTCGCCTTCAGGGCGGCGATGTCCTGGTCCCCGATCAGCGGATGATCGACGGCGGGGATCGGGTCCTGCCAGATCAGCGTTTCCTTCGGCACGAGCTTGCCGCGATAGCGCACGATCGGTCCCATGTCGCGGTGCGTGAGCTTGAACCAGGCGCGGGCAAAGGCGTCGGCGAACTGGTCCGGATGCTCGTAGAAGCGCCGCGAGATCTTCTCATAGGCCGGATCGAAGCGCAGCGAGAGGTCCGTGGTCAGCATGGTCGGCACATGCTTCTTCGACTTGTCGAAGGCGTCGGGGATCGTGGCCTCCGCACCTTTTGCCTTCCACTGTTTTGCGCCGGCCGGGCTCTTGGTCAGCTCCCATTCGTATTTGAACAGGTTGTCGAAGAAGTGGTTGCTCCATTGCGTCGGCGTCTGCGTCCAGGTCACTTCCGGGCCGCCGGTGATGGCGTCGGCGCCGACACCCGTTCCGTACTTGCTCTTCCAGCCGAGGCCCTGATCCTCGATCGCAGCACCTTCCGGCTCGGCGCCGATCAGCGAGGGATCGCCCGCCCCGTGGGTCTTGCCGAAGGTGTGACCGCCGGCGATCAGCGCCACCGTCTCCTCGTCGTTCATCGCCATCCGGAAGAAGGTTTCGCGGATGTCCTTGGCCGCCGCGACCGGGTCCGGATTGCCGTTCGGGCCTTCCGGGTTGACGTAGATCAGGCCCATCTGCACGGCGCCGAGCGGTTCGGCCAGTTGACGTTCGCCGCTGTAGCGTTCGTCGCCGAGCCAGGTGCCCTCGGGGCCCCAATAGAGCTCTTCAGGCTCCCACACATCGGCGCGGCCGCCGGCAAAGCCGAAGGTCTTGAATCCCATCGATTCGAGGGCGACGTTGCCGGCGAGAACCATCAGGTCGGCCCAGGAAATCTTGCGGCCATACTTCTGCTTGATCGGCCACAGCAGGCGACGCGCCTTGTCGAGGTTCGCATTATCCGGCCAACTGTTGAGTGGCGCGAAGCGCTGCTGACCGGCGCCGGCGCCGCCGCGACCGTCGGTAATGCGGTACGTGCCGGCGCTATGCCAGGCCATGCGGATGAACAATCCGCCATAGTGACCGAAGTCGGCCGGCCACCACTCCTGCGAGTCTGTCATCAGGCCACGCAGGTCCTTGATCACGGCGTCGAGGTCGAGGCTCTCGAATTCCCTGGCATAGTCGAACGCCTGGCCCATCGGATCGGCGGCGGGCGCCTTCGAATGGAGCACGCTGACATCGAGGTGCTCCGGCCACCAGTCGCGGTTTCTGTGTCCGTGGGTGCCGGTGAAGGGGCACTTGCCCGCATTGTCGTCGGTCTTTGCGTCCATGGTTATCTCCGATCGCGTTCCGTTATTTTCTTCGATTGTTCCATATCGAAGGATTGTGACCAGTGGGCTGTTGCCAACGATCGCGGTTGCCTTCGGTATGGAAGTTCAGGGCGAAGCCACACACCTCGGCCGCACCGAGTTCCCCGGCAGGGGCACGGCGACGTTTCGCCATGGTGGAGCGAATTTGCCCGGGGGCGCTCGCCAGCCCCACTTTGGAAGATATCTAACATCAGGTCCAGTCGAATTGTCTTGAGCCGTCGATCAGTTTATCTGATCGGCATGGTCACCCTTCGACAGCTACGTTATCTATCCGCGCTCGCCAAATATGGTCATTTCGGCCGTGCGGCCGAGGCCTGCGCCGTGACCCAGCCTGCGCTGTCGATGCAGATCCGCGACCTCGAGCGCACGCTTGGCGTTGCCGTGGTGGAGCGGAGGCCGGGCGACGTGATGCTGACCGATGTCGGGCGCGAAATTGCCCGGCGCGGCGAGGACGTTCTCATTGCCTCGCGCGATCTGGTCGATTTCGCGCGCCATCGCGGCGGCGTGCTGACCGGACGGCTGACGCTCGGGGTGATTCCCTCGCTGGCGCCCTATCTGCTGCCGCGGATTCTCCCGTTGCTGCAAAACCGGTTCCCGGAATTGCAGCTTGAACTGCGGGAAACCCAGACCCGGCAACTGGTCGAGGACATCAAGAGCGGCGCGCTTGACGCGGCGCTGCTCGCCTTGCCCGTTGGCGAGCCCGATATCGATACGGTACCCCTGTTCGAGGACCTGTTTCTGCTCGCGGTGCCCGCCGGCGATCCGCGAAGCGAGACGGCGCGGGTTGCCGCCGCCGACATCGACCAAAGCCGGTTGATCCTGCTGGAGGATGGCCACTGCCTGCGCGAGCAGGCGCTGGCATTTTGCGCGACCGTTGCACGCGGCCGGTCCGGCGCCGGCGGCGCGACGTTTGGCGCCAGCAGTCTCACCACGGTGATGCAGATGGTCGCGGGCGGCTACGGCGTGACGCTGATTCCACAGATCGCAGCCGACGTCGAGAAGCGCGACGAGCGGGTAAAATTCCTGCGCCTGAAGAACCCGCAACCGGGCCGCAGCATCGGCCTGGCGTTTCGCCGGACGTCGCCGCGCAAGCCGGATTTTGCCGCGCTGGGAGAGGTGGTGAAAGAGAGCGTGGACGTTCCGCCCGTGGAGACCGTGCGGAAAAAGCGCGGTTGAGCCGCATCACCGAATACGCAGCTGCCGCGGCAGCGAATGTCGAATCCACTCCCTGGTCTGGTCAATTTGCGGCAAATGGATCGCACGGCATTTTAGCAGTTTTGCAACAGTGCCGGCATCAACCGTTCCATCCACAGGCATCGTCGCGACGATGGACATGCTTCGCTCGCAGCCATAAACTCGACGCGTGGGAATCCAGGACGCCGATAGAAGCCTGGGATTGATCGTACAGGAGAGATGGATGTCTCGGAAACTCGCTGCCGAATTCTTCGGAACCTTTTGGCTCGTATTCGGAGGCTGCGGCAGTGCCGTGCTCGCTGCCGCTTTTCCGCAGCTCGGCATCGGATTTATCGGCGTGGCTTTCGCATTCGGACTGACCGTCCTGACCATGGCCTTTGCCGTCGGCGGAATTTCCGGCGGCCACTTCAATCCCGCCGTCTCGCTCGGGCTTGCGATCGCGAATCGTTTCGAATGGGCCGAACTGATCCCGTACTGGATCGTCCAGGTCATCGGCGGGTTCGCCGGCGCGGCGGTGCTGTATGTCATCGCCTCCGGCGCGCCCAACTTTGCGGCGGGCGGTTTCGCCTCGAACGGCTACGGCGCCTTGTCCCCGGGACATTACGGTCTGCTATCGTGTCTGGTCGCTGAGATCGTGCTGACCGCGGCCTTCCTGATCATCATCCTCGGTTCGACGTCGAAAGCAGCGCCGGCGGGCTTTGCGCCGATCGCCATCGGGCTGGGGCTGACGCTTATTCATCTGATTTCGATCCCCGTGACCAATACCTCGGTCAACCCGGCTCGCTCGACGGCCGTCGTCCTGTTCGCGCAGACCGGTGCGGCCGGTCAACTCTGGCTGTTCTGGGTAGCGCCGCTGGTGGGGGCCGCGGTCGGCGCCTTCATCTGGAAGCTGCTGCTTTCGCCGGGTGAATTGCCCGGACTGATCGGGCAGGAAAAATAGCGCTAGTTCGCGCCAGCTCCGTCGCGACACCTCTCGCACACCGGCGCCTTGCCCTACGAACTCAGCGGCGAAAGCGCGCTCCGGAGGGTCGCGCTTGAAATTCCCATCAGCCCCGTGAAGGGGTTATCCAGTTCCAAAACCAGAAAGATCGCGCCGGCAAACGACAACGCGCATAAAAACAGCGAGGCCATCACGACCAGATTGGTTTGCCCGAACAAGGTAAAGCTCACGAATATCGCGCTCAGCCAGAAAACCAGAATGATCAAAAACGGAGTCGGGATTGACCCGCCGGTCTGGGCAAACAACAGCAGCCGGGTCTGCGCGCCTTCTGTGAAGGCCGCAATGGCGCGCGATTGCAGCGAGCGTTGCGCGTCATTTTTCGGCGTCAGGCGTTCCAGTTCATTTTCGAATGTCAACGACTGGGCGCTCGATTCGAAATGAACGGGCCTGCCGGTTGGAATTTCCTGCTCACGCCAGATCCGATCGGCCATCGGCTGAATGCTCTGTCGCAGACCAATTCGAAGGGGAGTTGCTTCCGGACCGTATTCCGCCAGCAGACCGTCGAGGAGGATGATTGTCGCGGTCACTTGCCTGACCTGATTGGTCTTCAGGTCGAACGAACTTTTCGCGGATGCGATCAGCAAACCCAATACAAGTGCGGCCAACGTGCCGATCAGGCCCGTTGCCATTTTTACAATGTCCTTCGAGTCCGGTTGCAGATGCCTTTCCGACAACAAGGGGCGAAGAACCGCTCCCAACAAGGCGCCGCCAAATACGATCGCGAATACAAGGAGCGAGATCAACAAAGGGTTCATCCTGAGGGTCTCTCCGCCAGTCAGTTATTCGGCCGTCAGGTTTGTCAGTCCCTGCAGCGTGTCACGGCCGCGCGGAGACGACTGCCTGTCTCTTCGCGAGCAATCATTCGTCGACGTGGATCAATCTCTCCAGCCGATAGGCTACCACATTCACGCGGTATGTTCGATGGGATCAGTACACCCTGCGGCGGCGAACAACCACGGCCCGCCGTGGCGCGACAACAACCGGGCGGCCGGCGACCACAGCACCGCCTGCACCGACGCAGCCGGCGCGATGGACGCCGCGGGCGCACACGACGGCGCTTGCCTGCATCGAACTCAATGCGACGAAGCTGCCTGCCAGAAACAGAGAAATAAGCACCTTTTTCATGGCCGTTCTCCCTGATTGGGGTCCTGATTTGGTCGATCGCAATTCGCCCTCGCTGCTTGATGGCAGCCCGCCGCTCAGGCCGCGGAGACAACTGCGGGTCTCTTCGCGAGCATCGATCGTCGATCGTGAATCAGGCTCTCGAGGCGATGGGCCGCCACATTCAGGGTGGCGTCATCGACCGCGGTCTCATCCCCGCCGGCGGATCTGGCCCTTTGCGCTTTGAGAATACCGTCGATCTCTTCCTCGATATCCGACAGTTCGGCCTCGGTGCCCGCGTTCCGGATCCGGCGTCCCAGGGCGTAAAGAGAATCAAGAGGGCCTTGTCCGTCAGCGGGCCCGCCCAGTCCCAGAAATTTCCAGGCTGCGGCAAACACGGTGGCCGCGCCCCCGAGCGCCATCGGCGTCAGGTAAATCCAGTTGCCGTATTCATCCATGAAGCTTTGCTGGGTGCTGTTATAAACGGCTGCCGCGCCGGGATGCAGGGGAAGGTAGGCATCCTGATCGGTGCTGGGTGCGGTGATTTGTGCGAAGATTGGTTCCTCGCCCATGAGCTCCCTGCGCACTTTCATGATCGTTACCGTCAAGCTGGTTATCAAATCAGCGCCGAGCTTCTTGTTCGCAACCAGATATAATGAAGTCCTCAAGGTCGTCAGGTCATCTTCCGGAACCGGCGGCGATCCTCGTAGCGTGCCCTTGGGCACCTCGAAGCTTTCATAGGCGCGTTCGGTTTGTGCGATTGCCCCGGCGGACTCGATCGGGAGCAGTACCGGCAAGGCTTTGGGGCCCTGCGCAAATATGTCCCGCACCAGTGACAGATATTTTCCAGCCAAAGGGATCACCACAAGCAGCGCACTGACTTCTTTGGATTGAACGGCACGCCGGGCATCCGGCAACGCGATATCCTTGAACACCTTGGCGGGGTCGAGCCCGAATTCCTTGCTCAGCACGTCGACAATTTTGGCATTGGTCTCCCCGCCGATTACGCCGACGCGGCGGCCTTTCAATTTGTCGATACTGTCGATGGGAGAGCCCGGCGGAGCGATCACGAGTACGACCACATGGCTCACGACGACGACGGCCTGCGCTTGCGACAGGTCACCGACATCGCCACGAACCACCGCAAGATCCGCCTTGCCTGCCGCAAACGTCTTGGCCGCTTCAAGCGCCGTGCCGCTGTCGATGACCTTGAGCCGCACCGGCGCGTTGGTTGACACGAGGCGGCTCGCAATAGCCGACATGGCCTTGGCGGCTTCGCCGTCAATCGAGCCTACGGCCACGCTCAGCGTCGTCGGACGCGTATAATAGCGATAGGCGAGGAGGCTGGCGCCGGACGCGAGCCCAACAGCACCGACGAGCAGGACGAAACGAAGCCAGAGCGGCAACCTCGATGAAGCCATGCTTGTCCCCCTAACGTGTCGACTGATTGCTGGAACAGCCCTCTCCGAGGTCCACTGACCCCGAACCGTAGCTCGGGATCAGCAGGCCACGCCGTTTACTTGCCGCCGCTGGCGCCATTCTGGACCATTTGCAGGGCCCTCTCGATGCTGAAAGATCCGCCGACCTGGCTCGGCGGAGATTCCTTGAACGTCAGGAGAAATCGACCGACGATATTCACGCCGGGGACCGTCGTCCAGAGCTTGTCGCCCCACCAACGGGCATACATCATCGACTCGTCCTGATAACGCTCCCACGGATCCTGCCGCCCGGTGATAAAGGCGGCTCGACCTGCCGTGCAGGATTGCCGGGCGTCATAGTCCGTAAAGAGAGCTCCCTCTCTGGCGATGCGGTCGATAGAGACGGCAGTCCGTGATGTGATGAACCGGCGTTTCGCCGGAGGAACGCTTGTCCGACCCATGCCAAGCCTACCGCCGGGAACGAACCGCATGTCGGCCTGCTGCGGGTATCGGGGCGATGAAGAGTCTGCATCGGCAAGAACTCATGGGAACCTGACGTGATCTGACGTGACGAAGATTACGCTTCCGGCAGATCAACCGCGCCGCCGGAAATTTAGGATCGACCAATTCCAGAGCAGGAATTTTCGATAATTGATAGACGCCACGAGGGACGTCGACGATGACCGGCGCGTGCTGCAAACATGTCAGGCACCCTGACGTGTTTCCATTGGCTTACGTGCGCGGGCCGACACTGCATCCGATACGGCGTCGAAGCAAGCAGGCGATCGCAGAAGGATGCGCTATCTCGCCGCGAGTGAGCACTGGCCTCAGAGTCTCCACGTCGTGTCAATCCGATTGACATGTAGTCATACCGGCTCAAGCGTTGTGACGCCGCTCGAAGAATAGCCGCACAAGTGTTTTGTCGCCGACGATCTCGCCGAGTGCCCGAAATGCAAAGTAGGGAACGAGGATCAAAAATATGATAAGAATTGTCGCGATCATCTGTTGGAACGTCCCGCCCGCTATTCCGGAAATTGAGTCCATGACCGTTCGGCCATGAATCGTCCCGACAACGATCTCCTCGATGAACGTCAGGACGGCTAGGAGCAGAAGGAAAACAAAGGACCTGTGCAGCGTTGGAACAATGAGTGGAAGATTTTTAAATCGCTCTCCGATGTGGAAAACACGTCCCATAAGCACAAACTTTGCGCAGATGGCGGCCTTGACGATTGCCAGGCCCAGATGAGCGTAGGCGATACCATGCGCCTGCAAAACCGCAGTTTTGAAATAGATCACTGCTGCGAAGCAAACATAGAGATAGGCCGTCAGGACGATGAATTCCCTCAGTTCTTGGCCGGCCTTCTCGCGGAACGGCGCTTTGGATTTTATTTGGCTTTCCGTTGGTGAAACCGTCTGAGGGTATTTGGCCATCGTGAACACCACCAGGTTTTGAGCGGCCAGCTTTATCTGACAATAACCTTTTCCGCCATCCCGCAGCGCGGCGCTGTTTATTGCCGTCGTCGTTCGCGCGCGCCTAGCCACGGAAACCGAAGTGGCCCCTTGCGCCACCGACCCCGATGGGAAACACTGTTTGGAGCAGAGGGCCACGAGGAAATTTCACATTCCCTTGGGAGTCGAGCATGTTTGTGGGTCGACCAACCGGACTATGCGCTCTCCTGTTTTGCAGCTGCTTTCTGCTGACTCCGCAGGCGTACGCTTTCGATCTGACCGGAGCCTGGGCGACGGGCGCTGACCAGTGCAACAAAGTCTTCGTCAAAAAAGGCGATAAAATCGGCTTTGCTCAATTTTCCGAAGAGTTTGGCGGCGGCTTTATTGCGGATGGAAATGAAGTCAAAAGCAAGACTGCTCGATGCACTATCAAGTCGAGGAAGGAGACGGGCGATACCATCGATTTTCAAGCCGCATGTTCCTCGGAAATCATGGCAACCAGCATGAATCTGCGTCTGAAAATCCTCGACGCCAACAGCATATACCGCGTTTTCACAGATCCGGATTTTGCGGGAATGGAGCTGACCTTCTACCGTTGCTCGATGTAATTGCCTCGCAATGGCAGCCTGGCGCTCGGATCGAAATCGGATATAGCCGACTTCGACATTCCTGGATTCCAAATTCCGGTTGACCCGAACTGGATGTGAGACGGAGTTCACTTCCGTTGCCATTGCAGATCGATCTCGTCTCATCAGGCTTGAGGCCTGAAGCCCGGACAAATTCATAAGCTCCCTTCATAAGTTCATGCGAATTCAGCCGCCTAATCGCATGACGCTCTCTCTTATATAATAAGCCTTGTGAACGGCGATCGCTCCGGCCAGCCCGCGATGCGGATCTGTTCTTGATAACAAGGCGGTCCGTTTGGCGAAAGCCGGACCTGGTCCATCATGAATCAGGGTCCCCCACTTCGTTTCCACGACAGGAGATCGCCGATGAAATCTCGAACCGCGGCCATCGCGTTACTTTCGCTGATGGCGATGCCATCGGTTCGCGCAGAGGAGATCACCACCATGACCGGATCAAAGCCGATGCCAACGTACGAGGATGTGCGGAAGGTCGCTCCGCCGCTGGAGGCCTACACGCAAAACCTCCTGCTCGGCGAGGTCTGGAAGCGGCCCGGCCTTGCCCCGCGCGACCGCAGCATCGTGACGCTGGCGGCCCTGATCGCGCGCAATCAGACCATCGAAATGCCGTATCATCTCAATCTTGCGCTCGATAATGGCGTCAGGCCGCGCGAGATTTCGGAAATCATTACACACCTCGCCTTTTACGCCGGCTGGGCCAATGCGATGGCGGCGGTTGCTGTCGCCAGAGATGTCTTCGCGGCGCGTCACATCGGCGCGGATCAGCTTCCTGCCGCTTCACCGGCGCTGCTGCCGCTCAATGAGGCCGCCGAGGCCCAGCGTGCGACGCGCGTCCAGGAACAATTCGGCGCATCCTTTCCGGGGGTCGTGCAGTACACGACCGACGTGCTGTTCCGCGATCTATGGCTGCGCCCGGACCTTGCGCCAAGAGACCGCAGTTTGGTCACGGTCAGTGCACTGATCGCCTCGGGACAGGTCGCGCAGATTCCGTATCACCTCAACAGGGCGATGGACAACGGGCTCACGCAGACCGAAGCGGCCGAAGTGATGACCCATCTCGCGTTTTATGCCGGCTGGCCGAATGTCTTCTCGGCGCTTCCGGTCGCAAAGGATGTTTTCGATAAGCGCGCCCACTAGCAAAGCCGGCGGATCGAGTGAGGAACCCGACATGAACATATCGTTTGAAAACAAGGTTGCCCTCGTTACGGGAGCAGGATCCGGGCTAGGTCTTGCGACGGCGAAGGCCTTTGCGCAATCGGGCGCTTCGGTGGTCCTCGCCGACCTGAACGAGAAGGCGGTGCGATCTGCCGCCGAGCAACTGTCTGCCCAGGGGCACAAGGCTCTGGCTCTCCGGTGCGATGTTGCTGATGACGCCGAGGTTGAAGCGATGGTTGAGCGGACCGTCGCTGCTTTCGGGCAGCTTGATGCCGCCTACAACAATGCCGGCGTGCAGAATGTGATTGCGGAGGCCGCCGATGCTTCCCGGGAGGATTTCGACCGCGTGATGTCGGTCAATCTTCGCGGTGTATGGAGCTGCATGAAGTTCGAGTTGCGCCAGATGCTCAAGCAGGGAAGTGGCGCTATCGTCAACTGCTCTTCGATCGGCGGATTGGTTGGCGGCGCCAGGCGCGGAACATACCAGGCCTCCAAGCACGGCGTGCTCGGACTCACCAAGAGTGCGGCACTGGAAAATGCCGCAAGGGGCATTCGCATCAATGCCGTCTGTCCGGGCATCATCCATACGTCGATGCTCGACCAGATGATGGAAACCCAAAGTGACGCCCTCAACGCGATGTTGCAGGATGTGCCGATCGGCCGGCTTGGCCGCCCCGAGGAGATTGCAAATGCGGTGCTCTGGCTTTGCAGCTCCGCCGCAAGTTTCACGATCGGTCACGCCCTCACGGTGGATGGCGGGTATACCATACGTTGAAGCCGGCGTTCGCGCCTCACTCGGGAGGCCCTTATGAACATCACACAGCTTATTCTGAGTGCATCCGTGCTGGCGGCATCCGTTCCCGCAGCCGCGGTTGCCGATGACATGCAACGGCTATACGTGCAGCAAGCGGAAATCGAGATCGATCCCGCGCAACTGGAAGACTATAAAGCCGCGGTTGCCGAACAGATCGAAGCCGCCACTCGCATCGAGCCGGGTGTCTTGGCGCTCTACGCCGTTTCCGAAAAAGATGATCCCGCGCGCGTCAGGGTGTTCGAAATCTACCGGGATGTGGATGCGTACCGGTCGCACCTCGAAACCGCGCATTTCAGGAAATACAAGGCAGCGACGGAGAAAATGGTCAAGTCGCTCAGGCTTGTGCAGACGACGCCGATTATGCTTGGCGCCAAGGCAAGGTGATGGAGGTTTCAAACGCCGCCCGGTCGCTCAGTTGCGGTGGCGCAGCGCCTCGACCAGCAGCGCAAAAGCTGCGGAGGGTTGCCGCCGGCTGGGGTAATAGAGGTGGTAGCCCGGATACGGAGGGCACCAGTCTTCAAGCACCCGCTTGAGGCGGCCCTTGTTGATGTGCGGCTGCACAAGGCCCTCCGGCAGATAGGTCAGGCCCAGACCAGCGAGCGCCGCATGGAGCATCTGGCTCGTCGTGTTGAAGAACAGTTGGCCTTCGACCCGCACCTTGAGCTGGCGCGAGCCCTTTTCGAACTCCCAGGCGTACAATCCGCCATGGGTGGGCAGGCGCAGATTGATGCAGTTGTGCTCGACCAAATCCTGCGGCTTCTGCGGTTCCGACCGGTTTCGGAAATAGGACGGTGCCCCGACGACCGCCATGCGTGCGTCGGGCCCGATGCGCACGGCAATCATGTCCTTTGCCACCTGCTCGCCATCCCGCACGCCGGCATCGAAACGCTGAGCGACGATATCCGTCAGGGCGTAGTCGCTGACGATCTCGACCTTGATGTCCGGATATTCACGTAAAAGCCTGGCAAGCTTCGGCAGCAGGACGGCATTGGTGGCATATTCAGTAGCCGTGATGCGGATGGTGCCGGTGGGCTTCTCCCGAAGCTCGCTCAAGGCGGTGAGTTCGGCCTCGATTTCCTCAAGCCGCGGACCTACATGACGCAACAGGCGTTCGCCGGCCGCTGTCGGCGAGACGCTGCGGGTGGTGCGCGTCAAGAGGCGCAGCTTCAGACGCGCTTCAAGCTCCTTGATGGTGTAGCTGAGCGCGGACTGTGAAACACCAAGCTTGGCAGCCGCTTTGGTAAAACTGCCCTCGCGGGCGACGATCAGAAAGGCCGAGAGGTCGTCGAGGTTTCCGCGCTGCATTTATCGATCCAATTGATAAGTCTATGTCGATTATAGCGGCTAGTCGCTATAGCCGCACGCGCTAAATCTGGAACAGTCAACGGAGTTCGACAGATGGGATCGTTCCGGCGTTGTGGACGCGGCACGACGGCAGCGCAGCGCATGGCGACGCGAAGGAGCGTGCTCGCAGGCACAGGCGGATTGGCTATGCTGGCAACCGCGCGTCCGGGTTTTGCGGGGGCCGCGGCCGAGAATGACGTAACCGGGAAAAGGAATGGAACAATGGATATCAAACGCAATGGCTCACGGCCTTCGGGCAAAGGCCCGGAGGCCTGGTTTACCGGCACGGTTCGGGTCGACCCGATGTTCGCGGTGGGCGACCCGGCTCGCATCAGCGGTGGTCACGTCACCTTCGAGCCCGGTGCCCGCACCATGTGGCACACCCATCCGCTCGGTCAAACCCTGATTGTCACGTCCGGCCTGGGCTGGGCGCAATGCGAGCGCGGGCCGATCGAGGAAATCCGTCCCGGAGATGTCATCTGGTTTCCGCCCGGCGAGAAGCACTGGCACGGCGCGACAGCAACGACCGCGATGACGCATATTGCCATTACGGAATCGCTCAACGGCAAGAACGTCGACTGGATGGAAAAGGTCAGCGACGAGCAATACCGCGGCTGATGGCGGATGCGTCGCCCGCCGTGCGTCCGGCGCGGCAAGGCCGGCGGTTGGGATTAAGTCGGAGGATCGCGAAAGTTCTCTGGTCGATTATTCCGAACCAAATATGAGCCTGTTCACATGCGCTCGCCGGTGTGCGTGGCAATTATTCTTGCCATTCGCGCCATTGGTCTGTTTGCGAAAATGGATGCGCGGATCGGAAGTCGACCAACCCGATTGGAAGGCATCACATGCAGAAGCCCTTCGCATATTCACCGATCAACCCCAATGTCCCGGCATCATATATATCGATGTGGGAATTGCCCGTCCTCGCACTGGTTGGAGCAGTCATGCTGTTCATGATCAGCTTCGCACTCGTCAACCCGTCATCCGGAAGCGATCACGCCGCTAACGGACAGCTTTCCCTGGCCGGCGAGTTTTCAACGGGCATGCCGCTGCCGTAGTCAGTGGCGCGGGCGGATAGTCGCTAACCCGCCGTACGGCGGTGACGACGTTGTGCCCCGACATCATCCCGAGGAGCTTGCCAAGCAAGCGCCTCGACGGATGGCCGCCGCACCGTCCCTCTACTTGGCTCGAAAGTGGTCTATGAGCAGGATTGGCGGATAGCAGCGGTATCAAGTGCACGGTCACCGCAATCCTTTTTTTGGCTTTGAAGTCCCGCGGCTCACGCTGTGATGAATTAATTCTGCTTCCGACGAAACCATTTTAGGCCCCCGACGCAACCGTCCTGAAACCGTTGCCAGCTACTGATTAGGTCAGGGAAAGCGCCGAAAAGGCGCACTGAGGGCGCTCAAAACAGTCAGACAGGGGAATACGATGTTCAATCTCGGTATTTCTGGAGCCGGCTTCCGCAGCACCGCAGTAGCTCTTGGCGCGGTCATTACCCTCACATTTTCCCACACGGCTGGCGCGGATCCGCTGCCGCCGTATCAGTTGGCCATGGCGTCACCAGCACAAACCGCGCCGCGGCTGCAGGCTGCGCCCTCCCGGGATGGCGTCGTATCCCAACTGCCGGCACGCTTGCAGCGCCAGGTCGTTAGCTATGCGACCCGCGAAGCGCCAGGCACCATCATTATCGACACCCCCAACACCTATCTCTATCTGGTGTTGGGTCACGGACAGGCGGTGCGCTACGGCATTGGCGTCGGTCGCGACGGCTTTACCTGGTCAGGCGTGCAGTCGATCACCAAGAAGTCGGAATGGCCCGATTGGACACCCCCGGCCGAGATGATCGCACGCCAGCCCTATCTGCCGCGCTATATGGCCGGCGGTCCCGGCAACCCGCTCGGTGCTCGGGCGATGTATCTCGGCGGTACCGTCTATCGCATTCACGGCACCAACGCTCCCGGCACGATCGGGACCCGTGTGTCATCCGGTTGCATCCGCCTCACCAACGAGGATGTTGCCGACCTCTATTCGCGGGTCAACGTCGGCACCAAGGTGGTCGTGCTTCCCATGGACCGCCGTGCCGATAATTCGGCCGGCAGGCGGGGCTGAGGAGGCGACGATGAATCATTCCTTTTACAGCGCCGACCGATCGACCCATCTCAAGATCGTGGTCGCGGCACTTGTGGCGGCCATCGCGGTATCCGGACTGGCGCTGTCATTCCGCGCCAACCCCGACCAGGGCTCCCAGCAGGCGGCACGCGTTATCAAAGCTGGAAAACCGGTGGCCATCACCAATTCGGATGCTTTGGTTATTCGCTAATCGGATAACGCAGCGATTGCCGACCTCAGTCCATCGCGGCGAGGGTGGATGATTTTGCCCATCGGGCAAAATCTGCTCTGCGCGGACAGCGGAATTTGTTGAACTGGTTCAATCTGATGCTACCTGTCCAGTCCCCTTCGCAAAAATATTCCCATTCCTTTTTGACCCAAATCACTTCTACATCGTTCGTATCCCCGCCCAACACAGAGGGGCGTTTCGCGATCGTCACGAACGTAGGGCAGGGGATGCGATGGACGCGGCGTGTCAAAGACGAATGACATTGCGCGCGGACGGCGAAGTCGTGTGGTCCCTACGTCAAGCATTATTTTTTCTACCCTTCAATGCAATAAACCCTTGCTAGACAGGGCTTTCCAGAAATTTTCCGAACAAATAAAAAGGCCCGCCTAAAATAGGCGGGCCGTTAATTGGCCTTTAGATCGTTCGTTTCACCGGGTTCTAGGGTTTTAGCCTCGCGCCGCCGCGACCTTGACCGTCAATCGATCTCTGCCAAGCCGCGACTTCATCTTCAAACCAGATTCGGCGGTTCGGTGAGATATAAGTCGATCTCGGAAACCGGCCAGCTTTTTCCAGCCTCCAAAGCGTCGTGTGGCCGACCGGGACAATCGCCAGCACTTGCTTTTCATTAAGCATGCGCCGGGCATGGATTTCGTCTCCGGCTTCCGGTGCCGCAGTCAAGTGTGTGCCGGAAACGTTCGGCGGTTCTTTAGAAACTATCTTGTCCGGCATGATCATACTCGCACCTTGAATCAAAACTGTTTTGAGCGACCCTGTTGGCCGCAAGTCCTAGCCGCGAATCAGAGTCTACAGCCTGCCGAAATTATCGGCTCGGCCGACAGGCACGTCCACGCCGGGCGATCTGATCCACTCACCGCACGATCAACAGCGTCATCAGCGCCACCCAAAGCAGCGTCAGCCCGACGATGACGAGGATCGGTAACATCGGCGTCGTCTATTCGCTGGCGCCGTCAATGATCGGGGCGTGAAGATCAACGGCTATTCCTTGTTTGGTCTCGCGTGCGATGAAGCCCGAAACTTTCGCTCTGTGAATGTGATGCGCTTTGCCATTTCATCGATACTGATCTTTGCATCGGCCGCGCGGTCGCCGGCAATACCAACCACCAACCCAAGACCGCCGATGGGGAACGATGACGGCGGGCTGCGGTCGGCATCAACCTGAAACCAGAAACGAGGATTGTCACGATCATCCATATCGTCGTCACTGACATAGACCACATCACATCCGTTCAAGAATGCGCCGGTTGTGAAACACTCGCACGACAAGACAGTTTCATAATCTCCTTCGTCGTAACCAACTTGCATCTCCACGAAAGTTCTCTTGTCCGGATCGATCAGGATTGCGCGCATGTGTGACTCTCCCGTTGTTATTTGGCGTCGCCTGCAATTATCGGCCCGCGAGCACACGCTGTCTACCGCAGTCCATCGCGCAAACTGGTCGAAACGGAATGCATTTGACCGCGACTCTGGTTGATTTTGCATTGAATGACGCTGGCCCGTAGTCAGCTACGGATTTGCCGACTGACTTGCATTGATCCAGTCTGACCACACAACTCAAACGCGTCGCGTGACGATACGACCTTGAAGGGATACTCTTCGCATCGCGCGTATCACCAGTTGTACAATTGCGAAAGTGGCTGTGACGCAGCGGTTTCCTTTTGGGAACTAGCTCGGAGCGTCCGAAGATACGGGTCAAAAATTATTTTCAAAATGGTATGGAATCGAACAAGGGTCCGGGCGCGAAATGTGGTTAGCTACCTCGTTCGGAAGGCGGCTCGATCTATAGGGCTGAACGCCGACCTCCAATGAAACTGTTTGCGTGACCCGACATGATCGGCGTGCGATATCGCGCGCCCGATGAGATGTGCCCAACGACCAAGATGAGGCAACGACATCACTCACATCAACGTCGCATTCGATGGCGAGAAAATATTTGATTGGGATGGTGGCGCTGACGAGGTCGCAAACATCAATAGCGAAATGAATCGAGTTGCGAAGGTCGGGAACATCACCCCGGCGCAATTAGCGCAGTCGATCATTGTCATGATCAAGCGCAATCGCAAATTCACCGTCAATGAAGAGTTTGAGATGACAGCAGTGATTTGGCTATTGATCTCGACACCAACCAACGATCCTGATCGCCCCGGATGTTTTCGAGATTATCTGGAAGCGTGGGATTTCGATTTTGACATAAAGATCGATCCCGATTGTGAGACATTCGAAGTCGAGATGACAGGATCACACTCAGCTGCAGGGACAGCGTGATGACTCGCTTTTCACTTTCCGAATCCACCGTGCGCGATGTTGCCGCTGAATTCGGCGCCACCGTCACCGAGATCGGCACGACCGGGAGCGGCCATCGGTTTGCAATGATCGCGCTGGCCGGTCATTCACGGAAGGTGATCTTTCCATCGACGCCAAGCGACTGGCGCGCACATAAGAATCTAGCAACCGAATTGCGGAAAATTTTGCGAGGCATGTGATGGTCGTCGCAACGCGAGCCGTCATAACCGTCGGCAATGGTCGAGGCTTCATCATCAAAGCCGGCAATTCGCGTTACATCGTCACCGCCGCGCATTGCTTGCCGGAAGATCGTGTCCCGACACCGCTCCTTGCGAACGGCACTAACGAGCTGACATTCCCCAACGTGGCCGGCCGGCTCAAATCGAAACGGCAAACGATATGGGCCGAGCTGTGTGCTTTCAATCTCTGTGATGACCTTGCTGTGCTCAGTGAGCCGGACAACCAAGAGCTTTCTGAGAAATATGAGCGATACGAACGATTCACCGCGAGGGCGATGACACTCGGCAACCCGCCCGCAATTATCGAAACATACAGATTGAGGGAGACACCGGGCACGGCGGCACGCGTGCTTTCGCTTGATGGCGAGTGGCAATCTTGCACGCTGCACAACAACGGTAGGTTTTTGCTGATCAAGGAAAGCGCTTTGATCGTGGCTGGCATGTCAGGCTCGCCGATCATCGACATCAACGGCGACGCGATAGGATTGATTTCGACCAGCACTGAGGGCGACGTTGGCGACCATTTTGGTTACAGCATAAATCCAAGCCTAGCAGATTGTCTGCCGCCATGGTTGCTGCGCAAGATGCAAGGCGGCGAGACGGACTATTTTGAAAATGTGTGATAAGATGGCATCATGAAGCCACTTTTGATCATCGCATCTGTCTGTGTAATCGGCGCGGTGATTCTCGTTGCTTTCTTTGGCACCACCTCGCCATGCGGCATTCTTCGCGAGGTTACCCGCCAGCGTGAGCAAGCCGGCATCATGCCTGACATAGTGATCGATGCTTATTTGATCTCTCAATACGGTTCGCTGACGCCAATGAAATGTATCGGGCTGTTGCTCGACGATGGGCGCAGGGGGGGCGCGATCACGCAACGCGCCGGCAGTGGCACAGCCGCAGCCATCGGCACCACCAGCCCCGCAATCGCAAGCAACCCTGCCAGCAGCGACAGCCCCACCACGGTCAACCCTGTCACTGCAACCGCCATCGCCGCCCGCGTCATTTGAGCAGCGTGGTGGTTATTGGAACGGACCGAAATAAAATTAAGCCCTGATCAACATCCCTTCGCCACCCGCCGCAGATAATGCTCCCATGGTGCGCCACGATGCGTCAGGATCACCGTGTCGCCGCCGTCGATCCAGATCACGGACAGCACTTTCGCACCGTCATGCTTGAACACATCGAGCATGCGCGGCGTGGCGTGGTGATATTCAAAGCATATGTGCGCGTCATTATAACTGAGATGATCCGGCGCGGTGCTGGCGCCTTTCGTTGTCACGACCTTTAGCGCCAGATCGCGCGTGCCGCTAACGGGCGAACCCCGACCCATAATTGCAAAAGTCAATGTCTTATTTTAGCCTGATTGCCTTGATCCCAGGTCTCAACCGGCGGTAGCGTAGGCCGCCATGAAACCTGTTTCAAAACCAGATCGCAGCGGCGAACACCGCGTGCGTGACATTCGCCCCGGAGACCGCATCCAGTTCTCCGATGGGGCTTACACCGTTATGAAAATCGAGTTCATCGACGAACTGATCTATTTCGGAAAAACAGCGCGGGCGATGGAGATAACGTTCTTCGGGCGACCGTCTATCAAAGCACCCCCAGGCGAGACGGTTGATCTGGTATGATCAGGGCAAAAAGCCTCATCAAGGGCGCGGCGTCGAATTTCATTCCGCAGTTGCGCAGTTCCGGCCCCGGCGTGACCGGGGCATTCAACGCGAACGGAAGCTACGCCATCTTCCGATCGCATCACGCGCATACGACGCGATCTTGAAATGGGGGGCGGAGAATTCATTCAGGTAATGTCGGCTCGGGATATCGCCACGATCGCGCCGGCGGCCGACATCATCCTGTCGGAATCGGTGCTTGAGCATGTCGACGAACTTGAAACCACCTATGAAGCGTTCGGGCGCTGGCTGGCGCCCGACGGGGTCATGGTGCACCTGATCGACTATACCAGTCATAACCTGTCTGAGAAGTGGAACGGCCATTGGGGCTGTTCCGGAGCGATGTGGTCCATGGCGAGGGGTAAGCGACACTACTTCATCAACCGCGTGCCGCACCACGGACATTTGGATTTACTGGAAAAGAACGGCATGAAAGTTGTTCATAGCGAACTTCTGCGACGCACCGACGGCTTGCTGGCGGATCAACTCGCGACAGAATTTCAGTGCATGCATCCAGTCGACCTAACGACGGCGTTGGCGCAAGTGGTGTGCACGCGACGCTAAAGGACACCGATGGTCATCGGATACGCGATGATAGGTGTTCCGCTTTTTTTAAGGATGTGTCGGCAACGGGGGGCTGCGACGTGACGAACGAAGCATATGACGATAGGCGAGCCGGTCAAGGTTGATTGTGCGGCGTCGGCGCTGGCGCTCTTGTCTCACGGATGATCGCCAACACCGTTCCAATAGCTTCGCACAAGCGCCCGATGCTTGCGCCGCGCTGGCGCTTGGCTTTCGATAGCCGCTTGCGCCGGCCTAATGTCCGATGACGTTTCGACTTGTGCTCGCAACGATTATCCAACAGCGCTCGACGGGCTGCATCGCTGATGCCGTGTGGGTCGTTGTTGAAGGTACGGTGTGACATAGGCGGGCTGCCGTTTTTCAAATGACGCCATTCGGCTCCTTTTGCCGGCGCGTGATTTTCAAAGTGGACCTACAGGTCCGTTTTGCCAGCGCTGCGCTTTCCCGTTTTTCGGGAATCGGCAATCCGTGATCCGGCAAATTTGACATTGTCTATATATGAAGGCCCGCCCGCATAAAACAATACCGCCACCGCCTTGCAGGGCGGTGGCGGCAAGATCAAAGGCTCAGTCAGTAAGATGCTTACTATTGTTCGCTCGATCCCCGCGCAAGGGATACCCTCGCCGTCGACAGCTCTTGCGATCGCCGGGGAAAGGTTCGGCAATCTTAGAGCCACCGGAATCCTTGGTTCCAAATGCACCGGGCCGGAAATCGATCTCGACCATGTGACCAAGGCTTTGGCGTTTTTGAGCCAGTGCCGGAAGACCAGCAAGCCAGCGGTTCACACCGTTCGATCTGCGTTATGCATGCGCTGACGAATGTCGATCGACGCGATGTCGGGGCTTGGCAAACACGAAGGCGTGATCCGTAGACGGCCTGAGATTTTGACTGCACGATTAAGGACGGCGAGTTGGCTTGCCGACTTTTAAACGGCCCCGGACATCTGTTTTCAGGATGGACCGGATCGGCAGCTTTGCGGCCATTGCCGCTCAAAACCCCAAGACGCTTGGGCCGCCCTGCCGGGGCGACCCTCGTCTTAAACCCAAGGCAGTTGCGATGCCTCAGTTATATTCTGATACTGATTTAAGCCCCGGGTCAACGGATCACTCCGAAGAATTTGGCGCCAGTCGCGGAGGTGCTGTGATGCGCGCCCCGCACGATGGTGCCGCGCTGGCTTTCATCAAGACCCAATTCGAGCACACCGAACGGCCGGTCAATGTTTGCGTGCTCAAGAACGGTATGGGCGCTGGCGCGACCATAACCTCGCGTGATCCGGCGGTGATCGAAGCCTTTATCCGCAAGCACGACAAGCCGGGCAACGGCGTCTATTTCTGTGTCTCGACCATTTCGGCCGACGACAAGATCCATGCCAAGGAAAATGCCGCCGAGTTGGTGTTCGCGCACGCTGACACCGACATAAAAGACATCATCAACGAAACGCCAGAAAGCGCGCTGGCAAAAATCAAGGCGCTGAAATATCCGCCGTCTCGAATTGTTTGGAGCGGTCACGGCTGGCATTCTTATTGGTTCTACACCGAGCCGCTGGTGCTGCCGACCGACGACACGCGGCAAGCCGTGATCGAGGAATACGATAATTTTCTCAGCGTACTCTGCGACTTTGTCGGCGGAGATACCAAGCCCGCCCATGTCGCCGGCCTGATGCGGGTTGTCGGCACGCACAACACCAAGAATGGCGACTGGATCAGCGTCAAGGTGGTCGAGGATAACGGCCGTCGATATGAGTTGAGCGATTTGCAGGAATGGCAGGCCGACAGCTCGCCGAAATTCCAGCGCAAAGGTCGCGAGCGAGATCAGACCGCCGGGCAGCGCGGCAACGTGTGGGAGGAGTTCGCGAAGGAGTTCAAGACCCCTATCGATGTCGAGAAGCGCCTCGCGCAGATGATTTATATGGGCACCGGCGAAGCATCGATCCATCAAACACAGATTCAGGTTACCGCCTCGCTGCTCAATGCTGGCGTGCCGATTGATGAGGTCGTGCGTGTCGTCAAGGCGGCAACCGTGGTCGCGGCCGGCGACTACGGCAAGCGATGGAATTGGGCGCGTGAGGAAAATGCTCTTCGCAAAATGTGCGCGACGTGGCTGAAAAAGCATCCGCACGATGACGACAAGATCGAATATGCCAGCGCCGATGACATCGATGATGACGATGATGACGGTGTTCCCGACACCACCGGCAATGACGATGAGCGGGTTGCAAATGAAGCGCCCGTCGCGAAGAACTTGCCGCTCATCAAGATCAAACCGCGCATTTCTGTCGTCACTTCCATCACTGAGCGAATGCTGATCCTCGCCAAGGTGCCGTTTTATCAGCGCAGCGGCGAACTGGTGCGCCCTATCATCATGGCGGTGAAGGCGGCGCACGGTCACATGACCAAGACTGCTCAACTGAAACCAGTATCGCCGACCTATATGCGGGATACCATGTGCCGTCACGCGATCTGGCAAAAGTTTGATGGACGCAAAAGCAAATGGGTTGGCGCGATGGCGCCGATCAATGTAGCCGAGACTTTGCTCGCGCGTCATGGAAAATGGGCATTTCCTGAAATCGTTGGTGTGATCACAACGCCAACAATGCGTCCCGATGGGACGCTGTTAGTCAAGCAAGGTTATGATCTGGCGACGCGGTTGCTGCTTATCGAGCCGCCACCGATGCCGGTGATTCCGGACGAGCCGACGCGCGATGATGCGATGGCGGCGCTGACGATGCTTGAAGCTCTGGTGAAGGAATTGCCATTCGTCGATGACGTGGCAAAGGCGGTTGGTCTCGCCGGGATCATCACGTCGGTCGTGCGGGGCGCCTTCCCGGTCAGCCCGATGTTTGCATCAACTGCGCCGGTCGCAGGCACGGGCAAAAGTTTTCTATGGGATATCGGCGCTGCGATCTCGGCAGGCCAGCGGCGCATTCCGGTGATCGCATTCGGTGATGAAACCGAGATCGAAAAGCGCATGGTCGGCGTCTTGTTGAGCGGTCAACCGCTGGTCTCAATCGACAACGTCAACGGCGAACTCAAGAGCGATTTTCTGGCCCAAGCGATCGAGCAGCACACTCTGGATATTCGACCGCTTGGCCGCTCGCCGCTCACGCGGATCGAAACCGGCGCGCTGACGATCTATTGCACCGGCAACAACATCGTGATCGTCGGTGATCTCTGCCGGCGCACGGTCACGGCGCGGCTGAATGCCAAAATCGAAAACCCGCAGTACAAGCAATATCAGGGCGATCCGATCACCACCATCTTGGAAAATCGCGGCGCTTATATCGCCGCCTGCCTGACGATCTGCCGGGCTTATGTCGTCGCCGGCCGGCCGGGACTATTGCCACGGCTGGCGAGCTTCGAGGGATGGAGCGACACCGTGCGCTCGCCATTGGTGTGGCTCGGCCAAGCCGACTGCGTTGCATCGATGGAAATGACCCGTGCGGAAGACCCGCAGCGCGCGGCACTGAGCGACGTGCTGACGGCCTGGGGCAATGCCGTCACCATCGGCAAGGGCGGCCGTGTGACGCTCGCTGTGCTCGTTGAGATGGCATCCGAGATGACATCGACCGGCAACAACTATGGCGCAACACCGGAACTGTTACGTCCGGAGCTGAACGCCGCGTTGCGCGCTGCCGTGGCGCTCGGTGGCGCCGGCAGCGGCGGTCAGTTCACACCGAAGCTCGACAGCGTGACGCTCGGTCGCTGGTGCAAGGCGAACAAGGAACGCATCGTTGATGGCGTCTATCTAATGAACCAGCCGAGCATCAAGGGCGTGGCGACATGGTGGATCGAAAGGGCGGCGTGAATGACGCTCGCCGCCTCGCCGCGCGCCCGCTCGCCGGGGGGGCAAGGGGGGTCAAAGGGGGTCAGTTTCTCCCCTTCGCGTTAAAACTGTCTGTTTTTTTTAGATAGTAGGGACTGGGGAGCTGCCACTTTAGCCTCAACCGAATGTAGGAGACCCCCCTTGACCCCCCTTGTCGGAAATGGCAGCGCGCGGCGCGCGCCGGGGATTTAAGGGCAGATGAACGAGAGACCAGACGCGCGCCGGCCGCGATCTGACCGGCGACACAGCAAAGGAGAGGACGGGAATGATGACACAAAGCAACACTGCCAAACGCCCTACGCTGACGCTGGCACGACCGGCAGCACCGGCTAAGTCGGTCACGGTGGTCACGGTTAGGGCTGTCAGGCCAGACAAGGTGCCACCGGCCAAGCCAGCCAAAACCAAACCGATCTGGATCAGGCCGGTCTCGGAATACGCCATCGCCAATCGCGAGCGCTGCCGTCGGACTCATCTCGAATTGGTGCGCCGGTTTCCGGCCTGCTTTGGCGAACAGGTGAAGCCGCTCGCCATTGGCATCGATGCGCAACTGTTCGAAGCCTGCCCCGATATCGATCGCCATGCGTTGATGTTCTTTCTCGGCGAATACACCAGCACTGCCGATTATCACCGGGCGATGATTGCCGAACCTGATCGCGTTGATCTGAATGGTGTGCCGGTCAGCGCTGTGACGCGGTCGAGCGTCGCCTATGCCAAACGCAAATTGAAGGTCAGTATCGCGTCATGAGCGACATCAACGATAAATACCCTGACGATGATCCTGACGTGATCGAGATTGCCAACAGCAAAAGGAAGACAAGCTATAGCTCGCTCCGCACCACGCCATTGTCAGCATTGCGATCATTGATGCGTTACCTGCTCGACGCATCATATGGTCACAAGCGAGCAAGGCGAACACGCGATGCATCTATGATGATGCGTAAGCAACGCAACAAGCGGCGCGCGTTGGATGGATGGTGAACTGTGATCGCGATCGATGATGCGGTGGATGATCTGATACTGAAAGATGTTGAGTGCTGATCTATCTGATCGGCTGCCTAGAGATAGCTAGGGTCCTTCCTGACGGGATGGTCATCATCGGGTTGCGCCCCACGATTGAGTACCCGTACATTGCAGTCTGCGCTTGAGGTAGCCGTCGTCGCTACCGATTTGATAGCAATACGAGAACAAAATAATATTTCCAGTTGGCGGCAAGCGTCGCCGTCGTCACCGAAAGGAATAAGTCAGATGGCTAAATCAAAACGAGGCAGCGACGAAAACCTGTTCTCAATCACTGGCGCAAGCGAAGCATTGGGTCGCTCGCGGCGAACGATCACGCGAGCATTAAAGAACGTCAAACCCGACACCGTTCGGTCCGGTCTGGCGTTGTGGCGGATGCAAGTGATCATCGAAAATGTGAATACCCAAACACAAGCGCCGATTCTGTCAGCCGGCACCGCGGGTGAACAGACCCAGCTTGCAAATGACGCGGAGGAAGCATTCGCTGCGTTTGACGCGAGCATGGAAGCGCTCACGAACCTAAAGACACTAGCCGCGCGCCGTAACGCTGCTCGCAAGATGCTGCCGCTATTGAATGCGATGATAGAAACGATGGAGGAGCGCGATTTGGCCGATGATCTACATCCCGAGCACGCTTCATTGCGTGCGCAAAATGTCTGGCGGCTTTGCTTGCGTGGTTTCCAACATCATTGCAAATGGACCGGGTCCGAGGTGTGGCATGTCTTTAATCCGGAAACAGAACTCGATCGCACCGACGACGCGGCCTGATCCTACAACGAGTAGCCGATCGAGCCGCTGCCCGATTGGCCAAATGACTCTTAATCATCGGGTCCCAGGTTCGAGCCCTGGTGCGCCCATCAAGCATTTAAAGCAATATAAAGCGCTTAATGTCACAAATAAGAAGCCTCGTCGGTCTGCAATGGCCATTGGGGTAATCAGCGGGGTAACGCCATCGTCCGTGCTGAGAGAAAGCGGCACGGTACCTGCTCATCAGCTGCTCTCACACGCAAACAGGCGCTCGGCTAGTCCTTCCGGATTCGACAACGCGACGAGATGGCCACCCGAAATTTCTTCCACCTCCTTTCCGACCCTTTCGCGCGCGACACGCCGTTGAAACTCGATCGGGAAAAAGCGGTCGTCCTTTCCCGCAACAACATGAATGGGGATGTCAGGCCAGTGTTCGAAGCGACAGGGCTCACCGAAAACGGTCTCGGCTTCCTCGCGAGGTTGTTCCGGGCCGGCGCGCAGCACGTCCTGCGGCACGTCGTGCAGAAAGTACGTTCCCACGTCAAATTCCGTCGCATAACCGCGACGCACCGCAGCTTGTTCCCGCGCTTCGACCGCTCCTGTTGCCTCCCACCATGCACCAGCGGTCTCACCCGGCTCTGGGATCATCGCGTTCACGAACACGATCATGCGCACGGGGGCGCGCGCGCAAACAAGGGGTGCCGTGAAGCCCGCCAGCGACTGAGCGACCAGAATAACGTCGCTTCGTTCCCCGATCGCGCGGATGACGATGTCCGCATATACCGCGAGACCGGCGTGCCTGTCGTCGCCAGGTAGATCGACCGCAATGGCTTCGTGCCCCGCCGCCCCAATAAGCGGGACGGCGCGATGCCAATACCAAGCCATGCCGCCCGCGCCGGGGACAAGGACGAATGATGCCATATGAGTTCTCCTCCGTTGCCGCTGGATTAGTTGCTCAATAAGGGTGGCTCAGGATTGATCTTGCAATGACATTGTCCGTTCGCCAAATCCGGGCGCTTGGTCTGAGCGTTGGCCTGGGGGGAATGCCGGTTCCTTGATAGGGTCAACTTGATAGCGGGAACGGACCGCGGGCTTTGGGATACGAGCCATGATAAAGAGAACTGGGGCGCCCAATATGCATCATCGATGCGACGCATAACGCGCGATCTCACGCTGTTGCGTCAGCTTGATCACGTGAAGAGGCGGCGACTTTGCCGCCCACGCGCCGGCCTTACGCAACTCCTCTTCAAGATCGTGGACCAATTGTTCCAGCTGCTCTTTGGTGAGGGCGTCTATCGCGTCGCTATCGCAACTTTGCGCTTACAAACGAAGTTCACTATATGGGCTGCCGCGCATCCAAGGACTTGCTCAAATTGCAAGACCAGGCAGTAGAATTCATTAGTGAAGCCAACCGCCGCGAATCCGCTGGACCAAATGAATTGGCATCGTTTGCAATTGATGCGGTTGCGCGCGATTATGTTGGGAACATCCTCCGAAAACAACGGCGGCACGCTGGCGGTTCCTGAAGGGCCTCAGAGGTGTTCGGCATGATCGCCATTTTGGCGCTGGTTCAAGTTTCTAAATCGGTGATGCTGACCGAATTGAACGTGGCTTGGAGTGAAGCATCCATTGCTGCGGCGTAGTTGTGGAAGAACCCGCAATGTCGATCTGGTCCAGTTGGTTCGGATGGAGGCGGCGGTCCGCATGGAAAGATTAACTATTTCACAATATGAGGCATTAGCCGCGGTCCCGCTAAGGCCGCCTCAGTTCACGGCCTCTTTTTCAAATTCTTCCCGTATTCGCTGTCGACCCGGCGTGGTCATCCGAAGTCTACCACCTAGGTCCGCCACGTAGCCGCTATAAGTCTGGCGCTGTGTTTGGCGGGGCTTACCGCCGGCGGGTCAGTTACAGCGGACGCCTTGCCCACCAAGACCAGCGACGCAACTCTTCGCGGGTGAGCATTTTCGAATTGAGTCCCATGATCTGAGGACGCCTTGTTCCGTTAATGGAACACTTTCAATTTTGCGCAGCTAGCCAAAGTTCCACGGCCCAGGAAAAATAATTCCCAGTTCCAAGATCGGAACCCGCGCGGCTATTAAAAATTAATCCAGGTCATTCTGCTCCACGGGAATTCATCCATGCCCGCAACACAAATCGACAGGTTATTCAGTCTCGCGGATATCGGCGTTTTCTCATGTGCTAAATGCCGCAAGCCGATGAAGCTTTCCTGTGTTGAGCCTAGCGAACCAGGCTTCGACAAGCGCACCTTCGAATGCGAGAAGTGCAACAGCACAATCAAATTCGATGTTTCGATCTGATCAAGGGGAGGACATATGCCGCAGACCTCCACGTTCTCGAGACCATCGTCCATTACAATTCAGCGACCGGGCTGCCCGAAATGCCAGACTTCCATGATGCTGGCACGTATCGAACCCGGTCCCCGCGGTTCAGATCAGCGGACCTTCGATTGCTCCAGGTGTGGCTACACTTTCAGAGTGCTGGTTGAAGACCCGATGAAATGCTACGATACCGACCGGTTCGACAGCGCGTTCAAGGCGCTGAAATAATCGTGCTTTCTAGAAACCAGCCTTGGACGAAGGAAGATGATGAACGTCTGATGACGCTCGTCGCGCAGGGTGCCTCAATCGTCCGCGCAGCCGCCGCATTTCGCCGCACAACAATCAGCGTCCGCACTCGCGCTCGGTCACTCGGCTGCCCCTTCCCAACGCTGCGGGCTGCCCGGCAGAAATGGGCCGATCGGACCACGAATTTGAGGCAGCCCGACGCGCGACATTTTCCGGACGACACACGTCGGGCCTGACCAAACCGTGGATCGAACCGAGGCATGGCTAACTCGAAGCAGCTCGCCACCAAGCTTCGCCTGGTCCTGGACCGGGGCCAAAGGAGTTCGGCATGACCGAAGAAATCGAACACCGCGATCCAGATCCCGCACAGTTTCTCAGCGGCGGGGGCGAGATGGGCGCGCTTATGCGCCGCCGCGACTGGTCCGAGACGCCCTTTGGGCCTCCGGTAAATTGGCCCCAATCGCTGCGATCGGCCGTGAGCATCATGCTCAATTCGCGTTACCCTATTGCGCTCTACTGGGGACCAGAACTCGCGCTGCTCTACAACGACGCCTGGAGCCCGATCCCCGGCGGCAAGCATCCGTGGGCGCTGGGCCGCCCGGGACGCGAGGTCTGGCCGGAGATCTGGGATACGATTGGCCCACTGTTCGACAAGGTGATGACGACCGCCGAAGGCGTGTGGCAGGAGGATGAGCTCCTGCCCATGAACCGGCGTGGCTACCTCGAAGAGTGCTATTACAACTTCACATTCAGTCCCGTCCGAGGCGAAAGCGGTACGATCGACGGAATTTTCAATGCCGTGGTCGAGACCACCGACCGCGTTTTGTCGGAGCGACGTCTCCTTACTATGAGCCGGATGGGCGAGCGCGCCGATCCGACGCTAAGCATCGAGGTCGCCTGCCAACGGGGGGCAAGCATCCTCAGCGACAACGCCGCCGACGTGCCATTCGCCCTTGTCTATCTGCGAGATGGTACCATGGCGCATCTCGCCGCTTGCGCGTCGATCGAAGCCGGTTCAGCCGCTGCGCCGACGGAAATCGCGCTTGGCGACGGTCTACCAGGGTTGTGGCCGCTGGCTAACTCCGCTGCCATGGCAAAGGCTATGGTTATCCGCACTCCCGATGAGCTGGCACTGACCAGCGCGTTCTGGTCCGAGCCGATCACTGAGGTCGTGATCGTGCCGATCGCGACGGTGGCGGAAGAAAGTCCAAGCGCCTTCCTGGTCGCGGGCGCCAATCCGCGGCGTCGGGTCGACGCGACCTATCGATCCTTCTTTGAACTCGCCGCCGGACATATCGGCACCGCGGTAGCGACGGCGCGCGCTTATGAAGAAGAACGTCGGCGCGTTGAAGCGCTCGCGGAGATCGACCGCGCAAAAACGGCATTCTTCTCCAACGTCTCACACGAATTCCGCACCCCACTGACGCTGATGCTTGGTCCGATTGAGGACGCGCTCGCCGAGGCAGTCGATCCGGGCCAGCGCTCCCGGTTGGAAGTTGCGCATCGGAACGCCCAGCGCCTTCTTCGGCTAGTAAACTCGCTTCTCGATTTCTCGCGCATCGAAGCCGGCCGTGTAGATGCAGCTTTCAGGCCGACCGATCTGGCCGCGTTCACCGCCGACCTGGCGAGCAGTTTTCGATCGGCCACCGACAAAGCCGGGCTGGAGCTCATAGTCAACGCGCAACCGCTCTCCGAGCCAGCCTATGTCGATCGCGACATGTGGGAAAAAATCGTCCTCAACCTCGTTTCTAACGCGTTCAAGTTTACCCACCAGGGCGAGATCGTGGTCGAACTGCGTGAGCAGCAGGGCAACGCAGTTTTGGTTGTGCGCGATACTGGTGTCGGTGTGCCGGCGGTAGCGCTGCCGAAACTCTTTGACCGCTTTCATCGGGTCGAGGGCGCTCAAGGCCGCAGCTTTGAAGGCTCAGGCATTGGGCTGGCGCTCGTCCAGGAATTGGTGAACTTGCACGGTGGCGAAATCGCGGTCGAGAGCGAGGAGGGGCGAGGCACGACGTTCGTAGTCTCTATCCCGCTCGGCGCAGCGCACTTGCCTCCTGACCGTGTCCAGGCAACGACTTCCGATCAGACGGCGACGGCAGGTCGCGCCAAAGCTTACGTAGAAGAGGCTTTACGTTGGATCCCGAGCGAAGATGCAGAATTGTTCCTCGACGCAGGAGCTGCGCGCGCGGTGCCGATGATGGGCTCCGCGGAAGGCCACGGGACCGCCAGCCGCGTCTTGCTCGCAGACGACAATGCCGACCTTCGCAACTATATCACCCGCTTGCTGAGCGAGCGCGGATATGAAGTTGAAGCGATTGCCGATGGCGAAGCGGCGCTGGCCGCGCTGAGAAGGAAGCGCCCAGATCTTCTGATTACCGACGTGATGATGCCCCGCCTGGACGGCTTCGGATTGCTTCGAGCCTTGCGTGAGGACGAGGGTTTCCGGGAAATACCCGTCATCATGTTGTCTGCCCGCGCGGGCGAGGAGGCGAAGGTAGAGGGTCTTGATGCCGGCGCAGACGACTATCTCACCAAGCCCTTCTCAGGACGTGAGCTGCTGGCGCGTGTATCCGCGAACATCAAGCTTGCGGCCATAAGGCGAGAGGCAACTGTCGCCATCCGCGAGAGCGAAGAGCGCCTGCGCGAGTTGAACGCAACGTTGGAACGGCGCGTGATGGACGCGCTCGCGGAGAAGCGCCTGTTTGCGGATATCGTCGAGGCCACGGACTCCTCGGTGCAGGTTATCGACCATGAGTTTCGATTTTTGGCCATTAACGCTGCAGCGCAACGAGACTATCAGCGGTTATTCGGCGTGTGCCCCGTTGCAGGCCAGTCCCTGCTCGAAGTATTGGCGCACCTTCCCGCACAGCGCGAAGCTGCCCGGCAGGTCTGGGGTCGGGTTTTAGCGGGCGAAGCGTTTATGGAAAGCTCATGGTGGGGAGACGATGCTCGCGAGCGCCGCGCCTATGAAATGCAATTTCGTCCTCTGTTGGATGACGAGGGTCGGCAAAGAGGTGCCTATCTGTTCGGCCGGGACGTGACTGACCGCCTCCGTGAACAGGAACGCCTCGCCGCTGCCGAGGAGCAACTCCGGCAGGCGCAAAAGATGGAGGCTATGGGTCAGTTGACGGGCGGAGTAGCGCACGACTTCAACAATCTGCTGACCCCTATCGTGGGTGCGCTTGACCTGCTGCAGCGCAAGAGCCTCGGCGGCGAACGCGAGCAGCGACTGATCTCGGGCGCCCAGCAATCGGCCGAAAGGGCCAAGACCCTCGTTCAGCGCCTGCTCGCCTTTGCTCGTCGCCAGCCGCTTCAGTCGACGGCCGTGGACGTGGCTGGGCTTGTCGCGGGCATGGCGGACCTTATCGAAAGCACCACTGGGCCCCAAATCAGGGTCGCTGTTGAGGTCGCCGACGGGCTGCCAGCCGCCAAGGCCGACCCGAACCAGCTCGAAATGGCTCTCCTGAACCTCGCCGTGAATGCTCGCGACGCAATGCCCACCGGGGGCACGCTACGGATCACTGCAAGCGCGGAGCAAGTGGAGAGAGGCCATCGTTCGAAGCTCAACGGTGGCAGCTATATTCGTTTGTCCGTCGCCGATACCGGTAGTGGCATGGACCAGGCCACGCTGGCCCGCGCGGTAGAGCCGTTCTTCTCTACCAAAGGCGTGGGCAAAGGCACTGGACTTGGCTTGTCGATGGTGCATGGCTTGGTTTCCCAGCTCGGCGGCGCCCTAACCATTCAAAGCCGATTAGGCGTTGGAACCAATATCGAGCTTTGGCTCCCGCTCAATCGCAACCCTGTCACTAGCGATACGACCCGGCAGGAGCCGATGACGACGACCGGCTCGGGAACAGCGCTATTGGTCGACGATGAAGATCTGGTGCGCGCGAGCACCGCTGATATGTTGACTGACTTGGGCTACGCCGTTGTGGAGGCTCCATCCGCCGAAGAGGCGCTTCGGCTCATCCGCAATGGCGTCCGCCCCGACCTTCTTGTAACCGATCATCTTATGCCGGGCATGAATGGTACGGACCTTGCCCGAATTGTGCGTTCTGAGAGGCCAAGTCTGCACATCCTGCTGGTCTCCGGCTATGCGGACGCCGAAGATATAGCGCCAGACATGCCTCGGCTTACCAAACCATTTCGAAGTGATGAACTTGCCGATAAATTGGCCGGGATCAGGAAATTAAATCCTGTTTAGTACCCGATGCGAACGGTCGTCCATTTCCAATGGCTCTCGGAGTGGGATCAGTCTTCATCGCACCTCACGATGCGCCGCGGAATGCACAGGATTTCCGGTGTGACGCTGGCCGCCTCCCGACCGCTGCAACCGACCGATCTCCTGATGGCGGCAATGAACACACCTGAATCGCACTTCTGGCTGCGATCAATTCGGTTTCGGCAGGCATGCGGCCATTGGCCAGCCGCCGCAAAGGGGGCATTTCACCAGTAAAGTATCAGTCTCGATCACGGTCGCGGCTCCCAGATCTCGGGCCCCACGTGTCGATAACGATCGGAAAACGCAGATAGTTCCGGCTTGATCGAATAGCGCCTGGCCAAGGTCAGGCCGGCGACGAAGCCTCAGCTCCATGCGCGGATTTTATGGCATGGTTCCGCTCGATGGCCTTCAGGTGGACGAGGCCGCCGACGGTCAGCCGCCGTTCGTCGCGCTCGCCTTGGTCAACCATTCCAAAAATATGCTGCGTCAGGATTTTTCTGGCCTGCACGATGACCGATTGATCGCGTGGCTGCAGCTGCTGATAGATCGTCAATGCGCGTTCGATGGCGGCAGGTGCGATTGTCTTCTCAACCGCGTCGTGGATCGCCTGTATCTCGGGCGCCGCGCACGCGGCACCTTGCGCTGCGATGTCCCGCTCCGACGGTGGCCTGCGACCCTTGCTCATAACCGTTCTCCTACTGCCAATCCGAGAGTGTCAAAAAGAATCAGCCCGCCTTCAGGTGACGGGCCGGACGCTGGGTTTCCTTCGCAGCCGGCTTTCCCTTGCCTTCGCCCTTACCCGAGATCGCCATCAGCATTTTGCGCTGGCCGGACGCAGCCTTTTTCGGCGTTCGGCCCTTGGCCGGCTGCGCGGCTCCGCCCTTGCCGGACTGATCCAGGCTCTTGCGCAGCGCATGCTTCTGGGCGGGGAATGGCGGTTTGGGATGGTCGATGGACATGTAGGTCTCCGGGTTTGTCGTTCCACTCAATGACCGAGCGAGAGCTAGGTTCCGGATCGGTGGCTACTCGATACCAATCACGTCTATACGCCGCGGCCCCAAGAGGGAGCGACCACGCAGGACAATTTCCTGTCCTAAAATAGGTTGATCGCGAGTACTGGCGCGCTGCGCGCGGCGGATCGACTGCGCTAAAATCTCTGCAAGTTGGGATAACTAAAATCCCAAGATTTAAAGTTTTCGCATTTCGGAACCTTTGTTTCATTTGAATTGGCACCTCGAAGCTTCAAGCGACTTTGCGAGACGGTTTGATTTTCGTCTTCGCGACGTGCCCATGGAGGTCCCGCTCGATCTGTCCAGAAATTGCGCATAGCGCGCCATGGAGGCACGCATCGCAATCCTCGGTCGGCAATTCTGGATGCGCTACCCTGATCTCGCGGCATGCCTCCCGAAGTGTTCGTAGAGGCTTGAGTAGGTACTGGCTGCCCATCGGCACCTCCATTGCACGAATCACGCAGCACCAACGCATTGGACAGGATCAGCCCGTCATTGGGGCCTGAGCATTGATTTAAATCAAAGTTTGCCGGTTCCAACTGGTGCTTGTATTGCACCAGGCGGAGAATGATCATGCGAACCTATTATTTTGACATGCAAGACGGAGTTCCGATTAGGGACTTAACTGGCTTAGAATTTCGCACAAACACCGGCGCGATTGAGCATAGCAAAGAGTTGGCTCAGAGATTTAGTCACGATCATCGCCTCAAGGACCCCATTCGCTCAATCATTGTCCTTGACGGGTCCGGCACGGAAATCCATCGCGAACCCGTCAAGCAAGATATTCCTCGAACTGGCGTTGCCATCACTTTTGAAAAGATCGGGTAAAACGAGCATTGCCAAATCGCCTTTAGGTGAGGCACGCGCCGCATTAGGTCGCGGGCGTTAAAAAGGCGGGGTCCGGATGAGGGCATCACGGACCCCTGACATACGCCGGAACTGCACCCCCTCAGGCCGTTCGGCAAATGCTAGTATAACAATGAGTCCCGCAGTCGGTGGTCACATTGATCTTGGACAATGTTCCACACAAATGATGGCTTCGTCATTTCCCCGTTTTGCCTTTTCGTTTTATCGTGAGACCAAGTTTCGCTGCCTTCTTGAGAATTGACTTTGGCGACCGTTTGAAGTGATCGGCGATGGCTTCTAAGGTTTTTGTTTTCGCCACCTCGATCAATTCGCGATCTGCCTTCATCGACCGCATTGCATATTTTCCTAGACCCCTCATCAGGCCGTTTCCACTAACCCGTGCGCGGACTGGACGTGATCGGTCACGCCGCTGATCGTCAGGTCAGCGCCACAAAAGCATTTTGATCGGCCGGCGGGAAGTTGCGTCGGCAGTTTGAAGCCACCATCCCACATGGCGTATTTCCATGTGGTCGAATCCCGCTGATAGCGCCACGCCTGAAAATCGGCGTCGGTGTGGTTCGCTAGGAAGACCGCCCAAGCGGACCCGAATTCGGCGCGGGCTTCACCGAATGTCGCTGATGCGCCGGAATGGATTTCGCCCGGCCGCGACCCCGGATAGAAGCCGCAGGACCATTCCCAAGGGTCGGTGTCGTGCGGGTTGCCGGACCGCATAGCGATGGTGCCGGCCTGAACGTCGCCGAAATAGATATGCCAGCAATCTGGACGGTCGGCAGAGCGGCGGCGGGTAAGCTCGGGCATGGGCGCATTCAGGCGCAGGCGGCCGGTTAAAACAAACGAAAAAGCCCGGCTCGTTGGCCGGACGGATCGCAAATATGTTTTAACGTGAAAGAATGCGCCTAAGTAATCCGCAAAAGCCGAGGCCGTCCGTTCACTAAGTAACACTGGAACCCGGCGTCGCTATTTTCCTAGAAAATCCCTCGAGCGCGCCAGCTCAACAATGTGTTCCGTCGATAAAACCGCGCTAACCAGATCGGACTCCGGCGCGGTGTGAATTTCATACAGATGACGTTGCGCTTCGGGCAGATGCATAAACTGCGCAATGCACTCGTCGAGGGTGACACCATCACCGATCAGATAGGGACCCGCGTGGAGCGAGGCGCTAACGCGCTGCTTGTTGAGTGACGGCCATTTTCGAAGCTCTGCGCGTGCGCTGAAATCAATTCGGGATTTGGGCATGCGGCCATTGAAGCGCGGGCTGGGCAATTAGGCAAGCAATGCGCTACAAATGAGCTTGCTCGCGCGATCCGTTGGCGCATATTCGCGGGATGGAAAAAGCGGTCGGCAGCATTATAGCTTTTTTCATGTCCGTGGTCACGGCGGCGTTCGCCGCGCTAACCTTGGCATACATAGCCCATTACGAATTCGGCCTATCTCGGCAAGACATTCGTACTCCCGCCGTGGTCGGCGCCGCCGTCATTGCAATGTTGGTGGCCGTGGAATTTTTTCGGCAAGAAATTGCGCAAGCTCAACTAATCATTTCGGCGCACGACAAGCCGTAGATCGCCAAGGGGCAAGCTGGCAAGCGAGAGAGCGGTCTGTTACCTAGAGCGCCGCAACGATCAATGTGCCGTCGGCGGAACGATCGAGAACAAATCGTCGTCGTCCAGTTTGCGTAGTCTGTTCAAACGATTTTCAATGCTGGCTGGGGCAACCGTTTGGTCGCGGGCCAAAATCTCGCGCAGGCGATCGCCAATTTCCGTACACATCTCGCGGCTGTGGGCAAGTTCGATGGCGTGGTCTTGCATGGTCAAAATCCATTCTGTAATTCCTCACCAGATCAAGGCCGCCCGCTGCGAATTGTTTCTCACCGTCTGCACGAACATTGGGCAATCATCGTGGAACAAATCCCGCCCGCGTTTTATCTACCGCCCCCGGGCGAGCACCGGCTCGGCCTTGCGAAATGGCACTCGACGAAAAAATCCCGCCCCGAAGGGAAGTAATTCTTCGAGGCGGGCGAAAGTTTTCTAATCGTAACCGGCGCTCTCGCGAACGCTGCGGCGCGAATGATAGCACCGGAATCCGTGGTTGGAAATGAGCGTTGCAGTGACTCAAATACCCCTCCGATCCGGCTGATCGCGCGGACGAAAAACCCCGCCCGATCGGGATGAAAGGGCGGGGCCAATCAGGAGTTGGCGCTTTCGCATCAAACGCCTCGGGCGAAAGTTACCATAGGATTTGCACGGAACAATCTTAGGATTTGAAAAAGTTAATGGATCATGTCGGTCCTCCATGACCCCCGGCCCACGATGCGCAAACTTAGACGGCCCCAACGCGTCACCCCCAGCGTCCGGGCAGCTTTTCTTGCTCGTTGTTATTCCGGGTTTCGACGCGGCTTTTTCCTTTGCCCTCCGGCTTGCACCCACCAGATCCCGATCCCATATCAACGTTGCATTGCGAAGAAGGCTGGCGCCTTCACCAACCTGCCAACTGCGGCAAGGTGGTTTCCACGGAAGTGGGATGCGGCCGTTTCGACGGCAAGAATAGCAGAGCTGCGCCAGGCCTCCTTGCTAAAAAAGGAGAGCTTAATGACCGCGCTAATTCCCAGGATCGATCAAGATAGCCTGATATCACGCAGAAGCATTTTCATTGGTGCAGCTGCCTCGCTGATATGTGCGCCAGCCATCGTGCGTGTCACAAAACTGATGCCGGTGCGGCGTTTGCCATTTCCGTATGGACCTCAGTATGCGGGGTACGTCGACCGCCTATTTCTTCACTTGATTGAGAGCAGTTTGCAAGCTGCCTTGCGGACAGGCCAAACTATCCTCGTGCAAAGTTTTTATAGAGACGAAATTTCAGTAGAAGGCGCCCAACGTACGGTGGCTTTTGCGCAAGCGCATGGATGGCTGCCGCCTTACATTTGCATTTACCGCAATGATTGAGGGGCATTGTTAATGGCCTACCAAACTGAAGGATCACAACAGTCAGCGACTCAGATCGCCGTTCTTCATATCCCACACTCATCTCGTCGGGTGCCCGCGGAGGAGCGCCAAGCCATCCTCTTGGATGATGCCGGACTCGACAATGAACTGCTGCGCATGACGGATGCGTATACAGACGATCTGTTTCCATTGACCCCGGTTGAAGCGGCTCGTTTGGTTTTCCCGATCAGCCGATTGGTCTGCGATGTTGAGCGATTCCCGACAGACGAAAGTGAACCGATGGCTACTCGGGGAATGGGCGCAATTTACACGCGTACATCGATGGCCCAACCGCTTCGGGATCAGCCCATTGCTTCCAACCGTCAGATGCTTCTGGACCAGTGGTATTGGCCGCACCATGCGATGTTGGAGCGCCTGGCAAGCGGTGTTATCGCGCAGTCGCGGGTATGCCTGATTGTTGATTGTCACAGCTTTCCATCTGTTGCTCTGCCCTACGAGATGGATCAAACTTCAGATCGTGCTGATATCTGTATTGGTACAGATCTATTCCATACACCTTCACTGGTCCGCGATGCGATAGGCGCGGCAGCGGAAGAGGAGGGCTATTCGGTAGCTGTTGACGCTCCATTTGCCGGGGCGTTGGTGCCGCTTTCAGCATACCAAAAGGATCGGCGCGTCTTGTCCGTGATGATTGAGGTCAACAGGCGGCTTTATATGGATGAGAATACTGGCTTGAAGGGGCACGACTTTGAGAAGGTGCGCGCGGCAGTTGGAAGAATCATAGTAATCGCTGCAAAGGCTGCGGCACCAGATGTTTGCTCAGCACTACAGTCTTAGACTGGCTTTGGCACCAGGCTTAGAGCCGCGAAATCGCAGAATGGCTCCCCTGGAAGGCTATGTTCGCGATGCAGAATTGTTCAAGGATCGTACCCGCGCTGAACAGCTTTGAGTCTAATTTTGCAGGTCCGCTTTGCTGCTCATAACGGACTAAACTCGGACATCGCGGCATGTCCGAGTTGTGCCAACAACGGTCATTGAAACTGACTGAGCAGCGCTCGGACTGGCTGTTCGTGAACAGCGAGAAAGATGTCGCCGCGCGTTCTGTTCGCCTCGCCAACTCAGGCTCTCTGCGATGGCCAACAAAACCAAATCATTGGCCTACAATGACAAGAACTGACCTTGATTCTTCGATATATAGTCTCGTCGCTCGCGTCGACAAACCTTTTATAATCGCGAGCCGGCCCGTCACTTTATCGATTTGGATCATAGAATTGAGCCGATGTCCTCTGACAGCCAGACCGCATTATTTATAGATGGCGCCAATCTCTACGCAACGGCGAAGGCGCTTGGTTTCGATATCGACTATAGACGTTTGCTCCAGGAATTCCGGAGCCGCGCGGGAGTACTGTTGCGCGCGTTCTACTACACCGCAGTTATCGAAGATCAGGAATACACGTCCATCCGCCCGTTGATCGACTGGCTCGATTACAACGGCTACACCGTCGTCACCAAGGCGACCAAGGAATTCATCGACGCCAGCGGCCGCCGCAGGGTCAAGGGCAACATGGACATCGAACTCGCGGTCGATGCCATGGAACTCGCGGAACATGTCGATCAGATCGTGCTGTTTTCCGGCGATGGCGATTTCCGCTCGCTGGTCGAAGCGGTGCAGCGCCGTGGCGTCCGGGTGACCGTAGTCTCGACGATTTCAAGCCAGCCGCCGATGATCGCCGACGAGTTGCGGCGCCAAGCCGACGTCTTCACCGATTTGATTGAGCTACGCCCGCTTATTGCACGCGAATTGCCAGCTAGATGAGCCATTTAGCGCGTCCAACGTTCTCAGTGCATCGTGACGTCGAAACCAAAATCATCAGCTCGCCAATATATCTAGCGGAGCCCGACCACGACGCGAGACGACTTACTTGAGCTTGGTCTGCGTTCTTTTCGGTGGGGCGCTCTGGGTACTATTGACGCTTTGATGGCTACGAGCTGAAAAGTAGCTCGACCCAATGTCCGTTGATGGGTCAAGGGGCGAAATACAAATGACGTCCGCTCTGGCTACGCCAAAACGAACATACAACGTCGTGCCATTAAGCAACATCGCTACGTTCATTGGAGGACAAACGAAATTGTCGCGGCGTCATACCGGTCCAACGTTTGAATGCGTGCGTGAAAGAGCTGACCTCGCCGTATCCCAATAGCCATGCTATTTCGGAGACCGGCAGATCGCGCTCAGCAAGATAACGCTTTGCAAGAGCAGCTCTTGTCTCATCTAATATTTCTGCAAACGCCACACCCTCGTCGTGAAGCTTGCGTGATAGCGTTCGCCTGCTAAGGGCGAGCTTTTGGGCGACGTTCGATGCGCTGGCTTTGGCATGTGGAAGCAGCTGCGGCAAAACTCTCTCGACGACCGATCGGAGAGATGCGCGCTCTCGCGGACCGTCCGCGAGCGTTTCTTCCGCGTATCGCAGTAGGAGATCGTTCAGGTGGTTGTCAGAGCTGACAATGGGCAGGGATGCTACGGGTGCCGGAAAAATGATCTCGTCGCTAGCAGCGCCAAATTCAACATCGCATCCGAAAAAGCTCCTCATTTCCGCGGGCGTTTCGTCACGCCGATGTTTGATCCTCAAATGGCGCGGTGCAAGCCTGTTATCCGTCACTTGCCTGCAGATCCGCACCAACGTCACAAGCCAGAACTCGATCTGATGCCGGTCTGACTGCCTGTCGACGTCGACGTAGTCGAGCGCTATTGCAGTCGCCTGATTGTCCAGCTTTACACTAAGGCGGACGCCCTCATTCATTATCCTGCAGTATCGCTCTCCGTTCAGCAGGGCATCGGCAAGTCGTTCCGATGATGCGGTCACATAATAAACCAGCCCTATTTCCCGGAAATCGAAATTGCGCGCGAGGTGAAACCCGAGAAGTCCATCCTGAAGTTCTTCTGCCGCCAGTTCGAGGATCCTGATTTGCTTGGGCACTTCAAGCCTAATGCTGTCATCGTTGACCTGCTCAGGCCTCGCCCCTACCTTGGCCAGAATCGCCGCCACGTCCTTACCATGCTCGCGCAGCCGCGCGCATGCGAGTCGTGCAATGCCGCCGGTGGCGCTTGGTATCGAGCAAAATCCGTTGTGCGTTCCGGAGCGCATGAGTTGGCAGAACAGTTCGGTTGAATTCGTCGTCTTAGCATTAAAATTAACTAATTGGCGCACGTGGAGCGGCCGCGAGCGGGGGATCAGCAAGGAGGTGTCACAAGTGCGAATTTTTATCCATCGCAACTTTTATCTGATTTTTTTGACATCAAGTTCGCGGTCCCCCAAAATAACCAGCTTAACTCGGTCCGCTCTTTCTTGTAGGTCCCGATCCTACACTAACCAAAGCTCTTGGCGAAGTGTGTTCCGGCCGTGAGGTGGAATTAGCGGAATCCGTTCGGACGAAGGTCCGTTAAAGGTCAAACTCGGCCCCCGGACTGCAACAGAGCTACGTCCGTTCACCCCTCATAGCCGACTTGCGGTGACACTACCGGCATGGCCGTTTCGTGCCAACGACGGAAATGCTGCGCTATTTAGCCAGCCTTGGCAGCGCCTCCCGACCTAACGGGACGTCGCTGGACTGTCATTCGGCCCTTTAATTGCAGTTTGTTGTCAAGCTTACATTTCTGAACTCGCCCACGGCACGGTAGTAGTGCTCGCGCCGTCGGAGCTGGTCCGGGTTGCGGAGACGGCGCGGGCGCGGCTGATACGTGCTTTGCCGGCCAGGGCATTGGATCGCCCGGGCTTGTTGATGTCTTCGCTGGGGTCATGGTCCTTTCCGAGGTCGCGCAGCGCCTCGTGATCATGTCCGGGTCGGGCGCCTCAACGTCTGCAGCGGAGTACAGTCAAGCCGCCACCAGCCGAATGAACGAGGTCGCCACAACACCGTCCCAGCGGGACATCGCCAGTCCGGCAGACCGGACCAGGAACTTTACAAAATCGGATCAGGCTTCCTTTGCCTGGCCCCAGTCGAAGGATGTGCCGTCGACCCAGATACAGTGAAGAACGATGGCGATTGTGCGCGCGATGGCGACCTTTGCCTTTCGCATGCCAATCCGCTTGGCGAGCTTCATGCCCCAAGCCTTGAGAGAGGACCATTTCTTCGTTCGATAAAGCAGGACGGTCGCCGCCTCGTACAGGTAAGTTCGGAGAAGACGGTCGCCCCATCGTGATATCTTGCCATTGATGTCAGTTTCGCCAGACTGGTTGCGTCGAGGCGTAAGACCCAGATAGGCGCCGACGCTTGATGACGATCGGAAGCGCGATGGGTCGTCGATCGTATGGCGGAAGGTCAAGGCGGTCACAACGCCGACACCAGGAACCGTCATTAGGCGGCGCGTCGTCTCATCCGACTTCGCCAATTGGCGGACTTCGTCGTCGAACTTGCTTTGCTGCTTGCAGATCTGCTCATGGATCGACAGAAGCGGCGCGATCACACCGATGAGCTGATGATCCTCGCCCAATAGCTCGCAGACCTGATTGCGAAACTGCAGTCCGATCGCGCGTGGGAAGAGCAAGCCGTATTCTTTGATTAGACTGCGGACCTGGTTCTCGATATCTCGACGAATGGCCACGAGCCGAGATCTCGCGACGAGTATCGCGCGGATCTTCTGACTTTCCTCGCTCTTGACTTTGACTTCTCGATACCAGCCGATCCGCACCAGTTCGGCCAGACCTCGAGCATCATTCTGATCGCTCTTGTTCATGCGTACGGACAAAGCCGCGTGGGCATGCCGCGCGTCGATGCAGACCACCGGAAGATCAACCCTACGAAGTTCATGCCATAGCCAACTCGCCATCGCCCCGGTCTCGAAATCCGATGCGCTCCGCCTGTGGCGCCCGCTTGCGAAGCAGTGCCGTGAGCGCCCCCGGGTCGGACTTGGCCTTTCCCTCGAACAAGACCTGACCCACTTCGTTGATCACACATACTGACGTTTCTTTTTGCGAGACGTCCAGCCCAACATATTGCTTCATAGTCCCCTCCGATTTGCGAGATTGCGGGAAGGCTTGAAGATAGCGGACCTTTCGAGCCGCGAGCGCCGACCGCAATTACGTCATCGTCGACACTTTGAACGCCGATTGACACGCTGGACAGCATGATGGAGGCGTCAAATTCAGGGCCGGAAGGAGTCGCTCTTTCCGTGACCACGAGCTCGCTCCCGGGGGTGAACGTGCCGACCTCGATATCCCTGTTCGGAAGCATAACGATCGCCCTGTCGTCGACGTAGACGAGAACCGGGGCCATCAACCAGGCATCGTGCGAGGGCGTGCGCGCTGAATCGATGGCCGCACACGTCCATGCCTTGAGTTGGCGATAATATGGCTCGCTCCGCCAAGCAGATGGAAACTCCGGATCAACATGCACCGCAAGGCGTCTTGCGGGATGATCGTATTGCAGTACCATCTTCGCCGTGCTAGGGCGCCACTCGGCTCCAAGCTTGCGGTCGATCAACCAAGTGCAATGGAACGAGCGGCAAGAGCCTGGACGAGTATCGTAGATTTTGCAGCCGTCGCGTCCAACCGTGCAATGAGAGCACCAGCGGCCTGCCGGCTTATCGAGCTCTTCTATCCGCAATAATTTGCAGCAAAGCGAGCACGATCCGCATACGCGTCCCGGCACCGCTACAATGGGCTCCGCCATCACACCGTCTTCACAGCCACCAGCCTGAAGGTAAACGTGAGGAACATTACGCCAGACGCTTGATGCGAACCAGCCTTTGTTCCTCCCGAGACACATTCCAGTTCGGCTGCGGCGAGTTCGCGTGCCGACTTCGCTGTTTCGCGTTCAACATGTGTGCGATTCGTCATAACACCGGCTCCGTTCGATTTGACATGGAAGGACCTTGGAAGCCGAATTTTGCACGTATCTACCCGCATGACTGTGACTTACGTCACGATCGGCCGCGCTTCCAAGCTTCGCGATGCTGGCGACTAACGTCAATGTTACTTCGGTGCTTCGTCATCGTGGGCCCACGAAACGGTCTTCACGGCCACCAGTTTAAAGGTAAACACCAGGAAGGGCGTTCCTCCTCCCGAGACGCGCTCCATCTCATTCTCGGTCAGTTCGGTTACTTGGTTCGCCAGTTCGCGCTCAACATGTTTGGTCATAACGGGCTCCATTGGATTTGAGGTGAGCCCGATTTAGCGGATACTCGCTCGCGGACCGTGACGTACATCACGATTCACTCCCCAATGGGAAGACCGGCAGGACAGCGAAAATCGTGCCCAGCCCATCGAAGCATGTCCAGCCGATCTCGGGTTAGGCCCGATGTCCGTTCCGACACAGCCTGGTAGAGTTGAGGATGGGCGCGGTAGCTTGGGGCCTATGGCCAACGCCCCGTTTTCCATCCCCGCTCATCAAACCGGACAAGCCGATCTCCGGCATCCGGCTTTCCGACTGGTTTCACCGCAAGGCACACGACGGGACCGCTCGGGGCAAGCGTTGGAGGCACAGAACGCCGAGTTCTCGATGAATTATATCGAATGTGAATTGGCGATTGCCGCGCCCTTGCACCTTGTGCCTTCGCGCGAGGAACCTGCGCACACGTTCAAAGACGTAATGGTCGACGCTCGGTATGCCTTGCTCCGCGAGCCGTAGCCAAAGTAGTTGGACCAGCCTCGCAGTGACCTGTTCAGCTTGTCACGCACTTCTGGCCATGGATCGATATTGCTCGGCACCAGAAGATCGCCGACCTTTGTTTTGAGCCGTTGCACGCTCTTCTTGGACGGGCTCGCACCCTGATACCAATTCCCGTTCGCCTCGAACAAATGCGCGCCGAACGAGTAGCCAAGGAAGTCGAAGCGTTCCTTTCGGGCGTTTCTCAACGATGTTTTACCCTCGTTAATCGTCAACCCGAGCTTGGTCATCACCGCCTTTGTCCACGCTAATGCCTCCGCCGCGCGACCGCGGCTGAGGATAACGAAGTCGTCGGCATAGGAGACGACGTGAGCATGGAACGTGTCGCCGCATCCGGTCATACGCCATGCTTCAGGAACCGGTTCATGTAGATGTTGGCCAGCAGTGGACTTGCGACGCCGCCCTGCGGCGTGCCGCGCGTGTTTCCATTGCCGCCACTTATGCGCCGGGTTCCGTCCGCGTCCCGTTCCTCGATCGGCGCCCTCAGCCACATTTTGATGAGGCGCAGGACGTTTCGATCCACGACACGCCGGGCTACTGACTTTATCAGCTCGGAATGCGGGATCGTATCGAAGTACTTGGACAAATCAGCATCAACTACGTCAGCATTTCCCCGGCATAAATGCCGGTGCACTTCCTTGACCGCGTCTACCGCTCCGCGTGTGGGTCGGTAGCCGTAGGCATTATCCTCGAAGTCAGTCTGAAGATGGGTTCGATCACGATCTTGGCGGCAGTCTGAATCACACGATCACGAATGGTCGGAATGCCGAGCGGACGCTCGCCACCATTCGCTTTGGGGATCATCACCCGCCGCACCGGATCAGGTCGGTATGTCTTCGAGACCGGTTCTGCGCGCAAGCCCGCCAACCATGCTTCCAGCCCCTGCTCCTCGATGCGAGCAACGTCATCCCATCCACACCCGGTGCGCCCGCATTAACGCGGGCGAGCCGATAGGCGTGGTCCAGGATGTCCTCGCGACAGATCTTGTCGTAGAGCAGATAGAAGCGGAAGGCGGGCTTCGCCTTCGCTTTGCAGTAGAGCTTCCTCTGAAGGTTCCGGATCTTATCAGGCGTTGTCAGGCTCATCACCAATCACCTTCACCTCACCATCTTCGAAAGCGCACCAGAAGTCGGGGCCCTTTGCTCCGCCGGCATTACCCGGCATCAACGCTCCTATTGCCCCGTCCGACTCCCGCCGTGACCACCGCCTGATGCGATGCTGAGGCTGCTACCCTCGTCCGGATGGGTCTCCCCCTGTAACTACGAACCACCCTTCCGACGTGCCGTGCCCACTACCCCGGCGGATCGTGCGGGTGCGCGTGTCGATTACTTCCCCACGCGTGCGGCCTTCCCCAAATGACCGGAGGGTCGGCATCCGCATTAGAACTTTCGAGGCCTGCTCGGGCTTCACTTTGTTACGGCCCATCGGATCGCTCAGCAGCCCAAGGCTGCCTTTGTCGCAGGGCTCCGACCCAGCCAGTTACCCGACCGTGTCGCCTGCCAGCTTCCGGACCAATCGACATTTATCCGGGTGAGACCCTCCCTCACTGATAGTTCGCGCCCTCGGGGCGCACGGTCAATCGCGTCACTTTGGCCGTGAGCCGGTCAGTTCCGGTTTGCATCCAACTGCGGAGATGTAAGAGGACGGCGCGGGTCCTTTAAGACCGTTTACGAAACGCTTCCATAACCCGCGTCATCGCCGGATGCTCGGGGTTCTTGACCTTGATCCAATGCTTCGACCGGCGAGCGTGATACGGACGGTCACGATGTTTTACACCAGACCTTTAAGCCCGAATTCACACGCCTTCGGAAACAGGTCCGGCCCGATCTCGCCTTGCTCGAAGTCGCTGGCGAAAATGCCGTCCGGCCGGCGCTGGGGCGATAGCCGGGCTAGGTTGGCTTTGCGGATCGACAACGGCAGCTTGCGCAGATCGTCGCCGTCGAGCGCCAGACAGTCGAACGCGTAGATCTGCACTTCATCGTCATGCCGACGCGAATGCAGGCCATCGAAATCGGACACGCCATCGACACCGAGCAGCACCGCCTCGCCGTCGATCACAAACGAGCTGGAACGATTGCGCAGTGCCGCCTCGACGATCAGCGGGTAACGATCGGTCCAATCGTGACCGTTGCGGGTGAACAGGCGCACGCGCTCGCATCTATCTTCTGAACGATCAGCCGATAGCCGTCGTGTTTGATCGATGGAGCCAGTCCGGGCCGGCCGGCACCTTGGCGGCGCGGGTCGGAATGCAGGGGGCAAATGGGCGGGTCGGCATACCGGAAATATAGGTTTCGTAGTCGAGATTTGGAGTCCGGTTTAGGTGAATAGTTAGGCCGGGGGGCGCGCCGTTCCTTTGTAGACTAGCTCGCGGTGAACTTCAGCGCCGGACTTATCGATCACCCGAATGTAGAGGTCGGGATCGCCGATACGCGGATCGCCGCGAAGTTGCTGCGCCAAATGCTTCCCGTGGTCAATCGCAGCGGCGGTTGTGAGAAACTGCAAGCCTACCGTGTCCCTCACTATAGCGCCGTCTTTCATATCGAAATAATAGGTTCTCATAATCGACCTTTGGGAAAAGCAACGACGCGGCACCGGCGCGATTATCATTGACTGCCAAACGGCGTTTTTGATTCAGGTCAAAGGATGCTTCGGTTGACCCACGCTCGATATAGGCAAACAACTCCGTGCAACTTCACGTAAGTTCCGCTCTCATGCAGCCTGAGCCAGCCGCGAGCAACCGCCAGATCAAGGCCGGCCTTGTATTCGGCCGGCGTGCCTTGAGTTCTGACAGAAACGGCGGCTTAATAGACCCTAGCACTGTCGGCCTTTTCCTCTTTCGCATAACGAATGAGGCCGCCATTGAGGCGGCCTTTCCAATGTATCGAAGTCTGAAAAATATCAGTCCACCTTGCGGCGGGCTTAACCAGCCAATAGACGCCGTAGCCGATTGCGAGGAACGGAAGGCCAGCACCAGCAATCGGCCCGGGCGCTCCCTTTGTATGGCCGGGTGCATTATCGCAGTTCCCTCCGCCATTGCAGGCTTGTGCAGACGGAGGACCTAGCGTCAGCGCTAGGGCCAAAGCTGCGGCTGACAAAATACCCGAAGCAATCTTCATTTGATTTTCTCCAAAAGGCTTTCTGGCCAACAATCTATAAATATTAGGAAGAAACCGTTGGAGGGTCAAACCTTGGCTTTCACTAGCATTGAGGCATGTTGCCGCACGATGCTCCAGATGAGCGACCGGCAGTTTCATGATGAAGCTGCCAGCGTCCTTGGAAGCGTAACGAGCTGGTGACCCCGGGGCAGTGGGATCAGATCGTTAAAGGGGCGGGGACCAACTCTTATTCGTCATCGGGCTAACAAAATCCGCTCTGTCTCAATCACGCGAACAACTCGGCGCCGATTTGCGTGAACTTCACGTAAGTTCCGGCTTCATGAAGCACCAGCCAGCCGCGATCAATCGCCAGATCAAGGCCGCCCTTGTATTCGGCAGGCGTGCCCTTGAGTTCTAACAAAAACGGCGAGTTGATTTTCTCGATGTGGATGCGACCGTCCTGCACCGGCTCGACCGCGATGGCTATCTCGACCAGCTTGCGAGCGGCTTTTTCCGGGTCGGCATATGGGCGATCAGTGGCGAATTTCATGGCGCGATTTCTTCGATGTCGACGCGATTAGTGAGTTTGATCAGGCGCATTTTGATGTTCCGGGTTGTCGCTAGATCCCGAGCGGCGGGCAGCATACTTGCCAGCCGCTCCAAATCGGCTGCGATCAACGGCGCATAATCGCCGCTTTGTAATTTTGCCTGAGCGACGACTTCGAGGCCCCTCTCATTGACATAGGTCACTAGCCAAAGCTGAGTGATGCTCTGGTTATCGGGTGCCCCTGTGCTGTAATCGATCTGACGTTGGATCGGCGAACTAAGAGCGGCCGCCAGACCCAGCGCCACAAGTTTTGGAATGATGCTCATTTAGTTCCTCCCGGCGGCTAATGCCCCATGCTGTGAAACATGGATCGCTCCATGCGGATTAAGCCATCCAAGAGCGTGCCGTTGTTATAATTCGCGTCCCAATAGTAAAGCACCGCGAGAACGATGAGGAAGGCTACGAGGATTCGCATTTCACTTTTCCTTTGGCCTCGTTACCCGATGGATGGTTTCCTGTCTTGACCTCCGGTTCATCGAGCCAGTCATACATCTGTGCCGAGCTGATGATTTGTTTCGGCAAGTGCGGGTTGAGCGTGCCCGCGTTGATGTTCAGGCTATCGGCCAGCCTCGCTTTAGCGAATGTCTTAGCATCCTGTTCGCTTCGAAAGGGTTCGGTCTTTCTTAAAAAACCGCGCTGGCCCGGTAGCCGCTCCTTGGACTCATACGACACATACCAGGTGCCTTTAGATCTTTTGGGACGTGGGCCGGGCTTCATTTCACTTTCGCCGTTCGCTTGATCGACAAACCCAATCTCTTCGCCTTCATGAGAATTGATTTGGGCGGACGCTTAAAGTGATCTACGAGGGCTTTCAGCGTGTGCGTTTTCGACAACGCAATCAGCTCGCGGTCGGTTTTCATTGACCACATGCCCCGTGTGATTTTCTTAGCCATGTTTTGCATAGATGTGCTGGCGGCTGATGGTGCCGGCCTGAACGTCACCGCAACCGCGGCGGTCGGCAGAGCCGCGGCGGGTTAGGTCGAGCATGCGGGTATTCAAGCGCGCGCCGTGGGATTAGGCAAGCAGGCCTGCCAATTAATCTTGATCGCAATAGCGGCTGGCGCATATTCGAGGGATGGAAACGGCGGTCGACAGAGTTCTGAGGTATGTAATGGCTGCATTCACGGCGAACGCCGCCGCGCTCTCGTTGGCATACATTGCCCATTATGACTTCGGCCTATCCCGCCAAGAGATTTGTACCGCCGCCTTGGTCGGCGCCGTCGTTATTGCCGTGTTGGTGGCCGTGGAGTTTTTCGGCAAGAAATTGCGTAAGTCGCAGTGATTTGGAGCGCGATATTGGCCCGCGCGGCGCGTCGCTACTTTCCGAGAAATGAGCCGCGCCAGCTCAACGATGTGTTCCGTCGACAAAACTGCGCCAACCAGATCGGACTGCGGCGCGGTGTGAATTTCATATGCATAAACTGCTGGATGCACTCGTCGAGGGTGACACAATCACCGTTCAGATAGGGACGCGCACCGAGCGAAGCGCTGACGCGCTGCTTATTTACTGACGGCCATTTTCGAAGCTCTGCGGGAGCGCTGAAATCAATTTGGGAATTGGACATGCGGTCATTGAAGCGCGCGACCTGGGGTAAGGCAGGCGGTCGCCCTATCGGCTGCCGGGGGCGCTGGCGGCTGCGCTGGTGATTGGGCGAGCAGCGGCGCTTCTGATTTACCTAAATTGAACCTTGGCACTCTCATTGCATACATATTTGGGCTGGATCTTGGGGGCATACTTTATGCAGATTACCGTTGTGGCCGTGATGTGCCATTCGCTTGGCACTATCACTGCGCAGTCTGTCGGCAGTTTACCGGACCCGGTCTGTCGAGAAGTTATCATCATCAAGGACGAAATGCCGATGCAGTCCTGTCTGCTGTCGCAGGCCGCGCTTGCCGACTGGAAAGGCCGCTCGATCTATAGTGGCGACTCATGGTGGATTAGCCGCATCAAATGCGTACCGGGCGACTATGTGCCCAAAGAGGGCGTCTAGCCTTTCAATGATCCGGCTGATCGCAATACCTGATCGCTGCCAAACGCCTCCCATGGGCTGCGCAGACCAGCCCGCCATCGATCTGCATGGAGCCGACCCGGACGCATCGGTATGGCGGCAAGTCGCCGTCATATTGCGGCATGGTCATCGCCGAGCAGCGGCCGGTTTTGTCGCCGACTCGAGCGGAATAGCGTATCGGGATCGAACATTTGGGGGTTTCCTTTGCTCCTTAGCTACCGCGCCATTTGTGTCCGCATCGGGACGGCGTGGCTGGGGGTGCCCGCAAATTCCGACGGTGCCATGTCTCTCGGCCCGCGACGGCAGGGCATGGGTGACCGGCTGGCGGGCAGGGTCGGCGTGGATGATGCTCGGTCGGCCAGCCTTCAATTGCCCGATCTGGAAACTTGAGCCGGCGCTGAAATGCCGGTCATGCCAGACACCGCGATACTCGCCACCTGTTCACATGATCAAGCTGACGCAACAGCGTGAGATCACCCCTTACGCGTGGGTGCATCCGGATGATGATGAGGTACAGGCAATTTCAGCGATGCGACTGTGTTGCGAAAGTTTCGGCGACGTGCCGGATGATTTGAGCGCGTTGTGAGGATCGACGTTCGCCATGACGCGCGTGTCCGAATAGCTCGTCTGAATTTGGCCCGTTAGCGGACGTCCCGCACAGTTGCCAATATCGACGCGAATGATCCTTAACGGACTCAGACAATTTCGCTGGTTCCGATGGTGCGGCGTCCCGCAAGATTGTGCTAGATTGCGTAGGTTGTTCTCGGCCGGTGGAGCGAGCATGAGTCGGTGGAACGCAACGTTTATGCCTGTGGCCGCACTGACGGCGTCGCCGGAATCCTCGACAGCCCACTGGGTTTCCTATGGCGGCGGCGAGGCGATCCTGCTGGCGATCGTGCTGCTCGTGGTGGCCGGCGGATTTGCCTATGCCGGGCAACGGCTGCGCGCCCCGCTCAAGGTCGAGCGGCCAGGGGCCACCGCCGCCGGGTTCATGATCGCGATCTGGCTGCTGGCGATCTATACCGTCGGCGTCGCCACGTCCGTCTATGGGCTGCAAGTGAATCAGGCTTATCCGGGCTTCGTCGCGCCCCGCGTGCGCGTCGGCACGTTCGTCGATGCGGCGGTGACTTTCTTCGTGATCCTCTACCTCACGCGGCGTTGGGGCTGGAAGGTCGCGCTGGCCAGCGCGGTCATCGGCACCGCCGCCGCGCCGATGATCTTCGAGTTTCCCTTCGATCTGATCGTGATGGCGCGGACCAATCCGCCGCTCCCGGCTCATCCGATGCTGTATCGGCAGCTTTTCTTCCTGCCGCTGTTCCTGGCCGAGTTCTCGACGGTCTCGCTGCTGACGTTGCTGCCTTCGATGCGGGTGACCGCGTACGCCGCTTACGCGGTGGCGGGGATGTTTGTGGTATTCGCCGTCTGGGCTTCTCTCGGGTTCGCCTTTCCTGCGGAACCGCTGCCGCTCGCGCTGAACGTCATTTCGAAGATCCTGTGCTTCGTCGCGGCGATCATGCTGTTTGTCTGGAGGGCTGACGAGCAAGTCTCATTAGCGAGAGCATAGCGATGAGCGTGAACCGAACACGTTCCTCCATCCAATCCAGTGCTGAAAGTCGGCTTAGGCAAAGAACGGACCAGTCGGTCCGGCGCGATGATGTCTGTTGATAGGTGAAGACCGGAAGTGATCGGCGCATCGTCAAACCGACGCGTTTGACCCGCTTCGGAAGTGAACAACAGCGCCGCCACGGTGGACTATGATCGCGCAGGTCAAGCGGTGAAATTCAATAGTCGCGCCGCGGTACGACCAAGGATGTCTGCCTTGTGGTCGTCGGAAAGCGATTCCGACGCAAAGATAAGGTCGACCGGGTGCAACTCAAAGAGATAAGGAGTGTCGCTGCCCAGCAGGACCTGACTGGCGCCGACCTGGGCGACCAGATGGCGGATCGCCTCGGGCGTGAAGACCAGCGAATCGAAATAGATCTGCCTGAGATACTCCGTCGGCGCCTTCTTGAGCTGGATATTCGGATTGCAACTCGTTGGACTGGCCAGGCATGCATGGTCCGAACGATCGGCGTAGGACGGCAGGAAGCCGCCGCCATGGGCGGCGATCACCTTGAGCTTCGGAAACCTATCGAATATGCCCTCGAAGATTAGGTGCGAGAGCGCGATCGTTGTCTCCAGGGGATAACCAATCGTATTGCTGAGCCAGCCGTTGCCGGTGAATTTTTTCGCAAGCTCGGGGGTGCCCTGCGGATGAATGAACATCGGCACGCCGAGTTCTTCCGCCTTGGCCCACACCGGATGGAATTTCGGATCCGCGAATGCCTCGCCGTTAACATTGGCCCCAATCGCGGCCCCCTTAAGCCCTAACCTTTTTACTGCAGTTTCCAGCTCCTGCACGGCAAGATCGGGGGCTTGCAAAGTGAGCGAGGCGAAGGCCGCGAACCGGTCAGGTGTGGAGGCACAAAGTTCAGCCAGCTTTTCATTTTGCAGCTTCACAATTTGGCCGGCGAGATCGCGCCCGCTGCCATACCAGAACGGATTGATCGACAGAACTTCCATGTCGACCGCTTGCGCGTCCATGGCGGCGAGCCGCCTGTCGATCTCGATATAGGCCGCAGCCGTTACATCGGCGGCCGGACGTCCGTCGACTAGGACCGCCGGAGTCTTGACGGCGACAGCGCTAGCGAGCAAAGCGCCGGCTTCGCGGAACTGGCAATGAGCGTGCACGTCGATGGTTTTGACCCGCTTGCCACCGACCATGACGGGCAATGTCTGCCGTACCGGCTGCTGGGCGTGCGCGCCGTGCAGGAGACCGCAGCCGCAAAAGACGATGCCGCTGGCGGCGCCAGCAACGCCCGTCTTCAAAAATTGACGCCGTGTGGGCATGCCAATTCCTCCGGGATTGTTCGCGACTTCGATGTCGCGATGGTGGCCTAATGAACAGGGTCGCTTCAGTGATGGTCTTTTTTATAGCAGGTCAGGTCCGTGAGTCGCTAATTGGGCACTTTTCGGACGTCGCGTGATGTCCGGGCTAAGTCCGCTGTGCACAGCAAAGCGGACATTGCGAGACGCGGTGTCATCGACGTGTCGTATAATTGGTGCTTTTGATTCAGATCAGGCCGCAAGCAGCCCGACCGCAACAGGAACATCGCCAACGATGCGCCGCAACTGGATGGCCCATGCGTCCAGCACTTTGCGCTTTCGCTCGACACGGCCGGCGACAGAGAGATTATAAACTTTGTTGGTGACCGCCGGCAACGGCTGGCCATCCTCTCCCTTGGTGGCCTGATGGTCGAGACACTGCGAAATAGCGGATTCCGATAGACCAAGATTGCCGCACATCGTTGCAGCCGTGCGCCGCAAGTCATGCGGTGTAAATGGTGCGATGCCGAGCAAGGCGCAGATGCCCGGTGTCTTGACCTCGCCGTTTCTGTGCCTTGTGCCCTTCAACGCGCCGGACATGGCTTGCCGGGCCAGTGGGGCGTCGCCGAAGCGGCCGACAAAAGCGAAGTCATGGTCGCCCATGGATTCCGTCAGGATTTCCAGCGCGAGATCAGAGAGCGGCTGATTGATGACGCGGCGTTTCTTCACCCGCCTCGCCGGAATGTCGACGGTGCCGTAATTTGGATTCAGCTCGTCGCGTTGGATGCCAAGCAGCTCGCCCGACCGTAGCATGGTGACCAGCGCAAACTTGATCGCGAGCCGTGTTGTGCGGTCCCATGGCAGATCATTGCGGTCGAGGCCGTGCCACAGTGTCCTGATCTCGCTCTCAGACAGCACGCGGTCGCGTGGATATTCCTCGTCAAGTTTATCCAGATGGATGCAGGGCGACGTGGTGACATACCCTCGGCTGGGACCGGCCGCCCATGTGAACATCGCCGATGCAGCGCGGCGCATGTGACGAGCGTTGGCCGTTGACGGCTTGCCGAACTCGCCCGCGACGATGTCATCCGACAATTGCGCGATGTCGCCGTTAGTAACCTCGCTGGCAATCCTCTTGCCTAGTCGTGGACTGATGAAGCGCCGCAGGTGGCTTTCGACGTTGCGCCACGTTTCGATACGGGGGCGCATCTCGCCGTCACGCTTGAGCACTTTGGTTTTCATCCATTCGACGCGTTCGGCGATAACCTGATCCACGGTCACGCCGCGCCTGTTCGCCTCTGATTTCTGTTGGCACAGAATCTCGCTGATCGCAGCGCCGCCCTTGGCCTTCAAAGCCGAGACCTTGGCCCTAGCATCGGCGACCTTGAAAATCTCCCGATGATAGGTGCCGATTTTGCTGCTCGTCGGCTTTCCGGCCGCATTGGTGAAGTTGCAGGAAAAGGTCGCGATACCGGCCGGGCTAATGCTGACATAAAGCCCACGGCATTTGCGGTCGTAGTATTTGACGCGCTTGGCGACCCGCGTTTCGCATAGGCGGTCGGTCAGGAGGGTGCCGTTGCGCCGCCTGCCGGTCGGTTCCTTGATGGTGATATCAGACACGGTTTCAGCTCCGATGTTGGGCCGATGAAAGCGCCGGGCAAAGGCCCGGCCGTTATTTTGACGAAACCTGCCGAAATCCAGAATGTCAGGATAGAACTAAAGCCCTTGTCTTTGCAGGGATTTGTTCGTTTCAGCGGGTTCGCTTTCCGTGTATTTACAGACGTGTGGTCCTGACGCCTCAATGGTTGGCGTCAAGCTTCGCGGAAGAAAACTTCCGCGAGGCGACGGTGACAACAAAGCCCGATCACCGGGGAGAGTACGAAGGAAACCGTTAAAACCATTCGCGTGCGGGAATGCCGGGTGATTCCGGTGCGACCGTGGTGACTAACGCGTGTGCTATACACTTTGCGCACGAGGCTGCGGGTGCAACGGGCACCCGGCATTCCCCACGCCCTCTTTGGGCGAAGGATTCCTGCACAACCCGGGCGCACCGCGCCGCGAGAAGACAAAGGCATGTTTGCGTGCCCCGGATGCTGCGCAGCGCCATAAGCGCGTTCACGCGCGTCTTTCGGACGCGCTATGTCTCGCGGCGCGGTGCGCTGCTGATCCGGGGTCACCGGATCAATCAATGCCCGACGATCTCAGGCACTTTCGTCGCCGGTGGTGTGTTGCGGCTGCGCTGGGTGCGGACGATGCCGTCGATGATGGTCATGCCGATGCCGGGCAGGTCGCCGAGCTGCACGCTGTCGAGGATGTCCTTGCCGGCGGAATGCTGCGCCTTGTCCATGATGACGAAGTCCGCCGCGCGCCCGACCTCGACGATGCCGCAATCCAGCGCGCGCATTCGCGCGGTGTTGCCGGTGGCGAAGCAGAACGCGATTTCCGCAGGCACATCGCCGAGCGACGACAGCAGCGACACCATGCGCAAGATTCCGAGCGGCTGCACGCCGGAGCCGGCCGGCGCATCGGTGCCGAGGATGACGCGGTTAAGGTCGCCCATCTCGCGCGCAATCCGCAGCGTATAAAGTGCCGCGCGTTCGTTGCCATTGTGGACCAGTTCGAGGCCGCGCTTGCAGCCTTCGCAGATACAGCGGATCTGCCCGTCGGGCAGGGCGGTATGGCCGCCATTGATGTGGCCGACCACATCGGTGTCGGCTTCCAGCACCACATCCTTGTCGATCAGGCCGGAGCCCGGAATCGAGGGGCCGCCGGTGTGGATGGTGCTTTGGATGCCGTATTTGCGCGCCCACGCCACCATCTTGCGCGCGGTGGGTCCGTCCTTGACGCCGCCGAGTCCGACTTCGCCAAGCAGCTTGACGCCGGCCGCGGCCAATTCCTTGAAATCTTCCTCGACCATGCCGGGTTCGATCACCGGCGCGCCGGCATGGACCTTGACGCCGCCGGGGCGGAGATTATCGAACGCGCGCTGCGCGAAAATCGCCATCGCCTTGACGCCGACCACATCGCGCGGCCGGCCGGGCATGTGAACCTCGCCGGCGGAGATCATGGTGGTGACGCCGCCGTTGAGAAAGCTGTCGATCCAGCCGATCTGGTTTTGCCGCGGCGTCCAGTCGCCGGCGACGGGATGAACATGGCTGTCGATCAGGCCCGGCGTGACGGTGGTTCCGTTGGCATCGATGACTGTCGTCGCACCCTCGGCATTGATATCCCCAGCCCGTCCGATCGCGGTGATCCTGCCGTTTTCGGCCAGAATCGTATCGGCATCGAGGATCGGTTTCTCCATCGCGCCGCTCAGCAGCAGGCCGATATTGCGGATCACCAGTTTTGTCGGGCCGGCTGCCTGGGGTGCGTCATGGGCCATGGATTTATTCCTTTCTGCTCAATGCCTTCGCGTCATCGAAACCAACTTGAGCCCGGCTTGACGCCAGGATCAAGTTGGATTATTCATTTGTATACAAATGAATTGACCCGTGCAACCGGCGAGCTTCTTCAGGACCCTTCACCCAGGATCAAAGCGGAATGAGCAATTTCAATCTGGAAAGCGTCCTCAGCGTCCATCACTGGACCGACACCCTGTTCAGCTTCACGACCACGCGCGAATCCTCGTTCCGGTTCCGCAATGGCGAATTCACCATGATCGGCCTGAAGGTCGGCGAGAAGCCGCTGCTGCGCGCCTACAGCGTCGCCAGCGCCAATTACGAGGACCGGCTGGAATTCTTCTCGATCAAGGTGCCGGACGGGCCGCTGACCTCGCGGCTCCAGCATCTGAAGGAAGGCGACGAGGTGATCGTCAGTCGCAAGGCGACCGGCACGCTGGTGATCGACAATCTCGAGGACGGCCGCAATCTCTATCTGATCGGCACCGGCACCGGGCTCGCGCCGTTCCTGAGCGTGATCAAGGACCCGGAGACCTATGAGCGCTTTGAAAAGGTGGTGTTGCTGCACGGCTGCCGCCGCGTCGCCGAGCTCGCCTATGGCGAGATGATCACCGAGAAGCTGCCGAAAGACGAATTGATCGGCGACCTGGTGCGCAACCAGCTGATCTACTATCCCACTGTGACGCGCGATCCGTTCCGCAATCGCGGCCGCATCACGGACCTGATCACATCAGGCAAATTGTTCAGCGACGCTGGCGTGGCGCAGCTTGAAGCCGACCACGATCGCGTCATGATCTGCGGCAGTCCTGCTCTGGTTCACGACACCCGGGCGCTTCTGCTCGGCAAGGGCTTCGGCGAAGGCAATCACGGCGAGCCCGGACAGTTCGTGGTCGAGAAGGCATTTGCGGAGCGCTGAAAATCACGCGGCGCTGGCCGCCAATCGTTGGCTGGCGCTCTTTGATGCCGCGGAGTTGCCCAGCAGATGCTGGGTCACATAGGCCGCATCCCGGCCGACGCCGACAAAGCGTCCCGAGCCCCAGGTGTAAAGCCAGGGCAGGCCGAGCACATAGACGCCGTCCATCGACGTCACGCCCCGGCGATGGGTCGGATAGCCGGTGCCGTCGAAAATCGGCAGCTCGACCCACGACCAGTCGGACCGGAAGCCGGTGGTCCAGATGATCGTGGAGATGCCGGCCTTCGACGGATCGAGTTCGGCGGGCGTGTCGGTCGGGGTCCATACCGGTGCATAATGCGGCGAGGCCGGCGCATCGATGGCGTTGCGCGCGATGTGATCGTCGATCAGGCCGCAAATGCCGTTATAGACGCGATCGGCATTGTCGAGATTTCTCGCAAGGTCGTCGGCAAATATCAGCCGCCCGCCCTCGACATCCCTGAGCCGGCCGTACAGCGACATCCCTTCGAGGGCAAACCTGCGCAGATCGATATCGCGGCCGCCATCCCGTCCGGTCAGATAGTGGTTGGCGTTCTTGCGGACCTTCTCCTTCAGGCCGTGCTGATCGACTGGCAGGTCGTACTGACCGAGATCGTCGAGCCATTCGACGGCATCGCGGCCGCGATAGACCCGCGGGCATCGCGGTGCGCTGCCGACGGCGAGGTGCACCTTGCGTCCCGCCAGATGCAGGTCTTCGGCGATCTGGCAGCCGGACTGGCCGCTGCCGATCACGACGACCTCACCCGGCGGCAAGTGCGCCGGGCTTCGATAGGCGGCGGAATGCAACTGCGTCACCGATCCGTCGAGCCGATCCGCCATCCGCGGCACGTTCGGTACGTGATAGCCGCTGACCGCGAGCACCACGGCTTCCGCCGTCATCTCGCCCGCGCTGGTCTCAAGCGCAAATCCGCCGTCTGCATCCTGCTTCAGGCGGGTGACGGCGACGCTTTCCCTGACCGGTGCGGAGATGTGCCTGGCGTAATTCTCGATATAGGCGACGATCTCGTCGCGCAGCATGAAGCCCTTGGGGTCGCTGCCTTGATAGGGATATCCCGGAAGCCGGCACTGCCAGTTCGGCGTCACCAGGCAAAAGGCGTCCCAGCGCTTGGTCTTCCAGGAATGAGCGATCTGGTGCTTCTCCAGAATGACATGATCGATGCCGCTCTGCCTGAGATGATAGCTCATGGCGAGACCGGCCTGACCGCCGCCGATGATGACAACGCTGGCGTGCGAGGGAAGTGATGAATTTGTCATGTGACGTTCCTGGTCTATTCGTGGAAGGATATGACGGTGACGCGATCGCCGCTCCTGTCGTCGAAACGACCGGCGGCGGCTTCAAGCCTTGCAAGCTGTGCCATCGCCCGCGAGCAGGCGAAGCCGTATTTTTCCCTTACGCGAGCGCTGGCGATGGTCAGCGCGGTGCGGCTGCGCTGCAGGAATTCCGGCACCCTATAGGTTTCGCCGACGGTGAGATAATCCCGGATCACCAGCGATGGCGAATAGCATTGTTCGATCGCGCCGTCCGGCCAGCGAATCTGAAACAGCATCTCAGGCATGCTGCAGCTCCATCAGCTTCTGATAGGCCGGCAGATGCGCTCGTGCGGTGTTGTTCCAGTCATGCTGCCGCGCGATCAGCGTGCCGCGCTGCGCCATCCTCGAATGCAGCGGCTCGGCCAGAACGATCGCCATGGCATTGGCGATCGACGCCACGCTCAGGGGGTCGCACCAGACCACGTCGTCGGCACCGAGATATTCGGTGAACGGCGCGATCCGCGAGGTGACCACCGGCGTGCCGCTCGCCATCGCCTCCAGAACGACAAGGCCGAAGCCCTCCTTGACGGACGGAAACACCAGCGCGTCGGCGATCCGGTACAGTGACGGCATTTCAGAATCCGGGACCGGACCGAGGCAAACGACGGCGCGGCTGAGCTCGCTGTCTGCCGCGATCAAGGCGTCGAATTGTCGTTGATACGTCGCGTGATCGAGTAGCGATGCACCGCCGGCGATTACGAGTTGGGCATCCCGATGAATTCGCAATAGCTGCCGGAACGCTTCAAGGATTCGAAGGCTGTTCTTGCGCTCCTCGACGCCGCCCACGGAAAGAAGCACCGGGCATCCGTTGATGCCATATTGATTCCGCACTTGCTGGTCGAGTGCGCGGGCATTGTTGGTGAAGCGTTCGGTATCGACCCCGTTTCCGACCTTGGTGGAGGCGCGGCCGAATTCCGCCATGATCCGGGATTGCCAGAGCTCGCTCACAACGAACAATTCGTCAGCCTCGGTAATCGAGCGCGTTTGCCAATCGCTGAGGCAGCGATCCTGAAAGCTGTCGATATGGTGGACGGTGCGCGCAAAGCGCCGGATCAAGCCGCGCTGCTTCAAGGTCGCCAGCGCATTACCCGAGATCGAATCCTGCGCATGAAAGACGTCGAATTGCCGGTTGGCCCGCAGCTCGAAATGCCCGACATAGTCGGCGATGCGCGCTTGCACCATTTCCGCGACGCTCCTCCCCGCCGGGGAAGCCATCACAGCAATCGCAGGCGACAGCGGCGCCCGGAAGAATCCCTTGCCGCTGGCGTCAGGCGCATGAATCACCGCCTCATAACCAAGCCGGGTGAGGCTGTCAGCCAATTCGAGCCCGTGAACGACGCCTCCACGAGGATTGGTGGAGTGGACCAGGATGGCAGTTCGCGGAGGCCGGTTGCTTGCGATCATGCCACCGCCTCGACCATGATTGGTGACGGTGGTCCGGCGCCGATCAAAGGCTTCTGCGCAAAATCCCAGATCGTTTCGGATGCAATGCCGTCGCCGACGGTAAGGCGGTTCCCGTGTCCGACCGTGCCGATATCGGCGGCGGCGATTCCGCGCGCCGTAAAGCGGGACATCACCTCGGCCACATCATACGGCTTGACGGAGAGCAAATAGCCGAAGCTCGGAAACGTCAGCAGCCAGCGCTCGAGCGCGACGCCATCGGGTTTCGGAACCGCCTCAAGGTCGATGTCGATGGCGACGCCGGAGCATTCCGCAAGCATGGCCGCGGTGCCGACGATGCCGCCCTGGCTGATATCCTTGGCGGCGCGCGACAAGCCGGCTTCCGCGATCGCGGGCAATAGTTCGATGTCGCCTCGCAGGCGCGAATGCGGCGCGTCGGTCGCGGCTTCCCAGTTCGAAAACGGCTCGCGGTAACGGCCGCGCAGATCGACGGCCGCGATCAATCTGTCGCCGGGCGATGCGTCGAAGCTGGTCAACAGCTTGCTGGCGCGGCCGAGAATCGCGACTGACAGCTGACCTCGGTCGGTGCGGATGTTGGTGTGTCCGCCGACGACGGGAACCCCAAAGGCCTTCGCCGCATCTTTCAGACCGGCCAGCACCGGCGCGGCCTCGGCTTCGCCATTCGCCCAGATCGCATCGACGACGGCGACCGGCCGTCCTCCCATTGCAGCGATGTCGGATATGTTGACCATGACGCCGCACCAGCCAGCGAACCATGGATCGCCGGCGACGAATTCGTTCATGAAGCCTTCGATGGCGAACAGCAGATAACCGTCGCCGTCGGGGATCGCGGCACAATCGTCACCAACCGGAATGACGCCGACACCCGACAGGCCCAGCGATCGCGCGACCGACGCGATGTCGCTCTTGGCTGCGATGCCTTTGCTGCATCGGAGCCGCTGCGCAAGCGCGGATATAGCGAGCGAGCCCATCATTACGCGGCCAGCTTCGGTAGCGACAGAAAGCCGACCTCGGGTTGCAGGAATGGCGGATAGAAATCGAGGTCGGCCTGCATCATGTGATGCGGCTTGCCGTACAGTTCGACTTCGTTGAGCGTTCGCCAGTGCATGTGATGGAACAAATCGGCATTCTGGCTCTGGATGTTGCCGAGGAAGGTGTGGCAGCCGCGCGCATGCGCCGAGGCCACGGCAAGTCGGATCAAGCCGGCGCCAACGGCGCCGAGACGGCGATACTGCCCGGTTACCGCCAGCCGAGAACCCCACCAGACGCCCGGATCCTCCGGATGCTGGTGGATGCGAACGGTGCCGACCACGGCATCCGCGGCCACGCCGAACAGGGAAATCGCCACGAGAGGAATTGCAATGTTGTCGACCGCGTCGCGATCGTCGCCGTCGAACAACCCCTGTTCGACGCAGAACACTTGTTGGCGCAGGGTGGCAGCGCCGCGTTTCTCCCATGCTTCGGTCGCGAATTTGATCTGGTAGGCGCTGGCGAGAAACGGCTTGAAGGGTTCGAAGATCATGCCGACACTCTCTTCTCGTAAGTCGAAAGCGCCGAGCAGGCGCCGCATCTGCCACAGCCCGCCTTGATGTCGCTGGAGTTCAGACCGCCCTCGCGCAGGATTTTTGCCAGCGGCCCGAGGATTTCATGCATGAAGGCCGGAGACGGTGTCGGGTGGCTTTCCAGCGGCGTGCCTGCAATAGGCACAAACGGCACCACGAAGGGATAAACGCCGATGCCGACGAGACGCTCGCAGATGTCGAGGATCTCTTTTTGGCTGTCGCCGAGTCCGGCTAGGATATAGGTCGAGACCTGGCCGTGTCCGAAGACCGGCACCGACGCCTCGAACGCCCTGAAGTATCGCTGCACCGAAACCTGTGCCTTTCCCGGCATGATGCGCTGACGCACCCGCTCGGTGACGGCTTCCAGATGCATGCCGAGTGAATCGACGCCGGCGTCCTTCATTCGCTGAAACCAGATGTCGTCGTCGGGTGGTTCGCATTGTCCCTGGATCGGAAGATCGACCGCCGCTTTGACGCCCAGCGCGCTTTCGCACAGGATCATGGCGCCTCGGTCGCGGCCTGGCGGCGTTCCGGTTGTCATCACCATATGGGTGACGCCATCGAGCTCGACGGCCGCGCGGGCAACTTCGCCGAGTTGCTCCGGCGTCTTGCGTTCAATGGTCCGGCCGGCGGCGAGGGATTGGCCGATGGCGCAGAACTGGCAGGTCTTGGTACGGCTTTGATATCGGATGCAGGCTTGCAGGATCGTCGTCGCCAGCACATCGCGGCCGTGCAGCGTCGCAATTTTCGAATAAGGAATGCCGTCAGCCGTCGAGCGTTCGTAAAAGCGCGGCCGGAGCTGGAATTTCACTTCGCCGATCACAGCGCCGTCGCGGCTGACCTGGCTGCGGCCCAGCGCATCCGGTTTGTCGACGATGTACGGACTCTCGAATGCCGGCGCATTGTGGACCGGGATCATCACGGTCGCGTCGTCGATCGTCATCGGCATGTGATCGGAGGGGCCGGCCCCGCCGCGCCGGCTGTCGCCGGCGGCCTTGGGATCAACGAGACGAACTCCGAAGGATTGCAACTCGTTGATCAGCTGCTCGGTCGGCATCGACTTCGGTTGTTCGTGCACCAGAATGGGCTTCATCGGATTGTCCTCCGGAGGTGAAGAGGGACGGTGCGGCACGTGACAGGTGGAGCGGGATCGCCGGGCGATCGTCCCATAGCAGGGACAGCAGTTCTGGCCGCGCGTAATGGCCGACCGAGTCCATCATGCGCTTGCGTTTGACGATCAGCGCCATGTCGAGATCGGCAACCAGGATGCCTTCGCCGGAGGTGAGCGGCGGAACAATGTGCTTGCCCTCGGGAGTGATGATGGCGGTCATGCAGCCGCCGCGGATTCCGCTGCGCGGTCCTTCCTCGGGCGAAATCTTGGCAATCTGGTCTTCGCTGAGCCAACCGGTGGCGTTGACGACGAAGCAGCCGCTCTCAAGCGCGTGATGGCGGATCGTCACCTCGATCTGGTCGGCGAAGATCTGGCCGACCAGCGAGCCCGGGAACTGGGCAACGTGAATCTCTTCGTGCTGGGCCATCAGTGCATAGCGGGCGAGGGGATTATAATGTTCCCAGCAAGCCAGCGCGCCGATGCGCCCGACCGCGGTGTCGACCACCTTCAAGCCGGAGCCATCGCCCTGACCCCAGATCATGCGCTCGTGAAATGTCGGCGTGATCTTGCGTCGCTTCAGAACCAGCGCGCCGTTGGCGTTGAAGATCAGCTGGGCGTTGTACAGCGTGCCGTGGTCGCGCTCGTTGACACCGAGCACGACCACGATGTTGTATTTGCGGGCCGCCGCGGCCACCGCTTCGGTGACGGGGCCGGGAACGACGACCGCGTTGTCGTAGAGGTGGATGTGTTCGGCGCCGCTTAGCATCGGCGGACGGATGAAAGAGAAATAGGGATACCAGGGCACGAACGTTTCGGGAAACACCGCAAGTCCGGCTCCCTTGGCTGCGGCCTCCGCGATCGCCGCGAGAACGCGATCGAGCGTCCCCGTCGGCGTATCGAGATCGGGTGCGATCTGCACCGCGGCAACCCTGACGATTTGTTTCTCGGCCATTTGCTTCTCTCCATCCGGTCCGCCGCTGGCGGTTGATGTCGCGGCCTAGAGCGTCCAGGTGTGGAGCATGAAGGCGTTGTCGTTGCGGTGCATCAGCGTGAGATCCAGCACGTCGAGCGGACTGATCGGGATGATGCCGGGGATCAGCGAAGGCTCGCCGTGACCGTAGAGCGCCTGCAGCGCGAAGCGGCACGCATAGACCTTGCCGCCTTCCGCCATGAACTTGACCAGCGTGTTGTTGAAGTTCTGGTGACCCGGAAACGCTTCGTCGCCGATTTTCGGGAACCCACGCTGCACGCCGAGCGTGACGCCGGGTCCGTAAAGCAGGATCGAGGTCTCGAAGCCTTTGCGCATCAGGCGCGTGGCTTGCAGCATATTGACGAATCCGATCGAGCCTTCAAAGGCGACCGTGTGAAACGTGACCAGCGCTTTTTCGCCGGGCTTCGCTTTCACATCTTCAAAAACTTTCTGCTCATAATCGACGAGGTAGTCGCCTTTCTGGCGTGCTGGCATTGATACGGCTGGCATGTTCCACTCCTTGTGATCGTCCCAGGCGTCGGCCGGGCGCGCCGCAAGCTTTGCAACGGATGTGCCAGTTGAGGTTCTGCACAACGGTTCATCAAAACAGTCAATTTACATTCAATTATGCACTCAATAGTGAATGGATTTTTGACGGGATCCGAATCGCTGCCGCAAAAAAATGCGTATATTTCCTGTGCGCAGTGCATTTGCGATGAGCAAAGCGTATTGAAAAACGTCAATCCCTGCCGCCAGCGCGCGTCTTAAATCCACGATTGAAACTTTTGGCAAAAAATCCTATACGCAACAATATGCAGTCAATTACTCGATCCAACAATGAAAGCATCTGATGGCCGAGTGGACGCCCGACCTCACGACCAGTGACAAACCGCGTTATCTCGCCATCGCCGAGGCCATCGCAACCGACATTGGAGCCGGCAGACTTGCGGTCGGAGACCGGCTGCCGCCGCAGCGCAAGCTTGCCAAGCGTCTCGATGTCGATTTCACGACAGTGGCGCGCGGCTACGTCGAAGCCCGCAAGCGAGGCCTGATCGAATCCAAGGTCGGGCAGGGCACTTTTGTTCGCGACAGGCCGCGGCCACGACGTGGCCAGCAAATGCCGCCGCCGCGTCCGGTCGATCTTTCGATGAATCTTCCGCCTGAGCCGGACGATCCCGAGTTGATCGAACGGATGCAGGCAGGCATGGAATATGTGTCGCGCGATATCGTTGCGCTGCTGCGCTATCAGGGCTTCGGCGGCACGCAGGCCGACAAGGACGCAGCCTCGAGCTGGCTGGGCCGGCGCGCCTTGGTGCCCGCGCAGGAAAGGATTTTCGTGTCGCCCGGCGCCCATCCGGCATTGCTCGGGATTCTTACCATTCTCGCGAGGCCGGGCGATGTCGTGCTTTGCGAAGCGCTGACCTATCCCGGGATTCGATCGATCGCGGCGCAGCTCGGCCTGCAACTGGTCGGCTTGCGGATGGATGCCGAAGGCGTGGACGTTGGTGCCGTCGCCGAGGCCTGCAAGAAACTGAATCCGAAAGCGCTGTATCTCAATCCGACATTGCAAAACCCGACCACCATCACGATCAGCGATCAGCGGCGGCGCGATATCGCAGCTACGGCACGACGCTTCAAACTTCCGATCGTCGAGGACGATGCCTATGGTTTTATCCCCGCGCACGGCCATGCGCCATTCGCCGCAATCGCGCCGGATCTCACTTGGCATGTCGCCGGTTTGGCCAAATGCATTGGCGCCGGGCTTCGCGCCGCTTACGTCGTGGTGCCCGATACCCGTTCGATATGGCCATTCGCAGCAGCACTTCGCGCCGCCACGGTCATGGCATCGCCGCTGACCGTCGCCCTGGTAACGCGATGGATCGAAGACGGCACCGCCGATACGATGCTCCGGTTCATACGCAGCGAGACGACCGCGCGGCAGAGGCTCGTCTCGGAAACATTGCCGAAGGGAATGCACAAGAGCGATATGTTGAGCTTCAATATTTGGGTCCAGCTTCCCGGCTTGTGGAATTGCACCGCCTTTGTCGAGCACATGCGCACCACCGGGATTGGCGTGGTCGCCAGTGACGCATTTACCGCGAGCGGCGCGCCGCCTGAGGCGGTGCGCGTTTGCCTCGGCGGCCCGATTGGCCGTCCCCGGCTGGCCGCCGGCCTCGAATACATGGCACATGCGCTGACGGAAGCGCCGGCGCTAGCTTCGGCATTCCTGTGAGGATACGCGGTCGCGTGTCGATCGATCTATCTTGCTGACGTGTCGCGGCGAGCGGCGCTGGCCGATTCATCCCGCTTGACTTCGGGAAACAGCCACATCGCGAAAATCATGAAGAAGCCGAGGAATGCGACGACGTACTGGATGCGGTCATGCCCGAGCATATGTTGAAAATAAAAAGCAGTCGCCGCCACCAGGACGACAACCAGCGAAAGACCAAGTTTGATTTTCACCGGCATCGCATTCTCCGCACAAATTCACGACAGGTTTATCCAGGACGAGCCCGCGACTCTCGCAAGCGTTGCGAGCGCTAGAATCTGAACGCCGATCAGGACGACAAGCCCGGTGCTGCCATCGCGCAACGACGATGGCCATGCCTCGAAAAGCCCGGGCGCAAACAGCACGACGAGGCCCGCCACGACGACCAGCGTGCTCCACCGAAGTTCGGCGTAGCCGTAAAGTCCGGTGCCCGTCAGCAGCCCGGCCAGCAGAACGGCGTTGCCGAACACCAGCAGCGTTGACATGCCCGATCCCGGGCGGGCCGGCAGCGGAAACATGCCGGCGACGATCAGCAAGGCGACGGTGCCGATGGTCGCAAAGGCCGCGAACCAGAGCAGCGAAATCCAGTTCGGTTCGATGGCCTGCATGGCGGCTCCTTTGCACGGTTGCGCAGCGACATCGGGCGGGGCGCGTTACCCGGCCGGCGCGATAAATCCCGCGGACGGCTGCGCCAGCTCCGGTCTCGGCGTGCGCGAGGTCTTGCGCATGTTGGTCTTGACGAAGCGGGTGTCGTAACCGTTCAGCAGGTGGCCGATCAGGCCGCGATCGAGATCTGAGGTGCCAAACAGCCAATCCATCACCGGGAATGTCAGGTTCATGTTTCGCTCCATCATGATCGACTGATTGTGATGGGCCGTGTGATGACGCCGGATGGTGTTGACGAAGGGAGCATGGCGCACGAACCAGTTCTCATCGACGTGGCAGCAGAAATGCATGAATTCGTAGATCAGATACATCGATGTGGTCGTCGAGATCAGTAGCCAGCCGACATTGGGCGAGATCAGCCAGCCCAGAACCAGCGCCGGCGGGATCGACATCATGGTGAAGGTCACCAGCGCGTAGGGCGGAAAGAAAGTCACGCGCCAGTCGTTATGATCGGCAAAGCGCATCTCATGCTCGGTGAAGAACTGATGATGCATCAGCGTATGGCGATTGTAGATCGCACGGAACGCTTTCACCTGCGAGGGCCTGTGCATGACGAAGCGATGAATCCACCACTCGAAGAAATTGGCGCACAGGAAAGTCACCGGCACGATCCCCAGCTCCCACCAGCGCAGCTCGCTGACGTTGGCGAAATAGACCGACAGCGCGGTGAACCCGATCACATAAATCACGAAGACGTGGAGCCAGCCATTGTACCAGCCGGCGATGCGGTAGCGGTACGTCGCCCGGTAGTTTCGCTGCCGCTCCGTCATCGGACTTGATGATAGTTCCATCACGTCGTCTCCATCCTTCGCAAGGCCATTGGCGTCTGATATATCACCAATCTATTAGACCGACAATGATTGTTTCGAGGCTGTTGACAGACGCTGACCGAAATAGCGCTTGCTGCGATCTCGTTGATATATTTATGGTATGGCAACGAGCGCACGAGAAGCCCAGCGATGGCGATAGGCTCTTATGAAGCGCGCTGCGATTTTTCCGGCGCGCAGATGCCGGCATTCCGGGACCTAAGCGGGCAGCTTTTAAGACAGGAGAGCATAATGAAACACTATGCGGGAGACCGGACCATTGACGGCGTCAAGGTCACCGTCGATGGTGCGCCGCTCGATCCTTGCATGAACATCATGGAGTTCAGCAAGAACGGCTTCGAATGGAGCTACGAGGGTCCTGAGCCGCGCCAGCTCGCGCTGGCGCTGTTGGCCGATCATCTCGGCGACAATGCCGCCGCGAAGGCCGCGGTCGAGTCCTTCATGCGCGCTATCGTTGCGAATTTCGGAAACGAGTGGGAGATGAGTTCGGCGGATATTGACCTGGCTCTGGCCGGACTGGCCGGCAAGGCGGTCGCCTGAATGACGCTGCAGTATCGTGCCGCGGTGCTGCATGCCGCGCAAACGCCATTGTCGATCGAAACCGTTACCGCTGCGAACTTGAAGCCGACCGACGTGCTGGTGCGGGTTCGCGCGGCGGGGCTTTGTCACACCGATCTGGAGGTGGTCGAGGGATCGCTGCGCTATCCAATGCCGATCGTGCTCGGGCACGAAGCCGCGGGCGTCGTCGAACGCGTGGGTGCGGCCGCGCGCAGCGTCAAAGCCGGTGACCATGTGGTGCTGTCATGGAATCCGCATTGCGGGCAATGCTTTTACTGCGACCGCGACGCGCCGATCCTGTGTGAGGAATATCTCGGCGAAGGACCCAAGGCCCGCGCGTTTGACGGCGAAAGCCGCGCTGCACTGGCCGACGGCCGCGAGCTTCAGCAGTTGATGTTCATGGGCGCATTCGGCGAATACTGCATCGTGCCGGATCAGCAGGCTATTCCGGTTCCGAAGGAGGTCCCGTTCGACCGCGCCTGCCTGATCGGTTGCGGCGTGATGACGGGCGCCGGCGCCGCGCTCAATCTCGGCGCGATCGCGCATGGCGATACAGTGATGGTGGTCGGTTGCGGCGCCGTCGGTCTCGCCGCGGTGCAGGGCGCACGGCTGGCAGGCGCGGGGGTGATCATCGCAGTCGACCTCGATCCCGCGAAATTGGTGTTGGCGCAGCGAATGGGGGCAACCCTTGGCGTCGATGCATCGAAGGACGATGTGATCGCTGCTGCGAAACGAGAAACCAGCGGCCGCGGCGCCGACGTCGTCATCGAATCGGCGGGGAGCGCTTCGGCTTTTCGGATGACCACCGAAGCCGTGCGGCCCGGCGGCCAGGTCATCTGGCTCGGCAAGATTGACGTCAACAAGGACGTCGCGTTTCGCTGGGGCTCGCTGATGCAGGAGAAACGCATCCGCCGCGTCAGCTACGGCAATGCGCGGCCACGACGCGATTTTCCGCTGCTGGCGCGTGCCTATCTCGACGGCTCGTTGATGCTCGACGAGTTGATATCCCGCCGCATTGCACTGGAAGAGATCAACGATGGTTTCGCTGCGTTGAAGCGCGGCGAAACCATTCGCAGCGTCATTACATTCGATTGATGCCGCTCAGGTGTCGAGCGTCTTGCGTGCGAAATCCTCGATGTAGTCGATCAGCCGGTCGGACGCGGTCGCGGCGGCCTTGACTTTCTTCTGCGAAACCGCTTCGGCGACCGCCGCGTGCAGCCTGGCGGCCAGCGGCAGATCCGCGACCTCCTGATAGTGCTGGTACCAGAACCGGCGCGACAGCGCGTTCATCAGGCCCATCGAGCGGTGGGCGAATTCGTTGCGGGCTGCCATCGCGATCAGGATGTTGAAACGCTGGTCGAGGCGCATAAAGGCGATGTCGTCCGATTTGGCGGCGGCCGCCAGCATGGCTTCCGCCACCTCGGCGAATTCGCGGCGTTCGTCGGGCGAGGCGCGTTCGGCCGCCAGGCTCGCCATCAGCCGTTCAAGCTCGCGACGCACCTCGAGCAGCCGCAGTTGCAGTCGCAAATTGATCTCGGAGACCATGATGCCGCGCCTCGGCATGATCACAACAAGGCCATCCCGCGCCAGGCGTTGCAGCGCTTCCCGGATCGGGGTTCGGCCAATCTTCAGACGCGCGGCGAGTGCCTGTTCCGACAGCACCGTTCCGGGCGACAATTGCAGCGTCACAATCATCTCTTCAAGCTCGCGATAGGCGCGATCGGTCAGCGTGCCGTCCTCGGCCTCGGTCGCGCGCGGCCGGCGTTTCGTCGGCGTCTTCGATTTCAAATCGAGCCTCACATCTGCCGGTGAAAAAGGCGCACGGGGATAGGCCGCTTGAGTCCTATCCCAAGTGTATATCGGTCGTATATCAGGAAGCAACCGCGCGGGGCGACCGGCGCCTTCGATCGATACGAAGGAAGCGGAAATGTGGATTTATCGTGAGCCCGCTTGAGCCGTCAGCGATATCCGGCGGCCTGCAGTTCAAACAGTTCCGAATAGCGCCCCGACTGGGCCAACAGCTCATCATGGGTCCCGGAAGCCTCGATGGTGCCGTCGGCGAGAACCAGAATGCGGTCCGCCATGCGCACGCTGGAAAAGCGGTGCGAGATCAGGATGGCTGTTTTTCCGGAGCTGAGTTCCTTGAAACGCTGAAACACCTCAAACTCCGATCGAGCGTCCAAAGCTGCGGTCGGCTCGTCCAGGATCAACACCGCCGCCTCGCGCATGTAGGCGCGCGCGATCGCGATTTTCTGCCATTCTCCGCCGGACAATTCCACGCCGTCCTTGAACCGTTTGCCGATCATCTGCTGATAGCCGGCCGGCAATTTGGCAACGACCTCGTCCGCCTGACTGCTTTTCGCGGCGCGGTCTATGCGCGCCAGATCGTCGCGCGCGGCGATCTTTCCGACCGCGATATTGTCGCCGGCGTTGAGATTGTAGCGGACGAAATCCTGGAAGATGACGCCCATGCTGCCGCGTAGCGCATCCAGATCGTACTCGCGCAGGTCATGGCCATCGAGCAGGATGCGGCCTTCGACGGGATCATAGAGCCGGCTGAGAAGCTTCACCAGGGTGGTCTTTCCGGCGCCGTTTTCTCCGACCAGTGCCAGCACCTCGCCGGCGTGAAGGGTGAAGCTGAGATGTCGCACCGCCCATCGCTCCGAGCCGGGGTAGCGAAATCCGACGTCTTCAAACTCAAAGCCATATAGAACAGGATTCGGGAAACTTCGCGGATTTTGCGGCGACAGGATTTCCGGCGTCACCTCGAAAAATGAAAACAGGTCGTTGAGATAGAGCGCCTGGCCGGCCGTACTGGAGAAACTGGTCAGCAGGCCCTCAAGAAGCGCGCGCAAGCGCCGGAACGAACCTGCGAGGAAGGTCAGGTCGCCGACCGAAAATTCTCCCGTCAAGGTGCGCCATGTGATGTAGGCATAGGCGAGATAGTAGCCGACGGTGCCGATCGCGGTGAACAGTCCTCCCCAACCGGCGCGCCGCAGTGCCAGCCGTCGATTGGCCGCGTAGAAATCGGCTGCCAGACGGATGTATCGATTGATCAGAAATCCGTTGAGACCGAAGATTTTCACTTCCTTTGCGGTCTCAACGCTGGCGGCGGTTTGCCGGACATAGTCGAGTTCGCGCCGCTCCGGGGTGCGGACAAAATCAAGCGAATAGCTTTGCGCGTTGAAATGCGCCTCGCCGACAAACGCCGGGACCAGGGCCAAAAAGAGCAGGGCGATCAGCCAGGGTGCATAGAAAATCAGGCCGGCGGCAAAACTGACCACGGTCACGATATCTTGCGCCTGGCCGAATAGCTGCCCCATCAGCGACATTCTTCCGCTGGTCTGCCGGCGCGCCCGCTCGAGCTGGTCCTGAAATTCGGAGTCCTCGAAATCCTCGAGGTCGAGCGTCGCGGCGTGCTGCATCAGGCGCACGCTTGAGGCGTTGGTCACGCGCTCGGACAACAGGCCGTCGATCAACGACACGACGCGACCAAGGATGTCCGCCAGCACGGCGAGCGCGAATTCGGCCAGAAGCAGCAGGCCCAGCCAGTTCAACAGGCCGCTGTCGAGCCACAGCCGCAGCGTTTCGGGCCTATGCGGCGCCTGCACCAGCGATACAACGTTGTCGATGATCAGCTTGCCGACATAGAGGGTGATGACAGGCATCACCGCGCGAACTAGCCGCAACATCAGGGATGCCGCGGTCAATTCGGGGCTGGTGCGCCAAACCATCATCAGGAAGGGACGTAGATTCCTCAGCGCTCCGACGCGCTCCCTGAGAGATCGGCTGGTGCCGCAGATGTCCCCATTGCCGCTGAACCCGAGGGGCGCCGGGCGTCTCGGCCTCCATTGCTATAGTGCCGCGGCATCCAGAGGATTCCCGGGATCGTTGGATTTGGGTTGCATGTCGCTTTGCAGGTAGGCACGGGCAATTGCGAAGCAAGCCGCGCCAGCGAAATACGGTGAAGGCACGGCGACGACAGGCTCCGGAAATCTTGCAGCCTTAGCCTGCCGATCAAGAAAAAGAGCCGTCCAGTTCCCGGGACGGCTCAAGTCGCAGCCTGGAATTCAATTCCGCAGCGTCCGTGTACCGCCGTTACCTTGTTTGCGGCCATACTGTGTCAAAATAGACAGCAGACTGTCGATTCGTCTGTGACCTACGCAACACACTGGCGGCATTTTCAAACGCCGACGCTGATCGATTCCATCGCGATCATGCTGGCGATCGTTGCGCTGACGATCGTCGCCATCCTTGGATCCGCCTGGTGGTTTCGCGCCTCCAACACCAAAGCGCGCGATTTTCCGGAGTGGGCTCACTCGGGCCGCATCGAACTCGTCGTCTGGGTCCTCCCGGCGTTCGATGCGTGGCCGCCGGACACGCCGGTGAGCAGCAAGCAAGCGATCGGAATTACGCCTAGCTAATGAGCAATTTGCACGTCGCAAAAGCGTCGCCCGGGAAATAAGCAAACCCCGGCTCAAGATACAACTGACTGAAAATACGAAAGATTCTGATGGGGAGCGATGCCGTCCGGCATTGTACACAATGGCATAGGCCTTGCTTAGTTCCCTTCGAGAGTTCTCTCGCTCGGGGCGCGTGCAGGTCATGGCGAACTCAAGAAGTCCTTCCAGCGGCACGGTCGCCGCAGAGCCAGCGCCGATCGACCTCGACTGGTCGGCCACCGCACTTCTCATCATCGACATGCAGCGTGATTTCATGGAGCCGGGCGGTTTCGGCGAAACGCTGGGCAATGATGTCTCGCAATTGGCGCGCGCGGTGAAGCCGATCGCGGCAGTGCTGGCCGCGGCCCGCGCCAACGAGATGCTCGTCGTACATACCCGCGAGGGCCATTTGCCCGACCTGTCCGACGCGCCGCCGGCGAAGATCGAGCGCGGCGAGCCAAGCCGGCGCATCGGCGATCCCGGTCCGATGGGCCGGATCCTGATCCGCGGCGAAGCCGGGCACGACATCATTCCGGAGCTTTATCCGCTCGACAATGAGATCGTCATCGACAAGCCCGGCAAGGGCGCGTTCTACGCGACCGAACTCGGCGATGTCCTGCAGAAATACGGCATCGCGAATTTGCTGGTGTGCGGCGTCACCACCGAAGTCTGCGTCAATACCACCGTGCGCGAGGCCAACGACCGCGGCTATCGCTGCGTCGTGCTGGCGGATGGCTGCGCATCGTATTTTCCCGAATTCCACGACATGGGCCTGAAGATGATCAAGGCCCAGGGTGGCATCTTCGGCTGGGTCAGCGACTCGGCCGCGGTTCTTGAGGCAATGACGGCGGAGACTTCAAACAATTTGGCAGCGGGAGCATCACGATGAGCACAAGCATGACCGCGGAAAAATCAGGTTTCAAGCCGGCGCTGTGGACGCCCGGTGACTGGAATGCGTTCTTCGGATTCGGCACCAATATCCTGGTCAACATGCTGGTGCTGACCGGTCTGCTGCGCTTCGTGCTGAAGATGCCGGACACGCTGGTATTCGGCCGCATCCTCCCTGCGCTTGGCCTGATGCTGTGCCTTTCCACGTTCTACTATGCATGGCTGGCCTATCGGCTGGCGCAGAAGACCGGACGCAACGACGTCTGCGCCCTTCCGTCCGGCGTCAGCGTGCCGCACATGTTCATCGTCACCTTCGTGATCATGCTGCCGATCGCGATCAAGACCGGCGATCCCGTGAAGGGCTGGTCCGCCGGCCTCGTCTGGGTGTTCTTTCAGAGCTTCATCCTGATGATCGGCGGCTTCATCGCGCCCTATATCCGGAAAATCACGCCGCGTGCCGCCTTGCTAGGCACGCTCGCCGGCGTGTCGGTGACATTTATCTCGATGCGGCCGGCGCTCGAAATGTACATGACGCCGCAGATCGGTCTGGTCTGCTTTGCCATCATTCTGATGAGCTGGTTCGGCGGCGTGAAGTTTCCGAGGGGGATTCCGGCGGGACTGGTCGCGATCGCCGTCGGCATGGTCATCGCCTGGGGCTCGAACCTGTTCGGCTTCGGGCTCGGAGGCTTGAGCGTCAAGGGCGTCGGCGACGCGTTCGCAAATTTCGGCTTCTCGCTGCCGTTGCCCGCGATCGGTCAGGTGTTCTCGGGCTTTGAATTTCTCGGCATCATTCTGGTGACGGCGATTCCATTCGGCATCTACGATCTGGTCGAGGCGATGGACAATGTCGAAAGCGCCGAGGCCGCGGGCGATGAATATCCGACCACGCGGGTCTTGACCGCCGATGGCGTCATCAGCCTGATCGGGTGCCTGATGGGAAATCCGTTCATCAACGCGGTTTATATCGGCCATCCCGGCTGGAAGGCGATGGGCGGCCGGATCGGCTATTCGGCGGCGACCGGAATCATGGTGGTCGTGCTGGCCTGGTTCGGCATCATCTCGGTGCTGCTGGCGCTGGTGCCGGTGGTCGCGATTTCACCGATCCTGCTCTATATCGGCATGCTGATCGGCGCGCAGGCGTTCCAGACCACCCCGATCAAGCATGCGCCGGCGATCGTGCTTGCCCTGACGCCGCATCTCGCCGCCTGGGCCAAGCTGCAAATCGACACCATGCTTGGAGCGACACTTAGCGCCGCGCAGACGGTCGGGGCGCTGGCACCCGACAAGGTCGGCGCCGTCAAGACCGCGGCCATCGCCTCGCTGCCTCAACAAGGCGTGCTCTATCATGGGCTGGAAGTGATGGGCGGCGGTTCGATCCTCGCGGGCTTGGTGCTCGGCGCGATCGGCGTCTTTGTCATCGAGCGCGACTTTACTAAAGCCGCGGCGTTCGCGTTTGCAGGCGCGGTGCTCACCTATTTCGGCTTCATGCATGGCGAGGCGGTCGGAATCGGCGGCGGCCTCGGCGTCACGCCCGGCGTTGCGCTGGCCTACGCCGTCGTGGCGGCTGGATTTCTCGCGGTCGAGAGGTTTGGCGCAAGCAGCGAAAGCGTTTCGCATCCGCATATGCCGCTGGCAGCACCTGCCGAATGATATGACGGCGGGCTGAGACCGGCTCGTGCCGGCGCTCAGTGCCCCGCCATGTGCCGTCCGATTTCCGTCAGGTCGGCCTCGCTGGCGCGAGCTTCATAGACCAGTTCGCCGTGGAACATCACGGCGAGCCGGTCGGACAGTTCAAGTAATTCGTCGAGATCCTCGCTGACCAGCAGCACCGCGGCGCCGCGATTTCGCGCGGCCATGATTTCCGCGTGAATTTGCGCGACGGCGGCGAAGTCCAGCCCAAAGCAGGGATTGGCGGCGATCAGGACTTCGACCACGTCGCCCAGTTCGCGCGCCAGCACGGCGCGCTGCACGTTGCCACCGGAGAGTGCGGCAATCGGTGTATCGGGTGTACGGGTCTTGATCTTGTACTGCGCGATCTTCTTGCCGGCGTCGTCCTGAAACGCCGTGCGGTTGAGCCACCACCCGCCGCTCGCGAACGGCGCGCGATCGAACTGGCGGAATGCGATATTGTCGGCGACGCTCATGCCGCCGACGCACGCGTTTTTCAACGGTTCTTCGGGCAGCAGCGACATCTTGTGCCGGCGCATTTCCTCGCGGCGGGCATGATAGATGTCGCCGGCCACGCGGATTTCGCCGCTTTCGGCTTCGCGCTGGCCGGCGAGCACCTCGACAAGCTGCCGCTGGCCATTGCCGGAAACCCCGGCGATGCCGACGATTTCTCCGCCGCGGACAGCAAGCGAAACGCCATGCACTGCGACCGCGCCGGCATCGTCGAGCGCGGTGAGATTGCTCAGTTCGAGCCGTGTTTCGCCCACTTCGCCGACCCGGGGCGGCTGAATGGTCAATTCTTCCGCGCCGATCATGGTACGCGCCATGTCGTCCGGCGTCAGATCCGCAACACGGCCGCGCCCGGCGAGCTTGCCGCGGCGCAGGATGGTGACCTCGTCGGCGAACGCCATCACCTCGCGGAATTTGTGCGTGATCATCAAAATCGTCAAATCGCCGTTGACGACCATGGCGCGCAGCATGCCGAGCACCTCGTCGGCTTCGCCCGGCGTCAGCACCGATGTCGGCTCGTCAAGGATCAGAAACCTGCGCTTGAGATAAAGCTGCTTGAGGATTTCGCATTTTTGCCGCTCGCCGGCGGAAATGTCCGACACGCGGGCGTTAAGCGGCACCTTGAAGGGCATGCGCGCGAGAAACGCTTCCAGTTCCTGCTTTTCCTTGCCCCAGTTTATGACGGCCGGAACATCGTCGCGCGCCAGCACCAGGTTTTCAGCCACGGTCATCGCCGGCACCAGCGTGAAATGCTGATACACCATGCCGAGGCCAAGCGCGTGGGCGTCCTTCGGATTGGCGATCGCCTGTTCGCGGCCGCCGACCACCACTTCGCCCTTGGTCGGGTGATAATAGCCCATGATGCATTTCACCAGCGTGCTCTTGCCGGCGCCGTTCTCGCCGAGCAACGCATGAAAAGATCCGGGACGTACTTTCAGTTCGACGTTGTCCAGCGCCACGAATTCGCCGAACCGCATGGTCATGGCGATGGCGTCGACGCCAAGCGCCCCGCTCGGCATCGGCACTTCGCCGATAATCATGACAAAGCTCCGATCAAGCTTGCCGATGTTGCGACGGCCCCGAACACCCCGCCCTGCATCTTGATCATCTTCAGCGCGTGTTCGTGATTGCTTTTGTCAGTCGCGGCACAGCAATCCTCGACCAGCACGCATTCGAAGCCGCGGTCATTGGCCTCGCGCATCGTGGTATGCACGCAGACGTCGGTGGTGATGCCGGTAAGAACCAGGTTCTCGATGCCGCGCAGCCGCAGCATCAGCTCAAGGTCGGTGGCGCAGAACGAGCCCTTGCCGGGTTTGTCGATAATCGGCTCGCCCGGCAGCGGTGCGAGATCCGGAATGATCTCCCAGCCGGCTTCGCCGCGCACCAGCACCCGGCCGCACGGGCCGGGATCGCCGATCCCGGCGCCGATCTGGCGCGACCGCCAGCGTTTGTTCGCCGGCAGGTCGGTCAGATCCGGCCGATGACCCTCGCGGGTGTGGATGATGTGGAAACCCTGATCGCGCATCACGGCAAGCAGCCGCTTGATCGGCTCGATCGGCGCGCGGGTCAGCGACAGGTCGTAGCCCATCTTGTCGACGTAGCCGCCGACGCCGCAGAAGTCGGTCTGCATGTCGATGATGACGAGGGCGGTGTTTTCCGGACGCAGGTCGCCATTGTAGGGCCATGCGTAGGGCTCGGACTTCAGATAACGTTCGGCCATTTCTTGTCTCGCTATCGTGTGATCGAAAGTTCCGCCGGTGCGCCGGTCAGCGTACGCTTCGGCGAGCAGGTGATGATCATGATCGCCAAAGTGAGGATGTAGGGCGCGGCGTTGAACAGATGATAGCCGGAAGTGACCCCGACCGACTGCAGTGCCGGCCCGAGTGCTGCCGCGCCACCGAACGCCAGCGATGCCCACAGGCACAGCATCGGGTCCCAACGTGCGAAGATCACCAGCGCCACGGCGGTGATGCCTTGTCCGCTGGACAGGCCTTCGTTCCAGCTGCCGGGATAGAACAGCGACAGGAACGAGCCGCCGATACCGGCGAGGAAGCCGCCGACCATGGTCGCCCGCAGACGGATCGCGAGCACGGAATATCCCATGGCGCGCGCGGCATCCGAACTTTCGCCGGCGGTCCGGATCAGCAGGCCCCAGCGTGTGGTGCGAAATGCCCAGTATAAAATCGGTGCGAGCGCCACCCCGATCAGAAACAGCACGTTGATTCGCAGCGCCGCGCGAACCTGCGAGACATCGCTCCACCATCCGAAATCGATCGCCGGCAATCGCGGCGCCGTGGGTTCGATCAGCGGTTTGCCGAGATAGAACGCGAGACCTGTGCCGAACAGCATCAGCGCGATGCCGACGGCGATGTCATTGACCCGCGGCAGCGAGCAAATACCGGCGTGGAGCGCGCCGAGCAGGGCGCCGGTCAGGCCGGCAGCGAGAACCCCAAGCCAGGGCGAACCCGTGAGATAGGAGATGCCGTAGGCGCTCATCGCGCCCATTACGAGCGTGCCCTCAAGGCCGAGGTTGATGCGTCCGCTGCGCTCGGTGATGCATTCGCCGAGGCTGACGAACAGAAACGGCGTCGAGACGCGGATCGCGCCGCCGAACACCGCGAGGGGGACCGTCCAGAGTCCGATCGTGCCGTCCGCCATGTTCAGGATTTGCCTTTCAGAAAGCCGATCCGCCCGTAAAGCGCGTCGCTCGCCAGCACCGCGACAAAGATGATTCCCTGCAGCACCAGGACCGATGCATCGGGCAGGCCAAGCCGCCGCTGCAGTAGCCCGCCGCTCGCACTGATGCCGCCGAGCAGGATCGCAACGGGAATGATCGCGAGCGGATTCTGTCGCGCCAGGAAGGCGACAAGGATTCCGGTAAAGCCGTAACCGGCGGCAAGGTTGGCGTTGGTTTTGCCCTGAACCGCCGCGACCTCGATCATACCGGCGAGGCCGGCCGATGCGCCCGCCAGGAAGCAGATCGTCAGAATCAGCCGGCCGACGCTCAGGCCCACGATCTTGGCGGCCCGAATATTGCCGCCGGCGACCCGCGCAGCGAAGCCGAACACGGTGTGATAGATCAGAATGTAGGCTGCGATGGCGGCGACGATGCCGAATACCAGTCCCCAATGCACCTCGGTGCCCGGGATCGAACCGATCATGTTGACGGCGCCGATCTCGCGGGTCGACGGCTTGTTGAGACTGGCGGGGTCGCGCATCGGGCCTTCGACCAGATGGTTGAGGATCGCGAGCGCGATATAGACCAGTAGCAGGCTGGAGATGGTTTCATTGACGCCGCGATATTGACGAAGCCCGCCTGCCAGCATGATCCAGAGACCGCCGCCGGCCATGCCGGCACAGACCATGACAAGCTGCACCACCAGAGGCGGCGCGGACTGCACGAGCAGCGCCGCGCCGGTTGCCGCCAGCGCGCCGATCAGAAGCGCGCCTTCGCCGCCGATGATGACCATGCCGAGTTGTGCAGGTAGCGCGGTGCAGAGCGCCGTCAATATCAGGGGAGCCGCGCGCGTCAGCGTGTTCTGCCAGGAAAACCAGGTGCCGAACGCGCCGTAATACATATAGAAATATAGATCGAGCGGGTTTTTGCCGAACAGGGCGACGAATATCCCGAACACGCCGAGCGCGCCGACCAGCGCCGCGCCCGGAATGAGGATGTATTCGATGGTCCCGCCGTAGCGCTGCAGAAATCCCGGATCCGAGGCCGGAGAAACCGCAGCCGCTTCGGCAGGATCTGCAACGCCTGATGTCACGAGGTCGCTCCGACGACGCCCTCGACCAGATAGTCCATCTTTTCAAGCTCGGCGTCCTTCTGGCCGCGCTCGGTTCCGGCGCCGATCACGGTCTTGCCCTTGTTGTCGGCGATCGGGCCCTTGAAGATGACGTAATCGCCGGCGACCAGTTTGGCCTTGATATCGTCCGCGTGTTTGCGGGCCTCCGCTGAGACCGCTTCGCCATAGGGCGAGACCTTGACGATCTCTTCTTTCAGACCGCCACGGTAGAAATTCGGTATCTCCTGGCCGGCGGTGATCATCTTCACGAACTTCGGATAGAGCGCTTCCCAGTTCCATTCGGCGCCGGTCAGATAGGCCTTTGGCGCCAGCGGCGATTGGTTGACGTGATAGCCGCAGACCATCGCGCCACGCCGCGCTGCGTTCTCGACCATCGTCTTCGGTCCATCGACATGGCAGGTCAGCACATCGACGCCCTGATCGATCAGGCTGTTGGTTGCTTCGGCTTCCTTGACCGGCATCGACCAGTCGCCGGTGAAGATCACCTGAGTGGTGGCCTTCGGGTTGGCGAGTTTGGCGCCGAGCGTGAAGGCATTGATGTTGCGCAGCACCTGGGGGATCGGCTTGGCGGCGACAAAGCCGAGCTTGTTGCTCTTGGTGGAATAGCCGGCCACGATGCCGGAGATATATTGTGCTTCGTCGATATAGCCGAAATAGCTGCCGGCGTTCTTCGGGTCCTTGTCGGTCCATAGTCCGCCGCAATGTTCGAAATGCAGCTTTGGAAACTTAGCCGCCATCTTGATCATGTGCGGATTGTAATATCCGAACGAGGTCGGGAAGATCAGCGTGGCGCCGTCGAGATTGATCATGGATTCGATCGTCTTCTCGACCGCGTCGGTTTCCGGAACCTTTTCTTCCTCGACGACCTTGACGCCCGGCATTTTCTTCACGGCGGCGGCCCCTTGGGCATGGGCCTGGTTGTATCCATAGTCGTCGCGCGATCCGACATAGATAAAGCCGATGGTGGTGTCCGCCGCCGCGGCGGAACGCACGCCAAGTGCTGTTCCGAGCGTTAGCGCGGCGCTTCCCTGCAACAGATGTCGTCTTGAAATCCTGCCAAAATCCATTGGTTGCTCCCTTGGCGGGCTGACCGCCGCTGATTTTGCGGCTTCGCCGGACCGGCAAAGCCCGGAGCTTCCATCGCAAGCTTCGTGCCATAGCCTATTTCAGGATCAAGTTCATGTAACTATTTGATAAAAATGATGTTTTATGTAATCGCTTCGGGTTCAAAAGTTGGGCATGCAGTCATGCTGACTAAAATTTCATCATTATTAGCCGATTGTATGCAATGGAGTTGGGCAGCTTGGGCGGGAGCCGCAGCGCTTCTGGCACGCGCAGCAGCGTACTCGCGCGCCGCGCCGCGGCGGGACCAATTTGGCCGATGAACTCCGCGTCTATTCGGCGGCGGCAACCGGGGCGCGTTCGAGCGCCTGATCGTGTCCGAGTGCCAGCACGATTCCTACCGCCATGATGCCGAGCGCGGCCAGCAACAACAACCCGCCAGCATAGCTGCCGGTCTCGTCCTTGATCCACCCCATCGCAAACGGGCCGGCGAATCCGGCGAGGTTGCCGATCGAATTGATGACAGCGATCCCGGCTGCCGCACTTGCGCCGGAGAGGAAGGCGGTGGGCAACGTCCAGAACACCGGCAGGCTGGCGAAGATACCAAAGCCGGCCACGCAGAACGCAATCATTTTCAGCAGGGGGTCATCGAGCGCGGTGGAGGCGGCGATGCCGGCGGCTGCAATCAATAGCGGAAAGGCCGCATGGAACCGCCGTTCGGCCTTGCGGTCCGAGCGTCGGCCCCACCACACCATGGCGATCACCCCGACGACATAAGGCGTGGCCGCGACGACCGTGGTGAGAAAGGTGGTAAGGCCAAAAGCCTTGACGATCTGCGGCAGAAAGAAACTCAAGCCGTAATTCATCGCCACCGCACCGAAATAGACCAGGCTCAGCCCCAGCACGCGCGGATTCAGCAGCGACTCCATGACGGAGTAGTCATGCACCGCCTGGCGCTGACGCTCTTCAAGCGTCAGTCGCTCGGCAAGCCAGGCCCGCTCGTCCGGCGCGAGCCAGTTCGCCTCGGCAGGCCGATCGGTGAGATAGAAGAAGACCACCCCGGCGAGAATGATCGCAGGTACGGCCTCGATGACGAACAGCCATTGCCAGCCGGCGAGCCCGATGCCGCCATGCAAATAGAGCAGCAAGCCGGAGATCGGCCCGCCGATCACGGTGGAGAGCGGGATGGCGGCCATGAAGTAGCCGACGATGCGCGCGCGATATTCCGCCGGGAACCACAGAGTCAGATAGAAGATGATGCCGGGAAAGAACCCGGCTTCGGCCGCGCCGAGCAGCACCCGAACCAGATAGAAGCTGTGCTCATTGCCGAGCCCGGTGACGCGGGCGATGGCAGGGATGAACGCCATCGCGCCGGACAGGATGCCCCAGCTCAGCATGATGCGTGCAATCCATTTGCGCGCGCCGAATTTTTCCAGCAGCAGGTTGGACGGCACCTCGAAGATGAAATAGGCGATGAAGAAGACGCCTGCGCCGAAGCCGAACGCGGTCTGCGACAGCCCGAGGTCATGGTTCATCGTAAGCGCCGCGAAGCCGACATTGACCCGGTCCAGATACGCGACGAAATAACAGATGATCAGGAACGGAACGAGCCGCATCGAGACTTTGGCGATGGTACGGGTTTCGACGGTGTCCATGTGATTACGATCCAACGGTTTCTTCCACCAGCCGACAGGTGAGCGGCTTCGAGCGGGCGCAGCCTTTCACATTTCACCGCGCAAATGAACTGAACTCCATTGTGCAGTGCGCTAGCGACCGTGCGCGAGTTCAACGCCCAGGTTCCCGGTGCCGGCCTCACGTTTTGCGGATGTCGCCAATTCCCGGTTTGACAGGTCGTCTCATCAAGTGAAGGTTCCGCAGCCGGCCGGCAAATTCTTCTGATCGGAGTCGTCAAGTTCAGAATTGTACTGACACGGTCGCAAAATCGGTCTTTGATGGTAGAGGGCAGGCAGGCAGGAGGCTGAGATGAACGACCTCGTTCGCTACCGCGCCATGGAATCGCTGTGCCGGCAGAGTGCGGTGTTTCGCCCGCTGGAGAGTTGGCGGCTGCTTGCGGAAGCAGAGATGTGGCACCACAAGGCGCAGGAGGAAATCGCCTCGCGCTTTATGGAATGCAATCGCACCCCGCCGGCCGGTGCGGTCGCTCGTGCAGCGTCTCGTTCTCTTGCGGGCGATGAAAGCCGGTTGTTGGCGAGTTGAACCGTTGGAACGACAAGCAGAACAATCCGGCCAACTGCAAGAAAAAAGCTCCGCATTTGCGGGGGCTTTCCTTTTGGCAACTGATTGACGTGTACGCAGGGCGCGCGGGCCGCCAGGCTCAATCTCTTGCCCCAGAATTCGGGTTTGAGCGGTCGGCCGAAACCCAGTCAACCCGCCAGTTCCGAATACCGCGTGGTCGGGCTCTCGGCCTCGATCGGCTTTTCCCCGGCAAGGACCTTGGGTTTGCGTAGCCAGACATAGATCTGGGCCGCGATCAGCAGCACGCAGACCGCGAGAAAGAAAGCACTGATCGGACGCTCGACAAAGGTCATGAGGTCACCGCGGGAGATCAGCAGGCTGCGCCGGAAATTCTCCTCGAAGCGCGGTCCCAGCACGAAGCCGAGCAGGATCGGCGCAGGGTGAAAATCAAGACGCAGCAGGACGTAGCCCGCCACGCCTATGAGCAGGGTTTCACCGATGATCCCAGGGCGGTGCCGGCGATCAGGATGCCTAGAAACGCCAGCACGACACCCAACATGACCGGCATGAATCCCGGCCCCATTTTGGCAAGGCTGCCCACCTTGTAGCCGCTGCCGGTCACGGCCGCGCCCACTCCAAGCAGGAGCATCAAGCCGCCGGCATAGTAGTCGCGCTTCAGCTTAAATCTCTCCCGCAACGGCGCATCTCTGCAATGGCTGTTGGCGTGGAGCCTAACTGCAGCGGACGGGGCCTGTCGGGGATTGATGCCCCAATCTGGAATTGGCTGCAACCGCCTCGATCAGGGTGACGCCGTCCCTGTTTCCCGCTTCGGAGCGGTGTCGCGTCGACTGCGGCGATCACGCTGAATTCACGATAAACCGGCAATCTCGATCTTGCGGCCGGTTGGCAAGGATCATTGCCAGGGATCGACGAAGTATTGAGGCACAAATGACTGCGGTAATCTATAATTTTGAGCGTTCCCGCGAGAGCGGACCCATTGACGAAACGGAACGGCTTTTCTCGGCTCTAGGACGGTACACCAGCGCGGAACTTCTCGAACTGCTCTATGTCGGGGAGGAGCCGGGTTTTTTTGAAATGATGCGCGGGCTGTTTGGGCTCTCCGACGAGAACAGGTTGATACTGCAAAATTTCCTTGCAGCTATGCCCCCGCAGTCGATGACGGTGACGATCGATCCGGCAGGAAGATGCATTCTTGCTCCCAAGAATCCTCCAGCCAAGGATATTCCAGCCAGGAATTTTCGTCCGACATAAAAGCCCTGATAACGGGAATGCGACCCGGATCATGCAGCGCACCTGGAAGCCGCGCGGCATTTGATAGAGGTACCGAGATGGGGGTCAGCCGCTGGCGCGCATAACGAGCCTTTCGCGCTGCACCGATTCGGAAATGAACTCGCCGATCCAGCCGCAACGCCTGGCCTCGATGTGCCATGCCATGGCCTCCAGCGAGGACGGCGCCGGGTCGGGAATGTCCTTGCGGACTTCCCTGCCGTCCAGCCAACCGCAACTGTGGGAATAGCGGGTCTTGCAGACAAGGCTGATCGTCTCGCGCTGCTGCAGCAATGCGTAGCCGTCGGCGGGAAAGAAAGTGCCGGCAAGCTCGATCGGAATCGGCAACTGGCGCACGAGCAGAAAAGTGCTGGCGGCTTCCCTCTCTGATTCCGAGACCAGCACGCCGAACAGACTATGGATCGGGGCAATGGTGTCGGGCGCTACGGCTCCGCCGGATCCCAATATGGCGCCGGCCGTCGCGATCGACAGGTATTCGCCGTCGGGACCCCAGCGGCAGGCGATCAACCACTCGCGGCTGCGGCTGCGGATGAGGGTTGGCTTTGCGTAGTCCGACCGGGCAATATCGGCTGTCATGGCGACGACAAAGGCTTTGGCGAGCATATGTTTCTCCGGGGATGGACGTCCTCATGCGCCAGACTGTGCGCGACAGGCGTGAGACCATCGTGAACAGGCGGAGGCCCGATGCTAAATCTGTTCGCGCGCGCCGCTTCATTGTTGCTCTGCGACAGCCCTGAAGACGCCGGCGACCCCGATGCCCGGCTGCTTTTGGAGGCGCTTGGCTACGCCGAGTTTTCGGCCGGTACCAGCAAATCCGGCCCCGAGACCCACCACCGTGCCCAGTTGTTGATGGTGGCGTCCCGGTTCGTGCGAGTTTTCGAATTGGCCGCGCCTGAGGCTCCCGGTCTGGTCTGCTTTGGCGCCGAAATCGATCCGGCGATGGCGGATCCCTTGCATGCCGGCAGTCCTGCAGTCAGCGTTTCCGGCGTAGGTCTTTCGCTGCAGGAAGCGTTTCAGGGATGTATCGGCGAGGGCATCGAGTATCTGTCCCAGTTGCAGACCGGGGACGATGTGCTGGAATTGCCCGGTCCCAACGATCCGGCTGCCGGGCGGGGTCCGGGGACACGGGAGTTCCTCGCCGCGTTCGAGGCCTACCGCCTGCGTCCGGATGCCGAACTTTCATGGCACCGCGCCACCCGGCTTACCGATCGTTGCGAAGTCTTGCTGCCGGCAGACCTGTGCCTGCGCCGGCCGCTGAACCAGCGAGAGATCAGGCCACCGTTCCCGCTGAGTACCGGATCGGCCGCCGGCACGTCCTGGGACAGGGCGGCATTGCACGGGCTGCTGGAAGTGATCGAACGGGACGCGGCCAGCCTTTGGTGGTGGGGCGGCAACCGCGGTCGAGCGATCCCGCCCCAGCATGAGGCCCACATCATGGCCCAGGCGCGGCTGGCACGGCTGCGGCAAAATACTTCGGGGCGGCGGAGCTGGTTGCTCGATATAACGACGGATATCGGCGTGCCCAGCGTTGCAGCGGTCTCCTGTACGGCGGATGGCTTTGGCTTTGCTTTTGGGCTGGCCGCGCGGCCGACACTCACGGGCGCGGCCTGCGCCGCGGTTCTGGAAATGTGCCAGGGCGAACTGGCCTATGCCGTGGTTGAAGCGAAGTGCCGAGAGCGCGGGGAAGCCGCGCTCAACGAGCGAGACCGGGTTCATCGGCGCCGGGCCACATTGATCAACGCGGATCGATGCCTGCTGCTGCAACCGGTGGCGGAGCCATCGGAGCATCTCGCCATCGACACGACCGACGCAAACTCCGTGCTGCAGCTCATCGCGAAACGTCTTGGGCAATTCGGCATCGAGACCTTTACTCTCGACCTCACGCGTGCGCACCTTGCCATTCCGGCGGCACGCGTCATCACGCCTGGTCTCCAACTTGAGCCTTCCGAGATCGTGATGCCGCGGCTTGCCGACATGATGGCGCGAACCGGCGGCGGCGCAATCTATACCGGTGGGGTCGCTTTGATATAGATTGTCCGGACCAAACCCCGATTGGTATCTGCGGATGCAAGAGGCTGTGGGCGTTCAAAGGTTGGCTGTAGGCGAGTCCGCGACCGCGCCGGCAAGCGCCGCGCGCCTTTCGGTGTCGTTGGTGGGGCGGCTTGCCATCAGATTCGATGGCCGGTTGATCGAACTTCGAACCCAGAAGGCCGGCGCCGTTCTCAGCTATCTTGCGCTCACCGAGGCGAAACACGAAAGCCGCGAACGGCTGGTCGGTTTGTTGTGGAGCCGGTCGGATGAAGAAAAGGCACGCGCCTCGTTGCGTCAGGTCGTTCGCGAACTTCGTGCCGCCTTTGAGGATGCAGGGTATCGCGGGTTTGTCGCCGGCAGGCTCGCGATCCATCTCGATCCCGAGCAGGTCGACGTCGACGTCGAAAGCGTCATCCGGGCGGCGGAGAGCGGCAGCGTGCATTCGCTCCTCCTCAATACGCCGCAGCTCGACGAGCGGATCCTCGAAGGAATGGACGATCTCGATCCTTCATTTCGGGTCTGGGTGCTGGCCAAGCGTCAGACGATCCATGACAGGCTGATGCGAAGCCTCGATGCCGGTCTGGTGGGAAACGATGTCGCCGCCGGTGTCAAAAAGGAGATGGCGACGGCTATCGTCAATCTCGATCCCACCCACGAAGAGGGGTGCTGCCATCTGATGCGGGTGCATGCCGAAGAAGGCGATGTCGCGGGAGCCCTCCGCATCTACAAGGCGCTCTGGAATTTGCTGGACCGCGATTACGGCATGGAGCCGTCGCCCGTCACCGAAGAACTTGTTGCACGAATCAAACTCGGGGCTTTCGAACAGCCGCTCGCGCCCGGACCGGCCGAACGGGTATTGAGGGAGACCAAGGGAAGCATCGACCGGGCCGTCCCGCGGGCCGCGGCGGCTAAAGCGCCCGCCAAGACCTGCCTCGTGCTGCGGCCGTTTGCAATGCACGGCATCGACAGCGATCACACCTATCTCGTTCGGGGTTTCCATCAACATCTGGCGGCCTCGCTTGTCCGCTTCCGCGAATGGACCGTGGTCGATCGGACTCCCGCCACTGTTATGCCTCCGGCGCCGGATTCGACGGCGCAATATTGTATCGAAACCACCGCCTATCAGGCCGGTGCTGAAATCAACATCGTGATGGTGCTGAGAGACGATACGACCGGCATTTATGTCTGGAGCGAAAGCTTTCGCCTCGGCCTCGGCAACTGGTTCGAAGCGCAGCAGCGCATCATCCGGCGGATCGCGACCTCGCTGAATGTGCAGTTATCGGCCGAACGGCTGATGCGGCTCGCCGGCGAGCCTGACGTGTCGCTGGATGTTCACGACCGCTGGCTTCGCGGGCAGAATCTGATAGCGAAATTCGACTCGGAGAGCTGGCAGCGGGCCGTCGCTATCTTTCGCGATGCCATCCGTGAAAACCCGGCGTTCTCGCCCTGCTACAGCAGTCTTGTGCAGATGAACAACATCGAACAATTCGTTCATCCGGGCGTCCTCCGTGATCGCGGTAAGGCGAAAGCGACGCTTGAGCTTGCGAAGAAAGCCGTTCAACTGGATCCGGTCGATTCGAGGGCGCATCTGTGCTGTGGCTGGTCTTATGTGATGGCGTTCCGGGAGGCCGATGCGGAGCCGCACATGGAGCTCGCCTGCGAACTGAACGATAACGACCCGTGGACCTTGCTGTCCTGTGCGCATTATTGCGCTTTCTGCGGATCAATCGAGCAAGCCCGGCTGCGGGCCGAGCAGTCGCTGGCTCTTTCGCCGGCGCCCTCACATCTCGAATGGGCCTACCATGGCGCCATCCGCTTCCTCTGCGGCGACTATGCCGGCGCGCTGGCGGCTTGCGAGCGTGCGCATGGTGCCACGCTTCTCGTGCCTGCGTGGCGGGCGGCGGCGCTATTCCGCCTTGGGCAGCCGGTCCTGGCGCGGGAAGAAGCTCAGCGATTTCTCAACGGGATCCGATCGTTCTGGGTTGCATCGTCCGCGCCAACCGACGAGGCCGTGACATGTTGGGCCCTGCAGGTGCATCCCATCAGCATACGTTCGCGGTGGGAAACCCTGCGCGATAGTCTGCGTGGCGCAGGGCTTCCGGTCGAGGGTATTGCCCAACTGTCCTAATTGCACAATTTCAGGCGCAGTAGCTGATCGTATAGTCACCGATGCGTTCGGCGTGGACCCGGAATTTCTCGTCTTCCGGGATCACCGGATCGATGCCGTTGAACAGACGCTTGTAGAACGGCGGGATCGGATACGTTGCGCCCGGCTGACTGAGCCGTTCCTCGGAATCCTCGATCGCAAACTTCGGCGGCAATCGCACCACGATCGTATCCATTTCCTGTGCCACGAACTTGATCTGCGTGAAGCGCTCCGGCACCGTCATGAACACCTGGGCCTTGGCGAGCTGCTCCTTGAATTCGTCGACGGTTTCCGGGAGCGGATACTCGTTGTCATCCCCAAGATAGTTCTTGCCGGTTGACCAGGTCTTCACCAGGTTGCCCCAACGCTCATGGTTCGTCACCACCATTCTTTCGATCGCCATCGTTCAGTCCTCCGGGTTGCGTGAGGCGGAATGACCCAACTCACAAAAATGCGGGCACGGCCTGCTTCAGGTCGCCGATCTCTGCGGTGAACTCGACCAGTTGATCCATGCGTTCAATTTCAGGCACTTCTGCAAAGACATTTGTCGGAAAATATTCAGCGGAAATTTCAGCGAGCGCGTCGGCAAGCGAATCCGCGCGCTGGCCGGCCGGAATTGCGTGATGTTCGAGAGCACCGAAGATCACTTCCGACACGATGATCGAGCCCAGCGGCCCAAGGCACAGGCCCTCGGCCTGCGGCTGCCGCATCGCCTCGAACAATATGAAAAACGGCAGCGGCGGATCGCTGGCAAGCGTCTCGACGTCTTCTGCGGTCAGTCGGCCGTAGACCGGTTCGGAAACCAGCCACTCGCGGAGCTGATCGACCCGGTAGGAGCGGTCGGCCAGCAGCCGCGACATGTTGACAAGGTGCGGCCGCCGGACCGCAATCTCGGCAATCAGCGCATCAACCGACCATAGTCCGGCGAGCGCTGCACCCAGAAGGTCGCGATAGAGCAGGCCGACGCGGTTGGTCTGGTCGAAGGCGGGAAATATCTGGTCATTGCCCAGCCCATCGCTGAGAAACGGACCAATGCGCCGGCTGAAATTCGGCCTCGACCCCTTGATCTCGAAGAAGCGCGACCATCGCACGATCCATGTCGCATCGAGCGGCATGTTGACGGGATCGTTCGCCGAGGTCTTTTCCAGGGTCTTGTTAAGATCGTGGGTGGAAAGATCGTTGATCACGTATTCTGGCCGGACCATCGCGTGGCCGAAACGGAACGCGCCGTGGGAGAATTCGAGCGGGACCTGCCAGCCGTCGCGCGCCCCCATGCCGAACACGGGTCGATCGATGAAGTCCGGGGTCGGACGGGAATAGGCCACATAGATCGCCGGATGCATCACCCGCCGCATCAAGTCCTTGCGAATAACGTTGTGATAGATCACCGTCAGTGCGTCACGCGCGCACAGAAACCGCCTGTAGGCGGCGCCGAGGTTGGCGTTGATCCCGGTGGCGGGCTCGCCGCGGCGAACAATGTCGACCAGGCCGTTGTGCAGCAGCGCAAACAGTGCCGTCAGCTGCGACATGATGGCGTGATCGTCGTTGCGCGGATCGGCAACCAGCGCTTCGGTAAGGGCCACGCGATGCCCCGCGATGCTGCGATCGATCCCCGTGACATTCTCGGCCGGGGTTCGCGCGATATCGCGGAACGGACAGCCGGGCTCAACGCCTTTCTCATCCCAGCGCATCCGACCAAGCCGCAGCTTGGTGCGGCGCTCGTCGTTTGGCGCATCCAGCGCATAGACAAAAGGCGAGCCGACTGGACCGTTCCCGAACAGCGTTTCGAGCTTGAGGGCTGAGCGACGCGCATTGGCGGTGTCGGCATTAAGCTCGCCGGCAATCGAAAGCGGTATGGCCGAGTGAACCAGATCATGTGCCACAAATTGCAGCAGGTAAGTGTATCCCGAGGGGATATGGGGGTTTTCCCAGCGTTCGATCGTGCTGTCGGAGTGAATGGGCCAATCCAGTTCGGCATCCATCCGCCGGGACAGCCGGTTCATCAGCCCGCGAACTTTCGGCAGATGTTCCGGGGCGTCAAGCGGGTCCAGCCCATAAGCCTTGAACCGCTGCGACGGATTCGGCGCACCGAGGAAATGCCGAAACCCGGAAGGCGCCCCGTGACGATGAACGGGACAGTTCACCGGCGCAGCTTGCCAAATCCCGCGGGCAGATGCCTCAGATCCTTTCCGCACGAAAGTCTCTCCCTGCTGTGCGGATGCGAGACTGGCGGGCGCGTCGTGAAATTATCGTGATCTGGGACTGCCTAACGTGGCGCCATATTCCCGGGGCTGTGTACAACCTGGTCGGGGAGTTTGTTGATGCGCTGCGCATCGATTGCGCCGGCGACTTGCATCTGGAGCAGAACCGGCGAGGCCGGCGAGAGCGCTGCGGCATGGTTGATCATCCGTCACCGGCGGCTTTCACCCTGGCGGGGCCCAAGAGGTCGTGCCGATCAAGTTTCGCTTCGTGAGCAGATTTGTCGTGCGGTTTCGCTTGCCCGATGCGCAAGCGCGGTTAGAATGACGGAAGGCAGCGTAAGAAGGCTATCGCTTTAAGAAGGCGATCACTTTAAGAAGACGATCACTTGGAGAGAAACGATATGACAAGAACATCCCGACCGCCTGCTCTTTGGTCACTGGGCAGGCTGCTCGGAGCGACTGCGTTCGGCCTGCTAGCGACGGCCTCGGGTCAGGCCCTGGCCGCGGACCCGATCAAGATCGGCGTCATTGCAGAGGCTCAGGCCATTGCCGGTGCGTCGATCCCGCAGGCGGCCCAGATGGCCGCCGACGAGATCAATGCGAAGGGCGGGGTCGATGGACGCCAGATCGAAATCGTCACGTACGACAACCATAGCTCTTCGGCGGATTTGGTTCGCGCATTCCAGCGCGCGGTCAATGAGGACAAGGTCAACGTCGTCATCGCAAGCTATATCAGCGAAGTTGTGCTGGCGCTCGAACCCTGGGCGGCGCGCCTGAAGACACCCTTCATTACCCCGGGTGCAGCATCCAACGAGATCAGCAAGAGCGTTCATAGCGATTACGACAAGAACAAATATACCTTCCACGGCTATCTGACCTCGGCTGCGCTGGCGCTGTCGGTCTGCGACGCCGCCAAGGACTTGCTGGTGGACCAGAAGCACATGACGACCGCCGTCATCATGAGCGAGGACGCCGCCTGGACCAAGCCGCTCGATGTCGGGTACGAGGAATGCCTGCCCAAAATCGGGTTGAAGGTGCTGGACCACATCCGTTTCTCGCCCGACACCACCGACTTCACGCCGATCTTCAACAAGATTGAGGGCTCCAAGCCGGACGTCATCATCACCGGCATTTCGCATGTCGGCGTGCAGCCGACGGTGCAGTGGAAAAATCAGCAGGTTCCGATCCCGATGCTCGGCATCGCCTCGCAGGCGACCAATGAAACCTTCGGCAAGGACACCAATAACGCCTCCGACGGCGTGCTCTATCAGGGCGTCTCCGGTCCCGGCGTCGCGGTAACGCCGAAGTCGATTCCATTCGCCGAGGGCTTCAAGGCGAAGTTCGGCAATTATCCCTCTTATGCCGGCTATACCGCGTATGACGAGGTCTATTACATCGCCGACGCGGTCAAGCGCGCCGCGTCGACCGATGCGGACAAGATGGTCGAGGCGCTGGAAAAAACCGACTGGGAAGGCACCATCGGACGCACGCAGTTCTACGGCAAGGACGATCAGTTCACCCATTCGATCAAGTACGGCAAGGGTCTGATCACGGGCCTGATGCTGCAGTGGCAGGATGGCAAGCAGATCAGCGTCTGGCCGAAGGAAGTCGCCAAAGGTCCGTTGAAGTTCCCAAGCTTCATCAAGGTCACGTCGAACTGATGCCTCCATGATCACGGTCCCGGGTTGACCCGGGAGCATTTTCGCGTTTGCAGTTTCCCAGAGTGAGGCAGCGGTGCTGCCGCGGCCATCATCAATGCTTGCCTTACAGATCCTGATCGACGGTTTTGCCATCAGCGCGTTGTACGCTCTGGGTGCAACCGGCTTCACGCTGATTTTCGGCGTCTCCGGCGTGCTCAATCTTTCGCACGGCGCCATCATGGTGCTGGCGGCCGTGGCGGCATGGGCCGCCGCAAGCGTACTGCATATGGACACCTATGCCGGCGCGCTGATCGGGGTCGCGGTCGCGCTGGTCGGCGCGCTCGTCACCTATTTTGCGGTGGTGCAGCCGATACAGAAATCGACGCGCATCCCCAATGAGGAGAAGGAGATTTTCGTTCTCACCGGCACCTTGCTTTGGGGAATCATGATTCAGGAGCTGATCGCCTATTTCTTTACCAACAATGCCAAGACCGTGCTTCCGATTGTCGAAGGCGTTGTCGACATCCTCGGCGTACGCACGCCGAAGAACGAGATCTTTACCGCCTTGGTCTGCTGTCTGGTGATTGGCCTGCTCTGGCTCCTGGTGAACCGCACCCGGACCGGCAAGGCGGTGCTGGCGGCGTCGATGAATCCGCGCGGCGTCACGCTGCTCGGGCTTGAGCTCACCAACATCTATGTCGTGGTCTGGGCGATCTATGGCATCCTGGCCGGCATCGCCGGCGTGCTGCTCGGCATGTTTCTCGGCGTCAGCTCCTACAGCGTCGGGCCGCTCACCGCGAGCGCGTTCTCGATCGTGGTGCTGGGTGGCCTCGGCAGCGTTTCCGGCTCTCTAATCGCGGCATTCGTCGTCGGCTACCTCGAAACTCTCACCGCCTATCTGGGCTCGCCTGCGTACCGGACCATTCCTGCATTGCTGCTGCTGGTCGTGGTGATGTACATCCGGCCGCAGGGCCTGCTCGGGAGGCGATGAGCATGTCCGACTTCTTCAAGTCCAGGCTGTTCTGGATCGCGCTCGGCATCGTCATCATCGCTTCGACGCTGCCGCTCTATGTCTCCGGCTATATTCTCGGCCTGCTCACGGTCGCCTATTATTTCGGCGTATTCGCGATGGCGTGGGATCTGCTGTTCGGCTTCGCCGGCGAGGTGAATTTCGGCCCGACCTTCCTGATCGGGGTCGGCGCCTACACCGCCGGCATTCTCAACAATCAATATGGCTGGTCGGTGTATCTGTGCATCGTGCTCGGCGCATTGGCGTCGGTGATCGCCGGATTTGTGCTGGCGCTTCCGGCCTTGCGGGTGCGCGGGCCCTATTTCGGACTGACCACGCTGGTCGCCGTGCTGATGTTGCAGAACTTCATCGTGGTGTTCGCCGATCTCACCGGCGGCGAAATCGGCCTGACGATCCCCGACGTGATCACGATCAACGCCGGCGCCAATTACTGGATCGCGCTTTGCTTCATGACCATCAGTGCGGCGATTCTGTACGGGCTTTCGCAGTCGCCGGTCGGTCTGGTGCTGCAGGCCAGCGGTCAGGACCCGGTGCAGGCCGGCGCGCTCGGCTTCAACATCGTCAAGCACAAGCTCGCCGCTTTCGTCGTCAGCGCATTTTTCTCAGGCCTGTCGGGGGCGTTGCTGGTATTCTACTTCGGGACCGCGTCGGTGGGAACGGTGGTCGATGTCGCCGTCGGCGTGCAGGTAATCGTCGCCGCCGTGCTCGGCGGACGGCGCACCGTGCTTGGCGCCGCGCTGGGCGCGATCTTCCTGATCGTGGCCGGCGAGTTCCTACGCCCCACCGGCGAATTGGCGACGTTCATCGTCTCGACCGTCGCGCTGCTGGTGATCCTGTTCTTTCCAAATGGCTTCCTCGGATCGGCCCTGGCGCATGGGGCTCGGCAATAATGGATGCTGGTAGCAACGCTCCCGTTCTCGAAGTCCGCGGCCTGACCAAGCGCTTCGGCGGCCTCACCGCCGTCAAGAACCTGAACCTCGACCTGCGCGCCGGCGAAATCTTCGGCTTGATCGGCCCGAACGGTTCCGGCAAGTCGACCGCGATGAAGACGATCATGGGCATCGAACGCCCGACCGCGGGCGATGTCATTTTCCAGGGCGAAAATGTCGCCGGCCTTCCCGCACACAAGATCGCGCGGAAGGGCTTCGGCATGGTGTTTCAGCATTCGCGGCCGCTGAACCGGCAGACCGTGCTTGAGAACATCATGGTGGCGCTGCTGCCGGACAGCCTGTTCATGCTGTTTGCCGACAAGGCGCTGACCGAACGCGCCAAGTGGATCGCCAACCGCGTCGGCCTCGGTGCCGTGATGGACCGGCATCCGCCGACATTGCCGTTCGCAGACCTGCGCCGGCTTGAACTCGCCAAAGCCATCGCGCGCGACCCCAAGGTGGTGCTGGTGGACGAGCCTTTCGCCGGACTGACATTGGCCGAAGTCGGTGTGTTCTCCGAACTGATCCGCAGCTTCCGCGACGAGGGCCGCGCGGTGCTGCTGGTGGACCACAACGTCAAGAGCGTCGCGGCGCTAGTCGATCGCGTGCTTGCGATGTATCTCGGAGAGGAGATCATCACCGGCCGCGCCGAAGAGGTGATGCGCAACGAGACAGTGCGGCGGGTCTATCTCGGCGGCGCGATCGAAACCTCGGCCCGGCCGGAGACCAGTTTCAAGGACAAGGTGCCGCTGCTGCAGGTCGAGAACGTCAGCGTGCACTACGGCAAGGCCCAGGCGCTCGACGGCGTGTCGATCCATGTGCACAAGGGTGAATTCGTCTCGGTCGTCGGCCTCAATGGCGCCGGCAAGACCACGCTGTTCAATACCATTTCAGGCTTTCTGCCCTACACCGGCGAAATTGTCCGGGACGGCGAAAAGTTGCGCGGCATCAGTCCGGCCCGTATCGCGCGAAGCGGCATCGTGCAGTGCCCGGAGTTGCGGGAGCTGTTCGGCGAGATGAGCGTGCGCGAAAATCTCGATCTCGGCGGCCAGCATCTGTCGCCTGAAGACAAGGACCGGCAATTGGCCTGGCTGTTCGAGCTGTTTCCGATTCTCAGCGAACGTCAGGGCCAGGCCGCACAGACACTGTCGGGCGGCGAACAGCAGATGCTGGCAATCGGTCGCGCGCTAATGATGCAGCCGAAGATCCTGATCCTGGATGAACCCACGCTCGGGCTTGCGCCGGTCATTCTTGAGCTGTTGTCGAAGGCGTTGGAAAAATTGCGCCAGACCACGCCGATCACGGTTTTGCTGGGCGAACAAAATGTGACCTTCGCGCTTCCCCATGCCGACCGGGTTTATGTGCTGGAACATGCGCGGATCGTCTGGGAAGGCGATCCCGGCCGTTTTGCCGCCGAGGCCGGCGAGGGTTATCTGTGAAGGCCTGATCCTTTTCCGTTCCGATCGAATCGGAGCGGAGGTTCGTTAGGCGGAGCCGACTTCGTTTCTTCTGATCAGTCAGGAGGCCCGTCTATGCACTCGCGCCAGGTTCGGGGGCGGTGATGATAGCCCTCTTCAACACCTCGAAGACGGCCGCGGTGTCCTGGTCGCCCAATCCCATGGCCATCGCTTCAGCGTAGACCGGCTGGGTCAGCGTAAACAATGGCGTCGCGCAGCCGACATCGTCGGCAAACTCGGCAATGATCGCCATATCCTTTTTCCAGGTCGAAACCTTCATGGTCGCAGGTTCATAGACGCCTTCGACCATCATCGGCGCCCGCATCTGAAACATCCGCGATCCGCCGGCGCCGGGGCCGATCATGTCGACCACGATTTTCGGATCGAGCCCGGCGCGCTGCGCCAGGATCATCGCCTCGGCGGTGGCGACGTTGTGAATCGCGACCAGATGGTTGGCGACGAACTTCATCCGGCTGCCGTTGCCGAATGCGCCGAGATCGGCGCTTTGCCTGGCGAAATCGGCGAACAGCTCCGTGCAGCGGGCAATGGAAGCGCTGTCGCCGCTGGCATAGACCACAAGATCGCGCTGCCTTGCCTGCGCGCCGGTCCCGCTCAGCGGACAGTCGAGCGCGATGTGGCCGGCTTTCGTGAGGATATCTTCAAAGCGAAGCTTGTCGGCGATGGCAAGCGTGCTGAGTTCGATCACGATCCGCGGCGACTGGCCGGAATTCGCGATGGCCCGCGCGACATCCTCGACGGCTGCGGCGCTGGGAAGGCTGGTCATGATGATTGGCGTGTCGCGCGCGACTTGCTTGGCATCGGTGGCGATCGTGACGTTGGCCCGCGCCATCTCGGCGCGCCGCTCAGCGTCGTGGTCGTAGCCGACCACTTGCCATCCGCGCTCGACCAGGTTGCGGGCGATCGCGCCTCCCATGATGCCAAGCCCGACAATTCCAACAACCTTGTTCATGGCACTCTTCCCGCCGGCTGAACGGCAGTTGCGAAGTAACTGCGGCCGCGTCTTGAATAATTAGTGATCAAGCGATAAACAATTCGGCAGATCACTTCAATCGGTCTCGTTGCGCTGCGGTGCATTTCGCTTTCAGGGGAGGCCTGCCATGAAGGTTACCGGCTTCAATCACCTTTCGATCGGTACCCGGAATCTTGCGGAGTCGGTGAAATTCTACGAGACGGTGTTGGGCATGCAGACGATCCCCAGCTACAATTTCGGTTTCAAGACCAAATATCTCCGTTGCGGAGATTTGCAATTGCACATCTTCGAGCTCGAAGATCAGGTTCCGATCTACCAGCATTTTGCAGTCGACGTGGACGACTTCCACGCCGCCTACGACGCGGCCAAGGCGATGGGGGCGCTTGACTCGACGGCGTTTCGCAATCCGGTCAATGAACTGCCGGATGGCTGCGTCCAGATGTATCTGCGCGACCCTGCGGGAAATCTGATTGAGATCGACTGGCCCGACGTCGAGACGCTCGACCGCTCGCGAATTCCCGAGATGAAGCTGCTGACCGAATTCGCCGAACAAAACGAGGAGGGGCTGGCCGCCTCGCTCTATCTCGATCGGCCACATCTCAAGACCGCACGACGGGCGGGATAGCGAGGAACGAAATGGCGGGTGTTGGTCCGAAGCCAAACGCAAGCCTGTCGTCGGGGCCGGATCTGGAAGCCGGCGCCTATGCAGCCATGGTCGCCCGCGCCGAAGCGCTGATTCCGCAGCTAAGTGCTCGCGCGTCCCGCACCGAGGAGTTGCGGCGTCTGCCGCCGGAGACCGAACGCGATCTGCATGAGGCTGGCTTGTTCAGGATCTTGCAGCCGAAGCGGGTGGGTGGTTCCGAATTCGATTATGTCGCGCTGGTCGATTGCGCCGATGCGGTCGGGCGGGCCGACGCCTCGGTCGCCTGGAACCTGGCCAATCTAGCGAGCCATCACTGGATGCTGGGCATGTTCGACAAGCGTGCGCAGGATCTGGTCTGGAACAAGGACGGCGATGCCCTGATTGCATCCTCCTTCATCTTTCCGGCCGGCCGCGCCAGAAAAGTCGACGGCGGATACGTGCTGCGCGGCAGTTGGCCGTTCTCGTCGGGGGTGGATTCCTGCGACTGGAACATGCTCGCGAGCGTTGTTTCATCCGACGATGAAGCCGACGGCATCCAATACCGGATCTTTCTGCTCAACAAAACGGACTACCAGATCAGGGATACGTGGAACGCGACCGGATTGCGGGGAACGGGATCGAACGATGTCGAAGTCAAAGATGCCTTTGTTGCCGAGCAGATGACGCTGGCGGTGAGCGATCTCGACGGCGGCCCGACACCCGGCAGCGTCGTCAATCCGAACGCGCTTTATGCGCTGCCGGTGTTCTCGCTGTTTCCCTATGTGCTTTCCGGCGTCGCGCTGGGAAATGCCCAGGCCTGTCTGGACGATTATGCCGGGATCGCCCGGCATCGCGCGTCGACCTACAACCGCGCCAAGATCGGCGATCTCCAGAGCACCCAGATCAAGATTGCCGAGGCTTCCGCGAAGATCGATGCGGCCCGCCTCATCATGCGCTCGACATGCATCGAGGCGATGGCCGACGCCCGGCGAGGTTACGTTCCGGATACCGCGGTCAAGACCAGACTGCGGCGCGACGGGGCTTTTTCGGTCAATCTTTGCACGGAGGCGGTGTCGCTGCTGTTTGCAGCGAGCGGCGCGCGGGGCTTGTCCACGGCGGGCGCCTTGCAGCGGCAGTTTCGCGATGCGCACGCGATCAATTCGCACATTGCGTTCAATTTCGATGCCGCCGGCACCAATTACGGTCGCGTTGCGCTTGGCCTGCCATCCGAAAACCTGACGCTTTGAGGCGAGGGATGACTGACGCGCCAAAGCATCCAATCAATCCGGATCCGGCCAACGAATTGGCCAGCAATCAATCACCGATCGATCCGCGGGATTTTCGTAACGCGCTCGGCACCTACGCCACCGGCGTCACGGTCATCACCGCCATGGCGGCCGATGGAAAGCCCTACGGGCTGACCTGCAATTCGTTCGCCTCGGTATCGCTGAATCCGCCGCTGGTGCTGTGGAGTCTGGTGATCTTTTCCCAGGCCATGAGCATTTTCCAGAACGCCAGCCATTTCACGGTCAATGTGCTTGGCGCATCGCAGCAGGCCCTCGCCAACAAATTCGCGACCTCGTCGGAAGACAAATTCGCCGGGGTCGAATGGACGCCGGGTCTTGGCAATGCGCCAATTCTTGCGAACAGCGTTGCGAATTTTCAGTGCCGTGCCGCCGACCGGTATTATGGCGGCGACCACGTCATTTTCCTGGGCGCGGTCGAGGCCTATGCATACAACCGGCAGGAGCCGTTGCTGTTTGCTCGCGGCGGTTACGGCCGGTTTGTCAGCGCCCACGACAATCCCGACAGGTCTTCATGAGCAGGAAAGCCTCGCCCAGGCCGGTTCGTGTCAAGCAAAAGCGGTTGGCGCCGGATGATCGCCGCAAGGAGTTCGTCGCCAAGGCGACCGAATTCTTCGCGGAGGAGGGATTTGGCGGCGGGACCCGTGATCTGGCGCGCCGTCTCGGCGTGACCCAGCCGCTGCTGTACCGCTACTTTCCAAGCAAGGACGACCTGATCAAGGAAGTCTATCGCACGGTCTATCTGGAGCCGCTCAATAATGGTTGGGAGAAGCTGCTGGCGGACCGATCGCGGCCGATCCGTGATCGGCTGCAGGAATTCTACAGCGCCTATACCGAGGCCATCTTCACTCGCAAATGGCTGCGCATCTATCTCTACTCCGGCTTGAAGGGGCTCGACATCAACCGCTGGTATGTCGGCGTGGTGCGCGACAAGATTCTGACCCGCATTATCCGGGAATGCCGTCATGAAGCGGGGCTTCCCGTGCAAAGCAAACCGACCGCGGCCGAGCTTGAAACGGCGTGGGTGTTTCACGGCGGAATTTTTTATTACGGGATTCGCAAGTACATCTACAAGTCCGTCGTTCTCGAGGACAAGGAACAGATGATCAGCGACGCGTTGGATGTATACCTTGCCGGCTTCGGACGAGTTTTCGAAACCGCCGTCCGTACGCAACGGGCACCGGTCAAGGCGGTCGGATAGACTGTCTCAGGTCATCCCGGCCTTGATCGGGCGGGGCTTCGTTTTTGCGATTATGATTTGGACATTTCAGCGCGATACCAGTCGCCGATCTGGCTCGCGGTCATCAGCGCGACGCCATCATGGCCGATGACATAGTCCAGCAAGGCTTCCAGATATTTGATGCGGTGCGGGACCCCGGTGATGTAGGGATGAATGGAGATCGCCATGATCCGCGCATTGGTTGAGCCCTCCAGGTACAACCGGTCGAACTGATCGGTGCAGCGCTTGAGAAACTGCTCGGAAGCAAGATGCTGCAGCGCGTGGATGACGATATCGTTGGTCTCTACCGAATAGGGAATGGTCGTTATGGTGCCGTGAGGCGTTGCGATATCCTGCGGCAGATCATCGATCACCCAGTCCGCCAGATAGTCGATGCCGTTGAGGCGCAAAAGGTCGATGGTTTCCTCGGTTTCGGTGAGGCCCGGGCTTTCCCATGATCGCGGCGGCTTGCCGGTAAATTGTGCGATCGTCTCTATAGCCCGCCGGATGGTATCGGCCTGGTTATCCAGCCGGTGCATCGGGCCCTGAACGAAACCGTGGCCCATGAATTCAAAGCCGGCCTCGCGGGCGGCCGATGCGACGCGAGGGTAGGCATTGCATACGTTGGCATTAAGCGCCAGCGTCACAGGCATGTTGCGGTCGGTCAGCGCCTTGAACTGCCGCCAGAAGCCGGCGCGCATTCCGTATTCGTGCCAGGACCAGTTCGGCACATCCGGCAACAGCGGCTGGCCCATCGGCGGGCTCAGCACGGTACGCGGCATCGCGTTCTCGATCCGCCATTCCTCGACGTTGAGGATAATCCAGACCGCAAGCGTTTTGCCGTCCGGCAGCCTTAGTCTGGGCCGGTCGACTTGCGCCTGATAGGGGATGCGGTCGGAAAGAGCCACAATGGGCCGTCCTTGCGTTGGTGACGGGTTATTCCGCGGCGTTGGATCGGTTCGAGGTCGCCGCATTGATTCGCGGCATGACCTTTTCAGCCATCAGAATCATCGACTGGCGTCCAAGCTCGGGGTCTTTCCAGTCCTTGCCGGCATACAACAGCATGCCGAATTGGCCGACCTCGTCCTGGAAAGCCAGCAACTGATCGGCGACGCTCTCCGGCGTGCCGTAGATAACCAGCTTGTCGCAGATCATATCGAGCGTCACGTCATCATCGGATTGATCGCGGTGGGTTTTGAACAGTTCGATGCGGCCGCTCGTTTTCAGCTTGGTAAGCAACGAGCGATAATAATATACGTAAGGCCCGTCCGGGTCGGTGGCGTAGGCCTTTGCGGTCGACGCGTCGCTGGCGACAAAGACGCTCTTGGCGACGCGCCAGTTCGCAGGGTCAGCCGTGCGGCCGCCGCACTCGCAGCCTTCGACATATTTCGGCCAGTGGCTTTTCACCCAGGCCGGCATCAGGAAATTCGCCGAAATCGGGTCCCAGCCGCGCGCCGCGGCCTCGGTGACGCCCTTCGAGAACGGCGCGACCGCCGTCACGACAACAGGTGGATGCGGCCGCTGCAGCGGGCGGGCGATGTAGCCCTGGCCGATGTCCTTTATCAGGGTCTTCTGCGTCGAGATGTTCCAGTATTTTCCATGAAGATCATACGGTGGCTCGCCGGCCCAGATATCCAGAACCTGATTGATCGATTCAAGAAACATCTCGTTGCGATTGGCATCGAGATTGCCGAACAGCTCGGCATCCGACAGCAGTCCGCCGGGGCTGATTCCGAAAATCAGGCGTCCGTCGAGCATGTGATCGAGCATCGCCATGCCGGCCGCGATAGCGGCCGGATGGGTATTCGGCATGTTGATCGTGCCGGTGCCGAGCCGGATCTGCCGGGTGGCGGCTGCGATCCATGCGATGAATGCGATGCAGGAGGTGATGTTCTCGGCCTTGTCGGTGACGTGTTCGCCCACATAGCCTTCGGTAAACCCGAGTTCGTCAGCCAGCAGGAACGCTTCGCGGTCCTCCTTCAGGGATAGCCGCCAATCCTTGTCGAGCGGATGGATCGGCATCGTAAAGAAACCCAGATTCATCGCGCGCTCCTCCCTGGGACCGGGTCCTGATGAGCACCGAACCGTGCGTGTTTGATCTCATTATGACTAATCCAAAAGTCGAGTCATCAGAAATAATCGCTCGATAAACAAACTTGACCTTTGATAGTCAGCGCCGTCTAATCCTTCGAAAATGCGCTAGAATCCGGCCGGGGAGATCACGCCAATGAAAGCCTCGGCTTTCAGTTACGCACGCGCAACCAGCGTTATGAACGCGTTGGAACTGCTCGCCGCGCACGGCGACGATGCCAAGGTGCTTTCGGGTGGCCAGAGCCTGATGCCCGCCATGAATTTGCGTTTGATCTCTCCGGAACTGGTCATCGATATCGGCGGGATCGCTGAACTCAGGGGAATCGCGGTCCGGGGCGATGTCCTCACCATCGGCGCGCTGACGCGCCATGTTGATCTCCAGCGATCGCCCGAAATTGCCGCACACGCGCCGTTGTTGACGGAAGCGATCGCTCATGTCGCGCATCCGGCGATCCGCAACAAGGGCACCATCGGGGGCAGCCTCGCCCATGCCGACCCGGCATCGGAGTTGCCGGCCTGCATGGTCGCGCTGGATGCGACCATCGTCATCCGCGGCCAGACCGGCGAGCGGCGGGTTGCGGCCAGGGATTTCTTCACCGGGATCTACGAGACCGCATTGTCGGCGGACGAGTTGTTGACCGCCGTCGAACTGCCGGTGGCAGGAAAGAACTCCGCGCACTTCTTTCACGAATTCGCGCGGCGGCATGGCGATTACGCCATCGTCGGTATAGCAGCGCAGGCGATCGTGGAAGGCGACGTATTCGCAGACCTTCGGCTCGTTTTCTTTGCGGTCGGCGATCGGCCGGTACGATCCAGCGCCGCGTTGAGACTGATCAACGCCGTCATTACGCCTGAGGTCTTGTCGGATGTCTCGACAGGCCTTGGCGAGGAGCTTGATCCTCCGGAAGATCAGCAGGCGTCCGCATCCATGCGCCGGCATCTAGCCAAGGTTCTGCTGGTGCGTTGCGTTGCCGCGCTGCTGGGTCGCCGCAATCTCGCCGCCGGGGGGCCTGCGTGACAGCGCAGATACAGATATCGCTCGACGTCAACGGGGAGCGCGTCGATGCGCAGGTGCTGCCACGCCTCAACCTGGCGGACTTCCTGCGCGAGCATCTTCAATTGACCGGGACGCATGTAGGCTGCGAACACGGGGTGTGCGGCGCGTGCACGGTGCGCGTGAACGGAGATATCGTTCGTTCCTGTCTGATGCTGGCGGTGCAGACGCACAACGCCTCCGTCGAGACCATTGAGGGATTGTCCGACAGCGGCGAGATCGCCGATCTGCAGGCCGCCTTTCGCGATCGCAATGCGCTGCAATGCGGCTTCTGTACGCCCGGAATGCTGATGGCCGCGCAGGATTTGTTGAAACAGCATACGACGCCGGACCGGGAGCGTATCCGCGAGCATTTGTCCGGCAATTACTGCCGCTGTACCGGTTATCAGGCCATCATCGATGCGGTCGAGGCCACGGCGCGCCGGCGTGCGGGATCCAATCCATGACGGAGGCGTCGGCAAATCCCGCGGGTCTCTCGGTGCTGGACCGGCCGAATTCCTACATTGGCAAGACGGTGCCGAGGCCCAACCTTGAGCGGCTGATGCAGGGGCGTGGGCTCTATGTCAGCGACATCGAGCTGCCGCGGATGGCGCATGTGGTGTTTCTGCGCTCGCCCCATGCCCATGCGAAAATCATCGCGATCGATGCCGATGCTGCAAGGCGCTTGCCGGGCGTCATCGCGATCGTGACCGGCAAGGAGTTGTCGGCGGTGATCACGCCCTGGGTCGGCGTGCTGTCGCATATGAAGGGGCTCAAATCCGCGCCGCAGCATGCAATCGCGATCGACCATGTCTGCTGGCAGGGCGAGGCCGTCGCCGCCATCGTGGCGACGAGCCGTGCCGTCGCCGAGGATGCCGCGGAAGCCGTCTCGGTTGAATACAGGGAATTGGATGCGGTGACCGACATGCGCACCGCGCTCGATCGGCAAACCCCGGTCATCCATCCCTCGCTCGGCGATAACCTCGCCTTCGAGCGACAGCTCGACGCCGGCGCGGTGGATCAGGCGTTCGCGGACTCCGACGAGGTGGTGGAAGCGGATTTTGTCTTCGGACGGCACACCGGCGTGACGCTGGAGCCGCGCTCGGTGGTGGCCGACTGGAACGTCGCCGAGGCCCGGTTGACGATCTACCAGGGCACCCAGGCGCCGCACATGGTGCAGAACATCGCCGCGCTCCATCTCGGACTCAGGGATTCGCAGGTTCGCGTGGTCTGCAAGGACGTCGGCGGCTCGTTCGGGATCAAGGTCCACGTCTATGCCGACGAAATGGCGACCTACGCGCTGTCGAAATTGCTGCGGCGGCCGATCAAATATGTCGCGGACCGGGTCGAAAGCTTCAACACCGACATTCACGCCCGCGACCATCGCTGCTGGGGGCGGATCGGCGTCAAGCGCGACGGCACGATCATGGCATTCGAGATCGACGATCTCACCGGCATCGGTCCCTATTCGATGTATCCGCGCACCAGCGCGATCGAGGCGAACCAGGTCGTCAACCTGATCGGCGGACCCTACGTCACCAGGAATTATCGCGCGCGGTCGAGGGTCGTGTTCCAGAACAAGAACGTGATGTGCCAGTATCGCGGCGTCGGCCATCCCATCGCTTGTTCGGTAACGGAAGGGCTGGTCGATTTGGCAGCTCTGAAGATCGGGATGGACCCGGTGGAAATCCGTCGCCGCAATCTCATTGCCGATGACGCCTATCCCTGCGCCTCGCCGTCCGGCCTCAGATTTGAGCAGTTGTCGCATCACGCGGCGATGAGCAAGCTGATGACGATGATGGATTATGACGGCCTGCGCGCCGAGCAGGCCGCGTTGCGCCAGAGAAACATCCATCGCGGCATCGGCATTGCCAGTTTCATCGAGATTACCAATCCGAGTGCCGCGTTTTACGGCGTCGGTGGCGCTCGGATTTCGTCGCAGGACGGCGTCGCCGTGCGGATGGACGCCCAGGGTTCGGTTATCTGCCAGACCAGCATTACCGAACAGGGGCAGGGCTCGGAATCTTTCACCGCGCAGATCGTCGGCAGCGTGATGGGCGTCTCGATGGAGCGCGTCCGCGTCATTCTCGGCGATACCGACAACACGCCCTATGGCGGCGGCACCTGGGCATCGCGCGGTGCCGGAATCGGAGGCGAGGCGGCGTTTCAGGCCGCGAAGATCCTGCGCAAGAACGTGCTGGATGTGGCGGCGGCGATCCTGCAATCCTCACCGGCCGAACTCGACATCACCGACAATGTGGTGGTGAATGCAAGCGACGGGGTGCGCGCGCATCGAATTGCAGGAACTCGCCCGCATCGTTTATTTCCGGCCGGACACCTTGCCGCCGGGTATTCAGCCCGAATTGATGGCGACACGCCATTTCGTGCCCCGCGAATATCCGTTCGCCTTCACCAACGGCGTCCAGGCCTCTTGGCTGGAAGTCGATATTGACACCGGCTTCGTAAAGCTGCTCAGGCATTGGGTGGTCGAGGATTGTGGTACGATCATCAATCCGCAATTGGTGGATGAGCAGATCCGGGGCGGGGTCGTGCAGGGCCTCGGCGCTGCGCTGTTCGAAAAGTGCATCTACGACGAACGCGGCCAGCTGACCAACGCCAATATGGCCGATTACCTGGTGCCGATGTCCGGCGAAATGCCCGACATAGATGTGGGGCATGTGGTGTCGCCGACGCGGGAGACGGAGCTCGGCGCCAAGGGCGCGGGCGAGGCCGGCACGGCGGGAGCTGCCGCTGCCGTCGCCAATGCGGTGAACGATGCGTTGAAGCCGTTCGGCGCCGTCATCACCGAGATTCCGCTGACGCCGAAGCTTATCCTTGCGGCGCTGGGACGAATTTGAACGAGGACGACGCCGAAAAAGCCAAATACAATATTCAGGGGAGGACGCCATGACCAGGAAGACCACCAAATCCGGATCAATTTCCCGCCGACTTCTGCTGACGACGGCGAGCGCGGGGGCAGCACTTGCCGCTTCGCCGTTTCGCATCAATCTGCTGCAGGCGCAGGAAGCGACCATCAAGATCGGGTTTCCGGTGCCGTTGACGGGACCCTACGGCGCCGAGGCCCAGGATCAGGTGCGTGCTGCGCAGGTCGCCATTGCGCAATTCAATGACGGCGGCGGCCTCAACGGGCGCAAGGCGGAATTGCTGGTGCGCGACGACAAGCTCAATCCCGGCGAGGCGGCGACGCGGACCCTGGAACTGGTCGAAAAGGAAAAGGTGAACTTCGTGGTCGGCAGTCTTTCCGCCGCCGTTCAGCTCGCGATCAACAACGTCGCCAAGGAGCGCGGCGTCATCTTCAATTCGATCAGCCAGTCGGACGCCATCAACGAAGCTGCCGACTTCAGCAAATACACCTTCCACGAGGCCCTCAATCCGCATCTGACCTCGGGAGCGGTGGGCCGCTACGCATTCGGAAAATTCGGCAAGAAGGTCGCGTTCCTGACCGCGGACTATGCCTATGGCCACGAGATGGTCCGCGGCTTCCTCGAGGTCGGCAAGGCCTTCAATATCGAAAACCTCGGCGATATCCGCCACCCGCTCGGCACCACCGATTTCTCGACCCTGCTGCCGCGCATCCAGGCGCTGAAGCCCGACATTCTGTGCATCAGCAATTTCGGACGCGATCAGCAGATCTCGCTGAAACAGGCGACCGATTTCGGCGTGAAGAAAACCATCCAGATCATTGCGCCGCTGCTCTCGCATGCGAGCCGGGTTGCGGCGGGGCCGCAGGCGTTCGACGGGGTGATCGGCGGATGCTCGTTCTATTGGGGCCTTGAGGACAAATTCGCGTCCACCAAGGCATTCAATGACGCGTTTCGCAAGATGTACGACGGCAAGCTGCCGACCGACTACGGCGCGCTGGGCTATGGTGGCGTGCGGACGGTCCTCGCCGCGGTCAAGAATGCGGGCAGCGTCGATACCGACAAGGTGATCGCAGCACTGGAAGCGTTGAAGTACGATTTCTACAAGGGACCGCAATACTATCGCAAATGCGACCATCAATCGGTGCAATCAGTGCTGGTGATCCGGTCGAAGTCGAAGGATATGCGCAATGAGTCCGATGTCTTCGACATCATCAGCACCGACGAGCCCAATGAGGCAAATCTGCGCAGCTGCGAGGAACTCGGTCATAAATCCTGATGTCGTGAAGCGGCGCGTGTCGTTGTCGGCACGCACTGGCTTTTGGGGGAGTGCATGGCCGGTCTGAGCTTCGATCTGATCGCTTTGCAATTGTTTGCCGGCCTGGCGCTGGGCGCGATCTACGTGCTGTTTGCGATCGGTCTTTCGCTGATCTTCGGCATGCTGACCGTGGTCAACTTCGCCCACGGTGCGTTTTACATGGTCGGCGCCTATGTCGGTGTCTACATCCTCTCGCTCGGCGGAAATTTCTGGATCTGCCTGATCGCGGTGCCGCTGGCGGTCGGCCTGTTCGGCCTCGCGGTCGAACGCATTTTGATACGGCCGTTGTACGGCCGCGGCATAGACTATCCGCTGCTGCTGACCTTCGGGCTCAGTTACGTGATGGTCGAACTGGTGCGCATCGCCTTCGGCAAGACCGGATTCCCCTTCGATACTCCGGAAGTGCTGCAAGGCGCCGTAAATATCGGCGTCGGCTATTTTCCGCTCTACCGCCTGTTCGTGATCGGCGCGACCGCGGTCGTGCTGCTGGCGCTCTGGCTGTTTCTGGAAAAGACCAGCTTCGGCCTGATCATCCGGGCCGGCGCGCGCGATCCGCAAATCGTTCGCGTGCTCGGTGTCAACGTGGCCCGGGTCTGGCTGATTGTGTTCGGGATCGGAACCGCGATCGCGGGCTTTGCCGGGTTGCTGGCGGCGCCGCTTCAAGGCGTCAGCCCCGAGATGGGCGGGACCATCCTCGCCGAGGCGTTTGTCGTCACCGTGGTGGGCGGCATGGGATCGATCGGCGGCGCCGTGCTGGCCGGCCTCCTGGTCGGCGTCGTCGTCAGCATGACATCGCTGTTCGCGCCGGAAATGGCCAAGGTTTCGATCTTCGCGCTGATGGCCGTGGTCCTGATCATCCGGCCGCAGGGATTTTTCGGCCGCGCCGGATTGATGAGTTGAAGGTGAAATCCGCGAATGAATGAGATGACGCAGCCATATCCGCGGGCGCAGGAATTGCCTGTGAGCTGGTTTCAGTTCGCGACCAGGCATCGCGCGAGCATCGCCAGCCTGGTCGTGCTGATATTTCCCCTGGTCATGCCGTTCACGGCGCTCGCTGCCAACATCCTGATCTACGGTCTCTATGCGCTCGGCTTCAATCTGGTTTACGGCTATCTCGGCCTGTTGTCTTTCGGGCACGCCGCCTTGTTCGGAACCGGCGCCTATTTCTGCGGGATCGCGATCGTCCATTTTGGGTTGCCGTGGTTTGCGGCTATCGCGCTCGGCATTGCCGGCGGCCTCGTGATGGCGGCGCTGATCGGCGTGCTGGCGATAAGAACGCGCGGCATTTACTTCGCGATGGTCACGCTGGCGCTGTCGCAATGCGTGTATTACCTGTTCTATCAGGCGGTCGACTGGACCGGCGGCGAGAATGGCCTGCGTGGGATCAATGTCCACGTCATCGATGTTCTCGGCATCAAGCTCGATTTCATCAACCCGCTGACCCGTTATTATGTGATCGCCGCATTCGTGATCGCGGCGTTCTTCGTGCTGTCGCGGATCCTGGCGTCGCCGTTTGGCGCTGTGATCGAAGCGGTGCGTGAAAACGAGACCCGCGCGAAAGCCTCCGGCTACGATGTGACGCTGACGCGCCTGATGACGTTCGTGCTGTCCGGCGGGTTTTGCGGACTCGCCGGCGCGCTGCAAGCCCTGCATCTGTCGATCGTGCCGATCGAAATCCTGCATTATGACACCTCGGGCGTGGTCGTGATGATCGCGCTGCTCGGCGGAATGGGAACGTTCTTCGGGCCGATGATCGGTGCGGCGGCCTTTCTGCTGCTCGAGAATCTGGTTTCGCTCTGGACGGTGCATTGGCAGCTCGTCGTCGGCGCCATCTTCATGATTTGCGTATTGTTCTTCCCGGCTGGAATCTGGGGAACGCTGATCTCGCGGGGCAAGCCATGACGGTGCTCGAACCGGCATCGCAGCAGGTCATTCTGCGCACCAGGGGCGTCGGCAAGGTATTCGGAAAATTTGTCGCGCTGAACAACATCTCGGCCGAATTTACCAGGGGCGAGATCACATCGATCATCGGTCCCAACGGCGCCGGCAAGAGCACCTATTTCAATTTGCTGTCGGGCGCGTTTCGGCCATCGAGCGGCAGTGTGGAATTCGAGGGCCGGGATGTCACCGGACTGCCGCAGCACCGCTTTGCCCATATGGGGGTGGCAAAATCCTTCCAGATCACCAATGTGTTTCCGCAATTGACGACGCGGGAAAACATCCGCGTCGGCCTGCAGGCGCTGGTGTCGCGCTACGATATGTGGCGGCCCCGCGCCCGGCTTCGCGAATTGACCGAGCAGGCCGATGAACTGCTGGAGCTGGTCGGGTTGTCGGAGTCGCGCGGGCGAACGGCAAAGACGCTCGCCCATGGCGAGCAGCGTGCGCTGGAAATCGGAATGGCGCTGGCGAGCCGGCCGCGATTGCTGCTGCTTGACGAGCCGACCGCCGGCATGAGTCCGGAGGAAACCCGTATCATGATGGATCTGATCGTGAAGCTGGCGAGCGAACGGACGGTCATCCTGGTTGAGCACAAGATGAAACTAGTGCTCGGAATCAGCGATCGTATCCTGGTACTGCATCACGGCGAGCTCTTGGCGGAAGGAACGCCTTCGGAGGTTCGCAAGAACGAAGCGGTGAAGCGGGTCTATCTTGGCCAGCGGGAGCACTGACCGGATGTTGCACGTCAGCAAGCTGAACGCCTGGTATGGCGCCAGCCATGTCCTGCAGGATATCAGCCTCGAGGTGGCCAAAGGCGAGATCGTTTGCCTGATCGGCCGCAACGGCGCCGGCAAGACCACCACCTTGAAATCCATCATGGGATTGATGGACAAGACCCGCGGCTCGGTCATGTTCAAGGACAAGGAGCTGTTGATCCAGCCTGCGCATCTGCGTTTTGCGCTTGGCCTCGCCTATGTGCCGGAAGAACGGCGCATCGTGCAGGGGCTTTCGGTGCGGGAAAATCTTCGGCTGGGCCTGGTGGCGTCTCCCCAAAAGAAAAGAGAAGTCGAGCTGATCGAAGGCATCGCCAGGATTTTCCCGCGGCTCGCCGAGCGGCTGGATCAGGAGGCGGTGACGATGTCCGGTGGCGAGCAGCAAATGCTGGCGATCGCGCGGGCGGTGATCTCAAAGCCCGATCTCATCATGCTCGATGAGCCGTCCGAAGGCATCATGCCGGTGCTGGTCGATGAGATGTTCGAATTGTTTCGTACCATGAAGGCGCAGGGAACCACGGTTCTCCTGGTCGAGCAGAACGTGGAACTGGCGCTCGATATTGCCGATCGTGCCTATGTGCTGGATCAGGGGGCCGTGGTGCATCACGCCGCCGCGCGCGAGCTATTGGCGGACAACGATATCAAGGAGCGTTATTGTTCGGTGTGAGCCGGCGGGGCAGGTTGGTAAATCCCCATTTTTCGTTCGATGAGTTATGATGCCGCGCTTGATCTGAAAGGATACCGGTTTTTGGCAAATTTCTGGGCGCGCAAGTCCGCGACGCAACTGGCGAACGAGGCGGCTCAGGGCGAAGGTGACGACGAAGCGCGGCCGCCGAGGCGAACTCTGTCTGCGCTCAATCTCGTCGGAATTGGCGTCGGCGGCATCATCGGCGCCGGCATTTTCGTTTTGACCGGACACGCCGCCGCCGCCAATGCCGGGCCCGCGGTCACGCTGTCCTTTCTGCTCGGCGCCATCGCGTCAGGGTTCGCCGGCCTTTGTTACGCTGAATTGTCTTCGATGATCCCGATCAGCGGCAGCGCATACACATTCACCTATGCCACGCTGGGCGAGTTGATCGCCTGGATCATCGGCTGGGACCTGATCCTTGAATATGCGGTAGGCGCGATCACGGTTGCTATCGGCTGGTCCGGATATGTTGTCAGTTTTGCCAGGGATCTCGGCCTCGTCCTGCCCGAGCGATACGTGTCGTCGCCGCTTTCGTTCGACGCTACGCGACATGTATGGTCAACGACGGGAGCCATCCTGAACGTTCCAGCCATTGTGATCATCGTGATGATCACGGCATTGCTGGTGGTCGGTGTCCGGGAGTCGGCCCGGGTCAATACCTTTATTGTGGCGGTGAAGCTGGCTGTCATCGGGCTTTTTATCGTCTGTGCGGCGCCCGCTTTCAGCACGGCGAACTGGGTTACGTCAGGCAATCCCGCCGGCGCGTTTATTCCTCCGAATGCGGGGATCGGCATCTATGGCTGGTCGGGCGTGATCCGTGGCGCCGCCGTGGTATTTTTTGCCTATATCGGCTTTGACGCCGTTTCCACCACCGCGCAGGAGGCCAAGTCGCCGATGCGGGACCTGCCGATCGGTATATTAGGTTCGCTGGCAATCTGTGCGGTGCTCTATCTCGCGGTCGGCCTTGTTCTGACTGGAATCGTGCCGTTTGACCGGTTGAACGTCGCCGATCCGATCGCGGTCGGAATCGACGCTGCCGGAATAGGCTGGCTGTCTCCGCTGGTTAAGCTGGCGATCGTCTTCGGTCTGACCTCGGTCATCCTGGTGATGCTGCTCTCGCAGCCGAGAATTTTTCGTGCGATGGCACATGACGGCTTGCTGCCATCGGTCGCGGGCAGAATTCATCCCCGTTTTCGCACCCCTTACGTCGCCACCATCGGAACCGGTGTTGTGGTGGCCGTTTTCGCGGGGTTGTTGCCGATCGGGCTGGTCGGCGAACTCGTCAGCATCGGAACCCTGTTCGCATTCGCGGTTGTCTCGGTCGGAACGCTGGTGCTGCGCGTGACCGAGCCCGAACTGGTCAGGCCGTTCAGATCGCCCGCCATCTGGATTGTCGCGCCGTGCGGCGCGGCGACCGCGATATTCCTGATGTTCGGCTTGCCGATGGATACCTGGATCCGGTTGGCCGTCTGGCTCGCGATCGGCCTGGTGATCTATTTTGCCTATGGCTCCCGGCACAGCCGGGTCGCCAACTCCGGATAACCGGGACCCTCGGAAGCGCTGGCTGTTCTACTCCGCCGCGCTGGCGATCATGTTCGCCTGCCGGGTGGTGACGACCACCTTGATGGCGTCCTCGACGCGGTCGCGGGCATATCGAAGCGCGGTCGGCAGATCGGCGAGCGCAAAGGTATGGGTGTGGATCTTGGTCGCATCGAAGCGCTTTTCCGCCATCAGGGCCATCGCCCGGCGTGTGGCGCTGCGGCCTTCGCCGCGAATGCCGTAGACATAGACATTGTTCCTCACGAGATGCGCTAGATCGGTCGTCACCGGGTCGTGCGGGAATGCGGCCAGACAGATTTTCCCGCCGCGATTGGCCATGTGAATGGCCTGATTGACGGTGGCTTCGGTGCCAGCGCACTCGATCACATAATCCGCACCGATCCCGCCAGTGAGCTGCTTGACGACGTCGACCGCATTCTCGTCGGCGATATTGATGACGCGGTCGGCGCCTAATTCCTGGCCGATCGCCAGTCGCCTGTGGCGCGTTCCGGTCAGGATCACCGGGCTTGCGCCCAAGGCTTTGGCGACAGCTACGGCGAGCAGCCCGATCGGTCCCGGGCCGATCACGACAACGCTTTCGCCGGCAACCAGTCCGCCCAGTTCGGTCAAGCCGTACATCGAGGTCCCGGCAGTCACGACAAGTGTTGCTTCCGCGTCGGTCATGGTGTCGGGAACGCGCGCCAGCGTGTTGATGTGATTGATCGCGTATTCGGCAAAGCCGCCATTGGTGGTGAATCCGTTGGCGCGATGACCCTTGTCTGGCCGGCCATAGTTCAGGCACGACGTGTACATGCCCTGGCGGCATCGCTTGCACTGGCCGCAACCGGCGTGGATTTCCACGCTGACGCGTTCGCCGATCTCGAATTCATCGACGCCGGGGCCGAGCGCGGCGACGGTGCCCATATACTCATGTCCGGGCGTAAAGTTCTTGTTGAAGGGCAGACCGCCCTGAATGCTCGCCGGCGCTCCGCCGTGGATGATCTCAAGATCGGTGGCACAAATGGCCACGGCATCGATGCGGACCAGAACTTCGGCGCGCCCCGGAATGGGCGTCGGCTTTTCGCGCAGCAGAAGCTCGTCCGGGCCGCCCAGAACCCAGGCCTTCATATACGGAGGGATTGGAAATCCAGGCGATGTCTGGACGCCGGCAGGCTGGTACATGGGATAGGCTCCTTTTGGGTTGAAGACGTTACCGGAAATCGTCGAATGGGGAAATCGAGCCGATCCCGATCGGATGGGGAGCAGACGACGTGTAGGGGACCTGTCCCGGCGTTGCCGGACAGACCTCGTGAGCGTGCCTCGCCGAAGCGGGTGCCGATGATTGCCGGATGGCTTGCCGGATCATTTGAACCATGAAAGGTTTGGGCACCTGTTATTTTGCGATGACGCCGGTTGGCATCGGGAAATTGGAGTGGGCATGATGCGGATATCTTGGAAATGGATCCTGGTGGCCGGAGCGGCGGTGGCTTGCGTGGTTGGCAGCATGAATTCATCTCACGCACAGCAGACGATCCGCGTCGGCTGGACCATTCCGGCGGAGGAATTGAAATACTGGATGATGCGCAGGCCCGCGGAATTTCCCGATCTCGGCAAGACCTATAATATCGAATGGACCCAGTTTCAGGGCACCGCTCCCATGACGCAGGCGCTGGCGGCAGGCGCGCTCGACTGCGCGACGCAGGCGCCGTTATCGCTGGCCAACGGCGTAATCGGCGGAAATCTGAAGGCCTACATCGTCGCCCAGCATGTTTTCGAGAAGCCGGGCGGCTTCTCGGTCTATTGGGCCGTGAAGGACGATTCGCCGATCAAGTCCATTGCCGATCTCAAGGGCAAGACCATCGGCATCTCGGTGATCGGCGGCGGCACCCAGGGGCCGTTCAACATGCTTCTGAAGCAGAACGGCGTCGATCCGGCAACCGATATCAAGCTGGTCGAGGTTGGCTTTGCGGTTTCCGAAGACGCCCTGCGCCAGGGCCGCGTCGATGCGGTCAACATGAACCAGCCCTTCGCGGCGCGCGCCGAAGCCAAGGGCGGCACGCGCAAGCTGTTCTCGCTCAATCAGGCGATGCCCAACATCGTACACATTCTCGAGGCCTGTCGCGCCGACTTCGTCGACAAGAATCCTGATTTGGTGAAGGCCTATGTGCGCGATATCACCTCCGGCATGAAGAAGGCGCTCGCCAATCGCGAGGAAACCCTCAAGGTTGTTTCCGAAGTGCTGAAGGCGCCGATACCGGTGCTGGATACCTATCTGCTCAAGGACAATGATTTCGGGCGCGACCCCGGGGCGGCGCCGAATTTCGATGCGATCCAGAAGATGTTCGACATTTACGCCGCGACCGGAATGCTGCCCAAACTGGACGTCGCGCAATTCAGGCATCCGACCATCGTAGCACCCCTGCAATAGGCGAGCGTCAGCATCGTCCTGGCGAACGCCGGGACGACATCCGGAGAAAAGAGGCATGAAGAAGCGGCGATCGCGTGTGACGATCGATGGTCTTGATCGCGCGCCCCACCGCGCTTTCATGCGCGCGATGGGACTGGACGACGCGGCGCTGGCGAGGCCCATGGTCGGGGTTGTCAGCATGAAGGGCGAACAGACCCCTTGCAACATGACCCACGATTTCCAGGTCGATGCCGCCAAGGCCGGAATCGCGGAGGCCGGCGGCACGCCGCGGGAATTCTCCACCATTTCGGTTTCCGACGGCATCAGCATGAATCACGAAGGGATGAAATTCTCCCTGGTCTCGCGCGAGTTGATTGCCGATTCGATTGAAGCCGTGGTTCACGGTCTTGCCTATGATGCACTGATCGGCTTCGGCGGTTGCGACAAGACGCTTCCCGGCGTGATGATGGGAATGATCCGCTGCAATGTGCCGTCGATCTTCATCTATGGCGGCAGCGCGCTTCCCGGACGGTTCGAGGGACGGACCCTCACCGTGCTGGACTCTTACGAGGCGGTCGGTGGTTTCATGACCGGCGAAATCGATGAGGCGACTTTGACGGGCATCGAGCGTGCGTGCCTGCCGACGATCGGCGCCTGCGCGGGGCAGTTCACTGCCAATACCATGGCGATGGTTTCCGAGGCCATGGGGCTCACGATCCCAAACGTGTCGATGATCCCCGGCGTCTATGCCGAGCGCGCGCAAGCCGCGCGCCGGGCCGGGCGCCTGGTGATGCAGATGCTGCAACGAGGCGGACCGTTGCCGCGCGAAGTGGTGACGCGGCAATCGCTGGAAAATGGCGCTGCCATCGTCGCCGCCACCGGCGGATCGACCAACGCCGCGCTGCATCTGCCGGCGCTTGCTAACGAAGCCGGCATCTCCTTCGCCATCGACGACGTCGGCGAAGTGTTTGCGCGCACGCCCTTGATCGGCAATTTGCGGCCGGGCGGAAAGTATACGGCCAAGGACGTCTACGATATCGGCGGTACCGCGGTTGTCATTCGCGCGCTGGTCGAGAGCGGTCACATCGACGGTGATTGTCTCACCATCACCGGGCGGACGATCGCCGAAGAATACGGCGATGCGAATGCGCCCGACGGGGAGATCATCTTTGCGACCAGCGCGCCGATCATGCCGGATGGCGGTGTTGCGGTTCTGAAGGGCAATCTTTGCCCGGACGGCGCCGTCATCAAGGTCGCCGGCTTGAAGAAGCTGGTGTTTGAAGGCAGCGCGCGGGTGTTCGAGGACGAGGAGGCCTGCGTCGATGCTGTCCGCAATCGCAGGTATGCCGATGGCGACGTGCTCGTGATCCGCAATGAAGGTCCGGTCGGCGGTCCCGGCATGCGGGAGATGCTCGGCGTCACCGCGCTGATTTACGGGCAGGGGATGGGAGAGAAGGTTGCCCTCATCACCGATGGACGCTTTTCCGGCGCCACCCGCGGAATGTGCATCGGCTATGTCTCGCCCGAATCGTTTGTCGGCGGTCCGCTGGCGCTGGTGCGCGAAGGCGACCGCATCAGGATCGATGCCGGCGCCCGCCGCATGGATCTCCTGATCGACGATCGTGAATTCGCTGAGCGACGTCGGGCTTGGAAGCCGAGGCCGCCGCGGCATCGCGCCGGGGCGCTCGCCAAATATGCGCGTCTGGTGGGCCAGGCGCCCAATGGCGCCGTCACGCACGACGGCGCGGCCGAGTGGCCGTGGTTCGATTAACGGTTCCATGGTCCAGGGTTCCCGTGCGCGAACCCGGTTGATGAACAAATTGTAACCCACCACGCCTCCGGCTAGACCGTATCATTCGGGTGATTCCTGCCGGGAGAGACAGATGCGCAAATGGCTCAAGCAGGCCGACGGCGACGACATCAAAATGGTTCTGTCAGGCTGCGTCGCGGTGATGGCATTTTGCACATTCGTACTGGTTTGGTTTCTTGAGACCGCGGCGCCGGAATGCGGCAGGAATTGCAGCACCGAGTTCTCGTCCATTAACCGGTAATATCGAAGCCGCCAAAATCGCTGCCGCCGCTTCGCTATCGCCTCAGGTCACGTCGAGAACCCTGCTGAAGCGGGGATCGCGCCAGACTTCTTTGATGATGCAATCGGCGAGTATTTCGGCGGCGTCCCAGACGTCCTGAAAACGGATGTAAAGCGGGGCAAAACCAAACCGCATGATATTGGGCGCTCGAAAATCGCCGATGACGCCGCGTTCGATCATCGCCTGAATGACTGGATAGCCCTTGTCGAAAGCGATCGCGACTTGGCTGCCGCGCAACGAAGGTTGCCCCGGTGTGACGATTTGAAGGTCCGGCAGGCAGATTCGCAACGCGCGCCATGAACAGTTCGGTCAGGGCGAGGCTTTTCTGTCTCAACGCGGACACCTCGGTTCCAGCCATGGCGTCGAGAGCCACCTCCACGCCGCGCAGCGAAATGATCGGCTGGGTTCCGCAAAGAAATCGCTTGATGCCTTGGTCCGGCCGGAAGTCGCGATCGAAGGCGAACGGGGCGGCATGACCCCACCAGCCCGATAGAGGGTGTTGTGCCGCGGCCTGATGGGCTTTCGCCACTGCAATAAATGCCGGGCAGCCCGGGCCTCCGTTCAGATATTTGTAGGTGCAGCCGACCGCGAAATCGATGGCGTCAAGATCGAATCCGATCTCCACCACGCCTGCCGAATGGCAGAGGTCCCAGATCACCAGCGCGCCAGCGTCGTGAAGACGCTGAGTGATGGCAGCGATGTCGAGCAGCGCGCCGGTGCGGTAGTCGACATGCGACAGCACGGCCACCGCGACTTTCCGATCAATCAGGGCGTCGATCGGACCATCGCGGCCGATCAATCGTCGCTGCATCGGGCGGCCGGCCGACTTCATGGCGCCCTCGATGATGTAGAGATCCGTCGGGAACGAAGCATCCTCGGCGATGATCACGTCGCGATCAGGCCTCAGGCCGATGGCCGCCTGGATCGCCTTGTAGAGATTGATCGACGTGGTGTCGCAAACCAGCGTTTGACCCGGGGCCGCCCCGATCAGCGCCCCGACGCGGTCACCGAGCCGGACCGGCATGTCGAACCATCCGGCGCTGTTCCAGCTCCTGATCAGGTCATGGCCCCATTCCTGTTCGATTGTCCGGCCGAGAACGCCGGCTGCGGTTCGCGGCATCGGACCGAGCGAATTTCCGTCGAGATAGATGACGGCTTCCGGAATGACAAAACGGTCGCGCAAGTCGCGAAGCGGATCTGTGGAGTCCCGTTCAACGCAAGCGGTGCGTGTTACATGGGAGATGGCCGACATCATGAGAGGCTCGCGATCAAATTCCGACGACGTCCTGGATCATCCAGTTCGCTTTGTTAGTTGTAAATCGAACATCTCAAGCATGTGCTTGCTCTCTGGAAGAATGGCAACTGCTGCCGTGGATTCCGCAGGCCATTCCGCTCTCGAAGGAAATCCCGATTGACAGCAAAAGTCTATCCTTTTAGGTTTAAAGTATCGTCCTGCGCGACGACGAGAGGTGTGGGTGCTCATCCATGCTCAGTTGGCCATGTGTGGCTCAGGCAAATTATCGGGTTGGGGATTTTTGTCGCCGTCAGTCTGTGGTGCACTCGAAAACGGGATCATGTTCTCCGTTGAAGTTGGCTCGGCCACGATGAGTAAACCCAGAGAAATATCATACTCCGGCTATCTCCAGCTCGACCGGATTCTGCAGGCCCAGCAGCCGCTTTCGTCGGCCCACGACGAGATGTTATTTATCATCCAGCACCAGACATCGGAGCTATGGATGAAGCTCGCAATTCACGAATTGAGTGTTACCTGCAAGATGATCGCGGAGGACAATCTTCAGCCGGCCTTCAAGGCGTTATCGCGGGTATCCCGTATCTTTGAGCAGCTGAATTCGGCCTGGGATGTGCTTCGGACCATGACCCCCAGCGAGTATACGCAATTTCGTGGGTCGCTCGGACAGTCATCCGGCTTTCAGTCCTGGCAATATCGGATGATCGAGTTTGTCGTCGGCAACAAGAATGCCGCGATGATCGGCATTCACCATGATGACAAGGTGATCGTCGAACGGCTTGAGACGGCGCTTTGCGCCCCAAGCCTCTACGATTACACCATCCGGCTCCTGCATCGTCGCGGCCTCGGTATCGACACCTCCGTGATCGATCGCGACGTCTCGCTTTCGCATGTCTGCAACGAAAGCGTGTTGAAGGCATGGTTGTTGGTTTATCGGGATCCGGCGCGCTTCTGGGAATTGTATGAACTCGCCGAAAAGCTGGTCGATTTCGAGGATTATTTCCGCCGCTGGCGTTTCAACCACGTCACGACCGTCGAGCGGGTGATCGGGTTCAAGCGCGGCACCGGTGGCTCATCGGGCGTATCTTATCTGCGGAAGATGCTCGATGTGGTGTTGTTTCCCGAGCTCTGGCAAGCCAGGACCCAGTTGTGAAGGGGCTGATCGACATCTCGCCTCCGCTAATCGTCGGCATGGGCGTGTTTCCTGGCGACGCGGCCTTCGAGGTCAGCCAGACCTTCGTGATTGGACCCGGCTGTCCCGTCAATGTGGCCAGGATTTCGATGTCGACGCATTGCGGTGCTCACGTCGATGCGCCGCTGCACTACGATCCTGCGGGCGCCAGTATCGATACCTTGGATCTCGACGATTTCATCGGTCCGGCAAGGGTGATCGACGCGCGCGGTCCGGGACCCCTTTGTCGATTTGAGGAGATCGAGTCCGCTCTGGATGGCGCACCGCCGCGGCTTCTTTTCAGGCTGATGGAGGGCGGCGATCAGTTCACCTGGCCCACAGGCTTTCGCGCGCTGGCGCCGGAAGCTGTGGAGCGTTTGGCTCAGTCAGGTACCCGGCTGATCGGCGTCGATGTTCCCTCGGTTGACCCGGAAACCTCGAAGGAACTACCGTCTCACATGGCGTGCCGGCGGCACGATATTCGCATAGTCGAGAATCTGGTGCTGGCAGGAGTGATGCCCGGCGATTACGAATTGATTGCGCTGCCGTTGCGGCTGAAGGGGCTCGATGCAGCGCCGGTGCGCGCTGTGCTGAGGCGATTGAATGCCTAATGAGATAGCTGGGGAAATGCTTGCAGAGCCGAAGACCTGCGGGCGCGATGGTGCCCAAATGACATCCCCAAGCCTTGCAAGTTTCCGGTATGCCCGATTTAACCTTACAATAAGGGGCGATCTGCGAATTGCAGACCATGTCGGGAAGAAAAGCGGGAATGAAAGTATCGCACGTTGAGGTAAAACCCGCGTCAGCGCGTGGGCAGGCGACGGCCATGATCGAGATCGATCATGTCTCGCAGGTATTTCAGACCTCCGGACGCCAAGATCATCTGGCGTTGTCGGATATTTCATTGACCATCGAGGATGGCGCCTTCGTCTCCATTCTCGGCCCCTCCGGCTGCGGGAAATCGACGCTGCTCTATATCGTCGGCGGCTTCGTCAATCCGACCGAAGGCGTGGCGAAGGTGAAGGGCAAGCCGATCACCGGGCCCGGGCCCGACCGCGGGCCGGTATTTCAGGAGTTCGCGCTGTTTCCGTGGAAGAGCGTGCTCGGCAACGTGATGTATGGTCCCCGCCAGCAGGGCGTGAAGCAAGACGAAGCCGAAGCCCAAAGCCGCCGGCTGATCGAGATGGTCGGCCTCAAGGGCTTTGAGCATTTTTATCCCAAGGAGCTGTCGGGCGGCATGAAGCAGCGCGTCGCGCTGGCGCGCACGCTGGCCTATCACCCTGTGGTGCTCTTGATGGACGAGCCGTTCGGGGCGCTTGATGCGCATACCCGCACGCGGCTGCAGAACGATCTTCTCAACATCTGGGAACGGGATCGCAAGACCGTGCTGTTCGTCACCCATTCGGTGGAAGAGGCGGTGTTCCTGTCGGACAAGGTCGTGGTGATGACGCGTTCGCCCGGCCGCATCAAAGAGATCGTCGATATCGATCTGCCGCGTCCGCGCCGCCGGGCGGAGCTGCTGCTGGATCCCCGTTACCAGAAATACGTCGTCGATATCGAGCGCATGATCGACGATACCAGCGAAGACGAGTTGCGCCCATGATTTCAGTGCGCGCGCTTGTCACGCGATCGGCGCCGTTGCTCGCCTGCCTCGGTCTGCTTGGTATCTGGCAAGTCGCGGCGTTGATCCTCAACACCGACAGCTTCCCAACCGCGCTGGAAGCGGTCCGCGCCATCCCGTCCATCCTTGGCGACAAGGAATCCCTGATCAACATCCTCGCCTCGTTGCGCCGCATGGCGATCGGCTTCAGCGTGGCAGTGGCCGTCTCGATTCCGCTTGGGTTGGTGATGGGCCGCAGCCGCGGCGTGGCATCGTTCTTCAATCCGCTGCTGATGGTGACCTATCCGGTGCCGAAGGCGGCGCTGATGCCGATCATCATGCTCTGGCTCGGCGTCGGCGATCTCGCCAAGATGCTGGTGATCTTTCTCGGTGTCAGCCTGCCGGTGATCTACCACAGCTTTCAGGGTGCCAAAGCGGTCGAGGAAAAGATGCTGTGGTCCGGCGCGGCGATGGGCCTCTCGGCGGCGCAGCGCATGATCCGGATCGTGCTGCCGGCGGCGTTGCCGGAAATTCTCACCGGCTGCCGCACGGGTCTCGTGCTGGCGCTGATCACCATGGTCACGAGCGAAATGATCGCACGGCAGTCGGGCGCCGGAAATATCCTGTTCAATGCGCTCGATATGGGGCAGTACGACACGGTTTTCGCGATGATCATTATCATCGGTGCGATGGGCATCGGGCTTGACGCCGCGTTCGAGAAGTTGCGCGCCAGGCTCGTTAGATGGTCCGAGCCGGATTTCGATCTTCCGTTGAGCTTCTCATGAACGCGCGCGCCGTGACGACAGATATTCTGCTGGGGATGGTGCCGATCGCGCTGCTGGTTGGGCTGTGGCAGGCGATCGACTCCTTCGGTTACGCGCCAGTGACGTTGCTGCCGCCGCCCGGCGCCGTGTTCGGGCGTCTGGCGCAGCAATTGGCGACCGCGGCGTTTCAGCAGGAAGTCGGCGCCACGCTGTTCCGGTTGTTCGCCGGATTCTCGATCGCGGTGATCCTCGGTGTCGGCATTGGCCTTGCCGCGGCGGCCAGTCCGGCCGTCAACGCCGTGGTGCGCCCGGTGGTGCGGGTGCTGGCGCCGTTGCCCAAGGTAGCATTGTATCCGGCTTTGCTGCTGCTGCTGGGATTCGGTCACGAATTGAAGATCACGCTGGTGGCGGCAGACGCGCTGTTTCCGATTCTGCTGTCGACTTATTACGGCGCCTCGATGGTCGAGCAGAAGCTGATCTGGTCGGCGATGGCGGCGGGCACGCCGCGCCGTCAAATCCTGTTCAAGGTGGTGCTGCCGGCCGCAGTGCCGTCGATCCTCACCGGCTGTCGCATCGGTCTCGTGATTTCCTGCATCGTGGTGTTTCTTGCCGAAATGATCACTTCGACCGATGGCCTCGGCCATCTCCTGATCGCGGCGGCGCGGACCTTTCAGGCCGTCGACATGTTCGTTCCGCTGATCACGATTTCGCTGCTGGGCCTCATTCTCAACGGGCTGCTGCAGGCGCTGCGGTCATATCTGTTGCGCGGGTTTCCGGAAGTTTGATATTGCAGGGTCGTCATTGCGAGCCAACGGGTCGCGCGAATGCGCGCCCGATGATACACTCCGCGAAGCAATCCATAGCCGGATAAGACAGATAAGGAAAAAGGGAATCAAACCATGCTGGCAGATCGCATCGAAGCGAAATGGATCGACGCGTTCTGCGAGATTTTCGAGCGCTGCGCGGTCAAGCCCGGCGATACCGCCGCGATCCTGTCAGAGACCCAGTCTCGCGCGCTCAATGTCCATCTGGCCGAGCTTGCCTTGCTGCGAATGGGCGCCCGGCCGTTTCACGTCATCGTGCCGACGCCGCGCAACCGGCAGATCGTGCCGATCCGTTCCACCGGCGCCAGCGAGGCGATCCAGCGGCTGGGGCCGGTGATATCAGCCCTGCAGCAGGCAGGCTTCGTGGTCGATTGCACCGTCGAAGGGCTGATGCACGCGGTGGAGACGCCGGAAATACTCAAGGCTGGCGCCCGCATTCTCAATATCTCCAATGAGCATCCCGAAGCGCTTGAACGCATGGTGCCGGATCTCGCTCTGGAAAAGCGTGTACGCGCCGCCGCCAAAATGCTGCGCGGAACAAAGCGGATGCGCGTCACCTCCAAGGCGGGGACCGAACTCGATGTCGATATGGTCGGCGCGTCGACGGTCGGCGTCTGGGGCTGGACCGACAGACCTGGGACGCTGGCGCATTGGCCCGGCGGCATCGTCGTCAGCTTTCCCAAGAGCGGCAGCGTCAATGGCACGCTGGTGATGGCGGCCGGCGACATCAATCTCACCTTCAAGCGCTATCTGACGGCGCCGATCCGGATGACGCTGAAGGACGATTACGTCACGGATCTCCAAGGCGACGGCGCCGATGCAACCATGATGCGCGCCTATCTGGCGGCGTGGGGCGACCGCGAGGCCTATGCGGTGTCGCATGTCGGGTTCGGCATGAACCCCGCCGCCCGCTATGAGGCGCTGACGATGTACGACCAGCGCGATACCAACGGCACGGAGCTGCGCGCGGTGGCCGGCAATTTCCTGTTTTCGACCGGCGCCAACGAATTTGCCGGGCGCTATACCGCCGGACACTTCGATCTTCCGATGATGGGCACCACCATTGAACTCGACGGCGTCGCCGTGATCCGCGAAGGCGTGCTGCAGGACGTGTTTGGGTAGTCTAATCCCGATCGAGCACCGGCGGTCGGGCCAGGCCGAAATGCCGGAGCAATTCGACCAGCGCGGCCAGGCGCTGCTCGCGATAGGCGTCGAGATCGAGGCCGGCATAGTCAAGGAATCCGGCGCCGGTCCGCATGCCGATGCGGCCGTTCTCCATATTTCGGGAAATCACCTCGGGCGCACGATAGCGGTCGCTGCCGAGTGCGCCTTCGAGATAACGACTGGCGTAATAGAGAATGTCGCCGCCGCCCCAGTCGATGAATTCCAGAAGGCCCATCACCGCATAGCGAAAACCGAAGCCGTATCGGATCGCCTTGTCGATATCCTCAGCGCTGGCGACGCCTTGCTCCACCATGCGCGCCGCCTCGTTCATGGCCAGCGCCTGGATGCGCGGCACGATGAAGCCGGGGGTGGCGGCGCATACCACCGGCACCTTGCCGATGCCTTCGAGCAGGGCCTTGACCCGCGCGGTGATAGCCGGGTCGGTCGCAGCCCCCGGTGAAATCTCGACCAGCGGGATCAGGTAGGCCGGGTTCAGCCAGTGCACGTTGAGAAAGCGCTCTCGGTGGTCGACTGAGCTTGAGAGATCGTCGACCAGGATCGTCGACGTGGTCGAGGCGATGATAGTGTCGGGGGCGACGCATTTCGAGGCCGCTGCCAGCACCTCGCGCTTGAGCTCGACCACTTCCGGCACGCCTTCGAACACCATGCCGGCGCCGGCCAGTGCCGCAGCCATGTCCTGCGCCGGCACCACGGAGACCCGGGCGATGATGGATTCGGCGTCATTGCCATCCAGCAATCCGAACCGCGCCAGACTGGCCAGCGTCTTCCTGATTTCACCAAGCGCATCGGCCTCGAGCGTCGCGAAACCGTCCGCGGAACGCGCCTTGATATCGATCATGGTGACCGCATGGCCGGCATAGGCGAACGCCACTGCGATGCCGCGACCCATGCGGCCGGCGCCGAGACAGGCGATGGCGGGACGAGGTGTGGTCATCGCTGGAAGCCTTCGCGCAGCAGGATTTGCAATTGATCGCGATTGAGATCACCGAGACCGAGGCTTGCCAGCGTCCGCCCGTCCTTCATGAAATCCGCGCCGCAGATCGCGCCGCCGATGGCGAGAAACGATTCCGCCAGCGGGGTCGCAACCCCGGCAAGGTTGGCCACTGAAACCAGGAACGACAGGCCGAGGCGTAAATCCTCCCGCATGTAGCGATGCTCAGACAGCACGATTCGCTCGCGCCAGTCGCCGGAATCGGTCAAGCGGTCGTGCGAGCCGCGGCCATACATCCATTGCTCGCCCTCGCTCGCATAATGATGCGCCAGCGGAAAATGCGGGCTGCCATAGCCGAAGCCCTCGCGTACCGCGATGCGTTCGGCGTCGAGTGCATCGGTAACCCGGCGGATCGCCGCCTGAGTGCCTTCCTTGTGAATGTCCCAGCGCTCGAAATGCTCGATCGGCCCGGCGTTCATGATGATCAGCGGCGGATGGATGATCGGCCCGGCATTCATCAGCGCCGCCGACAGCGCGTCGCCGCACGGTTCGATCACGCCGGGAAATGCGCGTCCGATCACATCGATCGTGTGACCGGCCGCATCAAGCGGAAATACGCCGACCGGTAGCCGCTTGGCGCGGATGGTGATGGCAACCTCAAATGGTCCGTGCTTGCGGGTCAGCCATGGCAGCGTGCCGGTCTCGGCAAAGCTCACCGCCGCGCGATTGCCGGCGTCACGCATCGCCATAGCAAAGATCATCGAGCCAAATGTCGCCGGCGGCAGGAACACCACCTGGCCATCGGTCAGATGCGGCGCAAGGCGTCGGGCGATGTCATACTGCGCGAAGGCCGGGGCAGGGCACAGGATCAACTCGGCGTTCATGACGGCCTCAGCCATGTCCGACGTCACCAGCGCCAACTGCACATCGTGGCGGCCATGGGCATCCTTGACGATGATGCGGGAGCCCGCCGCGCGATGCACCGCCACCTGAGCCGTGTCGCGCCGCCACAGCCTGACGTCGTGGCCCTGCAGCGCGAAATCGCCCGCGGCGGCGAACGACCCGTTGCCACCGCCCAGCACGGCGATCTTCATGACGCGTCTCCGTGCGCCGGCGCCGGCTCGACCATCTGCCGCAGCATGAAATGTTGCACCTTGCCCAGGGCGGTGCGCGGCAGGTCATCGACGAAAACGATCTCACGCGGCACCTTGAAGCGGGCGAGTTGCGTCAGCACATGCACTTTCAGATCCTCCGGCTCGACCGAACATCCGGCGCGCCGGATGACATAGGCTACCGGCACCTCGTCCCATTTCGGATCGGGCCGGCCAATGACGCCGCATTCGACGACATCGGGATGCTCGAGCAGCACGCGTTCGACTTCCGCCGGATAGATGTTCTCGCCGCCTGAGATAATCAGGTTCTTCTTGCGGTCGTGCACCCAGAAATAGCCTTGCGCATCGCGCCGGCCGATGTCGCCGGTGCGATACCAGCCGTCATGCAGCGCCTCGCGGGTGGCTTCGGCGTTGCCCCAATATTCGAAGAAGACGTTGGGTCCGCGCACCACGATTTCGCCTGGCACATCAGGTGGCAGTTCACGGCCGTCGGCATCGATCACCGCCGCCTCGCAGCACAGGCCGGGCAGGCCGGTCGAGCCGACGCGCGAAAGATCGCCGCCAAGCCTGGTATAGATCGCGACCGGACAGGTTTCGGTCGAGCCATAGACCTGAAGCACCGGCACCCCGCGCGCGACAATGCGCTCGATCAGATGCGGCGGCACGATGGTCGATCCGGTGGAGACCGCCTTCAGCGAGGACAGATCGGTGGCGGGCCAGTCGGGATGGTCGGTCACCGCCTGGATGATGGCCGGCACCAGCACCGTCAGGGTCGGACGGTGCTGCCTGATGACGGCAAAGGTGGCCTCCGGCGTGAAGCGCGAAAGGATGGTCACGGTGGCGCCAAAATGCAGCGCCGGGGTGGTCTGGATATTGAGGCCGCCGACATGGAAGAACGGCAGCACGGTCAGGACATGATCGTCCGAGGTCAGGCCGTGCATGTGCTGGCTCATCACGGCGTTCCACACCAGCGCCTCCTGCCGCAGCACCGCGCCCTTGGGTCGTCCCGTCGTGCCTGACGTGTAGACGATCAGCAGCGGACAGCGGAGGTCGATATGCGGATGGCGGCCGTCGCCGCGGGCCCGCACCAGCAGCGCGTCGAATGCGCTGCCCTGCGGGGGCACAAAATCGAGCCCGACAAGGCTGGTATTGGGCAGCTGTTTGGCGAGCTCGGGAACGATCGCCGCGAAGGCCTGCTCGAGCATCAGCACTTTTACCGAGGCGTCCGACAGGATGAAGATCTGCTCGGCCACCGCAAGCCGCCAGTTCAGCGGCACCAGCATGGCGCCAAGCCGCGCGCAGGCATAGAGCAGCACGAGGTAGTCCGGCCGGTTCATACTGAGGATCGCAACGCGGTCGCCACGGTTGACGCCGAACTCCGCCTTCAGCGCGCGGGCGGCCTGTTCGATGCGATCATGCAATGTCCGGTAGCTGAGCGCTTCGCGATCGAAAATGATTGCCGTTTTGCCCGGCGTGAACGCCGCATTACGCTCGATGAGATCCGAAAGGTTCATTGCGAGCTAGTCGTCCGATTCGCCGCTCTCGTACAGCGCTTCGCGCCCGATGCGGTCGAGGCAGAGTTCGGCGGTCCATGGCAGCATCAGCGAACCGCAGCGGCTGTCGCGATAGATCCGCTCCAAGGCTAACGATTTCAGCATCGCCTGACCGCCGCAGGTGCGGATTGCCAATGTTGCGATCTCGTTGGCGCCTTCCATCGCGGAATATTGCGCGGCATAGGCCCGCAGCACCTGCTCTTTGGTGGGATTGGAGCAGGCTTCGGTGACCGCCTGGAACCAGATCGCCTTGATCTGTTCGAGCTTGATCTGCATCTGCGCCACCGCGATCTGCTTGGTCGGATACATCCGGCGCTTGACCGGTGGCGTGCCCGGCATCTCGCCGCGCAAATAGCGCACGGTGAAATCATAGGCGGCCTGCGCCAGGCCGACATAGGTCGGTGACAGCGTCAGGAACATATGCGGCCAGCGCATCGCCGCCTGAAAATAGACGCCGCGCGGCATCAGCGCCGCATCCTCGGCGACGAACACATCCTTGAACAACAGCGTGCGCGATACCGTGCCGCGCATGCCGAGCGGATCCCAGTCGCCGACCACGGACACGCCGTCGGCCTTGGCCGGCAGCGCCAAATAAAGCGTGTTGCGGCGGGAGGCTTTCTCGCCTTCCGCAATTTCAGTGCAGAGCACGCCGTAATAATCGGCGTGGCCCGAAAGCGACGCAAAGATCTTCTTGCCGTTGACCAGCCAGCCGCCCTTGACCGGCTTGGCTTCGGTGCCGAAGGCGACGCCGCCGGCCGCTGCCGCGCCGCCTTCGGAGAAGGGCTGCGAATAAACAGCGCCGTCGTCGACAATGCGCCTGTAATGCATCGTGCGGCGGCGTTCGTGTTCGGCACGCGTTGCAGCGTCCATGTCGAGATCGTCGGCCAGGGGGCCGGACCACAGCGTCGAGCAGACGTGCATGTTCCAGGTCAGCGCGGTCGCGCCGCAATAGCGACCGATCTCGGCTGCCGCCAGCGCGTAGGTCTGGTAGTCGGCGCCAAGGCCGCCAAGCCTCTTTGGAATGGCGATGCCGAGCAAACCGGCGCGATGCAGGTCCCTGTAATTCTCGGTCGGGAATTTTGCTTCGCGGTCGTAGGCTGCCGCGCGACCTGCGAACACGGTTTGGCCGAGCTCGCGTGCGGTCGCGATGATCGCCGCCTGTTCGTCGCTCAGCCGGAACGCTGTGGGATCGAAGATCGGAGGATCGAGGCTGATCCCGTCGGCCGCCGTCATGCCCTTGCTGGTCTGTACAGTCATCATGCCGTCACGCGTGTTGCAGTCATGTCTACTTTCAGGAAGTGATCGAGTGCGGCGTTGAAGGCCTCGGGGCGCTCCAGATTGGCGAGGTGGCCGACGCCGTCGAGTTCAACATATTTTGCGAACCGAATATAGCTCGCCATCTTCGCCATCATCGGCGCCGGCGCATTGTTGTCGCGGGAGCCCGACAACAAAAGCGTCGGCACCGCGATGTCCTTGAGCGCGCTGCGCAGATCGAATCCCATCAGCGCCAGCATGGTGGCGCGATAGGTCGCCTCCGGCACCGCGGCCATGCAATCGCGGGCAAGCTCCATGCCGCGCGGATCCGGGGCGTCACCGACGAGTTCCTGCACCAGCGACGGCGCCAGCGAGGCTAGCGTCTCGCCGCGATCGAGCGGGCCGAGCCGTGCGCCGATGAAGGCTTTCTGCCAATCGCCGTCAGGTTTCCCAAATGCCGGGCTGGTCTGGGCCAGCACAACGGCGCTAGCGATGCGGGGATTTTTCGCCAGCAACTGCTGAACGATCATGCCGCCGATCGAATGTCCGACCAGAACAGGCCTGATCGCGCCCACCTGCGGCAGGAAATCCTGCAAGGCATCGGCCAGACTCGCAATGCCGACGGCGGGCAATGGCGCCGACCCGCCATAGCCCGGCATGTCCCAGGCGATGGTGCGAAAGCGATCCCCAAAAAATGCCAGCTGGCCGCGCCACGCCCGCGCCGCGCCGCCAATTCCGTGCAGGAATACCAGCGGCGGCAAAGCGGGATCGCCGGCGGCCTCATAGCAGAAGCGGCCATCCTTCGTTGTCATGGACGCGGAATCGGCCACGCCGGACCTCCTGTCATGTCGGACCTGCCGATGCTAACAGGACCTCCGGCCATGAAAAGCGATAATTTTATATTTAAAGCAATTGCGGACCGGGCGACATTCGCCGGTCGGATTATTCATTGGCCTCGGGCGGCAGGAAGTTCACTTCATGCTCGGCGGAGATGCGGACGATTTCGCCGACATCGGTCAGATTGTGAAGCTGATTGAACAGCGCCTCGAGCTTCTGGGTGGGCGATACCCAGAACAGCGCCCGCGCCGGCTTGTCGGATTTGTTGAAATAGCCGTGCGGAATGCCGCGGGGCAGCCGAACCAGATCTCCCACATTGGCCTGAACCCAAACGCCATCCAGCTTCAGGTCCAGCATGCCGTCCTGAACCAGGATGAATTCGTCCTGGGTCGGATGGATATGAACCGGGACAAACTGGCCGGGATCGCTGTTGGTCTCGAACGCGAAGGTCGAGTCCGTCACCGCCTTTGGGAAATAGACCTGTCCAAGAATATTCCAGGTCTTGCCGGAATAGCCCGTACCGTTCTTCGTGATGCCTTTTTCGAGAGCTGCCATGATTTTCCTTCCTCCCTGTGTCCGGCCGACGCTACCTGCGGCGCCTCGTCTGTCAAGCATCCCCGGCCAGGAGTTGATTTCTTGCAAAAGCTTGAAGTCTAAAATATACGCCTTGAGAAGGTCGATCAATTCATTCGGGGAGGCTCGCGCATGTCTGGACTGCCGCGTTCCTCGCATGCGCTCGTCACCGGGGGCGGGCGAGGCATCGGCCGCGAGATAGCTTCGGTGCTGGCGCAGGCCGGAGCGACGGTCACTGTGCTCGGGCGCGATCGGGCCGCGCTGGATGAAGCCGTTGCCGCCGGTGCCGCGCATTTCGCTGTTGCGGCCGACGTCGCCGATCAGGCGGCGGTTGCCGCCGCGATTGCCGAGGCGGCGGCGCGACAGCCGATCGATATCCTGATCGCCAATGCGGGTGCTGCCGAGTCCGCGCCGTTCACGAAATCCGATGCGGCGTTGTTCAGGCGCATGATAGACGTCAACTTCATGGGCGTGGTTCATGCGGTCCAGGCGGTGTTGCCCGCGATGAAGGGCGCCCGTTACGGGCGCGTCGTCGCTGTCGCATCGACCGCCGGTCTCAAGGGGTACGCCTATGTCAGCGCCTATAGCGCCGCCAAACACGCGGTGGTCGGGCTGGTACGCTCACTGGCGCTGGAATTGGCCAATACGGGCATTACGGTGAATGCGGTGTGTCCCGGCTTCACCGATACCGATCTGGTGGCCGGCAGCATCGACAACATCATGAAGAAGACCGGCCGCAGCCGCGAGCAGGCGGTCGCCGAACTTGCCAAACACAATCCGCAGGGGCGCCTGGTGACGCCGGCGGAGGTTGCCGATGCGGTGCTCTGGTTGTGCGGCGAGGGCGCCGGTGCGATTACCGGACAGGCGATCGCGGTCGCCGGCGGAGAGGTTTAGGACGCGCAAATAGCGCGTAAGTCTGAAACAAGGAAAATCCCCATGAGCAAACCGGCCAATCCCGTTACGCTGCCATTGGCGCTGTATACGCCCCATCATTTCCTGCTGAAGGTGAATGACGGCGTGGCGACGGTGACGCTGAATCGCCCCGAGCGTAAAAATCCGCTGACCTTCGAGAGCTACCGGGAATTGACCGATTTCTTCCGCGCCTGCGCGATGGACGATGAAGTCAAGACCGTTGTGGTGTCCGGCGCAGGTGGCAATTTTTCCTCGGGCGGCGATGTGTTCGAGATCATCGGCCCGCTGGTGAAGATGGACACCAAGGGCCTCACCGCCTTCACCCGCATGACCGGCGATCTCGTCAAGGCGATGCGGGCCTGTCCGCAGCCGATCATAGCTGCGGTCGATGGCATTTGCGCCGGCGCCGGCGCGATCGTCGCGATGGCCTCGGACATGCGTCTGGCCGCGACCGGCGCCAAGGTCGCGTTCCTGTTCAACAAGGTCGGCCTTGCCGGCTGCGACATGGGCGCCTGCGCGATCCTGCCCCGCATCATCGGACAATCGCGGGCCTCGGAACTGCTCTATACCGGCCGCTTCATGACCGCTGAGGAGGGCGAACGCTGGGGTTTCTTCAGCCGCATCGTGACACCCGAGCAGGTGCTGTCGCAGGCGCAGTTTCTGGCCAAGCAGGTTTCCGAGGGGCCGACGTTCGCCAACACCATGACCAAGCGCATGCTGGCGATGGAATGGGCGATGTCGGTGGAGGAGGCGATCGAAGCCGAGGCGGTCGCCCAGGCGCTGTGCATGACCACCGCGGATTTCGCCCGCGCCTTCGAGGCGTTTTCGAACAGGGTGAATCCGGTATTTCAGGGCAATTGAGCCTAACCTCGTGGTGAGGAGCGCGCTCCTTGGCGCGCGTCTCGACCATGAAATTGTGGCCCATCCTTCGAGACGCCGCGCAAAGTGCGCGGCTCCTCAGGATGAGGTAGAACTTGCTGACGCGCCAGGGCTTGCCCCAAAATTACTTTAGGTTTAAAATAATCCGAAAGGTCGGACAGCGGCGCCGGAGGCCCTCATGAAGATCGCGATCATCGGTGGTGGACCGGCGGGTCTCTATGCGGCGATCCTGCTCAAGAAGCAGCGGCCGCAGGCCGAGATCACGGTCTACGAGCGCAACCGTGCCGACGACACCTTCGGCTTCGGCGTGGTGTTCTCCGACGCCACCCTCGACAATTTCGAGAAATACGACGCCCCGAGCTATCGCCGGATCACCCAGGAATTCGCCTATTGGGACGATATCGCCGTGCACTTCCGCGGGACGGTGCACCGGGTTGGCGGCAACGGTTTCTGTGGCTGCTCGCGCCGGATGTTGCTCCTGATCCTGCAGGAGCGGGCGCGCGAGCTTGGCGTTACGTTGATGTTCGAGGCCGACATTGACGACGAGGCGCGCTTTGCCGACGCCGATCTTGTGGTACTGGCCGACGGCATCAACAGCCGCTTCCGCGACAGATATGCCGAGCACTTTCAGCCCGAGGTGGATGTCCGCTCCAATATGTTCGCCTGGATGGGCTCGACCCGGCCGCTCGACGCCTTCACGTTTATTTTTCAGGAAACCGAATGGGGCCCGTTCATCGCCCACGCCTATCAATACGAAGTGGGACACTCGACCTGGATTTTTGAGACCGATCCGGAAACCTTTGAGCGCGCCGGGCTTGCGGGTCTGGGCGAGAAGCAATCCGCCGATCGCATGGCCGGTATTTTCGGTTGGTTCCTCGAAGGTCATCAACTGCTGACCAATCGCTCGATGTGGCGCAATTTCCCGATGATCCGCAGCAAGCGATGGGTCAAGGACAATATGGTGCTGCTGGGCGACGCCAAGGCCACCGCGCATTTCTCGATCGGCTCCGGCACCAAGCTCGCCATGGAAGACGCGATTGCGCTGGCGGAGGCGATGCATCGCGCCCCGACGGTCGATGCGGCGTTGCAGCAGTACGAAGAGGGCCGCCGCGAGGAAGTCGAGAAGACCCAGCACGCCGCCGACGTGTCGCTGGTCTGGTTCGAACATGTCGATCGTTTCTGGAAGTTCGATCCCGTGCAGTTCGCATTCGGCGTCATGACGCGGGCCAAGGCGATCACCTACGACAATCTGACGCTGCGGGCGCCGGACTTTGTCGCCGAAGTCGACAAGGCCTTCGCGCGGCAGGTCCGCGCTCAGGGCCTCGATGCCGACGTCGAAAAGCCTGACGCGCCGATGTTCCAGCCGTTCCGGCTGCGCGAGATGCAGCTGGCCAATCGCGTAGTAGTGTCGCCGATGTGCATGTATTCGGCGCAGGAGGGCGTGCCCGGCGATTTTCATCTGGTGCATTATGGATCGCGCGCCATTGGCGGCGCCGGGCTGATTTTTACCGAAATGACCTGCGTCGGCCGCGACGCCCGCATCACGCCGGGTTGCGCCGGGCTGTGGAACGACGAGCAGGAAGCCGCGTGGCGGCGCATTGTGGAATTCGTCCACGCCAATTCTGCGGCCAAGATCTGCCTGCAGCTCGGCCACGCCGGCCGTAAGGGCGCCACCAAGCTGATGTGGGACGGCATCGATCGTCCGCTGGAGCAGGGCGGCTGGGACGTGGTGTCGGCGTCGCCGATCCCCTATTTTCCTGATAGCCAGGTGCCGCGCGAGATGGACCGCGCAGCGATGGACGCGGTCAAGGCAGCGTTTGTCGCTTCGGCCGAGCGCGGCGAGCGCTGCGGCTTCGACATGCTGGAGCTGCATTGCGCCCACGGCTACCTGCTCGCGAGTTTCATCTCGCCTTTGACTAACCAGCGCCGCGACGGCTATGGCGGCTCGCTGGCCAATCGGCTGCGGTTTCCGCTCGAGGTATTCGAGGCGTTGCGCTCAGCCTGGTCGTCGCACAAGCCGATGTCGGTGCGTATCTCCGCCACCGACTGGGCCGAGGGCGGCATCACCGGCGACGACGCGGTGGCGATCGCGCGCGCCTTTGCCGAGGTTGGTGTCGATCTGGTCGATGTCTCCACCGGGCAGACCGTCCGCGACGCCCAGCCGGTCTATGGCCGCATGTTCCAGACGCCGTTCTCCGAGCAGGTCCGCAACGAGGCCCGGGTCGCGACCATGTGCGTCGGCAACATCACCACGGCCGATCAGGTCAATACCATCCTTGCCGCCGGGCGGGCCGACCTCGTGGCGCTCGGCCGCCCGCATCTGGTGGATGCCTCGTTCACGATGAAGGCTGCGGCCTGGTATGGCGCGGAGATTTCCTGCCCGCCGCAATATCTGCCGGGCAAGGAGCAGATCTTCCGCAACAGCGTGCGCGACCGGCAGGATTTCGACGATCTGAAAATTAAGGCTAAGCCGAAGACCCGGGCCGAGCTGAAAGCGGAGGCGACAAAGCCGCTTGCGGCCGAGTAAGGGACCGTGCGACGTTATAGGTACGTTGCGTAGGGTAGTGAGTGGAGTGATCCGATGAAGGCGATTATCGTCGGGGGCGGTATCGGGGGCCTTACCACGGCGCTGATGTTGCGCGCCCGCGGCATCGGTTGCGAACTGTTCGAGCAATCCGATACCATCCGCGAACTCGGCGTCGGCATCAACACGCTGCCGCACGCGATCCGCGAACTCGCCGGTCTCGGGCTGTTGCATAAGCTCGACGATGTCGCGATCCGCACCGACGAGCTTTATTATCTCAATCGCCACGGTCAGGAAGTCTGGCGCGAATCCCGCGGCATCGATGCCGGCCACGACGTGCCGCAATTCTCGATTCATCGCGGCCGGCTGCAGAGCGTGATCCATCGCGCCGTCGAGGAGCGGCTGGGACAGGATGCGATTCACACCGGCTGCCGGCTCGGCGCCTTCACCCAGGACGAAGGCGGCGTCACCGCGTATTTTTTTGATCGCGCCGGAAGCCACGTCAGGACCGTGCGTGGCGACATTCTGATCGGCGCGGACGGTATTCATTCGCGGGTGCGCGAGACGCTGTTTCCGGGCGAGGGACCGCCGTGCTGGAACGGCCTGATGCTGTGGCGCGGCGCGCGCGACTGGCCGGTGTTTCTGACCGGCCGTTCGATGATCGTCGCCGGCGGCCTGCATGCCAAGGTCGTGGTCTATCCGATTGCGGAAGGATCAAGTCCGGCCAGCCGCCTCACCAACTGGGCGGTGCTGGTGAAGGTGGGCGACGGCAACGCACCGCCGCCGCGCCGCGAGGACTGGTCGCGGCCGGGCAAGCGCGAGGAGTTGATGCCGCATGTCGCGCGGTTCTCGGTGCCATATGTCGACGTGCCGAACCTGATCTCGGCGACGCCTGAATTCTACGAATACCCGACCTGCGACCGCGATCCCTTGCCTTATTGGTCGAGCGGCCGCGTCACGCTGCTCGGCGACGCCGCGCATCCGATGTATCCCGTGGGATCGAATGGCGCGTCGCAGGCCATTCTCGATGCGCGCTGCCTTGCCGACGCGCTGGCGCGCTCCGAGCATCCGCGTCAGGCGCTGATGGCCTATGAGCAAAAGCGGTTGCCGATGACGGCGGAGATCGTGCGTTCGAACCGGCGCGGCGGCCCGGAAGGCGTGATCGACGCGGTCGAGCAACTGGCGCCCGATGGCTTCACCGATATCGACCAGGTGCTGAGCCGCAGCCAGCGCGAGGCGATCGTGCGCGGCTATGCCAGCAAGGCCGGCTTCGCAGCGTTGCCGGGCCTCGCCGCGGTGCGGGCGTAACGCGAAATCCTGGGCCGCGCGCCGCTTAGGGTTCGAGACGGCGCAAGAGCGCCTTCTCACCATGAGGACCATCTTTGTGAAAGTCTGCGAGGACTTGCCTCACGCTCCCGGTGGTGGCGGCAGGAAATGGATGTTGTATTCCGCGGCCATCGCCACGACGTCCTCGGGCTTCTGCTCCTTCATGTTGTGAAGGCCCCAGAACAGGTCGTACAGCCTGCGGCTCGGCGATACCCAGAACAGCACCTTGGCGGTCTGGTCGGATTTGTTGAAGATGCCGTGCGGAATGCCCATCGGGAGGCGGACCAGGTCGCCCGGCGTCGCCTGCGTCTCGCCGCCGCCCAGCATGAAATCGAGTTTTCCTTCCAGCATGTAGAGATACTCGTCCTGGTCCGGATGGATATGCGGCGGCACGAAGGTGGTGGGCGGCAGCGTCGCATGCCAGGAGAAGGAATGTTCGGTGCAGTTTTTCGGCACATAGGTCTGGCCGAGGATATTCCAGGAAATTCCCTGCATGCCCTCGTTGGCGCGGGTGATGCCGGCTATCTCGCTTTTCATCGCCTTGTTTCCTTGCCTGTTTCTTATTTGCCCGGCGTGCAATCCTTGGCGTAACTGTCGCCGTAATTCTCGAATACCGTCTGGACGATTTCGGTCTGGTACTTTCCGTCGGGACGCTTGGCGACCTTGGTCAGATAGAAATTCTGGATCGGATAACCGTTGGTGTTGAATTTGAATCCGCCACGCAGCGAGGTGAAGTCGGCCTTTTTCAGCGCCGCCGCCACCGCCTCCTTGTTGGTCAGATCGCCCTTGACCGCCTTGACCGCGCTGTCGATCAGCATCGCCGCGTCGTAGGCCTGCATGGCATAGGTGCCGGGCACGCCGTTGTAGGCCGCTTCATAGCTTGCCACGAATTTCTTGTTCTGCGGATTGTCGAGATTGGGCGCCCAGTCGGCGCCGCCGAACATGCCGACCGCCGCATCCTGCTGTGCGGGCAATGTCGATTCATCGACGGTGAACGCCGAAAGCACCGGAATCTTATCGGCAAGGCCGGCCTGCTTGTATTGTTTCACCAGGCTGACGCCCATGCCGCCCGGCATGAAGGTGAACACCGCGTCAGGCTTGAGCGAGGCGATCTTGGAAAGCTCGACTTGGAAATCCAGCGTGCCCAGCGGCACGTAGCTCTCCTCGACAATTTCTCCCTTGTAGTCGTGCTTGAAACCGGCCGCGGAGTCCTTGCCGGCCTGATAGTTCGGAACGATCACATAGACGCGCTTGTAGCCGCGTTCCTGGGCGACCTTTCCGAGAACCTCGTGCACCTGATCGTTCTGGTAGGACGTTACGTAGAAAAACGGGCTGCAGTTCTTGCCGGCGTAGCTCGAAGGACCGGCATTCGGACTGATCAGGAAGGTCCCGGAATCCGTCACCGGCTTGTGGATGGCCAGGAGGATGTTGGAGAAGATCGGCCCCACCACGAAATCGACCTTGTCGCGTTCGAGCAGGCCCTTGACCTTGCTGACGGCGACGTCCGGCTTGAGTTCGTCATCGGCCGCCACGACCTCGACATCCCGGCCCGCCATCTTGCCGCCGAGATCCTTGATGGCGAGCGCAAAGCCGTCGCGGACCTGCTGGCCGAGCGCCGCCGCCGGACCGGACAAGGTCACGATCACGCCGATCTTGAGCTTTTCCTGTGCTGCGGCCTGATTGGTTGTCACACCAAGCAAAATCGCCAGCCCAGCCCATTTCAAATGTTGCTTCATGACTCCTCCCCCGATCGGCGCTACGCATTCCCAAGTCTACTGAAGACCCAGACTATTCCGATGACGGCTGCCACCGCAAGCAAAGCAGCGACCAGCCCGGCCCAAAAGCACGGATACGCAAGGCGCCATGCAAGCCGCGCGCCAGTTATTTGAAGCCTAAAGAAATCCCAGAAAGCGTGCAAGTCGCCCGCCACCGGCGTTTTGACTTGCGGCACCCCCTGAATTATTTGAAGGTATTCGCGCCGTCCCGAGCAGATATGATTGCATCATGATCCTTGATTCCGAGACCAAGGCCGTCGAACTCCCGGACGACCACGGCAATGAAATCCGGCTATGGCTCCGCCTGCTGACCTGCACGACCTTGATCGAGGGCGAGGTGCGCAGCCGTCTGCGCGAGCGCTTCGATGTCACGCTGCCGCGCTTCGATCTGATGGCGCAGCTCGACAAGGTGCCGGACGGCATGACGCTGTCGGATGTCTCGAAGCGGATGATGGTCTCCAACGGCAATGTCACCGGGCTGGTCGAGCGTTTGGTCGAATCCGGGCATCTCGACCGGCGAACATCGGAATCCGACCGCCGCGTGCAGATGATCCGGTTGACCAAGGCCGGCCGCGCCGAATTTCGCAAAATGGCCGCGGAGCACGAATTGTGGATCGCCGACATATTTTCCGATCTGGGCCCGAAGGATGTCCGCGAATTGATGCGTCTGCTGGCGAAGACCAAGGCCTCGGCGCAGAAATCCGCGCAAGCACGGGCGTCGTAGGCCTTGAACGCGGGCATCGACTACGAGGTTGAATACAACAACCGGGCGCGGGTTCCGGAGAACCCGGCGCTGATCGCCGGTTGGGCGCGGGACGCAGCAAGTTATCGCGCGCGGCACACTCCGCGTTCGATCCCTTACGGTCCCGGCGCGCGCAACACGATTGATCTTTTCCCCGGCGATCGCGATGGCCCGATCGTCGTTTTCATTCACGGCGGATATTGGCAGGCGCTGGACGGTTCGTTCTTCAGCCATCTTGCCGGCGGGCTGAATGCCCACGGCATCGGCGTCGCGATTCCGAGCTACGACCTTTGCCCCGATGTCACCGTCGACCGCATCATCGACGAGATGCGGATGGCGTCGCGCGAACTGGCGCGGCTGGGCCAACCGCTGGTGATCAGCGGCCATTCCGCGGGCGGCCATCTTGCCGCCTGCCTGCTCGCGACCGATTGGCCCGCATTCGATGCGTCGCTGCCCGCCGACCTCGTGACGGCGGCCTACGCCATTTCGGGCCTGTTCGACCTGGAGCCGCTGGTCGAAACCTCGATCAACAAGGCGCTGCGTCTCGACCGCGCGGCGGCCAGGGCGGCGAGCCCGCTGTTCTGGAACGCGCCGTCGCGCGGAAGCCTCGATGCGGTCGTCGGCGAAAACGAAAGCGCGGAATATCTTCGGCAAAGCCGCACCATCGTGGAACGCTGGGGTGCGGCCGGTATTGCGACGCGGTTCGGCACGGTCCCCGGCGCCAATCATTTCACCGCGATTGCGCCCCTGGCCGACCCGAACGCGCCGATGGTGCTGCGCCTGACGGAATTGGCGGCGCGCTGAGGCCCGCTGCTCCATCATCCGCGCCTATAAAAGCGCTGGATCGCCCGGATTTGGGCACTTGCGCCAAATTACTTTAAGTATAAAATGATTGTGGATCAGGCCTTTCATCCCGAAACGAGGGGCGATGAACATGTCAGACAAAATTCCGAAGCTTATTCCGAACCTTGGCCCTTCGGGTCATGTTGACGATTTTGCGCGGCGCAACCTTCCGCCGTTCGAGCAATGGCCGGAATTGCTGCTCGACCGGCCGGAGTTCAGATATCCGGACTATCTCAATGCCGCGGTCGAATTGACCGACCGCATCGTCGAGAAGGGACTGGGCGATCAGGTCGCGCTGATCGGCAACGGTCGCCAGCGCACCTACAAGGAACTGACGGACTGGTCGAACCGGCTGGCGCATGCGCTGGTGGAGAATTACGGCGTCAAGCCGGGCAACCGCGTGCTGATACGCTCGGGCAACAATCCGGCGCTGGTCGCCGCCTGGCTTGCGGCGACCAAAGCGGGTGCGGTCGTCGTCAACACCATGCCGATGCTTCGGGCCGGCGAATTGAGCAAGATCGTCGACAAGGCAGAGATCGCGCTGGCGCTGACCGACAGCCGCATCGCCGATGAACTGGTAGCGTGCGCGAAGACCAGCCGCTTCCTCAAGCAGGTGGTGAATTTCGACGGAACCTCAAACCATGATGCCGAGCTCGATCGGGTGGCGCTGAGCAAGCCGGTCCGGTTCGATGCGGTCAAGACCGGCCGCGACGATGTCGCCTTGCTGGGCTTTACCTCGGGTACCACGGGCGAACCCAAGGCGACGATGCATTTCCATCGCGATCTCATGATCATCGCGGATGGCTATGCCAAAGAAGTCCTCAACGTCACGCCGGATGATGTCTTTGTGGGATCACCGCCGCTGGCCTTTACCTTCGGGCTCGGCGGTCTCGCCATTTTTCCGTTGCGGTTCGGCGCCACTGCGACGCTGCTGGAAAATGCCGCGCCCGGCGAGATGGTCAAGATCATCGAAACCTACAAGGCCACGATCTGCTTTACCTCGCCGACCGCGTATCGGGCGATGATGGCCGCGATGGATCGCGGCGCCGATCTGTCGTCGCTGCGTCTGGCGGTTTCGGCGGGCGAAACCTTGCCGGCGCCGGTGTTCGAAAGCTGGACCCGCAAGACCGGAAAGACGATTCTCGATGGGATCGGCTCCACCGAGATGCTGCATATCTTCGTTACCAACCGGGTAGGCGACTCCGCCGCCGGAACGACGGGGCACCCGGTTTCCGGCTATGAGGCGAAGATCGTCGACGATGACATGAACGAATTGCCGCCGGGCACCGCCGGCAAGCTTGCGGTTCGCGGGCCGACCGGATGCCGTTACCTGGCAGATTCGCGGCAGTCGAATTATGTGCGCGATGGCTGGAATCTGACCGGCGATACCTTCGTCCGCGACGCGAGCGGCCGCTTGTCTTTCGTGGCCCGATCCGACGACATGATCATCTCGTCCGGCTACAACATCGCAGGCCCCGATGTGGAAGCGGCACTGCTGAGCCATCCGGCGGTGGCCGAGTGCGGCGTGGTTGCGGCCCCCGATGCCGCGCGCGGCATGATCGTCAAGGCCTATGTGGTCCTCGCGCCGGACTTCACCGGCGATGCCGCGCTGACGACGGCGTTGCAGGAACACGTCAAGCGCACGATCGCGCCCTATAAATATCCGCGAGCGGTCGAATTCGTCGCCCAACTGCCGAAGACCGAAACCGGCAAGCTGCAGCGGTTTGCCTTGCGACAGATCGCCTTGCGCACGGCGGCCGCGACATCGGCAGGGATGGCGGCAGAATGAAATCATACAGGGCAAGGGAGATCGACCAGTGAGCACGCCAAAGGGGCCGAGCCTTGCAGTGCTGCCGATGGCGGACAACGAAGGTCCGGTCAAAGACCCGCAGATCTTGCAGCCGAGCGGCTGGCCGGCGCCGAAGGGATACGCCAACGGCGTGGCGGCCGACGGCCGCATCGTGGTGACCGGCGGCGTGATCGGCTGGAACACCCTTGGTCATTTGCCGGCCGATTTTGTCGCGCAGGTCCGCCAGGCCCTGAGCAATATCGCAGCCATTCTGGCCGAAGGCGGCGCGCGGCCCGAGCATCTGGTTCGGCTCACCTGGTATGTCGTCGATATCGAAGAGTATCTGGCGAACCTGAAGACGCTTGGGCAGGTCTATCGCGAAATCTTCGGAACGCATTACCCCGCGATGGCGCTGGTCCAGGTCGTGCGTCTGGTTGAAAAGGCGGCGCGGGTCGAGATCGAGGCGACGGCAGTGGTGCCGCGCTGATCCGCGCGTGCGAATTGGGCCCCGATCGGGACGTCAGCGGCCGCGATGGCGCGGCGGCTTCTTAATTCCGATACGATGTGTCGACGCGGTCGAGCTTCCGCAGCAGCGCCGGCCAGGCGAGGTCGCCGTTCCGGCTGGCGTGACCCGGGCGCGGCTTCATCTTGTCAAAGGTCTGTTCCAGCACAGCCTGCGGCGGCTGCACCAACTTGGTGTTGCAGGACAGCGCCATGATCTGCACCTCGCAGGCGCGTTCCATGCGCCACAGGACATCGAACGCCGCCGGGATGGTTCGTCCGACCACCAGCAGTCCATGGTTGCGGAGAACCATGGCTTCATGATCGCCGAGGTCGGCCACCAGCCGCTCGCGCTCGCCGACATCGTCGGCAATGCCTTCAAAGTCGTGGTAGGCGACGTGCAGAAATCGCATCGAGGTCTGTGCCAGCGGCAGTAACCCGCATTCCATCGCCGAGACCGCCATGCCGGCCGGGGTGTGCGTATGCGCGACGCAGTCGACATCGTGCCGGGCCATATGAATGGCGCTGTGAATGACAAAGCCGGCGGCGTTCACGCCGTACTCGGAGGCATTGAAGAGGGTATTGCCGTCGAGGTCGACCTTGATCAGGCAGGACGCATCGATTTCCTCATAGAGCATCCCGTAGGGATTGATCAGGAAGTGGTCGGGCGATCCCGGAACCCGGCACGAGATGTGGTTGGCGATCATCTCGGTCATGCCGTACAGCGCGGTGAGGCGATAGCAGGCGGCGAGATCGACCCGGGTTTGCCATTCCTCCGGGCTGACCTGTTCGCGGACCGATTTGACGATCTTGATCGCAGGAGAGCTCACGGGAGGGGTCATGGATTGGCTCCGTTGCAACGGGTCATGTTCAGGGGCGAATTCTGAGCGCCAGAATACCGGCAACCCTTGTTGCGCCGCAAGGCGGCTAGTTGGCCATCGCTGCAATGCAGCTATCGCCAAACCGCTCTCTGGCGTGGCTTCGGGTGCAACGGACACCCGGCATTCCCAACGCCCTTCTTGGGCGGATCATTCCTGCGCAACTCGGGCGCCTCGCGCCGCGGAAAGGCGGACGCCTATCTGAAATTGGAGTGACGTACTGCGAGCCACCGGGGTCGGCGCAAAGCGCCGCCCGGTGGCTGCTCGCAATCACCGGGCACCCTCGTTGTCGTTCCCGCTATTCGGCGCTGCTAACCAGTTGGATGCGTGGCGCTGCCGTCCTCGTCAGGCTGCGGTAGGCGGCGAGATAGTCGAGCGCCATCCGACGCGCGGTGAAGCGCGCCTCAAACTGCTTTCGGATGGCGCCGCGGTTCAGACCGGCGAGCCGACCAACAACGCCGACCGCGCTGGTTTCGTCTTCGACGATGAAGCCGGTCAGCCCCTCATCGATGATCTCCGGAACCGAGCCACGGTTATAGGCAATCACCGGCGTGCCGCAGGCCATCGCCTCGATCATGACGAGGCCGAACGGCTCCGGCCAGTCGATCGGAACCAGCAGCCCGATCGCGCCGCTCAGGAAATCGGATTTTTCGTGGTCGCCGATTTCGCCGATATATTCGACCAGCGGGTGATCCATCAGCGGGCGAATAATTTCATCGTAATATTCCTGGTCGGCCCGATCCACCTTGGCGGCGATCCTGAGCGGCATGCCGCATCGGGTCGCGATCTTGATCGCCCGATCCACGCCCTTTTCCGGCGCGATGCGGCCCAGCACAGCGAGATAGCTGGGGGTCACCGGCCGCGGTGTCAGCAACTTTTCCGGCAGGCCGTGGTGGATGGTGCTGACCCAGTTGGCTTGACGCACCGGCCTCCGCTGCGCGTTCGAGATCGAGATCACCGGCATGGAAGAGAAGGTGTCAAATACCGGCTGATGCTCCGGCAGGTCGAGCCTGCCGTGCAAGGTGGTCACGAACGGCGTCGGTTGCCGCGCGAACAGCGAAAAAGGGTAGTAATCGAGGTGAAAATGCAGAAAATCAAATTCTTCCTCGTCGCATTTCTGTCGTACGCGTTCCAGCATCACCATGTGCAGCGCGTTAGGATCGCGGACCGAACCGTCGAGGCGCAGTGCTTTCGGCCAGGTCGCTTCCAGCTTTGCCGAAGTCTGTGAATCGCCGCTGGCGAACAGCGTGACGTCGTTTCCCAGCGCGACCAGTTCTTCGGTCAACCAGTGGACCACCCGCTCGGTTCCGCCATAAAGCCTGGGCGGGACAGCCTCCGTCAGTGGAGCAACCTGCGCGATGCGCATTAAACCTTCTCCTCTTTAGGCGTTAGGTGAAAAACCCCCAATTTTGCAGATGGCACGGGCAATGCCGGGTAGGGAACGTTTCCGCATCTGCGAAGTTCCCAAAGAACGCGTACTTCTTCACACCATGGTCTTGTTGATGCCATTACCTCCGATCAGACTTTTACCGTCGCCAATGCTGCGGAAATGTTGCGCAATATTGGCGGTACGGTGAGAACATTCGATCAAACGGCAGGCGTCCAAATAAAATCTTCCTTCTTCTCCAACGGGTTTGCAGCAACATGGACAATCTTTCAGGATATGCGCATCGTCCGCTTCCGTTCGTGCTGCGCTACCTCCGCCAGCGGTTGACATCGCACGTCGTTATCCTGACCGCCGTGACGGCAGCGGCTGCCTGCTCGATAGGCACGCAATATGGCGTGAAATATCTGGTCGACAGCTTGACGGCCGGGCCAGCCCATGCGGGCGGCGTGTGGCTGGCATTCGTTTTTCTCGTATCACTGATAGGCGCGGATAATTTTCTGTGGCGGATCGCCAGCTGGACCGCGAGCTTTACGTTCGTCGGCGTGACCGGCGATCTCCGCCGCGACATTTTTCGCCATCTGACCGGACATGCGCCGAGCTATTTCACCGACCGGCTGCCGGGCATGCTGACGAGCCGCATCACGGCGACCTCCAATGCCGTTTTCACCGTCGAGAACATGTTCGTCTGGAACGTGCTGCCGCCGTGCATCGCAACGGTTGCGGCCATCGCGTTGATCAGCACCGTGAATTTGATGATGGCGGCCGGATTGATCGTCGTCGCCGGCACCATGGTGGTTGCGATGTTTCATCTGGCAGCCGCCGGCAAGCCGCTACACGACGATTTCGCCAACAAGGCCGCGGCCGTCGATGGCGAGATGGTCGATGTCATCAACAACATGCCGCTGGTGCGCGCGTTTTGCGGTCTTCGTTTCGAGCACGACCGGTTCGATGCGACCGTCGGCCGGGAATTGACGGCGCGGGGACGCAGCCTGCGTTATCTCGAAAAACTGCGGATCGCGCATGCCGCGATCACCATCCTGCTGACCATCGCGTTGCTGGCCTGGGCCATCGTGCTTTGGCAGCGCGGCGGAGCCACCACCGGCGATGTCGTTTTGGTCTGCACATTGGGAATTTCCATTCTGAGCGCCACGCGTGATCTTGCTGTGGCGCTGGTCGACGTGACCCAGCATGTCGCCCGCTTGACGGAAGCCATCGCCACGTTGCTGCTTCCGCACGAACTGCAGGACCATCCGCAAGCCGAGACACTGGTAAAGGCGGGAGCAGCGATCGCCTTCAACAACGTTTCATTCGCGTATCCCGGCGGATCCCAGGTATTCGACCGATTTAACCTTCGTCTTCAGGCCGGCCAGCGAGTGGGGCTGGTCGGTCAATCCGGCGGCGGCAAATCCAGCCTGTTTGTGCTGTTGCAGCGTTTTTATGATGTGCAGCATGGCAGCATCACCATCGATGGCCAGGATATTTCCCGGGTCACGCAGCAAAGCCTGCGCGAGGCCATTTCGGTGGTGCCGCAGGACATCTCGATGTTCCATCGATCGATCATGGAAAATATCAGGTATGGACGGCCAACCGCGACGGACGATGAAGTGCTGCGCGCGGCGATCGCCGCCCGATGCGATTTCGTCGAAACGCTGCCTGAAGGGCTCGCGACCATGGTCGGCGACCGCGGCGTCAAGCTTTCGGGCGGCCAGCGGCAGCGCATTGCCATCGCGCGCGCGTTCGTGAAGGACGCGCCGATCCTGCTGCTCGATGAAGCGACGGCCGCGCTCGACAGCGAGTCCGAGGAGGCGATCCGCGAAGCGCTCGCTCGCCTGATGCATGGCCGCACCGTCATCGCCATCGCGCACCGCCTTGCGACGCTGCGCAGCTTCGATCGGGTGGTGCTGCTCAAGGCAGGCAAGATCATCGAGGACGGTCCGCCGCATCGCCTGATGCAGCGCCACGGCCCGTATCGCGAACTGGTCACGCAGGAAATGAGCCGTCTTGCAACACACGTGGCGGCGTGACACGGCGGCGGTGTCGAGTACCAGTGCGTTTGTCGCAAGCCTGCGGGAACTGCTCGAGGTAAAATGCCAGCCGAAGTCGTAAGCGAGATCATCGCGACCCGGACCGTCGACTTGGTCTCGGAAGCACCGTTCTACATCCCCATGACCGGACCCGCGGCGAGGCCGCGGCGCTCGCTCAAGCACGACGATACGTTCATCGTGCTCGATAGCCACGGCGACATCGGCGCTTCCGCCGGCGGACCGGACGGTCTGTTCAACGCCGACACCCGTTACCTCGCCCGGTTGGAACTTGTGCTGGACGACCTGCAGCCGCTGCTGCTCGGCTCCAATCTGCGCGACGACAATTCTGCGTTGACGGTCGACCTCACCAATCCCGATATCTATCGCAATGACCGGATCGTGCTGCAGAAGGATATTTTGCACATCGTGCGCACGGTCTTTCTGTGGCGCGGCACCGCCTATCAGCGCATCGGTCTGCAGAACCATGGCGAGACCTCCGCGAGCTTTGACCTGACGCTGCAGTTCGATAATGATTTCGCCGATTTGTTCGAAGTGCGCGGCGAAAAGCGTCCGCGCCGGGGCGTCGGCTCCAGCAAACTGCTCGGCACCGCCGATGTTGCGCTCGACTATAAGGGGCTCGACGGCAAGTTACGCAGCACGGCGCTGCATTTCGATCCGCGGCCGACCCGCCTTGCGGTCAATGCCGCGACCTATCATTTCGAATTGGCGCCGCAACAGACCAGTTCGCTGTTTGTCGCCGCATCCTGCAACAAGCCGGCCGGCCATAAGCCGGCGCCGTTCTTTCGCGGATTGCTGGCGCATCGCCGCGAGATGCGCCGGTCGACGACGGGCACCGCCAGCATCGAGACATCAAACGATATCCTCAACGAGGTGCTGTGCCAATCGATGGCCGACCTCAACATGCTGATGACGGATACGCCGCAGGGGCGATATCCCTATGCAGGGATTCCTTGGTACTCGACGACATTTGGCCGCGACGGAATCATCACCGCGATGCAAATGCTGTGGATCGACCCGCGGATCGCGCGCGGCGTGCTGAGGCGGCTAGCATTTTATCAGGCCAAGACCGTTGATCCGATCGCCGATGCGGAACCTGGAAAAATCCTGCACGAGATGCGCGGCGGCGAAATGGCCGATCTGCGCGAGGTGCCGTTTGCGCGGTATTACGGCAGCGTCGATGCCACGCCGCTGTTCGTGCTGCTGGCCGGTCTTTATGTCGAACGCACCGGCGACGACGAAACGCTGGCCGAGTTGTGGCCGGCGATCGAGGCCGCGCTGGGCTGGATCGATGGCGCCGGCGATCCCGACCGCGACGGATTTGTTGAGTATCAGCGGGCGTCGGAACGGGGATTGGCCAATCAGGGCTGGAAGGATTCCTATGATGCGATCTTTCATGCCGATGGCCGTCTCGCCGAGGGCTACATCGCACTTGCCGAGGTGCAGGGCTATGTGTTCGCCGGCAAGCAACTGGCGGCACGTTGCGCCTTGCGCCTTGGCAAGACCGATCTGGCGCGGAAGTTGACGGCCGAGGCGCAGCGGCTTGCCGAGCGTTTTGAGGAAGCGTTCTGGTGCGATGAGCTCGGCACCTACGCGCTCGCGCTCGACGGCACCAAGCAGCCGTGCCGGGTGCGCACCTCGAACGCCGGGCAACTCCTGTTCAGCGGCATCGTGCGCGAAGACCGCGCCCGGATGGTGGCGGCTGATCTGATGCGGCCGCATTTCTTCACCGGCTGGGGCATCCGCACCGTGGCGCGCGGCGAAGCGCGTTATAATCCGATGTCCTATCACGACGGCTCGATATGGCCGCACGACAATGCGCTGATCGCGCTCGGGTTGGCGCGCTACGGCCTCAAACATTCGGTCGAGCAGGTGTTCAGGGCGCTGTTCGACGCCGCCACTTATATGGATCTGCGACGGCTCCCCGAATTGTTCTGCGGTTTTCAGCGTGAAAAGCAGCGCGGTCCGACGTTGTATCCGGTCGCCTGCGCGCCGCAGGCCTGGGCGAGCGCCACGCCGTTCACGTTGCTGGAAGCAGCCCTTGGTCTCGAATTCGATGCGCAGCGGGGTGAAATTCGGTTGCGAAATCCGCGGCTGCCGGCGTTCCTCAACGAGGTGATTTTGCGCGAACTGCAACTGGGCCCTTCAAGCGTCGACCTTCGGGTCCGTCGTCACGGCGACGACGTCTCGCTGGAGATCTTGCGCCGGCGCGGCCAGATTCAGGTGTCCATCGTTCTCGCGCAATGAGAACGGAGCGCCTTTATCGCGCACCACAGTCGAACTTTGATCGGCGATCCCGGTTGGTGACGGAGTGTCGCTGGTTCCACCGAAGCTGAATAGTGAGCGGCTGCCGGTCGGGTGTCCGCGTTTCAACTCATACCCCTTTGACCGGGGATTTCGGGAGGCCGTATGCGCGCTAGACCTCAGTTTGCGTTGCTTGCCGTCGTTGTTGCAGCATTCGGCACTGCCGCCGCCTGGGCAGGCGATGACCCCGCTTCGCAGGCGGATCACAACCTGCCGCCGGCTCAGGAACAAAAAGCAGCTACCCCGGCCGCGCCGAAGGCCGCGCCGAAAGAAGCAGCGCCGCCGCCCTCCGTCACGATCATCGAAGCCGCGGACGCACATGGCGTTCTGGGACGTGACGTGCGCAGCCCGACCGACGAGGACATGGGACGGATCGTCGATGTGATCGTCGATCGCACCGGCCAGGTGCGCGCGGCCGTGATCGATTTCGGCGGCTTTCTCGGCGTCGGCAGCCGGAAAATCGTCGTCGACTGGAACGCGCTGCATTTCGCACAGATCGCCAACAAGGGCGAAAGCATCACGCTTGAATTGACCAAGGACCAGGTGAAGGCGGCGCCTGAATACAAGGAGGACGCGCCGATCGTGGTGCTCGGCGCGTCAGGCGCCCTGCTGCCATTCAGCCCCTGACAATTTGGAGCAATAGCCTGTTCGCGCGCTCGCCCAGACAGCCGATCGACCGGATCGACCAGCGGCCGACCGGTGGTGACCGTAATCCGTCGCCGCCACCGGAGCCGGAGGTGCGCGGGCCGTCGCCGTCGCGCGAGAGCTCGCGTGGCCTCGATTGGTTCATCTTTTTTCTTGCCGACGTCCAGACCGGATTCGGACCCTTCATCGCGGTCTATCTGACAACGCAAAAATGGACGCAGGTCGCGATCGGTTTCGTGCTGTCGATCGGCGGTCTGGTCGCGCTGGTCGGCCAGATGCCAGGCGGCGCCATTGTCGACGCCGCGCGCTCCGAACGGCTGGTGGCCGGCCTTGCCGTGGCGACGATCGGCGTCAGCGCGCTTGGATATGCCGTATGGCCGATCTTTCCGATAGTGGTGGCGGCCGCGACGCTGCACGCCGCCGCCAGTTGTGTACTCGGTCCGGCGATTGCCGCGATCAGCCTGGGTTTGGTCGGGCCGCGGGCGATCGGCGAGCGGTTCGGGCGCAACGCCCGCTTTGCGTCGCTCGGAAACGGCGTTGCCGCCGCGGTGATGGGCACCTGCGGATATCTCTTGTCCAGCCGTTCGGTATTCCTTGTTACTTTCCTGCTGGCCATTCCGACCCTGCTTGCGCTGGCGCGCATCCGCGAGCGCGAAATTGATGCGGCCCAGGCGCATGGCGCGGTGGCGCGCGAGGTGCCCGATGCCAGTGCGACGAGCGTTCTGAACCTGATGCGCCATCGTCCTCTCCTGATCTTCGCCGGCAGCGTGCTGCTGCTGCAACTCGCCAATGCGGCGATGCTTCCGCTAATGGCGGGCGTCGTGACCACCCGCTCAAGCCGGTGGGCGCCGGTGCTGATCGCCGCGTGCATTGTGGTGCCGCAGGCCATTGTCGCGCTGACGTCGCCCTCGGTCGGACGCAAGGCGCAACAATGGGGCCGTCGGCCGCTGCTGCTGCTGGGCTTTGCCGCGCTGGCGATCCGCGGCTTGCTGTTCGCCACCGTGAGCGATCCGTATCTGTTGGTCGCGGTGCAGGTGTTCGATGGCATCACCGCCGCGATATTCAGTGTCATGGTTCCGTTGATTGTCGCCGATGTCGCCTTCGGAAGCGGCCATTTCAATCTCGCGCAGGGTATCGTCGGCACCGCGGTGGGAATCGGGGCGTCGCTCAGCACCGTGCTGGCCGGCTACGTCGCCGATCATTTTGGAAGCACCGTTGCGTTCACGGGGCTCGCGGCGGTTGCGGCCACGGGCCTGGCCATGATCTGGTTTGTGATGCCGGAAACGCGGCGTCGCCCGGATTGAGCAGGCAGGGGAGAAACAAACCTTCTGTTGGCACTATGGCGACACCGCCTTTCGATAGAGGGCGCTGTAGCAGGCTGCGGAAATGCTCCAGCTAAACGATCGCGACATCGCATTGCGGCGCATGGAATCGAGGCGATCCTTCGCCACGAAGGTTGTAAACGCGCGCCGGATACCGCCGAGGAACGACTCGGTCGACGGCTTGGTGAACAGGAATCCGGTTTCGCCGTCGGTGATGGTTTCCGCGAGCCCGCCGGTCTGATGGCCGATCGGCAGCGAGCCGAACTTCTGCGCGTACATCTGGCTCAGGCCGCACGGCTCGAAACGCGACGGCATCAACGTAAAATCGCTGCCGGCAAAAACCCGCCGCGCCTGGCCGTCATTGAAACCGATGGCGACCCCGATCGCATCAGGCCGGCGGCGATGCGCATCGACCAGGGCCTGCTCGATTTCCGGCTCGCCGCTGCCGATCGCGACAATCTGGCCGCCTGCCTCGATGATTTCGTCCGCGGCGGAGAGGACGAGGTCGACGCCTTTCTGATGAACGAGACGGGCCACCAGACCGAAAATCGGACCGCGGGACAGCGCGAGGCCAAATTGCTGGCGGACGTAATCGGCGTTGGCGCGCTTGCCCTCCCAATCTCCCGCGCCAAACGGCTGCGCCAGCTGGGCGCAAACCCTTGGATCCCAGCTTTCGTCGATGCCGTTCAATATCCCGGTCAGTTGTTCGGCGTCGGAACGGCGGCGAAGCAGTCCCTCGAGCCCGCAACCGAGCTCCTCCGTGGTGATCTCCCTGGCGTAGGTCTCGCTGACGGTGGTCAGATGGGAGGCGTAGACGATGCCGCCCTTGAGGAACGAAAGCTTGTCGTAGAATTCGAGGCCTTCGATATGAAAGGAATGTTCGGGAGCACCGATCCGGCGCAGCGATTCCTTTGGAAACAGGCCCTGATAGGCTAGGTTGTGGATGGTCAGGATGGAGGGGATCCTGACGGCGTTCCAGGCGAGGTAGGCCGGCACAAGGGCTGCCTGCCAGTCGTTGGCGTGAACCAGATCCGCCGCCCAATTCTTGTCGAGAGCGCCTGCCGCGAGCTGGGCCGCGGCCGAGGCAAATCGGCCGAAACGCACGTCGTTGTCCGGCCAGTCGCGGCCCGTGGCGTCGCCATAGGGATTGCCGGGGCGGTCGTAAAGTTGCGGACAGAGCAGGATGTAGACCGGCAGGCCATCCCTGGTCGATGCCAGCCCGAGCGAGCAGGCGGGCATTTCCGCCAGCGCGGCGCACCGGCCGACAATCTGGATGTGGGTGAATTGTTCGACGACGTCCCGGTATCCGGGCAACAAAATCCTGACGTCGCTCCACTGCCGCAACGCCCGGGGGAGGGCGGCTGAAACGGCCGCGAGGCCGCCCACCCGGACGAAGTCGTCCATCTCCGTGGTAACGAAAAGTACTTTCAAGAAATGCCCTCGTACCAGCCTTAATTGAAGCTATGCAAGAATGGGTCCAATTCGCTGCACTGCGAAGAAAATGTCGAATCCGGACAGCGCGCCGATGGCCTCGCGGGTCCCATGTCGATAACCGCTTCCCAGGCATGGCGGCGGCACTTAGGGTCTCCGCGCCCAACCGATACATGAGTTCAGGAGCCCTGGAATGACAGAACGGCGAAATGCCGCGAACAATTCGACCAAGAGTTTTCAAGGCCTTCGTGTCCTTGATTTTTCGACCACCATTGCCGGTCCTCATTGCACCCGGATGCTGGCCGACATGGGCGCCGAGGTCGTCAAGATCGAGCCTGCCGACGGGGAGACGATGCGAAACCGTCCGCCGCTCCGGAATAATTTCAGCTCGGTTTTCGGCCAGCTCAATGTCGGCAAGAAGAGCCTCGTCCTTGATCTGAAATCGCCGCAGGCCATCGAAGTGATCCGCCGGCTGGTCACGAGCGCGGATATCCTGGTCGAAAACTTTCGCCCCGGGGTGATGCGGAGGCTGAAACTGGACTACGGCTCGCTGGCGCAGCTCAATCCGGGACTGATCTATTGTTCGATCTCCGGATACGGCCAGACCGGGCCGTCCGCGGAGCTTGCAGCCTACGCCCCTGTGATCCATGCCGCCTCCGGTTACGACATGGCCCATTTGTCGTACCAGCCGGGGCGCTCGCGCCCTGACTACTGCGGAATTTATCATGCCGATGTGATCACCGGCGTCTACGCCTTTGGCGCGATCTCGGCGGCGCTGTACCAGCGGAGCAGCAGTCAACAAGGTCAGCACATCGACGTCTCGATGCTGGAATCGATGCTCAGCCTGACGCTGAATGAAGTGCAGTCGTCGCAATTCGCCGTGACCTTGCCGAGCCGCCCGATGTTCGGTCCGGTCGAGACCGCGGACGGATATGTGATGGTGGCGATCGCCAGCGAAAAGACGTTCCAGAGCCTGGTGACGGCGGCCGGTCATCCGGAATGGATCGGCGATCCGCGCTTTGCGAAATACGCCGACCGGCGCCATCACTGGAAGGAACTGATGGACGGCATCGAAGCCTGGTCGCGCACATTGACCACCGAGCAATGCCTCGCAGCGCTTAATCAGGGCGGCGTTCCTTCCTCTGCCTATCGCACCGTCGCTCAGGCCTTGTCCGATCCTCAGCTTGCTCATCGCGGCGCGCTGGCAGAGGTGGAAGACGACGCCGGCACGTTCAAGGTCATGAATTTGCCGTTCCGCATGTCGCAGTCCGAGGTCGCGGCGGGAAGACGTGCGGCAACCCTGGGCGAACACACGGTTGCGTTTCTCAGGGAGACCGGACACTCCGAAGATGAAATCGCCGGATTTACCGGGAAATTGCAGACGGCGGAGCGGCGTTGACGGCACGGCCGGAATACCCGGTCGGCAATTCCGGGCCGGCCCGGTCTCGACGGCGCAGGGAAATGCGTGGCAATGTCGGGCCGAGAGCAAAAGCCGCGACAGCATTTTTCCGGCGGGACGATGCTGTCGGCCAATAAACTGCGCGCATTCATTCGCAAGAGCCGCGCCAATGGGAGAGAAACGATGAAGAGTTTCCAGGTCACCGATTTTAACGCACCCCTGAAAGAGGTGGATGTGCCGACGCCGCAGCCGACGGGAACGCAGGTCCTGATCAAGGTCAAGGCGGCCGGTGTTTGCCACAGCGACCTGCACATCTGGGAAGGCGGTTACGATCTCGGCCACGGACGCAAGCCGCTCTCGCTGAAGGATCGTGGCGTGTCGCTGCCGCGAACCATGGGGCATGAGACCGTCGGCGAAGTGGTGGCGTTCGGGCCGGATGCCAAGTCTGCCACCGGTGGTCTCAAGATCGGCGACGTCGCGCTGGTCTATCCCTGGCTGGGCTGCGGCAAATGCGAGACGTGTCTGGCCGGCGACGAGAACATGTGCCTGAAACCCAATTCGGTCGGCGTCTATTGCGACGGCGGATATGCCGATTACCTGACGGTGCCGCATCCGCGCTATCTCCTGGATCTGAAGGGGCTGGATCCGGTGACCGCGGCGCCCTATGCGTGTTCCGGCGTCACCACCTACAGCGCGTTGAAGAAGGTCGAGGCTCATTTCAACAGTCCGATCGTGATCTTCGGAGCGGGCGGCCTCGGGCTGATGGCGCTGTCGCTCTTGAAGGCGATGGGCGGGAAGGGCGCCATCGTCGTCGATATCGACGCGCGCAAGCGCGAAGCCGCCGAGCAAGCCGGCGCGCTCGCCACCGTCGACGGCAAGGCGCCCGACGCGCTGGAGCAACTGGCCCAAAAGGCCGGCGGCCCGATCCGCGCGGTGATCGATCTGGTCGGCAACGCCGCGACCACGCAACTCGGTTTCGACTGCCTGACCAAGGGCGGCAAGCTGGTGATCGTCGGCCTGTTCGGCGGTGGTGCGCCATGGGCGCTGCCGCTGATTCCGATCAAGGCCATTACGATCCAGGGCAGCTATGTCGGCAATCTCCGGGAGACGCAGGAACTGCTCGATCTGGTCCGCGCCAAGAAGATCCGGCCGATCCCGGTGACACCGATGCCGCTCGCCAAGGCCAACGACGCGCTGGTCGATCTGCAGAAGGGCAGGCTGGTCGGACGCGCGGTGCTGACGCCGTAGATGTTCGTCATTGCAAGAAGCGGAGCGACGAAGCAATCCATTCTTTCTTTCTGCGGCGAGACGGATTGCTTCGCGGAGCCTGTCATCGGGCGGCGCTTTGCGCCGACCCGTTGGCTCGCAATGACGAACGAATTCATCGCTGCTCTTTTCGACTTCCATAGGAATCCCCATGTCTGCAAATGATGCGCTCCATATCGCCGTGCTCGGCGGCGACGGTATCGGTCCCGAGGTGATGGCTCCGGCGCTTGAGGTCCTGCGCAAGATCGAGGCGACCTCGGACCTGAAGTTTCGCTTCACCGACGCGCCGGCCGGCGCCAACAATTATCTCGCGACCGGAAAATCGATGCCGGAAAGCACGGTGCGGCTCTGCGACGAAGCCGACGCGATCCTGCTCGGCGCCTGCGGCCTGCCTTCGGTGCGCTATCCTGACAACACCGAGATCATGCCGCAGGTGGAGCTGCGCTTTCATTTCGATCTCTATGCCGGCGTGCGCCCGGCGCGGCTGATCCCGGGTGTGCCGAGCCCGATCGTCGGCGCCGATCAGCACGGCATCGATCTCATCGTCATCAGGGAATCCACCGAAGGCCTGTTTGCGTCGATGGGCAAGGGCGTCGTCACCGATACCGAAGCACGCGAGACGCTGGTGATCACGCGAAGGACCTCCGAGCGGCTGTTCGAATTCTCGTTTCGCCTGGCGGAGCGCCGCAAGGCGCGTGGCAGGCCGGGCCGGCTGACCTGCGTCGACAAGGCCAACGTGTTCAAGGCGTTTGCGTTCTTCCGCGAGATGTTCGACGAGGCGGCCAAGCGTCATCCTGACGTCAAGGCCGACCGGCTTTATGTCGATGCCTGCTCGGCGCTTCTGGTGAAGCGTCCCTGGGATTTCGACGTGATGGTGATGGAGAACATGTTCGGCGATATTCTTTCCGACATGACGGCCGGGCTGATCGGCGGCATGGGCATGGCGCCGTCGGCCGATATCGGCGACCGTCATGCGGTATTCCAGCCGTGTCACGGCACTGCGCCCGACATCATGGGGCAGGGCAAGGCCAATCCGACCGGGATGATCCTCTCGGCCGCGATGATGCTGGACTGGCTGGCCGACAAGCACGGCATTGAAGCCGCCACTGAAGCCGGCGAGCGTATCGAGCGCGCCGTCGACAAGGTCTATGCCGACGGCATCAAGCCGATGGAATTCGGCGGCAGCAACGGCACGGCGGATATTGCGAAAGCGGTCTTGGCGGCGCTGTAGGCGAGGGTGCGCCGTCGCGGATGATGACGGAAAGTAGCAGCCGTCGATTGCGAGCGGACCGCGAAGCAATCCATAAGGCAACGAGGAAGCAAGAGTGGATTGCTTCGTCGCTTCGCTCCTCGCAATGACGTCGCTTCAATTGCTGACACAGCTCCGCGATCTCGCCGCGCATTTCGCGCGAGTTTTGCTCTGACGTTCTGCCCTCCTCGATTAGAGGGCGCAGGGAATGCCGGGCGCCCGATGCGCCCGCAGCCTTGCGTGCAAAAGTAGAAAGCACGCAAGCAAGTCACCACGGTCACGCCGGGTCGCCCGGCATTCCCCGCGCGATGGTTTTAACAGCTTATATTCGGGCTCTCCCTGGTGACCGGGCTTTCTTGCCACCATCGCCTGCGAAAATTGCTTCGCCGACTTGACGCCAGCGTCGGGGCGTCAGGACCACACGACTTCGCCGTCCGCGTCTGCGCCGTTCGTCTTTCGACGCAGCCTGCGTCCACCGCATCCCGCCCCGCGTTCGTGACGATCGCGAGCCGCCCCTCTGTGTGGGACGAGACGGCGAGAGATATGCAGGTGATTTGGGTCCGAAGGGAATGGGAATATTTTTGCAAGGGGGACTGGACGACCCCCCAAATCAGCAGTGCGTAGGGCGAGCGAGTAGCAGTGCGCAACCTGCCGCGGATGTTTTCCGGTCGGATTTGGCAGAATGACGGCTTTGATTGAATTACGGTGACAGTGCGCTTAATCGATCTGACGTCCCTGCGAGAGCATCTTACGAGTTAAGTGCACTGTCACCGAATGAGAGCGCACCGAATGAGAGCGTTGGCAGCTGACAAAAAAGATTACTCTGAATTACGGTGACAGTGCAACTTAATCGATCTGATGTGCCTGCGAGAGCATCATACGAGTTAAGTGCACTGTCATCGTAATCCTGGCATTGTTCGATAAAGCCGGTGATCCGGCTTAAAATGAAAAGAGACCGCCTCAGTTGGCGGTCTCTTCGAGGTAAGATCAAAATCAGTGGAAGCTGACACTCACATTACCGCCGGCCTCCGTGTATCCCTTGATAACACCAAGCATGACCGTGTTATAGAGCTCGCTGAATGCACCGCCGTTCACGGCATCCAAATCTTCGGTCGTTAGTTCGATCGCGCTGATTTCAACTTCCCGAACTTCCTGAGCTTTCATCTCTGTCTCCTGTTGTTCGACGAACCGGACCATCCGCCTCGTCAGCAAGAAGACTAGGCGCAGGCTCGACGACCTGCCGTGACTCAAGTCACGCACAATCCAAAACAGGCCACTGAGGGTTAAAAAGGCCAACACCACCCGTCGGATAAGATCAGAATTACGGTGCCAGTGCACTTAATCGATCTGACGTGCCTGCGAGAGCATCTTACGAGTTAAGTGCACTGTCACCGTAATCTCGGCCAGCCGCCGCCTCTGGCGATAAAAGGAGTTAAGTGCACTGTCACCGTAATTCGGTATCTCGACCAACGAGTCCGCTGGTGTCTATCAAGGTGGCTTGGGGAGTTCCGTTCCGGCAATCACCTACGCGAATGCCGCAGGCAGATGGCTCGTTTCATGAAAGGCAACCATATCTTGCTCCCACAGATGGTCGTTAGAAAGTTTTGGCTGAGGCGCGCATTGCGCGGATATCCCCTCTATGATCCGCCGCACAAGGTCGAAGAGCGATTGCTGTCCGAGGAACTGGCTGCGAATAATTTCGCTTACTTCATGCGCGTGCGCCTAGATCGTATGGCGTATTTTCAAGACTGGCTTCGCCGCTACTTCCTGGTCACCCTTACACCTGATACAAAAGGGGTTCGCGCGCTCAGCCGCTGGGGTAACAAGTATGCGGGGCTGTTGCTGAATGTCGGTCCGACCGGCCATCCGACGGATTCATATTTTACATCGGATAGAAGCCCGCATACCTTGCTCAGCCAAAGCTCGGGGCAGAGGGAGGGAGTTGAGTGTACTGTCTGGCGCACTCAAGTTATCGCACGCCTATCGCGTAGAGAAGTCGCGCACGGTGCCAACCAGTCGATCAGCGCGGACCTGTCGTCCCGCGGTTTCGTGTCGAGAATCGCTCGCATCGTCTTCACAAAGACGAAGCATTCTGCCTATGGGATCAAGTCCGTCGCGACGCAACTTAAATCCACCAATGTGGTATGCGCTGCCCAAGGCATATCCTTCGTTGGACACTCCGGGCCAGTTGATCCAGTGCAGGCGCGGGTTTCTGACGATGACGCATTCACCGAAGAATATGCCGAGATCGAAGATTACATTGAGGCCCAGGAAATCTCCGCTCCAGGGCACCAAATGCCGGAAGAAGATTTGTGTCGTCTCGGCTTTGCCCAAGTCTGCTACGAGCGCGCCGCAATTGCCGGGCAACCAGGCAGAGACCGCAGCAAGGCCCCTTTCTTCCAGATCCATGGCTACGCCGAATTTTGCGAGGAAAGCCTTGAGCGCGTTCAAGCGCTCGTTTCGATGCTCCATGAAATAACTGAAATTTTCTCTACCGCGAGCCGCGAATTCTCGTGCTTCTTGATCCGGCAAATGCTTGGGGCAATTCGGCCCCTGTCTGTGGAGCGGTTCACGGGCGGGATAATCGATGAGCGCCTCCGACATGCGGCGTCGTTCATCGATCAGATGGCTAGGTTCCTTGTGCAGCCAGCTGAACATATAAATCTCCGAGATCGACGGATGAGGCTTTAAAATCCGATACAAGCTCTCAAATCGCATTTAATCAAGGGTATCAATATGGCCGATAGCACGTCTCCTCTTCCGAACATGCTCACTCCAACCGGCTTGTATTTGGTCGGATCGGGATGGTCGGCTGTCATGGCCAATCCTTACTTTAGCACGACTTACACATTTCGACACGGCTCTTGAAGCAGCGTCGAAGGGGACGTAACTTTCATAGACATCGAGCAGGTTTACATCATGGCGCAGAATACCCTTCTCGCGCCTCCGCCGAATCTAGTTCTCCAGCAGTGGATTGGGTCAAATAGTGCAACGATTAATACGACAGCAGCGGTATTTCGCCCACCTCCATCGCCTTGGCGGTGACCGAGGAGGCCTCGCATATAATTTCCGCACAGCTAGTTCTTGATGAATTTGGAAACGCGATACCCGGAGCCTATGTGCCAAGCGAGAATTTTAAAGACGCAGCCCAAGATGCGCTTATCCGCAATTTCTATTTTGATGCAACGATCACGCGGAATTTTTTTGATCGGGCTTCCGACATCGTTGACGGCGTAAAGCCGGGCGGGATGTTTGCCCAGCTAGGCAATCCGACAATGATGGACGTGGGCTGGGGAACGGGGGAGAGAAGCATCGATGAAATGAATTGTTCTGGACCATGGATTTCACACGTAACTTGGATTTCACACGTAAGATGAGATCGCTCGAGGCGCGCTACCGCCAAAGTGGGGGGTTAAGTGCACTGTCACCATAATAACCGTAATACGTAATGACCCGAACACAAGCACCGTTTCTGTGCAGGGACCAATCATGGACACCACGGATCTAGTCGACGCGATTCCTGCGATCAACCACTTCTTTACGGTCGCTTCTATTGGATGTGTGTCTCCAACCTTTTTTCTTCGTCTTCGCCCCGGGACTTATAGGTTGATGCTGTCTTTCGGTATCGGTTTCGGTCTTTCGACGTTGGTGATCGCGATTGCGGCACTGTTGCTTTATCCGTTTCCGTTCCAGCCTTCTCGATATTTTGCGATCCTTAGACTTGTTATTTTTTCGCCGCTCAATCTTGTCTTGATTCTTATTCTGCCGCGCATCAAGCGGATAACCCGCACAAGCTTATGGAGTACGGTAGTTTTGGTCTGCGTCATTGTTGATTGGGCAGGAATCTCCGGTCTTTTTTGGCTTCTTCAGTCGTAAAGGGTCGGCTCAAAATCGATCCAAAGCCTCATCCTAAACCCAGCTATGACCAACGAAGATATGAAGAGATCAACATGAATTACGGTGACAGTGCACTTAATCGATCTGACGTGCCTGCGAGAGCATCTTACGAGTTAAGTGCACTGTCACCGAATGAGAGCGCACCGAATGAGAGCGTTGGCAGCTGACGAAAAAGATTACTCTGCATCTTGACGAACGGCCGGCTAGTCAAATGGGTGTCACCGTAATCAGAGAGGTGAACCGTGCAGACTCCGCCAAAGCGCGACGCTGGAGACCAACTCTTCGCCATTCGCGACCTTACTTCGAAGCGTTCGCGATCTTGTGCTCCAGGTGGCCGGTCTCGTGATCGCGGCGGAGCTGGCTCAGTGAGGTTTCGTTGAGCTGAAGGAGAATCTCGCTCAGTTTCTCGGTTTCGGGATAACCGGCGGCGAAACTCTGTCCGTAAATCCTACGCAACGTGCGGATCAGAGTATTTCCGTGCTTGTGGCTGATTTCGCCGTCGTGATTGCGGTGGCGATTGTCGAGACCTGGCTTGCCCATGCTGCTCTCCTTGTGCCGCGAACGACAGCATCCTCCCGCCGGAACCAGATGGCAATCTTGCGCCGCAGCACGTCAGGGCTGGGTCTATTGAACGATCTCGTACACCGTGGCTCGCTTTCGGTGCTGGGCAGGCGACGCTTTCCGCTTATGCCGGTGTCCTGACGATGTTTGCCAGGACAGCCTGAAAATAGCTGTGTGCAAGAAAAAGCCCGTCGCGCGAAGCGGCGGGCTCCTCGTCCGCCATGATCGGGATATTCTCAGCGCCGGTTCATTTCCCTGATGATGAACGATCCGCTGGCGCTTAAGTCGCCCGGGCTGCGTTATCGCCCCTTGAACTGCGGCTTGCGCTTTTCCATGAAGGCCTGCCGGCCCTCGCGGAAATCCTCCGAGTCCATGCAGGCGATGCCGATCGCTTTGATCGCGTTCATGTCGCGATCGCCAGGGTCTTTCAGCAACTGGGCGATGGTGATCTTGGCGGCTTGAATGGCCAGCGGCGCGTTGCCGGAAATCGTCCGGGCGATCTCTGACGTCGCGTTCCACAATTCGGCATCGGACACCACGCGGTCGACGAGGCCGATCCTTAACGCCTCGGCGGAATCAATTCGCATCCCCGTATACATCAAGAGCCGCGCCCATGACGGTCCCACCAGCGAGACCAGATGCTTGAGGCCGTCATAGCCGTAGGCAATGCCGAGCTTGGCGGCGGGAATGCCGAACTGGCTGTTCTCGGCGGCGATGCGGATATCCGCCAGCATCGCCACCTGCATGCCGCCGCCAAGACAATAGCCGCGGATGCAGGCGATGGTCGGTTTCGGATAATCCGCCAGCAGGGCGCGCTGCGCCGCGCTCCGCTTCGAATACTCTTCGGAGGCCTCGGCATTGTGGCGGGTTTTCTCGAACTGGCTGATATCCGCGCCCGAGACGAACGCCTTGTCGCCGGCGCCGACCATGATGACGACGCGCACGTCAGGATCGTCGCGCAATTCAATCAGCGCGCTGCCCAGCCCCTCCCACATGTCGAGCGACATGGCATTGTGCTTTTCGGGGTTGTTGAAGGTGATGATGCCGACGCCGTCCGAGATGCCTTGCCGGATCTTGCCGTCAGAATGGGATTTGTCGGTGGCCTGGGGAACGTTCAGCATATGCGACTTCGTGCAGGGCTTCAGGCGTATGCGCGCCAGCCAAGTCTACGTCCAGATTAGAGCGAGATGGCTTTTCGTCAAATCGCCATCTCGCTCTATCTTTTTGTTCGAGCATGATCTTTTTCGGAAAACCGGTACCCGCTTTTCCGGATCATGCTCTAGCGTAATGCCACCATCAGGGCGACGCGGTCGTCAAACAGGACTTCCGGGTCTCATGCAGCGGATCGGACGCTTTGCAGATCCCGATTCCGGCTTGCGAATCGACCGTGGCGCCGATTTCAATTCGACGGACGCCTCATTGAAAACAAGCGCATTCGCGGCGGCGATGCGCTTGCTAACTTCCCGTCCTTGGGAAATGAAACGTTCCGAACCGGCGCGAGCGCCGATCTCCTATGCAGAATCCAACCTCTGCGCGGAAGGCAGCTCCCGCGCAGAAGTCGACTGGATGTTGCACGGGAGCAGAAAAGCGAGCGTGAATCCGGCAAGCAACGATAACCCTGTGCTCTCGGCCTGTTCGCTACGCTTCACCCTTCAATGATCGACGATAAAGGTTGGATTCAACGAAATCCAACGCTTATCAGTAAGCCCGCGTGACGACGGGCTCCTTGCCGATCGGGCCCTTCCCGATCGGGGACTTGCCAATCGGCATCTTCCCGACCACCGGAGCCGGCTCGGCCTTATAGACGGGCTGCGGGTGCGGCAGGTCGGCCGCGCCAGCGACGGTCACGAAGGCAAGCGTTGCGCCCGCTACAATCAAAGCTTTCATCATGGTAGTTCTCCCCTATGTATCCAGTGAGCGGAAACGTTCCGTAACTTGCTGAACGTTAATATACCGCGAGCATGAAAGCCGGAATACGTCTGCAGTGCGGCAGAGGGGATAGGCCGACGAATAGGTCCGCACTGTGCCAAATATAACACAAAAAGGGAACCTTCACCGCCCAATTGACGGTCACAGCGACAGCCGAACGCGGTTGTCGCCCAATCCCCATCCGAAGGCTGTGCCGAGGCGATACTGAAGACCGGCCTACTGCGCGAGATGCGCCGTCAACGGGTGGTTGCCGGCCCGACTGAAGAACGCGGCTTCTTCGGCGGTGGCTTCCAGAAGCTGCTCGTCCTGGTCGTAGATGTCGTTGCGGAACTGTACGATCTGGTCCCTTGTCATCCACGCCGTGAGGTAGATCCAGGCCACCGGAACCTTCTTTGGCAGGGCAATGTCTTGGTGCTGGCCGGTGGCGATGGCCGCGTCGATGGCAGCCCGGTTCCATTTCGGCATCTCTTCCTGCAGCAACCATGCGGCGAGATCGCGCACATTGTCGACCCGCGAGCAGCCGTGCGAGTCGAAGCGGTAATCGTCGCTGAACAGATTTCGCTGGTTGGTGTCGTGCATGTAGACCGAGTACGGGTTCGGCATGTCGATCTTCACCGCACCAAGCGCATTCCAGGTACCGGACTGCTGGCGTACCGTAAAATTCGGCGTGCGGGTGCCAGACCAATCCACCGATCGCGGATCGACCGGAACGTCGTGCGCATCGAGCACGTCCATGTGCATGCGGGCGAGATAGCCGGGATCCTTGCGCATGTGCGCCGAAATTTCAGTTTTCGAAATCGAGGATGGAACGGTCCATGTCGGATTGAGGATGACGCTGGTGATTTCGGCGGTCAGCGTCGGCGACGGCTTTTCGGTCTTGCCGACGATGACCCGATAACGCCGCACCGCATGATCGTTTTCGACCGCTTCGGCAAATGCCGCCGGCAGGTTGACGACGACGTAGCGCTGCCCAAATCCAAAATTCATGTTTTCGAGGCGCTCGAGCGAGGCCTCAAGCTGCCTGATCCGCTTTTGCACGGGTACGTTGAGCGCGGCGAGGGTGCGCGGGGTCACGGTGCCCGTCGGCGCGAGGCCGTGGCGCGACTGGAAACGCATCACGGCCTCGGCGACAACCTCGTCAAATGCGCCGGACGCCTTGTCGGCGGCAAGATCGCCGCTGATCAGAAGACGTTGCCGCAGCAGATCGTCATGCGGTCCCGGCACGCCGATTGCGAATTTGGCGTCCGTGGGAATCGCCGGCCATCCGCCGCGTACCGCGAGATCGGAATAACTCAATGCCGCGTCCCTGATGCGCTGCGCCGTGCCTTCGTCGAAGGTCGGCTCGTGCGACAGCGCCAGGGCCGCCGCCGAACGCGATTCGGGGGTAGATGCGGCGGCCGGCTTGACCGCGGCTGCGTGCAGGGCAGGATTTGTCGCGCCCGTTGGCGGCGCGGTGACCGGCTTGGCGGCGAGCGGAGCCGCGCCGGGGCCGGCGGTCCCGGCGTTTTGACCGAACGCCGATGCGCTCGCAAGCATGGTGGCGATGGCAATGATGGTCATTCGTCGCATCGATAATGTCCTGATTCCGAAGTTCGCCTGCCGGACGGCGCCAATGAGAAATCAACAGGTTTCGGCCGTGCCAGCCGAACCAATCGTGGCGACCTGATCCGCCCCCTGCGCCTTTTCGCAAATCTAGCCCCTGAGCGTTGCGTTCTGATTAAGTCGAGTTCGCAGCTGTTGCGTTGCCGCAGTCCCCCGGTTGGACCGTCCCGGCCGTCAATGTGTCGCGGAGGCCGCTGATATGGTTCGCGAGGGCGGGAGCCGATCCGAAAATAAATCCAACCGCCATTTGATGCGGCAGCGGGAGGTCGTTGCACCGGGAGCAGCGGGCGACAGGCGTGCAGCGATACGCGGCCGCCGTACACGTTGGCCGGATCATGTCCACGGGTGCAGTAGATGAGACGAGCGAGGCCGGTATCGGCCTTGCTGTCTCCTTGGCGTTTAGCTTTCGTTTGCCGCGATCGATTCCATCAGGGACACCAGTTGGCGCTGCACGGTCTGGTCCTTGATCTTGCTGTAGGCCCGCAACAATCTCAGGCTGAACGAGCTATCGAGAAACAGCAGGCTTTCGACCTCTCGTGCCTTGCCGTCGCCATCGTAGAAGAACGTGACGGGCACATCGAGGGCGGTAGCGATTTGCTGAAGGCGGGCGGCTCCGACGCGGTTGACGCCCTTCTCGTATTTCTGAACCTGCTGGAAGCTGACGCCAAGCTGGTCCCCAAGCTCTGCCTGCGAGATCCGTTGCTCAACACGCCGCAGCCGGATGCGCTTGCCCAGTTCAATGTCGGGTTTTCCGGCACTGCGCTGCTTCATTTTCTTTGCCGCTGATTTGTTCATACCGATTTTACCGTCTTTCCGTGGGGAACCCCCCGCACAGAGGATCAGGGACTTGCCCTTGCATATCGCTTATATACTACTTGAGGTCGCTGGAATGGATGAATTTGTATCATATTACTGGATTTTGTGTGCTGGAGCATAGCCGCGGGCCCGGCTACCGGGCCAGCCGCACCTCAAATAGCCAGCATCGTTCGATTTTCGTGGGTCCGCCAAAGCAGGCGGAGCGTGTATCGAAAACACAGCACTACCTGAGGCATTGGGTCGACGGGGCGATGGCCGGTGCGGGCTTTTGCGGTGCCGCATTCGTGATCGATGAGATGTCCAGCCAAGGCGCGCGGACGGCCAAAGTGCGATCAGTCCCGGGATGGCCCAGACGAAGCCGGGTGCGGAAGGCGGCCGGCCTGTTCGTCGTTGCGCATTCCTGGGTATCCCTTACATCAGGGCCGGCGCGTCAGGCCCGCGCTCGCCAATGTCGGGCCGATCAGGGCAGGGCGTGCTGCCAACCATAACGATGAGTGCATGATGCACGATGTCTCGATCCCGGCCGCGCTGATCGCCGGCCTCATCAGCTTTCTGTCGCCCTGCGTGCTGCCGCTGGTGCCGCCCTATCTGATCTATCTGACCGGCGCCACCATCGAGCATGTCGCCAATGACGAGAGCGAGGCTTCGTCGAAGCGCGCGGTGATGATCGCAGCCGTGATGTTCGTGCTCGGCTTTTCCACCGTGTTCGTGGCGCTCGGCGCCAGCGCGAGCCTGATCGGAAACCTGATCCGGGCCTGGTCGGCGCAGCTTTCTATACTGGCCGGCATCGTCATCATCATCATGGGCCTGCATTTTCTCGGCCTGACGCGGATCGGGCTGTTGATGCGCGAGGGCCGGCTGACCGTGCCGAAGCCGGTCGGGCTGTGGGGCGCCTATGTGATGGGGCTGGCGTTCGCGTTCGGCTGGACGCCGTGCATCGGGCCGATCCTGGCGGCGATCCTGTCGGTCGCCGCCGCCGAGGCGACGGTGACCAAGGGGGCGGGGCTGCTCGCGGTCTATTCCGCCGGGCTCGGGATTCCGTTCCTGATCGCGGCCTTCATGGTCGAGCAGTTCTCGTCGCTGTTTGCGCGGATGAAGCAGCACCTCGCCACTGTCGAGCATGTGATGGGCGTGCTGATGATCATCACCGGGATCGGCTTTCTCACCGGCAGCGTCTCCACCATCAGCATCTGGCTGCTCGACACCTTCCCGGCCTTGCAGAATTTCGGCTAAACCATGATCCGGAAAAGTGGACGCCGGTTTTCCGAAAAGATCATGCTTAAACAAAAGATAGAGCGAGATGGCAATTCAACGAAGAGCCATCTCGCTCTCGCTGGCCTAGCTTTCGTTCTCCAGCGCGCAGGTCACCGTATAGACCACGCCGCGGGGCAGAAAATCGACGGTGGCTTCGCCGCCGAGCTGATCGCGCGCGCTGCGTTCGATCAGCCGCGATCCGAAACCGCGCTGCACCGGTGCGACGACGGGAGGACCACCGGCCTCGGTCCAGATCAATCGCAATTTCGGCCTCGCGTTTTCCTCGATGACTTCCCAGTTCAGCGCCACCGTGCCGGTGTCGTTCGACAGCGCTCCATATTTTGCGGCATTGGTTGCCATCTCGTGCACGATCATCGACAGCACCACCGCAAGCCGCGGGGCCAGCGGCACGCTCGGTCCGAACATCCGCATCCGCGCCGGGTTGCTGATCAGATAGGGCTGCAACACGCGATTGATCACGTCCTTCAGCTCCGAGCCCTGCCACTTCTCCTTGCTGAGCAGATTATGCGCTTCCGCCAGCGCGCCGAGCCGGCCCTCGAATTTTTCGCGTTCGGCCTTGCTCGCGCTTCGAAAGGTCTGCACCGCGATCGCCTGCAGGATGGCGAGCGTGTTCTTGACGCGATGATTGAGCTCGTCGATCAGCAAATCATGAAGCGCCTCGCCGCGGGCGATCGTCGTGGCCATGCGCACGGCAAAAGCAAGCCCGGTCAGCAGCAGCACCCCTCCGATCAGGCTGGTGATGGCCAGGTTGCGCCACAACGGGCTGACCAGCGAGCTTTCCGCGATGCCGGCGGCCACCGTCCAGCCGGTCAGCGACGATCGCACGAAAGTCGTGATCAGCGGCGTGCCTTCGAGCGATACCGTCGGCAGGGTTGCTTCCGGCTTGCGAAACATCTCGGCATACAGCAACGGCGATGCACGCTTGCCGATGGTGCCTTCCGGGTTTGGAACGCGGGCGAAATTGATGCGGTCGCCATCGAAAATCGAAATCGTCCAGTCCTTGCTCGGACGCTGTTTTTCGATGATGGACTGGAAAATCTCGAGCGGCGGCCCGAAGGAAACGTCATAGAGCACCTCGCCGTCGCGAAACACCGGCACTTCGACGGTGACGAGCGGTCGCTGCCTGACCGCGCCGATGAACAGGTTCGAATAATGCGGGCTCTTGGTCGCAAACACCCTTTCCACGATTTCGCGATTGTTGCGCAGCGGCAGGTTGGTGTTGTCCGGCGTGGCCGAGGAGAACAATTGGTGACCTTCGCGGTCCGCCACCAGCACGACGCCCTCCTTGCCATATTGATCGAGGAATCCCGAAGCGATGCTGCGAAAACCTTCGAAGTCGCCGTTGCGCAAGGTATCGGTGAGCGCCAGAACCTGGAGCCCGCCGGTCATTCGCTGAATCTCGGCATCGAGCACGAGACGGATGCTGCGTGCGGTTTCGAGCACGCGCTGTGACGCTTCCTTGCGGTCTTGCTCGTAATTATTGAAAACGATGACGACCGCAAAAATGATCAGCGGCAGCGTGGTTCCCGCAACCAGAAGAGCGAGGCGCACTGGCAGGGAGAGTTTCGGCACGCGGGTCCTGCGACAATGATTTGGCGCGATAGCGACAAATCATTGTTAGCATAGGAGAAGCGTCGGAAATTCGCCAAGGATTTTAGAATTGAAGGATTTTAGAACCGAAGGATTTTAGAACTGAAGGATTTCAGGCCCGTAAATCCGGTTGAGCGCAGGCCGGGCGCCATGCGGAACCTGCCGCGCTCCTAGAGATTGCTGTCGGTGATCGCCGCGTAAACCATGGTGCGCAGCTCACGCCGCAGCGGATAGGCGCTCGAGGGCAGCACCTGGGTCATGAAAATGGCGATCAGTTCTTCTGCGGGATCGACCCAGAACGATGTCGTCGCAGCCCCACCCCAGGCATATTCGCCGGCGCTGCCGGGAATCAGCGTCTGTGCGGGATTCATGGTGACGGAAAAACCGAGACCGAATCCGATGCCATTGTAGGCCGCTTCACTGAACAGCGACCGCGACATCTCGGGCAGGTCGCGTCCGCCGGGCAGGTGATTGGCGGTCATCAGCGCCAGCGTCTTCGGGCCGATCAGCCTGACGCCGCCAACCTCGCCGCCGCCCAGCAAGGCGCGGCAGAAGGTGAGATAATCGGCCGCGGTCGAACACAGGCCGCCGCCTCCGGAAATGAATGACGGCGGCGAAAGGAAGGAACTCGTGGTCGGATCGTCCTGCAGCGTCAGGCCGCCCTTGCGATCGGTGGCGTGAAACGTCATGCCGCCTTGCGGATCGGCCGAGTAGCAGGCGGCAAAACGATGGGCCTTGTCGGGCGGCACAAAGAAGTCGGTGTCGTTCATGCCGAGCGGATTGAAGATGCGTTCCTTCAGAAACTGTTCGAACGGCTTGCCGCTGATTTTTCCGATCAGGTAGCCGATCACGTCGGTGGAGACCGAATAATTCCAGGCCTCGCCGGGCGAGAACTCCAGCGGTATTTTCGCGAGGTCCTCGATCATCGATTGCAGCGTTCCCGCCTTCACGACCTCGCCGATTTTCATCTCGCGATAGGCGGCATCGACGTTGGATCGCTGCTGGAAACCATAGGTCAGCCCGGAAGTATGCCGCAGCAGATCGACGATCAACATCGGCCGCGACGGCGGCCTGGTCAGAAAAGCCGGCGTGGTGCCGGCCTGGAAAACGCCGAGGCCCTTCCATTCCGGGATGTATTTGTGGACCGGTTCGTCGAGCGCGACGCGGCCTTCCTCGACCAGCATCATGAAGGCGACGCTGGTGATCGGTTTGGTCATCGAATAGATACGAAAAATGGTGTCGTCCTTCACCCGCGCCTTGCGCTCGACGTCGGCATAGCCCTGCACCGTGCTGTGGACGACCTTGCCGCGGCGGTAGACCAGGAGCTGGGTGCCCGGAAAGCGGCCGGAATCGATGTAGCGCTGCTTCAGATGATCTTCGATGCGATCGAAGGCGGCCTTGGACATGCCGGCGGATTCGGGCGAGGCGGGGGTGGGGGCTAACATCGGGACTGATCTCCGGAGCGGTCGAGGGGTGCCTTGATAGCCGAAAAGCCTGTCTTGTTCCAATCGCTACATGCTTACTACTGTCGGATCGCTGGTGTAGCCTTGCCGCCATCGCGTACCCAGCAGGACAGCCAAAAATGCCCCAATTCAAGGACAGCGAACTTACCGCCGCCGTGATCCGCAGCTTTGACGAGACGCCGGACCCGCGGGCCAGATTTCTGCTGCAGGAACTGGTGAAGTCGCTGCACGATTTCGTGCGGAAGACCGATCTCAGCTTCGACGAATGGGGTTACGCGATCGATTTCCTGACCCGCACCGGCCAGAAATGCACCCCGAGCCGGCAGGAGTTCATCCTGCTGTCCGACGTGTTGGGGGTCTCCATGCTGGTCGATGCGGTGAACCATCGCGAGCGCGATGGTGCCACCGAGACCACCGTGCTCGGCCCGTTCTATGTCGGCGAACACAAGCCGATGCCGCACGGTGCGGACATCTCCGCCGACCTTTCGGGCGACCGGATGTTCGTGCAAAGCCGCGTCACCGACCTTAAGGGCAAGCCGCTGGCGGGCGTCCCGGTCGATGTCTGGCACGCCGACGATGACGGCTTTTATGATTTGCAAAAGCCGTCCTATGAGACGCAGGGCCCGTCATCGCGGGCGCGCTTTGTCACCGATGCCGACGGCCGGTTCTTCTTTCGCACCATTTTGCCCTGCAGCTATCCGATCCCGACCGATGGTCCGGTCGGCGAAATGATCCTGCAGACCCGGCGTCATCCGATGCGGCCGGCCCATGTTCATTTTCTCGTCGATGCGCCGGGCTTTGAGCCGCTGATCACCCACGTCTTTATCGAGGGCGACAAATATCTCGATACCGATGTGGTGTTCGGAGTGAAGGACGAACTGATTTCCAAGGTCGAGAAACGCAGCGATCCGGTGATGCCCGACGGCAAGCCGGCGACCGGACCCTGGCATTTGATGACCTACGATTTTCGAATGAAGCCGGGCGCCGGCACCGTGCCGAAGCCGATGATGGCGGCGACCGAGGACGCCTGAAGGTTTCTGCGCCATCGTCTGCTCATTTGTTGTGCGGCGCACAAGGATTGAGCGAATCGCAAATTTTGGCGGCGCTGAGGATGCCGGCGCGCGACGCCGGCATTGTCTCTAACTCATTCTGAAATAAATACTTTTTGCATCGCGGTAGCTTGGCACGAAGCTTGAATAGCTAGCGCCGACGCCATCGATGCCGTCCTTGGAAACCAATCATCCGAATTTTTGACACCGCCAGACTGGGGCCTCCCCAGAGCGCGCCTCTATGCCCCCGACACGCCTCCGGACCGATCCCGGTGCAGCGCCGTTTAGAAAGGAAATCTCCTGATGAGCAAAGATCCGACCTGGATTTCAGAATGGAATCCCGAGGATGAGACGTTCTGGAATTCGAAGGGCAAATTCATCGCCCGACGCAATCTCATCTGGTCGATCGTTGCCGAGCATGTCGGATTTTCCGTCTGGCTGATCTGGAGCATCGTCGCAACCAAATTGCCGCAGGCCGGCTTCCATTACACCACCGACCAGCTGTTTCAACTGGTGGCGATCCCCGGGCTGATCGGCTCGCTGATGCGATTTCCCTACACATTTGCGGTCACGACGTTCGGCGGCCGCAACTGGACCATCTTCAGCGCATCGGTGCTGTTGATCCCGACCTTCGGGCTCGCCTATTTCGTCAGCGAGCCGGAGACCCCGTTCTGGCTGATGCTGCTGGTGGCTTCCACCGCCGGTCTCGGCGGCGGCAATTTTGCCTCCAGCATGGCCAACATCTCCTTCTTCTATCCCGACCGCATGAAGGGCTGGGCGCTCGGCCTCAACGCGGCGGGCGGCAACATCGGCGTCAGCAGCGTTCAGTTGCTGACACCCATTCTGATGGGGGTTGGCCTCATCAACCTCTATCAGGCCACACCGGTTGCGGGGGTGTACCTGCAGAATGCCGGGCTGATGTGGGTGTTGCCGCTGATCGTCGCGGTGTTCGGCGCGATCTTCTTCATGAACAACCTCACCTCGGCCAAGTCCTCGTTCAGGGATCAGCTCGCCATCGTCGGGCGCAAGCACACCTGGATCATGTCCTTCATCTATATCGGGACGTTTGGCTCCTTCATCGGCTACTCCGCGGCGTTTCCGCTGCTGATCAAGACGCAATTCCCGGCAGTGACGATCGCGATCGCGTTCCTCGGGCCGCTGGTGGGCTCGCTGGCGCGTCCGTTTGGCGGCTTGCTCGCCGACAAGATCGGCGGCGCCATCGTGACATTCTGGAACTTCATCGCGATGGGCGCGGCGACGATCGGCGTCCTGTACTTCGTGGGGATCAAGGACTTCACCGGCTTCCTCGCGATGTTCCTGGTCCTCTTTGTCACCACCGGAATCGGCAACGGCTCGACCTACCGGATGATCCCGTCGATTTTCCGCGAGGAGAATCTTCGCAAGGCAAGAGGCAGCGGCGAAGCCGGCCGGGCGCTCGCCTTGAAGACCGCCAGCATCGAGAGCGGTGCCGCGCTCGGATTCATCGGCGCGATCGGCGCCTGCGGCGGCTACCTGATCCCGAGCGGCTTCGGCAAGTCGATCGCCATCACCGGCGGTCCGCAGCTCGCGCTGGAAATCTACCTGGCATTCTACGCCGCCTGCCTCGCGCTCACCTGGTGGTTCTACCTGCGCAGGAGTTCGGCGGCGTCGAGCGTGTCGAGCCTCGCCGAAGCACGCGTGTGAACAACGTGAATCGCAATCGCAACCGAGGATGATGGAGGACACCATGACACCTGACCACGTCAAACTTGTTCAGGAGAGCTTCGCCAAGGTCGCGCCGATTTCGGAAACCGCAGCGGTATTGTTCTATGACCGGCTGTTCGAGATCGCGCCAAAGGTGAAAGCGATGTTTCCGGCCGACATGACCGAGCAGCGCCGCAAGCTGATGGCGACGCTGTCGGTGGTGGTCAACGGTCTTGGCAATCTGGAATCGGTGCTGCCGGCCGCGAGCGCGCTGGCCAAGCGTCACGTCAGCTATGGCGCCAAGGCGGAGCATTATCCGGTCGTCGGCGCGGCGTTGCTGTGGACGCTGGAGAAGGGGTTAGGAGACGGCTGGACGCCCGAAGTCGCGGAAGCCTGGACCGCGGCCTATGGCACGCTGTCCGGTTTCATGATTTCCGAAGCCTACGGCCGGCCGCAAGCCGCCGAGTAAGGGACAAGCCAAGTGAGCGAACCACTGGTTGTCGTCGGCAACGGAATGGCCACCGCGCGCCTGGTCGATGAACTCGCCAAGGTCGCGCTGGGGCGTTACGCCATCGCCGTGATCGGCGACGAGCCGCGGCTGGCCTATAATCGCGTGCTGCTGTCGTCGGTGCTGGCGGGCGAGACGGCGTCGCATGACATCGAACTCAGGCCGGCTTCCTGGTGGCGCGACCGCGGCGTCACCCTGAAATATGGCTGCGTCGCTACCGAGATCGATGTCGGTCGCCGTGAACTCAAGATCGCGAATGAAGAGAGCGTCTCGTTCTCCAGGCTGGTGCTTGCCACCGGTTCGACGCCGCTGCGGCTGAACGTACCCGGTTCCGATCTTGCCGGCGTGCACACCTTCCGCGACAGCCGGGACGTCGATCTGCTGCTGACGCTGGCCGCGCAGAAAAAGCGGGTCGTCGTGGTCGGGGGCGGATTGCTGGGACTGGAGGCGGCCTATGGCCTCGCCAAGGCCGGCGCGCCGGTAACATTGATTCATCTGATGGACCGCTTGATGGAGCGTCAGCTCGACGCGCCGGCGGCCGACCTCTTGAAAACCCTGGTCGAGCGCAAGGGCATCAAGGTGCTGCTCAATGCCAATACCGCGCGCCTTCACGGCGCGACGCGGGTCGAGGGCGTCGAGTTGACGGACGGACGCCGGATCGATGCCGATGCGGTGATTTTTGCGGCGGGCATTCGGCCGAATGTCGCCCTGGCCAAGGACGCCGGCATTGCCGTCGGCCGCGGCATCGTGGTGGACGATCATCTGCAGACCGCTGCGCCGGAAATCTTTGCGCTTGGCGAATGCGCCGAGCATCGCGGCATCTGCTATGGCCTGGTCGAGCCGGCCTACGAGCAGGCGCGTGTTCTGGCGCAGCATCTCGCAGGCAAAACCGCTGCCTATGGCGGCAGCGTGGTGGCGACCAATCTGAAGGTCTCCGGCGTCAGCGTGTTTTCCGCCGGCGACTTTATCGGCGCGGATGGCAGCGAAACCATCCTGCTCAGCGATGTCAGGCACGGCACCTACAAGAAGCTGGTGATCTCGGAAGGACGGCTCACCGGCGCCGTGCTGGTCGGCGATGTCGAGAGCGCGCTCTGGTATCTCGAACTGATCCGCACCCGCGAGCCGGTCGCGCGAATTCGCCGCGACATGATGTTCGGCCGCTCGCTCGCGATCCGGTCGAAGGCGGCATGACCTGATGACCCGGTTAGTCCAATGACGGTGATCGATCCCGGCTTGCGCGCCACGCGCACGACCTGTCCCTATTGCGGCGTCGGCTGCGGCGTATTGGCGACCGCGGACGGCAACGGCGGAGCGGCGATATCGGGCGATCCCGAACATCCCGCCAATTTCGGGCGGCTGTGCTCGAAAGGCTCGGCGCTCGGCGAAACCCTGGGCCTTGAGCAGCGCCTGCTTTATCCGATGATCCGCTGCAGCAAGGGCGTGATGGAGCGGGTGGCGTGGACCGATGCGCTCGACCATGTGGCGCATCGCTTTGCGCATATCATCGCGCGCGACGGACCGGGCGCGGTCGCGTTCTATCTGTCCGGGCAAATGCTGACCGAGGATTATTACGTCGCCAACAAATTGATGAAGGGATTCATCGGCAGCGCCAATGTCGATACCAATTCGCGGCTATGCATGGCGTCGTCGGTCGCGGGCCACCGCCGCGCGTTCGGTGCCGACACCGTGCCGGGCTGCTACGAAGATCTCGACGAGGCCGATCTCCTGGTGCTGGTCGGCTCCAATGCGGCGTGGTGCCATCCGGTCCTGTTTCAGCGCATGCTTGCCAACAAGCAGCAGCGCGGCGCACGCATCGTGGTGATCGATCCGCGCCGGACCGATACCGCTGAAGATGCCGACCTGTTTTTGGGATTGAAGCCCGGCACCGACACCGCGCTGTTCAGTGGTCTTTTGGTGCAACTGGCCGACACCGGCGCGCTGGATCATGACTACATCGAACGTTACACCGGCGGTTTCGAAGATGCATTGGCGCGGGCGCGGAGCATCGCCGGCAGCGTGACCGCAACCGCACTGGCGACCGGCCTTTCCGAGGCGGACGTTGCCGAATTCTTCCGGATGTTCCGGAACACGCCGCGCGTGGTCACGCTGTATTCGCAGGGCGTCAACCAGTCGGCGCAGGGCACCGACAAGGTCAATGCCATCGTCAATTGCCATCTCGCCACCGGCCGGATCGGCAAGCCAGGCGCATCGCCGTTCTCCCTGACCGGGCAACCCAATGCGATGGGCGGCCGCGAGGTTGGCGGGCTCGCCAATCAGCTTGCCGCGCATATGGCGTTCACGCCGCCGGACATCGATCGCGTGCGCCGGTTCTGGAAGGCGCCGCGCATCGCGACCCATGAGGGCCTCAAGGCGGTCCAGATGTTCGAGGCGATCGGGCGCGGCGAGATCAAGGCATTGTGGGTGATCGGCACCAACCCGGCGGTGTCGCTGCCGGACGCGGATGCCGCGCGCGCGGCGCTGAAGAAACTCGAACTGTTCGTGGTCTCGGAGAATGTCCGTTCCAACGACACCGTCAATGCTGGCGCGCATGTGCTGCTGCCGGCACAGGCATGGGGCGAGAAATCCGGCACGGTGACCAATTCGGAACGACGCATCTCGCGGCAGCGCGCGTTCCTGGCAGCACCCGGTGAAGCAAAACCGGATTGGTGGATCGTCAGCGAGGTCGCCAAAAGGCTGGGCTTCGGCGCAGCGTTCGATTTCAATTCGGCGGCGGAGGTGTTTCGCGAACATGCCAGCCTGTCGGCATTCGAAAATGACGGCAGCCGCGATTTCGATATCGGGGCGATGACGTCGCTGTCGGATGAGGCATTCGATTCGATGGCGCCGGTGTTGTGGCCGATACGTTCCGGTGAGGCCCAGCCGCAGCAGCGGTTCTTCGCCGACGGCGGATTTTTTTCGAACGACGGCAAGGCGCGCTTTGTCGCGCCGGCCATCCCGGCGTTGCAAACCGAGACCACCGCGGCGCGGCCGCTGCGGCTGAACACCGGTCGTGTCAGGGATCAATGGCACACCATGACCCGCACCGGCATCAGCCCGCGGTTGGGACAGCATTTGCCGGAACCGTTCGTCGAGATCCATCCCGACGATGCGACGAGGTTCGGGGTCTCCGATGACAGCTTTGCGCGCATCACCACCGACTACGGCCAATGCATCCTCAAGGTCGTGGTCAGCGAGCGCGCGCAGCGCGGCATGCTGTTTGCGCCGATTCACTGGAGCGAAGAGACCGCGTCCGCTGCGCGCGTCGGCGCGCTGGTGGCGCCGTTCACCGATCCGTTTTCCGGCCAGCCCGAGAACAAGGCGACGCCGGCATCGATAGTGCCCTACGAGTACGTCTTTCGCGGCTTTGCCTTGTCTCGGACGCCGTTGAAGTTGCCGCCGCAGCTCTGGTGGACACGGGTCGCGGTTACCGGCGGCTACGGCTATCTGCTCGCCGACAATGCCGATCTGGCGCGATGGCAATCCTGGTTGCGGTCGATCGCCGGCGACGATCTCGCCGAATACCGGGATTCTGGCGGCGGCGTTTACCGGGCGGCGGCGTTTGCGGAAAACCGCATCGAGACCTGCCTGTTCGTCGGTCCCGCGCACGATGCCGGCGATTGGGAGGTGGTCAAGAACCTGTTCTCAGCCGACGCGCTCAGCGACGATCAGCGTCGGCTGTTGCTGTCGGGCAGATCGACCGACGGGCTGGCCAGCGCCGGGCCGATCGTCTGTGCCTGCTTCGGCGTCGGCCGCGGCACCATCTGCGACGCCATCGCGGCCGGAGCGCACTCGGCCGCCGCCATCGGCGCGCAGCTCAAGGCCGGCACCAATTGCGGCTCGTGCATTCCGGAAATGAAGCGGCTGATCGCGCAGGCGAATGCGGATGGCGCCGCAGCCGATTCCGAACAGCGCCAATTGACGGCCACGGCCAACTGAACTTCTCGACAAGCGCAGGTTTCGATGAGGGCATGGACTCATAAACGTTGCTGGCCATGTGGGAATTCCGGTTTTATTTGTCGACTCCCTGACACAATGGGTATGTAGTACTATTCATCGCCGTCCTGCCTTTGGCCGTTTCGGTGATTGAGAGTGTCGTGCTCCCGTCCCACACGCGAGGGAATCGACCATGGATAAGTTCCTTCACGACGAGAACCTGAAATTACTCCACCAACGACTGATGGAAACGACCGACGAAAAAAAACGTCAGGTCCTTCACGATATCATCGCCGAGCATGAGGCCAATTACCGCCGGTGGCAGCTAAACCGCGGTTGAGGTAAATCAGGCTTTTCGTCCCTATACCGGGATCAATGTTCCGTCGGCATTTTCGATCGAGCTTGCGGCTACAGAACAGGTAAGGCGCGCGGATACGAGAACGTGCCTTGTCCGGCATGCTCACGGAAGGCTACTCAGCGATAACAGCGCGCCATGACGCTGCAATCTCGATTTCCGGATTTCGTCGCTGACGGAATCGAGGGTGGCCCTTGCCCAAATTGCAAAACCCCGGGCTGTTATTATTCAGCTGCTCGAACACCGGCAAGGCCATGACGAAATAAGACGTCAAGGCGGTCTTGAGCTGGATCAAAGTCTGTCAGCGCAAACAGGAACAGAATGCATTTGGTGTTTTCCTTTACCTGTGGAGAGACAAGATGAGCCTTCCGAGATTGTGGACTAGAAGCCAGGAATTGGACCCGTTCCGGACAATGCGGCGAGAAATGGAAAGCATGTTTCGTGCTTTCGATCCGAACTCCTCTTCTCCGGATATCGGCGCCGGCGCGCCGGCGATCAGTGTGGCGGAAACGAACGATGCCTTCGAAGTGACAGCCGAACTTCCGGGCGTAGACGAAAAGGATATCAAGGTCAGCCTTGACGACAACCAGTTGGTCATTTCCGGTGAGAAGAAGGCGGAGAGTACGAAGGAAGAAAAGGAGTGGCACGTCGAGGAGCGGAGCTACGGCTCATTCTACCGGTCGATGTCTCTGCCTTTCGAGCCGGAAGACGGAGCCGTCGAAGCTCATTTCGACAAGGGTGTGCTGCATCTCACGATCAAGAAACCCGCCAAGGCGGTGAAGACCGCCAAGACGATCGATATCAAGACGGGTGCTCCCCCGAGCCTCAGCCCCGCACCGAACAAGACCCCCGCGCCGAGCAAAGCCGCTTAGTATTGCGCGGTCGTAAAGCCTTGGGGACCCGAACTGAAGAAGCCAGTTTTGGTCCTCGGCTTTCTTGTTCTGCCGAGACGAGAGATGGCCGCCTTCGCGCGGCCTCTTTCGTTTCAGATTTGACTGGAGCAGTTAGGTCGCCGTTTGGCACATCGCGTCAGTTATTGCGGCGCGGGACATGTCCGGAACTGGGTGTGAACGGGAAGTGACCGGCTCATAGCCGAAGTGACGCGATTGACCGATAAGCCGACATCGATTTTTGGTGATGCTGTGGCGGGTCCAAACTTGATCTGTATCAAGCCGCCCGAATTGAAGTCGCGGGACGAATGCCGTGCGCCGCCAACTCATCGAACCTGGTGGCACGATGCAACGAGCCGCCTTGTCTCGCGATAGTCAGCGAGGGGGAGGAGAGAAAGCCGCGAAGAACGGCCTTGATTTCGAATGTCGTCCGATGATGGGCGAATGACAGTAATGTCGCTCGATCCTTGATGATCTGGATCAAGGGGGATGTATTTCTGGAATGTTAAATTGTTTTTTGGCAATCCACTTCGCAATCCACTTGGAGTAATTTTCATGAGAATAACATTATGGGCCATTGGTGTGTTGGCCGTGCTGGCCGCGACTGAAGCATCGGCCCAATCGGTCAACCTGTCTGGCACCTATAAATGCGTCGAAGCATGTCGGGCGGGTCTCACCGGCGCTCCCGCTTTCGTTACCCAGAACGGACCAGACCTGAACCTGCTTAACGAAGCCGGCGAGCCTTCCCGGGCGTGGCCGGATTGGTATGCGCCGGCTACAAGGATCTGGGTCGACGCGTGGAACGAGGGTGCCGTCTATTCACCTGATGGGATGACGATTTAGTTCGACAACGGAACTATCTGGCAGCGCGATTTGGGGCTACCGCCGCCCCCGCCTCGGACTCGCACGCATAGGTGAGCAAGAGGTTCGTTCGCGTTGGATTGCTTTCCATCGTGCGTTAGTGGGAAAATGGGATCGAAGCCACCAGAACGGACCGACATAATACCCTGGAAGGAGGCTGGGACCCTTCCGGGGCTCTTCGCCAAACGTGTGGATCGCAGCCCTGACGCGGTTGCTTATTGCGAGCATCGGGACGGCCGTTGGGAAGAGCAGACCTGGCGAGAGATGGAGCAGCGCGTCTCCTGCCTGCGAGGGGCGATGGCGTGCAGCGGGCTGAAGCCAGGCGATCGCGCCGCGATCTTGCTGCCGAACGGCACAGATTGGGTGGCATTTGACCTTGCGGCAATGGCCAACGGCTTGATCACGGTGCCGCTCTACGCGCAGGACAGCCCGGACAACATAGCTTTCGTGCTTGCAGAATCGGGGGCCCGGCTCTGCCTCATCGATACCGCAGCGCGATGGAGTACCCTCGCGCCCTTCGTCGACGCTAACGACGCCCTTGAGCACGTCTGGGTGAGGGAGGGGCTCGACGGAGTAACCGTTCCGCCGCCGGGCCACCGGCGGCTCTCCACGCTCCGCGGCGCTCTCGCGGAAAGCCGGCCCGACGCCAGCGCGTTGCGTTGCGCTCCGCAGGATGTCGCGACCATCACCTACACGTCGGGTACGACGGGTCGCCCGAAAGGCGTGATGCTCACGCATTCCGCCATCCTGTGGAACGCTGAAGCGAACACGAAGTCCATTCCGTCGCTGCCGAGCGACGTCTTTCTTTCGATCTTGCCACTAACCCACGCTTTCGAGCGCACGATAGGCTACTACATGCCCATGATGGCAGGCTCGCGCGTTGTCTACGCTCGTTCTGCCGAGCGATTGCAAGAGGATCTCGCGACGATCCGCCCAACGATGCTTGTCGCTGTCCCGAGGCTCTATGAGCGAATTTACGAAGCGGTGCGCCGCGAGGCGGAAGCTGTTCCATTAAGGCGCCAGATCGTTGCGCTAGCAGCAAGCCTCGGCTGGGAGTTGTACGAACGCCGGCATAGCCGGGGCCCGGCCCCTGGCCTCGTTGCAAGCGGGATGCTCTGGCCGTTGCTCGAACGGTTCGTGGCGCGCAGGGTCCTCGCCGCCTTCGGAGGACGCCTCCGCGTGGCGATATGCGGCGGGGCCGCGCTCCCGACCAAGGTTGCACGATTCTTCATCGGCCTTGGCCTGCAGCTCGTCGAGGGCTACGGGCTGACGGAGGCCGGCCCCGTTGTCAGTTCGACCGCCGCCGACGACGGCCTGCCCGGATCGGTCGGCCGACCTCTTGACGGCGTTGAAGTTAGACTCAGCGAGCAATCGGAACTCATCGTGCGATCGCCGGCGGTCATGCAGGGCTACTGGCAAAATGAGCAGGCGACGGCCCAGGCTCTGTCGCGGGATGGCTGGCTCAGGACCGGCGACATCGCGGAGATCCGGGACGGCAGCATCTTCATCACCGGCCGGCTCAAGGAATTACTTGTTCTCTCGACCGGAGAGCATGTTGCGCCGAGCGCCGTCGAGGCGGCGATCCAGAATGATCCGCTGTTCGAGCAGGTGTGTGTCATTGGCGACCAGCGGCCCTGCGTCGTTGCGATCCTCGTGCTCAACCGCGAAGACTGGCTGCTGCTTGCGCGTGATCTTGCGATCGATCGGGCCGACCTCAATGCGTCCGTCGCGACGGATGCGATCCTCTCACGCATCTCGGCCCAGACGCGCGGCCTGCCTTCAATATGGCAGGTGCGCGCAATCCTCGCCACCACCACGCCATGGACGCTCGGGGACGGAAGCCTGACGCCCACCCTCAAAGTCAAGAGACGAGTGATTGGAGAGCGTTTCAAAGAGCAGATCGATTCTCTCTACAGCCGCGTCGCACAGCAAAGGCAGTCCGGAACATCTCGAGGTTGAGATCACGGACCTCGCCGGCGTTTTGGCGCAAGCGAATAGCGTCTGGCGTCTGCTACGAAGCGGTTCACCATTTGCGGTGAGCCGAGCCGGCGCGCTAACCTTGGCTGCCTGCAATGCCGGGAGGAAACCATGGGCCGGAAGATAGCTATCGTCGGGGCCGGAGCCGTCGGCGGGTATGCCGGCGCCCATATGGTGCAGGCGGGTGAGAACGTGACGTTCATCGATCCATGGCCCGAGCATGTCGAGCACATGAGGAAGCACGGCCTGCGCGTCACCCACGCCAGCGACGTCGCGGAATTTTCGGTTCCCGTGCGCGCGCTGCACGTCACGGACGCACAGCAGCTGGCCAAGGAGGCGCCGGTCGACATCGCCTTCATATGCATGAAGTCCTACGATACGGCATGGGCAACCATGCTGATCCGGCAGTATCTGGCGCCGGACGGCTACGTCGTGTCGCTACAGAACTGCATGAATGAAGAGACGATCGCCGGCGTCGTCGGTTGGGGCAGGACGCTCGGGTGCATTGCCAGCAGTATCAGCGTCAACCTGCCCGAGCCCGGCCACATCCACCGCGGCGCCGGCAAAGGCGGGGCAGCGCACACCGTATTCCGCGCCGGCGAAGTGCATGGCCGTATCACGCAACGGGCGGAGGAAATCTGCCGCCTGGTCGGCACCGCCGACAGCGCCAAGGTAACCGGCAATCTGTGGGGCGAGCGCTGGTCGAAACTGGTCGCCAACGCCATGGGCAACGGGCTCTCCGCCTGCACGGGCCTGACCGGTGCGCAGATGTTGCAGAGCGAGCCGATCCGCCGCTTCTCCATTCGGCTCGGGAGCGAAGCGATCCGCGTCGGGCAGGCGCACGGCTATCAACTGGAGGAGATTCTGCACCTGCCGCCCGAGACAATTGCGCGCGCGGGCGAGGGCGACGAGACGGCGATGCGCGCCTGCGACGAACAACGCTTCAAGGACGGCAAGCGCACCTCCGCCGAGCAGCGGCCTTCCATGGGCCAGGACATACAGAAGGGCCGGCGCACGGAGATCGAGTTCCTCAACGGCTTCGTGGTGCGCGAGGGCGAAAAGGTCGGCTTTTCGTGCCGTGCCAATGCCGTGCTGACAGACATCGTCAAGCGCGTGGAACGTAACGAGCTGAGCCCGGATCCACGGCACATCACTGAGCTGCGGTTGAACTGAGACCCATTTCGAAAGCCGGCGACCTCGGAAACGTTTCATTCAACCGGTCTTCCAGGCGTCGGATTTGGCCGGTTATGCTGACATCCGGCCGGTCGCCATCGAGTAGAACTGCGACCCGCGCTTCCTAATTGGTCGAGGCTGTCCAAAGCAGGGGTTCAATGGCCTGGTAAGTCTAAGTGACGCTTGTCACACAATAGTTTTCGCTTCGCTGCTATCCCTGGAACGCGCTTGGCGCTGTTTGGGGGCTTGGAAATCATGATTTTTGTTTGGATTCCGTCGAAGGTCGCTCGGAGGCGGAGGCGTTACCACGCAATCCGACTGTCGAATGGCGCAAGGGCAGTCTCTTTTGAATCGACGTCACAAACCCGCGCAATTATTCTACCTCTCCTTGGGTATCTAAAGGTGCTCCGTTGAATAGTAGTGGTGCTTCTGACGGATCAGGCGCCGAAGGCGTCCGCCAGCAGGATGCCGGCAGGCCGCAATGGCGCCGGCTGGCTCCGCCCCTGATCGCAGGGCTGGTGGCCGGCATTGCCATTGCCGCTGTGCTCTCGTCGCAAAGGTCGAATGGAGAAGGCGCGGAGCTCGCGAGCGTCGCCGGTTTCCAGATTGACGCCGCCGCAGCCACCATGAATCCGGCTGACGCAAAAGGCGCGGTCGACGACGCCAAGAGCTGCCGTGTACCGCTCGCCGAGATCACTCTGGCCGCGGCGTCCGGCACAACTTCGACCATCCGCGTCCGCTCCGGAAGCTATCTGTCGCCGTCATACGTGTTGACGGATCAGCCGCAGCGCATCGCCATTCCCTTCCCGGCGAGCTACCCGAGCGGCCGCGGTGTCATCTCAATCGAAGGCCAGGCGCAGAACCTCGCTGTTGCCCTTACTCCGACCTGGAAAATAAACTCCTTGACCGGCACGGCGGCAAGGAACGTGATCTGGACTCCGAAAAATGGCTGCTAGAGCGTTTTCCAGCGAAGTGGATACCGGTTCGCGTCAAGAAAACGCGTCAAATAAAGACATAGAGCCTCCGTTCCGATTCCATCGGAACGGAAAAGGCTCTAGTGAAGCGAGCGCGCAATGAGCAAGTTCTTCACCGACCGCCCGATGCTTGGCTTTCTGATCGTGTCGGTTCTCGCAGCCTTGATCAGCGCCTGGGTGCTGAACCCGCAATCAAGCCCGATCGATGCCGTTAAGGCGTTATTCGGCGGACTGAACCTCGCGAAGACCGTCGCGGCAGTGCTGATCGTGCTCGCAGGTGCCGCCATCACCTACATCGCGTGGCGCCTCGGGGCCGATCCGGCCGCGATGGGCCTGGTGCCAGCCGGCGCGGGTTACACCGTCGGCCGCAGGTTGACCGTAACGTCGCCGGATTCAACGACCAAGATTGTTACCCGAACGGCGGATGACGCCCTCAACGATCTGGAAAACATGATTGGCCTCGCCCCTGTTAAAGCGGAGGTCAACAAGCTGCTCGCCAGTCTGGAGATCGAACGCAAGCGGCGCGAACAAGGCCTGCCGGTTGCGCCGACCAGCCGCCACATGGTCTTTACCGGGCCGCCTGGTGTCGGCAAAACCGTGGTCGCGCGTGCCCTCGGCGAAATCTACAGTTCGCTTGGCGTGCTGCGCAAAGGTCATCTGGTTGAGACCGATCGCGGCAAGGTGGTGGCCGGCTATATCGGCCAGACCGCGATCAAGATGCTCGAGGTCTGCAAGTCCGCCCATGACGGCGTGCTTTTCATCGACGAGGCTTATGCGCTCGCCAGCGATCCCGGCAGTGGTTCGGACTTCGGGCGCGAGGCCATCGACACGCTGCTGAAATACATGGAAGACAACCGCGACCGCCTGATCGTGATCGCGGCGGGCTATCCCGACGAGATGCGGCGCTTCATCGGCGCCAATCCGGGGCTCGCCAGCCGTTTCACCAAGACCATCAACTTCCCGTCCTACGAGGCGTCGGAGCTCGCGTCGATCTTGCAGGTGATGGCGAAGCAGCAAGGGTATTTGCTGCCCGAGGGGTTTGAGCCGAAGTTCAAGAATTGGGTCGACGCCGAGCGCAACAGTTCAGACTGGGGCAACGCGCGTTCGATCCGGACACTGCTTGAAAAGGCGCGCGAGGCTCACGCCGTACGCAGCTATTCCGACCCTACCGCCGACGTATCGAAGCTCGAACTTGCTGACCTGGAAAGCGCCTATGGCGCGATGGGATACAAGCAATGACCGGGTTGGCGTCGCGGCTGGCGGCGCTGCACAGCGGCCTTTGGGCGGTCGACCCGTGGTATCAGCGCAGCTGGTTTGTGGCACCGCCGGCGATCGCGCTCGTGCTGGCCGGATGGATGATGGGCGACGCCCGGATGCCAGCCAACGCGCCCTGGGCGAAACCTGGAACCTCTGCGCCGAGCAGTCCCGCCACACCGCCGGCAAAGGACAAACCCGCGTCGCAGCAGGAGCAGACTTGCAAGAACGACAATGTCGAAAAGGCTGTGGGCATCGCCGCCTGTGACCAGGCGCTGGCCAGCGCCGATCTCGATGCCAACGCCCGTTCCGATGTGCTGACCCGCCGAGCCTATCTGCGCAACGAGACACCTGAGGCGCTTGCCGACCTCAATGAGGCGCTTCGGCTTAATCCGAACAATGTCTGGTCGCTGGCGCGGCGCGGCTTCCACTTTCTGAGCCAACGGGATTTCACGCGCGCCGCGGCTGACTTCAACAAATCGATCAGCCTGAATTCAGCGTACGAATATGCGTGGCGGGGCCGAGGTGCCATGTACTATCAGCAGCAGCAATACGACCAGGCGATCAACGATCTGACGGAGGCGATCAGGCTCGACGGCGCGTCGGCCCAAGCCTACTATCTGCGCGGCCTGGCGGAGTTCGACAAGAACCTCTATGCCGCCGCGGCACGCGACTTTTCCGAATATCATCGGCTCAATCCGTCAGATCTTGCCGGCTTGCGTTTACGGGGTAACTCCTATGCCCTTGCCAACCAGTTCGACCAGGCCGTAGCGGATTTCGGTGAAGTGCTGCGGATCAGCCCACGCGACCAGTTTGCGCTCGCGCTGCGCGCCAGGACCTACTACTGGCAGAAGAAGTACGATCAGGCCTTCTCGGACGCCAACGAGGCACTCGAAATTGACGCCTCGACATCCATCGCCAGCGAAGTCAGAAGCTGGATCAACTTTGACCGCGGCAAATACGATGCCGCGATCTTCGACCTCAATAACGCATTGAAGGCAGGGGCCAGCCTCGACAAATTGCAGACTCGCGGTCGCGCCTTGTTGGCGACAGGACAGCTTGATGGCAGCTATCGCGATTTCAAGCAGGCCGAACAGATGGATCCCAAAGCCGGCTACACGCAATACCTGCTCGGGCTGGTTTCCGAGCGCCGCGAAAATGTTCGAGTCCGTCGCTGCATCGCCGGCGAAAGCGATGCGAACTGTTCACGCATTCCCGATTATACCGAGACTGTGGCGTATTTCTCCAAGGCCATTGACCTGACGCCGAACTTCGCACCCGCCTATTTCGACCGCGCGCGGATCCTGATGGCACAGCGGCAGCTCGATCGCGCTCATGCCGATGTCGAGGCTGGCCTCAAGCTTGATCCCAATAATTCCGAAGGCTATCTCGCGCGAGGAAATCTGTGGTTGACAATGGAGCGCTGGCGGGATGCGATCGATGACTACTCGCGTTCCATCAACATCAACGCAAGATCGGCAATGGCTTTCCTCAACCGAGGTCAGGCGTATCTGAAACTGAACGACCGCAACAATGCCCTCAATGATTTACGATCGTCATATGCACTTGATTCAAATAACGACTACACGAGGAACCTTTTGCGCTCGCTCGGTCAGCGATTGTGACCCGGTCATTTTTTAAGAACAAGAGGTCTGCAGCCAGATATCGTTTCCCCTGCCAGGGGACCACCACGTGAGTTCATCATCCCCCGGACGCGAAGGTTGGCCATGAACAAAGACAAAGTGAAAATATTCGCAGACAAGGTCTATGGAGACATGGCAGGCGCCATGGCCATCGGCATGGCCTATGTCGGCGTCAAGACGGGCCTCTATCGCGCCATGATTGGCAGGGGGCCGATGCAAGCCAGCGAAGTCATCGATGCCACCGGCCTTCAGGCGCGCTATGTCGAAGAATGGCTGAAGGGGATGACGGCTTCCGGCTATCTCGAATACGACAGCGGCGCTGACACCTACTTGCTCCCTGAAGAGCACGCATTTCTTCTCGCCTCGGAAGGCACCGACCACTTCATGGGCGGGCTGTTCTATTTTGCGGCTGCGCTGATTGGCGCCGCTCCGAAGGTAGCCGAGTCCTTCCGCACGGGCGGTGGTGTGAGCTTCGAAGAGTTCGGACCCGAATGCGTCACCGCCCTCGATATGATCAATAGCGGGCAATATGAGAATCGCCTCGGCAGTTATTGGCTGACCAAGCTGCCGGATGTTGTCCAACGGCTGGAGAGTGGTGGCCGTGTTCTCGATTTCGGCTGTGGCGTTGGGCGTGTGGGAGCGACGATCGCGAAGGCTTTTCCCAAATGCGAGGTTGTGGGTCTCGATCCGGACGCTGAAACGATCAGACAGGCCCGCGCTGCGGCGACGGGAGCCGGCCTTGGCGACCGCATCCAATTCATCGCCAATGCCTCCAGTGAGCTGGAAAGAGGCGAAGGTTTTGACCTCATCACCGCCTGCGATTGCATTCACGATTTCTCGGCCCCGGGCAAGACGCTGGGAGAGTTGCGTCATCTCGTAAAGCCCGACGGCGCGTTGTTCGTTGTCGAGCCCAGGGCGGCGGACCGCATCCAGGACAATATCGGCTCGATCCCGGCCATGTATTACGGTTTCAGCCTCTTTCACTGCTTGACACAATCCCTGGCCGCTGGAGGTCCCGGGCTTGGCACCTGCATGGGCCCCAAGCGTACCGAAGCGTTGCTCCGCGCGGCCGGGTTCGGCAGAGTCGAGATGCTCGACATCAAGAGCCAGACCAACCTCTTCTATGCCGCACGACCATGATCGCGGTCTTGACGGTGCCAAGGCCGGAAGTCCACAAAGGGAGGAAATGATGATCACTAAATTAGTGACGATGCTCGCCATTCTGACAATCGGCGGCGCGCTGGACATGGCGGCTGCCCAACAGCCTCCGACCGAGAACAAGGGGGTGAAAGCGGAAGCGTTGTCGGGGCTCGCGCTCGGCAAGCAGGGATTGGACGACCTTTCGCAGCGCCAGATGCGGATGCGGCAAATCACCATCGAACCAGGCGGAGTGGCCGGCTTCCACAGCCACAAGGACCGTCCAGCCCTGAGTTACGTCATGAAGGGCAGCTTGACAGAGCACCGCAAGGGTAGCCCCGACCGGACCTATAAGGCCGGCGAGGCGATTACCGAAGGCACCGACGTTGACCACTGGGCCGAGAACGCCTCGTCGTCCGAACCGGTCGTCATCATCAGCGTCGACCTGTTCAAGGAATGAGGCGCGGAGGAGCCGATCCGCGACTTCGCGGATCGGTCGCTATCGAGGCAAAAACAGACGCGTCCTGGACGCCGCAAGAAAGCTACTTGACGGCCTCCCAAAAAATCCCGATTTCGGCAACGAATGCCAAAGTGAACAAGATGGTTCGAAGGTAGGGAAGCCCGGCCCAGTAAACGATGGCGTGGGCCAGCCTCAAATAGAAGAAGCTCGCAGACCAGAACGCAGTCATCGCGTTCGCCTTCCCAGCCAATTGCGTAACGATGACCAGTGCCGCGAACGGAGCAAAGACCTCGGTCGCGTTCAAGTAGGTACGATGCGCCCGCTGCCCCCAAGCGGGCACCGGCCGCGGCAAGGCGGGGTCGACATAGTTATTCGGCTGAAGTGGTCCGTTGGTCATCACCTGGCAGATGATATAGGGAATCCACAATGCGGCTGTCAGCATCGACGTATAAACGAGATATCTGAGGTCGGTTGTCACCTTGAGCCTCCTGGGATGGGATGCCCGGATCGCGGTTGCGGCCCGATCGGCCTCCACAGACGTTCGAGCCGGAGCCAAAACGACAAGGCCCGAACATTTATTTTGCGAGGCGACAGCAGAAGCCCGTGGCGCCAGCGCCCAGAACCGATTGCTATTAGCCGCCTCGGCCTCGCAGAGTGACGGGCGACGAAGCCGTTCGATCGACGATGTAGAATTGAAGTGACCAGCGGACATGTCCTCCGGCCGTTTTGTGAGTGCAGGCCCTGGCAACATCGAGTCAGACTCTCAAGATCAGTTCAATCGACGCCGCGGATGATGTCCTCTATGGTGCGCCTGACCGGACAGGACAGGTGAAGCCACGCGATGATGTATCTGGACGTTCCGCCGCGGCTGATCGGCACGGAAGTTTTCTCGGCGATGCCGGATCGGTTTCGGCGCAAGGGCGCGCGCAGCGATTGGGCCGACGCCAACCGGCCGGGTCAGCCGACCGACTGTTTCATCGAGGGCCCGTGCTTTGACGCCGAAGGTCATCTCTACATCGTGGACATCCCCTTCGGCCGCATCTTCCGGATCGCGCCCGACGGCGCATGGTCGCTGGTGGTGGAGTATGATGGCTGGCCCAACGGTCTCAAGATCAGTCCCGACGGACGCGTCCTGGTCGCCGACTACCGGCACGGCATCCTGGAGCTCGATGTGGCGAAGGGGCGGATGCAGCCGGTATTGACGGCGCGCAATTCCGAATCCTTTAAGGGATGCAACGACCTGCATATCGCATCCAATGGCACCATCTATTTTACCGAGCAGGGACAGACCGGCCTTCACGATCCGACGGGGCGGGTCTATCGGCGTTCGCCAGACGGAAAGCTCGATTGCCTGATCGATACCGGCATCAGCCCCAACGGCCTGGTGCTCGATCCGTCCGAGACCGTGCTGTTTGTGGCGATGACGCGCGACAATGCGGTCTGGCGCGTGCCCCTGATGAAGGACGGCGGTGTCGCGAAGGTCGGCCGCTTCTGTTCGACCTTCGGCACCAGCGGCCCCGATGGTCTCGCGATGGACAGAGCAGGCCGCCTGTTCGTGGCGCACGCATCGCTGGGACATGTGTTCGTGTTCGCGCCCAATGGCGAGTTGATCGCGCGCATCAAATCCTGCGCGGGCGCAAGCTGCACCAATGTCGCGATCGGCGGCAACAGCAGCGACCGCCTCTATGTGACGGAATCGGTGACCGGCACCGTGCTGGTCGCGGACATCAGCGTTCTGGATAACCAATGAGACTTCAGGTTTTCGGCAGCGGCGGCCGTCAAGTGTCGGTGATCGGGCAGGGCACCTGGTATATCGACCGCGGCGATCGCAGCAGCGCGGTCGCGGCGTTGCGCCGGGGTATCGATCTCGGCATGACCCATATCGATACCGCGGAGATGTATGGCGATGCCGAGCCGGTCGTGGCCGAAGCCATCGCTGGGCGGCGCGACGAGATCTTCCTGGTCTCGAAGGTTCTGCCGAGCAATGCCTCGCGGCGCGGCACCATCACCGCGTGCGAGCGTTCGCTGGCGCGGCTCAAGACCGACCGGCTCGATTGCTATCTGCTGCATTGGCGCGGAGCGTATCCGCTGGCCGAGACGGTTGCCGCGTTCGAACAACTGGTCAGCGCCGGGAAAATCCGAGAGTGGGGCGTCAGCAATTTCGATGCCGACGATCTCGACGAGATGCTGGCGGTCGCAGGCCGAGGCAGGATCGCCTGCAACCAGGTGCTCTATCATTTGCAGGAACGTGCGATCGAGCACACGGTTTTACCGTGGTGCGGGCAGCACGGCGTTGCGGTGGTGGCCTATTCGCCGTTCGGTCACAATGACTTTCCGCCACCGGACAGCAAGGCGGGACGGGTCTTGCAGAGCATTGCCGAAGCGCATGGCGCCTCAGTGCGCCAGGTCGCGCTGGCTTTCCTGACCCGCGCGCCTTCCGTGTTCACGATTCCGAAAGCCTCGACACCGGAACACGCCGCCGACAACGCCGCGGCCGGCAAGCTCGTGCTCGGCAAGGACGAGATCGCAGTCCTCGACAACGCCTTTCCGCGCGGGCCGAGAACGCGAAGCCTGCCGATGCTTTGACGAGGGGCGCGGCGAGCCCCGCGTCCAATCGCGCATATCGGCTTCCTGTTTTCCGGCCTTGTCGTATCGGCCGATTTGTCGTTCCTTGCGGCCTCATCCGATTCGATTATTGCCGCGCTCCGAGTCCAATTTTGACCCCGCCATCTGCTGCGACTGCCAGGCTGGATCGTGTTCCATTGCCTTTGCCTGAGAAGAAGCCCGCCGCACCTGTCGTGCCGGCGCGCGCCGACCGGCCGTTCCGCGGCATCGCGCTGATCCTGGCCTCGACGATATTTCTCGGGATTTCGGACGTCACCGCGAAATATCTGTCGGCGACGCTGCCCTCGATCGAGATCGCATGGATCCGGTTTCTGGTTTTCGCGCTGGTGATGTCGCCCGCGATGCTGCCGGGTTCGCCGCTTTATGCCCTGCCAACCAGCCGCCCCGGTCTGCAAATCGTGCGCGGCGTTGCGCTGGTGTTTTCCTCGCTGTTATTCATTTCCGGCTTGCGGTTTCTCCCCATCGCGGAAGCATCCGCCACCGCTTTCGTGTCGCCGCTGTTCGTCACGGCGCTGTCGATCGTTTTTCTTGGCGAGATCGTCGGGGTGCGCCGCTGGCTGGCGACCGCGGTCGGATTAATCGGCATGCTGGTCATCCTGCGGCCGGGCTCGAGCGCGTTTCATGCCGCGGCGTTTTTCCCGCTCGTCTCGGCGCTGGCCTGGGCCTGCACGCTGATCATGACGCGCATGTTGAGCGGCCGGGAACGCGCCATCACCACCATGACCTATTCATCGATCGCGGGCGCTTGCGTGATGTGCGCGCTGGTTCCGTTGGTCTGGGTGACGCCGAGCTGGCACGATATCCTGTTCGGTATCTTGATCGGCGTGGCGTCGACGGCCGGGCAGTGGATCGTCGTGCTGGCTTTCCGCTATGCCGACGCTTCGGTGCTTGCGCCGTTTTCATACACCCAATTGCTGTGGGTCAGCATTCTCGGCTTCCTGATCTTCGGCGAGGTGCCGGATATCTGGACCGTGATCGGCGCCGCGTTCATCGTCGCCAGCGGTCTCTATACCGCCCATCGTGAGAGGTTGCGGCGGTCCCAGCTTCTGCTGGTCGAGGCCGAGCCGTCCCCCAACGCCTGATCTGTGGCGATCAAATCCGCCCCCGAGGTAGCGGAGGGTGAAAAAACCGTTGCGCAAGCGCAACAGTATCGCTGAAAAACCTCTGCTTTTGGTGCTGGTCGAGGGATTCCGGGCCGTCCACACAGTGCGTCCATGGACCCCATGCTAGCGTGGAACCCGGGCGGCGCCGAAAGAGCGCTGGAGTGCAGGGGTTGGCGTTGCGTTTTCAATTGCCATCGCGGGTGCAAGGCCGGCTGCGTCAGGGCTGGGCGTCGGTGCTCACTTCGGATCGAGCGATCTTCGCGTTGATCGCAGCTTTGGCTGCGATCGGCGCGACAATCGATTCCGCGCGCGCTCAGCAATATTTCAATGGCGCCCGGACCACCCCGAACGGCGCCATCAATGGCGGCGGCGGCGTCTGGAACAACACGACGACGAATTGGACCGACGCCACCGGGAGCGCGAGCAATCCCTATGATCCCACAGCGGCAACGGTCACGGTTTTCGGCGCTTCCGGTTCATCGACGCCGGCGACGGGCGGTACGGTCGCTGTCAATCCCGGCGGCATCCGGCTCACGGGCGCGGTGGATTTTAACGCAACCGGTGACAATTCGATCTACACCATTCAGGGCGGCAACCTGACCGTCGCTGCCGGCGGCACGTCCTTCAATGTCGGCAACGTTGCCGCAAGTGGCGCTTCCGCTGTCATCGCATCGCGCATCGTCGGCAGCGACGGAATATCGGTGTTCGGCCCGGGCGGGCTTCTGCTGACCGGCGCCAATACCTACGCCGGCGGCACCTTCATCTGCGCCTGCGCGTCGCTGCAGCTCGGCGATGCGACCCACACGGCCAGCATCGTCGGCGCCATCGCCAACGAAGGTTTGTTCAGCATCTTCAATGCCAATACGGCCGGCATCACCTCGATCACTAACGATGGCGAAGTGGCTTTTTCCAATGCCACCTCCGCCAGCACCGCCCACATCAGCAACAACGGCGGTGCGATTCTTTTCTTCGACACCAGCAGTGCCGGAAGCGCCAATATCTCAAACCGCTTCGGTGGCATCATCAACTTCGGTATTCCGGGCGGCACGGATTCCAGCACGGCTGGAAATGCGACCATCGACAACAACGATAGTGGGACCATATTCAATGCGCTGAGCAATGCCGGCACCGCCACTATCACCAACCACCATTTTGGCGGAACGGAATTCGGTGATCAGGCATCCGCCGCGTCCTCGACCATCATCAACAATAACAATGGCTTTACATCTTTCGGCAGGGCTTTGGGTACTGATACGCCAACGGCCGGCCGCGCGATGATCACAAACAATTCCGGCGGTGAGACCGATTTTAATGCCTTCTCCACCGCCGGCAGTGCGACCATCACCACCAACAGCGGCGGTGCGACGTATTTCTACGACAACTCCACCGGCGGCAACGCGCAGTTCATTACCAACGGCACCGGCTTGGTCGATTTCACCGAGAGTATCGGCCCGAACGGCGATGGCCGTATCACCGCGGGCTCGATCGCGGGCTCGGGCTTTTACTACATCGGCGGCGGCAACACGCTCATTGTCGGCAGCAACAATCTGTCGACCACCGTCAGCGGCGTGATTGCCGATTTTTTCTGCGGCTGTTCACCCGGTCCAGGCTCGCTGGAAAAAGTCGGCGCCGGCACGCTGACGCTCTCCGGCATCAACACCTATACCGGCACCACGACGGTGTTCGGCGGCTTCCTCGACGTCGAAGGATCGATCGCTTCATCCGTTCTCACCACCGTGAACGCCGGCGGCGCGCTGAGCGGCGCGGGCACCGTCGGCAATACCATGATCGCGCCGGGCGGTATCTTCGTGCCCGGCAACGGCCCGCCCGGCTCTTCGATGACGGTCGCGGGCAATCTCGCGTTCCAGTCGGGCGCGCTCTATCTGGTGACGCTCAACTCCACGGCCTCGACCTTTGCCAATGTGACCGGCGCCGCGACATTGGCCGGCACCGTCGGGGCGGCGTTCGTGCCCGGCAGCGAGGTGATGAAACGATACATGATCCTCGCTGCGAACGGCGGCGTCAGCGGCGGCTTTGCCGGGGTCGGTCTGGCCGCTCCTTCCGGCGGGCTCGTCGCCACGCTGAGCTACGACCCGACCCATGCCTATCTCAATTTTGCGCTCGACTTCGGGGCAACACCGGGCCTCAACGTCAACCAGCGTAACGTCGGCGCCGCGCTGACCAATTTCTTCAATGCCAATGGCGGCATCCCGGTGTCGTTCGCCACGCTGACGCCCGGAGGCTTGACGCAGGCATCGGGCGAATTGGCGACCGGATCGCAGCAGGTCACCTTCGACGCGATGAACCTGTTCATGGGACTATTGACCGATCCGTTCGTCGCAGGGCGCGGCGCGGGCCCGACTCCAGGCGCGAGCGCACCGACCGGCTATGCCTCCACTCAAGATATTGGTGCCGCCCGCGATGCCTATGCGATGTTCACCAAGGCACCATTGGCGCAGACTTACGATCCACGCTGGAGCGTATGGGCGTCGGGCTTCGGCGGTTCGCAGACCACCGATGGCAATGCCGCACTCGGCTCGAATACGGCGACCTCGAGCATCTACGGCACCGCGGTCGGTGCCGACTATCGCATCTCGCCGTTCACAGTTGGGGGTTTTGCACTGGCGGGCGGCGGCACAAACTTCTCGGTCGCGGGCAGCGGCTCCGGGCATTCCGATCTGTTCCAGGCCGGCGCGTTCATCCGGCACATGGTTGGTGCTGCTTACGTCTCAGCCGCACTCGCCTATGGCTGGCAGGACATCACCACCAACCGCACCGTGACCGCGGCCGGGTCCGATCAACTCCGCGCGCAGTTCAACGCCAATGCGTTCTCCGGACGTCTCGAAGGCGGTTATCGCTTTGTCGCGCCCTGGGTCGGCGGCATCGGCATCACCCCTTACGCCGCCGCGCAGTTCACCACGTTCGATCTGCCTGCCTATGCCGAGCAGGCCATTGTCGGCTCCAACGCGTTTGCTCTCGCTTATAACGCCAAGGACGTCACCGACACCCGCAGCGAACTCGGCATTCGCACCGACAAGTCCTTCGCGATGCCAGACGGCATTCTCACGCTGCGCGGGCGCGTGGCCTGGGCGCATGACTACGATCCGGACCGTTCGATCGCCGCCACCTTCCAGACGCTGCCCGGCGCGAGCTTCGTCGTCAACGGCGCGGCGCAGGCCGCCAACTCCGCGCTTGTCACCGCTTCGGTGGAAAAGAAATGGCTCAACGGCTGGTCGGCGGCGGCCACCTTCGAGGGCGAGTTCTCCGACGTCACGTCGAGCTACGCCGGCAAGGGCGTGGTGCGCTACACGTGGTGACGATCGTCAACCGCCGCCCGGATTGACGCCGGGCCTCGCGGCGCGGCTCTATTTTTTGAGGCGTTTTCATCACGCGAACCGGTATCCACGTCGCTTGAAAACGCTATAAATGACCCAACAACAAGAACGCAAGGAGGACGCCGATGCGCGCTGCCATTTTCCGGAACGGCGAGATCGTCGTCGATACGCTGCCCGAACCGAAGCCGGGAGCGGGCGCGGTGCTGGTCAAGACGCTGGCTTGCGGCATCTGCGGATCGGACCTGCACGCGCGCAAGCACGCCCATCGCATGGCCGAGTTATCCCGGCATCTTCCCGGCCGCAAGCCGATGGACCTCACCCGCGATGTGGTATTCGGTCACGAATTCTGCTGCGAGATTCTCGATTACGGCCCCGCCACGCAGCGCAAGCTGAAAGCCGGCACCCGGGTGTGCTCGCTGCCGGCGCTGCTGACGCCGGATGGGGTGCAGGGCATCGGCTATTCCAACGATCATGTCGGCGGCTACGCCGAGCGCATGCTGCTCAGCGAGGCGCTGCTGCTCGAAGTGCCCAACGGACTTGCGGCGGAACACGCGGCGCTCACCGAACCGCTCGCGGTCGGCATCCACGCGGTTGCCAAGGCCAATGTGCGCGGCGACGAGGTGCCGCTGGTGATCGGTTGCGGCCCGGTCGGGCTTGCTGTCATCGCGGGATTGAAACTGAAGGGTTTGCATCCGATCATCGCCGCCGACTATTCGCCGGCGCGCCGCGCCTTGGCGCAGCGGCTCGGCGCCGATGTCGTGGTGGACCCTGCGCAGGCCCAGCCCTATGCGACCTGGGCCGAGCATGCCGCGATGTCGGCCGAGCAAAAGGCGGCACGGCCGCCGTTGCAGGCGTTGCTGCCGGCGCTCAAGCCGGCGCTGATCTTCGAATGCGTCGGGATTCCCGGCCTGCTGCAGCAGGTGTTCGAAGGCGCGCCGCGCGACGCCCGCGTCGTGGTGGTCGGCGTCTGCATGGAAACCGACCGCTCCGAGCCGATGCTCGGCATCCTCAAGGAACTCAACGTTCAGTATGTGCTGGGCTACACGCCCGATGAATTTGCCTCCGCACTGCGCCTGATCGCGGAAGGGCAAGTCGATGCGGCGTCGCTGGTGACGGCAACCGTCGGCATCGACGGCGTCGCCGCCGCATTCGACGATCTCGCCAATCCGGAGCGCCACACCAAGATCATCGTCGAGCCCTGGCGGTAGGACCAAGGAGAACCGTCATTGCGAGGAGCGCAAGCGACGAAGCAATCCAGTTTTTTCGTGACGAGTAGATTGCTTCGCTAGAGCGAGATGGCTCTTCGTTGAATCGCCGTCTCGCTCTATCTTTTTGTTTAAGCATGATCTTTTCGGAAAACCGGTGTCCACTTTTCCGGATCATGCTTTAACGCTCGCAATGACGCGGCATGTCACACCGGCAGGGCGATCGAATATTTCACCTGGCTCAGGGCAAAACTCAACTCGATCGAGGCGATGCCGTCGAGCCGGGTCAGCTTGTTTTTCAGAAACGCTTCATACGACGACAGGTCCGCGGCGACGACGCGCAGCAGGTAATCGCGGTTGCCGGTCATCAGGTAGCACTCCAGCACCTCATCCCATTTCGAAATCGCTTTTGCGAAGCGATTGAGGTCTTCTTCCTTCTGCCGCGCGAGCTTGATCGAGATGAACACGCTGACATGCAGGCCGAGCGATTTCTGGTCGACGGTGGCGATATAGCGGCTGATCACGCCGCGCTCCTCCAACAGCTTGACGCGGCGATGGCATGGCGAGACCGACAGGCCGACCTTGCCGGCGAGTTCCTGCATGGTGGTGCGGCTGTCGGCTTGCAGCAGGCCGAGGATTTTGCGGTCGATGGCGTCGAGTGTGTGCATTGGGATAAACTCGGGCTATTTGGCTTCAGCGTGGTAATTTATCCCAATTTTTGGATGTATGTCGCGAAAATTTGAGATTTTTGGCCAACGCGGGCGCGATAAAATCAGGGGCCCATCACGGTGCCGGAGAGTGCCGCCATGCCGATCGAGCCCGCACGCCTTGAACTGATGTCCGCGCTGGCACGCAAAGTGCTGTGGCTGTCGTCGTGGACCATCCATCACGCCAATCACATCCGGCCCAATGTCGACGGCCTGAAGGTCGGCGGCCATCAGGCCTCGTCGGCGTCGCTCGCCACCATCATGTCGGCGCTGTATTTTTCGGTGCTGCGGCCGCAGGACCGGGTCGCGGTGAAGCCGCATGCGAGCCCGGTATTCCACGCCATCCAGTATCTGTTCGGGCACCAGACCCGCGAGAAGCTGGAGAATTTCCGCGGTTTCAAGGGCGCGCAATCCTATCCGTCGCGCACCAAGGATACCGATGACGTCGATTTCTCCACCGGCTCGGTCGGCCTCGGCGTGGCGCAGACGCTGTTCTCCTCATTGGTGCAGGATTACGTCAAGGCGCATGGCTGGATGCAGGATCGGCCCGAGGGCCGGATGATCGCGCTGGTCGGCGACGCCGAGATGGACGAGGGCAATATCTTCGAGGCGCTGCTGGAGGGCTGGAAGCACGGCCTGCGCAACACCTGGTGGGTGGTCGACTACAACCGCCAGAGCCTGGATGCCGTGGTGCGCGAAGGGCTGTGGGAGAAGTTCGAATCCATGTTCCGCAATTTCGGCTGGGACGTGGTGATCGTGAAATACGGCAGGCTGATGCAGGCGGCGTTTGCGGAGCCGGGCGGCGAAGCCTTGAAACGCTGGATCGACGCCTGCCCGAACCAGATGTATGCGGCGCTGTGCTTTCAGGGCGGGGCCGCGTTCCGCAAGCATCTGCGCGACGAGATCGGCGATCAGGGCGCGGTGTCGCAACTGATCGACACGCGCAGCGACGCCGAATTGCTGGAGCTGATGTCTAATTTGGGCGGACACGACATGGCCAGCATGATCGAGGCGTTCGAGGCCATCGATCACGATCACCCGGTCTGCTTCATCGCCTACACCATCAAGGGCATCGGGCTGCCGTTCGCGGGTCACAAGGACAACCATGCCGGCTTGATGACGGTCACCCAGATGGAGAAATGGCGCGGCGACCAGAACATCCGGCCCGGGCATGAATGGGAGAAATTCGAGGGACTGACGCAGGAGCCCGCGGCTCTGGAGATGTTCCTGGCGAACGCGCCGTTCAATCGCGATGGCCGGCGCCGCCTGACCGCGCCGGTGATCGAGGTGCCGCCGCAGCTTTCGTTCAAGCCGTCGCCGCAGATGTCGACCCAGCAGGGTTTCGGGCTGGTGCTCCACGAACTCGCGCGCGGCGACACCGAGCTTGCATCGCGCATCGTTACAGCGTCGCCCGATGTCACGGTGTCGACCAATCTCGGCGCCTGGGTCAACCGCCGCGGGCTGTTCGCGCGCGCCGAGAAGGCCGACCTGTTCCGAAGCGAGAAGATTCCCTCGACCTTCAACTGGGATTTTTCCCCGGCCGGACAGCATATCGAGCTCGGCATCGCCGAGATGAACCTGTTCATCCTGATGTCGGCGCTGGGGCTGTCGCACGCCATCAATGGCGAGCGGCTGCTGCCGGTCGCCACCCTGTACGATCCCTTCATCCAGCGCGGCCTCGACGCGCTGAACTATGCCTGCTACCAGGACGCGCGCTTCATGGTGGCGGCGACCCCGTCCGGCGTGACGCTGGCGCCCGAAGGCGGCGCGCATCAGTCGATCGCCACGCCGCTGATCGGCATGGCGCTGGATGGCCTCGCGTCATTCGAGCCGGCCTTTGTCGACGAACTGGCGGTCATCATGGCTTTCGGCTTCCAGCATATGCAGCGCGAGGAAAAAGGCGAGGGCGGTTCGGTCTATTTGCGGCTTTCGACCCGCACGCTCGACCAGCCGCAGCGGATCATGACGCCGGACCTGCAAAGAGGCATCACCGACGGCGCCTATTGGCTGCGCAAACCGGGACCGAATGCCGAGGCTGTTATCGCCTATACCGGCGCGGTGGCGCCCGAAGCGATCGAGGCCGTCGGCCTGATCGGTGAAAGCCGCAGGGATGTCGGTCTGCTGGCGGTCACCTCGGCGGACCGGCTGCATTCGGGCTGGACCGCGGCACGCCAACTGCGCCGCGACCGCCGCGCGCCGCAACATCTCAGCCATATCGAAAAACTGCTGGCGCCGCTGCCGCGCGATTGCGGGCTCGTCACCGTGATCGATGGCCATCCGGCGGCGCTGGGCTGGCTCGGCAGCGTGCGCGGCCACAAGGTTGAAGCCCTCGGCGTCGAGCATTTCGGCCAGACCGGCACCATCGACGACCTCTATCGCCACCACGGCATCGACGCCAACGCCATCATCGATGCGGCCGAAAGCCTCACCGCCGGCGCCCCGGTGCGGCACCGCAAGATGGCGGTGTGACAGTGCTTGCCGTCCCTGCGATAGCAGGGACGACAGGAAGTACCCCGGGGCCGTCTTGCCACCTTCATAACACCGACCTTATATCCAGCGCCCGCCGCAATGCGGTGTCCCGGATATAGCGGGTTCATTTTGCCGGGATTTCGTGCAAGGATACCAGCCGAACGTTCCGTTCCCCTTCCATATGCCCTGAAATCACGAGGTTTACGATGGTCAACCGCATGCAATTCTACATCGATGGCGCCTGGGTCGATCCGGTCGTCAAGAAGTCCACGCCCGTCGTCAACCCGGCGACCGAAGAAGCGATGTATGAAGTTGCGCTCGGCTCCAAGGCCGATGTCGACAAGGCCGTAGCCGCCGCCAGGCGTGCCTTCGATACCTTTTCGCAAACCAGCCGCGAGGAGCGCGTGGCGCTGCTCGCGAAGATCATCGAGGTCTACAAGAGCCGCATGAAGGAGATCGGCGCCGCCGTCTCCGACGAGATGGGCGCGCCGCTGCCGATGGCGGAGAGGCTGCAGGCCGGTGCCGGCCTCGGCCACATCGCAGCGACACTCGACGTGCTCAAGAATTATCATTTCGAGGAAACGGTCGGATCCGCCGTGGTGGTGCGCGAGCCCGTCGGCGTCATCGGCATGATCACGCCGTGGAACTGGCCGCTGAACCAGATCGCCTGCAAGGTCGCGCCCGCGCTCGCGGCCGGCTGCACCATGATCCTGAAGCCATCGGAATTCACGCCGACCTCGGCGCTGATCTTTGCCGAAATCCTGCATGAAGCCGGCGTGCCGAAGGGCGTGTTCAACCTGATCAACGGTCTCGGCCCCGAAGTCGGCGCCGCCATGAGCGAGCACCCGGACATCGACATGATCTCGTTCACCGGCTCGACCCGCGCTGGCATCGATGTCGCCAAGCGCGCGGCGCCGACCGTCAAGCGCATCAGCCAGGAACTGGGCGGCAAGTCGCCGAACATCATTCTGGAAGGCGCCGATCTCACCAAGGCGGTGACCGGCGGCGTCATGCACATGTTCAACAATTCCGGCCAGTCGTGCAACGCGCCGTCCCGGATGATCGTGCCGCTGTCGAAGATGAAGGAAGTCGCCGCCATCGCCAAGGGCGTGGCCGACAAGACCAAGGCCGGCGATCCCCGCGCCGAAGGCACCACCATTGGACCGGTTGTCAACCGCGGCCAGTGGGACAAGATCCAGGGCCTGATCCAGAAGGGCATCGAGGAAGGTGCAACCCTGGTGGCCGGTGGTCCCGGTCTGCCGGAAGGCGTCAACAAGGGCTTCTATGTTCGCCCGACGATCTTTGCCGATGTCACCGAGAACATGACCATCGCGCGCGAGGAAATCTTTGGGCCGGTACTCGTGGTCATGGGTGCAAAGGACGAAGAAGACGCGGTCCGGATCGCCAACAACACGCCCTACGGTCTGGCGGGCTACGTCTCTGCCGACACCGTCGAGACCGCCCGCAAGGTCGGCCGCCGGATCCGCGCCGGCAACGTCAACCTGCAGGGCGTGCCGAACGAGCGCACCGCACCGTTCGGCGGCTACAAGCAGTCCGGCAACGGCCGCGAATGGGGCAAATATGGCTTCGAGGAATTCCTCGAAGTGAAGGCGATCGCCGGCTTCAACGCCGCGTAAGCTTTAGAGCGACACGAAAGCGCCGGGGCGGGATGTCATCCTGCTCCGGCGTTTTGCGTTTTTGCCTTTGCTTCACCCTCCCCTGGAGGGGAGGGTGAACCGGCAGCGCATAGCGATGTCGTCCCTATCCGCCGAGCGCGCCCTGGGTGTTCACATACAGCGCATAGATCGACTGGCTCGAGGCCATGAAAAGCCGGTTGCGCATCACGCCGCCGAAGCAGACATTGGCGCAGCGCTCGGGCAGCGCGATGCGGCCGATCGGCGCGCCGTCGGGCGCGAAGACCATCACGCCGTCGAGTTCGGGACTGCCCATGCCCCAACCGCACCACAGATTGCCGTCGATGTCGCAGCGCATGCCGTCCGGCGTGCCCGGACCGGCGTCGATCAGTACCCGCTTGCTGGAGATTTTATCGCCGCCGGCGGCCACGTCGTAGGCGAGAATCTTGCGGTTCGGCACGCCGCGCGATTCCACGACATAGAGAATCTTTTCGTCCGGCGAGAAGCAAAGCCCGTTGGGGCCGAGAACGCCCTCGGCGACAATGCTGGCCTTTCCGGTCGCGCCGTCGATCCGGTAGACATTGGCGTCGATTTCGGACTCGGCCTTGTAGCCCTCGTAATTGCCGAGCAGGCCGAACACGGGATCGGTGAACCAGATCGAGCCGTCGGATTTCACGACGACGTCGTTCGGCGAATTCAGCCGTTTACCCTCGAATTTGTCCATCAGCACCGTGATCGTGCCGTCATATTCGGTGCGGGTCACACGGCGTCCGCCATGCTCGCAGGTCACCAGGCGTCCCTGGCGGTCGCGGGTATGGCCGTTGGCGAAATTCGACGGTTTGCGGAAGACGCTGACCGCGCTGGTCTCTTCTTCCCACTTGATGATGCGGTTGTTGGGAATATCGCTGCAGAGCAGGTAGCGCCCGTCGCCGAACCACACCGGACCTTCGGCCCAGCGAAAGCCGGTCGCCAGCCGTTCCACGGCCGACAGCTTCAGCCAGTATTTCTCGAACCGGGGGTCGAGCGCCTGGATCGCGGGGTCGGGATAATAGGTTGCCGGCCGCCAGCCGGCGGAAGATGCGGAATGATCATTCATTGGCGTTTCTCATTTCGGGCGTTTCTCATTTTTGTTCTTCTCGCATTCCAGTTTGCTATCATTCGGCCGCAATTCGGCAGCCAGAAAGCGGGATCAAATGCCACGCATCTTAATAACCGGCGCATCGGGAGCAATCGGCACAAGTCTGCGAAAATGGTTGCCGCCGGTCTATCCGGATCTGCTGTTGAGCGATCTCAAGCCTCCCGCCGATCTTGGCGCTCACGAAAAATTCAAGCCGGCCGAGCTGTCCGATCTGGCGCAAGTCGAGGCGATCTGCGAGGGCGTCGACGGCATCCTCCACTTCGGCGGGTTTTCGGTCGAGGGCCCGTGGGATACCATCCTGCAGTCCAACATCATCGGCTGCTACAATTTGTTCGAGGCGGCGCGTAAAAAGGGCGTCAAGCGTGTCGTCTTCGCGTCGTCGAACCATGCGGTCGGCTTCTATCCACGCCACCACCGGATCGGAACCGACGTCACCGCACGGCCGGACAGCCGCTACGGCGTCAGCAAGGTGTTCGGCGAGGCGGTCGGCGCGCTCTATGCCGACAAGCACGGGCTTGGCGTCACCTGCCTCCGGATCGGCAATTTCGGCGACAAGCCGCTGGATCACCGCCGGCTCTCGATCTGGCTGAAGCCGGAAGACCTGGTGCAATTGTGCCGGATCGGGCTCGATCATCCCGATATCCGTTTCGAGATTTTCTACGGCGCGTCGTATAATGAGCGCTCATGGTGGGACAATCACCGCGCCTACGATCTCGGCTATCGCCCGACCGGCCGCGCCGAGGATTTCCGCGAACATGCCTTTGCCGAGCAGGCCAGGCTGCCACCCGATCCGGTCGGCGATTTCTACCAGGGCGGCACGTTCTGCAGCATGGAGTTCGACGGCGACACGAGCCGGATCGTTGACTGGAAATAGCAGCAAAGTGCGGTTCCGAGCTTGAGGTGTTGCTTTGACATTGCGACAACGAATGCGCGCTCCCTCTCCCAAGGGGAGAGGGTTGGGGTGAGGGGTTACGAGCTATCGTTAGGCCGTAACCCCTCACCCGAATTTCTCGCTTCGCGCGAAATTCGACCTCTCCCGATGGGAGAGGTAAGACTGAGCCCTTGGCACTTAGAGGACACACGAGATGGCTGACGGACTGCGCAAGGGACTGACGAGTTATGGCGATGCCGGATTTTCGCTGTTCCTGCGCAAGGCCTTCATCAAGGCGATGGGCTATTCCGACGACGCGCTGAACCGGCCGATTGTCGGCATCACCAACACCCACAGCGATTACAATCCCTGCCACGGCAACGTGCCGCAGATCATCGAGGCGGTGAAACGCGGCGTGATGCTGGCCGGTGCGATGCCGATGGTGTTCCCGACCATTTCGATTGCCGAAAGCTTCGCGTTTCCGACCTCGATGTATCTGCGCAACCTGATGGCGATGGACACCGAAGAGATGATCCGCGCCCAGCCGATGGACGCGGTCGTGGTGATCGGCGGCTGCGACAAGACTTTGCCGGCGCAGATCATGGCGGCGGTCAGCGCCGACCTGCCGACGGTGGTCATTCCCGTGGGGCCGATGGTGGTCGGGCATCACAAGGGCGAGGTGCTCGGCGCCTGCACCGATTGCCGCCGGTTATGGGCGAAATTCCGCGCCGGCGAAATCGACGAGACCGAGATCGAGGCCGTCAACGGCCGTCTCGCGCCGTCCGTCGGCACCTGCATGGTGATGGGCACCGCCTCGACCATGGCCTGCATCACCGAGGCGCTCGGCCTTTCGCTGCCGATGAGCGCGACCATACCGGCGCCGCACGCCGAGCGGTTTCGCTCCGCGGAGGCCAGCGGCAGGGTCGCCGCCGCCATGGCTGTCGCCAAGGGACCTCGCCCCGGCGAATTGCTGACGCCGGCGGCGTTCAGAAATGCGCAAGTGGTGCTGCAGGCGATCGGCGGATCGACCAACGGGCTTATTCATCTCACCGCGATCGCCAACCGCACCTCAAATAAGATTGATCTTGAAGCCTTCGACAGGCTCGGCCGCGAAGTGCCGGTGCTGATCGACCTGAAGCCATCGGGCGCGCATTACATGGAGCATTTCCATCATGCCGGCGGCGTGCCGAAATTGATGGCGCAACTCGGCGACCTGATCGACCTCGATGCGAGGACGATCGAAGGCAAGACGTTGCGCGATGTCGTCGCCGGCGCCGAGGAGGTGCCGGGGCAGGATGTCATCCGTGCGCGGAAAAGTCCGATCAAGCCGGAAGGCGCGATGGCGGTGCTGCATGGCAATCTCGCGCCGCGCGGCGCGGTGATCAAGCATTCGGCCGCGAGCCCCAAACTGCTGCAGCATACCGGCCGCGCGGTGGTGTTCGACTCCGTCGAAGACATGACGCTGCGGGTCGACGATCCCGCGCTCGACGTGACTGCCGACGATGTGCTGGTGTTGCGCAATGCCGGTCCCAAGGGCGCGCCGGGCATGCCGGAGGCGGGCTATCTGCCGATCCCGATGAAGCTGGCGCGCGCCGGCGTCAAGGACATGGTGCGGATTTCGGATGCGCGGATGAGCGGTACGGCGTTCGGCACCATCGTGCTGCACATCACGCCGGAATCCGCCGTCGGCGGTCCGCTGGCGCTGGTGAAGAACGGCGACATGATCCGGCTCGATGTTGCCGGGCGGCGCATCGACCTGATGGTCGACGCCGCCGAGCTTGAAAGGCGCCGCGCGGCGCTGGCCCCCGTGGCGACGCCGGGATGGGCCCGGCGCGGCTATGCGCATCTGTTCAATGCGACGATCCTGCAGGCTGACGAAGGCTGCGATTTCGATTTCATGCGCGGCAAGGGGCCGTCATCAGGCGAGTGAACGCGGTCGCGCTCACTTCCCTTGGAGCTTACTTGCCCTTGGAGGTGAATTTCTTCACCGCGACGCGGAATTCATCGGTGTGCATGCAGTCGATGATGGCGTCTCTCTCGGCATCGAGCTGCTGCTCGATCGGCGTGACAGGGGCGCGGTGGATCAGCGCCTTGGTCGCCGCCAGTGCGGCCGGCGCGTTTTGCGCCAGGCGATGCGCCAGTTCGCGGGTCGCGGCTTTCAGTTCCACCGCGGGCACGACTTTGGCGACCAGACCCCAGTCATAGGCCTGCGCCGCCGAGAAGCTGTCTTCGGCGAGAAAGATCTGCAAGGCGCGGCGCACACCGACGCTCGCGACCACGCCGGGGGTGCCGCCGCCGTCCGGCGATACCCCGAGCTTGGCATAGGCCGGCGTGAAGCGGGCGTCTTCGGCTGATATGCAGAGGTCCGCCACGAAAGCGAGCGAGAGGCCGGCGCCGGCCGCCGAGCCGTGCACGCTGGCCAGCACGATCTTCGGCATCCGCCGCAAGCTCGTGATGAAGGCATGGTAATGCTGCAGCAATTCGCCGACCACGGGCGCGATCGTATCCGAAGCCGCCGCCGCTCCAATGGTTTGCAGATCGCCGCCGGCGCAGAACGCGCGGCCTTCGCCTTCGATCACCAGCACGCGAATATCGTCCGATGCTTCGATCTCCGCGCCGAGCTGCTCGAGCTTTTTCGCGATCGAAAGATCGATCGAGTTGAAGGCGGCGGGCCGGTTGAGCGTGATGGTGGCGATTGGACCTTCGATCCGCAGCAATGCCGGATCGTCCGGACGCGAGACAGCGGCGTGATCGGGTGTCGGCATGTGAAGGGGCCCTTCGGTATCGCGAGACGTCGTCGGGCATTTAAATCGCAGAAGTCGCAAGGTGACAATCCCTGCGAAGCCTGCAAGATGCCGGTACATTTCTCTCTCGTGGCGAGGCAACGCTCTTGCGCCGGCTCGAACCATGAGGTCACAATGCACCCTTGTTCGATCGCGGCGCGGCCAAGGCGTCATGATCGAGGATCGTGAAAATCAAGCGCGAACGTGCGAAGGCGCCCGGCGGGAGGCGATATGGCGAGCGACCAAGCAACATTGAGCCGGCCGGTTTCCACGGTCGATCCGTTTTCGCATGAGTTCCTGCGCGATCCCTATCCGCATCATCAAGCGCTGCGCGAGGCGGGGCCCGTGGTGTGGCTCGAAAAATACGGAATTTGGACGATGGCCCGGCATCAGGAAGTCCGCGATGCGCTGACCGACTGGCAGACCTATTGTTCGTCGGCCGGGGTCGGCTTGAGCGATTTCCGAAAGGAACCGCCGTGGCGTCCGCCGAGCATCATCCTGGAAGCCGACCCGCCGCTGCATACCCGTACCCGCGCGGTGCTGACGCGCATCCTGTCACCGGCGGCGATCAGGATTTTGCGCGAAACGTTCGATCGCGAGGCGGAATTGCTGATCGAGCGGCTGGTCGGCGAGCGCGAATTCGACGGCATTGCCGATCTGGCCGAGGCTTATCCGCTGAAGGTGTTTCCGGATGCCGTCGGGCTTGCCGAGGATGGTCGTGAGAACCTGCTGCCCTATGGCAGCATGGTGTTCAATTCGTTCGGCCCACGCAACGATCTGTTCGACAAGGCGACGGCCAATGCCGGACCGGTGCGCGACTGGATCATGTCGAAATGCAGCCGCGCGGCGTTGGCGCCCGGCAGATTGGGCATGCAGATTTTCGACGCCGTCGATGGCGGCGAATTGACGGAGAACGAAGCGGGCATGCTGGTCCGCTCCTTCCTGTCGGCGGGTATCGACACCACCGTCTACGGGCTCGGCAACGCGCTGTATTGCTTTGCCACTTATCCCGAGCAATGGACCATTCTTCGCGAAAACCCGGCGCTGATCCGCGGCGCCTTTGAAGAGGTGTTGCGGTTTGAGGCGCCGGTGCAAACCTTCTTCCGCACCACCACCAAGCCGGTCGAGGTCTCTGGTGTCAGGATAGGGGACGGGGAGAAGGTGCTGTTGTTTCTCGCCGCGGCCAATCGCGATCCGCGGCGCTGGGACAAGCCTGACACGTTCGACGTCAGGCGGCGCGCGACCGGGCACATGACCTTCGGCACCGGTATTCATGGCTGCGTCGGGCAGGCGGTGGCGCGGCTCGAAAGCGAGGCGATCTTCGCCGCACTCGCCAGGCGCGTGGTCTCGTTCGAATTGACCGGCAAGCCGGAGCTGAGGCTGAACAACACCTTGCGCGGGCTCGATACCCTGCCGCTTCGCGTCGTGCCGGCCTGACCGAATGACCGAAGGACCAGTTCTGATCGTCGGTGCCGGCCACGCGGGCTTTCAGCTCGCGGCATCGTTGCGGCAACATGGCTTTGGCGAACGCATCGGCCTGATCAACGACGAGGCGCATCTGCCGTATCAGCGGCCGCCTTTGTCCAAGGCCTATCTGAAAGGCGAAGGCCGTCCGGACAGCCTGATGTTCCGGCCGGAGAAATTCTACCGCGACCAGAACATCGAGTTGATTGCCGATCGCGCGGTCTCGATCGATCGCGCGGCGCGCAGGCTCTCGCTCGCATCCGGCGTGTCGCTCGATTATGGGCATCTGGTGCTGGCCACCGGCGCGCGCAACCGGCTGCTCGACATCCCCAACGCCAGTCTCAAGGACGTGCGCTATCTGCGAACGCTGGACGAGAGCGAGGCGTTGCGGCAGCGGATCGGGTCCGGTCGAAGCGTCGTTGTGATCGGGGCGGGGTTCATCGGGCTGGAATTCGCCGCCACCGCGCGGGCCAAGGGCCTCGAGGTGGATGTCGCCGAGCTCGGCGCGCGGGTCATGGCGCGTGCGGTGACCGCGGAGATCTCGCAATTTTTTCAAGATCGCCACACCGCGGCGGGAATTCGCATTCATCTCGGCGTGCAGGCCACCAGCATCGAGAGCGATGGCGTCAACGTCACCGGCGTCAGCCTCAGCGACGGCCGGCATCTGCCGGCGGACCTTGTCGTGGTCGGCGTCGGCGTGCTGCCCAATATCGAGCTGGCCGCGCAAGCCGGCCTCCCGGTCGCGTCGGGGATCATCGTGAACGAGCAACTCCTGACCTCGGATCCGGATATCTCCGCCATCGGCGACTGCGCGCTGTTCGCAAGCCCGCGCTTCGGTGGGTCGCTGCGGCTGGAATCCGTTCAGAATGCCACCGATCAAGCGCGCTGCGTCGCGGCGCGGCTGACCGGCGATGCCAGGACCTATGACGGCCTGCCGTGGTTCTGGAGCGATCAGGGCCCCGACAAGCTGCAGATTGCAGGCCTGACCACGGGATACGATCAGGTCGTGGTGCGCGGCGATCCCGGGCAGGGATCGTTCTCGGCGTTCTGCTACAAATCAGGACAGCTCGTCGGCATCGAGTCGATCAACCGCGCTTCGGATCATGTCTTCGGGCGGAAAATTCTTGGGCTGAACCGGTCGATCGCGCCGGAACAGGCGGCAGACGCCAGCTTCGATCTGAAGGCGGCGCTGAGCTAGGCTGGTTCTCGCACCGGTTACGCCTGGACGCCAAACTCCTGCCTGACCGCTTCGATGTCGGCAAGCGTCGGCAATCCGGCCTCGTTGCCGAGGCGCTGAATTTTGTAGGTCGATGCGGCGCGCGCAAAATCGAAATGGTCGTGCCAGCTTTTGCCGGGATTGTTCAGGTAGGAATAGACATAGGCGCCGTGGAACACGTCGCCGGCGCCGTTGGTGTCGAGCACACGCTCGCGCGGGATCGGAAGTGCGGGAAGCGCGCGAACAGCGCCGGTCTCGTCATACCAGAGCAGGCCGCGCTCGCCCATGGTGACGCCGCCGACCCGGCAGCCGCGGCTCTTGAGGTAGTCCAGCATTTTTTCCGGCGTCAGGTCCATCTGCTCGCAGAGCCGTTCGGCGACGATGGCGACGTCGATGAATTCCAGCAGCTCGTGAGTATTGGTGCGCAGGCCCCCGCCATCGAGCGAGGTCAGGATGCCGGCCTCGCGGCACAGTTTCGCATAATGGATGGCGGCGTCCGGCTGGTGACCGTCGACATGCAACGCGCGGCAGCCGCCGAGGTTCAGCACCGGGAAAGGGTGGATATGCTCGTCGTCGCGGCAGCGCACGATCGCCCGCTTGCCGTCTTTCGGCATGATGAACGACAGCGACGAGGAATTGACCTTGCGCGGGTGGATCGAAATTCCGTACTTCGCGCTCATGTCCTGGAACATCCGCCCGAGCCAGTCATTGGCGACCGTGGCGATCAGGTCCGGCACGATTCCGAGCTTGGCGCAGCAGAACGCCGCCGTGACCGCGTTGCCGCCGAACGAGACCGCATAGGCCGATGCGACATGTTTCTCGTCACCGGTCGGCATGTGGTCGGTAATGAAGGTGACGTCGATATAGGTCTGTCCGATGAAGAGGGCCTGCATAAAGTTATCCATCACGCGTTGAAGGGTGGTCCCGGCCGGCGCCATACATTAGCACCGGTTATCGCAGGAGTTTCGCCAAAATTATTCGCAAATGGGCGCACCGTATCGCTTGAGATAACCCTGTGGCGGGACTACGACCGACGTCCAGGCAGAGAGAACGAGGCATGATGAGCGTCTATTCCGGCCCGGTGTTCGACATGGCGGCCGACCAGTTCGGTGTGATCGCCAACCATCTGTCGATCCCGATGGACGAACGCGACCGGCTGCTGCTGCCGAAACGGGCGATCACTGTTTCCTGTCCGATCCACCGCGACGACGGCTCGATCGCGGTGTTCGAGGGCTATCGTGTCCAGCACCATCTGACCCTCGGCCCCACCAAGGGCGGCACCCGATTTGCACCCAGCGTCGATATCGGCGAGGTGGCGGCGCTGGCGATCTGGATGAGCTGGAAATGCGCGCTGGTGGGCTTGCCCTATGGCGGCGCCAAGGGCGGGATCAGGGTCGATCTTTCGACCATTTCCAGGCGCGAACTGGAGGCGCTGTCACGGCGCTACATGCAGGAGATGATTCCATTCGTGGGGCCGCATACCGACGTGATGGCGCCGGACATGGGCACCAACGAGCAGGTGATGGCCTGGTTCATGGACACCTATTCGATGTATCAGGGCCGCACCGTGACCGAGATTGTCACCGGCAAGCCGGTGGCCTCCGGCGGTACGCTGGGCCGGCGCGAAGCCACCGGGCGCGGCGTCGCGTATCTGGCGAGGCGCGTGATGATGGAATGCGCGATCGACCTGAATGGTGGCACCGCCGTGATTCAGGGCTTCGGCAATGTCGGCTCCTACGCAGCCCTCGGGTTGCATCAGTTCGGTCTCAAGGTCATCGCGGTCAGCGACGCCACCGGAGCGCTCTATGATGCGGCCGGCCTCGATATTCCGGCGCTGATGCGGCACAGCGAACAGCATGGCAGCATCGCCGGGTTTTCCAACCAGCTGCAATTCGATCCTGCGCAAATTCTCACATTATCCTGCGATGTGCTGGTGCCGGCGGCGATGGAGCGCGTGATCGATGCGCGCGTCGCGGCAAACCTGAAATGCCGGGTGCTGGCGGAAGCCGCAAACGGCCCGACCACGCCGGATGCTGATCTGGTGCTGGAAAAACGTCAGGACGAGATTTTCCTGATACCGGATATCCTGTGCAATTCCGGCGGCGTGGTGGTCAGCTATTTCGAATGGGTGCAGGATCTGCAGCAATTGTTCTGGGAGGAAGAGGAAGTGACGCGACGCGAATATCATATCCTCGACCGCGCGTTCGACCAGATGGTAGCGCGCGCGAAGGCCGACAAGATTCCACACCGCACCGCCGCGATGGCGATCGGCGTGGAAAAGGTCCGTGCCGCAAAGGCCACGCGGGGACTTTTTCCATGATCAGCGGTCTGGATCACATCGTCGTTCTGACTGGCGATATCAAGGCCGGCGCCACAGCCTACCAGACGCTGTTTGGGCGTGCGCCGGCGTGGCAAAGCAGCGGCGATGGCGTCGAACGCGTGCTGTTCACGCTCGACAACATGACGCTTGAGCTGATGTCGCCCCGCGGCGATAGCGCCACCGCGGACCGGATCCGTACCGTGCTTGCCGAACAGGGCGACGGGCTCGCAAGCCTCTGCTTTCGAACGCCCGACATCGCCAGGATGCACCGCAGGCTCGATCGGCTCGCGTTGAAGCCGGAACCGATTGCCGACGCCGACAGCCACGATACCACGACGGGCGCTGTTTTGTCGTGGAAGCGAACCCGTGCTGCGACCGAAGCGACGCGCGGCGTGCGCCTGTTTTTCCTTGAACTGGCCAATGAACGCCCGCGCTCGGCCGCGACCGCCGACGCGCCGATCACCGCGATGGATCATGTCGTGGTCTCGACCGCCGATCCGGAACGGGCGGCAGCCCTTTACGGCGCGCGGCTCGGGCTCGACATGGCGCTGGACCGCTCGCATCCGGATTGGGGCCGGCTGATGTTCTTCCGTTGCGGTGATCTGATCGTGGAGGTCGTGCACCGGCCGGGCGCCAGTGCGGACCCGGCGCAGGACAGGCTCTGGGGCCTGAGCTGGCGCGTCGCCGACATCGATGCGACGCGGGCGCGGCTCGTATCGGCGGGCGTCGATGTGTCCGATGCGCGCACCGGCCGCAAGCCCGGCACGCGGGTGCTGACGGTGCGCAACGGCACCTGCGGCATTCCCACGCTGCTGGTGGAGCGGACGGCGCGGCCCTGATCCTGGACCGGTTCCAAGGTCCGTGGCGCGGCATCGCTCGGTGGTTGAGCTGTGTGTCCGCACCCAAACGCAACGCCATGTCATGCAATATTCATGAGCTTGCGCTCAGAATGCCCTTGGATTTACCCGTTCCAGGCATGGCGCCCATGAAAAATGATACTGCTGTGTCGAGGTCCAAGGCCGACGTCGGCGATCAAGCGGGGCTTACCAACGCGTTGCTTGCCACGGCTGCGACCGTCGGTGTCGTCGTTGCCGGCGCCGCCCTGCTTGAGGTCGCCCTCATTCCAGGTGTGCTGATTGGCGGAACCGCGGTGCTGGCGCCCGAATACCTGCCGAAGCTGGGTCGGAGCGTGCGGTCGCTGCTCAACTCAAGCTTCCGGCGGCGGGTCGAGCCAGCGGTTCCACTGCCGGTCCGCACCGACATCAACGCGGCGCTCGCCCCCGCTACGGTCAAGCGGGCGATAGCCAAGACCATCACGTTTCGGATTATCGTCACGACCCTGGACTTCACGGTCAACTACGTGGTGCTTGGCGAACTCGCCACGGCGGCGGGTCTGTCGGCCTTTGCCCTGGTCGCCGGCCCCCTGTTTTATCTTGGCCATGAAACGGCCTGGAATTATTTCGGCGTTGCCGACGGGCAGGTTGATCTCACGGTGGGATTGCCGCTGCGGCCGGACGCCGAGACGCTGGCGGCCGCGCCGGGAGGATTTACGATCAGCCGTGCGTTGGCCAAGACGATCACCTATCGCACCATCGCAACGATCGTGGACTTCACCACCAACTACGTCGTCGTCGGCGATCTTGTGACCGCGGTGGGGCTGTCGGCCTCCGGCTTCATCCTCGGTCCCTTTGTGTATCTCGGCCACGAGAAGGCCTGGGAATATTATGGCTCGCGCGGAAAGCGCCTGCCTGAATTGGTGCCGCCCGCCGAACTGCTGCCTGCGCCGGGCTAGACGCGCGCAGGTTCCACGGTCGCGATCCCGCGCAACAAGCGGCCAAGCAGGTCCGATCCGGTGATAATCCGCTTTTGCGGCCCCCAGAACAGGATCAGATCGTTTTCAATCACGTCATCCTCGGGGCTTTCCTGCACGACTTTCATGCGTCCAATGACGTCGCCGAGCCGCGCCTTCATGTCCCGGATCACGATGGGGCGATGCCAGTAGGCCGTCGGATCTTTGGAGAGTTCATCGAACAACGCATCGCGAAGAAAATGATGAGCGTCGAGCACGAAAACCGGCTCGCCGCTGGCCATGTCGGTGATGATCACCCATTTCATGCCGGAGGCATCGACCTGTCGCAGGAATGGATCGCTGGGAGAGCGATCGAATTGCGGCAAGACGCATCGTTGATTTGCGAACGGCAGACTCAATATGCTTTGGGCGTCGATTAGTTCGCCCTCGTCGCAGATCGACACGTCGTCGAGGTCGAGAAAGTTCTGCGCTCCGGTCGCTTCCAGTCGCCCGATCTCTCCGCCGCTCGCGCCATGCCGTGCAATCAAGAGCCTGATGTCGTGTTCTTTCATATACGCAATGCCTTCTGCGCCAAGCCACCAGTCGAGCAGCATGGCTGTCGGCTTGGCGAGCGGAAACAGGATGGAGCGATAGAAATTGATGAACGGCAGGAATCGCGAGGTCATTCGCAGGGCGTTGCGCGAAAAATAGGCCTGCGGAATGATTTCGCCGAGCAGGGTGATTACGAATGCCGAGAAGAAGAATGCGCCAACTCCCGTCAAGACGGAATCCGAGAGCAGCGTCAGCAAGACGTTGGTGGTGACATTCCCCCATATCACCGTCGCTAGCACCTGATTGGCGTTCTTGCGGAGCTCAAGCACCTTGACGGCGTCGGTATTTCCCCCGTCGGCCTCGATTTGAAGGCGCAACAGACTGAGGCTGAAGATGGCCAGGTTGAGACCGGCGAACAGTCCGGACTGCAAGATACAGGCAATGACACCCAGCCAGGCCCCGTAGGTTGAGATCGAAGACATGATTAGCACCGCGCTCTGGTTGGAAAGATCGATCGGCTTGACGCTGGACCGTTATCGCACACTTCCAGGCCCCATTGCGTTGCCACGACGGCAACGTGGCCAGGCTCAAGCTGTGCTCACGTGAGCTTCCAATTTTCCGATCAGAACCCGAATAGAAACGGTTCGTGACGAGGCCGTGGCGTCCTGGTGCCTGCCAGAGACGTCCTCGACAACAGGATCGGGACGGCACGATCGATATCAAATCGGTGCGCGAGGCGGTCGAGGCGCATGGCTTCGCCGGCTATTCCGGGATCGGGATTTTTCCAGCGACTGGCGGGGATGACCGGATGATGAGGTCTTGCAGACACGCATTGCGCCGCATTGGTCAGTAGTTCAACTTCGCCGAACCGAAATGCTTTGTTAATGATCTCCGTAAAGGTAAATCAGCGGTTTGCGTTGACGATCCGAGCCGGTGACCTATTCATGTGGGCAGTTCGCACCCCGAGGCACACGATGAAAATTTCACGCGTTTATATTGCCATGATCGCCGCCGCCGTCGCGGCTGTTGCGCTTCCGACCGCCGCGTCCGCGGGATGCTACAGCTGCTACGCGCCGCCGCCGCCTTGCGGCACCTGTTATCAGGCCCAGGTCGTGCCGCCGCAATACCGCACCGTCCAGGAAACCGTGATGGTATCGCCCGGCGGCGTCATCGCCCATCGCACGCCGGCTCAATACCGGACCGTGATGGTGCCGCAGACCGTGATGGTTGCTCCGGAAGGCGTTCAGTACGAGCGCATTCCTGCTCAATACGGGACCCGCGAGCGCGTTGAGATGGTCGCACCCGCCCGCACTTATTACGTGCCGGTTCCGCCGCGCTGCAATTCCTGCGGCTACTGATAGCGGGATCGGCGACCAACGTCTGAAATTTTTTGGTGATGGCCGGGCTTCGTCCCGGCCATCCGCGTCTTTCTTGCTTCGCATTCCTGTGCCGGCCTCAGCCAACTTCGCACGGCACACTCAGAAATCCCCGAAAGCGAACACGGCCGCCACGGACCGGCGGAGCGCTGAGCGTGTAGCCCGGAAACCGCGCCAGGAATTGCGAAATCGCAATCGCGCCTTCGAGCCGCGCCAGCGCCATCCCGGCGCATTGATGCGCGCCGGTGCCGAAGGCGAGATGCCGGTTCGGCGTGCGGCCGACGTCGAGGTTTTCCGGATCGGCGAATTGCAGGGGATCGCGGTTCGCCGCGCCAATGCACAGGGTTACCGGCGTGCCCGCCGCAAGCTTGATGCCGCCGAGTTCGACCGGCTCCGTCGTCATGCGATTGCCGAGCTGGTTCGAACTTTCAAACCGCAGAATTTCCTCGATCGCGGTCTTGATCAGCTCGGGATTTTCGATCAGCCGCTGCTTCTCGGCGGGATTTCCCGACAACGCCACCAGCCCGTTGCCGATCAAATTGGTGGTGGTCTCGTGGCCGGCGTTGAGCAGGAAGATGCAGTTGTGCAGCAATTCCTTGGCGGTCAGCCGTTCGCCATTGTCCTCGCCCTGAATGAGGCGGGTCAGCACGTCGCGTTCGGGATTGCCGGGTTTGGCGCGCCGGCGGGCCACCAGTATTTCCAGATAGGCGAGAAAATCCCTCACCGCGTCATTGCCGCGCGCAAAGACTTCAGGTCCGATCACCGGTTCGAGCGCGCCCAGAATCGCCAGCGACCAGTCGCGCAGCGGTTCGCGCTCCTCCATCGGCACGTCGAGCAGATTTCCGATCACCTGAATCGGGATCGCGGATGCAAAATCCCCGATCAACTCGACGCTGCCTTGCGCCGCCAGCGCGTCGAGCAGCCGATCCACCAGCGCGATCAGGTCGGGCTCCATTTCGGCGATCGCGCGCGGTGACAGCGCGCCCATGATCAGCCGCCGCACGCGGGTGTGCGCAGGCGGGTCGTTGAAGACGAGACTGGTGGTGTGGTGCTCGTAGAGCAGCGAGTTGCCATATTTGGGCGCAAACTCCCGTCTCTTGTCGGAACTGAAAAGCCCGGTGCCCTTGTAGGCGCTGACCAGGTCGTCATAGCGCGTCAGAAAATAGGACCCGTTCGGCAGCCGCTTGACCGGCTCATGCTCCCGCAATGCGCGATAGGTCGGGTAGGGGTCGGCATAGAACTCCGGGGTCAGTTTCTCGAGATCGAAATCTGCCGCCAGCTCTCGCGCATCCGCATTCATGCTGCCATACTCTTTGGTGGAGACCGATATGCCGTTTTCGCTCTTTCCGGAGCCGGGGCTGCCGCTACAGTCCCGCATCGAAACAGCTCTCGTCAACCGACTGGGAATGAAAATGCACGCCCGCGCCGATGCCGCCTCCGAAAACCAGCCGGCCTGGCCGGAGCATATTTTTGGAATTTTGCAGCGCTTTGATGTTCGTCAGGTCGCCTACGTGCCCGATGCCGGGCATTCGCAACTGATCGAACGCGTGCTGGGCACCCCCTCGATGCGCGCGGTCCCGCTGACGACGGAAGAGGAAGGCGTGGCGCTATTGGTCGGTGCCTGGGCCGGCGGCCAGCGCGGCGTGCTCCTGATGCAGTCGAGCGGCGTCGGCAATTGCGTGAACATGCTGTCGCTGACCCAGATCTTCCGCTTTCCGTTCCTGACGCTGGTGACGATGCGCGGCGAATGGGGCGAGTTCAATCCCTGGCAGGTGCCGATGGGCTCCAGCACCGCGGGCGTATTCGAACTGTCCGGAATCAAGGTGTTGCGCGCCTCTCATGCGGAAGAGGTCGGCGAGGTCGTCGAAGCGGCGGCAGGGCAGGCGTACAATGCCTGCACGCCGACCGCCGTTTTGCTGTCGCAGCGCCTGATCGGTGCAAAGGTTTTCGTCAAATGAGCAAGGCAAATCTTCTCGAGCGGCGCAGCGTCGTTGCCAGTCTGCTGGCGGAGCGCAAGGATGCCGTCGTGGTCGGCGGGCTGGGTGCCTCGACCTATGACATCGCCGCCGCCGGCGACCATGACCGCAATTTCTATCTGTGGGGGGCCATGGGTGGTGCGGTCATGATCGGGCTCGGCGTCGCCCTGGCGCAGCCCAGGCTGCCGGTGGTCGTGATCACCGGCGACGGCGAGATGTTGATGGGAATGGGCAGCCTGGCGACCGTCGGCCTGCAAAAGCCGGCCAATCTCACCGTCGTGGTGCTCGACAATGAGGTCTATGGCGAGACCGGCGGGCAGGCGAGCCACACCGCGACCACCGTCAACCTGGTTGGCGTCGCGCGGGCTTGCGGCATATCCGACGCCCGCTCGCTCGCCACCATGGCTGACATCGAGGCCTTTGCCCCGACCATGCAGGACGTCTCAAGCGGGCCGCGCTTTGCTAGCATCAAGATCGACAGTGCCAATCTGGAGCGCGTGCTTTCCAGTCGCGACGGAACCTTTATTGTGACGCGCCTCCGTGGCGCGCTCGGATTTCGCCCCATTTGATGAACGAATTGTCGCTGGTGCACTGCAGCAGGAATCTTGACTTTTGGTAAAGTGAGTGCTTACTCACGAGCATGAGCACCCTGCGCATGACCGGTGATTTGCGGCGGCAATTGATCTTGGGCGCTGCCAAGCGTTGCTTTGCCCGCAACGGCTTCGCGGGAACCACGACCAAAAGCGTTGCGGCCGCAGCCGCCATTTCGGAGGCGCTGCTGTTCAAGCACTTCCCGACGAAATCGGCGTTGTATGCCGAGATTCTGGCCGAAGAGTGCGAAGCGGATCCGGCGATGCACTGGTTGCTGGGTCTCGCGCCCTCGACGGAAACCCTCGTCGTGCTGATCCGCGCCATGGTCCACCATTTCCTGCATGCATCGGATGCGCCCGATCAGCAGGAGGCCCAGCGTCTCAGGCTGATGATCACGAGCCAGCTCGACGATGGAGAATTCGCGCGGTTGCTTTACGAGAAGATCGCAGACTGGATCTCGCCCGTTTTCACCACGTCGCTGGAGCGGGCGGTCGCGGCGGGAGACGCGTCACGGATTGGAAGCGAACCGCTCAACTTGTTCTGGTTTGCACACCACACCTTGCTGATGACGGCGCTGGGGCGGCTACCTGCCGTTCCATGCCTGTCCTACGGCAACGCCGTCGATCTCGAACGGCAGGTTTGCGAATTCATTCTCCGCGGAATTGGACTCAACGAAACCGTGATTGCCTCCCATCTGGATCGCGAACTGTCGCTGGTTCCGGGACAGCCGGTAACTGCAGAAGGTGCATGACATGAATATTGTGACCGAAGCCCATATCGCGGGTCACCCGATCGTTGAAAAGCCGCGCGCGCGCCCGGTTCGGATGGTGCGCTGGTTCATCATTGTCGGGCTGTTGCTGACGCTGCTGGTCGGCCTGCTGGTCGGCTTCAATGCCTTCCGCAGCCACATGATCGCGCAGTTCTTCGCCAACAACAAGCCGCCGCCGACGCCGGTTGCGATTGCCGTGGCCAAATCGGAGGTGGTTCCGAACCTGCTGACGGCGGTCGGCGATCTCGCCGCCGTGCACCAGGTCAACGTCACCTCCGACGTCAGCGGGCGCATCACCGACATCATGTTTACCGCGGGCGCCACCGTTAAGGCGGGAAGTCCGCTGGTGCAGTTGTTCGACGGTCCGGAACAGGGCGATCTGGCAAGTTTCAAGGCGCAGGCTATCGGCGCTCAGCTGGCGTTGGATCGCGCCAAGCAACTGGCGGCGCGTCAATTCGGTCCGCAGGCCACGGCCGATGCGGCGCAGGCGACGTATGACACCGCCAACGCCGGCATCGCCAAGACCGAAGCGATCATCTCGCAGAAGCTCGTGCGCGCGCCGTTCGACGGCGTGCTCGGCGTTCGCCACGTCGAGGTCGGCCAGTATTTGACCGCGGGCACGCAGATCGTAACGCTGACCGACCTGTCGTCGATCTATGCGAACTTCACGACGACAGAAAAGGCCAGCGCGATGCTCAAGGTCGGGCAGACCGTGCGTGTGCTGGTCGATGCCTATCCGGGCAAGGTTTTTGAGGGCAAGATCACCACCATCGAGCCGCAGATCAACACCGATACGCGTAACATCCGTGTTCAGGCCACGCTGGACAATCCCGATCATATCCTGAAGCCCGGCATGTTTGCGACCACGACGGTGGTACTGCCGGACAAGCCGCCAGTGGTTACCGTTCCGGAAACGGCGGTCGACTACACGCTCTACGGAGATTCGGTGTTCCTGATCACCGAGAAGAAAGCCGATGACGGCAAAACCAGCCTGGCCGCGGTCCGCACCTTCGTGCGAACCGGCAACCGGATCGACGGCAGGGCCGAAATCCTCAGCGGCGTGAAGGCTGGCGATCGCGTGGTCGCGGTCGGCCAGCTCAAGCTGCAATCGGGCGCGGCAGTGTCGATCTCGACCGATCAGCCTCCGCCGATTCCGGCAAATCCGCCGCGTTACTGACGACCGGAGAGCATAGCGATGGTCTGGACCGACATTTTCATCAAGCGGCCGGTGTTGGCATTGGTCGTGAGCCTGCTGATCCTTCTGATCGGATTCAAGGCCGCGACCAGCCTGCCGATCCGTCAGTATCCGAAGCTGTCGAATACCGTGGTCAACGTCACCACGGTCTATCCAGGCGCGTCGGCGGACTTGATTCAGGGCTTCATCACCACGCCGATCGAGCAGGCCGTCGCGTCCGCTGAAGGCGTCGACTACATGACCTCGTCTTCGGTGCTCGGGACCTCGACCATCCAGGTCTATATCAAGCTGAATTTCGATCCGAACCAGGCGCTGACCGAAGTGCTCGCTAAGGTGAACTCGGTCAAATATCTGATTCCAAAGGAATCGAACGATCCGGTCGTGACCAAGACGACCGGGCAGACCACCGCCGTGATGTATCTGGGCTTCTCCAGCGAGGTGCTGTCGGGCTCGGCGATCTCCGATTACCTGACGCGCGTGGTGCAGCCGGTGCTGTCCACGGTCGACGGCGTTGCTTCGGCAGATATTCTCGGCGGTCAGACCTTTGCGATGCGGCTGTGGCTCGATCCCGTCCGCATGGCGGGCCTCGGCGTCTCGCCGCTCGACGTGTCCGCGGCGATCGCCGCCAACAACTTTCAGGCCGCCGCGGGGCAGTCCAAGGGCTATTTCATTGTCTCCAACGTCTCGACCAATACCGATCTGACGAATCTCGATCAGTTCAAGCGCATGATCGTCAAGTCCAAGGATGGCGGTTTTGTCCGGATCGAGGACATTGCCAGCGTCGAACTGGCGGCGCAAAGCAGCGACGCCAGCGTCGCCTTCAACGGCGAGCACGCGATCTTCATCGGCGTGCAGGCGACGCCGCAGGGCAATCCGCTGACCCTGGTTCAAGGCGTCCGCGCGCTGTTTCCGGAACTTGAGCGCAATCTGCCGCCGTCGATGAAAATGAAGGTGGCCTATGATTCCACCAAGTTCATTCAATCGTCGATCGACGAAGTCGAGAAGACGCTGGGCGAGGCGATCATCATCGTGGTCGTCGTCATCTTCCTGTTCCTGGCCTCGTTCCGCTCGGTGATCATCCCGGTGGTGACCATTCCGTTGTCGCTGGTCGGCGTCTGCAGCCTGATGCTGGTGATGGGTTTCAGCATCAACCTGCTGACCCTGCTGGCGATGGTGCTGGCGATCGGACTCGTCGTCGACGACGCCATCGTGGTGGTGGAAAACATTCATCGGCATCTCGAGGAAGGCAAGCCGCCGGTGGCGGCCGCGATGCAGGGCGCGCGCGAGATCGTCGGTCCCGTCATCTCCATGACCATCACGCTGGCCGCGGTGTATGCGCCGATCGGTTTCCTCGGCGGCCTCACCGGCGCGCTGTTTCGCGAATTCGCGTTCACGCTGGCCGGCTCGGTGATCGTTTCGGGTGTGATCGCACTGACGCTGTCGCCGATGATGTGCTCGATCTTCCTCAAGAGCGCCGAGGAGGGGCGATTTGCCAAGATCGTGAACCGGGTTTTCGGGGCCATGACGCGCTGGTACGGCCGGCAGCTCGATCGGTCGCTCGACTATCGTCCGATCACGGGGCTGTTCGCGCTGACCATCCTGGGGCTGGTCGGATTCCTGTACATGCACACGTCAAAGGAACTCGCGCCCGAAGAGGATCAGGGCATCGTGTTCGCGGTGACCAAGGCGCCGAAATATGCCAACATCGACTATGCCGACTATTATGGCGACAAGCTCGACAAGGCATTCGCCAGCTTCCCGGAGACCGATCTTCGCTTCGTTCTGAACGGCATCAACGGCCCGCAGGGCGGCATCGCCGGCATGTTGCTGAAGCCGTGGGACGAGCGGACCCGCTCTTCGATCAAGCTGAAGCCGCTGGTGCAGGGGCAACTCAGCAAGATCGAAGGCGTCAACGCATTTGCGTTCAACCTGCCGCCCTTGCCCGGCGGTCCGGGAGGCCTGCCGGTCCAGATGGTGATCAACTCGACCAACGGATTCCAGGCGGTCTATGAGCAAATGCTCAAGCTGAAGGACGCCGCGCGCAAGAGCGGGTTGTTCATCGTCTCGGACAGCGATCTCGACTTCAATCAGCCGGTGGTGCGGATCAAGATCAACCGTACCAAGGCGAGCGATCTCGGCATCACCATGCAGAGCATCGGCAATACGCTGGCGACGCTGCTGGGCGGCAACTACGTCAACCGGTTCAACCTCGAGGGCCGATCGTATCAGGTCATTCCGCAGGTGCCGCGCGACAAGCGGCTGTCGCCTGAATTGCTCGGCGAATATTATGTCCCGACCGCGACCGGCCAGCAGGTGCCGCTGTCGACGCTGGTATCGATCGAAACCGCGACCGATCCCAATGCCCTGACACATTACAACCAGTTGAACTCCGCCACCTTCCAGGCGGTGCCGATGCCCGGCGTGACCGTCGGACAGGCGGTGGACTTCCTCGAGGGCGAGGCCAAGAAGCTGCCGGCCGGCTTCAGCCACGACTACCTGGCGGATTCCCGGCAATATGTTCAGGAAGGCAACCAGCTTGCAGTGACTTTCGGCTTTGCGCTGATCATCATCTTCCTGGTGCTGGCGGCGCAGTTCGAAAGCCTGCGCGATCCGCTCGTCATCATGATCAGCGTTCCGATGGCGATCGTCGGTGCCATGCTGCCATTGTTCTTCGGTGTCGCCACCATGAACATCTATACCCAGGTCGGCCTGCTCACCCTGGTTGGCCTGATCAGCAAGCACGGCATCCTGATGGTCGAGTTCGCCAACGAGCTGCAGCTCAATGAGAGCCTCGACCGGCGCTCGGCGATCGAGATGGCGGCCCGGGTCCGGCTTCGCCCGATCCTGATGACGACCGCGGCGATGGTCACGGGCCTGATTCCGCTGCTGACGGCATCGGGGGCGGGCGCGGCGAGCCGGTTCTCGATCGGTCTTGTCGTTGTCGCCGGCATGTCGATCGGCACTTTGTTTACGCTGTTCGTGCTGCCCGCCGTCTATGTGGCGATCGCCACCGATCACAGGGCAGGCGCCGAGTCCGAGCGGAGCAAGGAAATCGAGGAATTCGATCTGGGGTCGAAGGCGCTCAAGGCGACCTGAGGTTCGGCTTGATGTGCGTTGCGCGGCGATGGTGCTGTCGCCGCCGTCGCATTCGTGTGGTGCTGTGATATCCTGTTATGAGGGACGTCGTTGGCCGGGTAACGGCGCCAAGGACGTCCGCATGCAGTGATCGATCCAGAGCGCCCGGACATGACGCGCGATTTTCCAGTCGGCAATTATCGGTTCATTCCGGCGGTGTTTCAGTATTCGAGCGGTGCCGCCGCCGATCCAGGCTTTGAGATCGAACGTGTGCGCTTCGATCGGTTGCAGCCGCTGGCCGAGGGTTTTGCGCTGGCCGCGAAACATATTCAGGCCGCCGGGCGGCCGTTGACGTCGTTTTGCGCCTGCGAGTTGCGCTCGCCGGCGGCGTTCACAGAGGACGGATTTCGAATCTTCAACGAGCATTACGTCAAGACGCTCGCCGAATGGGGCCTGTTCGACGGCGTCACCAATCCGGTGGCGCGCAGCAACGTCTGTCCGGAGATCGATCCGCCCGCGCAGCCGTCCTTTCATGCTTTCTGCTTCTCCCGGCCGGGCGCTGGAACTGGAACAAGCTCGACGCCGTCCTTCGTGATCGCCGGCGGCGCCGAAGCGCGCGGCGGGAGCGGCAGCTACCCCGAGCGTATCGTGCGCTACCGCGACCTCAGTTCCGATGGGTTCAAGGAGAAAGTCCGCTTTACCGTCGGCGCCATGGAAGAGCGTCTCGGCGCGTTCGGGTTCGGCTGGAAAGACACCACCGCGGTGCAGGCCTATACCGTGCACGACTTCCATCCCGTGATGGCCGATGAACTGGTCCGCCGCGGCGCCACCCGTTCGGGCCTGACCTGGCATTTTGCCCGCCCGCCGGTGGTCGATCTCGAATTTGAGATGGATTGCCGCCGCGTCGCGCGCGAGACCGTGATCTGATAACAGGCGAACCACGGTCATGTTGAATTGAAGCGCTCAAGTTCTGTCACCTCTCCCATTGGGAGAGGTCGAATTTGGCGGGCAGCGCCAAATTCGGGTGAGGGGTTGCGGCTTGAATAATAGACTGTACCGCCTCACTCCAACCCTCTAAGAGCGAGCTGCGCTCGTCTCGGCCCCATCGAAGTCGCATATATCCGATTTCGGCGATTTGAAATGCCCAATTCGGGTAAACCCGAGTTGGATGGAGAGGGAGTTGACCTGTTGCGCCGGACTGCCTCGATCAAACGCATCCGGCAGCAGCAATAGCAAGCATCTAACATTGACGGGAGCGCCGGATGGCGGAACTGAAGGCCGACATTCTGGTATTGGGCGCGGGCATGGTCGGTGTCGGCGCTGCGTTGCACCTGCAGAAGCGCGGGCGGGATGTGATCCTGGTCGACCGGCACGAACTCGCCGGCGAAGAGACCAGCTTTGGCAACGCCGGACTGATCGAGTGCGCCTCGGTTTTTCCCTACATGTTTCCCCGCGATTTCGGGCAGCTCTTTCAGTACGCGATCAATCGCGCGCCGCAGGTACGCTATCAATTCCTGGACTTGCCGGTCTTCCTGCCGTGGCTGGTGCGTTACTTCCTTGCGTCTTCGCCGGATCGGGCGTTGCACAGCGCAATGGCCGAATTGCCGTTGATCCAGCGCAGCCTGATCGAGCATGAGGCGCTTGTGGCGGAGGCTGGCGTGCCGGAGTTGCTGCGGCGGACCGGCTGGATCAAAGCTTTTCGCTTCGAGAAAACCCTGGCCAACGCGGCACGCGAACTCGATCGCGCCAGGCAGTACGGCGTCGACGGCGAAGTTCTCGACGGCCAGGCGCTCGCGGCGCGCGAACCGCATCTGACCGGAGCATTCGCCGGCGGCGTCTATTTGCCCGCGCCCGGGTTTGTTCCCGATCCCGGCGGATTGGCCAAGGCCTACGCGGCGCTTTTCACCCGCAAGGGCGGGCGCTTTCTGGTGGGCGATGCACGAACGCTCGAACAAACGGCCGGCGGATGGCGGGTCAGCGGGCCGCATGGCGCGCTGGTCGCGCGCGACGTCGTGGTGGCACTCGGACCCTGGTCCGATCTGGTGTTTCGTCCCCTGGGATATTCAATTCCACTCAGCGTCAAGCGCGGTTACCATTTGCATCTGGCGCCGCGCGGCAATGCCGTGCTCCATCATCCCGTTCTCGATTCGGATTTCGGTTATCTGCTGGCGCCGATGAATCGCGGCATTCGTCTGACCACCGGCGTGGAGTTTGCCCGCCGTGATGCGCCGCCCACCCCGATCCAGCTCGAGCGGGCGCTGCCGCGGGCGCGCGCCCTGTTTCCATTGGCCGAGGCGGTTGACGCAAAACCCTGGATGGGCGCGCGGCCGTGTCTACCCGATATGCTGCCGGTGATCGGCAAGGCGCCCCGTCATGCCGGGCTGTGGTTCGATTTCGGGCATCAGCACCATGGCCTGACGCTGGGTCCCGCGACCGGCCGCCTGCTGGCGGAAATGATGACCGGCGAGACGCCGTTCGCCGATCCCCGGCCGTTTGCCGTCGAGCGCTTTGGTTGACCATAAGCGTCGATTGGCGGCTCACGCCGCTGCCGCATCCCCCAAGGCAGCTTGCGTCGTGCCGCCTGTCGTGACGATACTGTGATGGACGGTCAAAATGCAATCAGGAGCGGCCATGAAAGTAAACGTTGAAATAGATTGCACCCCCCTCGAAGCCCGCCAGTTCTTCGGACTTCCGGATGTGCAGCCGATGCAGACCGCGGTGATGGACAAACTGCAGCAGCAGTTGATGGCCAACATCGAGAAGGTTTCTCCGGAAGCGCTGATGCAAAGCTGGTTCACCTTCGATCCGAAGATCGCCGAGCGTTTTCAGGACATGTTCGTGACCATGGCGGGTCTCGGCGGCATCCGCGCCAGTGACAAGAAGAAATGATGCCCACGGAACAAGGCCCACCGCCGGCAGCGCGCCAACTTCGTCCGCCCGGTCTTGGCCTGATGCTGGCCGAGGTGAGAGGCATATTCGAATTCAACACCAGCGTGCTGCTGTCGCCGCTGCTGATGCGCGCACCAAGAGGCGACGGTCATCCCGTGATGACGTTGCCGGGCTTCCTCGCCAGCGATCTGTCGATGGCGCCGATGCGACGATATCTAAAGGAACTCGGGTACGATACCTACGCCTGGCAGATGGGCCGCAACACCGGCGGCGTGACGCGGATGCGCGCGGCGCTGCGGGACCGGCTTGCCCGGATTCACGCCGCGACCGGCCGCAAGGTCAGCATTGTCGGATGGAGCCTGGGCGGCATCTATGCGCGCGATCTGGCGCTGCAGGCGCCGGACATGGTGCGATATGTCGTGACGCTGGGAAGTCCGTTCTCGGGTGATGTGCGGGCGACCAACGCAACCCGGCTTTACGAGGCGATGTCAGGCGAAGCGGTGGAGGAAGACTCGGAGCTTCGACGGGCGATCGCAGGCGATCTGCCGGTGCCGACCACGTCGATCTATTCGCGCACCGACGGCATCGTCAATTGGCGAACCTGCCTGCTGCGCCCCTCCGACACCGCCGAAAATATCGAGGTGCACCTTGCCAGCCATGTCGGGCTGGGCGTGAACGCGGCCGCCTTGTGGGCCGTGGCGGATCGTTTGGCCCAGGCCGAGGGCCAATTCCGAGCAATTTTTCCGGTCGGGTCCGTTTGCCATTGCATATGCACCACCGGAAAATGCACAATCGGTCTGAACGCCAGAAGCGCCACCAAGGCGCCGCGTGATTGGTACGAGGGAGGAAGAAAGATGGGTGACGGGAAAAAGCTGTCCTCGATGGACGCGTCGTTTCTGTATCTGGAAACGCCTGAAATGCCGATGCATGTCGGGAGCATGGCGATCTTCCGTCTGCCCGAGGATTACAAAGGCGACTTCTTCGAGGACTTCAAGGCGATGATCGCCTCGCGGCTGCACATTGCCCCGATCCTCAAGGCACGGCTGGAAAAGGCGCCGCTCGACATCGATCATCCGAGTTGGGTCGAGGACGACCAGTTCGATATCGACCGTCACATCTTTCGCGGCAGCCTGCCGGCGCCCCATGACCGGGCGACGCTGGAGCGCATCGTCGGCTGGATGCATGCCAAGCTTCTCAATCGCGCCCGTCCGCTGTGGGAGTTCTATGTCTTCGAAGGCATGAAGGACAACGAGATCGGGCTCTATTCCAAGATGCATCACGCCTGCATCGACGGCGGCGCCGGTGCGGCGCTCACCAACATGATCTACGATGTGACACCGGTGCCACGCGACGTCGGCAAGCCGACCGCGCGGCCGAAAGTCGGGCAGGAGCCGCGCGACATCGCCGCCAACTTCATCGATTCCTATCAGCAGTTGTGGCGCCAGCCTTTCGATGCTTCGACGGCCGCCAAGGGCATCGACCTGCCGCGCTCCGGCAAGAGCGATCTCGGGTCGATCCTGTTCGACAACGCGATGTATCAGATCGAATCCGCGGTGAAGTTCGCCGGCAGCGTTCCCACCATGCTCAAGAGCGTCTCCGAAGTGGTCGGCAAGATTTCCGATCCGAAGTCGCGCGACAGCATCGCCAGCATGGTGTCGCCGTCGACGGTCCTCAACAAGTCGATCTCGTCGGAGCGCAGCTTTGCCGGCGTCTCGATCTCGCTGTCGCAGGCCAAGGCGGTGGCCAAGCAGGCCGGCGGCAAGCTCAACGACGTGGTGCTGGCGATTTCGAGCGGCGTGGTCCGGCGCTATCTGCTGGAGCAGGGCGCGCTGCCGGTGAAATCGATGACGGCCGCGGTGCCGATTTCGCTGCGCGAAGAGGGCAACACCGACGCCAACAACCAGGTCTTCGGCATGATCTGTTCGATCGCCACCAACGTCGAGGATCCCAAGGCGCGGCTCGAGGCGATCATCGCGCAGTCCACCAAGTCGAAGGAAATGTCGCATCCGCTGCGGGCGCTGATGCCGCAGGTGTCCAACATCTCGTTGCTGGGCGCACCTATCCTGGTGCAGATTCTGGCGCTGTTGTACAGCCGGTCCAATCTTTCGGACGTATTGCCTCCGTCGGCGAATATCACGGTTTCCAACGTGCCCGGCCCGCGCCAGACGCTGTATGCGGCGGGAGCGGAATTGCTGCACATCTTCCCGGTGTCGATTTCGACCCACGGCCTTGCCCTGAACATCACCGTGCAGAGCTATCGCGATCAACTGGATTTCGGCTTCATCGCCGGCGCCAACATCATTCCCCATGTTCAGGTGCTCTGCGACATGTTGCCGGGAGAATTCGCAGCGCTCCAAGCCGCCTTCGCGCCGCCTGCCGATCTCAAGAGTGCGGCAAGCTAGAGCATGATCCGGAACAGTGGGCACCGGTCTTCCCTTGGGACAAACGCAAAGCGTTTGCCCGGAGATCGTGCTCCCGATTAACCTTGTCATGATCCGGAAGCAGGCAGGTGTCGGATTTCCGCCCAATGCCAGAACACTAGAGTGAGGTATCGCCAATGATTGAAATGCCGCCGCTGCAATTCGCCGAGACCAACGGCATTCGCATGGGCTTCTACGAGGCGGGGCCGAAAACCGACGCGCCACCGGTCGTTCTCTGCCATGGCTGGCCGGAGATCGCGTTTTCCTGGCGCCACCAGATCAAGGCGCTGGCTGCCGCCGGGATTCGGGTGATCGCGCCAGATCAGCGCGGATACGGCGCAACCGACCGGCCCGAAGCCGTCGAAGCTTACGACATCGAGCATCTGACCGGCGACCTCGTCGGCCTGCTGGACCATCTCAAGATCGACAAGGCGATTTTCGTCGGCCACGACTGGGGCGGCTTTGTCGTCTGGCAAATGCCGCTGCGGCATATCGATCGCGTGGCTGGCGTGGTCGGCGTCAACACGCCCCACACCAGCCGCGCGCCGGCCGACCCGATCGAATTGCTGCGCCAGCGTTTCGGCGAGCAGATGTACATCGTGCAGTTTCAGGACCCGGCGCGAGGCGCCGACAAGATATTCAACAGCCGGGTCGAGCAGACCTTCGACGCCTTTATGCGCAAGCCGGTGCCGCGCAGCGACACCGCGCCGGCGGAAGCGCCGATCGCCGGGGTCGGCGCCTCGGCCAGGCTCAATCTGGCGTTTCCGCAGATGATTGCCGGTTACGATGCCAGGCACGATCCGCGGACGCCGATCCTGTCGCCGGAGGAGAAGAAGGTCTTTGTCGATACCTTTGCCAAGACCGGCTTTACCGGCGGCATCAACTGGTATCGCAACATTTCGCGCAACTGGCAGCGCTCGGCGGAGATCGACCATACGGTGCGGGTGCCGTCGCTGATGATCATGGCTGAAAACGATCAGGTGCTGCCGCCGTCGGCGGCCGACGGCATGGAGAAGATCATCCCCGACCTTGAAAAATATCTGATCCGCGGCAGCGGTCATTGGACGCAGCAGGAAAAGCCGGAAGAGGTCAGCGCCAAGCTGATTGAATGGCGCAGAAGGCGGTTCGGGTAAACGTCATCCCGGGATGAGCGCCATTGCGCTCACCCTGGAGGTGCGAGCCCGATCGGGCGAGCCTCGAAGAATGAGAGATGCAATGCAAGCGTCTCATCCTTCGAGACGCGCCGGAGCGCGCTCCTCCAGCGATAACGGCAAAGCCATTACGCGGGGATGAACGGCTGTTTTGCGCTGAGATAGCAGGAGACGATACGCGATGGCGTCCACGAACAAATTGAGCCCGATCCCGCACCCGCCGACCAGGCCGGTGGTCGGCAACATGCTGTCGCTGGACTCGACCGCGCCGGTGCAAAATCTGGCGCGGCTGGCCAAGGAACTGGGGCCGATTTTCTGGCTGGACATGATGGGTGCGCCGCTCGTCATCGTCTCCGGGCATGATCTCGTCGACGAACTCAGCGACGAGAAGCGTTTCGACAAGGCGGTGCGCGGACCACTGCGCCGGGTGCGTGCGGTCGCCGGCGACGGCCTCTTCACCGCCGACACGACCGAGCCGAACTGGAGCAAGGCGCACAACATCCTGATGCAGCCGTTCGGCAACCGCGCGATGCAGTCCTATCACCCGAGCATGGTCGATATTGCCGAGCAGCTTGTGAAGAAGTGGGAGCGGCTGAATGGCGACGAGGAGATCGACGTCGTTCACGACATGACCGCGCTGACGCTCGACACCATCGGGTTGTGCGGATTCGACTATCGTTTCAATTCGTTCTACCGGCGCGATTACCATCCCTTCGTCGAATCGCTGGTGCGCTCGCTCGAGACCATCATGATGATCCGCGGCCTGCCGATGGAAAATCTGTGGATGCATAAACGGCGGCGCGATCTGGCCGGCGACGTCGCCTTCATGAACAAGATGGTCGACGAGATCGTGGCCGAGCGCCGCAAGAACGCCGAGGCCGCCGAGGGCAAAAAGGACATGCTCGGCGCCATGATGACCGGCGTCGACCGCGTCACCGGCGAACAGCTCGACGACGTCAACATCCGCTACCAGATCAACACCTTCCTGATCGCGGGGCATGAGACCACCAGCGGCCTGTTGTCGTGCGCGCTCTATGCGCTGCTCAAGAATCCCGACGTGCTCAAAAAGGCGTATGAGGAGGTCGACCGGGTGCTCGGCCCCGACATCGACGCCAAGCCGACCTATCAGCAGGTCACGCAACTCACCTACATCACGCAAATCCTGAAGGAAGCCCTGCGGCTGTGGCCTCCGGCGCCGGCCTATGGCATCTCGCCGCTGAGCGACGAGACCATCGGCGGCAAATACAAGCTGAAGAAGAACACCTTCATCACCGTGCTGGTGCTGGCGCTGCATCGCGATCCCGGCGTTTGGGGCCCGAATCCGGATGCGTTCGATCCGGAAAATTTCAGTCGCGAGGCCGAGGCGGCGCGCCCCGTCAACGCCTGGAAGCCGTTCGGCAACGGCCAGCGCGCCTGCATCGGCCGTGGTTTTGCCATGCACGAAGCGGCGCTGGCGATCGGCATGATCCTGCAACGCTTCAAATTGATCGACAACCACCGTTACCAGATGGTGCTGAAGGAAACGCTGACCATCAAGCCTGACGGCTTCAAGATCAAGGTGCGTCCGCGCGCCGACCAGGATCGCGGGGCCTATGCGGGCCGCACCGCGAGCACGGTGGCTGCGTCGGCCGCCGCGCTGGCGCCGCGGGCGCGGACCCGCCCCGCTCACAACACACCGCTACTGGTGCTTTACGGATCGAATCTCGGCACGGCCGAGGAACTTGCGACCCGCGTCGCCGATCTCGCCGAGGTCAACGGTTTTGCCACCCGGCTCGCGCCGCTCGATGACTTCGTCGGCAAGCTGCCGGAGCAGGGCGGCGTGCTGATCTTTTGCGCGTCGTACAATGGCGCCCCGCCGGACAATGCCACGCAGTTCGTCAAATGGCTCGGCAGCGACCTGCCGAAGGATGCGTTCGCCAAGGTCCGTTACGCGGTGTTCGGCTGCGGCAACAGCGACTGGGTCGCGACCTATCAGTCGATCCCGCGCTTCATCGACGATCAATTGATGGCGCATGGCGCCAGCAATGCCTATGTGCGCGGCGAGGGCGATGCGCGCGACGATCTCGATGGCCAGTTCGAATCCTGGTTCGCAAAATTGCGGCCGCTGGCCGTCAAGCAGTTCGGCCTCGACACCAATTTCGATCGCAGTGCCGACGACGAGCCGCTTTACAAGATCGAGCCGGTCGCGCCGGCTGCGATCAATGCGGCCGTCGCCCTCGGCGGCGCGGCGCCGATGAAGGTGCTGGTCAACACCGAACTGCAAAACAGGAGCGGCCCCAATGCCTCGGACCGGTCGACCCGGCACATCGAGGTGCAGCTGCCTTCCGGCACCAGCTACCGGGTCGGCGATCACCTCAGCGTCGTGCCGCGCAACGATCCGGCACTGGTGGATTCGGTGGCTCGCCGTTTCGGATTCCTGCCGGCCGATCAGATCCGGTTGCAGGTCGCCGAAGGCCGCCGCGCGCAGTTACCGGTTGGGGATCCCGTTTCGGTGGGGCGTTTGCTGAGCGAGTTTGTGGAATTGCAGCAGGTCGCTACCCGCAAGCAGATTCAGATCATGTCGGAAAACACCCGTTGTCCGGTGACCAGGCCGAAACTGTTGGCCTATATCGGCGACGATGCCGCCGCGACCGAGCATTATCGCTCGGAAATTCTCGGCAAGCGCAAATCGGTGTTCGACCTTTTGGAGGAATATCCAGCCTGCGAATTGCCGTTCCACGCCTATCTTGAAATGCTGTCGCTGTTGGCGCCGCGTTATTATTCGATCTCGTCGTCGCCGTCGGACGATCCATCGCGGTGCAGCGTCACCGTCGCCGTGGTCGCAGGCGCCGCCAGCTCGGGACGCGGCATCTACAAGGGGATCTGCTCGAATTATCTGGCCGGCCGCCGCGCCGGCGAGACGATCCACGCAACGGTTCGCGAGACCAAGGCCGGCTTCCGGCTGCCCGATGATCCTTCGGTGCCGATCATCATGATCGGACCCGGAACAGGTCTGGCGCCGTTCCGCGGCTTCCTGCAGGAGCGGGCCGCGCGCAAGGCCAGGGGTGCTGGGCTCGGCCCGGCGATGCTGTTTTTCGGCTGCCGTCATCCCGATCAGGATTATCTCTATGCCGACGAGCTGAAGGCCTTTGCGGCCGACGGGATCACCGAACTCTACACCGCGTTCTCGCGCGCCGAAGGTCCCAAGACCTATGTGCAGAACCTGGTCGCGGCGCAGCAGGATCGGGTCTGGAGCCTGATCGAAAGCGGCGCGATCATTTATGTCTGTGGCGACGGCGGCAAGATGGAGCCGGACGTCAAGGCAGCACTTGTTGCGATCTATCGCGAACGCAAGGCGGCGGATGCGGATGCGGCGCTGCGCTGGATCGACGATCTCGGCACCAAGAACCGCTACGTGCTCGACGTCTGGGCCGGAGGATAGGACAGCCCCCACCGCAGGTCGTCCCCGCGCAGGCGGGAACCCATACGCGGTGTGGTCTCGTTTTAAAGAGCGGCAGCCGCGTGGGCATGCTCGTCGATAGCATCGATGATCTCGGGCCACATCGGGATCGGCAGCGCGTGGCCCATGCCCTCGATCATCAGAAGCCTGGCGCCGGGAATCGAGGCGGCGGTGTCCTTGCCGCCCTCCGGAGGCACCAGCGGATCGACGGTGCCATGAATGACCAGGGTCGGCGCCTTGACCGATGCCAGCCGCTCCTTGCGGCTGCCGGATGCGAGGACGGCGCGGAGCTGCCGCGCGATGCCGGCCGGGCTCAGTCCGCGCTCGAAGGTGCGTTCGGCGCGTGAGCGATCGAGCGCTTCGTCCTGCGGGAAGCTGCCGACGCGCAGCACCTTCCAGGTCTGCGCAAAGCGCACGAAATATTCTTCCCTGGTCTTCGGCGGCGGCGCCATCAGCACGGCGGTGGCCTCCCGGGTCGGCGGCGGCAGTTTTGGATTGCCGGTTGTCGACATGATCGATGTGAGCGAGCGTACCCGCTGCGGAAACGAGATCGCCGCTTCCTGGGCGATCATGCCGCCCATCGACGCACCGACCAGATGCGCCGAGTTGATGCCGAGCGCATCCATCAATCCGATCACATCCAGCGCCATGTCGTGCAGCCGGTAGGGTGCGGCGACCGGGATCTTCAGGAACCGCAGCTTGAGCAGTTCGACAGGGCCGAGGCGCTTGCCGCCGGTCAGTTTGCTGGACTGGCCGATGTCGCGATTGTCGAACCGGATGACGCGAAAGCCGCGGGCGGCCAACTGCCGGCAGAAATCGTCATCCCAATGGATCATCTGGGCGCCCAGCCCCATGATCAGCAGCATCGGCTCGGCGTCGGCGTTGCCGAAGATTTCGTAACAAAGGTCGATGCCGTTGGCGCGGGCGAGCTGCGGAGGCTGGTGGGCGAGTGAGTTCACCGGGCTGTTCCTTCGGAAATGGCATTTCGATGAGGAATTTATGACACGGTTTCGTGTGGCGCAGAAGGCTTGCCGGCGACCGGAAAGCCGACAAATCGAGACCTAATGTTGACCGGCCAGTCGCAACAGTGTGGTATGATCAAAACAGGCGAAGCAATCGCGGTCAGGTTGGAGGACGCCAATGGCAGACAAGAGCAACGATCCGGTCGCGATCTGGCAAAACATGATCGGCGAGATGGAGAAGGGATTCAATTCCTTCGCCAACCAGGCGATGGCGTCGCCGGAATTCAGCAAGGCCGTCAATCAGGTCGGCGGCGTAACCGCAGGCGCGCAAAAGCAGCTCGGCGATCTGATGGAGAAATATCTCGTCAACATGAATCTGCCGAGCCGGGCGCAAATGGTCGGCATGGCCGAGCGGCTGCAGTCGATCGAAGGGCAGTTGAACGAGATCAAGGCGTTGCTGCAGCAGGTCCATAACAATTCCGGCGCGCCGGAAGGCGGATACGCCGCAGCACCCAGGCCGCCGCGGACAAAACGTCCGCCGGGCGCGGGGGGAGCGCAAAAATGAATACTGCGGCGCCGCTCGATCTGGCGTCGATTCCGGACCGGATCCAGTCCGAGGTGCAACGCGCGATCCAGCGCAGCATCAAGGGCGTCGAATATTTCGCATCGTCGGGCCCGTCGCTCGGATCGACGCCGAAGGATATCCTGCACGTCCGCGGCACGCTCAATCTGTATCACTACCGGCCGCTGTCGGACGAGATCTACCGCGTGCCGATCCTGATCGTGATGGCGACCACCAACCGCGGCTACATCCTCGACATGGTGCCGGGCCAAAGTTTCATCGAGTTCCTGCTCAGGCGCGGCTACGACGTCTACATGATGGACTGGACCGCGCCGAAGCCGGAAGAGAAATCGCTGCGGATGGAGGACTACGTCCTTGATTTCATCCCCGATTGCGTTCGCCGCGTGCAGCGCGATTCCGGCGAGACCGACGTCACGGTGATCGGCTATTGTTTCGGCGGCGTATTGTCGCTGCTGTACGGCTCGATCTTCGCCGACGGGCCGATGAAGAATCTGATCTGCTTCACCACCCCGATCGATTTCCGCGAGATGAAGCTGTTCCAGAATTTTGCCGACCGGCGCTATTTCGACGTCGACCGGCTGATCGACAGCGTCGGCAATGTGCCGCCCGAGATGATTCTCTCGTCATTTGAGATGTTGCGGCCGGCCTCGCGCGCCGCGAGCCAGGTGCAGCTATGGGACAACATCTGGAATGACGAGTATGTCAAATCGTACCGCATGTTCGATCGCTGGGCGACCGATACGCTGCCACTGGCCGGCGAGTATTTCCGCCAGATCACCCGGGACCTGATGTGGGACAACAAGCTCTACAACGACGCGATGTCGGTCGGCGGGCGGCCTGCGGATATTTCCAGGATCACGGTGCCGATCCTGCACGCGGTCGCCGAGCACGATCACATCGTTCCCTACGACGCCGCCAAGCCGCTGATTCAAAAGATCGGCTCCTCCGACAAGGAAGAGGTGATGCTGAAGGGCGGCCATGTCAGCCTTGTCGCCGGCGCCAACGCCATCAAGCGGCTGTGGCCGAAACTGGATTCCTGGCTGGGCGAGAGATCGATATGAGCAGCGAAGCACGTTCCTACCCACGCCGTGTGACCACCGAGGCCGGCGAGATTGAATTCCGGTTGATGTCGCCGGCCGATGAAGCCGCCGTGCTCGATTTTGCGCGAAAACTCCCGGTGCATGATCTGTTGTTCCTGCCGCGCGACATCAGCGAGCCGAAGGTGCTGGCCGCCTGGATCAAGGAGATCGAGCGCGGCGCGATCACCAGCCTGCTCGCGGTGAAGGCGGGCAGGGTGGTGGGATGCGGAACGCTGGTGCGCGATCCGCTGTCGTGGTCGCCGCATGTCGGCGAAATCCGCAACGTGGTCGCCACGGATGTGCGCGGCCAGGGGGTCGGACGGGCGCTGTCGCAGGAGATCTTTGCCCTGGCCCTGGGCGCCGGGCTCGAGAAGCTGGTGGCGCAGATGACGGTCGATCAAACCGGCGCCATCGCCATTTTCGAAGGCCTCGGATTCAAGGCCGAAGCCCTGCTGCGCGACCACGTCAGGGACAAGGCCGGCAAGACCCACGATATCGTCGTGCTGGGGCACAATGTGGCGCAGGTCCGGGCCCAGATGGAGGCCTATGGCCTGCCGGATGCCGTGCAGCATTGAGGCACTTTCGAGCGAGGGTCTGAGCCGGTTTATCGGGCAGATCGCGCAACCAGTGAGCAGATCACGAATTCGTGATATCGCACCGCAACATTGATGTTGCATCGCATCATCCGTTGTGACACAGATGATCTTGCCCCGGGCCAATCCGGACGGGGTGAGCCCATAGCTCAAACCTGAGGATGGAGAAACCCAATGACCACCGAGACCAATTCCGTGCTGAACGGCGTCAAGGAAGCTTTCGCGCCCGTCACCGATGCGTTCAAGAACCTCCAGAACATGGAAGTTCCCGAGGCTGCCCGCGACTTCGTGAAGAAGCAGGCCGAGACCGCCAAGGTGCGTGCCGCTGATCTTTACGCCGGTTCGGAGAAGGCGACTGCCGCGATCGAGACCGCCGTTGCCGGTTCGGTTAGCGAAGCCGCCAAGATCAGCCGCAACATCCAGCAGGCGATCTACCAGGACGCCGAGGCGTTCTTCGCCGGCATCGACAAGCTGGCATCCGCCAAGTCGCTCAATGAAGCGGTTCAGATCCAGTCCGACATGGTCCGTGCGCGTGGCGAAGTGTTGATCTCGCGGGCGAAGTCCACCACCGAATATCTCGGCAAGCTCGTCGCCGACGGTGCGAAGACCGCCCAGGACAACTTCTCCAAGATCTACACCAAGAGCGCCTGATCGCGATCGACTGACCTCCGCGGATAATAATTCAAAGGCCCGCTTGACGCGGGCCTTCTTTTTGACGCGCACTCCAATAAATCGTCGCTGCACCCTCCTGTCCGAGACGCGGCCAATGGGCCGCTCCTCAGGATGAGGGATTTTGTTTATCTGAAAGCCGACATGACCACGTCAGGCACCTTTTCGTTCGACGCTCCCGGTGATGCCGCGCGCGCTGCCGAGCTGCGGCGCGTCAAGGTGCTGGCTACACTGGTCTTGACCGGCACGCTGGCGCTGTTCGTGACCGCGAAGACCTTGCTGCCGCTGCATCCGGTTTTCGGCTTCGTCGCGGCTTTCGCGGAAGCTGCGACGATCGGCGGCCTCGCCGACTGGTACGCGGTGGTAGCGCTGTTTCGCAGGCCGCTGGGATTGCCGATACCGCATACCGCGATCATCCAGGGCAATCAGCACCGCATTGCCGATAAACTCGGCGAATTCATCGAGGTGCATTTTCTCGAAGCCAATCCCGTCAATGCCAGGTTGCGCCAGATCGACTTCGGCAGCTTCATTGCCGACTGGCTGCGCGACCGCAAGCGCAGCACGGACCTCGCCCGCTTCACCTTGCACCTGTTGCCCGAGGCGGTTTCGGCGACAGAAACCTCGGGCCTGATGACGTTCGTCACCCGCCGCATCACCACCCAGTTGCAAACAGTCGATCTCGCGCCGCTGGCCGCCGGCACGCTGCGAGCTTTCGTGGCCGAGGGCCGCCATCAGGGGCTGCTCGACGATATCCTGCGCGCGGTGCACGAGACGCTGACCCAGCCGGAAACCATGACGATGGTCCGCGCAAAGATCCGCGACGAGTTGCCGACGCTGCTCAAGCTCTATCGCACCGACGCGTTCCTGGTGAAGAAGATCGTCGCCTCCGCGACCGCCTTCTTCGACGACGTCCGTAGCGATCCGAAGCATCCGTTCCGCGGCGAGTTCGATCGCATGGTGCTGTCGTTTGTCGACAAGCTCGGCACCGACCGGGCCTATGCCGATCGCATCGATGGATTGAAGCGCGACCTGCTGGCGCGTCCCGAACTCGGCGACCTCGCGCGCAACATCTGGTCGAACGCGCAGGCCTTCATCGAACGCAGCGCGAGCGGCGAGAGCCAGGTGCTGCAGCAGCATCTGGCCCGGATGTTCGTGGCGGCCGGTGAGGCGCTCGCCGGCGATTCCGAATTGCGCGCCGAGATCAACAAGGGCCTTGTCGCCGTGCTCGGAAGTTTCATTGCCGATCAGAAGAGCGGCGTCTCCAGCTTCATCTCCGATCAGGTCAAGGCCTGGGACATGGGGCAGCTGATTTCGCTGATCGAAATCAATATCGGCAAGGATCTGCAATACATCCGTTTCAACGGCTCGCTGATCGGCGGGCTTGCCGGACTTGGGCTTTACACGGCCGAATTCGTGCTGCGCTGGCTGTGACTTTTAGATCACTGAGGCCCGTTTACGTATTGTGACCTATTGTCCCCCGCAAGTTCCCCCGCTTGAATGCAGGAATCAGCGTCATAGCTTGATCAAGTGATTGTTGCGTTGCGGTGCGAGCGTACGAGATTCACCGGTTTCAAATTGATCGATTAGGCGCCCGCTCGAGGCCCCGCCAGGAGAGGAAATTCGATGTCCGCCACTGCCCAGACGCTGCGCCCGCCGTCCCGAACCCTGATGTTTCTGGAAGGTCGCGCCATCCACGAGCTCGGCGCGTTTCTCGGCGCATTGCCGCTGCTGAGCCTCGCGCCAAGGGGCGACGGCCATCCGGTGCTGGTATTGCCCGGTCTGGTCGCGTCCGACACCTCGACGCGTCCGCTGCGCAGCTTCCTGAAGAACCGCGGCTATGCCGTCAGCGGCTGGCGTCAGGGCCGCAATCTCGGCCTCCGCGAGGGCGTGCAGGACGCGATGGTCGACCTGGTGCATGAGCTCAATGACAGCCATGGCCGCAAGGTCAGTCTGGTCGGATGGAGCCTCGGCGGCCTCTATGCGCGTCAACTCGCCAAGATGATGCCGGATCGGGTGCGCTCGGTGATCACGCTCGGCAGTCCGTTTGCCGGCAGTCCGAAGGCAACCAACGCCTGGCGCGTCTATGAGATGGCCAGCGGCCGGCGCGCCGACGAGGAAGATCGCCGGTTCGGCGGCGCGCTCTCGGAAACACCGCCGCTGCCGACCACTGCGATCTTCAGCCGCACCGACGGCATCTGCGCCTGGCAGGGCTGCATGGAAAAGCCGTCGGCGCGGTCCGAGAACATCGAGGTCGAAAGCAGCCATTGCGGCATGGGTCATCACCCCGCGGTGGTTTACGCGGTGGCCGACCGCCTGGCGCAGCCCGAAGGCAAGTGGGCGCCGTTCGACCGCAGCGGCTGGCGCAGCCTCGTCTATCCCGATCCCGCCAGGTAACGCTGCCTGCCGGCTGCCAGCCGGCGTTGTCGTAAATCCCCGAAACGCGCTATGCGTGGCGCATGGCGCATCCGCTTGCCCGCATCATCGAACAGCTCAAGCGCGAGCCCTCGCGCACCGGCTCCATCGTCATCACGCTGTTCGGCGATGCGATCGTGCCGCGCGGCGGTTCGGTCTGGCTCGGCACGCTGCTGGCGTTCTTTGACACCATCGACATCGACAACGGTGTGGTGCGCACGGCGATGTCGCGGCTCGCCGCTGACGGCTGGCTCGAACGCAACAAGGTCGGCCGCAACAGTTTCTACCGGCTGGTCAAGAAGGGGCGGCAAACCTTCGATACCGCGACCCGGCATATCTACGATACGCAAGTCTCGGACTGGACCGGGCGCTTTGAACTTCTGCTGATCGGCAGCAGCGAGGATCGCGATGCGTCCCGGGACGCGCTCAAGAATGCCGGCTTCGGCAGCCCGCTGCCGGGGGTGTGGGTGGCACCCTCCGGCGTTCCCGTTCCCGAGGAAGCTGCGCGCGCAATTCGTCTGGAAGTTTCGGCCGAGGACGACAGCGGCCGGCGGTTGCTCAGCGAGAGCTGGCCGCTGCACCGCACCGCCGACGCCTATCTGAAATTCATGAAGACCTTCGAGCCGTTGCGCGGCTGGATCGACCGCCGCGAACCATTGTCGGATGCCGACGCCTTCACGGCGCGCATTTTGTTGATCCACCATTATCGGCGGGTGGTGCTGCGCGATCCGCTGTTGCCGAGCGCTCTGCTGCCTGAGGACTGGCCGGGCCGGGCCGCCCGCCGGCTCTGCGGCGACATCTATCGCGGCCTGCTTGCCGCCTCCGAACAATGGCTTGACCTGAACGGTTCGAACGAAAACGGTCCCTTGCCGTCCGCCGGCGCGGACCTCAGGCGGCGGTTCGAGGGCGCCTAATATGTTACAAAAGTGACTTGAGTTACATAGTTTTTGATATATATCAAATCTCGCTTCCATGGAGATCGGCCATGTACACCCAAGCGCTCAACAGCTCAGAACCCGATGACCGCACCATCGAGGACGCCGGCCGCGCCGCGCAGTTTCAGGCGCGGATCGACGCCGAAGAGCGCATCGAGCCGAACGACTGGATGCCCGCGGCCTATCGCAAGACATTGACGCGGCAGATTTCGCAGCATGCGCATTCCGAAATCGTCGGCATGCTGCCGGAAGGCAACTGGATCACGCGCGCGCCGTCGCTGCGCCGCAAGGCGGCGTTGCTCGCCAAGGTGCAGGACGAATGCGGCCACGGGCTCTATCTCTACGCCGCGGCCGAGACATTGGGCAGCTCGCGCGAGGAACTGGTCGACCTGATGCTGGCCGGCAGGGCCAAATATTCCTCGATCTTCAACTATCCGACGCTGACCTGGGCGGACATCGGCGCGATCGGCTGGCTGGTCGACGGTGCCGCCATCATGAACCAGATTCCATTGTGCCGCTGTTCCTACGGTCCCTATGCGCGCGCGATGATCCGCGTCTGCAAGGAGGAATCGTTTCATCAGCGCCAGGGCTTTGAGATCATGCTGACGCTGGCGCGCGGCTCCGAGGAGCAGAAGGCGATGGCGCAGAGCGCGCTCGATCGCTGGTGGTGGCCGGTGCTGATGATGTTCGGCCCGCCCGACAAGGCGAGCCAGCACAGCGACACCTCGACCAAATGGAAGATCAAGCGCTTCTCCAATGACGAGCTGCGCCAGAAATTCGTCGATGCGACGGTGCCGCAGGCGCAATATCTCGGCCTGACCATTCCCGATCCCGGCATGAAGCAGAACGAAGCCGGACACTGGGAGTACAGTGCGATCGACTGGGAAGAGTTCAACCAGGTGCTTTCAGGCAATGGCCCGTGCAACCGCGATCGCCTGGCGGCGCGGCGCAAGGCGCATGAGGAAGGCGCCTGGGTGCGCGAGGCGGCGCAGGCCTACGCCGAGAAGCGCAAGCAAAGGCTGGCGGCGTAAGCCGCAACCAGAATTCAGGGAGGTCACGATGACCACGCCGAACGTTCCGCTGTGGGAAGTCTTTATTCGCAGCCGCAACGGCCTTGCGCACAAGCATGTCGGCTCGCTGCATGCCAGCGACGCCACGCTGGCGCTGCAGGCCGCGCGCGACATCTACACAAGGCGCGGCGAGGGCCTGTCGATCTGGGTGGTGCCGTCGAATGCAATCACGGCATCGGACCCTTCCGAGAAGGGCATGATGTTCGAGCCCGCGGAATCCAAGATCTATCGTCACCCGACATTCTACGACGTGCCCGACGAAGTCGGACATATGTGACTCCGTTCCGTCGTTGCGAGCGCAGCGAAGCAATCCATGGCCTAACAAAGACCGGATTGTTTCGTCGCGGAGCCTGTCATCGGGCCGGCCGAAAGGCCGGACCCGTTGGCTCCTCGCAACGACGAGTTAGCGCTCAAACAGGTTGATGAACATGGCAATCGCCTCAATACAGGTCACCGAAACGCCGCTCGTGCTGTATGCGCTGCGCCGCGCCGACGACGCGCTGATTCTGGGACATCGGCTGTCGGAATGGTGCGGTCATGCGCCCGCCCTGGAAGAGGACATGGCGCTCGCCAATATGGGCCTCGACCTGCTCGGCCAGGCCCGCGAGCTTTATTCCTATGCCGCTGATGTCGAAGATCAGGGCAATGACGAGGACAAATTCGCCTATCTGCGCGACGTCAGGCAGTACCGTAACCTCTTGCTGCTGGAGCAGCCGAATGGCGATTTCGCGCGCACCATGGCGCGGCAGTTCTTTTACGCGGCCTTTGCCGACCTCTATTGGCGCGCGATGATGAAATCGACCGATGCGACACTGGCGGCGATCGCGGCCAAGTCCGAGAAGGAAAGCGCCTATCACTTAAGGCATTCGTCGGAATGGATGGTCCGGCTCGGCGACGGCACCGAGGAAAGCCATCGCCGTGCCCAGACGGCGGTCGATGACCTCTGGGCCTACACCGGCGAGATGTTCGGGGTCGACGAGAGCGAGCGCGCTTTGATCGAGCGCGGCGTCGCCGTCGATCCGGCGACGCTGCATCCGCAATGGCTGAAGACGGTTTCGAATGTCGTGGGCGAAGCGACGTTGGCGCTACCCAAAAGCGGCTGGATGCAGCAGGGCGGCCGCAGCGGCAGGCACAGTGAACATCTCGGCCATCTGCTGAGCGAGCTGCAATCGATGCAGCGGACATTTCCGGGAGCCACATGGTGACCGCTATACGCAACGATGCTGATCTGCGGCAGCGCGCATGGGACGCTGCGGCGGCCGTGGTCGATCCTGAAATCCCGGTTTTGACGATCGCCGATCTCGGCGTGCTTCGGGATGTCGCGGTGACCGACGGCCGCGTCGAGGTCGCGATCACGCCGACCTATTCCGGGTGCCCCGCGATGAACATGATCACGCTGGAAATCGAGCTGGCGCTGGAGCGCGAAGGGTTCCGCAATTCGAAGGTCCGCACCGTGCTCTCGCCGGCCTGGACCACCGACTGGATGAGCGAGCGGGGCCGGCAAAAGCTCAGGGAATACGGCATCGCGCCGCCGCAGGCGGCGAGCTCCCGCCGCGCGCTGTTCGGCGTGCAGCATGTCGCCTGCCCGCAATGCGGCTCTGAGGATACCGAGGTGCTGTCCGAATTCGGCTCGACCTCCTGCAAGGCGCTGTGGCGCTGCCGAAGCTGCCGCGAACCGTTCGATTATTTCAAATGTCACTGAGGTCGTAATTCAAGCCGTCATTGCGAGCGCAGCGAAGCAATCCATCTCGCCCGCAAAAAGAAACAATGGATTGTTTCGTCGCTTGCTCCTCGCAATGACGGGCAGGTTGAGAGTTCAGGAATTTCGATGTCGCAAACTCCCCGTTTTCATCGCCTGGCCGTCAATGATCTGCGCCGCGAATCCGCCGATGCGGTGTCGCTGACCTTTGCGATCCCGCAAGCACTCGCCGATGACTACCGGTTTGTGCCCGGCCAGTATCTGACCTTGCGCACGACGATGGATGGCGAGGAAGTGCGCCGCTCCTATTCGATCTGCTCGGGCCCTGACGACGGCGAGCTGCGGATCGCGGTGAAAAAGGTCGACGGCGGCGCGTTCTCGAGCTGGGCCGCCGACGAACTGAAGGCCGGCGATGAACTCGACGTGATGACGCCGACCGGCCGCTTCGGTGTCGCGCCGGCGCCCGGCGAGGCACGGCTGTATGTCGGTTTTGCCGCCGGCTCCGGCATCACGCCGGTGCTTTCGATCGTGAAGGGTGTGCTGGCGCGCGAGCCCCGCAGCCGTTTCTTTTTGTTCTACGGCAACCGCTCGACCGGCGGCATGCTGTTTCGCGAGGCGCTGGAAGAACTCAAGGACCGCTTCATGCAGCGGCTCTCGGTATTCCATGTGATCTCGGGCGAAGAGCAGGACATCCCGATCCTGCACGGCCGGCTCGATGGCGAGAAGGTGAGGGTGCTGTTGCGCTCGCTGGTTCCGGCGGCCAGCGTCGATCATGTCTTTATCTGCGGTCCCACCGGGATGAGCGAGGATATCGAGGCGACCTGCCGCGGTATCGGCATTGCCGCGGACCGTATTCATGTCGAGCGTTTCGTCTCGGGGCTCGGTGGCAAGCCACGCCCGAAAGCGGCCGTGGCGGCCACCGCGCCGGTGAGAGCGACGGCGTCGCTGATCATCGACGGCAAGCGCCGCGACGTGCCGGTCGCCGCGGAAGAGTCCATTCTCGAGGCAGCACTGCGGGCAGGCATGGATTTGCCGTTCGCCTGCAAGGGCGGGATGTGCTCGACCTGTCGCGCCAAGCTTGTCGAAGGCGATGCGCGCATGGAGGTGAACTATTCGCTGGAGCCGTGGGAGCTCAAGGCGGGCTTTATTTTGACCTGCCAGGCGCGGCCGATATCCGACAAGGTGACGGTGGATTACGACCACGTTTAGAGGCCGGAATGTCTGGTGGTCCTGATCGTTGACACCATGGTTGCTCCGCCTCATGACTAATACGCAGCTCATGACGCCTGTCTCAACAAGCGCGACCGCAGGGAGATCGCAGTGAACGTCAAGGCTACGCCTTCGCCCGATGATATCGCGCGTGCCTGCGCCGAGGCGATGTGGCGGGAAGACGACGCCAGCAAGGGGCTTGGCATGGAGATCGTGGAGGTCAAGCCCGGCCAGGCAACCCTGACCATGACGATCCAGCCGCATATGGTCAACGGCCAGCGCATCGCCCATGGCGGCTTCATCTTTACGCTGGCTGATTCCGCCTTCGCCTTTGCCTGCAACAGCCATAACGAGCGCGCCGTGGCGGCGCAGTGCAACATCTCCTTCATCAGGCCGGGCAAGCTCGGCGATCGGCTGGTCGCGACCGCGCGTGAGATCTCGCGCAACGGACGATCAGGCATCTACGACGTGCGGGTCGCGGTGGATGACACGGTGATTGCCGAGTTTCGCGGGCACTCCCGCGCGATCGGCGGCGTATGGCTGCCGACCTCCGGGACCGCCACCAAACAAAAATAGACCGATCAGGGAAACGCGCAATGGCTTCGACAAAGCTGAGGGAAAGCGGGTACCGTGCCGAAATGGACGATGCCGAGCGCGCCTCGCGCGACGAGATCATGGCGTTGCAGACGCAGCGACTGGCGTGGTCGCTGGCGCATGCCTACGACAACGTCGCGCATTACAAAAAAGCGTTCGACAACGCCGGCGTGCATCCGTCCGATTTCAGGCAACTGTCCGATCTCGCCCAGTTTCCGTTCACGGTGAAAACCGATCTGCGCGACAATTATCCGTTCAACATGTTCGCGGTGCCGCGCGAGAAACTGGTCCGCGTTCACGCCTCTTCCGGCACCACCGGCAAGCCGATCGTGGTCGGATATACCAGGGCCGATATCGACATGTGGTCGGATGTGATGGCGCGCTCGATCCGCGCCGCCGGCGGGCGCAGCGGCATGCTCATGCACAACGCCTATGGCTATGGCCTGTTCACCGGCGGCCTCGGCGCGCATTACGGCGCCGAGCGGCTCGGCTGCACGGTGGTGCCGGTTTCCGGCGGCATGACCGAGCGGCAGGTGCAGCTCATCAACGATTTCAGGCCCGACATCATCACGGTGACGCCGAGCTACATGCTGGCGATCCTCGACGAGTTCAGGCGTCAAGGCCTGGACCCGCGCCAATCGTCCTTGAAGTTCGGCGTCTTCGGCGCCGAGCCCTGGACCAACGCGATGCGCGCCGAGATCGAGCAGGCGTTCGACATGGACGCGACCGATATTTACGGCCTGTCCGAAGTGATCGGTCCGGGCGTCGCGCAGGAATGCGTCGAGACCAAGGACGGCCTGCATGTCTGGGAGGATCATTTCTATCCCGAGGTGATCGATCCCGAGACCGGCCAGGTGCTGCCCGAGGGAGAGAAGGGCGAACTGGTCTTTACTTCGCTGACCAAGGAAGCGTTTCCGATCATCCGTTACCGGACCCGCGACCTGACGCGGCTGTTGCCGGGCACGGCGCGGCCCGGCATGCGGCGGATGGAAAAGGTCACGGGACGGTCCGACGACATGATCATCCTGCGCGGCGTCAACGTATTTCCGACCCAGATCGAGGAAGTCCTTCTGGCGACCGACTGGTGCGGCGGCCATTTCATCATCGAACTGACGCGCGAGGGACGGATGGATGAGATGACCGTGCTGGCGGAAGCGCGGCCCGAGCGCTGGGACGGCAGCGGGCTCACGACTCATGCCGAGAGGGTTTCGGCCTTTATCAAGAATACCATCGGCATATCCGCGCGTGTCGGGATTGTAGCACCCGAGACGCTGGAGCGCTCGCTCGGCAAGGCGAAGCGTGTTTACGACAAGCGGCCGAAGGGGTAATCGCTGTTGCCTCAGGAGTTATACGCGAACCCGGAAATTTCCGTGATGCCGCCTGCCCAAAAACCGGATACCGCGTCGATCGCCATCGAAGCGCGCTGCGTTCGGCTATTGGCCAAGGCCGACGATCCCGCTTCGCTGGCGCCAACGGTGGAGCGGCGAACGCTGTCGCGGGCCGCCGACGAGGTGCTGATCGAGGTCAAGTCGGCGGCGGTAAATCCTTCCGACGTGAAGGCCGCGACCGGGCTGATGCCTTACGCGGTATTCCCGCGCACGCCCGGCCGCGACTATGCGGGGATCGTGATCGATGGCCCGGCGGGTTGGATCGGGCGCGAGGTGTTCGGCTCATCGGGCGACCTCGGGATCCGGCGCGACGGCACCCACGCCACGCATCTTGCCGTCGAAGCCGATGCGGTGGTGGAGAAGCCGGCTGGTCTCTCATGGGATGAAGCCGCCGGCATCGGCGTTCCCTTCGTCACGGCCATGGAAGGCCTGCGCCGCGCCGGAATGCCGAACAAGGCCGAGATCGTGCTGGTGATGGGCGTCAACGGCAAGGTCGGGCAGGCCGCGGCGCAGATCGCAAGCTGGCACGGCGCGCGCGTGATCGGTGTGGCACGCAAGAACGAACCCTATGAAGGCCATGCCAGTTCAAGGGTCGAGGTGATCGACGCCTCCGCGACGGATGTGGCTGCGCGGGTCCGTGAACTCACCGGCGGCAAGGGCGCCGACATCGTGTTCAATACCGTCGGCGATCCCTATTTTCAGGCAGCACACAAATCGCTGGCGTTGCGGGGGCGTCAGATCCTGATCGCCACCATCGAGCGGATCGTGCCGTTCAACATCCTGGAATTCTACCGCGGCCAGCACACCTATGTCGGCATCGATACGCTGGGGCTGTCATCGATCGCGACCGGCGCGGTGCTCCGCGAACTCGGCCCCGGGTTCGCGAGCGGACATCTCAAGCCGTTTCCGATCCAGGCGAGCGCGATCTATCCGCTGGAGGACGCCAAGGCGCGCTTTTCTAGCCGTCGCCGGCTCGTCGCGTGATCGCGTGATCCTGCGGCCGGCGTAGAAAAAGTCCTCATTGCGAGCGAAGCGAAGCAATCCATTTGAGCGCAAAAAATCTGGATTGCTTCGTCGCTCCGCTCCTCGCAATGACGAAACTGAGTTTTTTTCGGAGAAGCGTGTCGATGGAGTCCGCCCACATCGTTGTCCTCGCCGGCTTCGTCATCGGCCTGATCTATGGCGCGGTGGCGCTCTTGAGCGGGTTTTGCCTGATGAGCAGTCTGCGCGGCTGGTGGGCGGAAGGCGACAGCCGTCTGGTCCGCAGCTATGCGCTGGCGGTTGGGGTCGCGATCGCCGCGACCCAGCTTTTGGCGGCGGCTGGCCGGGTTGATCTCGGCAAATCGATCTATCTGCAGCCGTCGTTTTCAGCGCCCGTGATGTTCTTCGGCGGGTTATTGTTCGGCTACGGCATGGTGCTGTCGAACGGTTGCGGCTCGCGCGCGCTGGTGCTGCTGGGGCGCGGCAATCTACGCTCGTTCGTGGTGGTGATCGTGCTCGGCATCGTCGCGGAGATGACGCTGAAGGGGCTGATCGCACCTGCGCGCATCGCGATGGTGCAGGTGTCGCAGACGACGCCGGCGGTGACGTCGCTGTCGGCGCTGCTGTCCGCCTTCGGCCTCGGCGAAATGTCCGCGCGGATGCTCGCGGCTTCGGTGACAAGCGGCGGCCTGATCATCTTTGCGTTCGCGCATGCGCCGTTCCGGCGGGCGTGGGGGCAGATCGCCGCCGGGCTTGCGATCGGAATTCTGGTCGCGGCCGGATGGTTTGCGACCGGCTATCTCGGCGCCGACGATTTCAATCCGGCGCCGGTGACATCGCTCACCTTCATCGCGCCGATCGCGGACGCGTTGCAATATGTGATGCTGTCGACGGGATCGACGTTGAACTTCGGCATAGCGACGGTCGGCGGCGTATTCGCCGGCAGCCTGGTCACGGCGCTGGTCACGCGTTGTTTTCAGTGGGAAGGCTATCACTCGCCGCGCCATATGCTGCGCTCGGCCGGCGGCGCGGCGTTGATGGGCGCGGGCGGCGCGATGGCCTATGGCTGTTCGGTCGGGCAGGGCCTGACAGGACTTTCCACATTGTCGCTGGCCTCGTTCGTCGCCGTCGCCGGAATTGTGCTCGGCACCGCGGCGGGCCTGCGCGGATTGCTGCGCGTGAAGCCGTTAGCGGCGGCCTGAAGCGCGATGGGATTGGGTTGAATCACCATCGCGCTTTAGAGTTTTGATTAAGCATGATCTTTTCGGAAAACCGCTGCACACTTTTCCGGATCATGCTCTAAAGTCAATCGGCAACCGTCACGATACGAATCTCCGAGGTCAGGGTGCGATGCACCGGACATTTGTCGGCGATTTCCATCAGTTTCCCGCGCTGCTCGGCGTCGAGCGCGCCTTCCATGGTGATGACCCGGTCGATCTGGTCGAGCATCCCGGCTTTGGTTTCGCACTCGGCGCAATCTTCGGCGTGGATCTTGCTGTGCTTCAGCGTGACCGTGACGCGCTGCAGCGGCAGCGATTTGCGCTCCGCATACATGCGCATGGTCATCGACGTGCAGGCGCCGAGGCCGGCCAGCACGAAATCATACGGACCGGGTCCGGTGTCCTCGCCGCCGGCGGCAACCGGCTCATCGGCCAGCAAATGGTGCGGCCCGACGGAAACGGTCTGCTGGAATTTGCTGTTGCGGGTCTCGCGAACCACCACGCGGCGCGGGGCTTCACCGGATTCGGCGGCTTGCCCGGGCGCGACAGGATCAAGGTAGCGCGTGGCCCAGGCGGCGATGACGTCGGCGACATAGGCGGAATCGCTTCTCTGGGTCAAAAGATGATCCGCGCCCGCCAGCGACACGAAGCTCTTGGGGTGCCTGGCCGCGACAAAGATGCGGGTCGCGTTGTCGATCCCGACAGTATCGTCGGTCGGCGCGTGCATGATCAGCAAGGCCTTGTGCAGCTTCGCCACATGATCCATCAGATTGTGCTCGGCGATGTCGTCGAGGAATTCGCGCCTGATGTGAAACGGCCGGCCGGCGAGCGAGACTTCGACCTTGCCGTGGGTGCGGATGTCCTCGATACGGTCGGCAAACAGGCCGGTGACATGCGCCGGATCGGCTGGTGCGGCGATGGTGACGACGGCCCTGGCGTCCGGGATTTGCGCGGCCGCGGCCAATATGGCGGCGCCGCCGAGGCTGTGGCCGATCAGGATCGCGGGAGCTTTGCGAGTTTCGCGCAAATGCTCGGCGGCCCGCACCAGATCGGCGACGTTGGAGGAGAAGGTCGCGTTGGCGAAATCGCCTTCGCTGGAACCAAGCCCGGTGAAGTCGAACCGCAGCACCGCGATGCCTTTCGCCGCCAGTGCTGCCGCGATCCTTTTGGCCGCCAGCCCGTCCTTGCCGCAGGTGAAGCAATGCGCGAACAGCGCATAGGCCAGCGGTTCGCGCTCGGGCAGATCCAGCGATGCCGCCAATTGCTGGCCTTCCGAACCCGTGAATTGGAAGCGCTCGTTGGGCATGTTCAGTCTCCCTGGTTCGGAAATCGCGTCAATCGCCGGAATAGCGTTGCTCGGTCCACGGATCGCCGCGGTTGTGATAGCCGCGCACCTCCCAGTAGCCCGGCGCATCCTCGGTGAGAAATTCGATGCGTTGCAGCCATTTCGCGCTCTTCCAGAAATACAGATGCGGCACCACCAGCCGCACCGGGCCGCCATGCTCCAGTTCCAGTGGCGCGCCCGACCAGGCGTGCGCGAGCAGGGCGTCTTCGGCGGCAAAATCCTCCAGCGCCAGATTGGTGGTATAGCCGTCATGCGAATGCAGCACGACGTAGCGGGCATTGTCGCGTGGCCGGCAGGCCATCAGGAGATCGCGGGTCGCCAGTCCCTCCCACTGGTTGTCGTAGCGCGACCAGGTGGTCACGCAATGGATGTCGGAAATGAAGCTGGTCTGCGGTTGCGCCGTGAACCGGGCCCAATCCCAGTAGATCGGATTCTCAACCGCGCCGTACACATCGAGGCGCCAGCGCTCGCGGGAAATCCTCGGCGTCAGGCCGAGATCGAGGGTCGGCCAGTCCCGGGTCAGATGCTGTCCGGGCGGCAGCCGCTGATCTTCAGGGCGAGCGGTCTTTCCGGTGAGGAAGCGGCCCTCCTGCGCCCAGCGCTGCTTGCTTTGCGTCAGCTTGCTGATCGGGGGGAGTACATGGTCGTCGGGCATGGGTGGGCCGGGCTTGATGGCGACATCCTAGTCAATTCATGCCCGGTGCCGTGAAATGTCAATGAACCCCAAATGGCCTCAGCCGGCTGTTCCGAACAGGATCGGAAGCTGCCGCGGCCCGCGCACGGTGCCTTCCGACCAGGTGACCCGGCCGGCCGGGTCGAGCCTGAAATCCGGAATCCGCTTCAGCCATTCCTCGATCGCCACCGTCATTTCCATTCGCGCGAGGTTGGAGCCGACGCAGCGGTGAATCCCGAGGCCGAAAGCGGCGTGGCGATTCTCCTTGCGGTCGATCACGACCTTGTCGGCGTCGGGAAACATCGCGGGATCACGATTGGCGGCGGGAAACGACAGCAGCACCATGTTGCCGGGCTTGACCGGGCAACCGCTGATCACCGTCTCTTTCATCACCTCGCGCGCCATTGTCACCGGGGAATAGGCGCGCAGCAATTCCTCGACCGCGGTCGGCATCAGTTGAGGCTCGGCGACCAGGCGGGCGCGATCCGCGGGCGTCCTGGCCAGATGCCACAGCGAGGAGCCGATCGCGCTCCAGGTGGTATCGATGCCGGCGATCAGTAATAGCCGCAGCGAGCCCAGCACATGCATGTCGGACAACGGCTGACCGTCCTTGTCTCTGGCGTTCATCAAGGTCGAGATCAGATCGTCGGTCGGGTGCTTCTTGCGACGCTCGATTTCAGCGGTGAAATAGCCGCTCATCTCCTGGACCGCGCGCATCAGGGCGGTGTCATCCTTGATGCCGAGCTCGAGAATCTCGTGGATCCACTTGATGAACAGCTCGCCGTCCTTTTCCGGAATACCGAGCATGTGGGCGATGGTGCGCACCGGAATATGCTTGGTGTAGCGCGCCGCGGCGTCGCATTTTCCTTCCGCGATGAACTCGTCGATCAATTCGTTGCAGATCGCGCGTACCCGGGGTTCCAGCTTCTTCATGGCGTCGGGCGTGAACGGCGGCAGCAGCAACTGCTTGGCGGGCTTGTGTTGCGGCGGATCGGAGGTGATCGGCGGCGCCGACGCCGTAATGTCCGGCCGGATGTCGCGCACGATGACGCGGCGCGACGAGAAATGCTCGGTGTCGTGGGCGATCTGCCTCACCGCCTCATAGGTGGTCGGCATGTAGCAGCCGAGGAAGCGCTTGGTGTGGACCACCGGGCATTCGGCCCGCAATTCGTCCCAGATCGGAAACGGATTTTCGGTCCAGCGCGGGTCGGTATGATCGAAATCGTGAACCCAGTCGGTGACGGGAGGATGCGCGGGCATGATGCTGGCGGAATCGGACATCAGGGTAAATCCTTGTATTGAGTCGGAATCGTCTGGGCTTCCTTCCGGGAATAATTATTCCTCGGTCACTTCGATCGCGATTTCCGGACAATTGGCCTGCGCGAGCCAGGCTTTATCCTCCAGTCCCGCGGGCACCGTGCCGTCGCCGACTTCATGCGCATTGCCGAATTCGTCGAGGTCGAACAGTTCCGGCGCGAGCGATTTGCAGCGCGCGTGTCCCTGACACTTGTCCTGGTCGACGCGTATTTTCAGTTTTCCGGGCATGACAAGTCTTTCCCTTGGTCGGACGCAACTTCATGCGTCTGGCGTTTCCGATTCTTGCTTTTGCGGCACCGGCATATTGGCAGCGCCGTTAAATTATAGCATATTACATTGTCGCTGCAATTGCACTCTCCGTGAGAAGTAACGGATCGCTAGCCGGATGGCGCCTCGAATAGCCCGCAAGCCGCTGAACAGCTACCACCATGGCGATCTGCGCGACGCGCTGGTGCAGGCAGCCCTTCGGGAAGCGGAACGAGGCGGTCCGGAAGCCATCAACATCAAGTCGTTGGCGAAGAAACTCGGGGTCTCGCAACCGGCGCCTTACCGCCATTTTGCCGACCGCGAGGCCTTGCTGGAGGCCGCCACGGCGGAAGCCCTGCGGCAGTTCAGCGCCACGCTCCGCGATTCGATCAGCGGGCCATCGAAGCAATCAAAGCTGTCGCGCTTTGCACAGGCGACGCTGGATTTCGGTCTTCGCCGCAACGGGATTTACCGCCTGATGTTCGCCTCGCGAACGATGGCCTGTGCGGCCAGCGGCAGCGAACTTCACAACGCGGCCATGGAGACGTTCGGTCTCTTGCTGGAAGCCCTTGAAGCTCCCGCCATCGGATTTTTGCGCGAGCGCCAGGCGCTGAAAATCTGGGCCGCGCTGCATGGGGTGATCACGCTGGCGGAACAGGGCCTGCTCACCGGACAGCTTGCTCACGTCAGCCGGGAGGAACTGGTCGAGGAGATCGTGGAGCAAACCAAACTGGCGCTAGCGGTCGCCATCCAGGCGGCTAAGCCAGCGCCGGCCTGAGGCCGTGGCGCTCAGGTCAAGACATTATCAGGAGTCACTTCTTCGCGGGCCGTGGATCGATCGGCGTGGTGCCGCGGACGCCCAGAATATCCTCGAGCACCCTGGCGCCGGCGAGCAACTGCGCCTCGCCGCGCGGAGGGGCCACCATCTGGAGGCCGACCGGCAGGCCTGACGCCGTGAACCCGCACGGCAGCGACAGCGCCGGACAGCATACCAGCGTGATCGCGTAGACGATGCCGAGCCACTCGACATAATTGTCGAATTTCTTGCCTGCGCATTCGGCGACATAGCGATTCTCGACCGGAAACGGCGCGACGATGGTCGCCGGCGCCAGCAGCAGGTCGTATGTTTTGAAAAATTCGATCGTGCGCGCGGTCATCGCAATACGTTGCGCCTCCGCGCGCGCCAACTGGTCGACCGTGAGCTTGAGGCCTTCCTCGATGTTCCAGATCACTTCCGGCTTGAGCAGCTCCCGCTTGCTGCGCAGCAGTGCGGCCTTGCTGATCGCGAAATCGAACGCGCGCAGCACATGGAAGCATTCATGGGCCTCGCTCAGGTCCGGATGCGCCTCCTCGACGATCGCGCCGGCCTCGGCAAAGCGCGCGGCCGCTTTCCGGGTGATGGCGGCGACTTCGGGATCGACCGGCGTAATGCCGAGATCGGGCGAATAGGCGACGCGCTTCGGCCCCTTGCCGGAGCGCGCGGCCGACCGGAACGAGACCGGCAGCAAAGGCAGCGACAGCGGATCGGCCGGCTGCTCGCCGCTCATGGCATCGAGCAGCAGCGCGACGTCCTCGACATTGCGCGCCATCGGACCTTGCACCCCGAGATTGCGATCGATCTTGAAGGCAGGTGTATGCGCGACGCGGCCGATGCTCGGGCGCATCCCGACAATGCCGCAAAAACTCGCGGGATTGCGCAGCGAGCCACCCATGTCGGAGCCGTGCGCGAGCCATGCGGTGCCGGAGGCAAGGGCTGCGGCGGCACCGCCCGAGGAGCCGGCGGCGGATCGCGACAGATCCCAGGGGTTGCGCGTCGCGCCGAACACCTCGTTGAAGGTATTGGCGCCGGCCCCGAATTCCGGCGTGTTCGACTTGGCGTAGACCAGCGCACCATTGCCTTCGAGACGCTCGACCACAAGATCGGAACGCGCAGGGACATTATCCCGGTAGATCGGAGAGCCCTGCGTGGTCAGCACGCCCTCGACATCGGTGAGGTCCTTGATCGGTACCGGCAACCCCGCGAGCAGGCCGCGATCGCCGACGGGCTTCTTCATCAGCGCCCTGGCGCGGGTCCGGGCGCGGTCGAAGCATAGCGTCGGCAGGGCGTTCACCTGGCCGTCGACCTCGGCGATGCGCTTCTCCAGCACGTCCAGCAGGTCGAGCGGCGTGACGTCGCCTGAATTGAGCTTGTCGACGATGGCGCAGGCGGTCGCCTGCACCAGCTCCTGATCGGATGCCACTTGTCAGTCTCCCGTCGTTTCATCTCTCGAAAGCGGATCGTGGTCTGCTGTAAAACATTTTTCGCAAAGTGGAAACGCGTTAGGCCTCGACGCCGCAACCGGAGACCTCAGCATGACAACGCCGTTTGACGCGCCCGACTGGCGCGGCATGAGCCAGCAGGATCGTGACCTCGGCCTCAACAATGGCGTCGCCGTGGCTGGCAGCGCCGACATTATTGCCGGCTGGGAGCGGCGCTCGGCCGACATGCGTGCGCGGCATGCCAGCCATCTGGACCTCCGATATGGCCCGCGCCAGCGCAACCGCATCGACTTTCTCAAATCCGCAGACCGCGGGCCGACGCTGGTGTTCATCCATGGCGGCTACTGGCAGGGGCGAGCCAAGGAAAACTTCACGCTATTTGCCGCCGGCCCGATGGCGCATGGCATCAACGTCGCACTGTTTGGTTACACGCTGGCACCCGAGGCGACTCTCGACGAGATCGTCGCTGAAATCCATCAGGGGCTCGATTTTCTGGTCGCAGAATTGCCCGCGCTCGGCGGCGATGCGGGCCGGATCGTGGTGTCCGGCTGGTCCGCCGGCGGGCATCTGACCTCGATGGCGCTGTCGCATCCGCATGTCAAAGCGGCCGTGGCAATCAGCGGCATCTACGATCTCGAGCCGATCCGCCACAGCTACCTCAATGTCAAGCTTGGCCTCGATGAAGCGATGTCCCGCCGCAACTCGCCGATGATGCAGGCCGGTGGCGCGATGAAGCCGCTTTCGTTGGTGGCCGGCAGCGCGGAGCTGCCGCTATTGCGCCGGCAGACCGCGGATTTCGCCGGCCACCGCGCCCAATACGGATTGCCCGTGACTTACGAGGAGATCCCCGGCGCCGATCATTTCTCCATCATGAATGAAATGGTGTCGCCGACAGGGCGGATCACGACCCTGATCCGGCAATTGTTCGAGCGGGTGGTGGGCCAAGCACAGCAATGACGGCGGGTAGGCGCTAACTACCCCCAGCCCGCGCTGATGCCGCCGTCAACCGTGTAGATCACGCCCGACGTGTAGCCGGAACGGTCGGAGGCGAGGAACGCCATCAGGTCGCCGATTTCGCGGGCATGCGCGGGGCGGCCGAGCGGCAGGCCTTTCTGAAACTCCTTGTAGCGGTTTTCGTCGCCGAACTGATGTTTGGCGCGGGTCTTCAGCAGCGTCACGTGGCGGTCGGTGCCGACCGGGCCCGGATTGATGCCGACCACGCGAATGTTGTCGGCGAGGCTCTTGCCGCCGAGCGCGCGGGTAAACGCCATCAGCGCCGCGTTGCCGGCGCTGCCGCAGATATAATTGGCATCGAATTTCTCGCCGGCGGCGCCGATATCGTTGACGATGACGCCGTGTCCGCGCGATTTCATCTGCGCGTAGATCGCGCGGGTGAGATTGACGTAGCCGAACACTTTCAATTCCCAGGCGTGACGCCAGGCCGGCTCGTCGATCTGCTCGATCGAACCGCCGGGAATGTCGCCGGCATTGTTGACGAGGATGTCGATGTCGGAAGCGTCCTTGGCGAGCTTCGCAATATCCTCGGGCTTGCGCAGGTCCACGATGTGAGCGCTGGCGTCGATCTGGTGCGCCGATCGCAGCCGCTCGGTCAGCGCCTTCAGTTGATCGCCGCTGCGGGCGGCAAGAAGCAGATGGCAACCTTCCTCGGCGAAGGCCTCGGCGGCGGCGGCACCTATGCCCTTCGATGCGCCGGTGATCAAAACGCGCTTGCCGCGCAAATGAAGATCCATGGGATTTTACTCTTCTTGATGGGGAGACGGATGGGGTGTCCTGCGATGAAGTTCAACTGTTAGGCTGCCGGCGCCGAAACGGTCAACATTGCAGTGCAGCGTTGCACCGTCGCGGGCTTTGGTCCATTGCAATCCGATCAAATAAATGGCGTTGTCGGCGCGGCAAGAAAAGGCTCGAAAGATAAAGGCTTGAAGGAAACTCTCGATGAGCAAGCAAAAAAAGCAATATCGGATCGCGGTCATTCCCGGCGACGGCATCGGCAAGGAAGTGGTGCCGGAGGGCTTGCGCGTGCTGGAAACCGCGGCGAAGAAGCACGGCGTCAGCGTGCACTTCGACCATTTCGATTTCGCCTCATGGGACTATTACGAAAAGCACGGCCAGATGATGCCGGACGACTGGAAGGACAAGATCGGCAAGCATGACGCGATCTATTTCGGCGCGGTCGGCTGGCCCGCGAAAATTCCCGATCATATTTCGTTGTGGGGATCGCTGATCAAGTTCCGCCGCGAGTTCGACCAATACGTCAACCTTCGCCCGGTCCGGCTGATGCCGGGGGTGCCGTCGCCGCTGGCCAACCGCAAGCCCGGCGATATCGACTTCTGGGTGGTGCGCGAAAACACCGAAGGCGAATATTCTTCCGTCGGCGGCCGGATGTTCCCGGACACCGAACGCGAATTCGTCACCCAGCAAACCGTGATGACCCGGATCGGCGTCGATCGCATCCTGAAATTCGCATTCGAACTGGCGCAGTCGCGGCCAAAGAAGCATCTGACGTCGGCGACCAAATCCAACGGCATTTCGATCACCATGCCGTATTGGGACGAGCGGGTGGAGGCGATGGCGAAAAACTATCCCAAGGTCAAATGGGACAAGTACCACATCGATATTCTCACCGCGCATTTCGTGCTGCATCCGGACTGGTTCGATGTCGTGGTCGGATCGAACCTGTTCGGCGACATCCTGTCCGATCTCGGCCCGGCCTGCACCGGCACCATCGGCATCGCTCCGTCAGGCAACATCAATCCGCCCGGAGATTTCCCCTCGGTGTTCGAGCCGGTGCACGGCTCCGCGCCGGATATCGCCGGCCAGGGCATCGCCAACCCGATCGGCATGATCTGGTCCGGCGCGATGATGCTGGAGCACCTCGGCGAGAAGTCCGCGGCCGCATCGATCGTAGCGGCGATCGAGCGTACGCTCGGCGAACGCACGCTGCGCACCCGCGACCTCGGCGGCAATGCCGACACGACGACGTGCGGCAAGGCGGTAGCCGAGATGGTGGAGTAGGGGCTTCTTCTTCCCTTCCCCTCTCCCCTTGTGGGAGAGGGTGGCTCGAATGAGCCAACGGGTCGGCGCAAAGCGCCGCCCGATGATAAACTCCGCGAATTCGAGACGGGTGGGGGGTCTCTTTTCATCGACAGTCCGAAACCCCTCATCCGGCGCGGACGAAGCATAGCCGATGCAAAGCATCGGCGTCCCATTAGAGGACGGCGGCCGAAGGCCGCCTATGGCCACCTTCTCCCGCAAGGGGAGAAGGGAAGCTCTATCACGCCTTCGCAATCCTTCGGCAATGCGCCCACGCAGCCTCAATCAGGTTTTCGCTCGCCTCCGGCGTACGGAAGGCTGAATGCGCCGACAGCGTCACGTTCGGTAGCTGCGCTAGCGGATGATCTGCCGGCAGCGGCTCGATGTTGAAGACATCGAGCCCGGCGTGCCGGATGTGGCCCGACTCCAGGGCATCGATCATGGCAGCATCGTCGGCCAACGCGGCGCGCGCGGTGTTGACGAGGATGACGCCGGGCTTCATCGCTGCGATCCGTTGGCGCGAGAGAAAACCGCGGGTTTCGTCGTTCAGCAACAGATGCAGCGAGACGATATCGCTCTGCGCCAGCAATGGTTCGATATCGACGAAATCGACGCCGGGATAAATCTTGCGTGACCGGTTCCAGGCGATCACCTTCATGCCGCTGCCCAGCGCAATGCGCGCCACCTCCGCGGCGATGCCGCCGAAGCCGATCAACCCCAAGGTCTTGCCGGTCAATTGCATGCCGTCCTCGCGCAGCCAGTTGCCGGCGCGCATCTCGCGGTCCATCCGGGCGATGCCGCGCGCCGCCGCCCACATCAGCGCGATGGTGGATTCGGCCACCGCCGTGTCGCCATAGCCCCGGATCAGATGAACCTCGATGCCGAGTTCGGCCAGTTCTTCCGGGTTCATGTAGCTGCGTGCGCCGGTGCCGAGAAACACCACATGCTTCAGCCCAGCGCATTGGCGTGCGATCGCGGTCGGCAACGCGGTGTGATCGACGATCGCGATCCCGGCGCCATCGAGCACCGCCGGTAGCTGGTCCGGCGTCACATCGGGGTCGCGATGAATGCGAACCGCGGGATCGCCCCGTTTCGTCAGCCGTTCGAAGATCACCGCCAGCGCTTCATTGGCATCGACAAAAACCCCGCGCACTAAAGCCTCCGCTGGTTGACTGGATTGAGCGTTTTTTTGAGCATGATCTTTTTCGGAAAACCGGCAGCCACTTTTCCGGACCATGCTCTAGGAAGCGACGCCGGCGAGCGCCAGCACGGTATGCATCAGGACGTTGGCGCCGGCGGTGCAGTCGGCTTGCGTGGCGTCCTCAAGCTCGTTGTGGCTGATGCCGTCCTTGCAGGGCACGAACACCATCGCGGCTGGCATCGCCGTGTTGAGATTGCAGGCGTCGTGGCCGGCGCCCGATGTGATGCGGCGGTGGGAATAGCCGAGCGCGCTGGCGGCATTCTCCACCGCATCGACCAGTTTGGGATCGAAATGGGTCGGCGGCTTGCGCCAGACCAGATCGAGCGCCACCTCGACCTTGCGTCGGCCTGCGATCTCGCTGACGGCGGCGCGCAAATCCCTGTCGAGCGCATCCATGATTCCGGCATCGGCACTGCGGCAATCCACGGTGAACGCGACTTCACCGGGAATGACGTTGCGCGAGGGGCTGGCGATCACGGCTTCCCCGATGGTGCCGACCGCCTTCGGGCCGTGCTTCTTGGCGATGCTCTCCATCGCCAGCACGATCTCCGACAAGGTCGCCAGCGCGTCGCGGCGCAGCGGCATCGGCGTGGTGCCGGCATGGCTCTCGAAACCGGTGATCTTGCCGTCATACCACAGCACGCCCTGTCCGGAATCGACCACGCCGATGGTCTTGTGTTCCGCTTCAAGGATCGGGCCTTGCTCGATATGCAGTTCGACGAAGCCGGCAAATTTCTGCGTGCCCACCGGATGCGCGCCGCGATAGCCGATGCCGTCCAGCGCCTCGGCCACCGTGACGCCCTCGGCGTCCTTGCGCGACAGAATATCGTCGGTGGTGAAATCGCCGACATAAGCCGCCGAGCCCATCATGGCCGGAGCGAAGCGCGAGCCTTCCTCGTTGGTCCAGTTGACGATGCAGATCGGAACTTCGGTTTCGATTCCGGCGTCGTTGAGGGTGCGGACCACCTCAAGTGCTGCCAGAGTGCCGAGCACGCCGTCGAACTTGCCGCCGGTCGGCTGGGTGTCGAGATGCGAGCCGAGGCCGACCGGCGGCTTCGACATGTCGCGGCCCCTGCGCAGGCCGAACATCGAGCCCAGCGCGTCGACATGCACGTCGAGGCCGGCGGCTTCGCAGGCGTTGCGGAACCAGTCGCGCACCTGCCTGTCCTCGGGGCCGAGCGTCAGCCGCCGCACCCCGCCTTTCGGCGTGGCGCCGAACTTTGCGGTTTCGTGAATCGTATCCCACAGTCGGGCGGAATTGATTTGCAGATTGGATGCGATGCTGGTCATTCGGCGTTTCCGGAAACCCGTTGATGCGTCTCGGCGCCTTGCATGGTAGAACTGTGCGGCACTACCTGTCGAGGCACACTGCCTGTCCAGGCTTGGAGCGCTTTCGATGATTGTCGGTCTGGCGAAAAAACAACAGGGCGTTGACGGCGAGCCGGAGATGCTGCCGAGCCGGCAGGCGCGGCTGGCATGTCGCGCCGGCATGGCGACGACGACCGCCGGCGTCGCTGGCGGCTTCGTGCAGGGCAATCTTGCGATCCTGCCCGAGAAGCTCGCAGCATCGTTTCATAGGTTCTGCCAGCTCAATCCAAGGCCGTGTCCGGTGATCGGCATGTCCGATGTCGGAAATCCCAAGATTCCCTCGCTCGGGATCGACCTCGACATCCGCACCGACCTGCCGCGCTACCGGGTCTGGCGCGACGGCGAGGTGGTCGAGGAGCCGACCGATATCATGGCGCATTGGCGCGACGATCTCGTGGCGTTCGTGCTGGGTTGCTCGTTCTCGTTCGAGGAAGCGCTGATGGCGGACGATCTGCCGATCCGCCACATCGAGCGCCAGGTCCGGGTGCCGATGTATCGCACCAATATCGCATGCAGCCCGTCGGGGCCGTTTGCCGGCCCGATGGTGGTGTCGATGCGGCCGTTCAAGCCGGCGGATGCGATCCGCGCGGTGCAGATCACGTCGCGGTTTCCTGCCGTGCATGGCGCGCCGGTCCATCTCGGTCATCCGCATGCGATCGGGATCGCGGATCTCGCCAAGCCCGACTATGGCGATCCGGTGCCGGTGGAAGCCGATGAAATTCCGGTGTTCTGGGCCTGCGGCGTGACACCGCAAGCGGTGATCGCAGCGGCGAGGCTGCCGTTTGCCATCACCCATGCGCCCGGATTGATGCTGGTGACGGACTTGAAAAACAAGCAGCTGGCGGTGCTCTGAGGGGGAAGTCGGAACCAGAACTTGACCTTGGAGGGGTTTCAGGCATGATTTTTGCGTCGCGATCTCCTAATTGAACCAGTTCTCACGGTTAGCGAGCCCATGGAGTGGTTGACCAAAGCTACTCAGGCGGACCGGCCCTTTGGAAGCTGGGCCGACGATCTTGCCGACGCTTTCGTGCAGCTTGAGCCGCGCAAGATTTCGGACGTCCCCTTTTGCGGAGCTATCTCAAAGGCTGATCTTGCGCCAATCCATATTTCGAGGGTAACGGCGACGTCTCATACGGTCGCGCGCCAACCTGCGCACATCGCGAAGGGCGAAGGCGATTTATATTTTCTCAATCTGCAACTCGAAGGTCTCTCCTGTTCGGTGCAGCGCGGTCATGAGCAGATTTGCGGTCCCGGGGATGTTGCGGTGGTCGATACGACCGAGCCGTTTGAAATCGTGAACCTGCGGGATTTCAACCTGCTGTGCTTTGCAGTGCCCCGCGGGTTGCTGCCGAACCATTTTTCCGACCGCCCGCGGTTTACATTGTCGGCGACCGAAATGGGGTGGGCGCTGGCGCGAACGCTGTCAGGGTATGCCGATCTGTGCATTGGTCCGGGGGCCGTTCCGCTGGTCCCCGATGTGGGCGAGCATTTGCTGGACCTGCTCACTCATGTCGACAGGTTTGTTGCCGATAAGCCGCCCGCGCGCGTCCAGACGTCCGTGCAATTGTCGATGATGCTCGATTACGTCGATCGGCATTTCACTGAAGCCGATTTCAACGCCTCGAGCCTGGCACGAAAGTTCGGCTGCTCGCTTCGTTACGTTCATAAGCTCTTCAGCAGCACCGGCCGTTCGGTCGGCGAGCACGTCAACGACCGGCGCATCCTTGCCAGCGCACGGGATCTTCTCAATCCAGGCTGTCGCGGCATGACGATTGCCCAGATTGCCTTCGCCGCCGGATTTAGCGACATCTCGCACTTCAACCGGCTGTTCAAGCGGTGCAACGGCCTGTCGCCGCGCGATTTCCGCAACAGGCAGTCGTCGAAATCCTAGAGCGAGATGGCTTTTCGTCGAATCGCCATCTCGCTCTATCTTTTTGTTCGAGCATGATCTTTTTCGGAAAACCGGTACCCACTTTTCCGGATCATGCTCTAGGCGGGTGCGCTGCAGGCCAAGGATTTGGTTCGCCGCAGTCCAAGACGTCCGCGCCCGCGCCGCTAACCTCCTTTACCTGATCGTGCCGCAAGGGCACTGGCCAGTTCAGGAGGCATATGATGGCAATCGACTTCACCCTCACGCCGGAGCAGCGCGAGCTAAGATCGGAAGCCCGCAAGTTTGCGAAGGAGGTCCTTGCCGGCGTCGGGATAGCAACCGACACGCTGCCGACGGCGGAGGAACGCTTCCTGGCTACCAGGCCCACCTATGAAGCGATGGTCGCTGCGGGATACCTGAGAAAATGCATTCCTGCGCCGGCCGGCGGTGATGGAAACGGCCTCGTCGACATGGCTATCCTGGCAGAAGAATTCTACAGCGTGAACGCGAGCGTCACGCTGACCATGCTTGGAACCGTTCTCGGCCTCTTGCCGGTCCTGATTGGCGGTACGCCCGAGCAGTGCGGACGCTTCCTGGGGCCCTTCCTTCAAAAGCGCGGCGCGCCGCTTGCGGGCTTCTGTTCCAGCGAGCCGGGCGGCAGCGCCAACGCAAGCTCTCCGCCGCCGGGCGAAGGCGTGCGCACGACCGCGCGTCTCGATGGGGATGAGTGGGTGATTGCCGGACGCAAGAAGTGGGTTTCGTCGGCGACGGGATGGGATCGCAAAGGCGCCGATCTCCTGTGCGTGGTGTGCCGGACCCCTTCTTCCGGATCGCCCGGCAAGGATGTTTCCGTGATCGCGGTCGAACGGCCGGAGCGCGGGCTTATATTCGAACGTGCCATCGAAACGCCGGGCCATCGCGCCCATCTGGTGACGGAATTCGCGTTCGACGACGTCCGGGTGCCGCGCAGCCATCTATTGGGAGAGCAGGGCGGCGGTCTCGCGCTGGCGGAAGCCAGCTTTACCGGGACGGCGGCCCTGGTCGGAATCTTCGGCGTCGCGCTGATGCGGGCCGCCTTCGATTTTGCGCTGCATTTCGCCCGGACCGAGCGGCGTGGCGGCATCCATCCGATTATCGAACATCAGGCGGTCGGGTATGCGCTGGGCGATGCCAAGATCGCCATCGAGGCCGCGCGCCATCTGAGCTGGCGCGCCTGTCATGCACTCGACCAGCAGTCTCCTGCAGCCGCGGAGCTCGCCATTCAGGCCAAGGTGTTCGGGTCCGAGACGGCAGTCCGGGTCATCACCGATCTCATGCGCGTCGTCGGCATCGACAGTTACGACCGCACGCTTCCGTTGGCGAGCCTGATCGAGGACGCGCTGGTGCTTCCGATATTCGACGGCGGCAACATGGGAATCCGGCGCCGACAGTTGCACAACCTGATGAAGCAGCCGGGATATGATCCCTTGTCGGCGAGCAATTGAGCACGAAGCCGCCGTGCAGATCACGTCGCGGTTTCCGGTCGTGCATGGCGCGCCGGTCCAGCTCGGTCATCCCCATGCGATCGGGATCGCGGATCTCGCCAAGCCCGACTATGGCGATCCGGTGCCGGTGGAAGCCGATGAAATTCCGGTGTTCTGGGCCTGCGGCGTGACACCGCAGGCGGTGATCGCGACGGCGAGGCTGCCGTTTGCCATCACCCATGCGCCCGGATTGATGCTGGTGACGGACTTGAAAAACAAGCAGTTGGCGGTGCTTTAGGATTGGCGTTCGTCAATGATGACGCTGCTAATCGTGTTCATGCCCCGGCAGCACCAACCCAAACGTCTTTGACAGATCCGCTATCTGCGCCGGCGTCAGAAAGCGCGGGTTCAGCCCGCGCAGCAGCAAATAAAGCTTCGCGGTTTCTTCGAGTTCCTCGATGGCAAAGACCGCGGCTTCCAGCGTGTCGCCCGAGACCACCGGGCCGTGATTGGCTAATAGCACCGAGCTGTATTTTCCGGCCAGCCCCTTGATGGCCTCGGCGACGGCCGGATCGCCGGGCCGATAATAGGGCACCAGCGCGGTCTGGCCGCATTTCATCAGATAATAGGCCGTCATCGGCGGCAGCGCGGCGCGCGGATCAATCTCCGGCAGCATCGACAGCGCCACCGAATGCGTCGAATGCAGGTGCACCACGGAGCGGGCGCTCTCGCGGGTGCGGTACAATGCGTCATGCAGCGGCACTTCCTTGGTCGGAGCGTCGCCGGCGAGGAGGCGGCCGCCGGCGTCGAGCCGCGCCAGCCGCGCCGGGTCGAGCGACCCGAGCGAGGCATTGGTCGGCGTCACCAGCCAGCCGCCGTCGTCCAGTTTCACGCTGATATTGCCCGACGAGCCCGGCGTCAGCCCGCGCTCGAACAGCGAGCGGCCGAGGCGGCAGATTTCCTCGCGAACCCTGGTTTCGGTCATTTCAGCGTCTCTGGCAGCATCTTTGGCAGCATCCCGTTTGACCGCCTTTTCTCATGCTTTGGCAGCGCGGCCAAGCCGTGGTACCCAGAGGCAAAGCCGCGCCCCACGAATTCCGGCTGTCAAGAAACCACGGGAATGCCGCATGTCCGAATCCGTATCCTCAAAACCGCACGTCGCCGTCATCGGGCTGGGCTCGATGGGTTTTGGCATGGCGACCTCGCTGCGGCGCGCCGGCCTCAAAGTCACCGGCTGCGATGTTTCCGCTGACGCCGTCGCGCGCTTCGTCGCGGATGGCGGTTTTGGCGCAAAGACGCCGGCGGAGGCCGCAGAGAAGGCCACTATCGTCGTCAGCGTGGTCGTCAACGCCGCGCAGACCGAAACCATCCTGTTCGGCGCCGGCGGCGTCGCCGAAACGCTGGCCAAAGACGCGGTGTTCATCTCCTCGGCGACGATGGACCCGGACGTCGCGCGGCGGCTGGCCAAACAGCTCGAAGCCAGCGGCCGGCATTATCTCGACGCCCCGATTTCGGGCGGCGCGCAGCGCGCGGCACAGGGCGAACTCACCATTCTGGCATCGGGCAGTGCCGCCGCCTTTGCCAGGGCGCGGCCCGCGCTCGACGCCATGGCGGCAAAACTCTATGAACTCGGCGATGCCGCCGGGCAGGGCGCCGCGTTCAAGATGATCAACCAGTTGCTCGCCGGCGTTCACATCGCGGCCGCTTCGGAGGCCATCACCTTCGCGGCGAAACAGGGGCTTGATATCCGGAAGGTCTATGAGGTGATCACGGCGTCTGCCGGCAATTCCTGGATGTTCGAGAACCGCGTGCCGCACGTGCTAGACGGCGATTACTCCCCGCGCAGCGCGGTGGAAATTTTCGTCAAAGACCTCGGCATCATCCAGGACATGGCGCGAACGGCGAAATTCCCGGTGCCGGTGGCCGCTGCGGCGCTGCAGATGTTTCTGATGACGGCAGCCTCCGGGATGGGCCGCGACGACGACGCCTCGGTGGCGCGGATGTATGCACGCGTCACCGGCACGCACCTGCCGGGCGAATCGAAATAAAGGCTAACCAAGATAGCAGCGAGCCGCAGTAGCCGCGAACGAACAAGAGGACCGTCGATGCCCCGTTTCGCCGCCAATCTCAGCATGATGTTCACCGAAGTTCCGTTCCTCGACCGTTTCGACGCGGCGGCAAGAGCGGGATTTACGGCCGTCGAGTTCCTGTTTCCCTATGACCATCCGGCGGAAACCATCGGTGAACGGCTGCACCGCAACGGCCTGACCCAGGCGCTGTTCAACCTGCCGCCGGGCAATTGGGACGCCGGCGAAAAGGGTTTTGCCGCGTTGCCGGACCGTTTTGCCGACCTGCAGCAAAGCCTGCGCACCGCGCTGCCTTACGCGCAGGCGACCGGCGTCAAGCGCCTGCATCTGATGGCCGGCATCGCCCAACGCAGCGATCCGCAGGCGGTGGCGGCGTTTCGCAGGTCTGCGATCGATGCCGCCGAGTTCTTCGCGCCCCATGGCATCGATGTGGTGATCGAGCCGATCAATCCGCGCAACGTGCCCGGCTACTTTCTCAACGACTTCACCTTTGCCCGCGATCTGATCGGCGAGCTGAAAATTCGCAATCTGAAACTGCAGTTCGACATCTATCACTGCCAGATCATCCATGGCGACGTGACGATGCGGCTGCGCGAGATGATGCCCATGATCGGTCACGTCCAGATCGCCAGCATCCCGTCGCGCAACGAGCCGGACGGCGAGGAATTGAACTATCCGTTCCTGTTCACTGAGCTCGACCGGCTCGGCTATGGCGGCTTTGTCGGCTGCGAATACAATCCGCGCGGCAAGACCACCGATGGCCTCGGCTGGTTCAGGCCCTATGCCGGAGCAAAACCGTGACGCTGGCGCTGGGCTGCATCGCCGACGACTACACCGGCGCCTCCGATCTCGCCAACACGTTGACCCGCTGCGGCCTGCGCACGGTGCAGACCATCGGCGTGCCGGCGGCCGATCTCGAATTGCCAGACGTCGATGCGGTGGTGGTGTCGCTCAAGAGCCGGTCGATCGAAGCCGGACTTGCGGTGACGCGCTCGCGCGCCGCCGAACATTGGCTGCGCGAGCGCGGCGCGGCTCACATGCTGTTCAAGATCTGCTCGACCTTCGATTCCACCGACGCCGGCAATATCGGCCCGGTGATGGATGCGCTACGGGCCGATTCCGGCGATGCCATCGTGCTGGTGACGCCGGCATTTCCCGAGACCGGCCGCACCGTCTATCAGGGCAATCTGTTCGTGGGCTCGCTGCCGCTGAACGAGAGTCCGCTGAAGGATCATCCGCTCAATCCGATGCACGATTCCAATCTGGTGCGGGTGCTGGCGCGCCAGAGCCGGACCAAGGTCGGGCTGGTCGGTCTCGCCGACGTCGCCCGCGGGCCGGATGCCGTCCGCGCCCGTCTGGCCGATCTCGGCAACAGCGGCTTTGGCGCGGCCATCATTGATGCGGTTTTCGAGCGCGACCTGGAAACCGCAGGCGCGGTCGCCATCGATCACCGTCTCTCGGTCGGCGCATCCGGCCTCGGCCTTGGGCTCGCCCGCGCGCTGGTCGCCTCGGGCCGGGTCGGATCGAGCCTGGCGAACGCGATTTCCGAATCACCGGTCGGCGGACCGGCGGCCTGCCTTGCCGGCAGTTGTTCGCAGGCGACGCTCGGCCAGATCGCCAGCGCCGGGCAGGCGATGCCGGTGCTGCATCTCGATCCCGACCAGGTTGTCCGGGGCAAGGATGAAGCCCGCCGCGCGCTGGACTGGGCCAGCGAGCGGCTTGGACGGGGGCCGATCCTGATCGCCAGCAGTTCGACGCCGGATCAGGTTGCGGCCTTGCAGGCACGGCATGGCCGCGATGCAGCCGGCCATGCGATCGAGCAGGCGATGGCCGATATCGCCGAGGGACTGGTCCAGGCCGGCGTGCGGCGGCTGGTGGTCGCCGGCGGCGAAACCTCCGGCGCGGTGGTTGATCGCCTGGGGATTCCCGGCTTTCTGGTCGGCGCCGAAATCGCCGCCGGCGTCCCGGTGCTGCGCACCATCGGCGCGAAACATTGCGAAATGCTGCTGGCACTGAAGTCCGGCAATTTCGGCGGCCCGGAATTCTTCTCCGACGCGCTTCGATTGATGCGCTGAATTTCGACGAGGAGCCCCGAAAACGGGCCGCGGACGGTTATTCACGACATGGTGACCGGACCCGCGGCGGTCAAACCTTCGCGAATAGCGCTGCAATCGCGCGTTGGGTTAAGGATATGGCCGAACTGCATGAGGGGGTCGCGGCCCTGCGTTAGCAATTTAAGCGCAATTCGGGTAAATGAGCGCCAAGATTTCCCTAACATCGCGAGTCCAAGCCCTTCCGCTTGAGCAAGGAATGCCCGTTCTATGACCGCACTGGTCCGCATCGCCCTGAGCCGGCCGTACACGTTCGTCGTGCTCGCGCTGCTGCTCCTGATCATCGGGCCGCTGGCCGCGCTGCGGACGCCGACGGATATTTTTCCGGAAATTCGGATTCCCGTTATCGGCGTGGTCTGGAACTATACCGGGCTGCCGCCGGACGAGATGGCGGGACGCATGGTCACGCCGTTTCAGCGCGCGCTGACGACCACCGTCAACGACATCGAGCACATCACGGCGAACTCCTATAACGGCGTCGGCATCGTCAAGATCTTCTTCCAGCCCA
>CAWEYJ010000018.1:0-55945 GCA_963813165.1 uncultured Pseudomonadota bacterium | reverse complement strand
GCCTATTTTGCCGGTTTGATGAAGGTTAAAGAGTTGATCGATGATGGTTTGCTGGTGGCGCCCGCGGTACCCTATGTGACCAACACGCTCACCATCATGGTGCCCAAGGACAACCCGGCGCAAATTGCGGGCCTGGCGGATCTCGCCAAGCCCGAGGTCAGGCTGGCGATGCCAAATCCTGAATTCGAGGGAATTGCCCGTCAGATCAAGGCCTCGCTGCAAAAGGCAGGCGGCGAAAATCTGGCAAAGGCGGTTTATGAGGACAAGGTGAAGGATGGCAGCGCTGTCCTGACCCACGTCCATCACCGGCAAACGCCATTGTTTCTGATGCAGGGCCGGGTCCAGGCGGGCGTGACATGGCAGTCCGAGGCCATGTTCCAGGAACAAATTGGTCATCCGATCTCGCATGTTGAAATTCCCGCGGATCAGAACTCGACGGCGATCTACGCGGGCGCTGAAGTCCGCGGCGCCGCGCATCCAGCGGCTGCAAAAGAGTGGCTCGAATTCATCAGGTCGCCGGAGGCTCTGCACATTTTCGAACGCTATGGATTTAAGCGCTATCAAGCGCAGTCCGACAAGTAAGAGGCTTGTGCGCCGGCTGAAGGCGTAAGGGCGACGAGCAAGATCGTCCGGTATCCGGGAGTGACCAGGTTTGTCGAGCACGACACCAGTCAAAATGGTTTCCGCGCGGTCGTTTGGATCGCGAAAGTCGCGGATTTTCCAAACAACGCGCATGCGTCCGGTCGTGCTTTCCTTCTTGGTGTGTCTGCTTTCAATGCCGGTCCACGCCGCGACCGCGCATGCGGCCGACGGCCGGGAAATCGCCGCAAACGGCACTGGTCGCGGGGCGCCCGCATGCTCGGCGTGCCACGGAGCACAGGGCGAGGGGCGCCCCGATCTCGCCCAGCCGAGGCTGGCGGGTCTCGATAGCGCGTACCTGATCGAACAGCTGAATGCGTTTGCGGCCGGAAGCCGCGACAATGATACGATGGCTCCGATTGCCAAAGCGCTCACTCCCGACGAACGGCAGGCGGTCGCGACATTCTACGCCGGCCTGGTTACGCCCAAGATCGACGAGCCAGAAAAGGCTGACGACAAGACCATCGCGGCCGGGGCTGCCTTGGCTGGCCGAGGCGACTGGTCGAAGGGGTTGCCGGGTTGTGGCCAGTGTCACGGCGCCGCCGGGCAGGGCGTCGGCAAGACGTTCCCTCGATTGGCGGGCCAGTCGGCCGAATATATCATGCGCCAGTTGAAGGCGTGGAAAGATGGCAAGCGGACCAACGATCCCCTGCACCTCATGACCGGCATATCCAGCAAGCTGAATGATGACCAGGTTGCGGCTGTCGCGGCCTATTATGCAAGCTTGCCGGTGACGGCTGCCGCGTCAGCCATGCCGCAAGGATCAAAGCCGTGAGCGAACATCAGCCAGATCTGCGAACGTGGATGGCAGGCGTTGTGTTCCTGGGCCTCGCCGGGTTCATTGGCACTACATTACCCAATAGCATTCCGAAAAAAGTCGAACCGTCGACCGCGAAGCCGAACAAGCCGATCTCAAGCAACGCCGCGGAAAACCCGAAGCCGGCGTTTAGCCCGCCGGGAGATGACGAAATTCCAAAGAATGAGTTCGGCGACGCGGTTCGTCTCGGCGAAAGAATCTTTCATGATACGCAACGCAACGCCAGGGAGTTTGTCGGCAACTCCCTGCAATGCTCAAACTGTCATCTGGATTTCGGACGCCTTGCCAACGCCGCCCCGCTCTGGGCGGCCTATGTCGCATATCCCGCGTATCGCATGAAGAACGGACATGTGAACACGCTCGCGGAGCGGATGCAGGGCTGCTTCCTTTACAGCATGAACGGCAAAGCTCCGGCTCCGAACGACAAGGTTTTGGTCGCGCTGGAAAGCTACGCGTATTTTCTGGCCAGGGGAGCTGTCATCGGCGCGGACTTGCCGGGACGGGGTTATCCAAAATTGGCCAAACCGGCCAAGCTCGATTACGCCCACGGGCAACAAGTCTATGTCGCCAAATGTGCGCTCTGCCATGGGGTTGACGGTCAGGGACAAGGCGCAGCCGATGGCAGTGTTGTGTTTCCACCGCTATGGGGCCCACGTTCCTTCAACTGGGGCGCCGGCATGAGTTCGATCACCAATGCCGCGGGCTTCATCAAAGCGAACATGCCGTTCAGCCAGGGCAATACCCTGACTGACGAGGAAGCCTGGGATGTTGCTGCCTACGTGGATAGTCAGGAGCGCCCTCAGGATCCGCGATTTAGCGGCTCGGTCGCCGAGACGCGAAAGCTGCATCACGATTTGCCGATGGACATGTACGGGCAAACCGTCAACGGTGTCGTTCTCGGACAAAACTCCCCGGCGGCGGGTCCACCGCCATAACAACGCCTCGCCCCTATCGCGATCAACCCCACGAGGCCACGTAGACGGGCCATGTAGAGATGCGTTTCGTAATCCATCTCGAACGCTCCGCCCCAGTAGCGAACAGCCTTGTTCCGTTTGCGGCCCGTCAGGTAGTCCTGAACCGGAGCACGCCGTCGGTTTCCTCGGCCTTCAGGCGCCCTTCGACCAGCATGTAATTGACATGGGCGATCAGCTCGCCGGCGGCGAACCCCATCTGGTGCGCGTCCAGCACATGCTTGTGGAACACCACCGGCACCAGTTCCTTGGATGTTTTCGAGGATTCCCGGCAGGCGTCGGCGATCCGCCCGCAACGATCCTCGTGATGATCGGCCAATTGCTTGATACGCGTTTTCAATCCGTAAAACGGCACCCCGTGGCCGGGCAGCACCAGCAAATCGTAAGGAAGGGTGGTGGTGAGGCTCGCCAATGAAGCGAGATATTCGCCGAGCGAATTCTGATCGGGTTCGACGGCCCATACGCTGACATTGGGCGAGATCTTGCTCAGCACCTGATCGGCTGAGAGGAACAGCTTGTCGGCGGCGCAATAAAGCATCACCTGGTCGAGCGCGTGGCCGCCTCCGGTAATGACCTTGAATTGCCGTGTGCCGATCGAGATTTCCTCGCCATGCGAAATGCGGCGATAGGCCGGCGGCAGGATCGAAACCCGCTTCAGGTAGTCCTGGCCGCGATCAAGCAACTGGTCGGTCAGACTTTCATCCATGCCGTGGCGCCGGAAGAACAGCCGCTGCGCCATTTTGCGCTCGGCGGTGCCGCGGTTCTGGTGATAGACCGACTGCAGATATTCCACCTGCGACATATAGAGCGGACAGTTGAAGCGCTCGACGATCCATCCCGCCAGACCGACGTGGTCGGGATGCGAATGGGTCACGATCAGCCGGGTGATTTTGACATGGGCGAGCGGGCCCTCGAACAGCGCGGTCCAGGCCGCAATCGATTCCTCATTGCCGAATCCGGAATCCACCATCGCCCAGCCGTCGCCGTCGGCGAGCAGATAGACGTTCACATGGTTGAGGCGGAACGGCAATTTCAGCCGCGCCCACAGCACCCCGGGCATCACTTCGACCACCTCTTTGGGGCCGGGATGATTTTCCCAGGGGTAGCGCAGCGCTTCGACCGAGGACTGAACCGTGTCTGTCTTTGAATGCATCGTTTCGTGTCGCAATCTTGGTTTCGTGTCGCAATCCTGCGGCGCATGATCCCGCCAGTGTGTCAGCGGTTTGGCGAAAAGGTCATGCGCCAGTTGAATAATTCAGCGCGCGATCGGATGCAAAACCGGACGCCGCCTTTGCTTGATCGCGCTCCATCGGCTTAGCCGCACATTCGGCGCGACGCCAGCCGAAAAACAATTGCGGTTCCGGCAAAACACATGGGAACGCGGGCCCTGCGGCCGGCAAAGGCCAAGCAAACCATGCGCTGCGAGCGCAGGCTTGGGCCGGTGGCGCATAGCGGCGTCGTCGCCGCAAACAAAAGCAGCGTAAACGCGGCCAGCGCTATCGATCTCGCAAACTGCGCCATCCGGAGCCGGATGAGCCGCGCACGGCCGCGGCCCGCTCATGCGCCTTCAGGGCTGATGCCGCCGGGTGATCGCGACCTGCGCCGCTTGAGCGTAGAGGCTGGCGATCAAATCGAGCTGGATGCTCGTCGTTTCGGACTTTGCTGCCCAGCCATCCAGCGCGTCGAGCATCGGCGGCAACGTCGCGGCGCGCAAGGCGGCGTAGGCTTCGGTGACCGAATGCCCGGTCGCCGTGGCGCGGTAGCGGGTTTCCTTGCGCGACGAACTGCCTTCGGTTTCGATCAGGCCCGAGCGAACAAGTTTCCGGGTGGCGTATTGAAGATTGGGGACGTCGACGCGGTTGAGCAACTGCCCGATCTCGGAAAGCCGCTTCGGCTCATCGCCCATTCGAACGACATTGAGCACGGCCACGTCGTCGCCGGTAAGCGGTACGTCGCAAACGGCGGCAAGACACGCCGCCTTCCAGCGATAGTAAGCTTGCGCCAGCCGCTCCAGCCCGAACTCGAAATCGGACAGCCGCCGCTCGGTTTCGGTGCGCGCGAGATGCCAGTTGCCCGGCCGTTCGGCAACAAAAGGTGGGACTTTCGGCTTCGCCGTGCTGCCGGCTCGCTTCAGCACGGTGTTGTTGGTCCTCTTCAAAACGGTCTCCTGACGTCGCGTGCGCTCAAGGCGTAGGCAAGCCTGCCCAATCTATGCTATTTACAAATTCGAATCTTACATTAAAAATTCAATTAAGAAAGCACGATGAAGTGGCAGTGCCCAACGTCGGCGCACGCGTTCGGAGAGGGGACGATACAGTGACAGGACATACAACGACGGGACAATGGATCGACATCGCGGCCGCTGATGGCGGCACGTTCAAGGCCTATCTGACGGTTCCGGCGTCGGGATCGGGTCCCGGCATTCTGCTGTTGCAGGAGATCTTCGGCGTCAATTCCTCGATGCGCGAAGTCGCCGAACACTATGCCGAAGAGGGCTACGTTGTTCTGGTCCCCGATCTGTTCTGGCGGATGGAGCCCGGGGTCGAGCTCGGTTACACCGAAGCCGATTTCGGCAAGGCGATGGGTTATTACCAGCGCTTCGATGCCAACCAGTCGATCAAGGATGCCGCGGACGCGCTGAAGGTGCTGCGCGCGCGTCCGGAATGCGTCGGCAAGGTCGGTGCGTTGGGTTTCTGTCTCGGCGGCAAGCTCGCCTATTTGGTCGCGGCGCGGACCGATGTGGATTGCGCGGTTTGCTATTATGGCGTCGGTATCGAGGCGGATCTGGGCGAGGCCGCGAAGGTCAAGTGCCCGATGGTTTTCCACTTCGCCGAACTCGATCGTTTTGCGCCGCCGGAGGCCAGGGAGCAGATCAAGGCCGCTTTCGCAAAGCGGCCGGACGTCGAGCTTTATCTCTATCCGGGTTGCGACCACGCCTTCGCAGCACCCGAGCGGACCAGCTTCAACAAGCCCGCGACCCTGATGGCGCATTCGCGCTCGATCGCGCTGTTCCGCAAGGTCCTGGGCCCGCACTACGATCTCTCCTCGCTGTGGGATCGTCATACCGAGCTGGAATTCGCGGTGCGGTCGGCGGAGCAGACCATGGCGACCATGGTGGCGGAGCCCTATGTCAACCACATCCCGACCATGACCGGCGGCGTCGGCTATCGGGACCTCCTGCGCTTTTACAAGAATCATTTCATTCCGAAGACCCCGCAGGACACCAAGCTCATTCCGATCTCGCGCACCATCGGCGCGGACCGCGTCGTCGACGAGATGCTGTTCTGTTTCACCCACGATATCGAGATCGACTGGATGCTGCCGGGCGTGGCGCCGACCGGAAAATATGTGGAAATTCCGCTGGTCGCCATCGTCCGCTTCCGTGGCGACAAGCTCTACAACGAACACATCTACTGGGATCAGGCCTCGGTGCTGGTGCAGATCGGGCTGCTCGATCCTGCGCGGTTGCCCGTTGCCGGCGTCGCCACGGCGAAGAAGCTCGTCGACGAGACGCTGCCGTCGAACACCCTGATGGCGCGCTGGGCCGAGAGCGCGCCTGCCAAGTAGTTTGCCTTAGTCATCGGCGTCCGTTCCGGGCGCCGTCCTCGTTGATGGAGTAATTGCCATGGTGTCCTCCGTTCTGTCGCGACGCACGCTGCTTCAATTGGCCGGCGCGGCGAGCTTGCCGCTCTCCTCCGGTCTGCTCGGTGGCCCGGCGCAGGCCGCCGCCGGCACCCTGACCATCGCCTACAACGTCAATTTGCCGTCGTTCGATCCGACGGTTGGAGTGTCGGCGGTCAACCCGACCATCCAGTCGATCTACCAGTCGATCTTCGACCCCTATATCGGCCAGGCGCCGGATCTGTCGTTCAAGCCCGGCCTGCTCACCAAATGGGGTTGGAATGCGGATCAAACGAAAGTCATGCTGGAGGTTCGCAAGGATGCGGTCTGGCACGACGGCACGCCGGTGACACCGGAAGATGTCGTCTGGTCGCTGACGCGCGCGGCCGACCCGAAAGGCGGCAATCCGATCCAGTTCGTCTGGTCGAAGGTCGGCAACTACAAGATCGACGGCAACACCATTACCGGCGACGTGCTGGAATTCGAGCCGACGCTGTTCAAGTGGATGGCGTTCCTCACCGGCTACGTGCTGCCGAAAGCCTATTTCGAGAAAGTCGGCGCCGAAGGGTTCGAGAAGGCGCCGATCGGATCCGGCCCGTACAAGGTCGACGCCTTCGAGCGCAATGCATTCCTGCGGCTCAAGGCGCATCCCCAGTATTGGGGCCCGAAGCCGGCGTTCGAAACCGTGGTGTTCAAATTCGTCACCGATCCGACCAGCCGCGTCGCGGAAATCGAATCGGGCGGCTCCGACGTCACCTTCGAAATTCCCTATGAGGAATTCGACCGCCTGAAGTCGAAACCCGGCCTTGCCGGGGCGACCGAGCCGGTGTCCGACATCGCGATGATCTTCATCACCGACATCGATCCGATGCTCGATCGCAATGTTCGGCTCGCGGCCAATCACGCGATCGACAAGAAGGCGATCGTCGATCGTCTGCTGAAGGGCTACGGCGTTCCGATCTCGACCCTGGAGGCGCCGGGCTATGCGGCCTTCGACCCCTCGATCAAGGTAGCTTACGACCCTGAACTGGCCAAAAGCCTGCTCGCCAAGAGCGGCTTCTCGCCGGAGAAGCCGGTGAAATTCACCATCCAGACGACGCGCGGATTCAAGCCGAAGGATTACGAAATGATCCAGGCGATCGTCGGGATGTGGCGCAAGGTCGGCATCGACGCGACGATCGAGATTTACGAGATCGCGCAGCACTTCGAACTTCGCGCCCGTCATGCGCTGGCGCCCGCCGCGTTCTACAATTGGGGCAACGCGATCGGCGATCCCACGACCTCCACCGGTTTTGCCATGTTCGGCCCGTCGCCGCATTGCGCCTGGAAGGGCAAGGACCTGGTCGAGCGGATCGGTCCCTTGTGGGGAGAAAAGGACGAAGCCAAGCGGATCGCCGGCTGGAAGGCCGTCGACAAATACATCGCCGAGGAAGGCGAAGTCATCCCGCTGTTTCAATACGTGCAGCCGATCGTCCATAAAAAGGGATTGAAGGTGGTCGCGCAGGCCAATGGCATGATCCTGCCGCAGCTGATCACGTCGGCTTAGGGTCCGGACAGGGCGAGACGATCATGAGATGGGGCGAGATGGTCAGACGACTCGTCCTGATACCGCCGACGCTGGTTGGCGTCGCGGCCATCGTCTTCGTCCTGCTCCGCATCGTCCCGGGCGATCCGATCGCCATGATGATTCCTCCCGGCGCGTCGCCGGCCGATATCGAACGGCTGCGGGCGTTCTATGGACTTGATCGCTCGATCCCGGAACAGTTCATTTCCTGGTTTGGCCAGGTTTTCAGCGGCAATTTCGGCCGTTCGATCAGCCTGCACCAGAACGTGTTCGAACTCGTTCTGGCGCGGCTTCCGGCCACGCTCGAGCTTGCGCTGGTCGCGACCTTGATCGCCATTGTGCTGGGGCTCGCGGTCGCCCTGACCGGCGTCTATTTTCGCGGCCGGCGCGCCGAATGGGTCATCGACGGCGGCGTCGGCGTCTTTCTCGCCATTCCGGATTTTCTCTGGGCCTTGATCCTTCTTCTGTCCTTTGGCGTGCTGGTCCCGCTGTTGCCGATTTCGGGCCGGATCGATCCGCAGCTCGACGTCAGCTTCCGGACCAATTTCTATCTGATTGAAAGCCTCGTGACCGGACGTCTCGACGTCACGCGCGCGCTGCTCTCTCACATGATACTTCCGGCGGTAGCCCTCGCACTGCCGTTCGCCGCCCTGATCGCGCGCCTGCTCAAGGCCTCGCTGTCGGAGGCCGAGGATCAGGATTACGCGCAGATCGCCCGGACGCGCGGATTTGCGCGTCCGACGATATTGTTGCGGGAGGTGTTCCCGAACGCGCTGATTCCGACGGTCGCGCTCGGCGGCGTGCAGATTACGCTGCTGCTGGGCGGAACGGTGCTGGTCGAACGCATCTTCTCCTATGAGGGGATCGGCAATATGGCGATCGACGCGGTGATCAACCGTGATTTCCCCTTGATACAGGGACTGATCCTGACCTTTGCTGTTCTGTTCATCGCCCTCAATCTGATCGTCGATGTTCTGGTCACGCTGCTGGATCCAAGGCTGCGCCATGGTTGACTTCGCCGTCAGCGCTCCGATCGAACGCGCCTCGCCATGGATAGCGGCGCTCAAGCGCGGCGGTCCCCGGCTCTGGGTTGGCGGTGCGGTCGTGGCCTTGCTGCTCCTGGTGGCGCTGCTGGCGCCGCTGATCGCGCCGCACGATCCGATCGAACAGGATCTTCTTTCCGCGCAGATGCCGCCGGCGTGGATGCACGGCGGCGAGATAAGCTTTCCGCTCGGCACCGACAGCCTCGGGCGCTGCGTGCTTTCACGCCTGATTTTCTCGTCGCGGATCGCGGTGTCGGTGGCGTTCATCGCGGCATCGCTGGCGGGAGCGATCGGCATCGCGCTGGGCCTGGTCGCGGGCAGCTTCGGCGGCTGGATCGATCAACTGACGTCGCGCCTGATCGACGTCTGGATGGCGTTTCCGCCGATCCTGCTCTCGATCGTGCTGGCGGCCGTGATCGGAGCCGGATTGACCTCCGTCATTCTGGCGATCGTGGTCGTCGACTGGACGCGGTTTGCCCGGATCATCCGGGCCGAGACCATGGTGCAGCTTCAGCGCGACTATGCGATGGCCGCGCGTGTGATCGGCATGAACCGGGGCCAGATTTTGCGTCTGGAAATCGTGCCCAACCTTGTTCCGCTCATCGTCACGCTGCTGGCTGTCGAGATGGGGGTCGCGATTCTGGTCGAGGTCATCCTGTCGTTTGTCGGTATCTCGGTTGCCGGCGACATCCCGACCTGGGGAGGGATGATCGCCGAGGGACGTCAGATCGTCTACCAGTCACCGTGGATCATGGCCCTCGCGATCGGGTGCGTCATCGTCAGCGTGGTCGGGTTCAATCTTTTGGGGGATGGATTAAGAGCAGCATTCGATCCGGTACAACGCCAATGACCGCGGTTCTCTCGGTGCAGGACTTGCACGTCACGATCGGCCAGGGGGCGACGCCGGCGAACGTGCTGCGCGGCGTCAGCCTGGAGGTTCAGCCCGGCGAGGTGAGGGGTCTGGTCGGCGAGTCCGGTGCGGGCAAGTCGATGCTGGGGCGGGCCGTTCTGGGATTGCTGCCGGCCAACGCCCGCATCGACAGCGGAACGATCAGGTTTGAGGGGCGCGATTTCATAGGCATGCCGGAACGCGAGCGGCGAGGCCTGCTCGGCCGCCGCATCGCGCTGATCCCGCAGGATCCGATGACGTCGCTGAACCCGGTCAGGCGCGTCGGCGCGCAGATCGCGATGGTTCTGCGGCACCATCTCGCGCTGTCCCGGCGGCCGGCCCTGCAACGCGCCGCGGAACTTCTCGCCGAGGTCGCGATCCGCGATCCGCAACGGGTACTTGATCTCTATCCGCACGAGATTTCCGGCGGCATGCGGCAGCGGGTGCTGATTGCCACGGCGTTTGCCTGCGATCCCAGCCTGATCATTGCCGACGAACCGACGACCGCGCTTGACGTCACCGTGCAGCGCCAGGTGCTGCAACTGGTTGAGCGGCTGCGGCAACGCCATGGCGCGGCGATCCTGTTCGTGACCCACGATCTCGGTGTGGTCGCCAAGCTCTGCCGTACCGTATCGGTGTTGCATGCCGGACGGGTGCTCGAGGATGGCGCGACGGCGGAGGTGCTGACCAAGCCGCGGCATCCCTATACGCGCGCCTTGCTGGCCGCGACGCCGCGCGCCGACCGGCCAGCGGATTCGCTGCGTCCGGTGCCGCCCGAACTGGTCGAGAGCCTGTGGGCCGAGGCGCATCGGATCGATCGGCTGCCTGTCGCGGAGCGGGCATGACCGACATTCTGGTCAGAACAGGCAGCCTGAGCTTTGCCTATCCGGAGCGAGCGTCAACATTGTTCCGTCGTCCTGCGCTCCGCGAGGTCGTCAAGCGTGTCGATCTCGCGGTTCCCCGTGGATCGGTGCTCGGTCTGGTCGGCGAGTCCGGCTCGGGCAAGACGACCTTGGGCCGGCTGTTGGTGCGGCTGTTGCGGCCGACGGCGGGCGGAATTCAGTTCGACGGTGTTGAAATCGGCGATCTCGGCGAGGCCGAACTGCGACCGCTGCGGGCGCGCATCCAGATGATCTTTCAGGATCCGCAGTCGTCGCTGAACCCGCGCCTTCGGCTCGCGGTCGCGCTGACGCGGCCGCTTCAGGTGTTCGGGCGCCTGAAGGGCCGGCGGGATCAGCGCGACCGTGCGGCGGAACTGCTGGACCTCGTGGGCCTGCCGCCGCATTTCATCGACCGCTATCCTCATGAGCTCTCGGGCGGGCAACGGCAACGCGCCGGTATCGCCCGCGCGCTGGCGCTCGAGCCTGACTTCATTGTCGCCGACGAGATCGTTTCCGGCCTCGATGTCTCGACCCAGGCCCATATTCTGCTGCTGATCAGGGAGTTGCGGAAAAGGCTCGGGCTTACGCTGGTATTCATCAGCCACGATCTGTCCGTGATCCGCGTTCTCTGCGACGACGTCGCCATTCTCCAGCATGGCGAGATCGTCGAATCCGGGCCGGTCGCGAAGATTTTTGAACGCCCGCAACACGCCTATACGCGGGATCTGCTCTCGGCGATCCCGTTGCCGGATGTCGAGCCCGGTTGGCTTAACGATCAGCGAGAAGCTTCCGTCCCCCACCAGCAAGGATCAGCGGCATGACAGAGACGATCAAGAATTCCACCGTTCTTATCACCGGCGCGACAGGCGCGATCGCGAAAGCGCTGATCGCGGCGCTCACGGCGCGCGGCGCCAAAAAAATCTACGCAGCGGCGCGCAACCCTTCCGCTCTGGCGGCGTCCGATCGGCTGGTGCCGCTCAAAATGGACGTGACCAGCGACGACGACGTGAGCAGGGCTGCCGCGGCCGCGACCGACATCACGCTGCTGATCAACAATGCCGGTGTGAATCACAACACCGCATTCCTGAGTGCCGCGGACCTGTCGATCGCCCGCGAGGAGTTTGAATGCAACTACCTCGCGCCGTTGCGCGTCACGCGCGCCTTTGCGCCTGCGCTGATCGCCAACAAGGGCGCGGTATTGAACATGCTGACCATTCTGTCCCGCGTCAATCTGCCGATGATGGGGTCGTACTGCGCCTCAAAGGCCGCGGCCCTGAGCCTGACGCAGGGGCTGCGCGCCGAACTCGGACCCAAGGGTGTCCGCGTCGCTGCGGCGTTGCCGGGCGCGGTCGATACCAGAATGACCGCGGGGCTGCCGATTCCGAAGATGTCGCCGGCGGATGCTGCCACGGAAATTCTCGACGGCTTCGAAAGCGGCGAGGAGGAGATCTACGTCGGCGACATGGCGCGCGGTCTCGCCGAGGGGCTGGCAAAGGATCCGAAGGGTGTCGAGCGTCAATTGGCCTCGCCGAACTGACGCGCTTGCAACCATTAATCGCAAAATCGAGAACAAGGAGACATCATGATCAAGTCTGGAGTTTTTCTCACGGCCATCGTCACGCTGACATTGGGTTGCTCGCCGCAAACCGCTTCGGCGGATCAGATTCCCGGCCTGCGCGGCCATGACCATACCGGCATCACCGTGCCCGACGTGAAGGCCGCCACGGCATTTTTCACCGACGTCGTCGGCTGCACCCATGCGATGTCGTTCGGGCCGTTCTCGGATGACAAGGGAACGTTCATGCAGGATGTCGTCAACGTCAACCCGCGCGCGGTGATCGACGAGATCAGCATGGTCCGCTGCGGCTACGGTTCGAACATTGAACTGTTTCAGTACGAGTTTCCCGATCAGGCGAAGGATATGCCGAAGAACAGCGATATCGGCGGCCACCATATCGCGCTCTATGTCGACGATATCGACAAGGCTGCCGCCTATCTGAAGGAAAAGAACGTCAGGACGTTGCAGGGACCGATTCCGATCAAGGAAGGTCCGGCGGCCGGGCAGTCGATCCTGTATTTCTTTGCGCCGTGGGGCCTGCAGATGGAATTGATCAGCTATCCGAAGGGCATGGCTTACGAGAAGGACGCCAAGTCGGTGCTGTGGATGACGACGGAGCCCGGAAAGTAGACCGCAACCCGGCTCGGGTCCATTGGCCCCGGCGGGCTTCTGAACAATCCACGCGCGGCGGGCGCCGGCGCCCGCTGTGCGTGGCGAAATCTCAGGCCGCCCGGATGTTGGACAGGAACGCGTCGATCTCCGCGCGCAACACGTCGGCCTCGCGGCGCAGCGCGCTGGACGCGGTCAGCACGTCGCCGGCGGCTGCTCCGGCTTCGGCCGATGCGGTGCTGACGCCGACGATATTGCTGGAAACCTCGCTGGTGCCGCCGGCGGCGTGCTGAATGTTGCGGGCGATCTCGCGCGTCGCTGCGCCCTGTTGTTCGACGGCGGCGGCGATCGCGGTGGTGACCTCGTTGATCTCGCCGATGGTCTGGCTGATGTTCCGGATCGCGCCGACCGCCGACGTCGTCACCTGCTGCATGTTGGCGATTTGCGAGCGAATTTCGTCGGTGGCTTGCGCGGTCTGGTTGGCGAGGCTCTTGACCTCGGAGGCGACCACCGCAAAGCCCCTGCCCGCTTCGCCGGCGCGTGCGGCTTCGATGGTGGCGTTGAGTGCAAGCAGGTTGGTCTGCGAAGCGATGACCTGAATCAGGTCGACCACGATACTGATGCGGCTGGCGTTTTCGGCGAGCCCCTGCATGGTGGCGTCGGTTTCGCCGGCTTCGTCGACGGCCTTGCGGGCGATTTGTGCCGAAGTGATCACCTGACGGCCGATTTCGGCGATCGATGAGGACAGTTCCTCGGTGCCCGAGGATACGGTCTGCACGTTGACCGAGGTTTCCTCGGCGGCGGACGCCACCGCGCTCACCAGCGCACTGGATTGATCGGCGGTCGCCGACATCGATTGTGCCGTGCTCTGCATGGAATTGGCTGACGTCTGCAGGCCATCCAGCGCGGTCCGGACCGTTGCTTCAAATTCGACAATCCGGGCCTCCATGCGCGTGGCGCGCTCGGCCTTGGCGATGCGATCCTTGTCCTGATCGGCGCCCAGCACACGGGCCTTGATCATGCTCTCGCGGAAAATCTCCAGCGAGCTTGCCATCGCGGCGATCTCATCGTGCTGGCTGCTGCGATAAATTTCCGACTCGAGGTCGCCGTCCGACAAAAGCTGCATCGAGCGCTGCAGATTGCCGATCCGCCGCAGGATGTTGCGGCCGACGTAGAGCCAGACAAACAACACGGATGCGACGAAGGTGAGGGCGCCGAGCGCAAGCATGACCATGGTCGCGAACGATATCTCCTGGCGCGCATGCCAGGTCGAGGCGGCGGTTTCGGTTTGCACGCCGTCGACGAGTTGCTGCACGCTGATGCCGAGTCCGACATTGAGCTTGCCGGCTTCTTCGAGAACGACCTGGCCGTAATCGTTGGCGTCGAGTTCCTTCTGGCGAATCTTGAAAACGCGGGCTTTGCCTTCGCCGAGCGCCATTAGCTTCAGCGCTGCGTCTGCGACCGCCGCGTTGCCGGCATTTTTGGGCAGCAGATCGAGGCTCGATTTGACGCGCTGTTGGGTGGCCTTGAATTCCTTCTCGATCGCCTCGAGGGCGTCGCTGCTGTTCGCCGAGAGCGCGGCGGTCATGTCGGAGGCCATCAGATTGCTGCCGGCGAGGACGTTGCCGAGCTGGTCGACCTCCTGCGCGGCCTTTGTTGCGTCCTCCAGCGCGAGATTGGCGGAGCCCAGGGTGTCGCGGATTCGGGCCTGGGCGTCTACCATCGCGGGGCGGGCGACGGCGACGAAGTTCGTCTGCGCGGTGCGCAGGGCATTATACTGCTTGTCATGCTCGCTTGCGGCGGCGAGCCGTTCACGCGCCGCGGCGCCCAGACTTTTGATGGTGTCGTCGATATTCTTGACGGTTTCGCTGAGGGCGGCGACGACCGTCTTGTCGGCGCCGAGTTCAATGATCTCGCCGAGCTTCTCGAGCGTGACTTCCTGGGTTTCCTTCATTTTCTTGGCGCGTTCGTTCAGCACCTCCTCGCTTTGGGAGGCCAGCAGCGCCGGTGCCTGACCGGCAAGGCTGGCGCTCTGGGCGGCAAGCTGCAGGCTGGCCGCGAGACGCGGAATGTCCCGTCCGCTCAGATCGACCATGGTCCCGCCGAGATGCCGGAGCACCATGCCGGCGCCGGCGCTGATGACGATGGCCATGCCCGCGATCACGGCAAAGGCGGCAAACAGGCTGCCCCTGACGCCCCATTGCGGTCGCAAAAAGCCCGGGACCCAGGATCTGCCAAGAGAACCTGCCAAGGGATTTGTCGTTAGACCGTAACGCCATGATCGCCGCCTCGCCTCTGCCTCATCCCGGGATGAATTGTTGGCGGCAGTATCGCGTCACACGGTTAACAAAATCGGGAAAATTTGAAGGATTTCTACGATTTTAGAGCGCTTTTCGGCGAGAACTGCGTCGCACTTGATGCCGGGAGCCCCGCCGGTTCGCGTCAGGAAACAGGAAATGGAGTCTCCGCTCCCATTCGATCGTGACGGCTCCAGGTACGAAAACAAAAAGGGCCGGCATATGAATGCCGGCACCCGCCGATTTGGCGGGGTTTTTTTGTTTTGGGTGTTGGTGGGGCGATCAACGAAGCTGCTCAGGCCCAGACGGGCTTTGGAGCGAGAGCAAGGGCGATTTTCTTGATGTTCTGAGCGGCGGCGGCGAGCAGGCACTGGGCGGTGACAGCCAACAGACCGCGGAAGCGGGCGTAGCGGTGGCCGTGAAGTTGTTTGGCGTCGGCAAAGGAACGTTCGACCGTCTCCTTGCGCCGCTTGTAGATGCGCTTTCCCCAGGGAGTAAGACGATGGGCGTCGGTTCGTTCGCGCGCGTCGGCCCAGACATGGCGCGTGATCAGTCGGGTGGCATTGCGGCTTGAGGTGCATGAAGCCAGCAGGGGGCAGCTTCTGCAGATATTTGGATCACTTTTATAGTGCCGGTAGCCGTTCCGGTCTGTGGTGGCGTAGTTGAGCAATTGACCTTGCGGGCAGCGGTAGCCGTCAGTCGCGGCCTCGTAGCGGAACTGCCTGCTCGCCATCATGCCAGGTCGCGGCGGGGTCGGACGGCGATAGCCGATCACTCCCGGAATGCCGCGCTCTTCGAGCCCCCTGGCAATCCCGCTCGTGGCGTAGCCGGCATCCAGGCCGACGGCGCCGACGTCAAAACCGAAGCGCTCGCGCTGGCGATCCAGCCGGCCGAGGTAGACGATGGAGTCGTGGACATTGGCCGGTGTGGCGTAGGTGTCGGTGATGATGCCGAGCCGGCCATCAACCGTTCGGTGGTCGAGATAGAAGAAGCCCTTCGGCTTGCCGTCCCGCACCATGTAGCCACTCTGGGGATCCGTGCGTGAGACCTTGGTCTCTTTGGCAACGGGATCGCGGGGTTTTGGCTTCAGGGGTGGCTTGTCGTGAGCTTCCCGATCCTGATCGATCGCGTCATCCAGGGCGTCCCAATAGTCTGAGCGGGACTTGGCGACCACGGCCAGATCGTAGCGGTTCTTATTGGCGTTGGCCTTCAAATGCGTGGAGTCGGTGTAGAGCACTGTGCCGTCTACCAGACCCTTGGCGATCGCTTGCTCGACAATGGCGTCGAAGATGTCCTGGGCCACCGTTGTACCGTTGAAGCGGCGGCGGCGGTTCTGGCTCAGCGTCGAGGCGTCGAACACCGGCTCGGTCAGTTGCAGCCCTAAAAACCAGCGGTAGGCGACGTTGACCTCGATCTCACGCACCAACTGCCGTTCCGAGCGCACTCCAAACAGATAGCCGATGAAAAGCGCCTTGAACATCAGTGTCGGATCAAGCGGCGGGCGGCCGTTGTCCGGGCAATAAAGTCCGGCAACTCGATCATGGATAAAGGAAAAATCGATCGCCGCTTCGATCTTGCGGAGCAGGTGATCCTTCGGAACCAGACCATCGAGACTGACCATCTCAAATGCGGTCTGTTGCGGCGTGGGTTTGCGAAGCATGCCTCAGTGAATCAAAAGTCCCCGCCAATGGCGAGGACTTTGTCAGCAATCTGAAACCCCGCCAAATCGGCGGGGTTTGTCAGCGGTCTGAGGGCCGGCATATGAATGCCGGCCCTTTCCGAAGGTCTGTTCAGATCAGACGCGGATCAATACCTGGCGACGACCGGGTTGCCCCAGTTGAAGCGGTAGTTGATGCCGGCCTTGACGGTGTGCTCGGAGTTGGTGAACCGGGTGCCGACAATGTCAACCGGACCGGTCAGGAAGGTCGAGCTGCCGAAATTGTAGTACTGGTATTCGAGCTTGGCGGACCAGCTCGGCGCGAACATATATTCGAGGCCAGCGCCGACGGTGTAGCCATCCTTGTGGTTGCCGTCGGTGGTGAAGGCCGCCGGTGCGCCACCGGAAACGACGCTGATATTGTCGTTGTCCTTCCAGGCATAGCCGCCCTTGGCGTAGAGCAATGTCGGGCCGAAGGAGTAGCCGAGCCGCCCGGTAACCGACCCGAGCTGGTCGCTGTTGGAGGACACGACCGTCCCGGCCGGGAAGGTCACGCCGGTGTTGCCGTTGGCAAGCCAGCTATACTCTGCCTCGATGCCGATCACCCAGTTATTGCCGAACTGATAGTCGGCGCCGCCCTGGATACCGCCGAGGAAGCGGCCGTCGCTGCCGGCCAGGCTGTTGTTGCCCGCGAACGCGCCGCCGACGTGACCGCCGATGTAGAAGCCGGTCCAGTTGTAGATCGGCGCCACATAGGCCGGAGCCTTGGTGTAGGGGGCAGCGCGGGCCGGAAGATCGGCTGCAAGTGCAGGCACGGTCGCGCCGAGAGCGACGAGTGCCACAGTACCGAGTAGAAATTTCTTCATTTTGTTCTCCAGATTAAGTCAGAAGGGCCGCGTGCTGGGTCCGTCCGTGGCGCGCATTTAGACGGCTTTTGCGTAAAATGCTGTCACCCATAGGTCACAGTGAGAGGGTTCCCTAACCCACTGGAGAACAACTATTTTTGATGTTTAATGAAGCCTTAATCAAACCTAAATGATGCCTTAATTTGTAGCTCGGAGCGCGCGCAGCGAGCAGTGCTGGTGCGGCCGCCAATTTCGATTCAGAGACGCAGTTGACGTCGCAGCAAGCGGACGCGAATCGAGGCGTTTCAGGGAAATGTCGAACAGGGTCTCGGACGCGAAATAAAAATCTGCATCGGCCCCGCGCGATGGGCCGGTAGCGCTTGCGATCTGCGGAACCCGGATTTTTCAGGCAGGATTGAACTGTCGACCTCTCCGAGCCTGGCTTTTGGATGCCGAGGTCCGTTCGCAGCATTGAGGTTGTTGCGGACGTTTATTGTGAGGCCGCGGCCGTCCATCAGCCTGGAGAGGATGCCGGCGCGCCCGGGATCGGTCACTGCGCGGGCGCCCCCCGCGAGTCGGCGTGGTTCTCCTTCGTTCACGACATCGACAGTTCGTTCGTCGACGAACTAAGTCTGCGGGGCTTTCTATAAAGTCGGCAACGTTACGAACCAGTGGAGAAAATCATGGAGCACTCGGAAGTCCTGCGGTCCACCGGGATGTTCAGCCGGCGATCGGTCATCGGAACATTCGGTGCGGTCATGGCGATCGTCAACTTTTCGCCTTGGGCCGTTTCACCAGTTCGATCGGAACAAAATCAGGGAGCGATGAACATGAGCAATTATGCGATGGACAAGAAGACGGTGAGCGATGTCGTCAGCGGCGGCGGCCTATTGGTCGTAGCGCAATGGGAGGCCAAGGAAGGACTTGCCGACAAGGTCGCCGCAATCCTGGACCGCTTTCTGCCCGAGGCGCAAAGTGACCCCGGCGCAAAGCTGTTTCTGATTGGCCGCGGCAAGGAAAACCCTGCGCAGTTTCTGTTCTATGAGCTGTTTCGGGATGAGGCCGCTCTCAAAGCGCACCAGGAGAGCGGCTATTTCAAGACCTACATTGCGGAGCAGGCGTTGCCGCTTCTCGCCAGGCGCGAACGCGCCCAATACGCATTGTTATAAATAAGTTCATGCTCTCCGCGACCTGGTGCGTTCGCGAGCCGTCCCGAGGGCAAATCGGGTTTCGTGCGCTGTGATGCGGCGCATGAAACGCCTGTTATTTCACGCATTTCGCCTCCACCGGCAGAGCTTCATCCAGACCGGTCGCCTGCCGAATCAAAAGCGGCAGACACGCGCTCGTCCGAGCAGACCCGCGCCAACCGATCAATAAAAACATAATAATTTCAGTTGGATGATGGTGCTGCCAGACAGGATTGAACTGTCGACCTCTCCATTACCAATTATAAGGTCCGGAATGTCTTGAGATTGCTCAGCATTCCTGAAATATCAGAAATGCCATTGCTATAAGGACCTTCTGCTTTACGGTGGTTCCTTGAGTTTACCCGTGATCCCCCTCTGGTGGTTACGCGGTGGTTCCGTGGTTCCTAAAGGGCGCTCGGCAATGGCAACATCCCAGATCACCAAACGACTGATTGACAGCCTCAAGCCGCGCCAGGGCGAATACTTCGTTTGGGACGGCTCGCTATCGGGCTTTGGCTTGCGCGTTCAATCGACGGGCGCCATGTCCTATGTCGTGAAATTGCGCCGGCAGTGGCCGCGGCGCTCCTACAAGGCGTCTCACGCTGGCGAAGGCTGGCACCATCACACCAGACGAGGCCCGCACGCTGGCCAAGAAAACGCTTGGCTCGGTTGCCCACGGCGCCGATCCGGCCGCCCAGCGGGCCGCGGACAAGCGCGCGTCAACCTTCGCAGAGGTTGCCGAGCAATTCCTGACCGAGCATGTCCAGGCCAAGCGTTCGGCATCATCCGCCAGATCATACCGCGATTTGCTGGAGCGGCTGGCCTCTCCGGAGATCGGGAAGCGCAAGGCCGATAAGATCACATCGGCCGAAATTCAGCGGCTCCACAGCAAGAATGCCCACACTCCCTATCAAGCCAACCGGCTGCTCCGGATTCTCAGCAGCCTTTTTACCTTCGCGGGGAAGACCCATGTTGTCCCGGTCGGCTTCAATCCGTGCCGGGGTATCGAGTATTTCCCCGAAGAAGGGCGCGAGCGCTACCTATCGACGCTTGAGCTGGCGCAGATCGGCGAATTGATCAGGGAGGCCGAAACCTTGGGACTCCCGTATGACGTGGACGAAACGAAGGTGACGGCCAACACGCACCCAACAGGACAACCGCCGTACCGTCATCGGACCTCACGCGGCGGCCGCGATGCGTCTGCTGATTTTCAATGTGGCTCAGACTTCGCGAAATCCTGCACCTCAAATGGGATCATATCGACTTTGAGCGCGGTCTGTTGCTTCTACCCACCAGCAAGACCGGAAAGAAGACAATCGTGCTGAACGCGCCCGCCCTGACCCCTCTGAACGCATTGCCGCGATCGGGCGATTTCGTCATTGCCGGCACCACGCCAGATAAGCCGCGTTCTGATCTCAAAAAGCCATGGAAAGCAGTTTCGACGTGCTGGCCTTACCGGCGTTCGCATTCACGATCTGCGCCACACACATGCCTCGGTGGGTGCTGGCGCCGGTCTTGGGCTGCCTATCATCGGCAAGCTGCTCGGACACACCCAGAGCGCCACGACGCAGCGGTACGCGCACCTCGATAACGACCCGTTGAAGAAAGCATATACATTGGGAGCCGGCTGGCAGCAACGCGCGATGGGCGAAGTGAAGGCGCCGCGGGAGAACGTCACCAACATATCGAAGGCGAAACGAGCCAAGAATTGGCGCGGCTAGGGTAGCTCCCGAAAAGCTGGCCCCCGCCGCGTTGTCCATTGCACGAATTGCGCCGGCTGCGGGGCTGCTTTGGGGCAGATACTTTCGATCACCTTACGAATTTTTCATACTAAATTCTATCACTATGAGACATCTCATGTTTTTGGAGTTTTATCGCCACTCTGGGAAGCTCCTAGATAGATGGGGCTCATGGAGCGCTAGTTTGGGCGTGTTTGACTGGGGCTGCGTTTCAACAGCCAAAGGTCATCATTCCAATGCAAACGAAAGAACATCGCTCGCCGCTCGACGTTAAGGGCGCGGCCCAATACACCGGATTTACCGACGCTTATCTGACAAAACTCCGCTGCACCGGCGGAGGGCCCGTCTTCATCAAGCGCAACGGTACGATTCGTTACGATCCCGATGACCTTGATGACTGGCTTGAGGCCGGCAAGCGCAAATCAACCTCTGATGCTCGACGAGAGGTTGCCTGAGCGATGGCGCGAATACGATCTATCAAGCCGGAATTTTGGACGTCCGAACAAGTCATGGAATGTTCGTTGAACGCTCGCCTACTGTTCATCGGCATGTGGAATTTCGCCGATGATTGCGGACGGTTCCCGCTCGCGCCGAAAACCATCAAAGCGCAGATTTTTCCCGGCGACGATATCTCGTCCGAGACAATTCTAGGAATGATAGCCGAACTCTCCGCGAATGGTCTGCTCCTACACTATACCGCTAGAAGCAGAGAGTTTTTGCAGATAACGGGCTGGCAACATCAGCGGATCGACAAGCCGCAGCCGGCTAAATATCCCGCCCCGGTCGACGGCTATTCCAAGAACGCTCCGGGAATGGTCGCGACGGAAGGGAAGGGAGAGGAAAGGAAGGGAGACGATACGATTGGAAAGGATTTCAGAGCCTAGCGGCTCTGACGCAATCGCGCCTCGCGACGTTCGCGCCGATCTGTTCGGACGTGGCTTGCAAACCCTCGCAAGGCTGACCGGGAAGGGTCCGGACGCTTGCCGATCATTCGTCGGCAAATGCCTGAAAGCCGCTTCTGACGACGCTGTGACGGTCCTGGGCCTCATCGAAGATGCCGAACGCAACCGCGTGGTTGACCCGTCGTCGTGGATATCGGCTCGGCTCAAGGGGGCAGGTCCGCCAGCAAGATCCCTGACCGACCACCAGCGCGCGCAACACGAAACGAAGGATATTCTCAATGGACTTGAAAATTTCGCCTCAGGCGGCGGCCACGGCGGCCCGGCAAATCCTGGGCTTCTACCCGACCATTCCGGCCAGCGATCCGCAGGCATTCGCCTCGGGCTTGGTCAAGACGCTATCGACCTTCCCCGCGCCAGTTATCGCGCGGGCGGTTGATCCGGTCGAAGGAATCCCCGCCAAGCTATCGTTTTTGAATTTGGCCGAGATCAGGAAGTTGCTCGACGGATGGAGAGACGAACACCTTGAGATGCAAGCCCGGTACGAGCGCGCAAACCGCAAGGCGCTCCCGCCGCGCGCTCCCGATCCGGAAGAAGATGCGCGGATATTGAAGGGCCTGCAAGAGCTGTCGGCTCATTTGAAGTCCGGGTTTAGCCCGGCCTCGATTTAACACGGAGTAGCGTCATGAGTTGAATGTCTGAACAAGTTTACCCCGATGCTCCGGGCTTCAAGGTGCCCGGCCCATCCCAGATGGCAGCGGAAAAGGTGGCGCCCGCCTCCGCGAAGCTGCGCGCCGCGGTACTGGAAGAGTTCAAGCGAAATCCTGCCGGGCTCACTGCCGACGAAATCGCGACCTCGCTCAATCTCTCAGTTTTGAGCGTTAGACCTCGCGTTAGCGAGCTCAACCGGCTTGGCATGATCAAACAGACGGGAGTGCGACGTCGAAATGCCAGCGGATTGACGGCGACCGTTTGGCGGAGCACTCCACGTTCTCAATTCACGCACGGGGAACAATGCGCGCGATGAGCGGGGGCGCCGATATCATTCATCGTCAATTTTCGGAATGCCTAAAATAGGTGGATAACCTCTAAGCATGTTGAGGCTTTAACGGGAGAAAAAGAGGGTTCGAATATTCTAAGGAAATCGCGCGAGCCCAACACGCGCGATTCGGCCGGCAGCCGTTAGACGCCAAAGGGCCCGCAGAGCCTTCAATCTGTTTCCGGGTGATGCCCGTCATAGCATCACGGGCCCGCAGAGCCTGCTTTCAATCTGTTTCCGGCTGGCACCCGTCAACGTGCCGAAGGTGCGACCGACCTCACAAACGGTTTTTCGTGGTCAGACCGACGTTACCGGGCTGTTTCGGACCGCTTCGCCGAATGAAGCACAAATCCATACTCCAAAGGACCGGTGATGAGCGAATCATCTGCTGAACCAACGTCAATTTCTCAATCTGCTGAAGTGCTCAAGGGCGAACGCCTGCTTCGGCGTACCCAAGCTGCCGAGTACGTTGTCGAAACCTACAACATTCCATGCTCACCAAAGACGCTCGCCAAGCTCGCTTGCGTGAGCTCAGAGGGGCCCCCTTTTCGGTTGGCGGGACGGTTTCCGTTGTATCCGGCGTCCGGCCTGGATGCATGGGCACAAAGCAAGATCGGGCCGCTCGTTTGCTCGACCTCATCGCGCCCACGTTCGGGGCGGCCGCAGAACCTCGGAGAATATCAAAATGTCAGGTAATGCCGCCTTAGCAGCAAACGACGAACCCCAACAATACGCTCTCGTCGAAAACGGCTCCTTGGCCCTCGTAGGGCCGGCAAACAATCGACGCATTGCGATTGTGACACAGCTTGACGAAGGCGACACCAGGACTTGGCTACCGGTCGAAAATGAGGACAGCGAGCCTTTCGATCCGAAGCGCCATTGGCGGCTGGCACCAACCTATCGGGTAGATGGCGATCGGGTGGTGCGGACCTATCCGGTGATTCCAAAGTCACTGGAGGCGCTCTGATGCCCCTCTATCGCTGGAGCCAAACCGCAGCCTCGAATGCCACGGCTGACCCGACATGTCCAATGCCCGAAGGCATGGCCGCGTCCGCGATTAACGACGGCGTTCGCGGTGCCATGGCGGCACTCGCACGATACCGCGACGACATTGCCGGTGCGATCGTCACGGGCGGCACAAATGCCGCTTACACCGTTTCGTCCTATTCGGAGTACGATTTGTTAGTGCATCTTGACGGTCAGGTTATCGCGTTTTCGCCGAACCAAACCAACGTTGACGGGCCGATCACGCTGAACGTCGATAGCCTGGGCGCGTTTCCTTTGCAGTCGGCGCCGGGCGTCAATCTCGTGGCCGGCACGCTGGTTGTCGGAACGCCTTACACGGCGCTGTTTAACAACACGGCCGGCGCCTTCTACCTTCAAGGCTTCTATTCAAACCCGTATCAAATCCCGCTTCTCGCGGGCATGGATTTTTGGGGCACCATCGCGCCGAATAGCCGGTTCATCTTCCCGGCGGGGCAGGCGATCTCGAGAACGGTGTACTCTGCGGCCTTCGCTATTTGGGGGACAACGTTCGGCGTGGGCGACGGTTCGACGACGTTCAACGTGCCGGACAAAACCGGCCGCGTGTCGGCGATGATCGAATCGGCAGCAACTCGGCTGACGTCTACATATTTCGGCGGCAACTCAACTTTGTTGGGTCAGACCGGCAATAGCAGCGAACATAGCACGCTGGTTACTGCGAATCTGCCGCCTTACACACCAAGCGGTGGGGTGGCCAGCTCGTCAAGTCTCAGCAACGTTCTTTTTACGAACGGTACGGTGGACGTTTCGACTTCGGGGTCGGCCGCTTACCAGCCGAGCGGCTATGCGAACATCACGATCACTTCGACCTTCACCGGCTCTGCGCAGGGCGGCACGAGCACGCCGGTAAGAACCGTCCCCCCTTTAATCACCTGCAACTACATCATCAGGATTTTGTAATGGGACTGCCCGGCTATATCGGCGGAGGTTCAAAATGACGATCAGTGTAACTGTTCCTAACGGTGCGACGGTCCAATTCCCTGACGGGACCGATCGCGAAACGATCCACGGCGTCTTGATGCAGCATTTCGGGGGTGGCGCTCCCACGGCGCCCTCGGCCCCCGCGCCTGGTGCTGCGCCCGCGCTTCCTATGACGAATTTTGAGTTCACGTCGCCTGACGGCAAACGCTATTCCGTGCAGGGTCCGTATGGCTCGACGCCGGAACAGGCGTTTCAAATCCTGCAATCGCAGATCGGCGGGGCTGCTCCGGCCGCTCCCGCGCCGGTATCGGCGAATGACCTCGGCCGTGCGGCTGCAACCGGCGTCCCCATTATCGGCGGCTCGCTGAACAAGCTCGATGCAGCGACAAACGCGGCGCTCGCGCCGGTTCTCAATCGCTTTTTTGATGAAAAAGACCAGCTTTCGGAACCGTCGTTCTCCGACCGCTACGCGCATTCCCTCCGCGATCAGGAAGGCGCGGACGCTCGATTTGCGAAAGATCATCCGGGGGTCGATACCGCGGCGCAAGTAGCGGGTTCGCTCGCCTCGACGGCACCGTTCATGATGGCCGCTCCGAAAGCCTTCGGACTCACTGGTACGGTTCCCCAAATGGTCCGGAATGGCGCTATTTCCGGTGCCGCCCTGTCTGCTGCCGATGCTGCTTCGCGCGGTCAAAATCCCGTCGATGCGGCGCTAACCGGCGGTGTGATCGGTGGCGCGGCCGGTCCTGTTGGCAAAGTCATAGGCAAGGGCGTGGCGGCAATCGCCGATCGCGTCCGGCCGCCCGGGGCCGTTCCGCAAGCGGTCGAAAACGTCGCCGGCGTCGATGTTCCGCTCTCGCAAGCGGAAGTAACGCAAAACCCGGCCTTGTCGGCAGAACAGCAAATCATGCTCCGCGGTGGCCGCGGCGATGCCGCGCAAGCCAATGCGCAAGGCTTCAAGGATCTGCAAGACGCTCGCGTGAGCGCGGCGCGCGGCAATATCGCGGCCGGCCTCGATCCGACCGGCTCCGCTGCAACCACGTCGCCGCAAGACGCGGCTGAACGCATTGCAGCAGAATTGATCTCGCAAGAGCAGGCGCGGCAAGCGGCCGGCGCGGGCGTTCATGCGGGCCCGATGTCGCCGGCGCAGCAGGGCACCGATATGGCGCGGGCTTTCGGCGGTGGTCAGGTCCGCGCTGCAACTCCGTTCGATGCGGCGGAAACGCTGTCCGATCGCATTGCGGCGGCGCGTGATGCGGCCAAAACTGACTACCGCAGCAAATATGACCGTGTAGCTGAACAGCCTGGCGAGTTCGCGCCGGGCTCTGCGGCCGGTTTCCGCGGCGATGTCGATGCCGGGCTTGCCAACGCGCAACACCCGGTCTCGCTCGATCCGACCAACACGCCGCTTGCGCTCCACGCGCTCGATGTCATTGACAGCCGCATGAACGCGGCCGGTCCTGGGCGCCCTGTCGCGGGCGCGCCGGCGCCCGGTCTCGGCGCAGATCACGCGCAAAACGTCTCCGATATCCGCCAGCGCTTCGGCAATGATGTCGCCTCGGCCTATGACCGGCAAAAACAGGCCGCGGTCGCGCCGGCTGCGGCGGCACCGAAAGCGCAAAGCCTGCTCGAATTTCTGGCGTCAAAGGGCGGTTTGGGGCCCGATGCCGAACTGAACGCTATCGGCGCGCACGGCCACACGGTCAATGTTGAAGGCGTAGGCCGTCGCAAGCTGGTTCGCCAAGGTGGCTGGCCGCTCGATTATGCGCGCGAGGCAGCGGAGGAAGCGGGCTATTTCCGCGGCGATCATAACGGAACGTCGGGCGTAAACGATCTTCTGGACGCCGTTGACGCGGAAATGCGCGGGCAAAAGCGCTATCCGGAAGGGTCGGAGGGGTATCAAACTAAGCGCGAGGGCGCCGCGCGATCGGAGCGCGAGCAGGCCGAATACGATAGGCATATGCAGGGTTTCGAGGATGATCTGCATGAGGCAGGACATGGCGATCTCGGTCCCGACGTCAAGGCGCGCGCCGTTCACCTGATGGCTAACGAGCGGATGGACCCCGATTCGGCGGTCGAACACGCCATGCACCAACTGGATCAGGAGGATGCAGCCGGCGGTGCCGCGCCCAAGGGTGATTTCCCGGGCGATCTTCCGCGGCCTGTCAAGGCGGCCGAAACGGGGATCCCCGGTTCGGCTTTCACCATGCGCGACGTCGAACAGGTGCGAAAACAGCTTTCGACGCTCTACGGGGACGCTCGGCGCCGCATGATGGCCGGCGGATCCGGCGCCGATCTTCACGCGCTCGAACACATTATGGATCAATTCGGCTCGCGCGTTGACCGGATGGTGGCGGAAGGTAAGTTTTCGGGCGATGGTCCGGCGGTGCTGCAAATGCAGAAAGACGCCCGCGCCTCGTTCGCCGATTACAAGTCGAAATTTTCCAAGCGCGGCGCCGGTGATACGGTGGGCTCGGCCGTCGAGAAAATCCTTGGCAAGTTCTCCGACACGAAAGCAACGCCTGATGAAGTGGTGCGCCTGTCCTATGGCTCGCCGTCGTCGCCTGGCGGTCAAATGCCGGTGCAGGTTGCGCAACGGATTTTGAGGATCTTCGGTAAAAACTCCGGTGAATGGGGCACCTATAAGCAGGGTCTTTTCGCGCATTTGCGGGCTGGTGAGCCGGAAGAAGCCGCGGCCCGAATCGATGATTTCTTGAACGGGACGAAAGGCAAGCTGCTCGCGCAAACTGCGTTTGAGCCGTCTGAACGTGCAACGCTCGCGCGTTACGCCGATCGGCTCCGCGGGACGCTGCCGCAAGCGAAAGAACCTGGCGCGGTTGCCGCGGCGGTGCGCCGCTACACCGGCGCCGATGGCGCGCCGCCGGCCTCGGCCAATCAAATCGTGTCCGATCTCTACGGCGCAACCGGCAAGGGCGCCGGCCGGATCGCCGTTCCGCTCGCCGCGCATCTGAAAGAAACGCTGTCTCCGGAAAGCTGGAACGCGCTCCGTCAAGGCATGTTTGAGAAGCTGACGAACGCTGGCGAGGGGAAAATCCCCTTCGAATCGCAAGCGCTCTCGCAACGGCTCCATGAATTTCTGAACGAAAGCGGCTCTCAGCTCTCGAAAGTCTTCTATTCGCCGAATGAATTGGACCTGATGCGCAAACTGGCGTCGGTCTACCGGCAAATGATCCCGGTCAAGGGCACCACCAATCCCAGCGGGACGGCGCCGATGCTGGCGCGGATGGCGGGCGGCCTGCGCCATACGCTGTTGCCGCTGCTCGGCTTGCACGGTGGCGGCATTCCTGGCGCCGTCGCCGGCTATGCTCTCGACAAGGGTGTGACGGCGATCGGGAACGCCAACGCGGCGCGGAAGGCGACCAGTCTATTTTATGGACCGCAGGCGCGGCGTGCGGCCGATCCGCGGTTTGCAAACGGGCTCGGGATGCTCTCGCAGGGCGATACCGGCGAGCGAAATCAGCGGCGTACGCGGTGATCGTACAAGCGTGCGGCGCCGTACATGGTGGCAATGGTCACCAATCCACCAACGACGCCGAAGTGGTCGACGATACCGTGGGCTGCAAAACTCACGCCGGCCATGGCAACGGCATAGAGGGCAAGACATGCCAGAATTAAAGGGCGCACATGGGCCTCGTTGATCAATCTATCGGAGTTGAAGGCGGCGGCGGAAGCGCAACCGACGATATCATGATGCCTGAAATTACAGAAAGAAAACAGGGAAACAGCCAGTTTCCTCCCGGTCAGTCTGGCAATCCTGCGGGGCGTCCGAAGGGAGCCCGTAACAAGGCGACGCTCGCGCTGGAAACCCTTTTAGACGGCCAGGCGGAGGCGTTGACGCAGAAGGCAATCGAGTTGGCCTTGGGCGGCGATATGATGGCATTGCGGATGTGCCTCGATCGCATTCTGCCGGCGCGAAGAGATCGGCCCGTCTCGATCGAGATGCCGACGATTAATACCGCTGCGGATGCCAAAGCAGCCAGCGCGGCGCTCTTGGCGGCCGTCGCCGCCGGCAGCCTTACGCCGTCGGAAGCGGCTGAGATTGGCAAACTGATCGACGCCTATGTGAAGGCGGTCGAAACTACCGAAGTGTTGGCGCGTTTGGAAAAATTGGAGCAACGGCTATAAATCCATCTATTGAAAAGCGTTTGAGGAAACTGGAGACGGTTCGGATGGTGCAGGAAACTCCCTCGCGAAAAACTCATACAGTTACAGCAATGAAGCCCCAGGCGGGGGACGCAGCAATCGCGAAACTGATTGAGGAAGGCGCAAGCCCAGATGACATGTTCATCCGGCTGGTGCCGTTTAAGCCAGAGCCAGGGAACCATATGTGCGAGAATTATCGCTGGGAAGGTCGTTGGGTACGCAAAGACGGCCGCGACGAGGCAGATGTAGTTCGGCAGATCGCCATGGAACGGAAGCAAGCTTCAATAGCATGAAGCCTGAGGGGGCTGGCGAGCGAGTCTGCCCCGCCGCGGACGCCGCGCAACCAAAAAGCTCACAATTCGTTGCCTATAATCGCGGAAACCGGGAAAAAACCCTGTGACGAGGGGCTCCCCTCTCGCTACACTAAACTGCCAAATTGAGGATTCGCGGCGTGCCATTGACCGCAACCAGGCCCCCATCATCAGACGGACACGCGCGGAGGCGAAGCGGATACACGCCGCCTCCTGATCGCCACGAATATCCGTTCAGCGATCTTCTATTGAGGATCGGTCGGGCCGCACTTCAAGATCGACAGATGACTTTTCTGCGGGAAGCCTCGTCTCGTCGGGAAGCAACCGTGTTCTATGCTGGTGAATTGGACCTTCTGGATGCGCCAACAGTTTCAATCGTCGGCACGCGCGAAGTTTCGGGTGCTGGTTGGAAGCGCGCATCGCAATTAGCGCGCGAACTCGCCAAATCTGGAATTACAGTTGTTAGCGGTCTTGCAAAAGGCGTCGACACTGCGGCATTGACGAGCGCGATATCACACGGCGGCCGCGTCGCAGCGATCATTGGAACGCCACTCGACAAGGCATATCCGGCCGAGAATGCGGAACTCCAGCAACAGATTTACTCACATCATTTGCTGATGTCTCCCTTCAAAGAAGGCGATCGAGTTTTCAAGTCTAACTTTCCAGTTCGGAATCGTGTGATGGCGGCTGTCAGCGATGCCACCGTGATCATCGAAGCGTCGGACACGTCCGGTACGCTCCATCAAGCTGCTGAGTGTGTAAGTCTTGGCCGCTGGCTGTTCATCGCTAAATCCGTCGTTGAGGACAATAGCTTGAAGTGGCCAGCACGGTTTTTAGGGCAACGCAAGGTGGGTGTGCTTTCGTCTCCCGACGAAATCATTAGCGCAATTGGGCGGTCTTAAACTCATCAGCGTCTGCGCCTACCTGACGGACGCCGATGTCAAGTGGCGCCCAGAAGACCACCGCGCAACGAAAATGGTAAAGGCGCTCAAGGGCGACCCCATTAACGGCTACTTTCATAGCGTGGTCGGTGGAGTTTACCGGAAATACAATCAATCGAACGTGCACGAATTTGTAGATCGGATACCGCGGGCACTTGCCGCCAACATCCTTCGTCACCACGATGAGCCCGCAACTATCGTTCCGATTCCAAATTCGCATGTTATCTCCGCCACGACACCGGGCTTTAGAACGCTCGATCTTGCTAACAAGATAGCCCAGCATAGCGGCGGGAAGTTTAAAGTGGTGCCTGCGCTCGTATTCAATGAAGTCCAGAAAAAATCCCGCGAGGGCGGTCCACGTGAGGCATCTCATTTCGAGAAGGCATATTGCCTCGTTCAAGCAGTCGACGGCCCGATCATCTTGCTCGATGACGTATGCACCGGGGGAGGCCATTTAATTGGTGCACACTGGCGACTTCACACCAAGGAAACCCCTGTCGTGCTGGCCTGCACCTTTGGACGCTCCACAAAGCAACAGCTAAAGAATCCCGTCAGCCTGCTTGAGGAAGATCTGGACCTGACGCGGTAGCCGGGCTTGAACGCGAGGAAGCCAAGGATAAGTCGGGACTTGGGTTAAGGGCGAAAGGCGGAAAAACCGTAAATGGCCTAAGCCCCGTGATCCTTGCATCCGTGGACCGGTTCAACGTTCCTCGGGACTTCGGCTCCGGGGGATGCTCGATCTGGCGATCGCCTTCTAACGTCGGCAATTCCCCTTGCTCTCGCCTTTTGGTTGCGTAACACTCCCATGTAGTCTGGGGGAACACAATCAACCATGCGAATTTTGGCAATCGTGGCGCTAAGTGCCGCGCTGATGGGTTGTGCCGCCTCGCGCCAGGAGGTGGCCGCCAGGCTCGGAGCCGAGTACATCGGCCAGAACGTGGATGTGCTGGTTGTGCGGTTCGGTCCTCCCGCCAACACATTCAAAATGAACAGCGGCGGCAGTTCCTATATGTGGCAACTGGCCTCGATCACCGACATCGATACAGACCGCGGCTCCGGAACCGCCTCAACTCGCGTGTGCAAAGTAAATGTCGTCACATCGCCTGCCGGGTTAATTACTGACCTCCACACCGACGACGCCAATGCCAGCAGAGGCCTTTATGGTGCTATGGGCATCGGCGGCAGCATCTGCGCCCAACGCCTCGGGATGAAACCCCAAGCATAGCGAAACGAGGGCCCCGGCTCGGTGGGCAAGCTGAGGCCGCCTTGGGGGTAGTGGCGAACGGGCGAGCGGGGCCGTCCGTAAGTGCTAAAGCGGACGACCCCTACCGACCACTTCCAATTGCCCTGCCTCAACAGGAGCGATGCTCGGCCCTCTAGATACGAGTAAGCAATGCTGACGGTTTCAGGGGCCGCCGTCGATTGCAGTCTCTTATCATGTTCACTTTTGAACTTTCGGTACTGGCCTGTTTTGCCGATCTCGTAAGGTTCATGTCAGCCCCACTCCATAGGATAGCTCTTCCGTTTTGATATCTTTCGGGGATTGCGGTGGACGACTGGCTGGTGAGGCAAGTCACGCTCCTGGGTATCCCGTTTCAGAACTGGATGATTGTCGCTTTCGCGTTGATGTTGATCGCGGCGCTGATCAACATCACGGAGAGTGAGTGAGGGCCAGCCCCGGCTCCCGGCCGTACGCAGGGCTCCGTTAGAGCGAGCGGCCTCTTTTCAGTCGAGCAATGGATTTTCGACGCTCTGGCGCTTGCCGTGCTTTTTCGGCGGATTCATTGAACGCCTCGACTGCCAAGGCGTTTAGGGTGGCCTCTTTCATTATTGCCGAAAATCTTAAGGGCGCGCCAGCCCTCGATATTCATCCGGACTAGCACCGATTTGAACGCGCCGGGGGCTGATCCTCAGGGCACAATGGGTTTTGTCGGTAGTGCATCAGTTTGAAATTTCCGCATAATTTACCCCTTGAAACGGGCCAGGCGCCATCCCAACTCTACCGACCAGTCTAGCGCGGGAGTAGCCGATAAGTCAGGTCAAACGGGAAATGGAGCGTCTTAAATCGCTAAATTACGATGCCGTTGAGTCGCAAGCAGGCCGGAGCGGTTAAAGAATGCGAGTTTCCCGGTCATTCCGATAGCATCGTGGATCAGTGGGATGACGATGCTAACAAGCGTGCATATGCCATCGGGACTAATCGGTGGAAGGCGGGTGAAATTGATGCTACCCGCGAAGAGTTTATGGATGCTATCAAGGAGGCGATTGAGACGGCCCCCGACAAATGGCCGGAATGCGCTCGGATGACGGCAAAGGACTAAATGCCAAAAGGACCTAAAGGAGAACGCCGACCCGGAGACGTGATCGGCACCGCCGTCATGGTAGGCAGGATCGCGACCGGCGAAGTTGAAGAGAAGCTACCGAAGCCGAAGAAAAAGATAGTGCCACGGGTGAGGGTCACACGGGCAAAGAAAGCTGCTGTCCGCTAGACCGCCCCTTGATGGCATCGTACGGGTTGGGTGCCATCGTTCTATCGGCGCACTTTTCCTAATCGCTTCAAGCGGCTTTGCAGCCACATAGTAGCGTCCGCGCTTTTCACCTACGGGCATAAGTAGTCCAATTTCGGATAATCGTTTCAAATCTCGGCTGGCGACAACGTCTGATATTTCATTTTCGTGCCGATACCGACCGTTCCTCACTTTGTAGTGAAACGCGGCGTCCATGAGAGCAAGTTCCGTTCGTTCCGGAAGCTCATGCTCCTTTCTCAACTTCTCCATTTCGCCCCACATTCGACCAATAACTGCATTTCTTTTCATTAGTGTTGCAGCTTGCTGATAGTGCGCCACCAAGCAGAAGCGAACCCAAGGAAGCGCGTTGTTTTTGGGGTTCCATTTTCCTTTGCCAACTTCGCCCAAGATTTTATAGTAGGCGTCGGTATTTCTTCCCAGCCATTCCTCGATGCTGCAAAAAACGGGGCTCACCACATTGTTACGGGTAAGCACAAGAGTTTGGAGTGCGCGCGACATACGTCCATTGCCGTCGCGGAATGGATGGATCATTGCAAGGTTCAGGTGGGCCATCGCGGCAAGAACTCTGGACGAATCAACGCTATCGTCATCGGTGATTTGTTCGACAAGTTCGTCGACAAGCTTCGGAACATCTTGCGGAGATGGACCGTCATAAACCGTTTTGCCTGTAGGCTCATGAACGACACGTATTGGTCCTGGCCTCCATTGGCCCGGAAGCATGGTCATATCGTAGTTGAGCATCATAAAGTGCAGACTGCGGATAAGTTGCGCGCTTATCTGCGCATACGGATCATCATGGAGCCGCAAGATATAGGTTAAGGCCGTCCGATAACAGGTAAGCGCCTTTTCGGCCTCTTCCTCCAAGGTTTCCGGCTTTTCCTCGTCCACGATTGCCACTGCCTCTGATAGGTCAGCATTGATCCCTTCGATGCTGTTTGACCCCTGTAATGCTCGGGCAAACGTGTTCCTTCGAAGGAATCCGGTCCATCGGATAGGATTAACGTTTACTTGATGGCGCAGATCACGGCGTAATTGCCTAATCATTTCTAGGACATCTTGATCTTGCTGCTCTAGTTTTGGGTACTGGTAGATCATAGTCGGTTATCCTGTTTTCGTTCGTCGTCACGACGATATATAATTGACTCGGCGACGAAGTCAATCTATATAACCGACATGAACAAGTTGCCCCTAGAAACCCGCGTCCAAATCCTGAGCATGCTCTGCGAGGGTTCCAGCATGCGCTCGGTTTCACGGGTGGCGGGCGTTTCGTTCAATACCATGGCGAAACTCTTGATTGACGCAGGCGTTGCTTGCGCCGCTTTCCATGACAAGACGGTTCGCGGTATTACCGCCAAGTCCGTTCAGGCGGATGAAATCTGGTCATTCAACTACGCCAAGCAAAAGAACGTCAAATTCGCCAAGGCCGCCCCCGAAGGCGCTGGCGACGTCTGGACGTGGACCGCGATTGATGCCGACTCCAAGCCGATCGTGTCTTGGCACGTTGGCGATCGCAGCCAGTACACTGGCATTGCGTTCATGGGGGATTTGAAGGCTCGGCTTGCCAACCGCGTCCAGCTCACCACGGACGGCCACAAGGCCTATCTAAAGGCCGTGGCGGTCGTGGATTTCGATGCAGACTACGCCATGCTGAACAAGATATTCGCGACCGATTACGCTGGCGCGGGCCGCTATAGCCCGCCCAAGTGCATCGGCGCGATCAAGAACCCGATCATGGGTAACCCTGATCCGGACCTTATCAATACCTCGTTTGCGGAACGCCAGAACCTGACCATGCGCATGTCAATGCGCCGGTTGCCGTTGCGCAGTTCTTGCGGCTCGTGTCGGCCACTGCCAGAACCCATCCGCGGCCACGCCGCGCGCCATAGCGTGCCAAAGGAAGCGGAGGCCCAATATCCAGCGGCTTCCATTGACGCGCGATCGGCGGAATCATGGGCCATGCCGCGCGATCCTTACATCCGTGACAAGTTCACCCGAGAGCATGGCGAAGCGCGCCGGGTCGCTCGAGAGTATTTCGCGAAATATCCCAAGGACCGCTACCAGACCGAAGTTGAAACCTGGCGCCACCTGCAATCGAGGAATTATGAGTTCACCATGAAGCGGTTGCGCGAACCGATCGGGATGCCGATTGATGGGTAAACTACCCACCGGCTGGTCCCGCGAATTTGACGAGCCGATCGACCTGCCCCGCGGCCGCCAGGTTGTGACCCTCCAGGACGCCGGCAACTACATCACCAAGCTTCCGAAGGCCGAACACACCGCACCGGAGTGGCAGGCCGCTATGGAAGCCTTGATCCTGGTCGCGACCCGCGGCGGGCCGACGATGCTCGCCAGGATTGGCGTCATGCGAGCGCTGCACCGAAACGAGAAGCGAATTTCAATCCCGATCGCAAAGACACGCATTGGGGAAAGCGGAAGCTAAAGCGGGACGAATAGCTTGGCCGGAAGCCGCCGAGCGATCATATTCCGCTTGGGCGCCACTGTTCGGTCAACACGTGTCCGCAACCGAGACTCCGATGGCCTTGGCCGATCGGCGATCTATTGCCTTCTTTTGGGCACCTATGAGGAGGAGGGTGACGGTGCCCAATTCTCCCGTGACCTACCGGCCACCGCAGGGGGGGCGGCTGTAATGACGGATCGAACCCACGAGATCCCGCAGGACCTTCGTAACCTCGTCCGCGTTATCTCAGCTTGCACATTAGGTCTCTGGGCATTTGCGGCGGGCTTGCTGATCGGCGTCTTTCTGTTTTCGTGATCGAAAGCGCCTGTGCCGGTGATGGGATGCCTAATTCGCTAGCGGAGGCTTCCCCGCCGTCAAGGTTAGGCGATCAGCTTTGACGAGCACGCGGTCGTTTTCGGGCTGAGGCCTGGCAAAAAAGCTGACAAGCACGAAGGCAGTGCAAAACATCAATCCTATCAACATCACCCTACGGTTAGTGCCTTTATCGTGAAAATACATGACACACACCAACTCACGGCGCCGTGCGGGCGACGCCACCAAACTTGAAACGATGATTGGTGGCGTTGGGTTCGGTCCGGAACGCGCAATCCCCCGGTGACTATCTGTCTGCGCGGGGTCAGCAAAGGTTCAAAGAAATAGCCGCCGGCGTGAACCGGCGGCCCGTAGCATTTTGGACTCAGGCGAACTGGTTGCGCATCTGCTCGCCCGGCTCGCCGCCGATGAACTCGATTAAGAGTGATCGAGCCCGCTTAGTCTCGTATTCGCAGTGCCGGTCGCCGCGGCGCCAGTCATCCCCGAGGATGGCACCAAGCAACACTAGGACTTTTGCGCGGCGGCCTTCCGGGGTGTGCGCGGGCGTCGCCCACATTTCCTCTATGAGCCTGTCAAATTCGGTCCAGTGGACCTCCTGCAAACCCTCCAGCCGCTTTTGCTCTTTGCATTCCGGCATAGCCTCGATGAGTGCCCATTGCTCGTCTCGTGTCAGGGCGCTGCGGCCGGCAAGCAATTCGTGAAGAAGCCGGAGAAATTCTGGCTTCCAAATAGCGTCGAGCCTCAGAATCTCGTCGTCGTATGCCTGCGCCGCGGCGCGGTGCTCGAAAATCTTCTCTTCCATTTCCAACAGGACGCTATCGTCCGGCTGGGCTGATGCGATGGCCTTGGAACCCGCTGTCAGTGCAGCGGCGCTTACAATCATGTTCATGGCTAGTCTCCGTGTTACGGTGGACCTGCCCCGGGAATCGTCGGTCGAATTCGTGAGTCGATTTCGTGGCATTGTTTGCTTTGGTCATCGGGATATCTCGCTTTCAGGCATGAGGGTTTCTGTGATCGGGCGGGTGAGCGGCGGCTCTCCTTTTCAGGCCGCTTGGAGTTGGCGGATTTCGTCACGGTGTGCAGTGATGGTTGCTTTCCACCGCGGTCCGCTGTCGATGTACCCGGCGCAGGAGATCAGCCATTCCAGTGTTTCGATGCGCTCGGCCTTGGCGACGGGGGACAGCGCAGCAAGGCGGGCGGCCTCGCGGGCTTCAACCCATGCCTGGCGCAGCGCCCATGCGAAGCACTTGCGGCCGATGTCGGAGAACTTGATCTGCGGATAGCAATAGGTTTGGCGGAAGATGGCCCAGGCCCGTGTCATCACGAACTTGCGGTCAACTTTGGATATGGCTCCGCCGTTCACCGGAATGGTGCTGTTTGTCATCGGAGGTTGCTTTCAGAGTTTGTGTTTGATACAAAAGGATCATACACAATGATCTAAAAGGATCAAGAGGGTTGGCGGATTATTTTCAATTGAGGGCGGCGCGGGCGCTCACAGGGTTATCGCAGGCCGAAGTCGCGGAAGCCGCCGGCGTGTCCATTCCGACGCTGAAAAGGGCTGAGGCCGGCGGCCCTATCAAGGTCGCTGAGGATACGATTGCAGTGATTGCCAAGGCCCTGGAAAAGGCAGGCGTGGAGTTCATCCCGGAGAACGGGGGAGGGGCTGGGGTAAGGATGAAGAAGCGATCTGGAAGGCGATGACAGCTTCGCCGGTCCACTTGAAGTATTTTCTAGAGTAGCCGATAAACCTCTGCGGGAATGAACAGGGGGGCGCAAAATGTTCCGAATCAGGGTTTTTCTACTTCTTGCCGCCTTCCTGCTCTTTCCCTTTGTCCTCACGGGCTGCCTGGCCACTTCGCCACCGGCTTACACCTATTACGATAAGTGCAACGCTCAAACGTCCTCGTTCCTCGCGATGGTTGAATGCGGTAAGGAGGCAAGAAATGCTGAGTGCACGGCTCACAATAGCTGTTCGCCCGAGGGGACCGCGTTCGTTCAGTTTTCCGAAGCCTTGGCTATGTCTGTAAGAAATAAGGAAATGACGGAAGCCGAAGCAATGCGGCGGTACGCTGAGTACAAGACCAATTTGCTCAGTGGATTAAGAAGAGATCAAGCGATTGTGGCGGCCGGTGCTGCGGCAAGTGGTCCGACAACTTGCACTAAGACCGGTAACACGGTGAATTGCTTCTAGGACGATCCATCAGTGACGCCGACGATCCGAGCGATCGATGAGCAAAGCCGATGACAGATGACCCGAGAGGCGTTCCCCTAAAAAGCGCTCCTTATTTTCACGGCGGCAAGCGCGGATTATCAGTTGGCGGATACATCCTGCCGCCGTCGACCACCAAGGTGCTATCGGCTTCCGACTTTGTCGCCATGGGCGGCGCCCACCGCAGGGATCGGGTTTATGTCACCACTGATCTGGTGGCTGCTCAGCTTTACGCGGTAAGCAATTCTGGTGCGGGCCAAAAGCCTACTGTCTATGAGGTCGCCCCGGAGGGCGATCTTGAGCCCGATCGGACTGCCGCCATGCCGAACGTTCCTACGCATGCAAAAAGGCCAAGATCATCGCGCTTCACAATGTGCCCGGTAAGTTGATAAAGAAGGCGCGGCGAGTTTTGCTAACCCGAGGTCAATAAGGCGCAGATTTCGCCTCCCAAGCCGATCGGAGAACCAGCAAGGGCAATTCACTACGAGCCGCTACCCGGCGAAGTGCGCGCAATCGTCGTTGCTGCATGGCAGCGCGGAGGTTTGTTGCCAAAAGAGGCGATTCAGCAAATGGTCTCCGAGCAACTATCGGCGCCAGCAAATGCCTAATCCGTCGTCCCCTTTCATCGTCACGCCAGAACTTTCCGCGCTGGCAAAGGAGCTCGCCGACTGGGCCGCGCCAGCACCGGCGGCCGTGATTTACCTATACGGCAGCCGCGTCCGTGGAGATCATACGGAGAGCAGTGATGTGGATATCTGCGTGGAGTTTCCAAAGGCGGAGCACGCGGATGTTGAATGGTGGACAAAGAACAATCAGCAAGATTTCACGACTATCAGCAACCAACTCGGCGCCAAGATCGAAGTCCTGGAGCGCAATTCGCCGATCCGATCAAAGATCGTTGGCGCGCTTGTCGTCTACCAAGACCGCAACGTACTATGCGTGTGGCTGCCTCCGCACGCTAAACCGGAGAAGCCGTGACCTTGCCGCGCAGGAACTTGATCGCATCGCGGACGACGAAGAATAGATTGCGCGTTTCTACCCCTCTTGAAACCCGGGAACGTTCCGGGATTCTGCAGCCCGTATGCCTTTCGTTCTCGCGCGGTGCCGTTTAAGAAAGAGCACACACCGCCGAGATGAAGGCGAAGACCGGAACCGCGGATCATGCAGAAAATGCCAACTCTTAAGCGGACAGCGTGGCACGAAGCCGGCCATGCGATCGCTGCGATGGACCAAGGCTTCACCGTCGTCCTGGTTTCGATACGGCCAGATGACAAAAGCTTTGGACGCTGCACCCATACTCCGGTAGGTGACCCGGCGGTGGCTTTAGAGCGCGAGCGCGAAAACATCGTGGCGATGGGCGGCTGGGCCGCCGAACTGGCGTCCGGCGAGGCGGCTGATGGCTGCACTTACGATTCAAGCGACATGAGTTGGCTTTTGAGCCGCGTGGATCAACACGCACCTACGCAAATCGCGGCCGAGCTTGGATGGGCCGAGGCCGAGGCGCAACGCATCGTCTCAGCGAATATAGAGAAGCTAAGGCGCCTCGCCGGCGAACTGCTCAAACGGCAAGAGATATCCGGCGTCGACGAGATTCTCGCCGCCGTCAAAGCTTAGCGCCGACCGCGGCCGGCCCGCGTCACCTGCCGCGCGCGTGATGCTGGATGAACGGCATCATTCGTTCCGTAGCAAGCTCAAGCGTTAGCCCGCGCTTTGCGTTGGATTTGGCACGGACCAATCCAGCAGTTCTTTGATTTGAGGTGAGCGGGTAACGGCTTGCGCGATCGAAAGAACCTCGTGGTAAAGAGGGTTTCGATCGTTAATTTGAGAAACGAACATCTGCCCCAATTCGCCCGCTTCGATACGCCGCAAAAGGTCGTACTTGTGTGCAGTCTTACCGGTCGGGTCGAAATGTGCGGCGCCTAATGCGTTAGCGACATATTTGATGATGTCAGTTGTAGATGCCTTTTCCCTACCGACCAGGATTCTGGTCTGACGGCCGAAGTCCCTTAAATTCAATACGCGCTCTTCCAATCTAGCGTTGTGGCATACCGAAACAGGAACATTGGGGAGGATGTCACCGCCCCCACAATATGCGATTGCATCATTCCCGGCGTTAGTTATGCGGTAGGTCTTGAATGTCATCGGGCCACGAAGGCCAGATGCAAGCCATGCACGCTGAAGCATTTCTTCCGAAAGAAGCGCCCTCAACGGTGCTGTGGCTATTCGCGCCGTAGGCTCATCGGCTTTATGGCCTGACAAGGAGGCCAAGTTTTTGAGGTGCGCCTGGACTGTCTTAACCAGATCAACGTCGTGGCGGCTGAAAACTCTCATCTGAAAGCCCGATCCGGGACACTTACGCATCGGCCCCGCGAGCGAAAGAGTAGCCTCGTGGTTACGCGGTGGTTCCTTAGCCGGCCGACGAACAAGAGCCGCGCGGGCCGATCAGAGAAAACATAGCTTTTTCAATCAAGTAAATGGTGCTGCCAGACAGGATTGAACTGTCGACCTCTCCATTACCAATGGAGTGCTCTACCACTGAGCTACGGCAGCGTACCGCCCCCGAGAATCGGCCAAAAAGGCCCTACAAGGCGCGCCGATCCTTGCCACAAGGCCCCCACCGGCGCAAGCGCGAGCCGGTGGCGATGCCATCAAAAGCGCCACAATCAGCCTGGCGCGCCTGTTGCCTGCTTCAGCAGGCTCAGTTGCGGGCCGATCCGGTTCCCCATTTCCTCGCCCAGTGCAGCCAGCGCCTTGATCGGCCGGACCATGACCTCGAATTCGATCATTTCGCCGGCCTCGCCGAACTTGATGAGATCAACACCCTTGAGCTGCCATTTGCCGATATTGGCGCTAAATTCCAGCGCGGCATCGTGCGAACCGCTGACAAATGTCCGATGATAGCGAAAATTCTCGAAAATCTGCACCACCGTCGTCAGCACCAGCAGGGTCGCCGGCCGCCCGGGGATCGGCGATTGCACGAACGGCGAGCGAAACACAATATGTTCTGATAGCAGGGACTGCAGCAGATCGTGATCGCCCGACGCCACAAAGCGATGCCAGCCGTCCAGCGTCCGTTGCGGCAAGGGCGCCAGCGCGTGTCGTTCGCCCATCGGTCGATCCTTCCGGTTCATGCCGCTCGGCGGCGGCGCATGCAAGCAGGTCCACGATGAAGGATGAGAAGCATAAACGCGAGGGGCAAACCGGAGCGCCGGCGAAGAATCCGGAACAGGACCCAGCCAGGGATTCTGGCAAGCATTCGAGCAAGGATTTAAGACAGGATCGGCTGAAGCTGGCACTGCGCGCGAATCTCAAGCGGCGAAAATCGCAGGCACGGGCGCGAGACAATTTCACGGCTGCGTCTTCTGCTTCTGATGACATTGCACCACATGAACGCAGCGAGGAAAACCCGGGCAAATAGCCGGTTGGCTCGCCGGGGAATATCCCAGATCATTTGGTTTTCTTGAGTGAAGAAAGATGGAAATGGCGGCAGAGACCACGGCGGAGAGCAAGGCAGAAGAGAGCGCTGCGGCAGCATCGGCGTTTCCGCGCCATGAGCAGACCTTTCCCGCGCTGACCTCGGACGAGATCGCGCGCATGCGTCGATTCGGCGAGCTACGCCGTTACAAGGACGGCGAAAGGCTGTTTGAGACCGGCAAACCGGGACCGGGCATGTTCGTCCTGCTGTCCGGCCATGTCGCGATTACCCAGCGCGACGGCCTCGGTCACGTCACGCCGGTGATCGATCAGGGGCCGGGCCAGTTTCTCGCCGAAATCGGCCAGCTGTCGGGCCGCGTCGCACTGGTCGATGGCCATGCCGAGGGCGACGTCGAAACGCTGCTGATCCCGCCGGAACGGCTGCGCGCGCTGCTGGTGGCGGAAGCCGATCTCGGTGAGCGCATCATGCGCGCCCTGATCCTTCGCCGGGTTAGCCTGATTCGGGGCGGCGCCGGCGGCCCGGTGCTGATCGGACCCTCGAATTCGCGCGGCGTGATCCGCCTGCAGGGATTTCTCACCCGCAACGGCTATCCGCATCATCTGCTCGATCCGGCCGGCGATCACGATGCCGCCGAACTGATTGCGCGATATTCGCCGTCGCCGACCGACTGGCCGCTGGTGGTGGCCGCCGACGGTACCGTGCTGCGCAATCCCAGCGAATCCGATCTGGCGCGCGCGATGGGCATGGTACGCGCGGTCGCCAAGGACAAGGTCTACGATGTCGCCATCGTCGGCAGCGGTCCGGCGGGGTTGTCGACCGCGGTCTATGCGGCGTCCGAGGGGCTCAGCGTTGCGGTGTGCGACGGGCGCGCGTTCGGAGGACAGGCCGGCGCCAGCGCGCGCATCGAGAATTACCTCGGCTTTCCGACCGGAATTTCCGGGCTGGCGCTGACCGCGCGCGCCTTCAACCAGGCGCAAAAATTCGGCGCCGAGATGATGATTCCGGTGACGGTGAAGTCGCTCGATTGTTCGCGCGACGACGGCGCGTTCGGCCTGAAACTCGAGGATGGGGACGTGCTGCGCGCGCGGTCGATCGTGGTCGCGAGCGGCGCGCGCTATCGGCGCCCCGAGATCGAGAACCTCGCCGATTTCGAAGGCCGCGGGGTCTGGTACTGGGCGTCGCCGATCGAGGCGCGGCTCTGTGCCGAACAGGAAGTCGTGCTTGTCGGCGGCGGCAATTCCGCCGGGCAGGCCGCGGTGTTCCTGTCGGATCACGCCCGCAAGGTGCACATGGTGATCCGCGGCGGCGGCCTTGGCGCCAGCATGTCGCGCTATCTGATCGAGCGCATCGAGGCCGCGTCGAATATCGAATTGGTGTTCAACACCGAGGTGGTCGCGCTTGAGGGCACCGAAGACGCATCGCTGCAGCGGGTACGCTGGCGCAGCCGGTTGTCCGGCGAGGACAGCACCACTGACATCCGCAATCTGTTCCTGTTCGTCGGCGCCGATCCCGCCACCGGATGGCTCGAGGGCTGCGGCGTCATGGTCGATCGCGGCGGCTTCGTGGTGACAGGCGCGCGGTGCAGGAAGAGCGAAGGGCAGTTGGTGTCGCCGCTGGAAACCTCGGTGCCGGGCGTGTTCGCCGTCGGCGACGTTCGTTCGGGGTCGGTCAAGCGGGTCGGCGGCGCGATCGGCGAAGGCGCGCAGGTGGTGGCGGCCCTGCACGATTTTCTCGGCGACACCGCAAAGCCGGCGCTCTGAGCAATGCGGCGATCATTGTATGGGTGAACCGGGCCGCGCGCGGCGGCGCGGAGAACGATTATCCCGATGTCTTTGGCGACGCCGATCCGGCGCCGCGAGTCCCTCTTATCTTGTTGATCACCATCGAATGCAATCTGGGAATATCATCGATGTTCATGTGGCCGACATTGGCATCCGGGACGTAGTAATTCGTGAGCTCGCCGTGGAAACCCGGACCGCGTGTGATTTTGGCTTCGGCACTCTTATAGATGTTCAGAACGCGGGCCACGTTCGCGCTCGCCGCATGGGAATACGTTCCGTCGAAGGGAACGATCAAGGCAACGGGCACGCCCATTTGGCCGAGATATTCTCCCATGTCCATCACGGCGTCGGCACCGAAGGAATGACCCACAAGCACGATAGGTCCACGTCGACCAGCCTTGTAGTTAGCAGCAATTTCGCGCGCAACCGCTTGCCACTCGGCATAACTGGTCACGGTGGCGGAAATGCCGACCCCGCGGAGTTCGGCGGCAAGGCGGTCCATGCCCAGGGAAAACACGTTCAGGAAGCCGCGCATCAAATAGACTTGGGTCGCGGAAGCACGGGGCGCAGCGGACGGTTCCGCGAGGGCTGCTATCTTCTCTCCGGACGTCGTGGCCGGTTGGCCGACCGCATTGAAGCAACTGCCGACACTTATGACCGCAGTGGTCACCAATACCGCGACGGAAAAACCCATTCTAAACATAATGAAAAATCCCTGCAAAGACCTGAGCGGAAACGGATTGTCTAATTGTAGCAATAGGACGGGCGCGCCGGTTCGGGCAACACGGATCGCCTGCAAGATGATGTCGAGGGGCCTGATTCCGGACGGATGTCGCGGATTTGTCACAGGCTGATGCCGCCAGATTTTTCTTGAGCGCGCGATCTGCGCAGAGGGCGGGGCACCTTCGATGGCCGACGACAGCGGCGAGTTCGGATGGCTCCTGGCTCGGGTCGAGCCCGCTTAACGGCGCTGGAAACATCGGCTAGGATCAATTCATCGCCCGTCATCGGTTTTGTGAACAGCTGCGAACCTTTTGGGCTATCGGCGCGATTTCCAAACGGTATGACATTGGAGTTAAGGAATGATCGGGCGGCGACATGTCTTTCATATCGGCGGGTATGATCCGATAACTCCTGAAAGGCAGCTCGAACGGTTTCGTCAGTCCCTTTCGAACTTCGAGCGAACCTGGAACGTTTCGTCGCAAACCTCGGCGGTCGCCGATACATCGAAGGTGAGCGCCAGCTGGGACTCGGAAGCCTGGGGACCGAACTGGAAGACCCGGATGACTTTCGAAATGCTCCGGTGGGATGATCTCGTTCTGCGTGATTCCGAGAGAGGAATGTTGTCGCGTCTTGGTCAATCGGGGCGCTCGTTATTCGACTTCGTCGTAACCGGGACCTGGTTTCGGTATGTTTATGCAAACTGGAAATACGCCGCTTTTTTCATTTTTCCGTATCTCTACGTCGCGCTGTTCGGGCTTGGCGGCGCAGCGATCGCCTATGCCGCGACCCGGCTGGCGGGTTTGACCGGTGCGTACGCTGCGATCGCCGGCATTTTGATCGCGGCGGCGATTTTCCTGGCTTTGATGCGCTGGCTCGGCCCGCGCATCAGGATAAATCACGTTCTGGATGACGCGATTTTTTCCCGGCAGTTTCTCTACGGTCAGAGGCCGGAATTGGAGAAGAGAATCGACGATTTCGCCTGCAAGATCATCGAACGGGCCCGCAAAGCCGATGTTGATGAAATTCTGGTTGTCGGTCATTCGCTCGGCGCGGCATTGACTTTGGAGGCGGTCGCGCGCGGCTTGAAGCAAGATCCGCAGCTCGCGAAACACGGGCCGACATTGTGCGTCCTCACGGTGGGCGCTACGATCCCGAAATTCTCCTTGCATCCGAAGGGCGATCGGATTCGACAGGCGACGCAAACCGTGGCCGGTGAATTGTCGATTCACTGGACGGAATACCAGGCTCGCGACGACGCGATCAGTTTCTACCGCTTCGACCCGGTTACCCTCAAGCGGGTGAGCCGCGATCGTTCGGATGGACGGCCGAATATCCGCCGCGTCCAGATACACTCAATGATGGATCCCGCATCCTTCAGGCGTCACAGGTTCCATTTCATGCGAATGCACTATCAGTTCCTGATGGGCAATGGCCAACGCGCGCCCTACGATTACTGCATGATTATTTGCGGCCCGCTGGCATTCGACGACATCACGGCGCCCCTGGGGGGCGTCGACCGATTTCAAGCCGATGGTTCGGTTAGAGACCGGGTCGCTGCCTGAATTCGACCGCTGCATCTTTGACGCCCCGGAGGTTGGCGTCGAGCGCAGTTTGGAGCTGAGGCAACAGCTACTGCGAATTCGCCGGGGCTCTCCGATGAGGATGACTTTCGGTCCGTCTGATCGCGGCGCCGCGCAATTCGATTGGTCGCGTGCTGGCGAAGATCGCACGCGCCAGCGCTCGCCCGATGCAATCGTAACCTTCCGCCGAATTGTGCAATCCGTCAAAGGACACAAGCGCGCCTTGCGATAAGCCGGCGTCAACGGAATTGTGCATGAGTGCGAATCGGGAAAACAGGCCGACATGTTCTTGCTGCGCCGCCTCGCTGACAATTGCCTGCATTTGGGAATAATAAGCAGAGGCCAGCACCATCGGCGAGAATTGCAGGTCCATCAGGACCACATCGGCACCACTTGCCTTTAGCGCGCGTACGCCCTGAACGATCTGGATCTTGAGTTGGTCGTCGGGATGACCGCCCCAGGCAACGTCATTTGTGCCTAGCTGCCACACCACGAGATCCGGTCCGAAGGAAAAGACGTCTTGTTGGAAGCGCGCCAGGTTGTCCGGAATCGTGTCGCCGACACGACCGCTGTTGACGACGTCGATCCTGGCGTTCGATTGCAGTCTCAGGAGCTCACGTCGCATGACCTCGGGATATGTGGCCGCCGAGCTAAGGACCCAAAGCCCCACCGTCGAGGAAGAGCCAATTGCAACGATTTTGAGCGGCTCGCTGGATTTCAAACGAGCCTCGGTACGGGGCAATCGTGTTCCCAGCGACAGGTTCGAATTTGCCGCGAGGCAGGTTTCGGCGGTGGAGGTGTCCTCCAGGATCTGGGCGCGCGCGCTTTCTGAGGAACCGCCTAGTGAACTGCCAAGTATTGCTGCGCCGATGCAGGCTATTCTCGCCGCCTGCCATACGTTATTCTGGATGAGCCAGGAACGGCTGGAGAAAAAACTCAGAATGCGGCCTCTCGACTCGCCTCGGTCCCTGTTCATGAACATTGTCGCTGGACGTCCGCCGTCGATTTCTGCAATTAGGGGCTGTTCGGCCGATGGTTGTTCGCATGGCTTTCGCAATCCTAGCACGCCGCGACTTCGTCGACGAGCAAATTGGAGCGTGATGGCCAGCGGTCCGAACGAGTACCTTGACGAGATCAGCTTCTTATTCGTCAGGACGATGAGATCGATGTGGCCGAAGAACATGGTCTTGTGTCGTCCTTGTCATGAAGGCTCTTGATCGTGCGCCGAAGCGAGACCGCGCGCTGCCGCAACCGGAATTCGAATCGCGCTCCTTTTGCCGCAAAGGGTGCCACGTCGATGATGATGAGCAATGACGGCGCGGTTGAACCGGCGCGGCGATCTGGCCCGCGATGACGCCCGGCCTGTCCAAATTCGTGTTCGTCATGCTGGCCGTCGGCTGGTATCTGATCCGCTACAAATATGCGAGGCGTTCAAATCGCACGCCGGTTCTGCGCAGCGCCCGGGGGCCTCGCGAAGCCGCGCTATTGGCAATATCGCTGACCGGCCTTGGGGTGATCCCTCTCTTCTATGTCGCAACCGCCATCCCTCATTTCGCAGCTTACGCGCCATGGCCGGTCCAGGGTTGGCTGGGCCTTTTGTTCGCGGCCGCCTCGTTACTGATGTTTCAACTGACGCATCGGGCGCTCGGCCGCAACTGGTCGGTTAGCCTCGATGTGCGAGAGGGCCATCGACTCGTGACTGACGGCGTCTATCGGCGGGTTCGACACCCCATGTATTCGGCATTCTGGCTTTGGGCCGTGGCTCAAGCGCTGCTATTGCCAAATTGGGTGGCGGGTTTCTCCGGCATTATCGGTTTCGGGATCCTGTTTTTTGGCCGCCTCGCCAGGGAAGAACGGTTGATGCTGGAAACCTTCGGCGAACCCTATCGCGAATATATGTCGCGGACCTACCGCGTTATACCAATGATCTTCTAAAGAGCGGGTCCAGACGGAACCTGACGGAACCCGCGTGCTATTTATGCAACATCCGTCAAAGAAAAGCTTTTTGGGGGATTTGTCGCGCCACTCTTAATTGCTTGGCAGCAGCTATCGGGTTATTTGTAGCTTGAGTTAGGACACGTAACTGTAGGGGATTTTCATGCTGAAATTCGTGATCATTGGAACTGGGTTGATTGCTATGGTCGGTGTTGCCGCTGCTGCGGACCTTCCCCGCCCGCAGCCGGTTTATCAGGAAGCGCCGGTTGGCAAGGCGCCGATCGGCAAGGGCCCGATCGGTAAGGGTCCGATTGGCAAAGGTCCGGTTGGCCCGCCGATCGTCACCAAGGGCTAATCTGAAGGTTGCGGCAGACGGCAGGTGTGCGGCCAGCCGTCGTGTGGCGATGACAGCCTTGGTTGGTGGACCGGGAACGGTATGAGTGTCCACGGCCTTTCCCGATGAGGGGTTGATGACAAAAGCGAATCGGCGAAAGCTCGCCCAGCGATTTATGATGGGAATAAGCGTTCTGGCGGCTTCCATGGTTCTGGGAGCTGCCGGCAGCGTTGCCCAGCAGGTCGCGGTGCAAACGGACCAACCGGACTCCCGTCCAGCGGATTCGCGCCCGCAGAGATCGGTGAACCGGTCTAATGCGGTGGCGGCCGTTGCGCCAAGCGCTCCGGCATCTGCGTCGGTTGCTAAACCGGCTCGAAGGCCCGCTGTTTCCGGCAAGGGACCCTATTACGTCGATTTCCGTGCTCGTACCGCGGCCACTTATGGCCATGCGTTCGTTTGGTTCGGCAAGACGGGCGAAAAGCAGGTCGAGGTTGCCGGCCTGTGGCCGGCCGGCGATGAACTGCCCTATATGTTGGGCCATCTGACGTTCGTGCCCTCTGGGACGGGTGCGAGTTATGGGGACCTCGACGTTCAATATCTGACGGCCAGCTATCGCGTTTATCTGAGTGAAGGGGATGCCCGGAAGGTTTTCGCTTACATCAAGCACCTTCAGGAGACCTCTCCGCTGTGGAACGCTGAAACGGCCAATTGCACGTTTTTCCTTGGCGAGATCGCGTCCTTCATGGGCTTGAAGGTGCCATTCCATCTCCAGAAGCCTGAGGACTACGTCAACCAGCTCAAAGACATGAATGGTGGACGCCAGAGGGTGCAGCTGGCTACCGATCAGTAGCATCCGGCTCTTTGTTCGGCGGCCTCCTAATCTGCCCGGGCTAGCTGCCGGTCGTTCGTCGCCGAGTTATGTCACCTTCATCGGTGGCGTCTATTTCCAGCTTCGTCACGGAACGTTTGCGAACGCACGATTGCTGCGGCCGCACCAGTCCGATCCCCGCGCTTCCATTGAGACCTCCGGCGCCGCCGCCCGCACGAGCGGCTGCCGCCAGCATCGGCGCGTATGGCCATTTTTCGTCGGGAGTCGTAGCATCGACCCGGTTCCAACGAGGGGGAGCGCGTCATGATGCTGGGTCTGAGTCTGCCGACATTCACCATGCTGCACGTGATCATCAGTCTGGTCGGAATCGTTTCCGGCATTATCGCCCTGTTCGGACTGCTCGGCTCCCGTCGGATGCCGGGCTGGACCGCGCTGTTTCTTCTCACCACGATCCTGACCAGCGCCACCGGTTTCGGGTTTCCGTTCACCCAACTGTTGCCGTCGCACATGATCGGCATTCTGTCGCTGGTGCTGCTGGCGATCGCATGCTTTGCGCTCTACGGCATGAAGCTTTCCGGCGCCTGGCGCTGGATCTATGCGGTGACCGCGATGATCGCGCTTTATCTCAACATCTTCGTGCTGATCATCCAGAGCTTCCTCAAGATTCCGGCGTTGACCGCGCTGGCGCCGGGTAACCCGCCATCCGGACCGGCATTCGCCGTGGTCCAGGGTCTCGTGCTTCTATTCTTCGTGATTGTGATCATTGGCGCTGTGCGGCGTTTTCGGCCGGTATGAGGTTCGCCTGATAGGAAGCGCGTCCCGGACTGACGGCATCCACATAAGGGAGACTTCACCGTGACGACGATCAAGACCAAGGACGGCATCGAAATCTACTATAAGGACTGGGGCTCGGGTCAGCCCATCGTATTCAGCCATGGCTGGCCGCTCTCGGCCGACGACTGGGACGCGCAGATGCTGTTCTTCCTGAACCACGGCTATCGAGTCATCGCGCACGACCGCCGCGGCCACGGCCGATCCACCCAGACGGGCGACGGCCACGACATGGATCATTATGCAGACGACCTTGCGGCTTTGACAGCGCATCTCGATCTGAAGAACGCCATTCATGTCGGACATTCCACCGGCGGCGGCGAGGTAGCGCACTATCTGGGACGGCACGGCGAGAGCCGTGTGGCGAAGGCGGCGCTGATCAGCGCGGTACCGCCGTTGATGGTGAAAACGGCGGCCAATCCGGGCGGGCTTCCTAAGGAAGTCTTTGACGGACTTCAGGCCCAGCTCGCGGCCAATCGCTCGCAATTCTACCGCGAGCTTCCGGAGGGGCCTTTCTACGGCTACAACCGGCCAGGCGCGAAAGCCTCGGAGGCCGTCATCGCAAATTGGTGGCGCCAGGGTATGATGGGCGGCGCCAAGGCGCATTACGATGGCATCGTCGCCTTCTCGCAGACCGACTTCACCGAAGACCTCAAGAAAATCACGGTGCCGGTACTGGTGATGCATAGCGAAGACGATCAGATCGTTCCCTACGCCGACGCTGGACCGTTGTCGGCAAAGTTGCTGAAGAAGGGCAGGCTGAAGACCTACAAGGACTTCCCGCACGGCATGCCCACCACGCAAGCGGCCACGATCAACGCCGACCTGCTCGCGTTCATCAGGGAATGATTGGGTGAACGTCGTCCTGTTCGGCGCAACCGGCATGGTCGGGCAAGGCGTGTTACGCGAATGCCTGATCGATCCCGGGATCGAAAGCGTGCTCGCGGTCGGGCGCAGCACGACCGGACAACGCAATGCCAGGCTGCGCGAAATCGTGCACGACAACTTCCTCGATTTCTCCGCGATCGAATCCGAGCTCACCGGCTTCGACGCCTGCTTTTTCTGTCTCGGTGTCAGCTCGGTCGGCATGAGCGAGGAGCGCTACCGGCATTTGACCCACGACATCACCCTTGCCGCGGCAACGACGCTTTCGAAGCTCAACCCGGGCATGGTGTTCGTCTACGTCACCGGACGCGGCACCGACTCCACCGAGCAAGGCTCGCTGATGTGGGCGCGGGTCAAGGGCAAGACCGAGAACGATCTGCTCAAGCTGCCGTTCAAGGCGGCCTATATGTTTCGTCCCGCCGGGATCCAGCCGCTGCATGGCATCAGGTCAAAGACCGCTTGGTATCAGGCGGCTTATGTCGTGGCCGCACCGATACTGACCTTGCTCAACCGCGTGGCGCCGAAATACCTGACCACCACCGAGCAGGTCGGCCGCGCTATGATCAAGGTCGCGCGCGACGGTTATCCGAAGCCGGTGCTGGAAAGCGAAGACATCAACGCGGTTTAGACCGATCGTCATTCCCGGGCAGTCCGGCAGGACCGAACCCGGAATCTCGAGATTCCCGGTTCACGCTTGCGCGTGCCCCGGAATGACGGTCAAAACCCATCAAATAGCCGCAAATTTCACGCTTTTGCCATAACGGCCGCATCGTCTTATACTTTGTGCATAGCAAAAGCAGGTATCGGCATGGATCGCATTCGTATCGTCGGCGGCAGCAAGCTCAACGGCACCATTCCGATCTCCGGCGCGAAGAATGCAGCGCTGCCGCTGATGATCGCGGGCCTGCTCACCGAGCAGACGCTTGTTCTCGACAACGTGCCGCGGCTTGCCGATGTCGCGCAGCTGCAGCGTATTCTTGGCAATCACGGCGTCGATATCATGTCGGCCGGCAAGCGGCCCGGCGATCATGAATACCAGGGCCAGACCCTGCACATCTCGGCAGCCAATATCATCGATACCACCGCACCCTATGAGTTGGTGTCCCGGATGCGCGCGAGCTTCTGGGTGATCGCGCCGCTGCTGGCGCGGATGCATGAGGCCAAGGTCTCGCTGCCCGGCGGCTGCGCCATCGGCACCCGGCCGGTCGATTTACTGATCATGGCGCTGGAGAAGCTCGGCGCCGAGATCACCATCGATGGCGGCTATGTGATCGCCAAGACGCCGGGCGGCCTGAAGGGCGCCGACATCGATTTTCCCAAGGTAACGGTCAGCGGCACCCACGTCGCGCTGATGGCGGCAACCCTGGCGAAGGGCACCACGGTCATCACCAACGCCGCCTGCGAGCCGGAAATTCTCGATGTCGCCGATTGCCTCAACAAGATGGGCGCGCGCGTCTCCGGCGCGGGGACCAAGCGTATCGTCATCGAGGGCGTCAGCAAGCTTCAGGGTGCGCGACACACCGTGCTGCCCGACCGGATCGAGACCGGCACCTATGCGATGGCGGTGGCGATGACCGGCGGCGACGTGCAACTCGCCGGCGCGCGGCCGGAACTGCTGCAATCGGCGCTCGACGTGCTGACCCAGGCCGGCGCCATGATCACCGTCAACAATGAAGGCATCCGGGTCGCCCGCAACGGCGCCGGGATCAGCCCGGTGACGGTCTCGACCGCGCCGTTTCCGGGCTTTCCCACCGATCTGCAGGCGCAGCTGATGGCGCTGATGGCCTGCGCCGGCGGCTCTTCGCATATTACCGAGACGATTTTCGAGAATCGCTTCATGCATGTGCAGGAACTGGCACGGTTCGGCGCCCGGATTCATCTCGACGGCGAGACCGCCACCATCGATGGCATCGCGAAACTGCGCGGCGCGCCCGTGATGGCGACCGATCTGCGCGCGTCGGTTTCGCTGGTGATCGCGGGCCTCGCCGCCGAAGGCGAGACCATGGTCAACCGCGTCTATCATCTTGACCGCGGGTTCGAGCGGCTCGAGGAAAAGCTGTCGGCCTGCGGCGCTTCGATCGAGCGCATCAGCGATTGAATTTTGAACGCGTTTTCCGCAAAGCGGATGCCGTTTCTGCGAACGGAATAGGCCCGGACTCTCAGGTGTTAGCGGTGGCGGCACAACTCAAATTGATTGCACTCGATGCCGACGATCTCGCCGTCATTTCCGCGCATGTCCAGGATGCCCACGTGCAAACCGGCGATATCATCTGGCGGCAGGGCGAAAAGCGGCTGGTGATCGGCATGAACCGGCTGGATTGGGAGCAGACGCTGACGGGGGAAACCGCCCCGCGCCGCCTGATCTCGGCGCTGCGCTTCGACCGGGTGCTGTCGTGCAAGTCGCGCCACATCGATCTGGAAACGCCGGAAGCCGGGCTGGAGCTGATCGGGATCGAGTTTCGTCCCGGCGAGCCGCCCGGCGGCAGCGCGATGCTGATGTTCACCCAGGGTGGAGCGCTCCGGCTGGACGTCGAATGTCTCGAATGCGAGCTGGCCGACCTGGGCACGGACGATCTCGGAACCTCCGAAGGCGCCGAGCCGTCCGGGCAGGATGCCTGATCGCGCGCGCGTCTGATATGGAAACGTTTTTCCGGGGCGCACGAAGCGCGAACCTCAGATGTGCTATTGCACATCGGGGAATCTCGAGATTCCGGGTCTGGTACGGAGCCTGTCATCGGGCGGCGTAAAATGCCGACCCGTTGGGACCGGAAAAGCGTGGCCCTGACATCATTACTCAATCCCCGCGCTCCAGGGTTGACGGCGATTTGTCGCCGCGCCATTGAGCAGTGGGCAGGCCCTTCATTCAGGCCCGCCGCCGGAAAGCCGTCATGCCCATTCGGTTAGACAGAAGCAGCGCCGATTTCGCCGAGCAATTCGCTGGATTCCTCGCCATGAAACGCGAGGTATCCGCCGATATCGAGAGCGCGACCCGTGCCATCGTCGACGATGTGGCGGAGCGCGGCGATGCGGCGCTGATCGAGGCGACGCGCAGGTTCGACCGCCTCGATCTGGATGCGAGCGGCTTGCGCATTACCGCGGCCGAAATCGACGCCGCCGTGCAGGCCTGCGACGCGCAAACGCTCGATGCGCTCCAATTCGCGCGGGACCGGATCGAGATTTTCCATCGGCGGCAATTGCCCAGGGACGATCGCTTCACCGATGCGCTGGGCGTCGAACTCGGCTGGCGCTGGAGCGCGATCGAGGCGGTCGGGCTTTATGTCCCCGGGGGCACCGCCGCCTATCCGTCCTCGGTGCTGATGAACGCGGTGCCGGCCAGGGTCGCCGGTGTCGCGCGGGTGGTGATGGTGGTGCCGTCGCCCGGTGGCAGGCTCAATCCGCTGGTGCTGGCGGCGGCGCATCTCGGCGGCGTGTCCGAGATCTATCGCGTCGGCGGCGCGCAGGCGGTGGCGGCGCTGGCCTACGGTACGGCGACCATCGCGCCGGTGGCCAAGATCGTCGGCCCCGGCAACGCCTATGTCGCCGCCGCCAAGCGGCTGGTATTCGGCAAGGTCGGCATCGACATGATCGCCGGCCCATCGGAAGTGCTTGTGATCGCCGACCGCACCGGCAACGCCGGATGGATTGCGGCCGATCTGCTGGCGCAGGCCGAGCACGACGTCAACGCGCAGTCGATCCTGGTCACCGACAGCGCGGCGCTTGCGGATGAGGTCGAGCGCGCGGTGCAATCCCAGTTGAGCACGCTGCCGCGCGCGGAGATCGCGCGGGCCTCGTGGAACGAGTTCGGCGCGATCATCCTGGTCAAGAATCTGGACGAAGCGGCGGGGCTGGCGAATGCGATCGCCGCCGAGCATCTGGAAATCATGACGTCGGATCCCGAAGCGCTTGCAGCACAGATCCGCAATGCCGGGGCGATCTTCCTTGGGCCCCATACGCCGGAGGCGATCGGCGACTATGTCGGCGGCTCCAACCATGTGCTGCCGACGGCGCGCTCGGCGCGGTTCTCCTCCGGCCTCGGCGTGCTTGATTTCATGAAGCGAACGTCGATCCTGAAATGCGGGCCGGACCAGTTGCGCGCGCTGGGAGCGGCGGCGATGACGCTGGGCAAGGCCGAAGGCCTCGATGCCCATGCGCGTTCGGTCGGACTGCGCCTCAATCTGTCATGACCAAACCGCCCGCAGATGAAAACTCGCAAAACCGCATCGTCGCGGTGACGCTGGACGAGGAATCGATCGGGCGTTCCGGTCCGGACATCGAGCACGAACGCGCGATCGCCATCTATGATCTCGTCGAAAAGAATCTGTTCGCGCCGGAGGGCGCCGGCGAGGGGCCGTTCACGCTGCATATCGGGATCACCGGCAACCGGCTGATGTTCGACATCCGCCGCGAAGACGGCACCCCGGTGGTGGCGCATCTGCTGTCGCTGACGCCGTTCCGGCGAATCGTGAAGGACTACTTCATGATCTGCGACAGCTATTATCAGGCGATTCGCACCGGGACGCCGGACAAGATCGAGGCCATCGACATGGGCCGCCGCGGCATCCACGACGAAGGTTCGCGCACGCTGCAGGAACGGTTGAAGGGCAAGGTGCGGGTCGACTTCGAAACCGCCCGCCGGTTGTTCACGCTGATCTCCGTCCTGCACTGGAAGGGTTAAGCGCATGATCCCGAAAAGTGGATCCCGGATTTCGGACCAGATCATGCGCAAAAAGCGAATCTTCATGATCCCGAAAAGCGGGCCCCGGTTTTCGGCTCCGGTCATGCGTCAAGCAAAAGAAGCATAGCAATGGCGGCGCCGCCGCGTATGCGCGCCCCGCAAGCCGTGCTGTTCGCATGCGGCTTGAACAGCGTGCGCTCGCCGATGGCCGAAAGCCTGCTGCAGCACATGTTTCCGCACGCGATGTACGTCAAATCCGCCGGCGTCCGGAAGGGCGAGATCGACCCGTTCGCGGTCGCCGTGATGGCGGAACTCGGCCAGGACATCTCGGGCCACCGGCCGATGACCTTTGAGGAACTGGACGATTGGGAAGGGCTCAATTTCGACCTGATCATCACGCTGGCGCCCGAGGCGCATCACAAGGCGCTGGAATTGACGCGCACGCTCGCCGCCGATGTGGAATACTGGCCGACGCACGACCCGACCGGCGCCGAAGGCAATCGCGAGCAGAAGCTGCAGGCCTATCGCGAGGTCTGCGACGGGCTGTTGCTGCGCATTCGCAAGCGCTTTTCAAAGGTCGGGGCGGCGAGTGGCTAGACACGAATCACCGCGGTCCCGCGGCCCTCAAATTTACCCCGATGCGGTTGTCTCGCCGGGTGCCTTCCGATAGGTTCCGCGCGCATTCGTTCCGCTTCGTTCCCGTCCTCCCGCCGATCAAGCCCGCATGCTAGGCCGTCCCAAATTCGTTCTTGCCTCCGGTTCGCCGCGCCGTCTCAGCCTGCTCAACCAGGTCGGCATCGAGCCCGATGCGTTGCGCCCCGCCGACGTCGACGAGACCCCGAAGCGCGGCGAGTTGCCGCGCGCCTGCGCCAACCGGCTGGCCCGCGCCAAGGCCGATGCCGCGCTCAAATCGGTGCATCTCGACGACGAATTGCGCGGCGCCTTTATTCTGGCGGCCGATACGGTTGTCGCGGTCGGCCGCCGCATTCTGCCGAAGGCAAACCTGGTCGACGAAGCCTCGCAATGCCTGCGGCTGTTGTCGGGGCGCAACCATCGCGTCTACACCGCGATCTGCCTGGTGACGCCGAGGGAGGCGTTTCGGCAGCGCCTGGTCGAGACCCGCGTGCGCTTCAAGCGCCTGAGCGAGGACGACATCCAGGCCTATATCGGCTCCGGCGAATGGCGCGGCAAGGCCGGCGGTTACGCGGTGCAGGGCATCGCCGGATCGTTCGTGGTCAAGATGGTCGGCTCCTACAGCAATGTTGTGGGCTTGCCGTTATACGAATTGACTGCGCTGCTCGGGGGCGAAGGCTTCCCGATTCGCTTTGGCTGGTTGAATGCCAGCTAAGCCACCGGGCGGTGCCGGACGCGGCAAGGAAACTGGCCGGGTGACCGGCAAGGGCAAGCCTTGCCCGATCTGCGGCAAGCCGGCCATCGAGGCCGCCCGTCCGTTTTGTTCCGCGCGCTGCCGGGATGTCGATCTGAACCGCTGGTTGTCGAATTCCTACGCCATTCCCGCCACCAAGGATGACGACGAGGACGGCGAGTAGCGAAATTCACGTGTTTTCGCGCATTTAGCGCCAGATTGGCGCCTCTTGCCGGCATGGCCGCGCCACGCGGTGCCGAAGGCGAAGCGTGGTGGACAGGGCTGCCCGGCCTGACTATAAACCGGCGCTCCCGGCCCTGCGCCGGGACCTGCCCAGGTAGCTCAGTTGGTAGAGCATGCGACTGAAAATCGCAGTGTCGGTGGTTCGATCCCGCCCCTGGGCACC